>NZ_VLKK01000010.1:53933-122874 GCF_007830065.1 Sphingobium wenxiniae | reverse complement strand
CGGGTCTGGTGACGCTGATGGGCAAGAAGCTCGATCGCGCTATAGCTGCGCTCAGTACGCATTCGTTGAGGGTCGGGCTGACACAGGATCTATTTGCCAGCGGGGCCGATGCAGGCCCTGTTGCCCAGGCGCTGCGCTGGACATCGACATCGACCGCGCTGCGCTATGGACGCAAGCTCGCCCCTGCCTCGAATGCCGCAGCGGCTATGCTGGGGAAGGTGAGAAGGTGACAAGTGAAGCCGAACGGAAATGTAGCCGTGGCCACTGCAGGTAATTTTGTCGGTCCTTGGGGCGCTTCAAAATCGGCTCGTTGCAGTCAATTCCGTCCGCTCACAGGTGGCGACCGTCATTCGGGCAGGATCGAAGCGCACGGTGACTTCATTCGGGAACTGATCGCCGAGCAGGGCGACATGACCCTGGTCGAGGTTCAGGCGCGGCTGATCGAGCGCGGCACCTTGGTTGGGATCGGCACCGTGCATCGCTTTTTCGTCCGTCACGGGATCACGCGCAAAAAAAGACCGGGCACGCGATCGAGCAAGATCGTCCCGACGTCCTGAGGCAACGCCAGCGCTGGTTCGACGGACAGATCGACCTCGAACCCGAACGCCTCGTTTTCATCGACGAGACCTGGACCGCCACCAACATGACCCGCAGCCACGGCCGTTGCGCCAAGGGTGAGCGGCTGCGGATGGGCTACCCGCATGGTCATCGCAAGACCACCACGCTGGTGGCCGGCCTGCGAATGACCGGCATGGTCGCGCCGATGGTGCTCGATGGTCCGATCAACGGCGACTGGTTCGAAGCCTATGTGGCGCAGGTTTTGGTGCCAGAGTTGCGGCCCGGCGACGTCGTCATCATGGACAACCTTTCAAGCCACAAGCGGGCCGCCGTGAAAGAACGGATCGAAGCGGCGGGAGCAACCCTGCGCTTCCTCCCGCCCTACAGCCCCGACTTCAATCCTATAGAAAAAGCATTCTCTCGCCTGAAAGCCATGCTGCGCAAGGCGGGCGAACGAACCGTCAGCGGGCTGTGGGGGCTGATCGGCAGGCTCGTCGACATCTTCCAACCCGCCGAATGCGCAAACTACTTCAGCTCGTGCGGGTATGAACCGGAATGAGTGGAAACCGCTCTAATATGTTCAGCCCGAACCTTGTGCATCCGGCAAACTCATCATGCAGGAAAGCGGACTTGTTGATGCACGCCAGAATGCTTGGCGGTTCAAGCGCCAGCGAGCAAACCGCGGTTGCAACCATTCCGAATGGTTGACCTTCAAGCTCCAGCGTCAGGACGGTCACAGTTGCGGCTAGCCGCCGCATTGCCAGACGAAATTCGGCTTGGTTCGCGCTCGTTGTCATTCCTACATGGTAAGGTCTGGCTTGACTCCGAACGACCAAAGAATACTGAGCCTTCCACCGACTATTTGGCTGTCCACCGCATCAGACTGCTCATCTCATCAATCGTCGCAAGCGACTGCTTCGGTCCGCAATCGGAGTTCGGCAGCCAGGTTTCTCGAAACTCTTGCGAGTACCGATAGGCAGATTGCCACTTCATCTGCCGGAATATCGGCTGACGCCAAGCCATTGATGCTGGTGGCATGATGCATCAGCCTGGTTTCCAGCTCGCGACCGGGCTCTGTCAGCACGATGTTCTGTTTGCGCCGGTCGCCAAGCTGTTGCCTGCGCTCGACCAGACCATCCGCAACCATGCCGTTGATCATTACAACGGTTGTGTTTTCAGCGACATTTGTCCGATCGCTGAGTTGTTTTTGAGTCAGACCGTCCTCTAACCACAAGGCTCGCAGATAATACCAATACCCTGCCTTCAGCCCCTCGCGCGCCAAGACCGAATTGAGCAACCTGTCAAACCTGCGGTGACAGCGCCGGACCTGGTAGCCAAGACTCTCTTCGGGCTGGAGCGTTTGCGGTCTCGGGTTCGGCAACGCGGATTCTCCCAGATCTCAAGATGACGGCCGCGCCGGGTGCGTGACCGTGTACGAAAAAAATGTCGAACACGGCCGCACTATCAATTTTCTACGCGCAAGCGAAGTGGGGCGTGACCACTTTGCCGCGCCTCAGCCGGCCAGATCTTCGACAAGATCTCCCTTGTCCTCCGCCGCGCTCGAAAGTCGGCGTTCCTCATCGGAGACATTGAGAAGGCGCCAGTCGTCGCCCTTGGGCACCATGCCCTCAAAGGACATCAGCTTGGCATGGGGAATGCGCGACTCCCCTGTCCCGATCGCGGGCTCGCCGCGTTCCACGGCTTGGGCCGCACGATACATCAGCGTCCGGAACGTGAAGATAGCCTTGTCGCTCGATCCTAGGCGATCCTCGCTGCGGTCCGCGATCGGACCCATCGATTCCCACATGGCCATGTCCTGTGCCGGAATGCCGTAGATGCCGGTGAAGTCCCCGGCCTTCATCGCGGCGCGATCCTGCAGATAGTTGTTTTCGGCGTTACGGATCTTCTTGAACGTGACCGGCTCGACATCCTGGCCGAGTTCGGCACCGCAGAACTTCCGCCAGGCATCCTGCGAAATCCCTTTCTCGGGGTGCCAGGCAATCCAGTAGAACATGGTGTTCTCGTCATCGACCGGCACCAGCATCTGGCTAAGGTGGTATTGGTCGTTCGACGGAATGTGGACCGTGTAAGGGGCGACAAACAGCGTCATCCGCACATAGTCCTGCTTGTCGGGTTCGACGATCGGCTTGCGGATTGCAACATAACGGAAGCCGAACGGGGTCTTCTGAACCTCGATACGTGGCGCCTTGTCGGCCGATGGGCGCAGCCAGGCGCTGTCGGTCGCGGTCGATCCGCTCACTTCGGTTGCCGTGGGCATGTTGGTGGAATGCAGGCTCGAACTGTGCGCAGAATCGATCGATCCTTCAAGTATCTGAGCCCAGTTGCAGGCTCCATGCATCTTCACGATGCTGATCTTGTCTGCCGGAGCGGCAGTCCAGTTGGGCGGATCGAAAGGCAGCACATTGTCGGTATCACCCATCCAGACCCAGACAAATCCCCCCGCTTCACGAACCGGATAGGCCTTGGTCTTCATCGTCTCGCGCAGCTTGGCGTCGGCGGGCTCGGAGGACATGTCGAGGGCGTTGCCGTTCACGTCGAACTTCCAGCCATGGTAGAGACAGCGCAATCCGCATTCTTCGTTGCGGCCAAAGGCCAGCGAGGCGCGGCGATGCGGGCAAAGTTCGTCGAGTGCGCCGATCCTGCCTTCGCTGTCCCGGAACACCACCATGTTTTCGCCGAGCAAGCGAACGCGCAGTGGAGTGCCGTCGGGTTCGGCGACTTCCTCGATCATGCAGGCCGGAAGCCAATGCTGGCGCATCAGGCGGCCCATCGGGGCATTGCCTTCAACGCGGCAAAGCAGGTCATTCTGTTCAGGTGTCATTGTGTTTCTCCCTAGCGACTTTTCTATGGGGTGGGTCGGTCCTCTCCGGGATTGATCAGGCCGGGCTGTAGTCCAGCCCGATGTCGGCAGCGGGGGCGCTCTGCGTGATCCGCCCGACCGAGACGAAGTCCACGCCGGTCTCCGCGATCTCCCGGATGGTGTCGAGCCTGACGCCGCCGGAAGCTTCGATCGGAACCCTGCCGCCGACGATCTTCACGGCTTCGCGCAGCATCGCGGCAGACATGTTGTCGCACAGCAGCCGCTCCGCCCCCGCCGCCAGCGCGAGTTCGATCTGCTCCAGCAGGTCGACCTCGACCTGGATTTCGAGTTCAGATGCCTTGGCGAGGCCAACTGCCCGTTCGACACCACCGCACAGCGCGATATGATTGTCCTTGATCAGGACTCCATCATCGAGCCGCATGCGGTGATTGGTGGCACCGCCCATGCGGGCTGCATATTTCTCGATGACCCTGAGGCCGGGAATCGTCTTGCGGGTGTCGAGCAAGGTGCATCCGGTTCCGGCGATCTTGTCCGCATATTCGCGGGTGAGCGTGGCTATGCCTGACAGGTGCTGCAGGCTGTTGAGCGCCGATCGTTCGGCCGAAAGCATGGCGCGACCATTGCCCTCCAGGCGCATCAACACGTCTCCCCGTGCGGCGCGTTCGCCGTCGCTCTTCAGAAGTTCGATCTTGATGCCAGGATCCAGCTGGCGGAAAAATGCGACTCCCAGCTCCAGGCCCGCCACCACGATATCCTGTCGGGTAGCGATGACTGCGCTGAGGCGAAGGCCATCTCCAATCGTCAGATTGGTGGTAACGTCGCCGCCGGTGCCCAGATCCTCGGCAAGCACGGCAGTCACGAAGCTCGCGAGTTCCTGGCGACCAAGTCCGGCAACCGTTTCAGGCTTGGACATTGGCCCGATCCTCCGGTTGCTTCGTTTCGAATACTCTGCGCATCGTGTTTCCCTTGTTTCATTGCATGCATGGAGATTGGCTTCGCCGCCGACGGTCAAATTTGGCTTGCCGGCGGTGCATGTCCGCACTCTGAGTAGCTTGCATATGCTTCTATATAGAACTATCGGGAATTCAAGCGGGGCCGCCCAATTCAGTTCCCCAATTGTGCGAAAGGTTAGCGTTGAAACACATACGCCTCGGAATCGTGGGTCTCGGACGAGGTTTCATGTTGACCTTGCCTGCCCTTCGTGCCCATCCTGCGGTGCAGCTGAGCGCGGCCCACGACCTGCGCGATGAGGCCCTCGTCCGGTTCGAGTCGCAGTTTGGTGCGACGGTGCACCGCACATATGAGGCGTTGCTGGCGGATTCGGGCGTGGATGCGGTCTACATCGCCACACCGCACGAGCTGCACGCCGCTCAGGCCATTGCCGCGCTCGAGGCGGGAAAACACGTGCTGGTCGAGAAGCCGATGGCGACTTCGGTTGGTGATTGCGCGGCGATGGCGAGGGCGGCAGAGAAGGCGGGCAAGGTGCTCATGGTCGGACCGAGCCACGCCTTCGACGAGCCGGTCCGCGTAGCGGCGGAACTCGTGGCGACGGGGCGCTTTGGCAATGTGCGCTTGGTCAACGCCTTCAACTACACCGATTTCATGTATCGTCCGCGACGGCCCGAGGAACTGGACAGCCGGCGGGGCGGCGGCGTGGTCTACAGCCAGGCGGCGCACCAGATCGACGTGGTCCGGCGGCTCGTGCGCCAGCCGGTGGAATCGGTTCGCGCGGTCGCGGCCAACTGGGATGCATCGCGGCCGAGCGAAGGGGCATACTCGGCGCTGATGACGTTTGCATCCGGCGCCGCGGCCACGCTCACTTACAGCGGCTATGCCCACTATGACAGCGACGAGTTGCTCGGCTGGATTTCGGAGCTGGGCCGGCCGAAGGATCCTGCGCGCTATGGGGAAGCCCGGAAAGCACTGAAGCAGCTTTCGCAGCAGGACGAAATCGATGCCAAGCTGGCCCGGACGTTCGGATCGGCCTCTGCGGGCGATCCTGCCGGCGCGCCTCACCACGAACATTTTGGATTCGTCCTCGTGAGCTGTGAGCGGGCCGACCTCAAGCTGCTGCCGGCCTCGATCGAGGTCTTTGGCGATGAACGGCGCGAGACCATTCCGGTCGCCCCGCCGACGCTTCCCCGCGCAAATGTGATCGACGACTTCGCCGCCTCGATTCTCGGCGCGAGGCCGCCGGTCCACGACGGCTGGTGGGGTCTCGAAACCATGGCCTGCTGCGCCGCACTGCTGGAATCCAGCCGCATCGCGACCGACGTCAAGCCCCAGACCATCATTCAGGAATCAAAAGGAAACACCATTCAATGAGCCGTCTCAATCTATCTTTCGCCTGCTGGGGATATGACCGGACCGAAGCACTCCAGACCGGCCAGGTCCGGCCCGACGGGATCGATCTGAACTTTCAGGTTCTCGATGTGGAGGAGACGTTCTTCCGCATGATCCGCAACCGCGAGTTTGACGTGGCCGAAATGTCGATGTCGTCCTATTGCGTCACGCTGGGGCGCGAGGATCCGGGTTTCATCGCCATCCCGGTCTTTCCTTCGCGCTTCTTCCGGCATGCGGGCATCTTCGTCTCGGCGAAGAGCGGGATCGAAAAGCCCGCGGATCTTGTCGGCAAGCGGATCGGCGTTCCGGAGTACCAGCTCACCGCGCCGGTGTGGATCCGCGGTATCCTGCAGGATGAATACGGCGTCGATCCGTCCTCGGTGACCTATTTCTTCGGCGGGGAAGAGGAGCCGGGCCGGGAAGAAAAGCTCAAGATCAATCTCCCCGAGAAGTTCAAGGTCATTCCGATCGGACCCGAGCAGACCATTTCGCGAATGATCGCCGATGGCGAGCTTGACGCGGTCTATGCGCCCCGCGCGCCTTCGACCTTCTATTCCGAACCCGATAAGGTCCGGCGCCTGTTTCCGGACTTCGTCGCGGTCGAGAAGGCCTATTTCGCGAAGACGGGCATATTCCCGATCATGCATGTCGTCGCGATTCGTCGCGATGTCTACGAGAAGAACCGTTGGGTCGCCCAGGCCCTGTACAAGGCGTTTGTCGAGGCTCAGAAGCTTGTCTACGAACAACTGATGGTCTCGGCGTCACTCAAGACAATGCTGCCCTGGCAGATCGCTGCGGTCGAGGACACGATCGCAACCATGGGCAAGGAATGGTGGCCCTACGGCATCGATCGCAATCGGCACGTCATAGAGACGTTCACGCGCTACCACCATGAGCAGGGTCTTTCGCCCCGGCAGTTGACGGTCGAGGACATGTTCGCACCGGAAACGTTCTCCGAATTCCGAATCTGACGACTGCCGTGGGGTGTTGCGCGCTTCGCGGGGGCAGGGCTCCTGTCCCCGCGAATGTGGGGTGCGCGCGCGCCCTTGCCGATCCGTCCTGCCGGCGCGGTAGGCTCACACTGCCCGTTGCGCGGAGTTGTAGCGAGGCAGAAAGAGGATGGCGATCATCAGCACCGCGATCGACGACCAGCACATGGTTAGGGCCAGATCGTAGTTGCCGGTCCTGCTCGCTAGTGCGGCAAAGACGATTGGCCCTCCGGTGGCTCCGAGCGAATAGGATGCAAACATCAGCGAGAACATCGTCGTAAACACCGACCGGTCGAAGTACTTGCTGATCATGAACCCGAGGAAATCGACCTCGGCCCCGATGCTCAGGCCGATGCCGAGCGCGGCCACGGCAAACGCGAACGAAGAACTGCCGAACTGGAGCGTCAAGAGCCCGCCGGCGGTTATCAGGAGAATGGTGGCCATAACCCTGGGCGCGAAAATCCGGTCGAATGCCGCGCCGCCGGCCAAGCGGCCGACCAGGATGGCCGCGCCAAGGAGGGACTGATAGGTGGCGGCGTCGGTCAGGCTCAGGTTGCGGGCCATCAGAAGGGGTACGAAGTTGGCGACGCAGGAAACCAGCACGGCGCCGGTGAAGAACGCAAAGGCCAGCATGAGCCAAGTCCGGGGGGTACGAAAGGCGGACCAATCGAACCTCGATCCCGCGGCCCGGCCATTCGCTGGGGCGGCCATGGGCTCTGAAAACGGTCGCAGGAAGACTATCGCAATTGGCAGGGCGACGGCAAAGACCATGCCGGCAAAGGACAGTGCGGTAATCCGCCAGCCGAAATGTTCGGTTATCTGTGCTGCCAGGATGGGGAAAACGGCCGCGCCGACCCCGACGCCCAGCATGGTCGCGCCAAGGGCGAGGCCGCGGAACCGGTCAAACCAGCCCACCACGATGCTGGCGAAGGCGGGCGGCAAGGTCCCGCCGGCCAGAATGCCGACCGCAAGAAATGCCAGGCCCGCAACCACCGGGTCACGCGGAACCGCTGCAATCGCGACGAAGCAGATGCTCAGCATGACAGTCGAAAAAATGATAATTCGCCGAGCCCCGATGCGATCGGCTGCGACCCCCCACAATGGGCCGAACAGAGCAGACCCAAGACTATACGAAACAAATATCATGTTTCTATCGACGACATCCCATCCCAAATCGGACGCCATTGCCGTAGCCAATACGCCATACGTATAAATGACTAGGACGCCTACGCTAAGCATCATTCCAATAAACGCAGAAAACACAACAACCCAACCTGCGCGGGAATCCTTTTCTCTTGAAATGTAGGTCATTTCAGTGGCCATTTCTAATCCCTTGGTATCGCATATTTCAATATGGGCAGGATTGTCCTAGCCCTGCAATTCCGTATTCGGCACGGTGGCCAGATTGCGAGCAGTTTGCAATTCCAATTATCACATGGCAAGAAGCGGGAATGAATTTTGCTCCCGCAGGCATGCGGTTAGGGTTGAAGTCGTTTGGTGCCGTATCAGGGGGCTGACCTCATGTTGCGATCGCCAGCCGGCTCGATAGAATGGGCTGTCCATCGTGAGGAGCAGGTGTGGGTACAGTTGATAAGGCATTGGGGTTATTGGGACTGTTCTCGATAGAGGAGCCGCAATGGACCGTCGAAGCAGCGGCTAGCCGCACTGGAATCCCGACGAGCACGGCCTATCGGTATTTTCGCAGCTTGAACGAAGCTGGTCTGATCACGGATTTCTCCGCCGGTCGTTATGTGATTGGTCCAGCGGTCATTCATCTGGACAGGGTCGCACGGGGGACCGACCCGCTTGTGCTGGCAGCCCAGGATGCGATGGACAATCTGATCAATCGTGGGCCGGACAGGAGTGTGGTCATTCTTGCAAGAATTTTCGACCGCCGTGTCATGTGTGTCGATCAACGACGCAAAGGCTACCATCCGCTAACGATCAGCTATGAACGGGGGCGGCCGATGCCGCTTTACCGCGGTTCGGTGTCCAAGATTATCCTGGCCCACTTGTCTCCACGACTGATTGTTCGCTGCTTTCATGACGATCGGATTGATATTGAGGAGGCTGGCCTCGGATCGGACCTCAAGTCGTTCCGCCGGAATCTGCGGCTGATACGGCGCGCCGGCTACAGCGTCACCCACGGTGAGGTCGACAAGGGAGTGATCGGTATTGCCGCGCCGATCCTGTCGCCCAATGGCGACGTGTTCGCGTGCCTGTCACTGGTCGTGGCGGAAGAGACCACGCCGGAGGGCAGCATCGAGAAGCTCGTGGCTCTGGTACGCAAGGAAGCTTTGGCAGTGACCGCTTCGCTTGGCCTGATGTCAGACAACTGAAGGGTCGATCTCAGATCCGTTGCGGCGCACGGCTGAGGTCATTGGCTCCGTCAACCGCTTTGCGCAGGAGGCGCAGGAGCTCGTTCGCCTCTTGTGCGCTCAGCCCTCGGGTCATGAGCCGTTGGGCTGCTTCCACGCCCGGGCGGACCAGCTCAAGAGTCGATCGTCCTTCCGCAGTAACAGCCAAGGCGCGCGCGCGCCTGTCGTTCTTGCTGATGCTCCGCTCAATGAGGCCTTTGCTTTGCAATCTGTCGACGACGCCTGTGATCGTAGTGCGATCAAGGGCGATCTCCTTTGCCAGGCTTGCCTGGTCGAGACCTGGACAGGTATTTATCGCGGCAAGCGCGGCGTATTGAACGGGCGTTATGTCGCATCCGATCGCATCCATCTCGGATTGGAACACTGCAACGGCGATCTGCTGGAAGCGGCGGGCAAGATGGCCCGGTTTGTTTTGGTAATCGCGGTCGGTCGTGCCCATGGGACCCCTCGGATAACACAAATGGTATTGTCAGTACACTGAGGATCAGTATACTGAGTTGCTCCCGATGTCCAACAGCCAATTTGGCCAACAGGGCGGAGGACTCAGCGCATCGGAACCGGAGGACGGCAAATGCAATATCATCTGAACGGATTTCATCCCGGAGATCCCGACATTTCCCCAGCCGCAGCAAACACCACAATTGAACGAGCCCGGCTTCCTCGGGAGGTGGATGTTGTCATTGCCGGATGTGGCCCTGCTGGGCTTTGCCTTGCCGCGCAGCTATCGCGCATCGCCGAGATTTCGACTTTGATTGTCGAGCCCAAGGCGGGGCCCATGGAGCGCGGACAGGCCGATGGTATCAATGTGCGTTCCATGGAGATGTTTCAAGCTTTCGGGTTTGCCGAGAAGATCAAGCGCGAGTCGGTCTGGATCAATGAAACCACCTTCTGGAATCCGGATCCTGCCGATCCTGCAAGGATTCGCCGCGTAGGCCGGGTGCAGGATGTCGCAGACGGGCTCAGCGAGATGCCGCACATCCTGATCAACCAGGCGCGTGTGCATGATATGTATCTCGACATCATGCGCAACTCTCCGACTCGGCTTGAGCCGGAGTACGATCTCAAGGTGGCAACCCTTTCGGTCGATCACGATGCCGCCGACTATCCGGTGACCGTAACTCTCGAACACACTTCACCCGAACGTCTGGGACAGACCGAAACGGTCCGGGCCCGCTACGTCGTCGGTTGCGATGGTGCCCGCTCGAACGTGCGCAATGCCATCGGCGGGGCACTCCATGGTGACGCAGCGCACCAGGCCTGGGGAGTCATGGACGTACTGGCGACGACCGACTTCCCTGACTACCGCATGAAGGCAATCATCCAGTCGGAAAGCATGGGTTCGATCCTCGTTCTTCCGCGCGAAGGCGGCTATCTCGTCCGGCTCTACGTTGAACTGGACAAGCTGAATGAGGACGAGCGGGTCGCCGACCGCGGGTTGGGCATCGATGACGTAATCGCCAAGTGCAAGCGCATTCTCCATCCTTACACAATCGATGTGAAGGAAGTGGTGTGGTGGTCGATTTACGAAATCGGCCATCGACTGACCGACACTTTCGACGACGTGCCCAAGGCGCTGGTTGGCAAACGCACGCCCCGGGTTATGCTCGCGGGGGACGCCTGTCATACGCACAGTCCCAAAGCAGGTCAGGGCATGAACGTCTCAATGGGCGATACTTTCAACCTGGGCTGGAAGCTGATTTCTGTTCTCACTGGACGATCCGGCCCCGAACTTCTGCAGACCTACTCGGCCGAGCGCTGGGCCGCCGCAAAGGGCTTGGTTGATTTCGACCACCGATGGGCGCGGGTCGTCGGCACGCGATCCGAAGTCGATGCCAACGACGCGATGCCGCGATTCCAGCGTGAATTCATCAACAATGGCGAATTCACGGCAGGCCTTACAGTTCGCTACGAACCATCGGTCCTGACCGGAACCGACAGCTGGCAGGAACTTGCCACAGGCTTTCCGATTGGCATGCGTTTCCATTCCGCGCCGGTCATCCGCCTTGCCGACGCCAAGCCCATGCACCTGGGCCATGCGATCGATGCGGATAACCGCTGGCGGATATTCACGTTCGCGCCACAAGACGACAGCGGCCAGGCCGGAGGCGCGATCGATTCGCTCTGCGCCTTCCTTGAAAGCGCGCCGGACTCCCCGGTACGCAAGCATACCCGCTCCGGAGAGGATATCGATGCGGTGATCGATGTCCGGGCTGTTTTCCAGCAGGGATTCCGCGATCTGGAGCATTCGGCGATGCCGGCCCTGTTGCGGCCTGTCAAAGGCATCTATGGTCTGTGCGACTACGAAAAGGTCTTCTGTGCTGACCTGAAGAGTGGCGACGACATCTTCGACATGCGAGGCGTCGACCGGCGGAAGGGATGCGTCGTCGTTGTACGCCCTGACCAGTACGTGGCGCAGGTCTTGCCGATCGACGCCTACAGCACACTTGCACAGTTCTTTGCCGGATTCCTCCTGCCAGTGTGAAAAGCTTGGCGCCCTGCTCCTTCCGGTGGTCCAGATGGAACAGGGCACCCTTTCCACTGCGCTGGCTGCAGTTCCCCAGAAATAATGCCTTTGCCAGCACCGCTGGAATGAATAGTATCGATCGAGCCCATCGTATGAGGCACGGCGCGTCCGGCAAACTGGGCGGGATTTCTCCAATCTTCGGGAAGGTGAGAGTGTCTGTTCCGGCCAGAGCCCTGAGAAAGGAGCAAAAGGACCTTACCCGTGAGCGGATACTCGAGGCCGCGACCCGCTTGCTGGCAGACAGCGGTTATGCTTCGCTACGTGTGGCCGCCGTTGCGAAGGAAGCAGGCGTGTCGCTCGGCGGACAACTTCACCACTTTCCCACCAAGGACGACCTGGTCCTTGCCGTGCTGGAGCGGTTGTCCATTCAGATCATTGAGCTGGCTCGGACCGATGCATCGCAAGCCGACGGGAATCCGGACGTGTTCGGGCTAATCGCCGAAAGTGCCCGCCGTTTTTATGCAACCGAGGAATTTCTGATATTCCTCGACATATTCCTGTCGGTTCGTCGGCATAGCCTGTTTGGCGACGCGGCCAAGTCTCTGATATCACGCGAACGAACTGCAGTCGAACAGGTCTGGAAACCCCATCTCGTCAAGAGGGGAGTGGATGGCGACCGGGCATTGGCCATTATTCGCGCCATTTGGGCGCTTGCTCGCGGCCAGGCGATTTCATCGTCTGAGGAGCACCGGGCCGCCAACGAAACCGTCATGTCTCTCGTCATCGAGGCTCTGAAGGCGGAGTTGAACGGGTGATTCCGCCCGCGGGGGCGCGTGGCATGCAGACTTCGGGTTGGCTCCCGAGCAAACAATGTCGCTCTTCTATCGATCAATAGGCGCGCAGGTGCATGATCAAGGCCGGACCCGCCGGTGGCGAGCTTGGCGACACCAGTGGCCCGGGCAGGGCGGCATGACGCCGGCGCCGGTTGTCAACGGCGGAGCAAAAGTCGGCCATTCGGCGGCGTAAAACCAGGCCATCGTGTTACATGCCGGGGGGAGTGGCGTGAGGGCGTAGCCCGAGGGCCACTCCCCCCGGCATTGGTGTAATTTTCAGGGTCTGGTTTTGGCCTTGCGGGCCCGGCTGTGCGCGAGGCGATAGCTTTCGCCGTTCATCTCGAGGATGCTGACGTGATGGGTCAGGCGATCGAGGAGCGCGCCTGTGAGACGCTCAGATCCGAAGGTTTCGGTCCATTCGTCGAAGGGCAGGTTGCTGGTGATGAAGGTGGAGCCGCGTTCGTAACGCTGGGAGATCAGCTCGAACAACAGTTCGGCGCCGGTCTTGGAGAGCGGCACAAAGCCCAGTTCGTCGATGATGAGCAGCTTGTATCCGGCCATCTGCTTCTGGAAGCGCAGAAGACGGCGCTCGTCGCGGGCCTCCATCATTTCGCTGACCAGCGCTGCCGCGGTGGTGAAGCCCACCGACAGTCCTTTCTGGCATGCTGCCAGTCCGAGCCCCAACGCTACGTGCGTCTTTCCGGTGCCTGATGGCCCCAGAGCGATGGCGTTCTCACGCCGCTCGATCCACTCGCAGCGCGCCATCTCGAGCACCTGCATCTTGTTGAGCCTGGGGATGGCGGCGAAGTCGAAGCTGTCGAGGCTTTTGACGGCGGGGAAGCGCGCGGCCTTGATGCGCCGCTCGACCATGCGACGCTCCCTGTCGATCATTTCCATCTCGACGAGGCGGGCGAGGAAGCGGATATGATCGACGCCTTCAGCGGCACATTGCCGCGCGAGCTTGTGATGCTCACGCAGGCACGTAGGCAGCTTGAGCGCCTTGAGATGGTGAGCGAGAAGGATCTCCGGGGCCTGATCGCTCATGCGGCCTCCTGCCGGTCGGAGAGCAGGCTCAGATAGGCTCTGGCAAAGGTCTTCTCGACCGTGGTGCGTGGCAGGAAGGGATAGACGTCCAGGTCCAGCCTGGGCGGTACGCGTTCGATCCGGCACAGGACGAGGTGCTTGACGGCATCGAAGCCGATGGCGCCAAGATCGATGGCCTGTTCGACCGCCGCCTGGAGATCGGCGAGGGTGAACGTTTCCAGCAGGCGCAGTACCTGCACATATTCGCGCCTGCCATGTTTGTGCATGCGCCCTTCCATCAACCGCTGCAGTGTCGTGAACGCTTCGGGCAGGTCCCAGCCCTGCAAAGGCGCAGCCTGGTCGAATGCGTTGATCTTCTGCTCGATCAGCGGGAGATAATGGAGCGGGTCGAAGACAACCTCCTCGCGGGCATAGCAACGAGGATGACGGGCGATGACTTCGCTGCGGCAGCCGATCACCACCTCATCGACATAGGCCCTGATCCAGACCTCCTGATGGCCCCAGGCCACCGGAACCGAATAATCGTTGGTCCTGTAGCGCACCAGGGATTGCGAGGAGACCCTCCCGCCTTTCTGATCGCAGGCCTCGAAGGGTGTAGCGGGCAGAGGCTGCATGGCCGCGAGATCGCGCTGCAGCCGCTCACCGATCGTCTCGCTCTGCCCGCGCACCTTGTCCTGCTGGCGCTTGCGGCATTGCTCCTCCAGCCACAGGTTGAACGCCTCCCAGGTCGGGAACTTCGGGATCGGCACCATGAAGTTGCGCCGGCAATAGCCTACCAGCCCCTCCACATTGCCTTTCTCGTTCCCCTTGCCCGGGCGAGCATAGCGGTCGCGGATCACGTAATGTGACAGGAAAGCGCTGAACAGCGTGGCACGCTGCCGCGTGCCGTCGGGCAGGATCTTCGTCACAAGGCAGCGATCGTTGTCATAGACGATCGAGCGCGGTACCGCGCCGAAAAACGCGAAGGCATGCACGTGTCCGTCCACCCAGGCCTCCGCCACCGCCGCCGGATAGGCCCGCACATAGCAGGCATCACTGTGCGGCAGATCGAGCGCGAAGAAGTAGGCCTTCTGCTCCACCCCGCCGATCTCCACCAGCGCTTCCCCGAAATCGGCCTGCGCATCTCCCGCAGGGTGCGCCAGCGGCACGAACATCTCCCGGCTGCGCTGTTCGCGCTCCCGGATGTAATCCTTGATGATCGTATAGCCGCCGGTGAAACCATGCTCGGTGCGCAAACGGTCGAATACCCGCTTCGCCGTATGGCGTTGCTTGCGCGGGACACTGCGGTCACCCTCAAGCCATCCATCAATGATCGCCACAAACCCGTCCAGCTTCGGGCGCTGCGGTACGGACTGGCGCCGGTAACCCGGCGGCGATGAAAACGACAGCATCTTGCGTACCGTTTCGCGCGACACATTGAAACGCTTCGCCGCCGCCCGTTGGCTCATGCCATCCGCGCAAGCCAGACGGACCTGAAGATAAAGTTCCACGCTGTAGATCCCCACACCTCCCTGACTCGGCAGAAAGGCTTCAAGGTGGACGACTTTTACGCCGCCCGCAGCAGGACTATCCCGCCGCTACCGTGGTCGAATATTGCTCCGCCGTTCTCATATGGAGTTATTTCGACTGCAAGGAGCAGCTTTTCGCCGCGGTACTGGACCGCGCGATTCGGGATTTCCAGCACGAACTCTTGTTGATGCTCAATCCGAACGATCAGGTGGAAGATGCCCTGTCGAGATTCTGCGGGCATTTTCTCGGCAAACTGACCAGTCCGGAGGGGATCGCGCTTCACCGTCTGGCGGTCAGCGAAGCGAACCGCTTCCCCGCAATGGGGCAGATTTTCTATGAAATTGGACCCGGGCGCACGCGAGAGGTGTTGGAAGAATATTTGCATGGAGCGATGGAACGAGGCGCACTGCGTTCGGGGGATCCGGCATCGGCCGCTCGCCTGCTGGCGGGAATGTGCCTGTCAGGCTGTCACACGTTGCTGCTTGTCGGCGTGATTGAACGCGTAACGCCTGCGATGATCAATGAGGATGTGAAGCTCGCCGTCGGGACTTTTATGCGGGCCTGGGCTATCAAGAAACCGTTAGAATGTTCTTGAGCCTGCATCCGATGTAAACACTTATATGATCCGACGGTAGAAATCGTCTCAGCCTATCAATGGTGGCAGGATAGGACCCTGAGCGCTGCCGTGCGCCCAGGGTCCCATGCTCTGGCAGTGTGTCAGATGCGCGGCGTGTCGGCGGTGATGTCCCTCCAGTCGATGCTCTTCGGGAACACGCCTTCACGTGATCCGATGGATGCCTGAGGGATTCTGCCCGACCCGGTGCCGATTGCGGGCTCTCCACCTTGAACCGCCTTCGCGGCATCGACCATCGTGCGCCTGAACTCGATGATGGCGACGTCCGAAGCGCCCAGCACATCATCGGTGCGATTGGCGATCGGTCCCATGCTGACCCACATCGCGATATCCTGATGCGGGATGCCCGCGATACCGGTGAAGTCGCCGAGATCCATCTTCTTGCGGTCCTGGTGGTAACGATTGGCGTGATTGCGGAACGAGACCCATTCCTGATCGAGGTGAACGCCTGGCTGCGCGCCCAGGAACTTGCGCCAGGTTTCGGTGTCGGGCGCGTTCGGCCCCCAGGCCATGAAGTGGAACCAGCTGTTCTCGTCGTCGATCGGCACGATCAGCGCGGTCACGTTGTAGGACGCGTTCGGGGGAATGCAGGCATAATAGGGCGCGACATATTCGGTGCGCCGGACATACTGGTTCTCGGTCGCGTTCTTGGCGGGCCGGCGCAGCGCGGCATAGTGGAACCCGTAGGATGTCCGTTCCGCCTCGAGGCGCGGCGCCTTGTCGGTGGTGGGACGGTACCATCCCTTGGAATCGGCGGCGGCGCGGTCAACCCGGGCCGGCACCATGTCGGAGGAATGCAGGTTCGACGAGTGCGCGCTGTCGATCTGCCCCTCGAGTATCTGCGCCCAATTGCAGTTGAGGCGGATCTTCGCGATCGCAACGTAGGTGTCTTCGGTCGGGGCGAAGGCCGGCGGATCGAACTCGGGAACGGCGTTCTTGTCGCCGAACCAGGCCCACAGGTACCCGCCCCACTCCTTGACCGGGTACGACGGCTGCTTGACCTTCGACATCAGCGGGCTGCCTTCGGGCTCCGAAGGCATCGAAACGGTATTTCCCGCAGTGTCGAACGCCCAGCCGTGGTAGAGGCAGCGCAGGCCGCAATCCTCGTTGCGGGCATAGACGAGCGAAGCGAACCGGTGCGGGCACAACTCGTCCAGCAGGCCGATCTTGCCGTCCGGACTGCGGAAGGCGACGTACTTGCCGCCGAGCACCTCGACCAGCAACGGCGCGCCGCCGGGTTCCCTGACTTCCTCGAGCAGGCACACCGGCGTCCAGTGCTGGCGCATCAGTTTGCCCATTGGCGCATCGCCCTCGACGCGGGTCAGCAGATCGTTCTCTTCAGGCGTGAGCATATGTCCCTCCATTTCACTTAGGAACCTAACCATAGTCCATTCTGGATCGCTATGTCCAGAGCTTGACGGAAAATAGTTCGTAGCCTAAGTGAAGTCTTGGGACTCTCCAATGACAGGTCGGGACGTTCGGGATGGGTGAACCCTCGGGAATGTTTGGCGCGGACAGCGCCGAATTGAATTTGCAGGTCGGCAAGCGGCGCAATCTGACGCCGGAGGTGGTTGAGTTCACCCTGGTTCGCGAAGATGGCGGCCTGTTGCCTCCGTTCACGCCGGGGGCGCACATCGCGGTCCAGACGCCGTCGGGCGCCGTGCGGCAGTACTCGCTCGTCGGCGATGGGGACGCGCCCAGGGAATATCGCATCGCGATCAAGCTTGAACCGGCATCGCGCGGCGGATCATCGTCAATGATCGGGAATGCCCTGGAAGGAGCCCGGCTGACTGTTTCCGAACCGAAGAACGATTTCGAGATGGAAGCCGACAGCCGTTATCTCTTCATCGCCGCCGGGATCGGGGTCACTCCCATCTACTCGATGGCCCGGCATGCCGACGCCCAGGGTGCGGACTACCGCATCATCTATCTGGCGCGCTCGCCGGACACCGCTCCCTATCTGGAAGAAATGAAGGAGGAGTTCGGCGAGCGGTTGCAACCGCACTTCACCGGGGGCGATTCCGCGAAGCGCTACGATTTCTGGGATGAGTTCGTCCAGCCGCGAAGCGAGCGCGTCTATTGCTGCGGCCCCAAGACGCTGATCGAGGAGATCCGCGATGTCTCGGGGCACTGGCCGGAAGGGAAAGTGCGGTTCGAGGATTTCAAGCCAGTTGAGGTGGTGAGGGCCGACGATGTGGCCTTCGACGTCCATCTCGCGAAGTCGAATGTGCGCTTCACCGTGCCGGCCGACCGGTCGATCATCGAGGCGATGCGCGAGAACGGGATCGCGACGGTCAGTTCGTGCGAGAGCGGCACCTGCGGCACTTGCAAGACGAGGCTGATCTCCGGCGCGGTCGATCACCGCGATCTGGTTCTCCGCGACGACGAGAAGAAAGACTTCATCATGACCTGCGTATCGCGGGCGAGAGAGGGCGAACTGGTGCTGGACCTCTAGCGCCGCATTGGCCACAGGAGTTCATGCGAAGCAAGGCGGCAGGATAGGTCAATGCGCGATCCGGGCACCGAGGATGATAGTGACGCTGGTGATCCGGAACAGGATTTGGCGATGGAGGACAGCGTCGGCTTCCAGATCCGGGATGCCCATCGGCTGATGCAGCGCTATCTGCAAAGCCAGATCGAACCGCATGGGCTGTCGCTCGGCATGTGGTACTTCCTGCGGGCGCTGTGGTTTGAAGACGGGCTGACCCAGAGCGAGCTGTCCCGCAAGGTCGGGACCATGGAGCCGACGACTTTGGCCGCAATCAAGGCCATGATCGCCAGCGGACTGGTCGAGCGAAGGCGCAACCGGCACGACAACCGCAAGCTCAACGTATACCTCACCCGCAAGGGACGCGCCCTCAAGGAAGTCCTCCTGCCCAAGGCCATGGGCGTCAACGCACACGCGACACGCGGCATCAGCCCCGAGGAACTGCGGGTTCTGTCCGGTGTGCTGAAGAAGATTGCCGAGAACGTCTCCGGCGTTGCCGATGCGTAGTCCGTATCGTGTCGGGCTTTCGGTGCTAGTTCACCTCTGAAGTCCAAAAATCATGCAATACAAGGCATTAGATGCCGTGCAGGATCGAGCATCGGCCTCGCTTGGCTTTGGCAAAAAGAACTCTAGCAATTTTCACCGGAAATACATACGGTGAAATTCCTTCGAGGAATCGGCGGTCAGTGCCGACCGCCGATTCGGCGGCTATGACTATCGACACAGACCAAGAGAGGAGCGGACGATGACAGGACCGGCAGGAGTGCCCAAGACCCATGGGCCAAGGGTCGATTTCAAGATCATGGGCGATTGGGGCAACGCGAACTTTCACGCGATTGCCGGATGGATCATGGCCCATCTGCGTTGGCAGTCCGAACGGGGATCGAGCTTCTGGATCAAGACCGGTACGGGTTACGGCGATAACATCGCCTCGCTTGTGAGCGGCGAAGTCGATCTGACCATCACCACGCCTTACGATGTGGTCCCGAAGTGGGCCCGGGAAGGGAGCAACTACTTCGCCGGCAAGGAGCCTGCCCCCTTCATCCGCTCGCTTGGCTGGCTGCCCCAGACCGACAAGCTGGTGTTCGCGATCCGCGAGGACACGGGTATCACTTCGTTCAAGGATATCCGCGATCGGAAGTTTCCGCTCAAGCTCGCGAGCGGCTTCCGCACGGAAGACAACATCATGATGTGGGCTATCGACAGGGTGCTGGAGGAACACGGCATCGAGATCGAGCCCTGGGGCGGTGAATGGCTGGAGCACGACTTCCCCCGCATCTGCGTGCCATTCGTCACGAACGGCCTTGCCAACTCGGTCATCAACGAAGCAATCGTGGTGCCGCAGTGGCGTGAATTGGTCGAAAAGGTGCCGATGCGTTTCCTTTCCTACGAGGAAGACGCGCTGAAGGCGCTTTCCAGCAAATACGGCCTGGTGCCGAGCATCATGCCCAAGGGCTATCTCAAGGCTCCGGAAGACATCGCGTGCATCGACTGGTCGAACTGGGCGATCCTGGTCCGCGAGGACATGTCGGAAGAGCAGGCCTATCTGGTCACTTCGATCATGGTCGAACAGCGGGCCGAACTGGAGGCGCGTTATCGTCACCATCCGCCGGAACATGCCGCCATGACCTATCCGATCGACCCCTACGCAATGTGGCAAGGCCTTGGCGCGCCGCTTCACCCGGGCGCGGAACGGTATTATCGCGAACACGGCTACATGAAGTAGCAGGCATTGGTGCACGGGGCGGCGTACGCCGCCCCGTGCCGGATTTCGCAAGCAGTCTGGCGCGAAGGCCGGGGCCGGTAACGCTCCAGTCTTTTCATTCTCACCGGTTTGCTTGCAGTTGGCGGTCCCCAAAGAAAGCGCGCCATCGCCTGGGAGGGCATCGAGAGTGACATCGCGGCAGGACATCCCAATCCAGGTGAGCCGTCCGGTTGCGGGTCGGCTCGGCGATGAGGTTTCGCCATCACCCGCTCGCTCCTGGCTCATGGCAATCTTCATCGCCATGCTGACGATCCTGTCGGTCATGGATCGCAACATAATCGCATTGTTCCTTGACCAGATTCGAACCGATCTGGCGATGAGTGAAGTCGAAGCCAGCATCATTTATGGCGGGGCATTCGCGATCACCTTCTCGCTCGTGGGCTTGCCCGCCGGTTGGGCCGTCGACCGGATGTCGCGGCGCAAGGTGATGTTCGCCGGTGTGATCACCTGGAGTCTGGCGACGATGGCATGCGGGTTGGCGACGGGTTTCCGATCGATGCTGGCCGCGCGCGCTGCCGTGGGCGCGGGGGAGGCTGTCCTGGCACCGAGCGCGCACGCGATCATCTCCGACTCCTTCCCGCCCGAAAAGCGGACCTTGCCATTTGCCTTCTATTCCATGGGACAGAAGGCGGGTGCAGCCATTGCGCTGATCGCGGGCGGATTCCTCGCCACCCTTTTCGCACCCCAGCAGATGTTCGAGGTCGTGGAGGGCCTTCAGTTCAAGGGCTGGCAAATCATATTATTTGTCATCGCGGCGCCCGGCGTATTTTTCGCGCTGCTCATCTTTGCATTCGCGGAGCCCCCGCGAGCCACTGGAACTGATCAAGCCCGGCAGGTGGGCTACAAGCAGTACTTTCCGCATCTGAAGCGTCATTGGCGGTTCTATTTCGGTCACCACCTTGGGTTCATCATGGCGCAGAGCGTCTATGTTGCGATCCTCGCCTGGAGTCCGGCCTATTTTACACGAGTCTTCGGCTGGTCGGCATCGGATGTCGGATTTAAGCTCGGGGTGGCCCTCGTTGCAGGGCCGCTCATTTCGCTCCCGTTGCACGGATGGGTATGTGACCACCTGTTTAGGCGCGGTGTACGTGACGTTCACCTGCGTTATCAGTATGTCATGCTGCCGATCGGCGTATTGCCGCTATGTGCCGGCTACCTTGCATCCAGCGGCGGCGCGGCGATCGTGCTCTTGACATTGGGGCTTGCGCTGATCGCCGGCAGCGCTGCCGCCACAACGGCGGCCCTGCAACTGTCGGTTTCAAGCAACCTCAGAGGCAAGGCGGCGTCGATCTGGGTCCTGAGCGGCGGGCTAGCATCTCTGGTTGGCCCGACATCGGTGGCATTGATCAACGAAAACCTGTTCGCGGCGAGCAATACCATCGGGACAAGCCTGGCGATCTTCGTCGTCGTGTCCCTCTTGCTGGCAGTGCTGCTGTACGAGTTCGCCAGAAGGGAGTTTGGCAGGATCCGGCCCGACGCAGTGCCATAGGCTCGATCGGTTTGACCCGGCCTCCGGGTCATCCACCAGCAAGGTTGGCGCGCCGACGCCGGATGTAGCGGTGAAGAATGTTTCGGCATCCTTTTGTGTGGCGCCGTTTCGGGTATTGCGAAACATCAGTCGCCAGCGGGTTCCAACGCGTTCCGGCCAATTCTGAAGATCGTGGCCAGCTCCGCAACGCGCTCCCCAAGAAGCGCGGCGCTCTCCTTGTCCGAAGCTGGCGGTGCCTCGTTCGGGCCTTGGTCGACATTTGCCTGATACCAAGGTGCATTGATCAGTACCCATGTGCCCATTGGCGCATTCCGATGGACATGATGCGCCAGGGCTGATCGACGAGCCTGTTCCAGGCGAAGCAGCAGTGGTCGACGATGTCGTCGTAGGATTTGAAGATGCGGTTCGACAACCAGTTGTCGCGCATGAACTGCCACACGTTCTCGACCGGGTTGAGCTCCGGACACCTCGGCGGCAGCGGCATCAGCGTGATGTTGGGAGGCACGACCAGTTCGGCCGATCCGTGCCATCCGGCCTGATCGAGCAGAAGGACCGCATGCGCCCCGGGCTCGACGTGGAAGGCGATTTCTGTCAATCGGCGTCCAATCGGGACCCCCTATCGGCGCGCAAAAGGGACCCCCTTTGTGCTGCGAGGATCGGTTGATGCTGGGCGCAGGTTTCGCGCTGCTGGCGGCGTAGGGAGGGCGTAGCCCGACCGGAGGCGCCAGCAGCGCGAAGGCTGTTGATTGCCACTGAGATCTGACCCGGGATTTTCATCGAGAAGTGACCCGGGTGATGGTTATGTCCCGCGATGCGGGCGGTGGGTCAAGCGGGTGATTTTTCCTTTCTGGTTTTGGGTGCTGCCGAGCTGTCCCTGAACCGGAAGCTGTCATTGCCGGTCTCGAGGATGTGGCAGTGGTGAGTGAGCCGATCGAGCAGCGCGGTTGTCATCTTGGCATCGCCGAACACGCCGGACCATTCGCTGAAGCTGAGGTTGGTCGTGATGACGACGCTGGTGCGTTCGTAGAGCTTGCTGAGCAGATGGAAGAGAAGCGCGCCGCCTGATGGGCTGAACGGCAGGTATCCCAACTCATCCAGGATGACGAGGTCGAGACGCAGCAGGCGCTCGGCAAGCTGACCGGCCTTGTTCATGGCCTTTTCCTGTTCCAGCGCATTGACCAGATCGACGGTGGCGAAGAAGCGGACCTTTTTGCGATGATGCTCGACGGCCTGCACGCCGAGCGCGGTGGCAATGTGCGTCTTGCCGGTGCCGGGCCCACCGATGAGCACCACGTTGTCGGCGCCATCGATGAACTCGCCGCGGTAGAGTTGGCGAACCATGGCCTCATTGATCTCGCTGGAAGCGAAGTCGAACCCGGCCAGATCCTTATAGGCGGGGAACCTGGCTGCCTTGATCTGGTAGGCGATGGACCTGACCTCTCGTTCGGCAAGTTCGGCCTTGAGCAACTGCGAGAGGATGGGGACGGCTGCAGCGAATGCGGGCGCCCCTTGCTCGGTCAGGTCACTGACCGCCTGGGCCATGCCGTACATCTTGAGTGCGCGCAGCATGACCACGACGGCGGCACTGGCGGGATCATGACGCATGACGCAGATCCTTGTTCCGCAGCGTGTCGTAGCGCGCAACGTTGGCCTTGGGTTCGCGCCGCAGGATCAGAGCCTGCGGGGCATCGATCCTTGGCGGAGTAGCGTCCTTGCCGTCGATCAGGCGGTGCAGGATGTTAAGGATATGGGTCTTGGTCGGCACGCCAGCTTCCAGCGCCAGTTCGACGGAACAGAGCACCGCCTGCTCATCATGTTGCAGGACCAGCGCGAGGATCTCCACCATCTCCCGGTCACCGCCGGGGCGCTTGAGCAGGAAGCCCTGCAACTGCCGGAAGGCCTCGGGCATCTCGGCAAAGGGCGCGCCGTTGCGCAGGGCGCCAGGCTTGCGCTGGATCACCGCCAGGTAATGCCGCCAGTCATAGATCGTCCGTCCCGGTTGATCGTGGGATCGCTGGATGACCCGTCCATGTTCGCACAGGATCTGTCCTTCGGCCGCTACGACAATGCGTTCGGGGTAGATCCGCACGCTCACCGGCCGGTTGGCGAAGGAGGCGGGCACGCTGTACCGGTTGCGCTCGAACGATATCAGGCAGGTCGGGGATACCCGCTTGGCATGCTCAACGAAGCCGTCGAAGGGCCGCCCCAGCGGCATCAGGCTGGCAACCTCGGCGGCATGCACATCGGCAATGGTCCCGGGCAGAACACCATGCTGGATCTGGCTCCACTGCGCGATGCAATGCGCCTCGAGCCAGGCATTGAGCGCATCGATATCCGGGAAGGCAGGCATCACCTGCCACAGTCGCCGCCGTGCATCCTGAACGTTCTTCTCGACCTGACCCTTCTCCCATCCCGAGGCCGGGTTGCAGAACTCGGGCTCGAACAGATAGTGGCTCGCCATGGCGGCAAAGCGGGCGTTGACCTGGCGGGCCTTGCCAGTGCCGATCTTGTCGACTGCGGTCTTCATGTTGTCGAATATCCCGCGCTGCGGCACGCCGCCCAGAACCCGGAAGGCCTGGGTCATGGCGTCGAACAGCATCTCATGGGTCTGGAGCGGATAGGCCCGCACGATGAAGGCCTTGCTGTGCGCCAGCTTGGTGTGTGCGGCCTGCAGCTTGGTCTGCTTGCCGGCGATTATGGCCCAGTCCTCGCTCCAGTCGAACTGGAATGCCTCGCCTGGCTGGAACACCAGCGGCACGAAAGTCCCGCGCCCGCTGGTCTGGGCGTCGCGTTGACGGTCGGCCTTCCAAGCCCGCACGAACGCCGCCACTCGGTTGTAGGAACCATCGTAGCCCAAAACCACGAGATCCGCGTGCATCTGCTTGGCCGTGCGCCGCTGCTTGCGCGACTTGCCGGCGTCGATCCGCAGCCAGGCCGATAGCTTCTCCGCAAACGGGTCCAGCTTGCTCGGCCGTGCTGGAACCTTGAACTTCGGCTCGACCGTATCCGCCCGCAGGTACTTGCGGATCGTGTTGCGCGACAATCCCGTGCGCCGTTCAATCTCTCGGATCGGGATGTGCTGCCGGAAATGCCAGCGTCGGATTACACTCAGTAACGCCATGTCGATCACTCCTCGTTCCCCCGACACCAAAGCCAGGGGGAAAGGTCAGAACATGGGTCACTTCTCAGTGGAAATTTATGCCCCTCCCGGGTCAGATCTCAGTGGCAATCAACAGCTACGTCAGCTGGGAGCGCTCGGAGGATATCCGGAAGATGGTGAGCGATAATGTTCCCACCAGTCAGCATCATGGAGCGCCCAAGCACGGCGACGCATTGCTTGCTGGGCTCATCCGTTGCCGACGCTGCGGACGCAAGCTGACGGTGCGCTACACCGGCGCCAAGCATGATATCCCACGTTATTCCTGTTGGCGGGGCCTGCTCGATAACGGCGAGCCGCGCTGCATCGCGTTCGGCGGATTGCGGGTCGACGATGCGATCGAGCGGGCTCTATTGCAGGTTCTTGAACCCGGAGCGATCGCCGCCTCGGTTGAGGCCGAAGCACAAGCGGCCGATCGCCGCGATCAAGTCCGTGATGTGTTGATGCGTGATCTCGAGGCGGCACGCTACGCAGCCGACCGGGCTTTCCGGCAATATGATGCCGCCGATCCGCAGAACCGATTGGTGGCAGCCGAACTGGAAACGCGATGGAACCGCGCCCTCACGCGTGCCGGCGAGGTGGAAGCCAGGATTGTCGCGCACGATGCCTCGACAGCACATCCGGCCTTACCGTCGCTCAAGGATATTGATGGTCTTGCCAGCGATCTCGAAGCAGTGTGGAACGCCCCGCAGTCCGATGCGCGGCTGAAGAAGCGCATCGTGCGCACTCTCATCCAGGAGGTGGTCGCCGACATTGATCACGACGCATCCGAGATCGTGCTGCTGATCCACTGGGTCGGCGGTGTTCACACCGATTTGCGGCTGCCGAGGCGCCGCAAAGGACAGCGCAACAGCACCTCCGCCGACATCATTGCCGCCGTGCGCGAACTGGTTCTCATCGCCAATGACGATCTGATCGCCGGCATCCTAAACCGCAACGGGCTGGTGACGGGGCACGGCAACCGCTGGACTCGCGAGCGGGTCACCGCGCTTCGATCACATCACCGGATTCCCGTCTTCCGCACGGTCGCTGACGGTCCCGCGCCGTGGCTCAACCTGAGCCAGGCTGCCCGCCACATCGGCGTGGCATCCAAAACTCTCCGGATCGCCGCCGAAGCCGGCGAGATCAAAGGCATCCACCCTCTGCCGGAAGGCCCATGGATATTCTGTCGCACCGAACTCGACGGATCAGCCGCCCATCACCTTGCAAAACGAGCGCGGCAAAATCCAAAATACCCCACGGGATCGCATCCCGATCAACAAACCCTATTTTCTTCAACCACATAGACAGATGGGTGTTATGAAGCAGGATTGTAATAGGTGATCCATCGGCCAAGACCAGCCTTCAGCTCCGATCCGGTCTCGAAGGCGTGGAGGTAGACGCACTCATACTTCAAAGATCGCCAGAGGCGCTCGATGAAGACGTTGTCCATCCATCGCCCCCGACCATCCATGCTGATGCGGATTTCAGCGTCGCGCAGCACGCTGGTGAACGCGAAGCTGGTAAACTGGCTACCCTGGTCGGTGTTGAAGATTTCCGGCCTGCCGTAGCGGGCCAGTGCCTCCTCCAGCGCCGCGACGCAGAAGCCGGCATCCATCGTGTTCGACAGTCGCCAGGCCAGCACCTTGCGCGTTGCCCAGTCCATGATCGCCACCAGGTAAAGGAACCCGCGACGCATGGGCAGATAGGTCACGTCGGCGCACCACACGTGGTTTGGCCGCTCGATCGCCAGTTTGCGCAGCAGGTACGGATAGACCCGGTGCTGCGGATGCGGATCGCTCGTGCGCGGCCGCTGGTAGATCGGCGTCAGGCCCATCTTTGCCATCAGCCGCCGAGCCCGGCGGCGACCGACCTCATAACCAGCGCGCCGCAGGTGCCGCGCCATCTGCCGGCTGCCGTACCACGGGCACTCCATGAAGGTCTCGTCGATCACCGTCATCAGTGCCAGCGTCTCGTCCGTTTCCGGCACCGGCGCGTAGTAATAGGACGAGCGGCTGATCCGCAGCAGACGGCATTGCGCCGAGATCGACAGGCGGTGGTGAGCAGCTTCAACCATCGCCCGCCTCCGGTCCACGCTCATCGACCGAAGGCTTTCGCTAAAAAATCCCGCTCCACCACCAGTTGCCCGATCTTGGCGTGCAGCTTCTCCACCTCGCTCTCGCTGACAGCCTTGGCCGCATCGCCCCCCCCAGAGAACGTGCCTGCCATCCCATCGATGGCCTGCCGCTTCCACGCCGCGATCATCGTGTGGTGCACGCCATGCTTGGCTGCCAGCTCCGCCAGCGTCAGGTCACCCCGGATCGCCTCCAGCGCCACCTTCGCCTTGAAATCCGCGCTGTAGCGCTTTCTCGTCGTCTTCATTCCCGTACCATTCCTTCAGGTCGGGAGTAGCTTAACACCCTGTCCGAAAAACCGGCACCATCTCAGGCTTCCCAGGCCGTCTGAGGGGGGGTCTTAGTTTCCTCGGCATGGGCGGCGGTGCTTAGTGCGGCCATCGCGACCCCAGACATTATTACGGACACGAAACGAACTGCGCTCGCCAGTGTAAAGGGCCGGGCACCAAGCAGCGAGGGCGACCTGTGGTCTTGATCAAGCTTTGACGTCATGAGATTTTGGGAGATTTTGCAATCGTTCGCAGCACGCGCCCCCGCCGTCGCACGAACACTATTGTCCGTCACGGACACCTCTTGGGCTTGAATCATTGGTAGTTTTTCCTCGCCTGTAGAAATCTTAGCCACGGACCCGCGCGGGTGTGGAACGTGGTATTTCGCGTTATTCGTGGTTAAGAACGGCAATCAATTGCAAAGTTTAACCCCATTCTTAACTGGACAACTTCTGTCATTGGGTGCGGGGCTGCAAGGTAGATCGCCGCGAACGTGTTGTCGCGCGACGATCAGGGTGAGAAACGTGTCGAGCCTGGGCCATCGCAACCAGTCTTGCGCAACCCACCTGATCACCGTTCTCCAGCGGTGCAAAGGGGGTTCCTGAGCAGCAACCATGGGCCTTTTATGCCAGATCCAGCAAGGAAATGGCCTTCGCCACATGCACCTTGGCTCGCTCTGCGAATTCCGGACCGATCGCCGAGCCGTCTGCGGCAATCACGTCGAGCCGTTTCACGCCCATGAAATTCAGGACATCACGCAAATAGCTTTCGCAATGTTCGATCGCCGCGCCCGGCGTTCCCGGCGCGTAAACACCGCCACGCGAAATGCACAGAATGACCCGTGCATCTCCAGCCAGCCCGACAGGTTCGCCACTCTCGTTATACCTGAAGGTCTTGCCGGCGCGCAGGACACGGTCCATCCAGGCTTTCAGGTGGGTGGAAACAGTCAGATTATAGAGCGCTGCCCCGATTACGGCGATATCCGCGCTCAGAAATTCGTCGACCAGCGTGTCAGCAAGCACCAGTTGCTCCTGCACTTCGGGGCGAGGCTCGGGAATAAGACCTCTCATCGCAGCCGCCAATTCGCCAGTGATGTGCGGCAAGGGATCGGCCACCAGGTCGCGATAGGTGACCTGCGCGTCGCCATGCGTGGCCTTCAGCTTTTCGACCACCTGCGCCGAGATCGAACGGCTGATGGAAAGTTCGCCCAGAATGCTGCTGTCGAGATGAAGAATCTTCACTGCGAGTTTCCTTTTGAATTTGGCAAGATCTGACGCCGTGCCGCGACCAGATTTAATACTTGGCGAGACATCCGATCGATGTCTTCATCGTAACAAGAACGAAACGGGTCATTGGACCGGAATTAATGATTGCTACATCGAAATCGGTCATTTCATCTTTCTTCAGACCAATAGAGTGCTTTGGGGTTGGTGACGAGCAGGAGGCGCTGCAATTCCTGGGTGGGTGCGATGCGCGGGATCATGTCAACCAGGTGCCCGTCGTCGGGCACGGCGTCCTGCATGTTGGGATGCGGCCAGTCAGTGCCCCACAGGCAGCGGGTGGGATAGTCAGCCACTAGCGGCGCGACTGACTCCGCGAACATGTCCCAGGGGTCGCCGTTGGGGTCCAGCCGGTCCGGGCATGTGGCCTTGAACCAGATGTCATCGCGGCTGTCGAGCAGGCGCCGGAAAGCCTTCATGTCTGGCCCGTCAGACCCCTGCGTCACGTCGGGGCGGCCCATGTGGTCGATCACCAGCGGCACGGGGATCGCGTCCATGAACGGGCGCAGTTCCTCCAGAATGTCGGCCTCGAAATAGATCACCACGTGCCAGCCCTGCGGCAGGCGGCGGGCGACCTCCAGGAACCTGTCCTTGGGCGCATCGTCGACCAGTCGCTTGAGGAAGTTGAAGCGGATTCCCCGAATCCCGCCGTCGTGCAGCATCTGCAATTCCGCGTCATCGATCGCGGGATCAACCACGGCCACGCCGCGGGCCTTGCCGTTCGACTTGGCGATGGCATCGAGCGTGGCGGCGTTGTCGGTCCCGTGGCAGCTGGCCTGGACGATGACGTTGCGATCGAAACCCAGGTGATCGCGCAGGGCGAACAGCATGTCAGGCCCGGCGTCTTCAGGAAGATACTTGGCCTTGGAGCTGAAGGGAAACCGGGCCATCGGACCGAACACATGGCAATGCGCGTCGATTGCGCCATCGGGTGGCACATAGATTGGCTTGGACGGGCTGGTGTGCCAGCTGACGATGCGTCCGTTGCTCATACGAAAACCACTCCATCCATCAGCTTGCGTGCAGTGCGTAGCAGCGCCGCGCTGACCACGTTACCGGCATCGTCGACTTCCAGCACGCAGGACATCTCGCCGGTCGGATGCTCGATCGACAGCGTCTTTCGCGCGCCTTCCGGCACCACAGCTACCTCTGCCGCAGGCGAGCCGGGGATCAGGCAGGCGGTTGCCACGCTCACCGCGCCGAGCACGCCGATGGTGGCATGCGCCCGGTGCGGGATGAAGCTGCGCACGCAGACGGCGCCGCCGTCGCGAGGCGGGGCGACGAGCATCATCTTGGGGACGGACTTTTCCGTTACATCGCCGAGGTTCATCAGCTCGCCCACAGCCAGCCGGATGGCTTCGATCTTCGCCTTGAGCTCGGCGTTGGCATCGAGGCTGTCGCGATCCTCGTAGCCGGTGATGCCGACATCGGCAGCCTTCATGACTACACAGGGCATGCCGTTGTCGATCAGCGTGACGGGCAAGCCGTTGACGACATCCACCGCGTTGCCGCTGGGCAGCAGCGCACCGCAAGAGGAACCGGCGGTATCGCGGAACTCGGTTGGGATTGGCGCGTGGGTGCCAGGCACCCCGTCGATCGCGGCATCGCCGGCGTAGGTCACCGACCCGCCGGGCGTCCGCACCGTGGCGACGGCGACCTGACCGGTGTTCTCCATGAAGATCGCCACGCGGGTTTCATCGCCGCTCGCCGCTACCAGTCCGCGTTCGATCGCGAAGGGGCCGACGCCTGCGAGGATATTGCCGCAGTTCTGCGCGTCAGTGACTATAGCTTGATCGACGAAGACCTGTAGGAACAGGTAATCGACGTCAATCCCCGGCCTTTCGGACTTCGACACAACCGCGACCTTGCTGGTCAGAGGATCAGCGCCGCCCATGCCGTCGATCTGGCGCGGGTCGGGACTGCCCATAACTGCCAGCAAGAAGGCATCGCGCGCGGCCGTATCGGCTGGCAGGTCAGCCCTGAGGAAATAGCCGCCCTTCGACGTACCGCCGCGCATCCACATGCAGGGAGCGCTATCCATGTTGCGGTCTCTTCTGGGCACAAAACCGGTTCCCGCTTTTGCTGAAGGAGCCATTCATAGGTACTTGAGCCCTTCCTTCTCGAGCCGCTCGCGCATCTTGTACATGTCGAGGCCGAGCTCGCCGGCGGCCAGCTTGGCGCGCTTTTCGCCCTCGTTGGCTTCGCGTGCTTGCGCCGCGGCGAGGACTTCGGCGGCCTTCTCGCGCGGGACGACGCAGACGCCGTCGTCGTCGGCGACGATCACGTCGCCCGGGTTGACCAGCGCATTGGCGCAGACCACCGGCACGTTGACCGAGCCCAGCGTGTTCTTGACAGTGCCCTGCGCATAGACCGCCTTCGACCAGACCGGGAAATTCATCTCGGTGAGATCGCGCACGTCGCGCACGCCGGCATCGATGATCAACCCCCGGCAGCCGCGCGCCTGCGCCGAAGTGGCGAGCAGGTCGCCGAAATAGCCGTCCTCGCAAGGCGAAGTCGGGGCGAGCAGCAGGACGTCGCCTTCGTTCAATTGTTCGATGGCGACGTGAACCATCCAGTTGTCGCCCGGAGGCGCGCTGATCGTCACCGCGCTGCCCGCGATCCGCGCGCCCGCGTAGATTGGACGCATGTAACTGGCGAGCAGGCCGGTGCGCCCTTGCGCCTCGTGGACCGTGGCGACGCCGCACTTGGCAAGGCCGTCGATGACCGCAGGCCCGGCCCGCTCGATGTTCTGGACGACGATTCCGCTCACATTTCCACTCCTCACGATACGATGGCCAGCGATTTATTTGATCTCATAGATTCGTGAGCGAAAGTCGAATATCTGGCGCGGCGATTAGATTTCGCTAAGATGCTGCGCATGGAAATCTGGGATCTCAACCTGCGCCATCTGCGTGCGATCACGAAAATCGCGGAACTAGGAACCATGAATGCGGCTGCCCAGGCCGTCAATCTCACCCAACCGGCGATAACCCAGGCGTTGTCACGTATCGAGTCCATGATCGCGCTGCCGCTGTTTGAACGGCGTCATGACGGCATGATATCAACGGCGGCGGCCGATATTTTCGTGCCACGCGCCAAGGCAGCGCTCGATCACATCGCGAGCCCGCATGTGACGATGAGCCGGATGCGGGCTTTGATAGCGCTGGCTGACACTGGCAGCTACACTGGGGCGAGCATGCTTACCGGCCTATCGCTTCCGTCGCTCCACCGGGCAGTCAGCGATCTGGCGCTGTCCTCGCGCAAGTCGCTGGCAGAACGGCGTGGCAAGATCGTCATCCTGACCGGAGCTGGCGAAGTGATGGCCCGATCCTTCCGGCTTGCACGGGTCGAACTCGAAGCCGGTCTGTCTGAGATCGATGCGCTGAAGGGGCATGAAACGCGCCGTATCGCAATCGGCGCCATGCCATTGTCACGCGCACGTGTCATGCCTGCGGCAGTGACAAAATTCCTGCGGCGTAACCCGCATGTACACATCTCTATCGTCGAGGGCTCGCGGTCCGAACTGGTCGATCCGCTGCGAAATGGATCTATCGACCTGATGATTGGCGCAGTACGGGAACCGCTGGCCGAGCCTGATCTACATCAAAAGGTCCTGTTCCGCGATCGGATCGTAGCGATTGGACGGGCCAAGCACCCGCTTTCAGGCTTGAGCCCATCGGCAGCAGAATTGGCTACTTACCCCTGGGTGATCTCTAGCGTCGGTACGCCGCTCAGGCACCTTTGGGAGCAGATGTTTGTGCGCGAAGGGCTTGCACTGCCACCGGTGCCCGTGGAATCCGGATCAGTGATGACTATCCGCCAACTGCTGATGGATAGCGATTTCCTTACCTTGCTGTCGCCCGACCAGGTTTTGGTTGAACTCGAGGCCGGCTGGCTGGCCAGGATCGCGGACCTGCCCGAGGATCTCGATCGCATTATCGGCGTGACCACTCGCAATTCCTGGAACCCGACGCGGGTGCAGTCGGAATTCCTTGCCGATCTGGAGGCCGTTTCGGTGACCTAGTATCAGCCCGGCTCGAGGAGCAAAGTCGCCGCGGCCGTGTTCGAGATTGGCGCATGGTAGTTGCGATGAATTTCGTGGCCCTGGGGCCCGAGCGCACCGCGCGCCGCGATCCAGTTGAGAATTTCCACGCCCTGGGTGCCGGCCAGCCGGACGATGTCGGCGATGGAATGTTGGGTCAGCGCGTCGGGATCCCGGGCGATATTGTCGAGGCAGAACAGGTCGTATTCCTTGTTCATGAACCCGGCGCGCGCGCCGTCGAGCTGGTGCGAGAGGCCGCCGGTGCCGATCACCACGATCCGCTCGTCGCCCTGCCACGATGCCAGCGCCTTGTGCACCGAGCGCCCCAGCGCAAGGCACCGCTTGGCCGAGGGCAGGGGATGCTGCACTGTGTTGATGCCGATTGGAACCAGCTTCACCGGCCACTCCCCGGCACCTGGATAGGCCAGTTCGAACGGGATCGAGATGGCATGGTCGACCAGCATTTCCTGGCAGGTGACGGGATCGAACTCGTCGCCCACCATTTGCTCGATGATGTGCCAGCTCAGTTCGGGATGACCTTTGAAGCTCTTGTAGAGCGGCAGGCCCCAGCCTTCATCGGCATTCGCATACGAAGCGGCCGCTCCGACCGCGAAGGTCGGCATCTTGTCCAGGAAGAAGTTGAGCCCGTGATCGTTTGAAAAGACCACCGCGACATCAGGCTTTACTTCGCAAAGCCATTCCTGAACCCTCGGAAAGCCGTCGAAGAAGGGTTTCCAATAGGGGGTCTGCTGGTCACCGCGATGGATTGCTCCGCCGATCCCAGGGACATGGCTGGTGAAATAGGCGCCCACGATTTCAGCCATTGATCATATCCTTATGAGCCGAATCGTACGATTCGCCGCGGCCCTGTGCGAGCAACATTTCCTTGAATTTTTCGACGCTGACGCCGGTCTGCATCGAGCCGACATCCTGAACGTTCAGTCCGAAGATTCCCGCCAGCTTGGCAAGGTAATAGATGTTCCCGCCGGCCGCGATCATGCCGAGGATATCGCGACCGACCACCGACTCGCGCTGTTCGGGCGTAAGACCATAGCGGTCCATATAGCTGGCCTCATCGGCGAGAAAGGCGTCGCGATTGACCTTCTCGTTGAACGAGAAGCACATGGCGTTTAGCGCATACCCCTTGCGGGCCGCACCGCCGTCGAACAGCGTCGTGCCGGGAATTAATTGGGCCTCCGTCGTCATCGGCGTCCTCCATTCATGCAGGCATGTGCCTGCGTCTGACCATCCTACGAATGCTTACTGGTGGACAGTCTTGATCTCGATCAAGGATGACCGTCCACACGGACGCGCGAGACTCAGTTCGAAGGTCAATTAGCACAAGCTTATCGCGAAAATGCAGTTTCGATTTGCCCGGTCCGCGGCCGCGGTGCATCCCCGAGCCATGGCACATGCAATCGCCCTTATTGGCTACGGCGAGGCCGGATCGATCTTTGCACGCGCAGGCGGGTGGGGCGGGCGCGCTAGCGGCTGGGACCTCCTTCCAGCCCGCTGCGATGCCATGGCAAGGGACGGCATCGACGCTGCAGCCAGCGCCGCCGATGCGCTGAAGGGCGCACCACTGGTGCTCTCGCTTGTCACTGCCGATGCCGCGCTTTCCGCCGCGCAGGGCTATGCTACCGTGCTTTCCGCCGGGGCTATGTGGTGCGACGGCAACTCCGTCGCGCCCGAGACCAAAGCAGCCGCCGCGAGAGCGGTCGAAGCGGCCGGAGGGCGCTATGTCGACATGGCGATCCTCGCCCCAGTCAACCCCGCGCAGCTTGCCGTGCCGCTGCTGCTCGCTGGGCCCGCCGCATTCGATGCCGAGAAAGGCCTGCGTGCGCTGGGCTTCACCAACGTGCGCGTCGTCGGCGACGAGGTCGGCCAAGCCAGCTCGATCAAGATGATCCGCTCGGTCATGGTCAAGGGAATCGAGGCACTGACGGCCGAGATGATCGCGGCAGCCGAGGCCGCCGGGGTGGCCGACGAAGTGCTCGCCTCGCTCGATGCCAGCGAGAAGGCGATCCCCTGGGCGCAAAAAGCCGCCTACAACCTGGAACGGATGCACACGCACGGCGTCCGTCGCGCGGCGGAGATGGAAGAAAGCGCGAAGACACTGCTTTCGCTCGGCGTCGCCCCGGTAATGACGCGAGGCACAATCTATCGGCAGCGACAGGCTGCGGAAAAGGGAAGCGAGGCATGACCATGATCATTGATTGCCACGGCCACTACACCGTGTTGCCCAAGGCGCACGATGACTGGCGCGAGATGCAGAAGGCGGCGTTCAAGGCGGGCCAGCCGGCCCCCGAATATCCGGCCATCTCCGACGACGAAATCCGCGAGACGATCGAGTCCAACCAGCTTCGCCTGATAAAGGAGCGCGGCGCGGACATGACGATTTTCAGTCCGCGCGCCAGCGCGATGGCCCCCCATGTCGGCGACCAGTCGGTCGCGGTGAAGTGGGCGCAGGTCTGCAACGACCTGATCGGCCGGGTCGCGGGGCTCTATCCCGAAGTGTTCGCCCCGGTCTGCATGCTGCCGCAAAGCCCCGAGGCCGACATGTCGAGTTCGATCGCCGAGCTCGAACGCTGCGTCGACATGGGCTTCATCGGCTGCAATCTTAACCCGGATCCCGGCGGCGGCCACTTCAGGCATCCACCGCTCACCGATGAGTACTGGTTCCCGTTCTACGAAGCGATGTGCGAGCTCGACGTGCCGGCAATGATCCACGTCTCGGGCTCATGCAACCCGGCGATGCATGCGACCGGCGCCTATTACATCGCGGCTGACACTATCGCCTTCATGCAGCTGCTCGAAGGCGACCTGTTTGGCCGCTTCCCGAATCTGCGCTTCATCATACCGCACGGCGGCGGCGCGGTGCCCTATCACTGGGGGCGCTATCGCGGCCTCGCCGACATGCTCAAGAAGCCGGACCTGTCGGGCCACCTGATGAACAATGTGTTCTTTGATACCTGCGTCTACCACCAGCCCGGCATCAACCTGCTGGCCGATGTGATCGACAACAAGAACATCCTGTTCGGAAGCGAAATGGTCGGCGCCGTGCGCGGGATCGACCCGACCACCGGCTTCTATTTCGACGATACCAAGCGCTATGTCGATGCGCTCGACATCTCCGAGGCCGAACGCCACGCCATCTTCGAGGGCAACGCTCGCCGGGTGTTCCCGCGCCTTGACGCGCAGCTCAAGGAACGCGGACTGTGAACATTCATGAATATCTCGAGGAATTCGAGGATATCCCCGGCACGCGCGTGTACACGGCGGCGCGGGCACGCAAGGGCTATCACCTCAACCAATTCGCGATGAGCCTGATGAAGGCCGAGAATCGCGAGCGCTGGAAGGCCGGCGAACGTGCTTATCTGGACGAATGGCCGCTGACCGAGGACCAGAAGCTGGCCGTGCTGGCGCGCGACTATAATCGCATGCTTGAGCTTGGCGGGAACATCTATTTCCTCTCGAAGATTTTCTCGACCGACGGCATCCCCTTTGCCGAAGCCTGCTCGACCATGACCGACATGACCTTCCCGGAATACCGGCAGATGATGCTGGATGGCGGCCGTTCGCCCGATGGCAATCGCAGCATAAAGGGAGGCTATTGAAATGGCGCGTATCACCGCTGGAGTGGGATCGAGCCACGTGCCGCTGCTCGGCGTCGCCGTCGACCAGGGCAAGACCCGCGACGAGTACTTCGGACCGATCTTCGCGGGCTATGACTGGACGAAGAAGTGGGAAGAAGAGGAGAAGCCCGACGTGGTGATCCTCGTTTACAATGACCACGCATCCGCCTTCGACGCCAACATCATTCCGACCTTCGCGATCGGTTGCGGCGAGCGCTATAAGCCCGCTGACGAAGGCTGGGGTCCGCGGCCGGTGCCAGACGTGGAAGGCCATGCGGACTTTGCCTGGCACATCGCTCAGTGCCTGATCCTCGACGAGTTCGACATGACCATCATCAACGAGATGGATGTCGATCACGGCCTGACCGTGCCCCTGTCCATGATGTTCGGCCAGCCCGAAAAGTGGCCGTGCAAGGTGGTGCCGCTGGCTGTCAACGTCGTCACCTATCCGGTCCCCTCGGGCAACCGCTGCTGGGCTCTGGGCGAGGCAATCGCCCGCGCGGCGGAGAGCTTCCCCGAAGACCTCAACGTGCAGATCTGGGGCACCGGCGGCATGAGCCATCAGCTGCAAGGCCCGCGCGCCGGGCTGCTCAACCGCGAGTGGGACAATAGGTTCCTCGACATGCTGGAAGCCGACAATGACGATGTTCGCCACATCCCGCACATCGAATACCTGCGCGAAACCGGCAGCGAGGGGATCGAGATGGTGATGTGGCTGATCATGCGCGGCGCGTTAGGCAAGAAGGTGAAGCGTTTGCACCGCCACTATCACATTCCCTGCAGCAACACGGCGATCGGCCACATCGTGCTGGAACCCTTGTCCGAGTGACCGCAAAAACATGAGCACCTTTATCCTGATCCATGGCGCCTGGCACGGACGTTGGTGCTGGGATGAACTGATCCCGCTGCTGGAAGCGGGGAAGCACAAGGTCGTGGCGATCGACCTGCCGGGATCGGGAGACGATCCGACACCGCCCGGGGACGTGAGCCTCGCTGCTTATTGTGATGCAGTGGTGCATACCGTCTGCTCTCAGGGCGAACCCGTGGTTCTTGTGGGGCACAGCATGGGCGGCCTTGTCATCACCCAGGTTGCCGAACTGATCCCGGAACGCGTGGCCGCGCTCGTGTATGTCGCGGCATTCTTGCCGGACAACGGGCAGAGCCTCAAGCAGCTGGCAGATCAAGGCGCGCCTCTATCGCTGGAATACTCGGCGGATGGCCTGACCGCTATTATTCCTCCGCAATCGGCGAGTGACACGCTTTTTGCGGATGTCCATCTGGATATCTGCAAGTCCGCCGTCGCCAAACTCCGCCCACAGGCTTTGGCGCCGTTAGGAACTCCTGTGGAGACGACACCCGAGCGCTTTGGTTCCGTGCCGCGTCACTATGTTGAATGTATCCGAGATCGGGCAATCCCTATTGAAGCGCAGCGCAAGATGGCGGCGGCAAACACATGTGTCTCGATCCAGAGTCTGGAAACCGGTCATTCACCCTTTTTGTCCGCGCCGGCACAACTCGCGAACGCCTTGCTCAACACCACATCGTGAACGGTTTGAAAGGAAACCAACAATGAGAATCGCACTCGTCGGCGCCGGCGCATTCGGTGAAAAGCACCTTGACGGCCTGAAGAATATCGACGGGGTGCAGATCGTATCCATCATCAGCCGTACCGGCGAACAGGCTGCTGCCGTCGCCGAGAAATACGGCGCGAAGCATTCTTCGACCGAGTTGGACGACGCCCTCGCCCGCGACGACATCGACGCGGTGATCCTGTGCACCCCCACCCAGATGCATGCGGCGCAGGCCATCGCCTGCATGAACGCGGGCAAGCACGTGCAGGTGGAAATCCCGCTGTGCGATAGCTGGGCCGATGCCGAGGCCGTGTTGGCCAAGGCGAAGGAAACCGGGCTGACCTGTATGGTCGGCCACACCCGCCGCTTCAATCCCTCGCATCAGTACGTGCACAATCGCATCACCGCAGGCGAGTTTACCGTCCAGCAGATGGACGTGCAGACCTATTTCTTCCGTCGCAAGAACATGAACGCCAAGGGCGAGCCGCGCAGCTGGACCGATCACTTGCTCTGGCACCACGCCGCCCACACGATCGACCTGTTCGCCTATCAGGCGGGCCGCATCGTCAAGGCCAATGCCATCCAGGGGCCAAAGCACCCGGAACTGGGCATCGCCATGGACATGTCGATCCAGCTGAAGAGCGAGAGCGGCGCGATCTGCACGCTATCGCTGTCGTTCAACAACGACGGGCCGCTGGGCACCTTCTTCCGCTACATCGGTGACAGCGCCACCTACATCGCCCGCTACGACGATCTGGTGAACGGCAAGGAAGAGCCGGTCGACGTTTCGAAGGTGGACGTGTCGATGAACGGCATCGAACTGCAGGACCGCGAATTCGTGGCTGCGATCCGCGAAGGGCGCGAGCCCAATTCGAGCATTGCGCAGGTGCTCGATTGCTACCGCGTGATCGGCGAGCTGGCCGTCAGCCTCGAAGCGCAGGACGGCTGGTCGTGAGCACCGCGCGGGCGATTGCCGGACGGCTGGTCAACCCGATCGGCCTCGGCTGCATGGGGCTGAGCCATGGCTACGGCACCCCGCCCCAGCCGGACGAGGCCGGGCGCGTGCTGCAAGCCGCGCTCGACCTGGGCTACGATCACTTCGACACGGCCAACATCTATGGCGCCGGCCGCAACGAGACGCTGATCGGCGAGACGCTGGCGCACCGGCGCAAGGAATTCTTCCTCGCCTCGAAGACCGGCATCCTGTTCGACGGGCCGAAGCGCGGTACCGATTGCCACCCGGATTCCATTCTGCGTTCGCTCGACCAGAGCTTGGCGCGGCTGCGGACCGACCACATCGACCTGTTTTATCTTCACCGTTTCGACCCCGAGGTGCCGATTGCCGATTCGGTCGGAGCGCTGGTACGCGCAATCGAGGCCGGGAAGATCGGCGCCTACGGCGTGTCGGAATGGTCCGCCGAGCACATTCGCGAAGCGCACGCCGCGCACCCCATGGCCGCGGTGCAAACCGAATACTCGCTGTGGACGCGCAACGTCGAGATCGCCGTGCTCGATGCCTGCCGCGAGCTTGCCATCGCCTTGGTCGCCTTCTCGCCGGTGGCACGCGGGGCGCTCGCCAACGGCCTGCGCGATCCGGACACCTTGCGGCAGGATGACATTCGCTACTCTCACCCACGTTTCCGGCCGGAAAACTGGCAGAAGAACCTCGCGCTGGTCGATTCCTTCAATGCGCTGGCAGCAGGCGCGGGCGTGACCCCGGCTCAACTGGCGCTTGCCTGGGTGCTGTCGCGCGCACCCTTCGTCCACGCAATCCCCGGCACCACCCGGCACGACCACCTGGAGGAAAACTTCTCCAGCTCTACATGGCAACCAGGTAAATATCTGCTTGATAGCTGTGATGCGCTGATCAATCAAAACACAGTTTCTGGTGATCGTTATCCTGAACCGATGCAAAGAACGATAGATACAGAAGAATTTATTAATAATTCGAACCCGCATTGATTTTGTCTTTCTGGCACTTAGGCCTAATTAGACCACTATACGCACCTATTGGAATTATTTCATGCCGATTGAGATAAAGATGCCTGCACTGTCGCCCACGATGGAAGAAGGCACTCTCGCCAAATGGCTGATCAAGGTAGGCGATACGGTTTCTTCAGGCGATATCATGGCCGAGATCGAGACCGACAAGGCCACGATGGAATTCGAAGCGGTCGATGAAGGGGTTATCGCCGACATTGCCGTGCCCGCGGGAACGGAAGGGGTGAAGGTCGGCACGGTGATCGCCACGCTCACCTGCGAGGACGAAGAGGATAGCGCCGTCACCATGCCGAAAGCTGAGGTCAAGGCTACGGCGGAACCCGCGAAGTCAGCTGAGCCGTCCACGGTTTCCGTTTCAACACCTCAGCCGACTGCAGCCCCCGTGTCCAAGAGTGGTCGGGTGGTCGCTTCTCCGCTGGCCAAACGAATTGCCGCACAGCGCGGCGTTGATCTTGGTGAGATCAGAGGCAGCGGACCAAGTGGCAGAATCGTCAAGTCTGACGTCGAGGGGGCGCAAGACAGCACGCCCTCTGAAACGCAACGGGCTCCCGCGCCGCAAGCCGCGGTCGACGCCGTACCTGATTTCAGCATTCCTTACGAAGCTGAAAAACTCAACAATGTGCGCAAGACCATCGCCCGCCGTCTGACGGAGGCCAAGCAGACCATCCCGCACATCTACCTGACGGTCGATGCCCGGCTCGACGGACTGCTCAGGCTGCGCGGCGAGCTTAACAAAGCGCTTGAGCCCGATGGCGTCAAACTCTCGGTCAACGATCTTTTGATCAAGGCCTTGGCCAAGGCACTGATCCGCGTACCCAAGTGCAATGTCAGCTTCGCCGCCGACGAATTGCGCAAGTTCACCCGCGCTGATATCTCGGTGGCCGTGGCCGCGCCTTCGGGGCTGATCACGCCGATCGTAGTCGATGCCGCGACCAAGGGGGTGGCGCAGATCTCGACCGAGATGAAGGCGCTCGCCGACAAGGCGCGCGAGGGTAAGCTGCAGCCGCACGAATACCAGGGCGGAACGGCAAGCCTTTCAAACCTGGGCATGTTCGGGATCAAGCAGTTCGAGGCGGTGATCAACCCGCCGCAGGGCATGATCATGGCGATCGGCGCGGGCGAACAGCGCCCATACGTGGTCGATGGCGCACTCGCCATTGCGACGGTGATGAGCGCCACCGGCAGCTTCGACCACCGCGCGATCGACGGCGCCGATGGAGCGCAGCTGATGCAGGCTTTCAAGGATCTGGTTGAGAACCCGCTGGGGCTGGTGGCGTAAGATGGCTGAGCAGTATGATCTCATCGTCCTCGGTTCCGGCCCTGGCGGCTATGTTGCGGCGATCCGCGCGGCGCAGTTGGGACTCAAGACCGCGATTGTCGAGCGCGAGAACCTGGGCGGGATCTGCCTTAATTGGGGGTGCATCCCAACCAAGGCGCTGCTGCGTTCGGCCGAAGTGCTGCACAACATGCGCCATGCCGCCGCATATGGGCTGGCGGCGGACAACATCCGCGCCGATCTGGACGCGGTGGTCAAGCGCAGCCGTGGAGTGGCGAAGCAGCTCAACCAAGGCGTCACCCACCTGATGAAGAAGAACAAGATCGCCGTGCACATGGGAGAGGGGGTTCTCAAGGGAGGCGGCAAGCTGGAGGTGAGGGGCGACAAGGGCACCGAAACCCTCTCCGCCAAGCACATCATCATTGCCACCGGCGCGCGCGCTCGCGATCTGCCTTTCGCCCCGGCCGACGGCAAGCGGATCTGGACCTATCGCCATGCCATGACCCCCAGCGAGATGCCAGGCAAGCTGCTGGTCATCGGATCGGGCGCGATCGGGATCGAATTCGCCAGCTTCTACAACGATATGGGAAGCGAAGTTACGGTCGTTGAGATGATGGACCGGATCGTCCCGGTCGAGGATGCCGATGTCTCGGCCTTCCTTGAAAAGGCACTCAAGAAGCAGGGCATGACGATCCTGACCGGGGCGGGGGTGGAAAGCCTCGCCTCCGGCCCCAATGGGGTCAAGGCCAGGATCAAGGACAAGGACGGCAAGGTCAGCGAGAGCGAGTTCAGCCACGTGATCGTAGCGGTCGGGATCATGCCAAATACTGAGAATATCGGCATTGAAGCACTCGGTATCAAATCGGAAAGAGGCTTCATCCAGATCGACGGCCTGGGCCGCACCAACGTGCCCGGCATCTGGGCGATCGGCGATGTTACCCCCGGACCCTGGCTCGCCCACAAGGCCAGCCACGAGGGCGTGATTGCCGCCGAGGCGATCGCCCATGCACTCGGCAACAAGGTTGTCCACCCCCACGCGATGGACAAGCGCAACATCCCGGGCTGCACCTATTGCCGCCCGCAGGTCGCCAGCGTCGGGCTGACCGAGGCCAAGGCCAAAGAGGCCGGTTACACCGTGAAAGCAGGCACTTTCCCGTTCATCGGCAACGGCAAGGCGATCGCACTGGGCGAGCCCGAAGGCTTCATCAAGACGGTGTTCGACGCCAAGACCGGCGAATTGCTGGGTGCGCACATGGTCGGTACCGAAGTAACCGAGCTGATTCAGGGCTATGTCGTGGGCAAGACGCTCGAGACCACCGAGGCCGAACTGATGGCCACGGTCTTTCCGCATCCGACGCTGAGCGAGATGATGCATGAAAGCGTGCTGGCCGCCTTTGAGCGGGCGCTACACATTTAAGGAATTGGAGATCCTGTGCAAAACAGACGATCAAATAGAGACGGACGGCAAAGGCCTCAAAGTGAAATCAAATCCGCTTTACGTAGCCTACAGGAAACACACGCGGCGAACCTGCGGCACAAGGCCTCAGATGAAGAACTGCTGAAATTCTACGAACAGATGCTGCTGATCCGCCGCTTCGAGGAGCGCGCCGGGCAGCTCTATGGCCTGGGTCTGATCGGCGGGTTCTGCCACCTCTACATCGGCCAGGAAGCCGTCGCGGTGGGGCTGCAATCGGCGCTGACGCCGGGCAAGGACAGCGTCATCACCGGCTACCGCGATCACGGCCACATGCTGGCCTATGGAATCGACCCCAAGGTTATCATGGCCGAGCTCACCGGCCGCGCCGCGGGCATCTCGCGCGGCAAGGGCGGGTCGATGCACATGTTCAGCGTCGACCACAAATTCTATGGCGGCCATGGCATCGTCGGCGCGCAGGTGCCGCTTGGGGCAGGTCTCGCCTTCTCGCACAAGTACAACGAGGACGGCGGCGTCTGCATGGCCTATTTCGGCGATGGCGCGGCGAACCAGGGCCAGGTCTACGAAGCCTTCAACATGGCGGCGCTGTGGAGCCTGCCGATCGTGTTCGTGGTCGAGAACAACGGCTACGCGATGGGCACGGCGGTCAAGCGCGGTTCGGCCGAAACCGATTTCTACCGCCGCGGCACCGCGTTCCGCATCCCCGGGATGAACGTCAACGGCATGGACGTGCTCGAGGTTCGCGCCGCCGCCGAAGTGGCGCTGGCGCATGTCCGCAGCGGTGCCGGGCCGGTGCTGATGGAACTGCACACCTATCGCTATCGCGGCCATTCGATGTCGGACCCCGCCAAATACCGCAGCCGCGAAGAAGTGCAGGACATGCGCGAGAACCACGACCCGATCGAGGCCGCCAAGGCCGAGCTGGTCAAGCGCGGGGTGTCCGAGGAACGGATGAAGGATATCGACAAGCAGATTCGCAGCAAAGTGGCCGAAGCTGCTGACTTTGCAGAAAATTCGCCGGAACCGGAGCTGCCCGAACTCTACACCGACGTACTGGTGGAGACCTACTGATGGGCATCGAACTCAGAATGCCCGCGCTGTCCCCGACCATGGAAGAGGGGACGCTGGCCAAGTGGCTGGTCAAGGAAGGCGACGAGGTCAAATCGGGCGACATCCTTGCCGAGATCGAGACCGACAAGGCGACGATGGAATTCGAAGCCGTCGATGAAGGGATCGTAGGCAAGATCCTGGTTGCCGAGGGCACCGAAGGGGTCAAGGTCGGAACCGTGATCGCGGTAATCGGCGGGGACGGGGAAGTCACACCGAGTTCGGCTCCGGTGCTGACCGAAGTCCAGGCTGCACCGCCCGCAATCGCGATCGAGCGCCCGGTGGCTGCACCGCGCGCCGCCGATCCGGCAGTGCCCGCTGGCACCAACATGAAGATGTCGACCGTGCGCGAAGCCTTGCGCGATGCCATGGCCGAGGAAATGCGCCGCGACGGCCGCGTGTTCGTGATGGGCGAGGAAGTCGCCGACTATCAGGGGGCCTACAAGGTCACCCAGGGCCTGCTTGAGGAATTCGGGCCGAAGCGGGTGATCGATACCCCGATCACCGAATACGGCTTTGCCGGGATCGGCGCGGGCGCGGCGATGGGCGGGCTGAGGCCCGTGGTCGAGTTCATGACCTTCAACTTCGCCATGCAGGCGATCGACCACATCATCAATTCGGCCGCCAAGACCAACTACATGTCGGGCGGGCAGATGCGCTGCCCGGTGGTGTTCCGCGGCCCCAACGGCGCGGCGAGCCGGGTCGGCGCGCAGCACAGCCAGAACTACGGTCCGTGGTATGCCAATGTCCCCGGGCTGGTGGTGATCGCGCCCTACGACGCGTCTGACGCCAAGGGCCTGCTCAAGGCCGCGATCCGCAGCGACGACCCGGTGGTCTTCCTCGAGAATGAGCTGGTCTATGGCCGCAGCTTCGAACTGCCCGAGCTGGACGACCACGTGCTGCCGATCGGCAAGGCGCGGATCATGCGCGAAGGCAGCGACGTTACGATCGTGTCCTACTCGATCGGCGTCGGGCTCGCGCTCGAGGCGGCGGATGCGCTGGCCGCCGAGGGGATCGAGGCCGAGGTGATCGACCTGCGCACGCTGCGTCCGCTCGACAAGGAGACCATCCTGGCTTCGCTCGCCAAGACTAACCGGCTGGTCGTGGCCGAGGAAGGCTGGCCGCAATGTTCGATCGCTTCGGAGATCACGGCCATCTGCATGGAGGACGGCTTCGATCACCTCGACGCGCCGGTGTTGCGAGTCTGCAACGAGGACGTGCCACTGCCCTATGCAGCGAACCTTGAGAAGGCGGCGGTGATCGACGCGGCGCGGATCGTCGTGGCAGTGAAGCGGGTCTGTCACCGTTAAGCTCAAAATGAATATTTTTGTGAAGATGTTTTCAATATTTCCTGGCAAAGACAAAAAATTAGATGGCCTTACTCAAGGGCTATTAAGTATACGTGATAGATAACTAATATAATAAAATTATTATTTAGACCGATGCGAAATGCTGGAGACTCCTGATAGTGGCTGATATCGTTATTGTCGGAGCCGGGCATGGTGGGGCGCAGTGCGCCATCGCGCTGCGGCAGGCCGGGTTCGAAGGCACTGTGACGATTGTCGGCCGCGAGTGCGAACCGCCCTACGAACGCCCACCGCTCTCCAAGGAATACTTCGCCCGCGAGAAGACCTTCGACCGGCTCTACATCCGCCCGCCGCAGTTCTGGGAGGAGAAAGGCGTTTGCCTGATGCTCGGCATCGAAGTGACGGCGATCGATCCGGCGTCGAAGCAGCTTACCCTCTCGGACGGCTCCAGCTTCGGCTATGGCAAGCTCGTCTGGGCGACCGGCGGCGATCCGCGCAAGCTGCCCGTTCCCGGCGGGAGCCTTTCCGGTGTCCACGGCGTGCGCACCCGCGAAGACTGCGACACGCTGATGGGCGAGATCGACGGAGGAGCGAAAAACATCTGCGTGATCGGCGGCGGCTACATCGGGCTTGAGGCAGCAGCCGTGCTCACCAAAATGGGGTGCAAGGTCACTTTGCTCGAGGCTCTCCCCCGTGTGCTTGCGCGCGTTGCCGGGCCGGAGCTGTCGGCCTTCTACGAAAAAGAACACCGCGACCACGGTGTTGACCTGCGGACCGGCGCAACCGTTGAAGCGCTTGAGGGTGAAGGGCGCGTTACCGGAGTCAGGCTGGGTGACGGCTCGGTGCTTCCCGCCGATGCAGTAATCGTCGGCATCGGCATCGTGCCTGCCGTCGCACCGCTGATCGCAGCCGGAGCAGCAGGTTGCAATGGCGTGGACGTCGATGAGTACTGCCGTACCTCGCTCCCCGATATCTATGCCATCGGTGATTGTGCCGCCTTCGCCTGTGATTTTGCCGACGGAAAAGTGATGCGCGTCGAATCGGTGCAGAATGCCAACGATCAGGCAACCTGCGTTGCCAAGGCCATCTGTGGCGACGAGAAGCCCTATCATGCCTTCCCGTGGTTCTGGTCCAACCAGTACGACCTGCGCCTGCAAACCGCCGGCCTCTCGGTCGGCTATGACCAGACCGTGGTGCGTGGGTCCCCGGACGCGCGGGCGTTTTCGGTAGTTTATCTTAAGGGCGGGAAAGTGATCGCGCTCGACTGCGTCAATATGGTCAAGGACTATGTTCAGGGCAGGAAGCTGGTGGAAGCAGGTGTTTCGCCAAACCAGCAACGCCTGGGCGACGTGAGCGTAGCGCTCAAGGAGCTTTTACCCATCCAAGGCGACACACACTTGCGGAACGGCGGAGCCGCTGTTTGATGTTGCCCGGTGGGTTTCTTCCGCAGCAGGTAACCGTGAGACGGCATGAACTAACCGGTCGCGTTCGCGGCAACATGAGTTGACGCCGCCCGATATCTTTGATTGATTGATTGCGCGCTTTCCCGACTGCCGGCCCGCCTCTAGGAGGCGAAAAGTGATGCTGGTTTTTTTTCGAGTACTCGCGTTGGTAGCGCTAGCGACTATGACGCAAGCACAAGCCCGTGAGGCTGAGTTGACGCGCTTTGAGCGAGCGACAAGCATAGGTGCGACCACGGTCGCGAGCGGAATCGAGTTTCAGAGCCTTGAGGTGGTGCCCAATGGCCGCATACCTATTGTTCAGGATATTTCTTTGCCTCCACTAACAGCTTCAAGATCGCCAGCATTCAATTTGGAACCATGTATGCATGATGGATATACTCGTGCATGGTGGCTCTCGCCCGAGGCCGAAGTGCGCCGCGCAGCGCACTTCGAGACGGTAGCGCGCATCGCATGTAATCACGGCCTGCCCACCCGCTTGCTCGACGCCGTCATAGCTCAGGAGTCAAGTTATGACTTCCTTGCCTTGAGCCGTGCCGGAGCGATGGGTATGATGCAGATCATGCCGGGTACTGCACGTCAGCTGGGGTTGTCGAATCCGTGGGAGCCAGTTGCGAACATGGTGGCGGGTGCTCGCTATCTTCGTGAGCAACTCGACCGTTTCGGGCGTATCGACCTGGCCCTTGCAGCTTACAATGCTGGCCCGGAACGCCGTGCGCTGCGCTATGGCCGCATCCCCGCGATCCCAGAAACCCAGCACTACGTGCGCACGATCCTCACCAACTGGGGCCGCCTGATCGAGCTGGATCAGGCCAACATGCGCGAACCCGACCGAGGCGAACTCGCGATGATCGCCGTCCGCGCCTCGGGCTACCGCGACGTCGAACTCATTCGCTACGACGGGTTGAACGCATCGAACCCAATGTAGTGTGCGTAGAGCAAGGCTATCCCCATGATGCACGGAAACCCGCTGAGGTAATTCAGCTGGAACCGCAGCCAGAGGCGCGGGAACCAGATCGCTTTCTGCTTCCATGTGTCGGTCGGCAGGCCGATCGCGCCTGATTGAAGCTCGATAATTGTGCGCAGGAGCGCACAGGTCGCGCAGATTCCGGCGAGCAGGCCAACGGCGGCATAGAGCTGGGTCCAGGCCGCGAGCGCTTCAGGGCGCATGACACTCTGCTGCGCGAGCCCTCCTCACATCACGCCTGCAACGTCCGGTCGTGCTCCATCACCCGCTCTTGGTGGGAGAGGAGCATGTCATAGGCCCGGCCCAGCGCTTCATGGATGATGGGTGGGCGCAGGGTCACCTGGATTTCGCCGCGCCGGCGCGTCAGGATTTCGCAGTAGAACCCTTTCATCGCCTCGCAGATGAGGAAGACCTCGGGGTCGTCATAGGCGGTGTGATCGTGCAAAAAGGTCACGCAAAACTTGGCGCGCACGCAATCGATATCGAGAGCCTCGAACAGGCGGTCGCGCAGGTCATCTTTGAGCGCCACCTTCTTGCGGATCACCTTGTGAAGACGCGGGCGAGCGATCTCGAGGCGATCGGCCAGATGAGCAAGAGGCAAGCCCTGCTTGCCCGCTTCGGCATCGATCAGACGCTTGTATTGCTCCTGCTCGGAGAGGCGCGGCGCAGCCTGTCCAAAGCAGAATACCGAGTCGCCCAAGGATGCTGGCTTCGGGCAGAAAACGGTCTCGGGTGTGACAGTGCTGTGCGGCATGGCTCGCCCCTTTCGGGACAATCGCTCTATGGGATACCATAGAGTGTCAAGTGTTTGCATTGCCGATTAAGGCAATTCCCATAGCGTTTTCAGATCAAGTGTCCGGGCTTTGTCAGGTGCACAATAAAGGGAATGACAGCCTTGTCCTTCACTGGCTTGCCGCTGATCTGCGCGATTCTTCGGCGCACGGCGTTATAATCGTCAAGCCACTCGGGACCCACTTCAAGCCAAACCTTGATTTGCCCGTCGATTGGATGCTGAGCGAGGAATCCGTCCAGGTCTTCGCGCGCGATCTCCATCGAACTGGCGCGCGAGCAGGCGTGCTGGACAGTTGCACGCAAGCTCTGGAATTTAGCGGTTTTCTTGGAAAAGTCACACATGGCGTCGGCCAGAAGTGCGAAGCAATTCTGGCTTATGAGCATCCGGATATTGCGTGTTCCGCTAGCCATCGAGTTTGCGCCGGGTGTTCCATGATCTGCGCGATCATGACCCAGAATCGTTAATTTTCCGAATCGCGAGGTGACTGGCCGATTCGCGCGGGCTAGTTTCGATCCAGGCAATGGCGGTTGCCTGCCCAGGTGACAGCTGCACGCAAGTGGAACTTCGGTATTCCGAAATGGAACCTCTCGATTTCCCAAATGGAAAACCAATAGCCGTCCCGAATCCATCTAGAGGAATGATGACGATTCGCGCATCGGAAGAAACCCTTCCTTAATTGCGACCAGATGCTCGCCCCTGTTCTTTGAACCTGCCCGGGGATGACGTGGGCGGTTTCAAAGAAGGAAGCATTGCGATGAAAAATTGGTTCAAGGGGAAGGGCGCAGGTATCGCCCAGGGCGCGGCGGTGGCGGCGCTGGGTCTGGCCTTCGGCAGCGAGGTGGCGATGGCCGGCGCCGACACCACGTTCAATACCGCGCTCACCGCGTTCACCGGCTTTCTCGAAGGCTCGGGCGGCAAGATCATCACCGTTCTCAGCCTCGCGGGCGGCATCGTCGGTCTCGCCTCGGGCCGCTTCAGCCTGGCCCAGGTCGCGATCCCCGTCGGGGTCGGGGTGGGGGCCGGCACCGGCGTTCCCATCGTCACCGCCGCGGTCACTGCGACCATCTGACCATTCGTTTGTCCGGCGCAGGCCTCGGCGTCTGACCGGATCCTTGGAGGGTGGTGTCTGCCATGCAGCGATACACGGTCCCGGCGCATCTCGATGATCCTGAACTGATCGGCTTTTGGACGCTCGATGAGTTCATCGCGATGATCGTGCCCTTCGCCTGGGGCGTCCTGTCTCAACATATTCTGATTGGGCTCTTAACAAGCGTGCTGGCCTGGTGGGGATTGCGCAAGTTGAAGGCGGGACGCGCGGTCTCGTGGATCATCCACACGGCCTACTGGTATCTGCCGGGCTCGTTCATGGGCCTCAAGGCGACGCCGCCCTCCCACCTTCGCGTGATGGCGGGCTGACATGGATCTCTCGATTTCGCATGCCCAGGCGCAGCGACTCTTGAAACAGCGCAACCTGCTGGCGATCGGCTGCGCCACGCTGTTCGGGGTTTCGGTGCTCCTTACGCTGACCGCGGCAAGCCGCGATCGCGAGGTGGTGCTGCAGCCGGTGCTGGCAAGGCCGCTGACGCTTTCCTCCTCGCACATCGACAAGGACTATCTCGAGCTCGTTACCCGCGATGCGGCGCTGCTCACGCTCAACCGCTCGCCGTCGAACCTCCAGTACTGGATGGATTCGATCCTCGAGATCACCGACCCCAGGACCCACGGCCGCATGAAGGCCGAGCTGATGAAGGTGTTCAGCGAACAGAACGGCTCGAACGTCTCGCAATACTTCACCATCGAAAAACTCACCGTCGATCCGGAAGGGCTGACCAGCGAGGTCAACGGCATCCTCCATACCGTCGTCGGATCGAAGGAAGTGACCGCCGAGGCGCGGACCTTCCGCTTCGTGTGGTCCTACTCGGGCGTGAGCCTGAAGCTCGCCGGGTTTGGCCAGGTCACTGGCAAAGGCGCGAATGGCAAGGACGCGGATCGCCAGAACACCACAGGGAGGGAAGACGCATGACGATAGCTCTCGCCCTGAGCCTGCCGGCCTGCGCGATGGGCGCGGGCGCCATGCTCGCCGGACGACCTTTCGCCACCCTTGGCAGACCCATCGGCGCCGCGCTGATCGCCCTGGGAGCGCTCGGCCTCGCATCGCCAGCTTTGGCCGATCAGAATGTCATGGCGGCCGACAACGGCACGGTCCAGTGCGTCGCCTCGGCCAGGGACCTCACCCGGATCAGCCTTGCGGGCGACCAGTTCGCCTCGGTCTCGAAAATCACTACCGGCAACCCGGCCGAAGATTTCAAGATCGTCAACGAGCCAGTGCGCGGCGACATCTATATCTCGGTGCCCGACGGCTTCCCGAAGGCGTCGCTCTCGTTCTTCGGCACGACCCGCAAGGGCTTCGTCTACAAGTTCGTCTGCCAGGTACGCGGCACCGAGGCCGAGCAGGTGTTCATCGCCAATGCCGCGATTACCAGCGATCGCGCCCGCGACTGGGAGGTGCAGAGCTCGCCCGAGGATGCCGCAGTGCGGCTTGCCCAGGCGATGTACCGCGGCGAAGCGATCGACGGCTTCGACATGCGCTCGACGGTTCTCGAACCGGTCATGGTCGGACGCCTCCAGGTCCAGCAGGTCGGCGAGTATCGCGGCGCGGAGATGAAGGGGCTGGTCCTGCGCGTGCGCAACACCGGGCGGCAGGCGCAAAGTCTTGATGAGAACATGCTCGCCGCACGCGGCGCGCTCGCCTTCATGGCGCCGGTGAGCGAACTCGCCTCCGGCCAGGAAGCCGCCGTCTACCTCATCCAGTCCAGTGCCAACACTTTGACAGGGGCGCGGTGATGGACTTGGCCAAGTTATTCCAGAAGAAGCCCAAGGCGCTCGATGCCGGCGAGGGCGCGGACGGTTCGCCGCTCGGCGATGCCATGGCGACCAACGAGGCGGTGAAGCGCAAGCAGATGCTGCTGCTTGGCGGCGCGGGCGCGGCCGCGCTTGTCGCCGGCTCGTTCTACATCTTCGACGACAAGCCGGGCAAAAGCGGCAAGGCGCTCGAGGAGGAAGTCGAGGGCGTCTCGGTCGACGAGATGGTCAACAAGAACATGGCCGAGAAGGAATGGCGCGCCCAGTCCGAAGCGCAGATCTCGGCGATGGACACCAACATGCGCGCACTCGCGGCGCGCGCCGAACGTGCCGACCAGCTCGAAGCCCAGCTCGCCCAGCAGTCGGGCGCCGGCATGCCGCCCGAGACCGAGCGCGTGCTCTCCGCCTACCAGAGCGAGAACGAGCAGCTGCGCGCCGCGCTCGCCGCCGCGCGCCAGTCGCCGGTGGGTTCCAGTGCGGGTATCAATTCCGGGCCCAATGCACTTTACGGGCGAACCAGTCCGCCAAGCTACCAGGTGGCGGGCGCCCCACGCCTCGCGGGAATGCCAAACACGCCTGCGGGGCAGGCTGCAGCTTCTGCCGCCGGGCTTCCTATCGCGCGCGGCGGCGAGGTCAGTCTCGTCTCTTTCGGTGAAGGCGCGACGAGCGGCACTGGAACCCCGGTGCCGAGGGGCAACACGGTCTATACCGACAGCGCCAATTACCTGCCGCCCAATTCAATTGCAGTCGCCAAGGTGATCGTCGGCGTCGATGCCAATGCCGGGGTCCAGAGCCAGACCGATCCGCTCCCCGTCGTGCTGCGCATCACGGGGCCGGCGCGCTCGGTCTACGACAAGGGGCGGCTGCTCACGACCAACATCGCCGGCTGCCTCGTCAACGGCGCGGCGCGCGCCGACCTCTCCTCGGAGAAGGTCTATGTGAAGCTCCAGCGCATGACCTGCCCGCAGCCGGGCGGCCGCTACGCGGTCTCGGACGTCAAGGGCTTCATCGCCTTTGGCGGCAAGACCGGGGTGAGGGGCCGGGTGGTCAGCCGCGAAGGCGCACTCGTCGGCCAGGCTTTCCTAGCCGGGCTCGCCGGCGGGTTCGGGCGCGGGTTCTCGGCCAACACCAGCTCGGTCCTCCAGGGCGCCAACGTCAATGTGAATGGCCAGCGCCAGAAGCTCGGCACGGGTGAAATCCTCGAAGGCGGATTGGGCGAAGGCGTCGCGACCTCGGCCGACATGGTCTCCAAATACCTGATCGAGCGGGCCGAGCAGTACCAGCCCGTGATCGAGATGCCGACCGGGATCGATGTCGAGATCGTCTTCCTCGAGGGCGTGTTCATCAACGGATGAGGAGTGAAGGCGATGACGTTCCACTTTGCTGATCTGAAACGGCTCAAGCCCACGAAACGCGCCGTCAAGCGTCTGGCCTGGCCGCTTGCGGCCATGGCGCTCGGCAGCGGCGCCTCGCTGGTCTGGGCCAGTGCCGAGGGCGGCGAGCGCCGCCCTTCGCAAGCCGATGTGGCGGTGGCGAGCCTGCTCAAGGAGCGCCTGCCCCGCACCGCGGTCTCCCGCGTCAATTGCCAGGTGGTGGACGGGGTCTGCGAAGTGACCGCCGGCTCGCAGCTATTCTACGTCGACCGGACCGCGCGCTACCTGATGATCGGGCGGGTCTACGACATGCAGACCCGCCAGGACCTGACCGCCGTGCGCCTGCTCGAGGTCAACCCTGACCTCCTCGTCGGCGGGGCGGCAGGCAGCCGCCGCGAAGCCGAAACCACGCAGGCTTCGGCCCGCGGGCTCAATACTTCCGCTGCGCGTGAGACAGGCGCGCAGGGGTCCCCCCGGACGATGTCGCTCGCCGAACTGCCCGAGGCTGGCGGCATCGTCTGGGGCAACCCCGCCGGCAAGACCGTTACGGTGTTCAGCGATTTTCGCTGCGGCTATTGCCGGGCGCTCTCGGCCGAGCTCGAGGCGATGAACGTGCGGGTGATCGAGCGGCCGATCTCGGTGCTCGGCAGCCGCGACCTTGCCAACCAGGTGTTCTGCGCGCGCAACCGCTCCCGCGCGGTCAAGGCGGCCTACGCCGGCGCAGCCATCGCCGACAGCAAGCCCTGCGACACCTCGGCGCTCGATGCCAACGAGCGCTTCGCCCGCGAGGCCGGGATTGCCGGAACCCCGGTGATCGTGCGCTCGGACGGCGCTGTGATCGAAGGCTACCGCCCGCGCGCGGTTCTCGAAACCTGGCTCAAGGCCGTGCGCTCATGACGCTTCTCACGCCCCGGCAACAGTCAGTGTTCCAGCGCGCGGTGCAGCGCCGCTCGCGGGGACAGGTGCGGCTTCCGGCCCTGAATCTTGGTCAATCGGAGGCAATCGCCCTCTGGCACAATCTTGTCGCAGCCTTCGCAAGCGACAGTGGCAAAGGCAGGGGCAGGGCGCTCACCCCCCGCGAACTCATGCTGCTGCGCCAGCGTGCCTGGCAGCGCTCGGCGGGGCATATCGCGCTGTCGCAGGACAGCGTGACGCTCGAGGCCGGGCTGGCGCTCTGGAATCTCGCGGGGCAGATCGAGATGCTTCTTGCGCGGCAGTCGCACGGATATGCAGCGCGGCCGGGCCTTGCACGCGCGGCGAAGGTGGCCGCGCTCGGGCTGGCCGCGACGCAGATGGCGGCCTGCACGAGCCTCTGGGGCGGCAACATCAAGGGCAACTTTGCCTGCAGCGCGCCCGGCGGCACCTGCGCGCCTTCGACCGTGATCGACGACCAGGCGCTTGCCGTCATCCAGAATGCGCGCCCGATGGTGCCGGCCTCAGGGCCCTATTTCCGGCCCCAGTCACGGACCTCAGGTCAGAGCGCCCGGTTGATGCCGACCGGCAGCGGCAGGATCGCCGCAGCCGGGCCAGGTGTCGCCCACCGCGAGCGCCGCGTGCTCAAGGTGGTGTTCCCCTCCTATGTCGATGGCTCCGGCAATTTTCACGAGCCGCGGGTAGTGCACACCGTCGCCGATGCGGGTGGCTGGATGCAGCTGTCCGGCGCCAGCTCGGGCGAGCAGGGTGCGGCGCAGGCCCAAGCTGACGCTGATGCCGCTGCGCCCCTCGCTGCGCAGCAGGCCAATCCGCCCGGCGATCCACAGTCTGCCGTTAGCCACAAGCCTGACGAGCAAGCCGGACTGCCCGGCCCAGGTGCCGTGCCATCGGGAGCCCTGCCCGATCCCAGGGTGGTGGCCGAAGCACGGGCCAAGGGCGCTGCGAGGTCGGCAGGCTCGCCGGTCGATGCGATCAGGGCCGAGGTCGAAGCACGGCTTGGGGGCGCCACCAAGGCTGGCCAACCATCCGCGCCATCACCCGTCCAAGGCGGCACCGCCGCCAAACCGGGAGACGCGGAACCTGCTGCGGCACAGGGCGCGACACAGGGCGCGGCACAAGCTCCTTTCCCGACACCCACGGCCGCCAATCCTCCCGCGTCCTTCTCCGGCAAGGTCGAGGAGTAGAACCATGGCGCGGCGCGGCTTCTGGGACAGCTTCCTCGATCTCCTCTTCGGCGAGAGCGCGCGGCCCGAGGCCGACCGGCCGCTGCTGGGCGCGCCGATGCTGGCAAACTGGCTGCCCTACCGCAGCTACGACGCGAAGTCGGGTCTGTTCATCAACACCGAGTCCATGGGGTTCATCCTCGAACTCGCCCCGATGATGGGAGCGGACGAGCGCAGCGGCGAAATCCTCACGCAATTCCTGTCGGATGCGGTGCCCTCTGGCTGTGAGATCCAGTTGATCCACTGGCAGAGCCCGTCGGTCGGAACCCGCATCGCCGATTGGGTCATGCCGCGCGTTGTCGCCAAGGGCGTCTATGGCCGCGCCGCCGCGCACCGCGCGCGCTGGCTGAGGCGCGGAGCCTGGATGTCGATCTCGCGCGACGCACCGTTCTTCGTGCGCAGCACCCGCCTCATCCTCTCGGTCGGCGCCAGGCTCAGCGGGTCCATCGGTGCCGACGTGCTGTCGAGCGTGCGCGAGAGCCTCAAGGGCACCTGCCAGGCGCTTTCGATCCCGGCGCGCGAAATGGGGCCGGTCGAGCTCATCGCCTTCCTCGACGATTTTCTCTGCCCCTCTGTCGACAATGCCGACCGGCCCGAACACTATTCCGAGCTCGACCCGATCAACGTCCAGTGCATCAGGCGCGATCTCGAGACCCAGGTCACGCCCGACCGAATCGTGCTGAGGACCGAGCGCTTCCGTCCCACCGGAGAAAATGTCGACGGCGCGCCGGTGATCGGCGAGGTCGTCCCCGACGCCTTCGACTGGCGCTTCTTCGCGGTGCGGCACCTGCCCAAGCAATGGGCGCCGTGGGACGTCCAGAAGATCATCGGCGACATGGTCAACGACAAGCTGCGCTTCGGCTGCAACGTCATGACCGTCATGGGCCTCGTCTTCCAGGACGACGAGGCCGTCGCCTCGCGCACCGGCCTCAAGGTCATGCGCACCACCAGCCTTGCCGACAGCCGCTCGGCCCGCTTTCTCCCCCAGCTTTCCGAACAGCGCGACGAGTGGCAGTACGTCCAGGGCCAGATCCGCCAGGGCCGCAAGCTCGCCCAGGTCTATTACGGGGTCGGCGCGCTCTCGCCCTTGGGCAAGGGCGACGTCAACGAGCGGCTCGTCAAATCGGTCTACAAGGCGGCAGGCTGGGACCTCATCGACGAGCGCTACTTGCAGGTCATGGGGCTCCTGGCGGCCATGCCGCTGTCGCTGCCGAACGGTCTGACGGCGGATCTCAGGCGCATGAAGCGCTTCAAGACCATGCTGACGACGACCGCCGCCTCGATTGCACCCTTGCAGGGCGAACACATGGGCGGGCCGATCCCGCACGTGCTCCTCATCGGCCGGCGCGGGCAGCCCTTCTTCTGGTCGCCGTTCCAGAACCAGGCGGGCAACCACAATGTCGCGGTCTTCGGCAAGTCGGGCTCGGGCAAATCGGTCTTCCTTCAGGACGTCTGCGCCGCGATGTCGGGGGCTGGCGCCAAGGTTATCGTCATCGACGATGGCCGCTCGTTCGAGCACATGGCCAAGGCCTTCGGCGGGGCCTTCGTCGAGTTCAAACTCTCCTCGGGGTTTTCCTTGAACCCCTTCGACATGATCGATGCCGCCGCATTGACCAGCGACGAGGACGGCGAGGACTACGAGGTCGAATGCCTCGCGATGCTCAAAGCGATCATCGGCCAGATGGCGCGCCAGCAGGACCGCCTCTCCGACACCGAGCGCGGGCTCATTGATTCGGCCGTGAGCGCGGTCTGGCGCGAGAAGCAGCGCGCCGGCACAATCGATGATGTCGCGGCAGCGCTGCGCTCGGCGCCATCGCCCTTCGCCGGCGATCTCGCCGACGCCATGGCGCCGTTCCTCACCGGCGGCACCTATGGCCGGTTCTTTGCCGGCGCCTGCTCGATCGATCTTTCGGCGGGGCTCACCGTGTTCGAGCTCTCGGACCTTTCGTCGAAGCCAGAGCTGCGCTCGGTCGCGCTGACCGCGCTCATGTTCCTGACCCTCAGGGTCATGCGCGACCTCGACCGTTCGGTGCCCAAGCTCACCATGATCGACGAGGCCTGGCAATTGCTCGGCGGCGGGCAGATGGGCCAGGCGATCGAGACCTATGCGCGCACCTGCCGCAAGTACGGCGGCTCGCTCATCACCGCAACGCAGTCCCTGAATGACTTCTACAAGTCCGAAGGGTCCCTGGCCGCGCTCGAGAACTCGGACTGGTCGGTCGTGCTCCAGCAGAAGGAGGAGACGATCAACGATCTCGCCAAGCACCAGCGCTTCGAGATGGATCGCTATACCGAGACGCTGCTGCGCTCGCTGAAACGCAATGGCACCGAGTATTCCGATGTCCTGATCAAGGGCCCCGAAACGCTCTGCGTCGGCCGCCTCGTGCTCGATCCCTATTCGGCGACACTCTATTCCTCGAGCCCGAGAGTCTTCTCCGAGATCGAGGAGCGGGTGCGCGAAGGGCTAGCACTACCCGATGCCATCGAGCGCGTAGCATTTCCCGACTTCGTGCCCCCCGAGCCCGGCGCGCCCGACTTCCATGCCGATGAATTCGGGGAGGCAGCCGAATGACCGCTGCGGCCCCTTTGGCCAGTCCGGCGCCTACCTCGCGCTGGGCGGACGCCTGCTATGCCGCGCTGCGGCTTGCAGGCTGGCTTGCGACCTCAGTGGCCATCGTCGCCGCGCTCTGGGTGCTGTTCTTCGTGATGCTGGGCAAATTCACCTTTGCCGGCGCCGTCCTCCACCTCGATAATTTCGCGGCGCGCTATGTCGCGGCGGACCTTGAGCGCCGCGCGGCATTCGAAGCGCAATTCTGGATCGCCAGCGCCGTGCTTTTCCTCGTGGCCGGTGTGCTGCGCCGTCACGCGCTTCGCGATCTCTTCCCCCACAGCAAGGAGACTGCCGATGGCCAGGTCTAAGGCGCCAAGCGGCGATGGGCCGCTGTTCGAGGAAGCGGGCGAGCGGCCGGGCGAGAACCCGCCAGTCGCCCCGCGCCCGGCGAACACGCGCAAGCTTGGATGGATGCCGGTCGCGCTTGTCGGCGGGCTCGTTGCCGCAGGGCTTTGGGGCGCCTGGGTGACCAAGAACGTGCTCGCTGCTGGAGACCTGCCGCCGATGGCCAAGGTCCAGCTCGCCGGGCTGGTCGGCGAATATGTCCAGGCCCAGGCGCGTTCGGCAACCCCGCCCGAGCAGGTCACCGCCGAGACCAGGGCCTTCATGGCCGAGATTCAGCGCAACCTTGCCGCGCGCGGGCAAGCGGGACAGATCGTGCTGGTGGGCGAGGCGGTGCTCGCAGGCGAAGTTCCCGACATCACCGCCGAGCTGCGCCGCGAGGTCTATGCGCGGGTCAAGATGCCGCAGGCGGCCGCGGCCAATGCCGGCGATGTCATGGGGGCGATGCGCGCGGCGATGGCCATGCCCCCGACCGCCGCCAATGTTCCCACCGGAAACCCGCTCCATGCCCCCGGCAACTGAGCCTTCCGCTCCGGCCGCGCCCGCGAAGCTCGGCCAGCGCGCGCGCTGGCTCGCGATCGGCGTGCTCGGCGCCGGTCTTGCCGCCAGCTCGGCGCTTTCGCAATGGCGCGACGAGCACGCGGTGCTCATCAACACCACCGAGTCGCTCCCCAACTGGGCTTTCTTCATCGACAAGGGACGGCTGCCCCAGCGCGGCGATTTTGTCGTGTTCAACCCGCCGAAGAGCGCGCTCATCACCGCGCATTTCGGGAAAAACCCGGCACCCTTTGCCAAGCGCGCGCTGGGCGTGCCGGGCGATGTGGTGACGCGTGAGGGCGACCGGGTCGAGGTCAACGGCGAGACGGTCGCGACGCTCAAACCCCTCACCAAGCGCGGCGAGACGCTGGTGCCCGGTCCGACGGGGCCGATCCCCGCGCGCTGCTACTATCTCGGAACGGCGCATCCCGACGGGTTCGACAGCCGCTATGCCGCAATCGGCTTCGTCTGCGCCGAGCGGATCGTCGGCACCGGGGATGCGCTGCTGTGAGGCGGCGGACCCGCCTTGTCCTCGCGCTCGGCCTTGCCGCGCTTGCCGGATGGCCTGTCGTCTCGGCGGTCCGCGCCGCAGACCACGGACAGATGGGCGAGACTTTCCCGATCATCGAGACCGACCTGCTGGCGACGATCGAGACGCGGCTTCGGACCCTCGAAGCCAATGGCGGGATCGAGCGGCTGCAGAACCAGATGCGTGAGCAGGCCGTCGCCAGCGTGCGCCGCCCCAAGCCAGTCGATGGTCTCACGCCCGCGACGGCGCGGCGCGAATGGTTCTACGACCCTTCTATGGTGCTCGAGGACGACATTGTCGACGCCAAGGGCAATTTGATCGCACCGCGCGGCACCCGGGTGAACCCGCTCGATCATGTGGCGCTTGGCCAGGACCTGGTCTTTGTCGACGGCACCGATGCCGCCCAGATCGACTGGGCGGTGAGGACCTACAGCGCGGCACGCGCCAAGGTCATCTTCGTCGCCGGTTCGCCCTTCGATGCGATGAAGCCCTACCAGCGCCGGTTCTGGTTCGACCAGGGCGGGCAGCTGACCGCCAGGTTCGGCATCCGCCATACCCCCGCCGTGGTCACCGGCGCCGCAGTTTCGAGCGGCGTCAAGGCGCTCAAAGTCAGCGAAGTGCCGCTTGCTTCCAAAGGCCGCGCGTCATGAGGCATCCGCTGGTCGCATTCCTGCTGACCCCGATGGCTGCGCCCGAGACGCCGCGCCTCAAGAGGCTGCGCCGGAGCTGGGTGCTGCTCTGCCTGTGTCTCGCCATTGCAGCTCATCTCAACACGGCCAGCGTCGCCCTGTTCGGTCCTCTGGGCGCGCTCCCGGCGCTGCTGCTCCTGGCGGCGGCGCCGATAACTGGAGTCGTCTATTTTCGCGCCAAGGCCCGCGCCGACGAGAGTCATAACCCGGGAGAAGAGCCATGAAGCGGCTGCGCCGCCTGGTGCTTGGCGCTCTCGCCGTGCTGGCGCTCGCCATGCTTGGCGCCGCGCCCGCCAGGGCGAACGCGACCTGCCACGGCAAGTTCGTCAATCCGATTACCGACGTGTGCTGGTCATGCCTGTTTCCGCTGTCGATCGGCGGGCTTTCGATCTGGAAGGGCTCGCGCCCCGATCCCAAGAACCCGACATTCCCGCTATGCGCCTGCGGCTCGCCGATCCCGCGCATCGGCATCTCCGTGGGCTTCTGGGAGCCGGTCCGGCTCGTCGATGTCACCAACAAGGCCTGGTGTTTTCCCAACCTCGGCGGGATCGGGCTCAACCCCGGCTTCGATATCGGCAACGGCCATGTCCAGGGGCGCAGCCAGGTCGGCGGCAAGACCCAGAACTCGTCGCAGTGGCAGGCCCACTACTACATCTACCCGCTGCTCTACTGGATGGAGATCCTCACCGACTTCCTCTGCTTCGAGCAGACGACCTTCGATGTCGCCTATGTGACCGAGCTCGACCCGCTCTGGCAGGATTCGGCGCTGACCTCGATCCTCAATCCCGAGGTCGCGCTCTTCGCCAACCCGCTCGCGACGGCCGCCTGCGCGGCGGACTGCGTCGCATCGACCGCGAAACTGCCGATCGACCAGATGTTCTGGTGCGCGGGCTGCAACGGCTCGATGTATCCGCTGAACGGCCATGTCTCGGCGCACGTCAGCCCGGTCCAGGCTTCGCGGCTTGTCGCGGAACGCATGCTCTACAAGGTCCACCGCCAGGCGCTCGCCTGGGGGACGATGGGCTCCAAGGCGCTGTGCCACAAGTACCTGATGCCGGTGATGAGGAAGCAGCAATACCGGCTGCAGATGACCAATCCCGTCTCCACCGTGAAGGGCCGCTACGCCTGCGCCCCCATCGGCGCGACGACGATCATTCCCCACACCGGCAAGTCGTTTCCCGTCAAGGGCGAGGACTTTGGCTACCTCGTCTGGAGGAAACGCAATTGCTGCATGTTGTGAGGAGGTTAGCCGCCATGCGCCGCCATCTTACCCGCCCCCGCGCGCGTGCTGCCGCCAGCCTTGTAGCGCTGGCAGCCGTTTCGGCCGCGCTCGCCCAGAGTGCAGCGCAGACGGTCGAGGAACTCGATCTGGCGGCGATCAAGGCGCGGGGGAGCGAGCAGGTGAGGGAAGCGCAGGCCCTGGTCGATGCCGTGGCTCATCGCGGCGAGGCGCACCAGGCCGAGGCCGAAGACCTGCGCGACGCCGGGCTCGCGGCGGCGACCTCGCTCGATCCCGCGAGCCTGCCGCAGGGTCCGAAAGGCCCGGTCGACTTCGACGAGATCCTGGCCGGTGCGGCCGCCAACAGTCAGGCGCCGATGGGCGAGGGGCCGCTGTTCACGGTCTTCGCCAGCCTCTCGATGCCGCAGGCTTCGCTTTCCCGCCTGATCCGCGACACCACCCAGGCCGGGGGCGTGGTCGTCTTTCGCGGCTTCCCGCAAAACAGCACGAAGGCCTTTGCCGAGGGGCTCAAGCGCGTCGTCACCGACGAGAGGCAGGAAGCCCATATCGCGATCGACCCGCGGCTGTTTCGCGCCTTTGCCGTCACCGCCGCGCCGACCTTCGTGGTGACGGGACGCGCCTACGAGCTCTGCGACGGTTTCGACTGCACCAGCATGGTCCCCGACCACGACCGCATGACCGGCAATGTCACGGTCGAATATGCGCTCGAGCGCTTTGCGACAAGCCGCGGACCCGGTGCGGGCGTCGCCCGGGTGGCGCTCGCCGAGCTGCGCAAGGGCAGCTGACATGACGGGAGCAGGATCACGGATGGCAAGGGGCAGGGCGGGCCGGTTCGCGCGTCTTGCTCTCCCCTGCCTGCTTCTCGTGCTCGCTGCCCTCCCGGCCCAGGCGCAGGTCTACATCCCGCCGCCCGATGACCTCGTCGAAGAGCTGCCGGTCCTGCCGCTCGACGTCGATCCCGTCCTGCCTGCACCCGCACCCCCGCCACCTTCCGCGCCAAGCACCATGAGCGCTGAGGAAGCCAAGGCCGAGGCGAGGAGCACCGGCGCCGTGCTGCGGGGTGCCTACCAGGGGCTGACCCAGGAGGCCGGCGCCGCAGGCCAGGTCCCGGGCTATCAGGAGAGCTATCCCGGCCAGACCCAGTATTACACCAATCCGGAAGCGCTGCAGACCGACGGCGCGGTGGCGGGCTGGAACAGCGAGGCTTACCGAACGGCCAATTCGACAACGCGGCCGACGGTCGACGTGACACGCAGCGATCTTGCCCGCGCCACTGCGATCGAAGCCAATCCCGATGCCTATCTGGAAGGCATGAGCGCCGATGGATCGACCGGCGACTGCGTGCCGCTCCCGCCCGGCTCGGGCGCGCCCAACACCGCGGAATGGACCTGCCATGTCGGCTCGCAGGTGGTCGAACAGCCACGGACCTGCACCAGCAGCCTCGCGGTCGCGGAATGGAATGATACTCTCTACCAGTACATTTGCGTCACCAGTCCCAGCTTTGCCGGCTGCACTTCGCTTGCCGGTAATGCCCAATGCCGCATGACCTCGAGCTTCCCGGTTCCGGAATACGGGCTCACCGTCGACTATTACGACTGCGACGCCGCTGTCAGCGATCCCAACGCCTATTTGATCGCCACGCTGCCCAAGCCGCCGCCAGCCGATGCTTTCGCGGTCGTGAGCAACGCCTATCGCTGCAATGCCCAAGGCATCAGCGATGCCCTGACCTTCGATCCCGTCACCGGCATGCCGCTGCAATATGTGACCGGCCTGCAGCAGTGCGGGACGATTGCCTCGGACCCCACCTGCACGCGCACAAGCGCGGCGGCGGCCGGTCTTGCCGAGCGAGCGCTGTGCAAGACCTGGGACTTCATCGGCGACCCCTTCGGCGGCGGCGGATACCTGACCTGCATCGAGCCCGCCGCGCCCGAGGAGGTCTACCTCTGCTCGTCGGATCTGGCCGGAATGACGCCGGAAAGCGCGGTTTCGAAATGGTTCACGCAAGCGTGGACCGACGGCGCCTGCAGCATCGATCCGGCCAGTTGCAGCCTGTCCTCGGAAACCTGCACTGCGCCGGGTGAAACCAGGGTCATCGGCGGCGTGGCGGTCACCCGCCCGTGCTGGGAACGCACGCGGACGTACCTGTGCCAAAGCGTGGTCGGCGGCGGCAACGACTGCGGCGCGCTCGAGGCCCAGGCAGGATGCTCGCTTGCGCGCGAGGTCTGCCTTGACGATCCGCCCTCGGCCGATGGCTCCTGCGCGGTCAGCGAGCGGGTCTATTCCTGTCCGATCCCGGGCACCAGCGAGGAGCCTGCGCAGTACATCTGCGGCGGCGACGTCTACTGCGTGAACGGCGACTGCGAGGCGGTGGAACGCGAAGCCTCCGACGAATTCAAGGATGCCGTGGTCGCGCTCAACGCACTCGGCCAGGCCAATGCCGAGTTCGACGAGGCCGCGCTCACGCTGTTCAGGGGGACGCGCGAAAGCTGCTCGCACAAGGTCTTTGGGCTTTCGAACTGCTGCTCGGGCAAGGGCGTGCCGCTCCTCACCCCCTGGCTCTGCTCCTCGGCCGAGAAGCTCCTCGACGAGAAGGACGATGCGGGGCTGTGCCACAAGGTCGGGACCTACTGCTCGTCGAGCTTCCTTGGCATCTGCGTCACCAAGAAGGACGTCTACTGCTGCTTCCAGTCCAAGATCAGCCGCATCCTTCAGGAGCAGGGCCGCCCGCAGATCGGCAAGCCCTGGGGCAAGCCCAAGACCGAGACCTGCGAGGGGTTTACGATCTTCGAGTTCCAGCAGCTTGACCTGTCGGTGATGGATTTTTCCGAGGTCTACGCGGACTTCATGGAAGCCGCGAAGCTGCCCGATGAGGCCGCCGCCCTTGTCCAGATCCAGCAGAAAATTGCGGACTACTACGCCGCGCACAAGCCATGAGCCCCCAAGAGGTCAGGAAGTGATCATGATCAACCCCAAGGCTTTCCACCTTGCCGCCAGCCTGCTCGCCGCCGCTGCCGCCCCCATTCCGTCCGCCCGTGCCGAGAGCCCCGGCGGGATCGAAGTCGAAAGGCAGGAGGATGATTTCTACTGCAAGGAGCGCAGGCTCGGGACCTGGTTCTACTGCGAGCGGCCCAAAGAAGCGCCGCGCGCGGCGGCAAGCCCCGCGGCCTCTGCGCGCAGCCAGCTTGCGGCGATCTCCGCCAATCTCGAGGAGCTGAAGGCGCGCGCCATCCTCGATCCGAGCGCCGAGAACGTCACCGCCTATGTCCGCTTCCAGCGCGAGCAGCTCGACCGCTCCTCGCTGTTCGCCGATGTCTGGCAGCGCGCTCTGTGGCAGGATCCGGGGCTCGACTACACGCTGCAGCGCCCGGTCTCGACGCTCGGCAAGCGCGCCTGGATCGACCAGCGCAAGACCGACCGCGACCTTGCCATGGCGAAGCTTTCCGGGCGCTACGGCGTGTTCTACTTCTACGCCTCGAGCTGCGGCGCCTGCGATATCTTCGCCCCGATCCTCAAAGCCGTGAGCGACAGGTACGGGCTTGCCGTTCTCGCGGTGTCGATGGACGGCGGCCCGACCGCGACTTTCCCGAACTATGTCGTCGATGCCGGGCAATACGAACGGCTCGGACTCGGCACCGATCGCCAGGTGCCCGCGCTGGTCCTGTTCGACTCCGTGACGAAGCAGCCGATGCCGATCGGTTACGGGATCCTCAGCCAGGACGAGATCATGGACCGGGTGTTCCAGCTGACCCAGGTCCAGCCCGGGAGCGACTTCTGATGCGCGGCGCGCTCACGCATCGCCTCGCCGGCGCCTCGCGCAAGGCTCTGACCTGCGTGCTCGCAGCCTCGGTTTTGCTGGCTGCCCCCACGCCTGCGCTCGCGGGCGTCGAAGGCGAGATGCAGAACTTCATGTCCGACATGGGCGCGCAGGCCAATGTCACCGGGCCAAGCGCCTATCAGGGCCAGTCGGCGGGCTATTATTCGGGCGGCGCCATGTGGTCGCGCTTCCCGCAAAAGAACATCCAGCCCTTCAACATCCAGCTGCCGCATGCACGCGCCGGCTGCGGCGGCATCGACCTGTTTGCCGGCTCGTTCTCGTTCATCAACACCGCCGAACTGGTGGCGATGCTCAAAGCCACGGCCAACAATGCGCTCGGTTTCGCCTTCAAGCTCGCGATCGACACGATCTCGCCCGAGATCGGCAAGGTGATGGATGAGCTTGCCCAGAAGGTGCAACAGATGAACCAGATGAACATCTCGTCCTGCGAGACCGCGCAGGCGCTGGTCGGCGGACTCTGGCCGACCTCGGACACCGCCTCGTCGGTCATCTGCGAGGCGATCGCCAACAGCCAGGGCGCGGTCGCCGACTGGGCGCGGGCCCGCCAGCAGTGCAACAATGGCGGGCAGCGCGAGGCCCTGAAGAGCGCGAATTCCGATCCCGACATGAAGGAACAGGCCGGGATGCCCAACAATTACACCTGGGAAGCGCTCGGCAAGAAGTACGGCGGCTTCGACACCCAGTTCCGCGAGTTCCTGATGACGCTGGTCGGCACGGTGATCTACGATCCTGCCGGGAGCGGCGGCAAGCCCAGGGTCCAGTTCATCGGCCCGGCGGACTCGGCCTTGATCAGCGCCATGCTCGACGGGACTTCGGCCGCGCCGCACAAGGTCTGGTCCTGCGGCGGCGACACGGCCAAGTGCATGGCTCCCACTGAGACCTCGCTGGTGATCGGACCCAATGTGGCTTTGAAGGCCAAGGTCCGCGCGCTGATCGAGTCGATGGCGCTGAAGGTCCGCGATCCCGGCGCTTCACTGACGCCTGCCGAAGTCCAGCTGCTCGGCATGGCGAGCGTTCCCGTCTACAAGATCATCACCGTGAGCGCGGCGGCCGAGTTCGGCATCTCCGCCCAGGAGATCAACGACCTTTCCGAAATCGTCGCGGTCGACCTCGTCACCACCATGACCATGCGCTTCATCGACATGGCAGTGAACGCGCGCTCGGACTTCAACGGGGCGGACGCCGATAGTTTGCGCGAATGGCGCGAGGGACTTTACGAGACCCGGCGCAACTTCCTGGGGCTCGCGGCGCGCACCTCACAGCGCTTCGACCAAACCTTCGCGCTGATCCAGCGCACGCAGATGCTCGAGAAGACCCTGCGCAGCCAGCTTTCCCCGCAGATGTCGGCGGCGCTGCGCTTCTCGCGCACGCTCAATCAACAGGTCCAGTAGGGGCGGGAGCCGCACGATGCTCGAGGTCTTCACGATCGGGGGCGGCGAGTACCTCGTCAATACCTTCAACGCCATCGCCGCCTGGACCGGTTCGGGCGGGTTCAAGTCGCTGATCCGCGTCGTGATGGTGATGGGGTTGATCTACGCGCTCCTCGTCACCGCGATGGATCTCGACTGGCGCGCCTGGTTTCGCTGGTTCATCCAGTCGACGCTGATCTACCTCGTGCTCATGGTGCCGACGGTCACCGTCAAGGTCACCGACCGCGTCAATCCCGGCCTTGCCCCCGCCACGGTGGCCAATGTGCCGATCGGGCTCGGCGTCATGGCCTCGTTGGGGTGACTGCACGAAAGTGACTTATCTGCACGCTAAGAGCGAACGGACCGGGAACGCTGGGACTTTGTGTTCTTCTCCGTGGCTTCGAGGGCTTTGTAGAGGGCGGTTTTGCCGATCTTGAGGCGCGCGGCGGCCTCGCGAACTGTGAGGCCGGAAGCGATATGTTCGCGCGCCTTGCGGAGCTTGTCAGGTGTGACCACTGGCCGCCGCCCACCGGGGCGACCTCGCTCGCGAGCGGCCTTGAGGCCTGCATGGGTGCGCTCCCGGATCAGATCGCGCTCAAACTGGGCAAGCGAGCCGAAGATGTTGAACACCAGCATCCCGCCCGAAGTGGTGGTGTCGATGTTCTCGGTGAGCGAGCGGAACCCGATACCTCGCGTCGCTAGCTCGCCGACCTTCTCAATCAGATGGCTCATCGAGCGCCCAAGACGGTCGAGTTTCCAAACCACCAGCGTGTCGCCGCTGCGCAGATAGGCGAGCGCCTCGGCCAGGCCGGGCCGATCGGCTTTTGCACCAGATGCGTGATCGTCGAATATCCGGTCGCACCCGGCCGCGTTCAGCGCGTCGAGCTGGAGTGAGAGCTTCTGGTCTGCCGTCGAGACGCGCGCATAGCCGATCAACGCCACATGCAGCCCAATCCTGTCCGTTTTCCCATCATTATCTGATCTTGTCCGAATCGCCGTTATAGGTCCAGAGTTAACGGACATATTCCTGCTGGCCGCCAGAGGACCGTCTGACGGACAAGGACGCGGAAGGAGATAGTGCTTGGCGAGACGGCGACTGGTGAGCGCGGAAATCTGGGCAGGGCATTATGGCGCGCCGCTCGATGAGCGCGAGATTGCGCGGCACTATACGCTGACCGGTGACGACCTGGAAATTGTCGGCCGCCGTCGCGGCGATGCCACCCGGCTCGGCTACGCGATGCTCCTACTCTATATGAGATGGCCTGGCCGTGCGCTGGAAGCGGGTGAAGTCCCGCCCGCTCCTGTGCTCGCCTATGTGGCGCAGCAACTCGGCGTCGCGCCCGAAGCCTTCGCGGACTATGCCCATCGGGACCAGACCCGTCGCGAACATCTCGTTGAAATCCGACGATCGCACGGGTTCAGGATTTTCGACCGCAAGGCTTTCCACGAAGTTGTCGCATTCTCGATCCCGATCGCACAGACCATCGTCCACCCCGGCCAGATGGCGGGGGTCATCGTTGACGAACTTCGGCGCCGGCAGATCCTCCTGCCTTCTTCATCGGTTCTCGAAGCGGTACTCCGGCGTGCTCGCCAGCAGGCCGAACAGCTTACCTATGAAGTGCTCACGAACGGCCTGCGGCCCGATACGCTGCAGGGGCTGGACGATCTGCTGGCCCGACGAACAGGGCAAGCCGCGACATGGCTATCCTGGCTGCGCAATGCACCACAGTCGCCGGCAGCGCGCAACATCCTACGCCTGATCGAACGGCTCACTCATATCCGCGCGCTGGATCTCGATCGCGCCCGTGCCGACATGATCCCGGCTTTGACTTTTGACAGGCTGGCGGACGAAGGCAGCCGGATCACACCCCAGCACCTTGGCGAACTCAATGCCCTGCGCCGCCATGCGACGCTGGCGGCGCAGGGCATCCGTCTTGAGGAAAGCCTGACCGATGCCACCCTGACGATGTTCGACAAGCTGTTGGGCAGCATGTCGCGTCGCGCCGAGAACCGGACCCGTGACAAAGCCCTCAAGACGGTGCGCGAGTTGCAAGGCCATCTCCGGACGCTCACAGGGTCTTGCCGCATTCTCATCGAAGCGCGCACCAACGGTGTGGACTCTCTGGCGCAGATCGAGGCGCTGGATTGGCAGCGCTTCGCCGTGGCGGTCGCGCGGGCCGAAGTACTCGGGCGACCGGAAACCGTCGATCGCACCGCTGAATTGATCGAGCGGCATCGCACGGTGAAGCTCTTTGCCGGTGCCTTTCTCAACACCTTCGAATTTCGCGGCGCCGGTGCGGTGCAGGGACTCCTGTCGGCGCTTACCATCATCGCGGAGCTATACCGGACCGGCAAACGGCGCTTGCCTGATCGCGTGCCGCTGCGCTTTGTGCCCTCCGCATGGCGGCCGTTCGTCCTGCGGGACGGCATCGTCGATCGCGCCGCCTATGAACTATGCGCCTTGTCCCAGCTACGGGAGCGGTTGCGAGCGGGAGACATATGGGTCTCGGGAAGCCGCCAGTTCCGCGATTTCGATAGCTACCTCATCCCGCCGGCCACCTTCGACGCGCTTCGCGAGAAGGGGCCGTTGCCGCTCGCCATCGAAACGGACTTCGATCGTCATATCGAGGAAAGGCGCGCCAGGCTCGACACGGCGATCGAACAGGTGACGGTCCTCGCCCGACAGGGCGAGCTGCCCCAGGTCAGGCTTGACGAAAGCGGCCTTATCATCTCGCCGCTGAAAGCGGCAACGCCACCCGCCACCGAGATTGCCCGTCGCGCTGCCTATGACCGACTGCCGCGCGTGAAGATCACCGATCTCCTGCTTGAGGTCGATGCCTGGACCGGGTTCAGCGAATGCTTCATCCATCGGCGTTCGGGCCGGGAGGCCGACGACCGCAATGCGCTGCTCACCGTCATCCTTGCCGATGGCATCAATCTCGGCCTCACACGCATGGCGGAAACCTGCCGAGGCGCAAGCCTGCGCCAGCTCGCCCATCTCCACGACTGGCACATCAGCGAGGCCGCCTATGGTGAAGCGCTGGGAAGGCTGATCGACGCCCATCGCGCCATGCCGCTCGCCGCGCTGTGGGGAGACGGCACCACCTCGTCGAGCGACGGACAGCAATTCCATGCCGGGGGCCGTGGCGCCGCAATCGGCGACATCAACGCGCGCAGCGGCAACGAACCGGGCGTTGCCTTCTACACCCATGTCTCGGATCGATATGACCCCTTCGCGACCCGGGTAATCGCGGCGACCGCCGGCGAAGCTCCCTATGTGCTGGATGGCTTGCTGTATCAGCAGACCGGCCTGACAATCGAGGAGCACTACACCGATACAGGCGGTGCATCGGACCATGTGTTCGGCCTTATGCCCTTCTTCGGCTACCGCTTCGCGCCGCGCCTGCGCGACATCAAGCAGCGTCGTTTGCACCTCCTTCCCGGCCAGGAAGCCGGCCCCTTGCTTGCCGGCATGACGGCCGAACCGATCGCATTGGGTCATGTCGCGGCGCATTGGGATGAACTGCTGCGGTTCGCCACATCGATACGCACCGGCACCGCCACCGCTTCGGCGATGCTTCGCCGCCTGTCCGCCTATCCGCGACAGA
>NZ_VLKK01000010.1:0-53853 GCF_007830065.1 Sphingobium wenxiniae | reverse complement strand
TTGGGATGAACTGCTGCGGTTCGCCACATCGATACGCACCGGCACCGCCACCGCTTCGGCGATGCTTCGCCGCCTGTCCGCCTATCCGCGACAGAACGGACTGGCCCTCGCGATGCGCGAGCTGGGCCGCCTCGAACGCTCGATCTTCATGCTCGACTGGCTGCGCGACATTGATCTGCGCCGGCGTACCCAGGCGGGCCTCAACAAGGGCGAGGCCCGCAACGCGCTCGCACGCGCGCTCTTCTTCAACCAGCTCGGCGAATTGCGTGATCGGCGGTTCGAGAACCAGACCTATCGCGCCTCCGGCCTCAACCTGCTCGTCGCCGCCATCATCCTGTGGAACACCCGCTATCTCGAAGTGGCGCTGGCTGATATCGGCACGCCCGACGAAATCGCACGTCACGTCGCGCCATTGGGCTGGGAACATATCTCGCTCACCGGCGACTATAGCTGGAATGTTGAAGATCGGCCCGATCCGGATGTCCTGCGGCCACTGCGCGCCATCAGTTCGTTGCTCGCCGCGTAACGTTCACCATACGTTCGCGCTTAGCGTGCGGATGCGTCACTTTCGTGTAGTCACCCCTCGTTCACCAGCCAGGTGAGCGACTATTTCACCCGCACGGCCGAGACGGTCTTCGTCATGCCCGCCGCTCTCAATTATTCGAACGGCGGCTTCGTCTACGGCGCGCGGATGTGGGACAAGGTGCGCGGCTTCGAGATCCGCAATCCCGTCTTCAAGGCCAACCTCGACGGCTACCTCAAGCAGTGCGCCTATTACGACATTCTCTTGGGCACAAAGAGTCTGAAGCTGCTCAGCGAATCCACCGATCTGTGGGCCGACCTTGGGGCGGGTGCCGCGACCAACCGCGGCATGAAGTACCTGACCGATACCGGCGCCGGCTCGGTCGACATCGAGGGCAAGACCTGTGCCGAGGCCTGGGCGCTGATCGACGGGCAATGGGAAGCCGAGATCAATGCCTATGCGCTGCCCTTTGCCCACACCATGTACCCCAAGCTCAGCCAGGCCGCCGCGGGGGCCAAGCTCGCCGCCGACGTGCCGCTCATCTCGCAGCTCCTCACCGGCGCCGCCATGCCGCGCAACCAGTTCCTGAAACAGAAGAGCGTGGTCGATGCATTCGAGGCCGCACAGCTCGACTTTGGCAATGCCGACAGCGATTCCTTCGCTCTCCAGCGCGCCGATGCCCAGACCCGCAACGCCATGACCACCACGGCCGAGCAGGGGCTGATCTGGATTCCGGTGCTGAACGTCGTGCTGACGGTCGTGTTCTATGCGCTCTTTCCGATCGTCTTTCCGCTGCTGCTGTTCCCGAAAAGCGGCATTGCGACGCTCAAGGGCTACTTCGCCGGGTTCTTCTACCTCGCCGCCTGGGGACCGATCTACGTCCTCATCCACATGTTCATCATGGACCGGCTGACCGCTCAGACCAATGCGGCGGCGCCGGGCGGGATTGCGCTTGCCAACTGGGCGGGGATCGACGCGGTCAACCAGGACATCGCGACGATGGCCGGGTTCCTGATGATGTCGGTGCCGGCACTTGCGCTGATGGTTATGCGCGGCACCATGTCGGTTGCCTCGAACATGGGCTCGATGCTGAGCGCGCCGCAAGGGGCGGCCGATGCTGCCGCGCTCGAGCGGACCACCGGCAACTACACATTCGGCGATGTCAGCCATGGCAACTTCAACGCCAACAACCGCCAGATGGCGCAGTGGAACCAGGCCCCCAATCTGGCTGTGGGCGCAAGCCACATGGGCCTCAGAAACGACGATGGCGCGATGGTCCATGCCTATGGCAGCGGCGCGCGGGTGATCGACACCAGCGGGGCAATCTCGCAGTTGCCGTTCAAGGCCTCGATGACGCGCGGCTATGCCAGCGATTTGCGCAATCAGGGCCAGTGGTACCTCAATGAGGCCGACCGGATCGAGAACGGCACCTCGGCGAGCTGGAGCAGCACGCGCGGGACCTTCGGCAGCGCAGTCGCCGCCAGCAGCCAGGTGACCGGAAGCCGCAGCGAACGCGGATCGCGCGCGTCCGACACCCACAATGTCGGCGGCAACGTCATGGTCGAAGGCTCGGCGGGCAAGTCGACACGCGAGGTGACCAACGACGATCTGATCCTGCGGCAGGGCAATAGCCGTTCTTATTCGGACTTTGAAAGTCGTACTTTTGGTTACTCTCTTGGCCTTGGTGCGCGCTTGGGCGCCTCCTCTCCGGGAGCAGGCGGGGGCGATGAGACCACGCCTAACGCAAGTGGGAAAGGGGAAGGCGCCTCTCGTTCCAAAGGCGCTGGCCTCTCGGGCTCGCTCGGCATCAATGGATACGGAAGAAAGGAATGGGGCGAAGATTCGCGAGTTAGCAGCGAACGCTCCGCGACGAACCAAGTCACCCGCGGCACCGACAAGTCCGAGGATGTCAGCAGCCGCGTCGTCGTCAGCGGCAACAGCGGCGACGTCCAGTCTTCGGGCACGTTCAGCCAGAACTCCGACTATACCGATGCCAGCCAGAGCCGGACCAGCAGCGAGGGCACCGACTGGCGGGTGTCCGAAGCAGACGAACGGCGCGCGGCTGCGGCGCGCTACCGCGAGATCGGCAGCCGAATGATGAACGAAGCGAGCTATGCCGAGAGCCACGGGTTCCAGGTCTCCAGCGACATGTCGAACCTGATCCAGGATCGTTACGAGGCGCTACAGCGCGAGCATCCCGAGTGGCACCTGCCAGACATTGCCAACCCGCGGCTCGATTACCGCGACATGGCACGGCGCGATCAGGCGATCAGCTACATCATGGATGACCTGCTGAGCGACCTCAGGAACCGCCGGATCGACGAACTGGAAGACGTGGCGGCGATCGCCGGGCAGGGCAAGCTTGGCAGCAATGCCGACCTCGGTATGCCGCAAGGCGCATCGCTCCCGTCCGCCGATAGCTCGCCGTCGCTAGTCGCTTCGCCGCTCGAAGGTGGCACGCTGCTCGCGGCACCCAATGGCCCGGTCGACGGCGCCAGATTGGCGCGCGAGCTGGGTATGGGCGTCAAATCCGGGGCGCGGCTCGGCCGAATGGATGGCGATCTGGTACCGGCTATGGGCGTGGTCGCCGAAGAGGCGAAGGCACTCGGGCTGCCGCGCCCGGTAGTCACATCCGGAAATGACAGCACCCAGCATGTTTCTGGCTCGGCGCACTACGACAATCGGGCGCTCGATTTCCGCGGAAACAACATCTCCGACCAACAAGGAGAACAGTGGGCGGAACGCGTGCGCGAGCGCCTGGGCCCGAATTATGCGGTCGATTTTGAAAGGTTCCCGGATGCGCCAGGCAAAGACCATTTACATGTGGCGAAGCGAAAGAATTAGCTGACTACCCCAGCAGTTTTCCTTCAATCACAAAAAACGCCAAAAAGGCGATCGCCAAGACGACGAACGCAATCGAATATGGCTCGAGAGCAAATTCTCCGTGGGCCGGGGAGGTGTCAGGAGCCGACAAGCGCTCACCAGTCACAGGGTCGCAATCGATGCCTTTCACATTGATCGGCAAGCCATCCAGTCCGTAACGATTGTGGTCCATGGCGAGGCTCCTTGCGCTGGCAGGATCATATCCGGCTCTCGCCGGATTTTCAATGATCTGCCAGGAAAAGGGAAAGCCCCCCGCACCCATTTCGAACCTCCGTACTCCCAGGCGCAAAGCGCCGATCACCTCGGCCCCCATCGGCGGAGATGCGGAGAACAAATACAGAGAGTCCGGTCGATCCCAGGTAGGAACCTTGACAAGGTAAGAATTATTCCTTACCTCAATCCCCGACATGGAGAGCATCATGGCGATCTCACTCGAAGAAATCAGCACCATCACCGCCAAGGGTCAAACGACGATCCCCAAGGCTGTGCGTCAGGCGCTTGGCGTCGACTACGGCGGCCGCATTGCCTTTCGCGTGAGCGATGGGGGGGTCACCGTCTGCCGTGCCGACGACGAAGATCCGGCAATCGACAGCTTCCTGAGTTTCCTCGCGGCCGATCTGAAGCGTCATCCCGAGGCCGTGAAGGCGCTTGGCCCCGAATTGGCCGCGCGCATCACGGCGCTCACGGCCGATGTTCCGGTCGATCTCGATGACGCGATCGATGGCGACGTCGCCCTTTGAAGAAGAAGCCCATTCCTGAAGGGCTGACGGTCAACGGATGGACGCTTTACGCTCATCCGCTTTTTCTCGAACAGCTTGAGAAGCTGACGCTTGCGGTTGAACGCGCCCGCGAGAAGGATCCGGGTGGATACGCGTCGACTGCCAACGCCAAACTTCTGGCAGCGCTCCGCAAGCTCATGTTCGAGGTGATCCCCATCGATCCCGCTCGTCCCGAATTCCGCCAGGTCGGGACGCTGGGTCCGGCGCGCAAGCACTGGTTTCGGGCAAAGTTCGGCAATGGCCGCTTCCGCCTGTTCTTCCGCTATTCGACCGCAGCGAAGATCATTATCCTGGCCTGGGTCAACGACAGCGACACGCTTCGCACCTATGGCGCGAAGACCGATGCCTATGCCGTGTTCAAGACCATGCTCGACAAGGGCAACCCGCCCGAGGATTGGAATGCCCTGCTGAAGGCGAGCCAGTCGCTTGCGGAGAAATGATCAGGACCGCTCAGGCACCATCCCTGACGTCAACGTACTCGGCCTCGATCCGGTCGACCTCGACGATACGGCCGCGCACGCGAACGCGCCCGCTCAAGCCGACCGCGACGGCTTCATCGACAAAGCCGAGCCGCCAGCACATCCCGTCATCGTCGCGCAGGATCAGCCCGCGCGCACCCGGTTCGATGGTGCCGACGAATGTGCTTGCAGAGAGGCGGCCGGGCTGGATCATGGAATCACCTTGGCATCCTGATAGCGGGCGGGGGTGTTTGTGGCGAGATCGGGATGCAAGTCATGCCGGCAATGGCTGTCCTTTTCGCCATGACAGCAGCCGGTTCGGCAAGTGCAAGGCGCCGATGATGATGAACAGCCCCATGAATACCGATATTTTCAGGGGCATCTCCCCACGAAATCGGGGCGGTGTCGACGCAGACATATCGAGCAGAAACTGGTAAAGTTCAGGCGAGCGAGAACCATAGACGGCAAGGCCGAGGCAAGCGCCAAGCATCAAGGTGCGCACTGCCGCCGCGCGGCCGCCAACGATGGCGTCACCCTCCCGGATTGCAGTCCACCCCTGACAAAAAACCGCCGCGCCGCAGATGCAGTTCAGACCGCAGGCCAAGAGCGCAGGACCTGGACCGAGATGACGCCCCAAATGGAAGCCAACCGTCTGGTCAAAGGTCACCGCGAACAGGAACATGCCGATCAGCAATGTCAGGATCCCCCCCGATATGCCATTTTCGCGGCCAGGGTCAGCGCCATGCCGGACTGGTACTGGTCTTGCCACGGTGGCAGTGGGCACAGTCTTGGCGCGCCGCACCACTGGACCTGGTCCTGGGGCTCGTGCAGGCGAAGCCTTGACGCTCTTGGACCCGGTTGCCTGGGCGGCCGCCGGCAGCGATGTGGGCTTGGGATCCATTGGCAATGGGCCATAACGCTTGCGAAACTGATGACGCAGTCGGCGCAATGCCTTCATCTCAATCTGGCGGATTCGCTGGGGGTTTACTCCAAACTCCTCGCCAATTTGCTGCAAGGTCCATTCGCCGTGACCGCCAAGTCCGAAGCGCAACCGTATGACACGCTCCTCGCGCGCAGAGAGGCAGGACAAGGCCGCGGTCAGCACATTGATATCGCCGATGAGGTCGATTGATCGCGGCTCGCTGGTTGCCTGCATGGCTTCGGCCATGTCCACCCGCTCTGGCGCATCAAGCATGTCGCGCGGCGCTGCTCCGCTGCGAGCGCACAGCAGGTCAGCGTCCTCCACCGCGCTTGCCAGCAATGTCCGGCTGCAAGACTGGCGCGGCCCGGTGGGAGGCGTCCCGGGCCGCGCCTTCCGTCCGGATGTGCGCTGCGCACCCGGGGGAAGCGATTGGGTTCTGGCCGGTTCCGCTGTCGGCATCAGAAAAAGCCGGTCCGGCGGCCGTAGGAGAGGTCGCTGGTTGCAGAATCCCCGAGCGCCGACCGGCGCACACTCAGGGTCACGCCGCGCCCGCGCACCGCGCGCAGATGCAGGTCGCGAACATCGATGCCATTGCGCTCGGCCCAGTCCTGAGCGTCGCGTGCATTGGCAAAGTCGCCGATTTCCTGATGGTCATAGGACATGGCTCTCGTCCTCCCTGGTTGTGGGTGATGCATCTCGCAGGCTCGGGGCAGGGGCCGCAGGGCAAAGCGCAACGAAGGCCGCAGCGAGCGCCACGGCCGCCATGGCGGCAAGCGCCAGTCTCTCGACCTCGCGATCGGCGACAACACTGGCGAGCACCGCCAGCCAGACCAGCGCCGCCTGGCAGCCATCGAACAGGCGTGTGCGCCGCTCGCGCGAAAACAAATGCAGGGGCCTCACAGGTCGAGCCCCAACGATTTTTCCGGGACAGGGAGTTGTCGCACCGTTGCTGCAACCGGACCGAGAACAGCATCGAGCTTCGCCTTCAGTTCCGGGCTCATCCTGAGTTCGGGGAGCTGGCGAGGCTCGATCGGGTTCGCGGGCCGCGCGTCAACCTCGAGTCTGCCGACCGTCTCGAGCGCCGAGGTCTTGTTGCCCGGCGTCCGGTCGAGCTGAAACTTGAGCGCCTCGAGGTCGTTGGTCACGACCCGCATGTCGTCGGTCGCGCGGGTATTGAGAACGTTCTGGGTGCGCTGGGTGGCGAGGTTGCGCTGCCGTGAAGAGATCACCTCGATCGCCTGGGCCTGGGTCATGCCCTGCGCCATGTGCGCGTTGAGCGCATAGCCCAGGTCAAGCCGCCGCAGCATCGGATCGCTGGAGGGCAGGGTGATCTGCCGCTTGTCGGCAAGCTCGAGCGTCACGGCTTGCCCAGTTGCCGAGACGACCGTCGCATAGGTCGACTTGGCGATGTCACGGGCGGCATCCTTTTCGCGCCAGAACACCGTCTCGCCGCCATGGAGGGTAATGTCCTTGCGGTCGTAGAGCCCGATCCGGTCGAAACGGTGCTGCGGATCGATCCTGTCGGGGTCGATGACCTTGCGCTTGCCCTCGCGCTCCAGCGTCACCTTGCCGTCGCGGCCGATCGCCACCACGTCATACTCGCCGCGCTTCAGCCCCAGTTCGCGCACGTCCATCCGCGCTTCGAGCACCTGGCCGGGCCGGTAGGTCGAGGCGAAGCGCATCTCCTCGCGGGTGGCGTTGGCGCTCTGCAGGGTCGAGAAGGGGACGCCGGGACCGGTGAGGGTGCCCTCCTTGAGCAGGCCCTGCTGGACGAGGCCGTTGATCCGGGTGCGGTCGTCGCGGCCGGCCGTAAATATCGCCGTGCGCGCGCGCTCCTCTGCGGCAAGCGACAACCAGAGGTCGGCGGCGGCGGCAATATGGTCGGCCTTGTCCTCGATCACCCGGCCGTGCACCGCCAGGAGATCGAGCGCCAGGCCGGCATGGCCTTCATTCGACAGACCGGCCACCGCGAGCAGCAGCGGCGAGCCCTTCTGGCGGATGTTCTCGTCCATCCTGACCGTCGCCTGCCCCGCGGCCTGCGACACCGCGAACATCTTGCCCTGCTCGATCGCCGAGAGCTGCTGGCGGTCGCCCATGAAGGGTGCCTTGGCGAGGTCGAGACGCTCGGCGATCATGGTCAGGCTCGCCATGTCGCGCGAGGAGACCATCGAACTTTCGTCGGTGATGATGACCGTGTTCTGGAGTGCGGTGCGCGCGGTCTCGAACCGTTCGCCCTGGCCTTGCGCGGCGGGCCCGGCATAGCGGTTGACGAAGCTGGCAATCGTCCAGGCTTCGATCCCGGCCTCGCGCATCTGCTCGGCAGTCATCGCGCCCGAGCCTCCGCCGCGCAGGTCGGCGACCATCTTGTTCTGGAAAGCGAGGCCAACGAGCTTGATCCCGTCGGCGGCCAGCACCTTGTCAAGCGCACCCAGCAGCGTCGACTTGCCCGCGCCCGCCACGCCCTGGATGTTGAGGAAGCGGTCCTTGCCTGAGAGCACGGCCACGCCTGCGGCTAGCTGTCCGGCATTGAGCTGCCAGCCATCGCTGCCGACGCGCTCGATCCCGAGTTCGCGTGCCGCCGCCTGAAGCCGCGCCATGGCGACGTCAGGCGCCATGAACACCCGGCCCTTGCCGGCACCGGCATCGATGCGGTCCAGTATCTGCTGCTCTCGGGCAAGTGCCGCGGGCGTGGTCACGAGATCGTAATGCCCATCGAGCCGGTCTGACTTGCCAGGGATCAGATGCCCCTCACGGATCAGTTCGCCGATCCGCAGGGCGACAGCGCCTCCTTCGAGACCCTTGATCTGGAAGCCGAGCGCGGCGCTCAGGATCGCCTGCGGGCTGAAGGCGGCCTCGCGCTCCGAGAGGTGCCGGATGGCCGAGGCCGTGGCATGCTGGGCCTTGATCGTCTCGGCGGAAAGGAAGAGTGCGGCCGGGCCGCTGACCGCGAGCGCACTTGGCGGCCGCATGGCAGCGCTGATCCGTTCGGCGACTTCAGCAAAGGCCTGGCTCGCCGTTTCGCGCAACGTCGGGCGAGCCTGATGGGCGGCCCGCGCCATGGCCTCGGAGATGAGGGGTTTGCCATCAAATCCCAGTTCGGCGGCGCGGGTCTTCCAGCCTTCGGCCAGCGCGGCCCGATCCTCCACTGCGAGCTTGGGGTCACGGGTGTAAAGGGTGATCTGCTTCTTGGTGGCGAGGCGGGTCGCGCCGGTCTCGGCGATCTTGGCCTCTATCTCGTTTGCACGGGTCGAAAACGCCTTGATCACAGCCGTGGGCACGCCCTTGATCTCGAATGCACCATGTTTGCCGGATGCCTCGGTCTCATAACCGAGCTTCTGGAGCTGGGCGCGGAAGGCGGCGTGATAGAACTGGCCGATTGTCGTGTTGTTTTTCCAGATCTCGCCGTTCCACAGCGCCTTCCAGTTGCCCTTGAGGTCGCGGGTCAGATTGGCGACGACGGCGTGAACATGCCCCTGGGGATCGAGCGCGCGGCTCGTGTCGTGGGCAAACAGGGCATAGACGAGGTTGCCGGTCTTCTCAGGCTCGCCGCTGCGACTGCGCTCGTAATTGCGGCCTTCGGCATACTGCTTCTCGACGAGCTGCGACATGGTCGAGCGCACGGCCGCCATGTGGGCATCCAGGATCCGCCGGTCGCCCGACACCAGAGCCAGGATCGAGGCCGATTTGGGCATGGAAAAGGTGAGATCGAGACCCAGCCTGCGCCCCTCGACCTGTCCCACCTTGTCCCCGTCGGGCAGATGGCCGTTGAGAATGGCTTCAAACGCATCGCGCCCGACCGTTCCCTCGAGCCCGAGTGCGCGCGCACCCTCGCCAGCCCAGACCCCCGCTTCCGCGCTCTCTTGTGCCGTGTAGTAGTTGTCGTTCGCGAAATAGTCGGCAGCACCGCCGGACGAACGAACCGCTGCGATGGAATGCATGGCCTAGATCTCCATGCCGTCGTCAGGCGCGATCTCGGGTTCATCGGTGCCTTTAGGCCCGCCCGCGGATCGCTCGATCCGGGTTTCCGGTTCAAGGGCTTCACCCAGCTCGCGCGCGTTCTGGTTCGCGCGCTGTCCGGCCGCTTTGGCAGCTGACTGTGTGATTGCTTTTGCCTCGCTGGGCGCATGGCGGGAATGGGTATCGGCGACAGGCGAGGCACCGCCCGCTCGGAACGACATTGTCGCTGCGATACGGACCGCGGGCGCGCCGCTCTCGGCGCCGACCTGCGGCGGTAGAGGCTCTGCCTCATCTTGCCCCGGCGCCGCCGCGGCGGGCCTTGCCTGTTTCTCATCGGGCTCGATCAGATTTGCAGGTTGGAGCTCATCCCTGGTCTCCCGGCCACCCTTGTCTTCCGCATCGTCAGCCTCGCCGCCAGCGACATTCGAGAACTCGATCGGCTCGACATTCTCGCGCAGGACATAGCCATCGGCGACCTTGGGATAGTCCTTCCAGGCGAGCTTGATCCGAGCGGCGTCGAAGCCTTCGGGGAACACCACGAAGCCGCGCAGCGAGGGCAGCTTCATGATGTCGTCGGGGAGCACCAGGGGCTGGACTTCGGAGCGCGGAGTGATCGTCGCGGCGTCGCGGATGTTGGAATAGCCGTAACTATAGGCTTCATCCATCATTCGCACTTCGCGGTGGCCAATGTAGTCCGAGCAATGCTCGGCGGTGTCACGGTCGGCCGCGGCCAGAATGAGCTTGGTGCGCGCCAGCGAGGCAAGGTTCTGCGCGCCTTCCTTGCCGTAAGTCTCCGAGAGCTTGGCGAACGAATGGATGCCGAGCACGAAGGCGCCGCCGAAACCTCGCGCGGTCTGCAAACCGTCCTCGATTGCCGGCAGGCGGTGGAGCGCATGCACCTCGTCGAAGAAGAACCAGGTGCGCAGGTCCCGCGTGCGCGGCAGGCGCATCAGGGTATGAACTGCAAGGTTCATCCACAGCGACAGCAGCGCCCGGTTGAGCACCAGTTCGTTGTGCGAGGAGGTGATGAACAGTATCGAACCCGGCTTGTCGTTCGAGCGGACCCAGTCGCAGATCGAAAACGGCGCTTTGCCTTCAGGGAGGAAGCGAAGGGCCTGCGCGTTGGTGTTGAACACGGCCCGGATCGATTCCGCCATCTTGGCCGCCTCGGGCGCGGTCAGCGGGTCGGCGACGGTGTTCTCGAGCATCTTGTGGACCGCCTTGAGGTCGGCCATCATCAGGCGGCTTGCGAGCGCCTGGTTGGTCGCCTGCCCTTCCTTGATGAGCTTGATGCAGGACTCGACGAAGAGCGTGCGCGCAGCGAGCATCCAGAAGGGTTCCGCGCCGCCGCCATCGGCGGGCAGCAGCGCGGCGGCGATGCCGGTAAAATCGGCGTGGTTCTTCGCTTCTGCGAACACCGACCACGACGGACAGCGCTCGTCCATCGGGTTGAGGATGATGTCGGTTTCCGGGTTGTAGAAGGCTTCGACGTAGGCGCCAGTGAGGTCGAAAACGACAGCCCGGTCGCGCCGCACCCGCATCTGCGCGATGAGTGCGCGCATCTGGGTTGTCTTGCCGGTACCGGTCGAGCCGATCATCATCGTGTGCGACTGTTCGGTGCGCCAAGGGAAGGGGATACCGGCCATCGAATAGACATGATGGATACCCGCCGCCTTGCGGTCTTCGAGGCTCATTGCCATGACCTGATCGAAGCTCTTGCCGGGCAGTTTCTCGGTGATCTCCTGGTCCAGCAGCGCGCGATTGTGGGCGTTGATGACACTGGCGAGCTCCACCCCATCAACCAGCATCGCGCCGCGTTGATGTCGCTCCTCGAGGATCGACTTGCCGCGCCGCTTCGAGAAATCGACGAACCAGACCGCGAGCGGGACGGCCACGAACAGCGAGATGAACAGCGAACCCCAAATGGCACGCATGAGCTTGTTCCAGGCGATCACCACATCAGGGTGCGAGGCGACCATCGAGATCGGCGCCGGGATCACTTCGCCCGATGGCACGGTGATGTTGATCACCTTGCTCGGCGAGAACTCCATGAAGGCCCAGCCTGCGGCATAGATCCGCATCAGGATCATCTCGATTTCGTGTTCGTGAAGCCGCAGTGCGAGGACCACCGAGAGCACGAACAGGAACGTGAAGAACCAGACCAGGAAGGGTAGCCGGGCCGAGGCAAACCACATCAGGAATTCATGCGTGATGAGCTGCGAGCCACGAGTGAAATCACCGGCATTGCGCGGCATGGTTCCGCGCGCCGAATGGTGCTGCAACTTGCCCGGTCGAGCGCGGTCCGACCAGGTGTCAGGCCCCGCCATGGAAGACCTCCATGCGCCGCTCGGCTTCGGTCAGGAGTTCATCGTGCACCTCGGGATATTCGCGCTGGACCATGAGGTCGAGCGCGAGGAAGGTATACTCGGCCGAGAATTGCCGCCTCCGGTCCTGTTCGGACGAACCGGAAAGGTCATCGAGGAAACGCTCGATGGCGATTCGCAGGAGCTTCGATCGGGAGATGTTGCGCGAGGCCGCAGCGGCATTGGCCGCCTCGGCAACCGATCCGGGAAGCCGGACCGAAATCAGGACTGTTTCTGTCATCACCAAACCCTTCAAAAAGGGCCCGGTGGGGATTGCGCCTGAATGTTTTAGGCCATCGTCGATGGCTTGGCAAGGGAAGGGGAGGCCGGCGCCTGCCGTATTCGTATGTATTACGCTCTAAATGGCGCATTTGCGTTGTCTGCATTTGTGTTCAGCAATTTGCACACTTTGTGATACACAGAGACGATTGCTGTATACGCGCAAAATTCTGCCACTTCGCCTGACGGCCCTGCCGTGTACGGTCTGCAACTCTTCCCCTCAATCCGATGCCTTGTGTCTGGTGGGCGGTTGCTGGTCTTTGATGCGCATAGAGTCGAGCCTTGACCGCTTGTCCTGTAGCCAAGGAACGCCGCTGATTACAGGACGGGACGCACGATTTATTTTCAGGACTGGTGGCAAAGGGCTTGCCACTGACGGCGCTGCTTGGAATCCATGGGGCGGGAGGTTTCAGCGCCAACCCACGAGGTATCATCATGGCCAGGAAAGGAAGTCTTGAAGCGGAACGACAGGCGATCGCAAAGGAGCGGAGTGCGCTGGAAGCGCGCGAAGCGAAGCTGCGGGAAAGCGAGCAGGTTGCCATGGCCGAACTGCTGAGGAAGTCAGCACTCGGCAAGGCACCTTTCGAGCGGGTCGAAGCCTTCTTCGCCGCGCTCGGAAAACTGGGCCTGGAGGAAGCGGAGAAGCGCCTGCGGGCAAGCTGAAACCGGCCTCGAGAGAGGCCAGCGCAGCCGGGGCTCGATGCCTCGGCTGCGCTTATTTCGGGACACGCAAAAAAGGGGGCCGGAGAGCCCCTTGTCGGTGCCCTCCGGCGCAGCGGTCGATGATCATTTCAGAACGGGCAATCCGCATCCCAGTCGGGATCCATGACGACGCTCATGAAGCTCGCGGCGCGGGCGATGTTCGCTTCGTCAAAGTCGTCGGCCATCATGCCCGGGACGGAATGGACGATCCGGTCGATCAGGTCCTGGGGCAGGGCATTGTAGTCGCCCTCGTCGATGGCGAGAAAGCCGCCGAACTCGCCCTCGATGACGTGCTGGTCGAAGAAGCTGTGCTGGGCCCGGATAGTCGCGGCGCGCACTGCTGCGTCATAGCTGATGTGGTCGAAAGCCGGGATGTCGAGGGACTTGGTAAGAGCGTTCATGGGAAGCCTCCTGTCAAAGGAATTGAAGAGGCACCTCAAGGGATGGCCGAGCTTGGCCCGGGTCAGGAACGGGCCGCCCGCGGCCCGCCGCGCCAGCGGGGGTGGGGGAGCCGATTTTTTCGCCTTCTTCAGGCGCAAAAATTGGGGGAACCGCCCTTCTTGACGCGGGCCAATGGCGGCCATCATGCTTGGAATTCTGCGAGAGTTTTAACCCTTGGTTGGGCAGCACCCCCGGTGGTGCCAGGCACGGGTCTTGCTCGCCCGGTCGATGCGAAGCCTTCGCAGCGTTCCTGGTTGCCGCATCGCCAGTAGCGATGCTTAGGTGTCAGCAGGCCGTCGGGCCATTACTGGCGGGGGCAAGAAGCGAGCGAGCCGGGCCATGAATCTGTGCGTCCAGATCGACAAAAAAGAAGGGCATCCGGCGGAGAGGCCGGACACCCTTCATGCTTGATGCAATCGGAGCAACCCCCGCTCAGAATGGCGGGAGTTCATCGCCATTGGCGGTGCCACATGCCGTGCGCTTCATCGCAGGCCGCTCGGCTTGCGCTGCGGCTTTGGTCCGCGCTGCCGGAGCATCGTTGTGGACCGATGCGTCGCGCACGATGTGGAGGGGAATGCGTGCTTCACGCAGGCGATCGGCCAGGTTCGCCTGGATGCCGCCGCCGCTGCACACCACCGCCTCGACAGGCTTGAAGGCGAGCATGCGGGCGTTGCGCTGATAGGGCGCCGAAGGTCCCCGCGAGGTATCGGGCTTGCACAGGATCACCGGCACATTGTGGCGCGATGCCCAGGCCGCCGCGATCACGTCCGCACCTTTGTTCTGGGCGGTCGTTGCCAGCGCCATCGACGGGACCCGGGAATGGATTGCATCGAGATAGTCTTCAACCAGCGCAATGTCAGTGAACTGCTGCCCGCCCGAGAACACCACGACCGGACCCGATGGGGCATATTGTTCGCGCCGCTGCGCCTTCTGTGCCGCGAGATAGTCGCGTGCTTCGATCATCGAGGCATTGGTCTTCGACGAGACCCTGGACCCGCGCACCGGCGAGAACGGACGGCCGGTTTCCACGAGGTAGATCTTTGCTGCGTGGTCGCGCATGCATTCCATCGCATCGCGGCATTCGGCAAGGCTGCGGGCCTGCATGGTGAGGTCCTCAAGGTCGGTCGCGTAGACCTCGCTCGGATCGTACTCGCGCAGCTTCTCCTGAAGCCGGTTCGCCATCGCGTCTTCACGGTCATCGAGGCGCTTGGCCACGATATGAAAGCTGTTGGCCACGCCCCATGCGACTTCGCTGGCGAAGTCCTCCATCCGGGTGTCGCGGAACAGGTCGAAGACCGTTGCCAGCATCATCTCGATCGCCGCCTGAGCTACCTCGGGGTCGGGCATTTCGACAGCGCTCGGCTCATGCTCGATCGAGAGCTTGGCCAGCTCGGTCTGCTCCATGAATGCCCGGGCGTAGTCGGGCGTGGCGATTTCGCGCGCATAGTGTTCAGCAAGGTCGGCGAAGTTCGAGAAACGGTCCGTCATGATATCCTCCAAAAGGAATTTTCTCTCATCACACTGATGAAAGATGCCCATCGGAGGGACGCCGGAGTCAGGCAGTCAGGGACGGCGGCGCACACGCGCTGCCGCCGCGAATAGCGGGCGTGGGGGGAGCCGATTTTTGCTCGCAAGGCGCTAGCCACAGCAGGCCAAAATCGGGGGGCACCCGCGATCCTTGACGGCCGCCAATCTCCCAGGCGTCATGCTATGGCGATGCTGATTTCGCTCAGCCACCGAGATGAGAGATAGATTACGGTTTTGCCCCCGAACCCCATTTGGGCGTTCGGGGTTAACCGCAAAACGCCATGTCCTCTGCGCCCCGCTTGATTGCCGTGGCCGAAGGATGTCTGTGGGTTGTCGCGGGGCGCGCTGGCTGCGCCGTGGTCGGCGGAGCCCGCAACAAATGACGGAGCCCTTGCCAGAGCAAGTCAGTCGGCGCGTGGCCCGGTGCATCGCACGGGCGCGGGACGGCGACGGAGCCGGAGGCAAGAGTGCCGGCGGCCCAATGCAGGAAACCCCGCACCCGCAGGAGCGCGCCAGCAAGGCGCGCGGGACCGAGTGCGGCAATCTTGACGGGGCCGCTCCTTATTTTCGGACCTGCGATGTCTGGCACCCTGCTGATCGTCGTCATCACCGAATGCCGTCGCCGGTGATGGTGATGGTGGTGATGACCAACAGGCATGCGCTGACCATGATCATGATGACCATCGAAGGGCCTTTCGCGGTGGTATGGCTTGTTAGAAATATGTGTGCTAGTTTCTAACGAAAGGAGCATACGAATCATGTCCGCCATGGCCGACAAGATCATGAAGCGCGTTCGCGCGAAGGGGCGGGGGTGGGTATTCACCCCCAAGCATTTCATCGACTTCGGCACACGCGGCTCGGTCGATATGGCACTGTCGCGCCTGACGCAGAATGGAGAGATACGCCGGATCGGGCGCGGCCTCTACGACTATCCGCAGTTGCACGACAAGCTGGGCGCGCTGACACCAGATGCCGAGATGATCGCGCAGGCCGTATCGACGCAAAGCGGCGACCGGCTCGCGCCCTCGGCAGCAGCAGCGGCCAACAAGCTTGGCCTGTCGACACAAGTCCCTGCCAGGGCGAGCTATGCGACGACAGGACGAACCCGCGTGCGCCAGGCCGCTGGCCGAAGCGTCACGCTCAAGCACAGCCGCGCACCAGTGCTGGGCAATGCCTCTGAGGCTGCCAACGGCGTGGTCCAGTTCCTGGCCGGGCTCGGGCGAGACAAGGTCGATGCCGATGCGATTTCGCAGCTCGCCGCGCGGCTCGACGACAAGGACGTGCAGGCGCTGATCAAGGGCCGCGCGCAGATGCCGGGTTGGATGGGCGATGTCGTGCTGAAGATCGGGGCGGCGCACCATGGATGAATTTGCAAGGCGGCCTGCCGAAGATCGGCGGGCGTTCTTTGCCGAAGCAGCCGCACGCCGCGATCTCACGCCGCTCATCGTCGAGAAGGACTTCTGGGTGTGCTGGACCCTGCGCCGACTGATGGGCGTGCCCGAGTTGGCCAAGGTCCTGACCTTCAAGGGCGGGACCTCGCTCTCGAAAGCATTCGGGATCATCAAGCGATTTTCAGAGGACATCGATCTCACCATCAATCGCGCAGCGCCGTTGCTCGGCGAAGTCGCTTCGCCGATGGCGAGCGACATCAGCGGCAAGGAACGCGAACGGCGCGCCACGGCGCTCGGCGCTGCCGCGCAAGAATGGGTTGGGACGATCCTCCTGCCGGCACTCGCGCAAGCGATCGCGGAAGCCCTGGACACGCGTGATGGTTGGAGCATCGAGACGGATCCCGAAGACAAGGATCGGCAGACTGTCCTGTTCAACTACCCGGCATCCTCGGGCTACGGCTTCGACTATGGCAACGCTTATGGCGGGCGTACCGGCTACGTGCAGCCGCGGATCAAGCTCGAATTTGGGGCAAGGGGCGATCCCGAGCCATTCGAGCTACGGGACATCCTGCCCTATGTCGCCGAGGACTTTCCGGACGAAGTGCCCGATGCGGTGACCGCCGTGCCAACGCTTGCACTCGAAAGGACCTACTGGGAAAAGGCGACGATCCTGCATGCGCTGCACCACAGCGGCAAATTGCGGCCAGGTCTGTCGCGGCACTTCTATGATGTGTTCATGCTCGATGCTGCCGGCATCACGGAACGGGCGCTGGCCGAGCGTGTGCTTCTGGAGCACGTCGTCAGGAACAAGAGTCTGCTCTTCGCAGATTCCAAGGCCTCCTACGGAACGGCGCAGCTCGGCACACTGCGGCTTTCGGTCACTGACGCGATGCGCGAAGAACTTGCGGCGGATTACGCGGCCATGGCGGAAATGTTCATGGAGGAGCCCCCGGCTTTCGAAGAACTCGTGTCCCGCCTTGGGGATATCGAGCGGCGGATCAATGCGGTCGACTAGCCCTCACGGGCACCGGCAACGCAATAACAGAGGTCAGGAGACGCCTCGGATGGAATTCGACGACCAGATACGGCGCTTTTTCGGAACCGATGATCTCGGTGCGGTTTCGCCCGAAGGGCTTGCCAGCGGGATCGAGCGCATGCGGGTCGAGTTCGGGCTCGAGACCGACAAGGGACGCAGGTTCGCGATGTGGTCGCTGCTCTACATGCTCGGTTCCGCGCCGGACCTTGACGTTGCGTTCAAGGACCCTGCCGACCGCGAAGCGGCGCGGACATTCATGGACCTGCTCGATAAGGCAAATGCCCGGGAGGACGGCTAATTGCAGCCTGTCCAGAAAGGCCGTCACTCCCCAGCGTGCAACACATGGAGGTGTTGCTAGGCTACCTCGGGTGCAAGCATGGCGCAGAGCCTTTCGAGCGCCGCGAAAGCCTGCTCGAAATCGGGGATGTCGCCGGCCCCAGCGAAAGCCATGCTTTCGACAAATTGCCGGTACTCGGCGGGATATTCCGGATCGCGCTTCACGCGATCAAGCATCGTCATGAGCCGTTCTTGCGGCGGCAGGTCTTGCACCGCGCCCTGGCCGCGCATCGTGTCTGCGCGCAACGCTTCCAGCAGCAGCGCCGGAAAATCCGCGCTGGCGGTGGCGACAGCTTCAAGCGCTGAAAGATCGTGGAGATGGCGCACGATGGTGGGATCGTCGTCGGGGTGGCGGCGATCACGCGCGATCGAGCGCCAGGCAAAGGCGCTCAGCTTGTCCGCGGCGGTCTCGACCGGATCAACACAGAGGATGGCAGGCACCTCGGGTTCCGCGGCACGGAACTGCGCGACGAACGAGGCAATCGATCGAGAGACCGGCTGCAGGGCAGACGGCTTGGCAGACAGTTCGGCAAGGATGTGCGGGCGCAGCGCCGCATGTCCGCCGAGCTTGGTCGGGTAGCTCATTTCGAACTGCAGGAAGGAGTTGCCGCTGCGGGCCTCGACTTCCATATCCGTGAAGCCCAGCTCGGACCACAGCGCCGTCAGCCGGTCGCGATAGTCGCCAAGGCGCCGGCGCTGCTGATGGTGCGACAGGGCCAGGAATTCTTCCGACAGGCTCAGCTTGAAGTCGATGTCTTCGGAAAAGCGCTTGATCAGGCCGTGGCCCTTGAGCAGCGAGGTTCCTCCGGAAAACACAGGCGTGAAATCAGCGTCGCCGAGCGCCAGCAGCGCCCGGATCGCCTGGACGACATACCAGTCCTTTTCGACAAAGGCTTCGTCGACGGCGAGGGCACCCGCAACCCGGCCCAGCGTCCTACGGTCAGGCGGGTTGGAGAACGACATAATTGCCATCGTATCCGATCCGGCGACGGATCCGGGCATTGACCGTCAAGGTGCGCCCCGTGGGGACCTGGGTCGAGCGTCCGCTGTTATAGGCCTTGTCGAAGCTTGAGGGCTCGACCGACTTCCCGAGCCGCTTGATGGCTTCGCTCGCCAGCGTGCGAATGCCGACAACGGGCGCCGGCTTGCCGGTCAGCGGCGATGGCTCGGCTTTAGCGTAGAGGCCATAGCCGATCTGGACTAGGCGGCCGGCCTGGACCTGTTGACGCAGCGCGCGCCCGACACCGTCATAGCTTCCGAATTCGTCGAAATCGGCACGCAAGAACACGTTGCGCCGCGAGCGGCGGACCCGCTGCGCGATGAGGTCGGCAATCGACGAAGCCGAACGGGTCGCCGGACCGCCAGATTTGCGGTAACGGCCGCGGCCAACGCGCACCAGCTTGCGGGTCTCGACGAGCTGCTTGAGGGCGCGCCCGACCGAATCGTAGTCAGCCGCCAGCGCCAACGTGCCGCGATCGACGGTCGCATTCTCCGGGATGGAGTCCAGAATCTGGTTCACAAGGCTCGGCATCGTTCAACCAACATACGACGTTTACGGCATCCAGATAGGCCCAAGTCGTAAAGATTTCAAGCAATGCGTCCGCGCCAGCGGCGTGCGCAATCAGGAACGTTACCCTGCAATCAGGCCACTTTGACAAAATGCAGGGTAAATCTTGTCTCTTGGAGAGGCGGGCCCCATGCTCACCGTCTGGCTCTGCGTGGTGGCTCCGCACGAGGTATGGTCAGTTTTATCCCACAAACCGGCGAAAGGTGAAAATGTGGGATAATCCGCTACGAGCTAGCCCGGCAGTGACATCTCTACTTGGCGCGAAATTCAAGATTGATAATAATGATTATGTTAATAGCGACACCGCAACTGTCCATGTAAACTGTGTCCAGTGTGACCGGAAATCGGCGCATTTCCGGTCAGTCCAACCCGGATCATCATGGCGCGCCGCGCCACGATGACTGGTCGCGCGGCAGGCGCTGCTCATCATCGACGACTGCGAGGCGATGCGGCGCCTCGCGACACCACGACCACAGCACAAGGTTGCGGTCCTCGGGGGTCGCACGCGAGGCAAAGCTCGGCACGATGATGCCCGCGCAGCCGGCGGCGATCAGCCGGTCGGCAAGCTCCCAGGTCGGAACGGGCTTACGGTCGCCGGCAAGCCGCTCCCACGCGCAGCCCAGCTGCGCCAGGGTAACGTCGGCGCGCTCGCGCACCGCGGGATCGGTCAGGTCGAGCATATCGGTAAGTTCTGCGCGGTAGCTGCAGATGGTCAGCGGCTGCGCCTTGAAGGCAAAGCCTTGCTGGGCCTCCAGCCAGGCGGTCTCAAGGCTCAGCGCCGCGTAGAAACAGGCGGTACCGATGCGATTGAAGCGCCCACCGTGCAGCTTCGCGCCCTCGCCAGATTCTGGATCATAGGCCCAGGCCGGATGGTGGGCACGGTAGACAAGACCATCGAACCGGCTGAAGGACGGTGTCACCTTTAGGGTGCCTGCCGATCAGGCAAACCCGCCGGCGGCGATCCGGCCGAGATAGGCGCGGACCTTCTCGCCGAGGCCTTGGCGCACGAGCTCTTCGGCGGTGGCGTCACCGAACGAAGGCAGCGGCTGCGAGCGATACCAGGCATAGGCGGCCAGTTCGCTACCTGCCCAGGGGATGACCCGGTTGATGATTTCGCTCACCTCGCGCAGCCGCGCCTGGGTGACCACGCTTTGGCTGCGAGCAGCCTTGGAGACCGCATCGCGCGACAGCCCGGCCGCGAGCGCCAGCTCAGACTTGGTGATGTGCAAGGCCGCCGACAGCCGATCGGGCGAAACGCCCTTCTCGCCGGTGACTTCGCTCAGAAATGCCGCGCTTGCCATGTGCCTCACCAATTGCCGAATTACGAGGCAATATATGCGGCAAAGGGCGCGAACTGTCAAGGTCGGCCCGAGGACCGTGCCGCGAGCTTAGCCGAAGGCGACGCCGAGCTTCTTGCGTTTCGCCGGGGCAGGATCGGCCTTTGGTAAAGCCGTAGCTTTGGCTTTTGGGCTTTGGCCCGGCTTGCGGCCAAGGCCGATCCTGACCGCGAGCTCCTTGCGCTTGGCGGCATAGTCGGGCGCGACCATCGGGTAGTCGGCAGGCAGGCTCCACCGCGTACGGTACTCGGCGGGCGTCAGCCCGTGCTCGGTGCCGAGATGGCGCTTGAGCATCTTCATTTTCTCGCCGCATTCAAGACAAGTGACGGCGTCGGGCTTGACCGAGGCGCGCACCGAGACGGCAGGCTTCAGCTCTGCCACCGCCGGTTCCGGCGCCTGTCCAAGCGCGGCAAGCGAAGCGTAGACCGCCTGGATCAGGCCCGGCAGGTCCGCGGCTGCCACCGCATTGTTGCTGACATGGGCAGAAACGATATCGGCGGCATGATCCAGCAGTGCTTCGTTTTCCATGCGGGCGAGACCCTTTTCAATCCACGGATCGGGGGTTCCTAGGCGATAGTTCGCCACCACGCCAGAGGAGCGTCGACGCAGCGCGCGCGAGGCGTCGCTTGCCGCTCGACGAAGGATTCAGGCCGCGAAGAGTTCGCCCTGTGGGTTGGTAACACCCTGGCCCTGCCGCCGCTGCTGCGCGGGCTTGCGCAGCAGCGCTAGCACGCCCGGCTTGACCACATAGACCGCATGGCGTCCGCCGCCGCGGTTCTTGTGGTTGGTGGCGTAGCCCGCATAGTGCCGGGTCATCAGGCCGGCGCGGACCAGATCGGAGATCGCGCGGCTGACATTGGCGCGACCGACAGCCTGGACCTGCTCCTCGACCGCCGCGTCGATCCGCGCCGCATCGCGCATGGCGTCACCGGTGAGCCCGTCCTTCAGTGAAGCGGCCACGCGCGCGCGCAGCGCAGCGCGGCGGGCGGGCTGTTCGCTCATCGGCAAGAGCTGGGAACAGAGCCATTCGCGCAGGAGTACCGGCACGCCGCCTTGCGCCACGAACGGCCCGGCCTGCCCTCGCCCGTCGGCAATTTCTGCAACCAGCTGGAGGACGAGAAACGCGTAGCGCGGGCGGTTCGAGGCTTCGACCAGGACCGCGTAGATCCCACCGACGCCAGTGATTTCTTGGGCTCGTTCCATCGAACAGTATTGAGCACAAAAGGTGAATCCTGTGAATCCCCTTTGTGCCTTGCGCTGTCGTTTGTCGCCCGTGACACTTCGCCCAGCGGCGCCGCCGGACTTGCACGGCTAGTCGCGTCAAACCTTGTCTCTCGGCCAATCTAGGACCCAGGCTGGCAACATCGACGGGCCGCCCTCAGCGCTTGTCACGCGCGCCATGCAACATGACACTCCGCCCGAGGGCAAAGTGTCACAGATGCCATGCCTGGAGGGGCGCAAGCCCAGACCCGGCGGGCAAAAAAATGGGGCCAGCGTGAGCCAGCCCCTTGGAAAGTTTTGGGAGAGGATGCCTGAAAGGCACCCTCCATATGGGTTTGCACGCTCCATGCTGCAAGTGCGAAATAGACGCCGCGCGTTGCCTTTTTCGCAACCGGTGTTTCGCCCGTCGCAGCGTCTACATGAGTGATGGGGGGCTGGCCTCGGCCCAATGGGAGGCGGCAAGGCCGCCTCCCGGGCCCGACGTCAGAGGAAGAGGACTTCCTCGGCGACGATCTCGACCGCGTAGCGTTCGACGCCCTCGCGGTCGGTCCACTTCGAGTAGTGGAGGCGGCCCTGCACCTCGACCAGGTCGCCCTTCTTCTTGTGCTTGGCGACCGAGGTGCCGAGGCCGTTGAAGGCAGTGACCCGGTGGAATTCGGCGAGGGTTTCGGTGTAGCCGGCCTCGTTCTTGACCGTCTTGCCGTCGACCAGCTTGGGGCGGTCGGTGACGAGGGTGAAAGAGGTGATCGCGGTCTCGCCGGCGTGGCGGGTTTCGGGAGCAGCAGCGATGCGGCCGATTAGGATGACGAGGTTCTTCATGGGGTATTCTCCGTGGCTTGAACTCGGCGGAACCGCCCGCCGATGAACACCACAGGCAGGGCCAAAGGCCCGGGCCCGCACCGAACGCATGTGAGGGGAACCCAAAAGCGAGGAGTGGTGCGGCAAGCCCAAAGGGCTTCACGGTCCGCTGCTTCTGGGTTGCGGCCAGGGACTGGCCCTGCAGGGTTCATCGGCAAACGAAGGGCGGTTTCGTCAGGTCAGGCCCAGCGGATGCCCGCAAAGGCAAGACCCGTCAGCCTCGGCCATTTCGCCGGAACCTGCTCCCACCCGCCAGCGCCCGCGGCAGCGGGCATTGCCTTCCTCGCCACCGACTCCATGCCGGTCAAAGACGCGTCGGGTCACAGAAGGGCCGCCCTCCGGCCCTCCCCGTTCAGCGTTTCGGCTACGGCTAGGCCCCCCGGTCTGTCGCAAAAGGAGGCGTCCGCAGGCGAGCAAAGCTCGCCACCTTCGATAGGGACCATCAGCGCCAGGGCCTCGCGAGGCCTTGCGCGACCAGATAGTCGCCGGCGTCCACGCCGTTCACCGTGACCGTGGCGAGCGTCCGCCCATAAGGGTCGGTGCCGAGCCGCGTGATCATGACCCGTCCGCGCGACAGCAGCCGCGCGAGTTCGACCCGCGAGGCTTCACCCGCTGCAAAGTCGCACCAGGCGTAAGAGCGCCTTCGGTCCTGACACTTGGGGCTGTCGGGAAGCTCGGGTGCATCGATATTGGCGATGCGGACCCGCTCGCGGCCGCAGCGGATCGTGTCGCCGTCGTGGACAGAAGGTGCGAGGCAAAGGGCGGCGGCGGCAAGAATAATCGGCATGGACCGGAGCCTAGCGCCCTCGCCCGCCCGCGCCAACCAGCCTTGCCGACTCCCCCACTGGCCCCGATCGTCACCCGCAGGGCCGGCATCCATGCCGGCGAGCTTGGGTGGGCGGCGGTGCGACAGCGCCGACGTGCGCCTTAGCGAGTAGAGCGGGTTGCCCCCAGCCCGCGCGGGGCGCGGGCGCCGGGGTGCCCCTCCCCTTTACCACCTCGCCAAATCCCGCCAAAATCGGTATGCTCGCCCCCCAGCTCAACCTGTCCGGCCCCGCTGCCGCAGGCAGAGCCACCCGAAGGGAAGGATCCCGGCCCATGGCTGATCCACAGCAGATGCCCAGCGCCCTGCAAGTCGCGCGCGCGATGACGCAGGTCCTGCGCACGAAGCTTGCCGTGTACGGTGCGGAAGAGATCACCCTCACCCGCGAGGAAGCGGCTCTGTGCCTCGGCCTGGCCGAGGGCATAAGCGAACACCTGGAACTGGAAGAGGGCGGCGCACGCTGAGGCGGGCGGTCCCCGCCCCTAACGGACGTTGAGCCCGAGTTCGCCCAGCAATTGCCCGGCCTGCTCGCGCGAGATCGTCGCTCCGCGAAACAGCCCACCATCGACCAGGCGAAGCCCGCCAAGATCGGCGCCGCGCAGGTCCGAGCCTTCGAAGCGCGACCCGGCGACCAGCGCCTCGCGCAGCGAGCAGGCCTCGAACACCGTCATGCGGAAATCGCCCTTGCGCAGGTCTGCACCCGACATATCGACCCGGCGCAGGGTCTCCTTGCGGAACGAGAACCCGGGCAGCTTGGCAGAGACCAGCAGCACTTCCTCGAAATGGATGTGCATGGCGCGTGCTTCGGTGAAGTCGGCGCCAGTGAGCTTCGATCCCACGAAACGCGTCGCGGTCAGGCCCGCGCGGCGCATCACGCAATTGTTCCAGTCGCCGCCGATGAACTCGGCTTCGCTGAGGTTAGCACCGGCGAAGTTGGCGAACGGTCCCCGGCAGGACTGCCAGACCGTGCCTTCGAGCTTTGCCCCCGACAGGTCGCTGCGCCGCAGGTTGCAGCGTTCGAAGCGCCAGCGGGTGAGATCGAGGCAGGAAAGGTCCGCTTCCTGGAGGTCGCAGTCGATGAGCGTGCGCGGCGCCGCGCCGATCAGGCGCTTGATGTCGCTGCGAGTCAGCACGGCGCCGGTAATGGGCTGCGAGGCGAAAAGGTCGTCCATCCAGGGACCGGTAGCGCCAGTCATGCGCCCGCACCAGCAAGCCGCGGACGGCCTCCACGGTTGCGCAGCCGCCGGTGCGAGGCGCGTCCCCGGCGAGCTTGCCGCGATCTCACGGCTATCATAGACTGACCCCAGCGCGCCCACCCGGGGCCGCGAAAACCTGAAGGAGATGCGCGAGAGGTCGAACGGGCAGCGTCGATCGCGAGAAATTGGAGCAGACCCCAATGATCCAGCGATACCGTGTGCTCGGCCGCAGCGTGGCCGAAGGCGATGAACTTCAGCCCGTCTTGCGCGAAGCCTACGAGCGCAAAGTCCCGGTCCATTGCGAATGCCGTAAGGGCTCCCCCTCTACATCTCGCACCGGCAGACCGGCTACGTGCTCGCGCGCTGGCCGGGCTCGGGCGCGCGCCATGCGACCGCCTGCGATCACTACGAGGCGCCCGATTACCTCACCGGCATGGGCCAGGTGCGCGGGAGCGCCGTTCTGGACGATGAGACGAGCGGCGAGACCAGCCTGAAGCTCGGCTTCCCCCTCTCGCGCGGGGCGGCCCGGCTCGCGCCCGCGGCGCTCACCAACGACAAGCCGACGGTAAAATCGTCGGGTCAGAAGCTCTCGATGCGCGGGCTGCTGCACGTCCTCTGGGACCGGGCCGAGCTGACGCATTGGCATCCGAAGATGGCGGGCAAACGAACCTGGTTCGTGGTGCGCCGCGCGCTGCTCGAGGCGGCAGCCAGCTGCCGGGCCAAGCAGGAAGCCCTGTCCCACGTGCTGTTCGTACCCGAGAGCTTTAGGCAAGAGGAGAAGGAGGAAATCCGGGCCCGCCGCCGCGCGGCCCTCGCCCGGGTCTATGCCTCACGCGACGAAATGATGGTGGTCGTGGGCGAGATCAAGGAGATCGTGGCCGCGCACGGCGCCGAAAGGATCGTCCTGCGCCATGTCGGCGACATGCCGTTCGTGATGGACCAGGACATGGCGCGGCGCTTCCACAAGCGGTTCGCGGGCGAGCTCGCATTATGGCAGGCGCAGGATGGCCCGAACGGCAAGAGCGGGCACCTGATTCTCGGCGGTTCGTTCGCGCGGCGGCGCGAGGGCACGTTCGATCTCATCGAGGTCGCGCTGATGCCGGTGACGGCGGAATGGCTGCCCTATGAGACCAGCGATGAACGCTATCTCGTCGGCAAAGCAGTCGCGGAGAAACGGCGGTTCATGAAGGGCCTGCGCGTCAATCTCGACCTCGACACGCCGATCGCCAGCCTGGTGCTCAAGGACACCGGCGAGGAAGCAAGCGCCATCCACATCCACGACCGCGACGACGAGGTGGCAGAGCCGCTGGAAGCGCTGCTCGCCGGGCAAGGCGTCGCGCACCTGCTGTGGAAGGAAGGCGAGCCGCTCCCGGCCCGCGTCAGCCGCGCGCCGCGGCGAAACTGGGACGCGCAGCAGGCTGCCTGAACAGGGTCAGTCGCTCTCGCGCGGCAGCGGCCTCAACGGCAGCAGATCGAGACGCCGGGACGTGTCGCAGGCCGCGCGCAGGGCTTGGAGGCGCGCCGCGACTTCGCCCTCGTGCTGGGTGATCTCGATGCGATTGAGGCCAACGATCGTCCAGACCGGCAACTCGGGCCGCTCGGTCACGTGGACCGAGTAGGCGATGGGCAGCTTGTCGGGATAGAGCCACAGCAGCAGCACGGGCAGCGCGGCGAGGTTGGGCTTGCCGCCCGACGCAGCGAGTGTCATCACGCCCCGGTCCTGGTCATACCGGCAGGTGATCCCGAGGGGTTGCGGGTGCCCGGCAAGGCCGAGGATCGTCTCGCCTGGCCGAGCCCCGAAAACCGCCTCGAGCTCGGCGGGCGGCGCGGCCTCGGCGTTCTCAGCCACCTCGGCGAGGAACAGTTCGACCGCGGCAAAGCGCGCGGCCTCCTCGCGGGTGCAGGCAAGTTCGAGCGTGAGCGTGATCGAGGACATGGCTGGGACTTTCGTGTTGCCGCGCGCCGACGCGTCCCGTTGCCAAGGCAAGGGACAGAACGGCGGACAGGCGTGGAATTGAACGGGTCAGAGCACGAGGTGGCGCTCGACGTGCGAGCGTTCGCGCGGCCTCTGGAGGTTAAAGACGGGGACGCCGTGGCTGGCGGCGATGCGCAGCGCCTGGCCGGTGCCGCCCGAGGCCTCACCGTCGGCGGTCCAGCACAGCACGAATTCCGCGGGGCTATCGAGGCTCACTCCCAGCACCTGGAACACGTTGCGGGTGTGGAGCGCCTGGACGAAAGCCGAGAGCCCGGCAAAGGCCGGATGGTGCGCGGCAGCGATCAAGCGCGCCCTCCCCCAGAGCTCGGCCCCGAGCGTCCCGGGATGAAGCGCACTTGCCGACCCGCGCCAGCCCACCGCCGGCAGGAAGATCTGCGCAGAGGGGCCTGCCCCGCGTTCGAAGGCGCTGTCGGCGCCGATCGCGTGGCCCGAGCGCAGGACATAGCCGCGCTTGGTGAGCGCGAAGGCGGCGTGGGTCATCAGGCTGAGGATTGCGGGCGGCGTCGCGCGCGCACCGATCCCGGCATAGAAGCGAGGCATGGGCTTGGACTCCTTTACGGAACGCCCAGCCCCAAGCCCCCTCCCCTTACCCCGTGTCGGCGGCGGCCAGAGTGGCAGGCCCGTAGGCGGCGAGCAGGTTGCGGTGGAGCACCGCGTTCTGCGCCGGGAAGAAGCTGCCGTCGGCGTTCGCCCGGGTGATCTGGAGCGCAGCGGCGACCACCTCGCGAAACGGCCGCATCACCGCACGCGATCCCTCGTAGGTCACCGGCTGCGGAAATCCCGCCGCGATCCAGGTGGCCGGTTCGACAAGGTTTTCGAGCCAGGCCTGCGCGTCGTCGGGCAAGGGCGATTCCGCCGAGACCAGCCAGAGCGTCCGGTATGTCCCGAAATCATGGGTATTGGCGACCATGGCAAAGCCGAGCGGCAGGGGCGGCTCGCCGTTGAGGGCAATGATCGCGGCCTTGTAGGCGAGCAGTTCGAGGGTGTTGGCCGCGGCAAAGTCGGCGCATTGCCCAAGCTGCGCGCAGGGCTCGTCGGCGGGACCGGCGCCGAGTTCGAGAATCCAGTGCCGGCTCATGACGCGGCCCCCTCGAGGCTGTCGGGATACCAGGCGAGTTCCACCGCGTCCGGATGGGCGGCTTCGAACTCGGCGATGCGCGCATGGGTGATGAGGCCCGCACGGTCCCTCACCCCGACGTAGCCGCCGTAAAAGCGGCCGCCTGCAGCAACGAACTGGGCGTGGATGTCCTCGCACACCGCCTCGGAGACGAAGAAGCCCGGCACGCCGGCGATGTGCGCCGGCGGCAGGACGCCAAGCATGTCGTCGAAGAAGGCCTCGCTCACCCGCGAGAGCGGGAAGCGGGCGAGCACGACTTCGCGTGAGGAGGCCAGCAGGGCGGCGTCAATTGCGGTCATCGCTCGACCCTCCAGCGATCACGAAGGCCGGGATGGTCTGTTCGGCGCGGGCAATTTCGCGCTTGAGATCGCGCAGCCGGGTGAAGTTGTTGATCCATGAAGGAGGGAAGAGGACGTATTCGTCTTCGCTCGCCGTGTAGTCGCGCATCGGACCTTGCCCATCGAACAGGATGATTTCGGGGAGATAGGCGCCGAGACAGCCACCCGACCAGCGGCGGAACGGCAGGCCGTGCTCGGCGCAGAAAGCGTCGATCTCGGGGATCTGCCCGCCGTTGAGCTCGGTGCCGTAGAGCTCGAGCGGCTCAGCCTCGGGCAGCACTGCCGGATCGAAGGGTTCGCCGTCCCACTCCGTGCGCAGGTCATAGTCGGCGGCGTGCGACGCGAAGGCTTCGAGATGTTCTCGCGGCAGTGCGCCGCCGATGGTGATGTGGACGGGGGCTCGGTCGCCCATGGGCTTGGGTCCTTTCGCTTGGGTCTGATCCGACCGGCGAAGCCCCCCTCCCCTCAGCCTGACGTCGCCGCGGACCTCCCGGCACCCCAGCGCTCGGCTCTGCGATCGACGGCGAGTTCATTGGAACAGGTCTGGCACAGCGCGAAGGCTTCGGCGGGTGTGCCTGCGAGCCATTGCTCCCACTTTTCTCGGGCGAGGACGACGGGCATGCGGTCGTGTACGTCGGCCATCTGCGGGCAGCCATCCACCATTATCATCGAATAGGCCGCGCCCCACTCCTCGGTCGCTCGCCACAGGCCGGCGACGGCAACGACCTCCTCGCCCGCCAGCGAATACCAGGTCCGGGTCATCTGGCCCTTGATGCCCTCGGCCTCGGCCCAGGCGGTCACCGGGATCAGGCAGCGGCGGCGCTCGAAGCTCGGCCGCCAGAACGAGGTGCCGAGCTTGTCCTCGCGCGCGTTGTTGACGGGCTTGGGCTTGAGTGGCTGACCGTTCTTGCCCTTCAGGACAAGCGGAAAACCCCAGGTCATCACCCGCGTCTCGCCTTCGGCGACGACGAGGCCGGGATAGCCCGGGTAGACCTCGGCGGCGAAGTTCGCGCCTGCGCCGCTGCTCGCGCCGAACAGTCGGGCGATTTCTGCAGGGGCCTTGGTCATGCGGTACAAGTTGCACATGCCTTGATGCTCGGCGGACCGCCCTGCCCTGTCAATCAGGACAAACAGCGGCGCCCGCTGTCTTGCAAATATGTTCTTCCTATGTGCTCTTACCAGCATGGAACGAATCGATACGTCTGCTGTCGCTCATGCGATCCTGGACGCTCCGGGCTGGGCGCGGGTCGGCATCACAGCCCCAAGCTCCTGCATACGCGAGGATGCCGCGCTCGAACTCGGGCGCGTGATTGCCGATGCGGTCGACGCGCCGGCGAGTGCGCCGTCATCGGAACAGTCGATCCTGCCGCTCTGAAGCCCGCCAACTCAGCCCGCCGGGCGAGGGAGCAGCGCCTCGATCTGCGGGTCGAGCGGAAATCCGAAACGCCGGGCGATCTCGGCAGCGTGTTCGAAGTCGGCCGCGCTGACGTGGAGTGAGCGGGCGAGATCCGCGAGCGTGTCGCCCTCGCGTGGCGCAGAGAGGGCATGGAGATTCCCATGCGCCAGTGTCACCGCGAACGGTCAGGTCATGGCGATGCCGATAACCTCCTCGGTGAGGACGACCATCGTATCGCCGGTGTGGATGGCCTCATCGCACTGGACCGCGTCGTAGGCGTTGCCGGTGCTCGCAAAGGCGTGGTGGCGCCGGGTGGTGAAAGCGAAGCGTTCGCTATCGGTCAGCATTGTGGATCTCCGGGTAACTCCAGGCAAATGAAGAGGCGGAACGCCGGGCGGGGGGGGCAGTGCCGGCGTTCCGCCTCAGGCCGCGCGGCGGGCTTATCCGCGGCCTTTGCACGGGAACGGGGACCCGCTTGGAGTCCCCGCCGGTTGGAGTTGGACTTGCCGATCAGGCGTCGACGAGCGGCGGCAGCGCGCCATCGTGTTCGGCGCCGTCCTTGGCATTGGCCCGGACGCGCTTGGCGGGCGGGGTCGCGGTGCTGTCACCCAGACCGTCGTCGTTTCGGCCATCGCCAGCCTGTTCGCCGCCGCGGTCGCTGCCACCGGCATCGTCGGCCGGGAACATGTCGCTCTCGCCGTATTCTGCCGAACCGAGCTGCGTATTGCGGCGGCGCGGACGCTGCCAGGCGATCGCCATGGTGCCGTCCTCGCGCGGGAAAGCGGCGATATAGAGCGGCTGCGCCATCGACGGATCGTCGATCTTGCCCTGGTAGAAGCTCTCGCCGGTCGAGTTCGAGGAGAGTTCGAAGAGCGCACCGACGATCACCCAGCGGCGCTGGTCGTTGAGCGCAACGATCTCGTAGCGGGGTGCGCGGGGGTTGCTGGAGGTCACTGGCCTGAGGCCGATGGTGCGGGTGATGGTGAGCGTTTCGACAGAGCCGATCAGCTGGCCGTTGGCGTTCTTGCGGATTTCACCGATGTTCATGGACGTTCTCCTGGATGGATCGATTGCGACCGAACCCCTTGTTCGATCACTCTCTTCCCACCCCCCTTCCCTCCCGGCCGTCAGGCCGAAGCTGCGGGCGCTGCCCGCAGAGGTGTCCAGGACCGCTCAAGCGGTGTTTTCAGACAACGCTATGACCGAAGAACCAGAGACGAGGACGTTCAATGACAACGATGAGTGTAATACGGATTCTACCTTCCAAAGATCGATTTAATCTGATCAGCCAATGCCAGTGCTGCCTTCCACAGACGGGCAATCCAGGATTTTGGCTTGGCGTCGTTGGCGACATGGCGCAAAATCTGTTTCTGCATGAGCGATTTCGCCGCTTCGGTGCTAAATGCATCCAGCCATTCGACCTGTCCGGCTGAGATGACATAATGAGATTTGCAGGGACCATCGCACACTGCGATGGAAGGGCGGATCGTGGCAAACCCGTCGTCGCAATAGACTTGGTGGCTATCGGGAACGAGAAGCGTGATCCGATGGCCGCAGCCGCAAGCACAGAGAAGTCCGGCGAGCTCGAATTCCTCGCTGTGATAGACAGTTTCAGGCTCCAGCTGCTTAGGGATCCGATCTACCGCTTGATAGGCAAACTTCATTCTAACCCCCCAAAGCGATCAAGATCAAAAGATGCCGTCTCAAAAGTGTAGGCGATGGCATCGCTTAATCGGTCATAAAACTCAAAATGCTGCTTGAACCGGATCACGGCGAATATCGCGTTGAGCGCATTGAGTTCGGCGACTTGCGCCTGCTTCCGATACTCTCCATTTTCTGGATTCGTCGTTGGCAGATAGGGTGTATTTACCGATTGCTCAAATGCAGCGCGATCCGCTCCGGTGATCCGAACGACGCCATTCAACCCAATGAGTGAGCGATTGAGGCCCATGCCACAATCAACGAAGGGAATGGCATTTGCACTCAACCAGTCGACGATGGCGAGCCGCGACGGCCCGTCGTCAATCGACACAAAGACAAAATCGAACTCACGCAGGCTCTCGATATTCTCGGAGGTGATGCGCTCCGGGATCGGGACGATGCCACAATGCCAATTGGCATAATGTTGCGCCAGCGCGTCAACCTTCTTCATCCCGACCGCCCGATGGATGAAGCCGGGGATCCTAAAGAGCGTGTGAATATGAACCTTATCGTCGTCGAAAAGCCCGATCTTTTCGAGATGCGTGCGGGCGATGAAATCGAGGATGTAAGCTCCTGTGCCGCCGAGGCCAATGATTGCTACCTTTATGCCCCTCAACCGCGAAGCCACGTCGTTGAGGTGGTAGCGTGACGACATTGAGTCTGGAATGCGCAACGGACTGTTCTGCGCCGCGGCTTTGATTTCTATGCCCCGCAGCGGACTAGCATCGGGGAAAGCTGCCATCGCGGGTGCAACGATCACATCGAGATAAGTGCGCACCTTTTCTTCAAACGACCGATATGGGCGCATTGCGCCAGACTCGAGCAATTTGAACGAAAAGGAATGGTTGCAAACAAAGCCGTCAGCCACCAGGACGGTAGCCGCGCCACCGCCCAATCGCAGCGCCCGCCCGTTCTGGTCGTGCGGACGGCATCCCTTGAACCAGGCCTGATGGTCGCTTGGGGCATCGATGACCCAGTTATTCAGATCGACTGGACTTGCCCAATCGCCATATTCGAGCTCACCGGCGCTGTTGAGGCACGGTAACCCGTAGATGACGAAATAGGCGTTGACGAAGTCGAGGTGATAGCCCTGTTCCTCCAAGTCCCGGATGAAAGGATTATGACTCGCCAGTTCCTGAAACTCTGAAGCGCATTCCATCTTTAACCATTACCTCCTGACCTGGCGCGAGGGTGCCGCTGATGTTAGCGGAGTGGCCGCGTGAATATTTGATGAGATACTCGGTTGAAGAGGCGCCGCCGTCCTGAAGGTAGTAGGCGACGACCTCGTCATATGAGATTTTCGTCTTGACCACTTCGTGGTCGTCTTGGTTGACGATGATGGTGACGGTCTTTTCCGACTTTTCAGACATGTTTTGAATCCAATGCAAGGGTTGGGTGTTGCGGCTTCGGAATCGGACCAAGGCTCCAAAGCACTTTGGCCGGAATGGGGATGAATCGTCGGTTCATCAGGAATTCGGGCTATCGCGCCCGTCGGGTTCACGGGCGACGCCTTTGAACGGCTTGCCGTCCTGCTTCACCTCCATGAAGTGTCCGGTGCGCTCGTTCCGTTTCTGATAGTTGCCGTCGGTCCGCTGAAATTGGGTGCGAGCGGTAACAGCGCCGCGACGGAAGTCATTTCCTGTGTTCTTGGCCATGAGAACGATTCCCTTGTTCAAGCCTGCGATTTAACCCGGCTTGAGATTGATCGCCGGATGGCGTGGATATGATAGCTAGTTTTTAGCTAGTCAAGGGCTATTTTTTGATTGACATTTGCGCAGATGTTGTGTAGCCCTACTCCCGCTGAAGGAGGCGTAATGGCTGCCAAGAAGACGATGACGCTCAACCTTACGGATGCGGAAATGCACGCACTCGAAGGCCTTTGCGACAAGAAGGATTTGAGCAAGACGGCTGTGCTGCGTCAGGCATTACGGCTCTATCAGCTTGTTGAAGCTCGTGTTGAAAAGGGCGACAAGCTGTTTTTCGAAGACGAAAAGAGCAAAGAAAAAGCGGAAGTCATGATGCTATGACCGCCGTGATCAGTCCGATCGCACTCTTGAACGCGACGAACGGCAAGCTTGAAGAAGCCGAGCTCTGGGATGCGATAACCGAAAAGCAGCTGGGTGACTGGGAAGCCGAATGGATCCCGGAGCTCTTCAAGGCGATCCAGAAACTGCACCGCGCCGGTGTCGAGCGGGTGCATTGGCCGCAAAGTCGGCATTGGAACTGGCGTCAGAAGACCCGGGCTTTGCAGGGCATGTTGGCGCATCCCGGCTTCAGCATCGTGTGCAACGGAACCACCCAGGGCATGATGATCGTGGACATCACAACGCATCGTTGCCGGGTTGAGAGCCAAAAAGGAAAGGACCTGGTTTATGTCGAATATGTTGAAAACGCGCCGTGGAACCGCCCCGAGCTCGCCGATCCGCCGCTCTATCGCGGTATCGGCAGTATTTTGATCAGGGCTGCTATCGCACTCAGTATCGAGGAGGAGTTTAAGGGAAGGATTGGCTTACACGCTTTACCGCAGTCGAATGGCTTCTATGCCAACACCTGCGGCATGACCGATCTTGGCATCGACGCAAGCTATCATGGTTTGCGCTATTTTGAGATGACGCCGGAGCAAGCCGAATCCTTCATCGCCAAAGGAAATTAGCCATGAAGATCGAGATCTCCAAGGATTGGTGTCTCAAGATGGCATCGTTAGAAGGTGACACCGAAATTGGTGCCGGCGTCACCGCCGCCGATCCGCTTTTTGATGGTGAGGCAGAAACGCAGAATGTTGGCGAAGATGAGCCGAGCATTGCTTTTGGTCGCTTTGTCCGTCTCATGCGGCGCAACAAAGGATTGACGCTCGAGGAACTTGCCGAGCAAGCCGACATTGACGTCGCCGAACTCGTAGAGATTGAGGACGACGTTCGTCACAAGGCTGAATTGCGGTCCGTTTATCAGCTGGCCAATTATTTTCAGGTTCCGCGTGGGAACCTGATGCAGGTGGCCGGTCTGACGACACCCAAGAATGACAACCTCATTCATGAAGCCGTTCGCTTTGCTGCGCGATCTGAGCCTGTGGCAGCGCTTAGCCAGGCTGAACGTGCTGCATTGGAGGCGTTCGTCACAGTTTTGAGCGAACGGGACTGAACGTCAAGGAGCAGGCGGTTGAGCAGAAATCGACTTTTATCTGAGAGAACCGCCCATGATATCGACGCCCGCGTCGAACGGGTGTTGAAGGGGCTCGGGAATCCCGAGCCCCCGCTCCGGCTCGAAGACGTGCGGCATTTGCTCAAGCTCGATCTCAAATTCTACACGGCGAAGGATCCGAGCGTCGCGCAGGAGGCGATCAGCCGGATCAGAGTCGCCACGCTTCAGGTTTTCAATCGTCCGGCACTCATCCTGGACGCCATCCACAAGTGGTCCTTGAAGGCGCTGTATCTGCCCGATCGCAAGCGTATCCTGCTTGATGGCGACCTGCCGATCAAAAAGCATCGGTGGAACGAAGCGCATGAAATCGGTCACAGCCTATTGCCGTGGCACGAGGATGCGATGCTTGGCGATAACAGCCACACCCTCTCGCCCGAATGCCATGAGCAGGTCGAAGCCGAAGCCAATTTTGCCGCAGGCCGCCTGCTGTTCCTGCGCGATCGATTTACGCAAGAAGCCCTATCGATGTCGCCGACCATCGAAACCGTGAAGAGCCTCCACGGCGTTTTCGGCAACACGCTGTCGACGACGCTATACCGATTCGTCGAGACTGCGGGCGTTCAAACTCCACTGGTCGGGATAATGTCCGGCCATCCACACGTTTCTCGCCGCAAGCCGGACTTCGATCCAGCGAATCCCTGTCGGCATTTCATCCGGTCATCGGCCTTTGCCAAACACTTCGGAAAAGTAGACGAGTTAGAGCTTTTCAAGGCTGTCGCTGGATATTGCGGAGCACAGAGCGGCGGGCCACTCGGCAGTTGCGAACTGGTGCTAATCGACGACAATGGCGATCAACATCGCTTCTATTTCGAGACATTCTTCGCCTATTGGGACGCACTGACGTTAGGGGTGTACGTTAAGCCTGAAATTCAAATGGTTGCTGCTGCATAGCTGGAATATCAACTATCCAGTCGTTTGGCAGGCGGGGAGAAGGATGATCAGACGCAGCCATTCCCGAGCAGCCCTGAAATCAATCGACTCAACCGCTGTGGAGGGCTCGCGCCGCCGTTGCTTTGGTCGCCTCGAAGCCGACTGACCAGTTCCATCGGAAGTTCAGCGTATGGCGATACCTCAGTCTGAAGCTCCTCGACCGTAACAATCTGTCTGGGCTGGCCACCACGCCAGTGCCTCACATCAGGATCGCGGCCAACCTCGGCGACGCCGAATACCATCACAAAAAACGTCCCCAGCCCCAGGTCCCACCCGACCGCGACCTCGAAAATGTCCGAGCGCTCCGGCAGCGGTCTTAGCGAATACCGGCTCATCGCCTCACCAGTCGCTTGCCAACATAATCGTGACGACGCGGAAGCTCTGCTGCGCGTCCCACAGTGTCTCCGACCCCCCAGGCGAACGTCCCGTCGTTGGCATAGACATCGATCTTCCAGAAGATCTTGTACCCCTGGAACTCGACCGCGCCGAAGTCGCGCTCGCCATGAGGATCGTTCCCCGGCTCGATCGGCGTTTCGTTGATAAGACGGCGCAGCGCTGCCTGACCCAGCATCAGGCTGGCCTGGCGTGCGCCGGGGTCTTCGGCGTCGCCAGCACGAATGTCGGCCAGCGCCCGCGTGAACACAGTGCGCGAAGTGGGCAGTGAACCCGCGCGGGCCGCGTCGTTGAGCCGGGCGATCTCAGCAGTGTGGTCGACGCCGGCAGGTGTGGATGAAGCAAGTGCGGTCATGGGTTCTACCTTTCATGATTGATCCCCCGCTGAGTTCCCCCTCCCCTCCGCTGTCCGGTTGACGGGGCCTGAACGTTCACGCTACGTTCTTTTGGAAAGGATCTCGCCATGCCCGCTCCCAGCCACCTCGACCATTTCGATCTCGACATTGGCCTGCGCGATGCGTCGTGCGACGAGAACCTGCCGCCAGTGCGCCGGGCGATCGCCGCGCTTTGCATCGGGGTCGGCGTGGACGATGCCTACCTGTCAGTCCGGGAACTGCGCGAGGCAGTGTCGCTGGTGCATGAGAACGCCCCCGGCGGGCGGGCAAAGCTCGCGGGCATCCTCAGCACCCAGTGCGACGACTTCCAGCGGGCGATCTATTACTGCCTCGCCGGGCGCGGCGTGGTCGAGATGGCCGAGGCGATGGATTGGCTGCTGACGGTCCTCAAAGCGCGCGGCCGCACCGCGGCCTGGCTCAGCCGGATGCGGGTGCGGCGCAAGGACCTCGTTTCGCCCTACGTGGCTGAAGCACCTGACGGGCCGCTCGTGTCGCCAAGTCCCGATTTCGAGCTCGGGCAATCGTGGTTCGTCGAGCGCGGACCCGAGCCCTACTGATCCTCGGGCTCGTCATCGTTGCAGGTGACGACCCGCGAGACGGTGCGCCCCGGCGCTGCCTTGCTTGCCAGAACCACGCGGAAGGGCTGCAGCGGATTGCCGGTCTTTACCACGGCGGTGTCGCCCTGGACGTGCTCGGCGACCCGGGTGGCGATCCGGTTGGCGTTCTCGATGCTGCAAAGGCGCGCTCGCTTGGACGAGCGCTGCGGTGGGGCGGGATCGGTCATGGCGCTACTCGCTTGGGTGCCGGGTCACGAAGTTGACGGGGCACCGGGTGGCGGCACGATCGTCCACGCCCGGCTCATCAGCTTGCTGATCTTCACCCCAACCCCGTCGCTGACCCGGCGCAGGATCGTCTTGCGGCCCGACTGGACCACGCGGAAGCTGCGCTCGCTCTGCCCGTCGGTGAAGGTCAGCGGCTCGGCCAGCACCAGCATATCGCCCGGTGCGGGCTTGCGGCGCGTGGTCAGGGCGAGGCGCTGGCGGCAATGCTCGCGCCACTGCGCGGCATATTCGTTGCCGGGCGGTCCCAAGAGGTCGAGGATCGAGGCCGGGCAGTCGTAACTGTAGGGGCCCATCGTTTCGGTCATATCCTTGTAGCCAAACTCCTCGCCGCTCTTCGCGCCGGGGTTCCATTTGACGAGGCAGATGATCGCGAAAGTTTCGTGCGGGGCTTCAAGATCGTAGCTCTGGCAGGCGGCATAGTAGGCGCCCGAACGGACGGTGGATTTGAGGACACGCAGGCCGGTCGCCCGGCCCTTGTCAGGGTCGGGCGGATAGGTGCACTGGTTGTCGAGATAGGCCTTCGGCGTGGCGAACGGAGCCATGCCGCCGCGAGACATGAACAGCCAACCCATGGCGGTTCTCCTAGACGAGCGCCTGTTGGCGCGGATTGATGGAAAGGCCGGTCTCGCGGACGACGAGCGCGCGGAAGCTGTGCGGCGCGGCAAGGACCGCGATGTCGCAAAAGTGATTTCGATCGCCGAGGTAGTCCTGGCGGCCTTTGCACCGGCGGAACATGACCTCGCGGCCCGGATGGATGCAGGGGATCGAGACCTGGATGTAGATCTCGTCGCCGTGGAGCGTGATCTCGCCCGAGACCGCAGGGCCGGCGAAGTTGCTGCGCAGATCGTACTGATCTGGCTCGAGACCGAGATGGCGCGCCGCCACCCGCAATGCCGAGCGGGCTTCGCGGTGGAAGGCGCGCTTGGCTTCGGGATCGTAACCGATGCCGCGGCGGGCGAGCGCGACCAGCGCGGGCTTCAATTTCAGCTCGTCGATCTTGGCCAGGCACTGCCGGCGCAGCGGCAGGTCTTCGGCAAAGGTTTCGTCGGGCGCGTGGCCCAATGCGATGCGCCCGACGTGACGCGCGAGCAGGATCGTCGCGGGATCGCGCGCTGGGTCGATCCCGGCGTTGCGCGCGTCCTGCATTGCATCGACCACGGCCTGGGTGGCGGTGGCAATGGTTGCGAGCGCGTCGGGCTGCAGGGCACGGCGATAGCGGAAGTCGAGATCGTAGTTCATCGGTGAAATCTCCCTTTGCGCCCCCTGGCGCATCGGGCTCCCACCCCCTCCCCTTCCCGCTCGCGCTGCGAGCGGGCCAAGTGCCTCGGCTTCCCGGACACCGTCAGGCTGCCTCCTTGAGTTCGTCCGGCAGGGTCGAACCGAGCGCCGGATCGAACTGGCGAAGCCACTTGACCGCCTGCTCGGCCTTGGCCGCCGCGTGGAGGATCGCGGTCTTGTCGCCGCGCAGGATCTTCATCCAGTGGTGGATGTAGGAGGCGTGGCTGTCGTGGAGTTCGTTGGGAAGGCCGTATTCGGCGCAGAGGGTGGCCTGGCAGAGCGAGGCTACGATTTCTTCGAAGGCATAGGCATCGTCCCCGAAACGCTTGCCGAACTGGCGATTGAGCCGCTTGGCCGACCCTGTGGCGTGGCCAAGCTCGTGGCACCGGGTCGAGAAATACGCCTCGATCGAATGGAACGCGTTTGGCGACGGCAAGGTGACTGTGTCGGTGCTCGGCGTGTAATGCGCACTGTCGCCGCCGTGGACGACGCGGATCGGGATCGCATCGAGGAAGGCCTGAACCTCGGCAGAGAGTTCGCCGATCGACTTGGGGTCCAGCGGCTCGGGGTAGTAGTGCGCCGGCAGCCCCTCGATCTGCGAGGCGTTAAAGACGTGGTTCCACTTCATGAACCGGATCGTCTTTTCGCTCTTTTCACCGGTCTCGCGATCGGTGTCGGTCTTGCGCGCCGAGCTGTAGAACACGCTGAACGAGCCGCTCTCGCCCTTGCGGACATGGGCGCCGAGTTCGAGCGCCTGACGGAAGGTCATCCAGTAGGGGCTGGCGTAGCCCCGGCTCTCGGCGACCGCCCAGAGGAAGAAGGTGTTGATCCCCGAATAGGGGACCCCGTTGTGGCGCAGCGGCCGCGTGCTGGTCGCGGTCCAGGGCTTGAGCCACGGGGCCGTGCCGGCGGCGATCTTCTCGAGGATCAGGTCGGTGATGACCTGCGCGACGTCGGGCTTGGGGTGACGGGTCACTGGACGGGGCCCTCCTGGGCAGGATCGAGCGAGAGGTCGGAGGCGGCGTTCGACCAGGAGAGGCGCAGCGTGCGCCCGTGCGGGATGCGCCAGGCGACGCGGTCGGCGAAGGCCATGCGGATGCCGGCAAGGATCGCGGCGTCCTCGCCTTCGAGGATGGCATGGGCGCGCACCGCCGCATCGTGTCGGAAGCGGGTCTCCTGGGTGTCGTAGCTGTCGGCATCTGAATCGTCGGAAGGGCTGAACACCGCATCGATGATGAGGTCGGTGAGATCGTCGGGCCCCAGCGCGGTGGTCCGGGTCAGCGCAATGTGCGCGCAGTCGGGATCACCCCAGGAATCGGCATCTTCCAGAATCGCAAAGTCGGTCTCGAGATCGAGCCGCCGGTCGTGCTGATCGGTGAGTTCGATCGTGATCGCGTCGGGGCGGACGGTAACGGCACCCTCTTCATCGGTCGGCTTGCCGCCATCGAAGGTGAAGCGCTCGCCGGTACGGACGAAAGCCGGGAGGGCATCGTACCAGGGATAGCCGATGAAGTTGGTGATCGGCTCGTGGAAGGCGCGCGGGTCGGGGCCGCCGAGGCGGTGCATCTCGCCCCCGTTCGAGCGCCGCAGGGCACGGCCGAAGGTGACGGCATCGAAGGAGTCCGTGTCGTCATAGATCGCCGCGCCCGGCTCGAGGTCGGCAAAGCGCGGCACCTCGCGGTAGCTGTCGCGGGCGAGCGTCGGGTACCACAGCGGCAACTGCCGCGCCGCCTGCGGGAAATTGTCGTAATACAGGCTCGCCTCGAGCCAGTCCTCGAAGCTCAGGCGGTGGAACGGTTCCTCGCGGATGACCGAAAAGATCGCCTCGCGGCAGAGTGCCACGAGCCGGTCGAGCGCGGCGTTGCGGTAGATTTCCTTGCGGGCGGGCAGGACCAGGACGAGATCGGGCGCGTCGATCACGTCGACCTGCACGGACCACTGGGTGTGATGGACTTCCTTCACGACCGGGAAAGCGTGTTTGAGGGTGACCCCGTGGAAATTGAGCGTCGCCACGTGCGGCGAGTGCCGGTCGCGGAACACGCCGATCCGGAACCCCTCCCGCTCGATGACCTTGTGCGCGTCGGCGAGGAAATCGGCGCTGGCGAGGTCCTTGCCGTTGTAACTGACGGCAAGCGGCAGAAACCGGGCCGCCGCCTCGACGCAGCGTTCGAGCTTACCGTCAGGCTGCGGATCGAACCGGAAGGCGATTGCCGTGCCGCGCGGCCCGTCGAAGGGCAGCACATCGATGTCGGCCTCGCCGGTCCAGGCATCGCCTGTGATTGCCAGCGAGAACGCACCACCCGCGCTTTGCGAACTGACCACGGTGTCGAGGCCAGCAAGGCTGAAGAAGCCCATGCCCGCCGGGTCCTCGCGGGTTCGACACTCCTCGGACCAGTCGGACTGGCCGAGTGAGAGGAGGTCGACCGGGTCGGCGATCCCGGCGCCGTCATCGCTCACCGTGATGAGGCAGGCATCTGCCATGTGCTCGGCGGTGACGGTGATGCAGGTCGCGCCCGCGCGGCGGGCATTCTGGAAGAGTTCGTTGAAGATGTCGTCGAGGGTCCCGTTGAAAATGCGGGTGACCTTCGAGATCGCGTGCGGTGAGACCCGGGCGCGCAGCTTGGTGATCATGGTCATGGGTTCATGTCCTGGATGGACCGGCACGCTGCCGCAGGTCGCTAGAGAGGTACGGGCAGCGTGCCGGCAGGGCTGTATCAGGCGTCGACGGTCTCGCCGGCTTCGGCGTCCTGCTCGTCGGCAGGTTCGACTTCGCCGGCATCGCTCTCGGGATCGTGCTCTACCGGGCCTTCTTCATCAGGCTCACTCGCAGCCAGCACCCGGAAGCGCATGGCCTCGGGCACCCAGGCGAGTGCAGCCTGCTTGACCTCGGGTGCGACGATGGTCTCGCCGGCGAACAGCTTTTCGCAGGAGGCCGAGAGATCGCCCTTCTTCGAGCCCATGAAGCTCGCCGCCATGGTCGGTCCGCCGACTTCGCTGACGTGGGCGAGCAGCGCCTGCTTGCTGACCCGGTCGAAGTAGTTGGCCGAGGTCGGCCGCCAGTGGCTGGCGACGTTGATCCCCATCAGCGCGGCGAGATGGTCGTGGAGGTCGATCGGCTCAGGGCCGGACTGCCCTGCCTTCCTGTCGATCCCCATGCTGGCCTCGAGCGTCTTTGCCATGCACCAGGCGAGCCAGTTCGCCTTGGCATCGTCGTCGAGCGCGCTGAACGCGGAGAACCGGTCGACCGTGCGGCGGTGCTCGGTCCACGACAGGTCGAGCGTCTCGCGGATATCGGCCATCAGCGTGTGCGCCGGGCTTTCAGGGTAGTTGGCTAGGTAGAGCGAGGGCGACGGGGCGCGGAGCGTCGTGCCCAAGGCCTGCGCACTGTAGAGCGCGCGAGAGTCGGCAATGGCGAAGATCAGGTAATCGAGCGCGATCGCCGGGTTCGAAGCGAGGTTGATCGCGAGAATGTCGCGGCGCTGGACGGCGAGTTCCTCGACCAGCTTTTGCGACAGAGGCTTGGGTGCGGCAGAAGCACTACCGCCCTCCCCTGCTGCCCCGCTGGCGCCGTCTCCCGCTTCGGACCCACGCGCCTTACGGCGTTCGAGCGGCTTGTCGCTGTAGAGGCCGCTCGCAACCACAGGCTGGCCGTCAGCGCCAATGATCACGAAGCAGCCAACATTGGCCTTCATCTCCTCGGGGATCACCGGGGGTTTGTCGTGGAGCGCATCGTAGGCGCTGCTTGCGGCATCCCATCGTGCCTGGAAGTCCGCGGCGGCAGCCTCGTCGTCCTCGTCCAGGGTCTCGCTTTCGGCTTCGAGCACCGAGATCGTCTCGAGCAGCTTGTCGGCCTCGACCTGCTCCTCCTCGGTGAGCGGCGGGGGTTCGAGATGGATCTGGTGGAGGTCTTCGGTTGCGTTGTAGGTGACGCGGGTCTCGAGGATCGGGCGCACCCAGGCATAGCCGGAGGTTTCGGCAATTTCGGCCGCGAAAGCCTGGAGCTTCTCGCCGGCGATGCGCTGGGCGATCTCCGCATCGATCCACGTCTCGCCGCCGTCCTCGGTGAAAAGGTCGCGCTCAATCTTGCCGCCGGCGGCGAGGTAGTCGGCCTCGCTGGCAAGCTTGGCCATCGGCGAGGACGAACGGATCGCGCTGTGCGTCACCATGCGGCGGATCGAGTCCGGATTGTTGCCCTGCCAGGAGTTCGACAGCTCGTTCCAGACCATCATCTGGCGGTCGTGGTTGGGCGTCGTCGCATAAGCCTTGGCGACGTCGAGGGTGATCTTGCCCTCTTCGAGCGCGGCGAAGATCGGATCGGCGAGGTCGGCAAGCCGCAGGCGGCCTTCGATGAACCGGCGGGTGCGGCCGAACCGCTTGGCGATCGCGTCGAGGTCGCTGCCCTCATTGACGAAGTGCTTGTAGGCCCGGATCTCGTCGGTCGGCGTCATGTCGAGCCGGATGACGTTCTCGATCAGCGAGAGTTCGGACTGCTCAGCGGCATCGATGTCGAGGACGCGGCAGGCGACGGGGTGGTCCTTGGGAAGCTTGCCCGCCGTCAGAAGAAAGTTGAGGGCGCGCAGGCGCCGGCCGCCCGCGGTCACATCGAACATGCCGCGCTTCTTGGCGGGCACGACGATCAGGTTCTGGAGGAGGCCCTTGGCCTCGATATTGGCGGCCAGTTCCTCGATGAAGAGGTTGCTGTCGTTCTTGCGGACGTTGGCTTCGGACAGGCGTAGCTTGCCGAGCGGGATCAACTCGATGTCGTTCATGGGAGTGCTCCTGAAGGCCGGATTTGGCCGAGCCCTTCGGCTCACCCCTTCCAGCCCCCCTCCCCTCACGGTTTCAGGATTGCCCGAATTCCCGGGCGCAACCGCGCGTCCCAGGGCGGGCCGCTTGGTGCCATGAGGCATAAATGATCGATTTATGCCTCATGGATCGGACCTGCATCGGAACCTGAGGCGCACAACTTGGTTGCGTTTATTTCGAATATGCGCTTCGGGATATCGCCATCAGCGGAGAGAAACGATGACACTGCCAGCCAATGCCTTGCCCTTCGGCAACAGGCCGCCCTCTGCCGATGATCGGCAGATCGCCAACCAGCTACGGCGTATCCTTGCCTCGCAGAAGCCCGGCGAAGCCAAACTGCACTTGACCGATCCCAAGACCAGGAAGCCGGTAGAAATCTCGCTGACACCGGCGATGTCGGACCTGTTCCTCAAGTTGCTGCGTCACATCGGGAGCGGAGATGCCGTCACGCTCGTGCCGATCCAGCAGATGTTGACGACGCAGCAGGCAGCAGATCTGCTCAACATGTCCCGTCCCTATCTCATCAGGCTTATCGAGAAGGGCGATGTCGCGCACAGCATGGTGGGCCGGCACCGTCGCCTCAAGGCTGAAGACGTGTTCGCGTACAAGGCGGAGCGCGACAAGATTCGTTCGAAAGCGATGGACGACCTGATTGCGGATGGCGCGGGTCGGTATTGATCTGACGCGAGCGGAACAATCAGACCTGTCGGATGGGTCCGGAGTACCGGCAGACTGTTTCGTCTGATGTGAGCAAGGTGATGCCCTCGACGATCGACTGAGCGATCAGCATTCTATCGAATGGGTCCTTGTGAATCGGAGGCAACTGGGAAATTGCAACGGCGTGTTCGCTTGAAATGGCGAGCTCGACGTATCCGTTGTCGATCAACGCCCGGCGCAATACGCGTGCGTCGACTGCGAAGTCTTCCCGCCCGAGCCCGTTCTTGATCGCGATTTCCCAAAGGCTGGCAGCGCTGAAGACCAGTTCGTTGCCCTCATCGTTGATCAGTTTCCGGGCGGCAGGCGTCAATCGTTCCGGAAAGCCCGCTGCCCAGAGGAGGACATGTGTATCAAGGAGAAATTTCATCGCTCAGGCTTCGAACAGCGCTTCAATTTCACCCTCGCCCATACGGTCGAAATCTTCCGGCACGCGCATTTCCCCTTTGAGGAAACCCAGGCGCTTGATCTTGGACGGTGCAGCAGTGTCGATTGGCACCATTTTCGCAATCGGCTTGCCCGACCGGGCGATCACGACCGCATTCCCGCGCAGCACGCGCTCGAGCAAGCGCGACAAATGCGTCTTTGCTTCATGAATGTTGACCGTGTCCATTTCCAGTTACCTTAGCTAAGTTCTATGAACTAAGTCTACCACATTCGTTCGCGTCTGCAAGCTCCTCGCAAGGTGCCTGTCCAATCAGGCTTGCAAGGATTTGGTCGGCCTTGTCCGTCGGCACGAACACCCGCGTCTTGTAGGCAATGATTTCCGTGAAGCAGCCCTTGGCCTTGAGCTCGGGGATGCGCTCGGCTTCGGCATCGACAATCTCGATCCTGCGGGAACCGTTCACTCGCGCTGTGCGGATCGTGAAATTGAGGGGATGCGGCGCCTTCCAAGTCCCTCCTCCGAGGATGGCGGCGGCAATCTTGGCCGGATCAGTCTGCGCCTTGCGGGCAACCCCAAGCTTCTCGAGGGTCGCATCGACGTAGAGGTCGTGGACATGCCGGCCGAGCCATGATGCACCGGACTTGTCGACGATGCGATTGACCGTGAGGTCTTCCTTGGGAAGCGCGCCCCAGATCGGGAGGAGCAGCCCGGTTGCGAGATAGACGGTCTCGGTGACAAGTTGGCTTTCGTCGGCTGCATATTCCTCCTCCCACAGCGCGCTGAACCTGGCCTTGGTCACGGGCTCCCAGGCGGACTCGTCGAGCCGGTCGGCGCGCAGGTACTCGCTGCGCAATGGCCGCACGAGTTCGTAGCGGCGGATCATGTGGCCCTCCTCGTCCATGTGCGAGGGCGCCGGAACCGCGAGTGCGACCTTGCCCGACTTGTCATTGCGCAGGAACAGCGGCTGTTCCTCATAGGATGCCACTTTAAGCACGCGCTCGAGCGAGAGGACCTTGCGCCGCTGGGTCAGCGACAGCTCGAGGAGGTGCGAAGTCGCGCCGGTAACCGGGTCGGTCCGGATCACCGTGTCGGAGAGCACCTCGCAGGCTTCCACCGACACGGTCTCGACACCGATGTCGAAGGTCCCGGCTTCCTTCGCCGCCGAGACTCGTGTCTCGACGAGGGTCAGGAACTCGTCGAAGATCGCGTTCTGGACGGCGATCTTCATGGCGAGGATGCGGTTGAGCCAGCGCTGGATCGGCGGCAGATCCTCGCGCAGCACCCCGTCCTGGTCAGTGAGTTCGAGCCCGCTCATCCGCTGGAACTCCGACAAGGTCGTGCTCTTGAGCTTGGCCATAGCGAGCAGGCCATACCAGTCGTGGAGTGCGTGCTTGGCGTAGATGCTCTCGAGGTTGTCGCTGGCATCGAACATCCCCTGCCCGCCGGTCTGGCGCTGGCCGCGGGTGAGCGCGCCCAAGGCGTCGAGGCGCCGCGCAATCGTGCTGGTGAAACGGGCCTCGCCCTTGCAGTCGGTGGTGACCGGGCGGAACAGCGGCGGGCACGCCTGATGCGTGCGGTGGGTGCGCCCCAGCCCCTGGATTGCGCGGTCCGCGCGCCATCCGGGCTCGAGCAGGAAATGGACCCGGCGCTGCTGGTTTTTCGCATCGAGGCTCGCGTGATAGCTGCGGCCCGTACCGCCTGCATCGGAGAACACGAGGATACGCTTGGTCCCGCTCATGAACGCGGTGGTCTCGGCAAGGTTGGTCCGAGGTGAGCGGCTTTCGAGGCGCTGCTGCCCTGAGCCGTCACGGACGAGGCGTTTGCTGCGACCGGTCACTTCGGCGACGGCCGTTACCCCGTAGTGCTCGAGCAGCGCATCGAGCGCGGTAGGGATCGGTGGCATGGCGCAGATATGCTCAATCAGGTCGGCGCGCGCGGCCTCGGCCTGCGGGTTGTGGACCGGATTGCCCGCCTCGTCCCACATCGGCCGTGAGCGCACGTCGCCAAGCTCGTCGGTGTATTCCTCCATCTGCCGGGTCGGAAAGGCGCGGGTGAGGTAGTCGACGACGTACTCCTTGCAATCATAGGCTATGTCGAGGGCCTCACGCTCAGTCGGCTCCAGTTCATCGAGCCGCCGGTTGAGGATGGATTCCGCCGTGCTCACCAGTTGGACGACCACGCTATCCCCTTCGCCCAGGTGCTCGTCGATCGCCGGGTAGATCGAGGGCAGCTTCAGCGAGAGCAGCACCTGTCCGAAGAAGCGTTGCTTGGTGCCTTCGAACCGGCTGCGGGCAGCCGCCTTGGCGCCGCTGTTGAGCGTCTTGTTTTCAAGCCCGTCAACAATCCCGGTGAGTTCGAGCGCGGCCTCGAGGTTCTGGTGAATGATCGTCCAGGCATCGCAATAGGTATCATAGACTGCGATTTGCTCTGCCGTCAGATCATGGCGCAGGATGTCGTACTCTACCCCTGCGAAGCTGAGCGCCCGGGCGAGGTAGAGCCCGGAGGCCTTGAGGTCGCGGGCGACAAGCTCCATCGCGGCAATGCCGCCGTCGCGGATCTCGCTGATGAACTGCTCGCGGTTTGCAAACGCCGTGCCCGGCCCCCACAGTCCAAGCCGGACCGCATAGGCAAGGTTGTTGACGTCCGATGCGCCGGTGGCTGATGCGTAGAGCACCCGGGCGCGCGGCAGCGTATTCTGGAGCAGAACACCGGCGATACCCTGGAGTGAGCCCTGCTTCTGGCCTAGTGCCCCTTCCCCGCCCGCAACGCCGCCCATTTCGTGGGCTTCGTCGAAGACGATGACGCCTTCGAAGTCTTCGCCAGCCCAGCGCACGATCTGGTCAAGCCGCGTGTCCTCGACACGCGAGCTTCTGAGCGTGCCGTAGGGCACGAAAAGGATGCCCCCGGGCGCGGTGATTTCCTCGCCGATTTTCCAGCGCGAGAGTTCAAGGACGTCCGACGGCAGCCCGCCGATTGCGGTCCAGTCGCGCTGAGCGTCCTCGAGCAGGGGCGCGTTCTTCGAAATCCAGATGTGGCGGCGATTGCCTTTGAGCCACTGGTCGAGAATGCAGGCCGCCGCCTGCCTCCCCTTCCCCGCCCCGGTGCCGTCGCCAAGGAAGAAGCCAGTGCGGTAAAGCTGGCCCTCGGGATCCTCCTTGAGAGCAACCTCGCCGGCAGGATGGCTGAACCGGCCATGGAGATCGCGGCTCCAGGCCTCGCCCGCGTAGATCACGGTTTCGAGCTGGGCGGCCGAGAGCAGTCGCGCGGTCACGGTGCGTTCTGGCAGAGAGGGCACGTAGCCGGGCTTGGGCGCGGCGATAGAGGCCATGGCGGCGGATTCGACAAGGTGCGTCGGGTGTTCGCCAGCTTCCGCGATCACCACGCGTGAAGGCCGGTAATCGGCATAGACCCCGCGCTGCTCGCCCATCGCGGCAGGTTCGGCCAGCACCTTGTAGGCGACGGGGCGGACGTCGTTGGTCTGGGGAGCTCGCACGATCACGGGCCGGGCTGGACCAGTCTTGACCGAGCGGAACAGACTGAGCTTTGGTCGGTGCACTGCCGCCTGCGTCGGGTCGCGCAATGTCGCCCGGGGCGGCACGGTTGACAGCGCGGCGAAGATTTCGCCGACCGAGCCGCGACTGATCGTGGATACGCCGATCTCGCCTGGCACCTTGTCAATCACCAGCACGCGTACCGCGATCCCGGTGCCGTGCTTGACGTAGCCTCCCTTGTCCAGACGGAGCGACAGGACGACCCGCGCGCCTTCAAGGGTGCGCCGGAATGTTTCTTCGTACCTGGCCGAGGGTGAGAACCAGTCCGGCATGATCGCAACGATCCGGCCACCCGGCAGCAGATGGTCGAGCGCGGCCCGCAGGTGCCTGGCGGCGGTGTTCTGATCTTCTCCCCGCGATTGCGACACCGAGAACGGCGGATTCATCAGCACGACGCTCGGCCGCGCGGTTCCGGACAGCAGCGCGCTGAGTTTAGCGCCGTCGTGGCGGTAGACCTTCGTGCTTGGAAAGAGAGCTTCGAGCAGGTCCGCACGGGTGGGTTCGAGTTCGTTGAGGATCAGGTCCTTGACCGCACCTCTGGCGAGCGAAGCGATGATCCCGGTGCCCGCACTTGGCTCCAGCACCATGTCATCGCCGGAAAGCCGCGCCAGATGGACCGCGAACCTGGCTAGCGCCGGCGGCGTCGAGAACTGCTGGAACTGGATCTGGTCCTCGCTGCGCACCGTGTGGGTCGGCAGTTCGCGCGTCAGCGCCTCGAGCGTGCCGATCGCGGATCCCACCTCCATCCGACCGACTAGCTCGGGAATTGCGAGGGACAGGGCGACTTCCAGGGCCTCGAAGCTGTCGCGCTGCTGCCAGGCACCTGCGGCGTCACTTCCGCCAGCACTCTCGGTCATGGCCTGGCTCAGAGCAGCGCGGTCGATCGGAACAGCGAGGAGCAGCTTGGCGGCAAGTGTGCGGGCAGCGCCGAGAATGGCGCTGGCGCGCGGAATCGTTGTTGTCATGCGGAGAACTCCTGAGCTCGTGCCGATCAGCGGCACGCCCGCTCCAGCCCCCCTCCCCTCACCGCTTCAGGAGCTGCGCCCAGTCATTCATGCGTCCGGGTGGCCACTCGGTCTCGATGTTGAGGCCCGGACGGTGGTAGGCTTCACGAGCGCGCTCATGCGCTCGTCGGCCTTCAAGATCGTTGTCCGCTAGCAGGATCACGGTTTCAACGGAGACCGGGATATCGAGCTGGTGGAAACGCTTGGCACCCATGGTCGCCCAGGCCTGAATACCGGTGAGCGAGGTATAGGCTGCCGCAGTCTCGAAGCCCTCGCAGATGCCGATGGCTTTGCCGGGCGGGCCATTTGTCCAGGCAGCCCCGATGGCTTGGCCGAGGACGCGCTTCTCGGTGTAGTCGGACGTCGATGGATCAAGGAAAATCCGCTGGATCGCGGCGATCGCGCCCGCCTTGCGCATCGCGACGAGGAGGGCCGGTTCGAAGCTGGCTTGCCTCCCCTGCCCTCGTGGGCATCTTGGATGGAAGCGGAGGTCTTCAAGCGGTGCCCAGATCTGACGCACCTCGCGAACATAGCGTTCCGCCAGCGTCCCTTCGATCGAACTACCGGCCTGCCAGATTGTGAGATGAGGTTTGACGCGGCGCTCGATGCTGGGGATCACGCGAGATGCATCGAAACTCGGCAGGTCCGCGATGCGCCGGAGAGCTTTGAGCACGTCTCGGCTGTCGCAACCGGCGTGGCAGGTCACGAGGATTGCTCGGTCACCTTGACGGATGGAAAGCGATGGGGTCCTGTCGGCATGGCAGGGGCAACGGCACATGGCGGTTTCACCCGACCATTTGCCTTTCAGATGTTTGACGAGCCTTCGGAGCTCTGGAGTTGGTCTGTTTCGGACTATGGACATGCCAGCCCAATCAGACCACCCTCCTCTCTCTTGTCCTTGAATCCAATTTATCCACACGCCCAAGCGTAGCTTGGGAGGTTTCTTAGATTCAGGATTCTATGATTCGGGCATCTTTAGATATGTAAAAACAGAGGTTTAAATGGCCTCTATATGAGCCTGAGGGGGCTTCAATGTGAGGCCGTGGGGGCTACTGCATGAGGCACCGGGGGCGTTATCATGAGGTCCTGGGTGATTGTATGAGTGATCGGGGGAGTTGCTGATAGCGCTCCAAGATCGGACCAGAAGGTTCTGATTCTAGTAGCTGAATCGCCAAAATGGTTCGTGGCGGGGCTAAAACGGCCGTCTAGATGAGAAATGGGGGGAATATGTGCCCCTGCAGATCGGGTTTACCTGAGGAATCGGGGGCTTGCGGGTTGAGAGGACGTTCGGTCTCACACCAATTATGTGAGTGATCGGGGTGCGCTTGAATTTACCTGATAAATCAAGGAAGTGGTTGGACGTATGTGTGAGTCGCAGGGGGCAGTGCGACAGCTTCCGTTTGCGACGCGATGAGGGCTCCGTGACCCTGCCGCAGAACTATGTGAGTGATCGGGGGAGTTTCGCTCAAGGGCGGAATCCTGCGGGTTTCCAGAATGCTCTTTGTGAGTCCTTGGGGGCTATCTCGATGTTGCCAATTTTGAGCGAACATACCTTCATATGAGGTATCGGGGGCCTGTCTATGTGAGTTCACGGGGGTGTGTTCTCATTATGACAAGGTGATGTTATGCAACTCACATGGAGCTCGATTCGAATCCCAGTGAAATCGAGGTTACTCCAGGTTTGGAGGGCCTGAGCCGCACCTTGCGTGTGGCCGAAGTGATTCGCCGCAAGGACCTGGACTTCGTAAGCAAGCCTGGCGAGCTCGTCGAATCTGAATTCGAAACCGGCTCCCTGAGTGCGGCCGCGAGAAAGGCCTTTGCGCTGATGTTGCGCAAGGCCGGGCCAGATGCGGGCGAGACCAAGACCTTTACGATCACCAAGAAGGAACTGCGCGGATCACATAAGGGAAACGAACGAATTCAACCGGTCATGGATGAACTGCTTCGCGTGATTGTCCGTATCAGGACCACGTCGAAGAAAGGCAAGCCAGCGGTCATGTCACAGTCGTTGCTTGCGAGCTGCGTCGAGGAAATCTCAGAAGACGGGATGAGCGTTGTCGAATTCGAGTTTTCGGACAATTTCAAGCGCGTGATCCAGCGTTCGGACTATTATGCGCGGGTCAATCTCGGGGTTATGTTGGCGCTGCAATCCCGTTACTCGCTCACCCTTTATGACCTCGGCTGCCTGATCATCAACCGTCAGAACCGGGTTGTGAAAATGACGGTCGAGGAGCTTCGCCGCAAGCTTGGCGTTCCTGAGGGGAGCTTCAAGAACTTCGCGGAATTCCGCCGAGACGTGCTCGCAAAGTCGAAGGCCGAAATCGACCAGCTCGCCGACTTCCTTGTGGAATGGGAAGAAGTTCGGGGGGCTGGACGCGGCCGTCCGGTTGTTGCGGTCAAGCTGACCTTCTCGCCGAAAGAGCCGGGCGAGCAAGAGGCAACAGCCAAGGAACTGGATCGTCCAAAGGTGGGACGCAAAGCCCGTCGCGATGGGACCGCAGAGCAGATCGTTGCCATGCCGGCGCCGAGGATCACGACCCGCAAGCTTTTCCCGACCGATTCTCTGCATTTCTGCGGTGATCAGACGATCTTAACCATTGTGAGTGATTTTGGTGGTGGCTGGGACAAGGATCTCGTTGCTGAGGCCTATCGCAAGCAGATGGGGCCCAAGCTCGAGACATTGAGCGGACAGGCGCTCTACAAGTCCTGGGAAGGCTTCTGCAAAGGCTTCGTCAAGGCACGCGGGCGGGCCTGAGCCCCCAATCACTCACAATAAGCGTCTTGCCCTGACTGATTGAGGGCTAAGCCCCCTCCCCTCCCCCTTCCGCAAGGTCGAGGAGCGCCACGATTCCGTCGGGCAGGCTCAGATTGCGGTCGTCGCACCATTGTACGAGACGGTCGCGTTCGGGTGGGGACAGGCGCATGCTGATGTGGAGCGTGCGCGTGGGGCCGCGCTGCGGCTTCCGCTTTGGAACCATCGCGGTATCGACGGCAACTTGCGGGAAATAATTGCCCGGCAGGGTCGCAGGAGCCGGATCGCGTGCAATTGGTGCTGCCGGAGCAGGTTTCGCCACTGTGGTGGCCGCGACAAGGTTCTTGAGCCGGTCCGCGGGGCTTGCAGGCGGCGCTGGTTGCTCAAGGCGCCGGCGCGTCGAGCCGATGATATCGCCCATCGCACTGTTGGCAGGGATCTGATCAGGCATTTACGGCCTCCTTGTTCTGGATTTCGTCGAGAATGTTGGCGAGCACGCTTTGGGCGATGTGCCGCGCCTTCTCGGTCTTCGCGAGCTTATTTGTCTCGACTTCGGCGAGCGTCATGCGAAAATTGGACATGGCGCGGAACGCGTCGAGATTGTGCATTTGCTCGGTGAAGGTCGGCAACGCCTTGGAAATCTGACTATCGATTTCCCATTCAGCCTTTGACCGGGCAACCTGGCCAGTTTGCGTAATGAGCACCCGATAAGGCACGCCGCGGCACATTTTTTCGAGCATGTCGCTGGTTTCGACGGTGCGCTCCAGATCCAAACGCGAGGACCGCGTCGGAATGACAACAAAATCGGAATCCATGGCGGCATAGGCCGTCTTAAAGTTGGAGGTTCCTTCGGAGTCCACGATGACGAGTTGCGCTAGTTCCCGCGCTTTTGTGATCGCGGCGCCAATGTCCGCATCGCGCAACTGTGAGGCATCCTCGACCTGAATTTTGGAGTCCCCTCCCCTCCCCGCAGCCAGTCGATCGCGATGCCAGTTCAGCAGGCTGTTCTGCCGGTCTGCATCCAGCATGTAGACCGAACCGCCCAAGGCCTCGAATTCCGATGCCAGCGCGAGCGCGAGGGTCGTCTTGCCTGCGCCGCCTTTGCTTTGGGCGATTGTGATAACGGGCACGGTAATTCTCCTGTGTGGCGTCAGCGCGGCACATCGCGCTGCACAATCTGAAAGTGCGATCACAAGCGCGGCACCATCTGCAAGTGCTGGGCCTAGCGCATATGGCAGCGCGTTGCAAGGCGCAAGCGCGGTACAAGATGGCAGCGCGAGCGATCGCGCAGGCAAATGGTGCCGCGCAGCGGAACGCGCGTTGTGCCGCGCCACACATGGCGCAGCACCAAGCGCGTCACTATATGCGGCACAACGAGCGGCACGGAATGAGGCACACAACGCGGCACAATGTGCCGCGCTCAATAAAATGGCAGAATTCAGCCAAAAAAGGGGAGGGCGGTGGCCCCGAGATGGGAGGCGTTTTCTGCAGACCCCAAAACCTAATTCAACCACCGGCGGCTTGAATCACCTTGTCAGTGGGCCGCAGCCGTACAAGATTTGCGTTTTCCAACGCGATCACAGCCTGGGAAGCAGTCCGAGGCGTCACATCGAGTGCACGAGCGAGCTCGGCACGGGTGAGGGGGCCCAATGCAGAGATGAGCTGCCACGCATGCGGGGCATGGGAAGAGGCATAAAGGCCGCGCAATTCAAGATTGCGACGGTTGAGTGCCTGACGCATCGACGAAAGATCCGACGACACTGCAACCGCTGCGCTGGTAATCGAAGTGGAGAGCAGGGAGGGCAGGGGGCTCTCGAGAATCTCCCTGAACAGGCTACGCGGCGTGAGCCCGGCCAGCGCGAGGGGGGCAGCGCCGAGACCGAAGAGTTGCGGGCGCAGCGAGGCGGCAAGTGAAGCGGCCCAAGCTGCGCCGCGCGGAGCAAAGCGGCTGAAGACGTGCCCTTCAATTTCAACGAACTCGCTGCCGCCCTCAAGAAACGGGGTCTCGTCCTCGCGAAGCTGGCGGACCCATTCGGCTAGCGCGGCGAGCGGATCGGCAGCGGGGAGCAAAGCATCAAGCCGCTCGAGCGCGCGATCGGCCGGATCGAAGCTGCTGTTGAAGCTTTCGCTGACGCCCTTGTGTCAGCCGACATAATAGACCGCAGTTCGTCTAAACGGCGATAAATCAGATACATAGATCATAGTTTCTGCAGGACACTCTGTCCGAGCCCGATTCCACCATCGCGGTAGCAGCCAGATTGAGCTACATTCCCGCGCGCAGGGGAAGTTGTCGTGGAGCCAATCCTATGATTGAGCGAAAGCCTTCTCCTGCGCCCAGACGCAGCCTCAAATCTCTGGAGGCGGGATTGGCCCTTTTCCCGCATTTCCGGGAACACATTTCACAGTCTGGGCCGGTGACGAGCGCTCAGGTCGCAGCAATTTCCGAGGCTACCGGTCT
>NZ_VLKK01000009.1 GCF_007830065.1 Sphingobium wenxiniae | reverse complement strand
CGGCAGCCAATATGTCTCGATCAGATACTCCGAGCGCCTTGCCGAAGCCGGTATCGAACCGTCGGTTGGCAGTGTCGGCGACAGCTATGACAACGCTTTGGCCGAGACAATCAATGGCCTTTACAAGGCCGAGGTGATCCACCGGCGAGGCCCATGGCGGTCGTTCGAAGCGGTCGAATATGCCACGCTGGAATGGGTCGACTGGTTCAACAACCGACGACTGCTGGAGCCCAACGGCAATATCCCGCCCGCCGAAGCCGAAGAACGATATTATGCCATGCTGGACGACCAACCCATGGCTGCGTAACTTAAACCAAATGGCCTCCGACAAACCCGGGGCGGTTCATTATCTCATTTTCAATTGGTTCAATCTGAAATCGAGCGAATTTTGTCCGAGATAGTGAGCCCAGTGCTTTTCTGGCGTTCGCAAATTCATCGGACGATACGCCTTCAGCATAATCTTCACTCCGCAGTTTGAACCAAGAAAAGTTATTTTCTATTTCATTTCTAAGATCGTTGTCGAATGGAAGTTCCGATATGCTCTCTATTCTCTTCCAATCGAATTTAACGCGGCAATGAGTCATTATTGAACTTCCGCACGAAAAGGAACGATCTCACCTCCTTCACGAAGTCGATCGAGATAACCGCTCCACCATGTCATCATCTTGACGCGATCATCCCAATAGTGCCCGCGGTTATAGATGCCTCTGACGGCATCGCTATCCCCATGCGCTAACGCGCGCTCGATCGCATCAGGATGCCACTTCCCGCTTTCATTGAGAAGGGTAGAGGCTGTCGTGCGCAGGCCGTGCGCTGTTACTTCATCGCTGGTGTAGCCCATGCGGCGGAACGCTTGGTTCATCGTGTTTTCGCTCATTGGGCGACGGGTCGTGTGGAATGCTGGAAAAACGTAGCCTTCCGGCCCACTGAACTGCTGCAACTCACGCAGATAGTTCAGAACCTGCTCGGACAGCGGAATAGCGTGAGGACGGCGCATCTTCATGCGCTCGGGCTTGATCCGCCAAATCTTGGTGTCGAGATCGAACTCGTCCCATGTCGCCTGTCGCAGTTCGCCCGGCCTCGCCATGACGTGCGGCGCAATTTGCAGTGCCAGCCGGGTAATCGGGGCACCTTCGAAGGCATCAATGCTCCGCAGCAACTCCCCCAGCTTTTTCGGCTCAAGAATCGCCGCATGATGCTTCACCTTTGGGGCAATCAACTGTCCGCTGAGCATTGCGGCCGGGTCACTGTCTGCTCGCCCGGTTGCCGCAGCATAGCGGAACACGCGGCTGGTGAACGAGCGGCAGCGTTTGGCTGTTTCATGCTTGCGCTGCCCCTCCAAGCGACGAAGAACGCCAAAGACTTCCGCTGGCTTGATTTCGACGAGGGGCTGGTCCCAGATCGGCTTCATCTGGAGGAGCAGCCATTTCGCCTTTTCGACTGTGACGGCGGCCCGCCCTTCTTTGACCAGCTTGTGCTCGATATATTCTTCTGCAACCGTGCCAAACGTGTTGGCAGCGTTGAAACGGGCCGTCAGCTTGGCATTTTTGCGCTCAACTCCGGGGTCTATCCCATCACGCACCGCGCTTCGGGCTTCGTCTCGCAGTCGGCGAGCGTCTTTAAGCGACACCTCTGGATACGGTCCGAGCGCAAGCTTTCGCGGCTTGCCTGCAAACCTATAGCGAAAGCGCCACAACTTCGATCCGCTTACAGCGACTTCGATGCAGAGCCCTTTCTCGTCAGTGACCATATAGCTTCGACTCTGAGGCTTCAGGGCGCGGATTGCGACATCGTTCAATGCCATGACCGCGCCCCCTCAACAGAGGCGCGTGTACATAGCGGTAGCCTTAGCCGCACATATGGACGCAGAAAGGTACACAGAATCGGTGAACTGCCCAGACACATCGAGACGCACTCCGCGACGAGATATGCTGAAAAGTAGCAGTTTTCCGCCATTTTGGCGAGTTATTTAGCTACAACAGGGAATGAGTTGATGGTGCCCAGAAGAGGACTCGAACCTCCACGACCTTGCGATCGCCAGCACCTGAAGCTGGTGCGTCTACCAATTCCGCCATCTGGGCACGGGGTAGGTGGGCGCGATTAGCCGTTGGGTGGGGGGCTGTCAATCATATCCGACCCATAATTTTTCTGACTCCGCTCATCGGACCTTCTAAAGGATCGGCAAAGGCTTCCATCCCGCAGGAGGATCAGATTCTCGATACCCCGCCATCACTTCCACCTTCCTTCCTCCCGCGCCCCGACGGGCTGAAGCTGGCCTATCGCCATCGGGCCGGGAAGGGCGCTACCATCGTCTTTCTGCCCGGCTATATGTCGGACATGGAAGGCGGCAAGGCCATCGCGCTGGATCAATGGGCGGCGGACACGGGGCGGGCCATGCTGCGGCTGGACTATGCCGGCAACGGCGCGAGCGAGGGCGCGTTCGAGGACGGCACGCTGGCAAGCTGGCGCGACGATGCCCTGTCGCTGATCGATGGGCTGACGCAGGGGCCTCTGCTCCTTGTCGGATCATCCATGGGCGGATGGCTGGCCCTGCTGATTGCGCTCGCCCGGCCGGATCGCGTGGCGGGGATCGTGGGCATAGCGGCGGCGCCCGATTTCACCGAATGGGGATTTCCGCAAGCCGACCGGGCGACGCTGGCCGCGCAAGGCCGCCTCGTCGAGCCGACGCCCTATGGCGATCAGCCTTATGTGACGACGCTGGGCTTCTGGGAATCGGGACAGGCGCTCAAGCTTCTGGAGAGCGAGATCGCGCTCGATTGCCCCATTCGCCTGCTCCACGGCCAGGCTGATCCAGACGTGCCCTGGGACGTCGCGCTGCGGATCGCAAAGCAGGTGCGTTCATCCGATGTGCAGACGCTGCTGGTTAAGGACGGCGACCACCGCCTTTCGCGCGACAGCGACATCGCCTTGTTGATCCGCACCGTCGCCAGCCTGCTGGACAGTTTCTGATGCCCTTCCTTCTTCCCCTCCTGCTGCTCATGCCCCAGGCCTATGATCCGGAGATCGAGGCGGTGATGAACCGCAAGCGCAAGGAGGCCGTCGAAGCACGCGCCGCCGCTGCGGAAAGCGCGCCCGCGCCCCGGACGTCGGGAGAGGCGAAGGACGGCATGATCCCCGTCCCGCCCAAATATGCCGCGCCTTTTCAGGCCTGCATCGACGCCGCGCTCCAGTCGCCGGAACAAGGGGTGGCCTTTGCGGAAAAATGGCGGATCGAAGGCGGCGGTTTCTACGCCCGGCATTGCATGGGCTTTGCCTATGCGCGCGCGGAACGCTGGGCGCCCGCCATCGTCGCGCTGGAACAGGCGGCGGACGAAGCCGAACGCACAGGCGAAATGGCGCAAAGCGCGCGGCTCTGGGCGCAGGCGGGCAATGCCGCGCTGGCAGGCGGCGATGCGGTCAAGGCAAAGGCCGATTTCGACGCGGCGCTGGCGCGCGGCTTGCCCGACGGGATCGAAAAGGGCGAAGCGCATCTGGACCGCGCCCGCGCCCTTGTCGCGCTGAACGACAATAAGGGCGCGCGGGAATCGCTTGATGTGGCGCTGGATCAGGCGCCCAGGGACCCGCTCGGCTGGTTGCTGTCCGCCACCCTGGCGCGGCGCATGGGAGAAATGCCGCTGGCGCAGGCGCATATCGCCCGGGCTGTTCAACTGTCGCCCGATGACGCGTCCGTCGCGCTGGAGGAAGGCAATATCGCGATCCTCACCGGCCATGCGGATATTGCGCGTTCGGCCTGGCAACGGGCGGTGAAACTGGCCCCCGAAGCGCCGGCGGGCAAGGCGGCGGCGGATAACCTCACCCGGCTGCCGGCCGCGCCCTGACGCCTGAGCATCGGTTCGGGTAAAAATCTTCGGTCGTGACGATGCAGGGCGTGCCGCCGGTCCGTCCGCGTTGCTCCTGCGCTGCTCAGGCGGCACTCCGGATGTCGAGAAGCCGATGCGTGACGATCGCATGGTGGGTATCCACGAATATTCTACGAAAATAATAAATACACATGACTATACGCCATTATTCGACATTTATAATTATAAATTACTAATAAAATCATTACTAAAAATAGATCATAAATATAAATTGAGTAAAATAAATAATAATAACGGAACAAAGTGAAATTATATGGAAATGTGAAATGTTTTCACGAAAATGTGAATGAGTTTTACTTTATAAAAAATTGAACTTAGTTGACTAAATCTTCATCCGACGTCACCCTAAGGCGAATCGTTTGCAAAAGACAAACGCGGAGGGAGAAGGAAATGCGCGGGACAACCGTCAGAAATATCGCGGGCATAGTGTTTGCTGCTGCCGCACCTTGCCATGTCATGGCCCAGGCCGAAGGGTCTTCGGCCATGCCGGGTCAGGCCAATGTCGCCGATCCGGATATCGTCGTTACGGCGCAGCGGCGCGTGGAGCGGCTGGTCGACGTGCCGATGTCGGTGACGGCCATTTCAGGCAAGGAGCTTGAGGCGGCCGGCGCATCGACCACGCAGGATCTGACGCTGGTGACTCCGGGTCTGCTGATCGCCCGGTCCAGCACGTTCACGCAGCCGACCATCCGCGGTATCGGCAATCGCAATTCCGGTCCGGGCGACGAACCGAACGTGTCGATCTTCATCGACGGCGTATTGCAGTCGGAACAGGCGTCGACCTTCTTCGAACTTGCCGACATTGAACGGATCGAGGTGTTGAAGGGGCCGCAGGGCACTTTGTTCGGACGCAATGCGACGGGCGGCGCAATCAACATCATCACCCATTCGCCCAAGCCCGAACTGGAAGGATCGGCATCGATCAGCGCAGGCCGTTTCGGCTACCTCAAGGGCACCGCCGTCCTGTCCGGCGCGCTCAACAAATCCGGGACGCTGCTGGGGAGCATTTCCGGCGTGGGCGTGCGCGACCATGGGTTCATCGACAATGTCTTTCTGGACAAGCGCGTCGGCGGCCGCAAAGCCTATGCCAGCCGGGCGAAGCTCTTTTTCGTGCCGCGCGACGGCCTGGAATTCCAGCTTAATGGCCTCTATTCCAGCAATGAGGACAATTCGGCCTTTTCCGGCCAGCCGCTGAACGGCAACACCGTCGGCAGGCGGACGCCCGATCCGGCGATCCCCATCGACATCGCCGTGCCCACCGTCCCTTATCGGACGGCCACCAACTTCGTGCCCACGCTCAAGGCCAGGACATGGTTCGTCGACGGTCATGCCAAGGTCGATCTGGGATTTGCCACGCTGCAAGGACTGGCTAGCTATTCCAAGAGCCATATCCGCACGATTTCCGATCTCGACGTGTCGGCATGGGCCAATCAGAGCAACGATCAGAATCTGAAGGCCCATTCGAGCAACGAGGAACTCAACATCACAAGCGCGCCGGGATCGCGCTTGCAATGGATCGGCGGCGTCAGCTTCTTCCAGGGCCGCAGCTTCTACGATCCCCAGGTCCTTAATGGCTCGACGCGGATCTATGGCCAGAAAACCCGCGCCTTTTCCGCCTTCGGAGAGGCGACATACGAGATATTCGATCGATTGTTCGTGACCGGCGGCATCCGGTATAGCGAGGACAAGCGCATATCGACCTACATCGCCCCGCCCGCCGCCGCGATCCATGGCCGGGTCAAATATACCGATGTCTCGCCCCGGGCCGTCGTCCGCTGGGAGTTCGGCGAGGATGCCAATCTCTATGCGTCCTACAGCGAAGGATATAAGTCGGGCACGTTCAACGCGGGAACGGCCGTCGGCGCCGTGGTTCCGGCCAAGCCGGAGCGGGTAGAGGCTTATGAAGTGGGCGGGAAGGCCCGGCTCCTGCCGGGATTGACCGTAACGGCCGCAGCATTCCACTATCAATATACCAACTTGCAGACCACGGTGATCACGACGGTCAACGGCGTGCTTTCGGGCGTGCTGCAAAATGCGCCGGAAGCCGATGTGAAGGGGTTGGAGGCAACTGCGGTGTGGCGTCCGACGCCCAGGCTGCAATTCAATGCCGGCCTGTCGCTGCTGCGTCCCCGCATTACCGATTTCCCCAATGCTTCGGTGAACGTCCCGACGATTGTCGACGACGTTGCCGTGGGCGGCAACAGTGCCGTTTCGCGGGACGTCAGCGGCAATGATCTTATCCGCGCGCCCCGCCGCTCGCTCAATCTTGGCGCAAGTTATGGCATAGACATTGCCGGGGGCGAACTCGTCTTTGCCGGCAACGCCCTCTTCAGCGCCAAATATTATCTGGAACTGGGCAACCGGGTGGTGCAGCCGGCTTATGAAGTGGTCAACGGGTCGATTACCTATACGCTGCCCGGCGATCATTTCAGCGTGAGCGTATTCGGCCAGAACCTCACCAAGCAGCTCTATTTTCAGAGCAACACGATCAGCACGATTGCCGACACGGTTTCCTATTCCAAGCCGCGCTGGTTCGGCGTGACGCTATCGGCCAAACTCTGAGCGGGAGAAACGGCATGCCACTTCCTCCACCCAGGGGCGCGGACGCCCCGTTCCTCCCCAGGGACACATTCGCCCACGATGTCATATTGGTCACGGGCGGCGGCACCGGCCTTGGCAAGGCGATCGCGACGGGCTTTGCCCGCCTGGGCGGCACGGTGGCGATCGCCAGCCGCGACGAAGCGCATCGGGCGAGCGGAATCGCGGCGATCGAAGCAGTCGGCGGCAAGGCGATCGGCGTCGCCATCGACGTGCGCTCCGCCGAGTCCGTCAAGACGGCGTTCGATGAGGTCGAAAGCCGGTTGGGGCCTGTCACCATCCTGGTCAACAATGCCGCAGCCAATTTCCCGGTTCCATCGGAGGAACTGTCGCCCAACGGTTGGCGCGCGATCACGCAGATCACGCTCGACGGTCCCTATTTCTGCTCCACCGAATTCGCGCGGCGCCGGATCGCGCTGGGCGCGCCCGGAGCGATCCTCAACATCGGCGCGACCTATGCCTGGACGGGTGGACCGGGCGCCGCGCCGTCCGCCGCCGCCAAGGCGGGGGTCGCCAATCTGGTCCAGTCGCTGTCCGTCGAATGGGCGCCGGACGGCATAAGGGTGAACGGCCTGATGCCGGGCAACTTCCCCCATGACGACCAGCCCCAGAACCTCAAGGACCTGCCCGGACGCAGCGACATGGCGGACCGTATCCCGGCGCAGCGCGTGGGTGAGCTGCATGAACTGGCCTGGGCCGCCTGTTTTCTCTGTTCGCCTTTCGCGTCCTACATCACCGGGCACAATCTGGTGATCGACGGCGCGAACTGGCTTCGCCGCGGCCTGCGTTTCCCGATCTTTGAGCCTGTGCGCGACTGGGCGCGATCCAAGAAAAGCTGATTCGAGGAGTGTGAAGATGTCGACAAATACCCTCTCGACCGACGAGAAAGCCCGTAAAGATCCGTTCTTCGGGCGGATGCTCGACACGGACGGGCATTTTTATCTGGAGCCGCCGGAATATGACCAGCTCTTCTCCGAAACCCTTGGGCCCGAGGGCGGCGGCTTCGTCATGGAGTATGTCCGCAAGTTCGTGCATTCGGACGAACATAAGCAAGCCAAGGCCCGCAACCGCAAGGATCTGTGGGAAGTAAAGGGGCTGAGCGCGCTCGGCGCCGTCGATCCGCATGAACGGGTGGAGGCCCTGGACGCGCTGGGCGTGAAGACACAGCTCGTTTTCCCCAACAGTTTCGGCGAGGAAATGCGCATCGACGCCCCGTGGGCGCGCGAAGCCTGCGAACGCTATAACGACTTCGCCATCGATTGGTCGGCGGCGACCGGCTGGCGCGCGCGCGGTCTGTGTCAGATCAACATGGGCGATGTGGAATGGGCGTGCCGCGAAGTCGATCGCGTGGCGAAGAAGGGGGCGAAGGGACTGGTTCTGCCCTGCAATCGGCCGCCCGCGGGCGTGTCCCCGTCCCATGCGATGTGGGACCCTTTCTGGGCGCGCATCCAGGAAGCGGACCTGACGGCGACGATCCATCTGGGCGGGCAGGGCCTATTGTCCGGCCGCGATAGCGACGAGATGCTGCCTGAGCGCGGATGGGGGCTTTCGACGGCGCTGAAGAACGGCCCCGGCCAAAAGCCCGACATCCCGATCCGTGCAGGCGGCGAAGAAGCGATCAGCCCTTATTTCATGCTCGTCGCCCACATGGCGCCCGAACTCTATTTGCAGACCATGGTCATGGGCGGCGTTTTCGAACGGTTCCCCAGGCTGCGTTTCGGCATCATCGAATTCGGCGCCGGCTGGGTCGGACCGGCGGTGGAACGGATGGACATCTGGGTCGATTTCCAGACGAAGCTGGGCGTCAGATATGACATGCGCCCCAGCGAATATCTGGCGCGCAATGTCCGGGTGACGCCCTTCTGGCATGAAGATCTGACCAAGATGGTGGATCGGTTCGGGCTGAAGGAGGTCTATACCTACAGCACCGATTACCCGCATCTGGAAGGCAGCAAGGACCCGATCGGCAAGTTCCGCAAATGGATCGACCGGATGGACCCGGCTTATGCCGAGGATTTCTTCGTCAACAACGCGCAGCTCCTGCTGCCATAACGATAGAGACGGATATGATGGGCAAGTGGTTCAGCGGGCATGAGCATATCAGCATGGACGTGCGGGAAGGGGGCGTGGCCTATGTCACGCTCAACCGCCCGGAAAAGCGTAACGCCATCACCATCGAGATGCTCGACGGCCTGAAGGCGGCGATGATGGAGGCGGACGATCTTTCCAGCGTGCGATGCGTGGTCCTTCAGGGTGCGGGCGGCAATTTCTCCGCCGGTGCCGACATTGCCGGCGGGGCGGCGAGCGGGGACTATGATCCAGCCGACTACAGGGCCGGGGACAGCGTGGAGAACGACATCTGGCGCACGACCCTGAGAGGCGACACGCGGCAGATATTGTTCAAGATGCACAAGCCGGTCATCGCGAAGATCACCGGCAATTGTCTGGCCGCCGCGACCGATGTCGCCTTGAATTGCGACATCCTCATCGCCGCCGACGATGCGCGGATAGGGTTTCCCGCCACCCGGGCCTTGGGTTCGCCGGCCAACCATATGTGGCTGTATCATGTGGGACCGCAATGGGCGAAGCGGCTGCTGATGACCGGCGACGTCATTCGCGGCAAGGACGCCGCCCGGATCGGCCTGGTGCTGAAGGCGGTTCCGCCGGGGAAACTGGATGCGGAAGTCGATGCCCTTGCCCGCCGCATCGCGCTGGTCGATCCGGCGCTGACGGCCGCGCATAAGCGCATCGTCAATGTCGGCATGGAATTGATGGGGTTCACCACGCTCCAGCGGCTTGCGTCGGAAAATGACGTGCGCGCCCATCAATCCCCGGCACTGCCCGCATTCATGGCCTTGGCGCGGGAGAAGGGATTGAAGGAAGCGCTGCGTCAGCGCGACGAACCCTTCGGCGATGGCGAGGTGCATTTCGATGACTGATGCTCTGGCCGCGCAGGCGGGCGAAGATGCGGTTTTCGAGGAGGGCGTCGGCGCCGCCCGCATCGGGACGACCGCGATCCTGACGCTGAACAATCCGGGCCGCCGCAATGCATTCTATCCCGAAATGCGCCGCACGCTCACGGCGACGCTCAAGCGCCTCTCCGCGGACCCGCAGGTGCGCGCGATCATTTTGACCGGAGCGGGCGGGCATTTCTGCACAGGCGCGGACCTTTCCCGCGTGGCGGCGCGTCCTGCGCCGCCCACCGCGATGGAAACGCGCGAGAATATGAAGGAGGTGATGGAGCTGTTTCGCATCATCACCACCGCATCCAAGCCCGTGATCGCCGCCGTGGAAGGCGACGCGTTCGGCGCTGGCTGTTCCATCGCGCTGGCCTGCGATCTGGTGGTGGCGGCGCCCACATCGCGGTTCGGCATGTCCTTCACCAGGATCGGCCTCGTGCCCGACATGGGCATGTTGTATTCGCTGGTCGAGCGCGTGGGCAAGACGCGCGCGCGGCGGATGATGATGCTGTCGTCCGTGTCGGACGGCGCGGAAGCGGTGCGGATCGGCATGGCCGACGAACTGGCTGAAACGGGCGGCGTTCTGGACCGCGCCCTGGAACTGGCAGCCGCGTTCGCCGACCCCGCGCCGATCCCGATCGCCCTGATCAAGTCGGCGCTCGCCTCCGGAATCGTCAGCGTGGAACAGATGATCGCCGCGGAACTGGATCTGGTCCCGCTGGGCGCATCCAGCGCCGATTGCAGGGAGGGCATCGCCGCCTTCCGGGAAAAGCGCAAACCCGTGTTCCAGGGGCGGTGAGCATGACGGGCGGTGAACAGACTGGCGGCGCTCTTTCGGGTATCCGTGTCCTCGACCTGGGCCGGGTGCTGGCCGCGCCGTGGGCGACGCAGATATTGGGCGACATGGGCGCAGAGGTCATCAAGGTCGAACGGCCCCAGGGAGGCGACATGGGGCGGCTATACGGTCCCGACTTCCTGATGGATGCGCAAGGGCGCAAGACGCGGGAATCGTCCTTCTACCTGTGCGCGAACCGCAACAAGAAATCCGTCACGGTCGACCTGTCCAGCGCCGAAGGACAGCAGATCATCAAGGATCTGGCGGCGCAATGCGACGTGTTCGTCGAGAATTTCATTGCCGGCACCACCGAGCGGTTCGGACTGGATTATGCGTCGATCCGCGCCATCAATCCGCGCATCATATATTGTTCGGTCACTGGCTATGGCCAGGACGGCCCCTATGCGTCGCGCCCCGGCTTCGACGCGGTGTTCCAGGCGCATGGCGGGATGATGAGCGTGACCGGCATCCCCGACGGTATGCCCGGCGCTGGCCCCATGAAGACCGGCCCCAGCCTGATGGACGTGATGACGGGATATAATGCCGCGGTAGGCATCCTGGCCGCGCTGCTGCATCGCGATCGCGTGTCGGGAGAGGGGCAGTATATCGATGTCGCGCTGCTGGATACGGCGGTCGCGTGCCAGTCGCACCTAATGTCCAACTATCTCATCAGCGGCCGCGTGCCCGAACGGCGCGGGAATGAAGGCAATGGCGGCGGACCGGCGCAGGTGTTCAAGTGCCGGGACGGGGAAATCTATATCTCCGCCGGAAACAACCATAATTTCGTCGACCTTTGCCGAGTGCTGGGCGCGCCGGAACTGGGCCATGATCCGCGCTTCGTCGATCTTCATGACCGCTATCTCCACCGATCGGAGCTTACCGGGCTGTTGTCGGATCTGGTGCTCCAGTGGGATCGCCGTCCATTGATGGATGCGCTGGTGGAAGCGCATGTCGCCTGTTCCGTGGTGAACGATTATGCCGATGTGTTCGACGATCCGCAGGTGCGCCATCGGGGCATATTGATCGATATGCCTCATCCCCTTTCCCCGACGGGCAGCGTGCCGGGCATCGCCAATCCGGTGAGGCTGTCGGACACTCCGGTGCGGTATGACCGTCATCCTCCGCTGCTGGGGGAGCATAATGACGAAGTGCTGCATGACATGCTTGGGATGAACGGCATGGAGATCGCGGCGCTGCGCGCGCGACGCGTGATCTGATGCAACGGCAATGCAACATCGACGATCCGCCCGCATCGCGCAAAGGAGGCAATCATGAGTGAAATGTTCCAATCCTTCCGCCTTGCACACGGATCGCCATCGCGACATAATTCCTCCGCAAATGAGAGGATGACTGTCGGTGAACGCACGGTCAAAAACAGCTGGCCGACGAAGGCGCCCCGCGCGAGGCGCGCGCTGATGACTGCCTATAGCGCCAGCGAGGACGGGGTCGATGACTTTGCGCGCCTGGGACCCAAGGGCGCGTCGACCCGCCGCCGCCTGATGGATTCCGCGCGCGCGCTGCTGGAGCATGGCTCGGCCGTTGCGCTCACATCGTCGGCCGTTGCGCATCGCGCGGGCCTCTCTCCAGCGACATTCTACAAATATTTCACCGATGTAGGGTCGATCATCCATGCGCTGTGCCATGAAGTGACACTCGATTCCCGAACGATCATCGATGCGATCCAGCCGCGCGGAGATATGCGGGATGCGCGGATCGTGGCCGAACGGTTTGTCGATGCCTATGATGAATATTGGTTGCGGCATCGATCGATCCTGTCGATCCGCAACATGGAAGCCGACCGGGGCAATGCCGCATTTCGCTATATGCGCCGCACATTCATAGAAGAGTTGATGAATGCGCTCCTGGCTTCGGCGCTGATCGTGCGGCGCGTTCCGCTGGACGGCCCCACCCAGCGTCTGGCCGGCCGGATTGCCGTCGTCGTGGCGGCGGTCGACAGGCTTGCCGCCGTCAATGGGCTGTATGACCCGGAAAGCAACTATCCCGCGACGCCCCGCGACCTGTTGCGCAAGGCGCAGATCGATATCCTCTCGGCCGTGCTGGACCCCGCGATTGTTTACGAACAGCTTCGGCAGGAAATGGCCGAAGCCGGATACTAGCGGTCAATATCTGGCAGTATACAGCCGGTTCCAAATAAAAATGAACGTAAAACCATAATATACCGTGAATAGCATTTCGCGGCCTTGGAGAGTGCGATGCAAATAATCAGATCTCCTTGGTGGACGGTATTTGCACTGCTGTTCGTGTATATATTCGCGATGATCGATCGCCAGGTCCTCTCCTTGCTGATCGGCGGCATAAAGAGCGATCTGAAATTGGGCGATTTTCAGGCCGGATTGTTGCTTGGCCCGGCTTTCGGTATCTTCTACGTCATAGGGGGACCGATCTTCGGCTATATGCTCGATCGCTTTGCGCGGAAGCGGATATTGGCGGTCGGCGTGGGCCTGTGGTCCCTCGCGAACATGGCCTGCGGGCTTGCATCCTCGTTTACGCATCTTTTCCTGGCCCGCATGTTGGTTGGGGCCGGGGAGGCGTCGATTGCCCCAGGCTCCTACGGCCTGATCGGAGACAGCTTTCCGCGCAAGCGCTTCGGTCTTGCGATTTCCGTCTTTGCCATCGGCGGCACCCTGGGCGGTGGGCTGGCGCTGGTGCTGGGCGGATGGCTGCTGCATCTCTTCGCTGACGGCGTGCCGTTCATTCCCCTGCTCGACGGTTTGCGCCCGTGGCAACTGGTGCTGATCGCGACGGGCGCGCCGGGGGTGGTGCTGATCGCGATCATATTGGCGATCCGCGATCCGCGTCCGGCCAATGCCGCCGGCGCGAAGCCCCGCGTGACCATGCGCGAATTATTGCCGTTCATCCGGTCGCGCCGGGCCTTTCTCATCTGCCATTTCACGGCCTTCTGCGCGACCGGCATGGTCGCCTACAGCCTGGCCGCATGGTCGCCCGAACATATGGCGAGGACGTTCGGCTGGGGGCGTCCGCAGATCGGCGCCTATCTGGGGATCGGCACCATGGCGTCATCCATCGTCAGCCATCTGCTATCGGGCGCGCTGGTCGATCATCTCTATGCCCGCGGTGTGCGGGACGCCGTGTTTCGCGTCTTCATCACGATGCAGCTCATCGCGCTGCCGGTCATGGCGACATGCTATTTCTACAGTTCGCCCTATGCCTTCGTCGCGGGATATACGGTGCTGCACCTGTTGGTCGTGCCCTTCAGCGGCCTTTCGGCGACATCGCTGCAATTGGTGACGCCATCCGCTTTTCGCAGCAGCATATCGGGCTTGTTCATGGCCGTGCTCGGTCTGGTGGGCCTGTCCATCGGACCGACGATGGTCGGTTTCGTCACGCAATATGTGATTGGCGACGAAGCGCGCCTTGGCCTTTCGATCACGCTGGTCGGCAGCACCGGCATGATCGTCGCCATCGCCATGATGGTGATCGGCCTGCGCTATCTGCGGCAGGCCGATGACGAATTGACCCGGCATGCGCCGGTGGAAGCTGCCCCGGCCGTCCATTGAAGAGGAGAGACTCATGAGCTTTGTGGAAACCCGCTTCGACGACGGATTGTTCGTCATCAGTTTCAATCGCCCCGATGTTCACAACGCATTCCATGACGCCTTCGGCGTGGAATTTCACCGGGCGATCGAGGAAGCCCGCGATCGCCGGGACGTGAAGGTCGTCATCCTGCGCGGGGAAGGCAAATCCTTTTGCTCCGGCCGTGACTTTCGGGAAATGGGCGAACGGCCCGCCGGCGTGACCCATCATCAATATATGACGGACGGGCAGCGGAAGATCAAAATGCTGGTCGATCTGGGCAAGCCGATCATCGCCGCGCTGAAAGGGGCGGCCTATGGCGGCGGCGCGGAATATGCATTGGTCGCGGACATGCGCATCGCCGCCCCGACCACGCGCATCGCATTGCCGGAGGTCAATTATGGCCTGGCGGTGGACCAGGGCGGTTCCGCGCTCGCCATGTCGCTGATCGGTCCGTCCCGGACGAAATGGATGCTGATGACCGGCAAGGCGGTCGATGCCGAAACCGCCCTTTCCTGGGGTCTGGTCGATTTCATCGTCCCGCTGGAGGAACTGGACGATCATGTCGAGAAACTGGCGCGGGACATCATGGCAAAGCCATGGCGCGCCGTGCTGGCGGCCAAGGAGCTGGTCGACGAGATATGGGCGGACGGCGTGCGGGGCGCGATCCGCAGGGAATTGACCCAGCAACTGGCGCTTTTCGCTTCGGAGGATTTCGAAGCCCTGCGCGAGAAGCGGCGGGCCGAGCGGCTGGCGGCGTCGGCGGGCTGACGGGCAATCGCGGAGGACGTCATGAAGGTCCGCGTCTTTTCCGAAGTCGCGCACCCCTCATATCAATCCTCCCCCTTCCTTCTCCGGCCAACCCGTCCTATCTTGGAAAGCGTTCCTGCTGCGATGAGGTTGAACCGTTGCCTATGGCGACGAATGGAGTGTTCCTTGCCCAAATATCTGCATACGATGATCCGCGTTACCGATGTCGACAAGACGATCGCCTTCTTCAATCTCCTCGGCCTTGAGGAGCAGAAGCGGTTCGACAATGAGCAGGGGCGCTTCACGCTGGTTTTCCTCGCCGCGCCGGGTGACGAGGATGCGCAGGTCGAACTCACCTGGAACTGGCCCGCGGCGGACGGCAGCGCGCCGGAGGACTATGCGGGCGGCCGCAATTTCGGGCATCTCGCCTATCGGGTCGAAAATATCTACGAGACATGCCAGCGCCTGATGGATGCCGGCGTGACGATCAACCGCCCGCCGCGCGACGGGCATATGGCGTTCGTCCGCACGCCCGACAACATCTCCATCGAACTGTTGCAGGACGGCCGTCTGGAACCGGCCGAGCCGTGGGCGTCGATGCCCAACATCGGGGTTTGGTGAGCGCCATGCTGGAAGTCGTCCGCATCCCCGTCCTTTCCGACAATTATGTCTGGCTGATCCATGACCCGGCCAGCGGCGACACGGTCGCGGTCGATCCCGCCGTGGCGGAGCCGGTGCTGGATGCCGCCCGGCAGCGCGGCTGGACCATCGGCCAGATCTGGAACACGCACTGGCATGGCGATCATGTCGGCGGCAATGCGGCGATCAAGGCGGCGACAGGATGCACCATCACCGGCCCGGCGGCGGAGGCCGCGAAGATCGACACGCTCGATCGGACCGTGGCGGAAGGGGACAGCGTCCGCATCGGCGATCATGTCGCGCAGGTGATGGCGGTTCCGGCCCATACGGCGGGCCATATCGCCTATCATCTGGCCGATGACGGGATCATCTTCGTAGGCGATACGCTGTTCGCCATGGGCTGCGGCCGCCTGTTCGAAGGCACAGCGGCGCAGATGTTCGCGAATATGCAGCGCTTTGCGGCCCTGCCGGGCGACACCACCGTCTATTGCGCGCATGAATATACGCAATCCAATGGCCGCTTCGCCCTGACCGTCGAGCCGGACAATGCCGTCCTGCGTGCAAGGATGGAGGCCGTCGAGGCTGCGCGGGCGCGGGGGGAGGCGACCGTGCCGACCACCATCGGACTGGAACGGGACACCAATATCTTCATGCGCGCGCGCGACGTGGCGGAATTGGCGCAAAGGCGCGCGGCAAAGGATGCCGCCTGACGGTTTTTGCTCTATCCTGCCGTCTTGGGAACAGGAAACAGGAGAGTCGTCATGCGTCTCGGGATCATGCTTGCACCGCTGTTGCTGGGGGCTTGCGCGGGGAGCTATGAAGCGCCCCGGCTGACGGAAAAGCAGACGGCGGAACTGGAAAAAGCGCTCGCTGGAAAAGTGCCTGGCGAAAAGGTGAGCTGTGTCTCCATGCAGCCGCAGGGCAGTTTCCGTGCCATCAGCGGCAACATCGTCCTTTACAAGATGAGCAACAGGCTCATCTACAAGAATGAGTTGATCGGCAGTTGTCCCGGCCTGACGCGCGGCGACACGATGATCATTCGGCCGTTCGGATCGCAATATTGCCGGGGCGACATCGCGAGAAGCGCGGACCTCACGATCGGCATGACGACGGGAAGCTGCGCGCTGGGCGACTTCATTCCCTATCGCGCACCGGGCAAATAGCGTTCGCTTGGTGGTTATGGGTGGTTATGGGTGGTTAGGGGACAGCCACGATGGGGTTGAAACGGGCGACATCCGGCCCCCAACCGGGCGGGGCTTTTGAATAGGTATCGAGCACGGCTTCAACTTCGACCTGACAGGGATACTGTCCTAGATGACCAAAAATACCGTTCGATATAGTCACGCGACCTTGAATGCGAACAAAGTCACCGTTTTTAATATTTTCCCATTTTGATGAGGGGACAGCCTTTTCCGACATTTCGAGCCAGCATTCGGCTAGTTCATCTCTATTAGGATTATAGTAAAGATTACATGATTTTTGGAAAGGTCGACACATATTTATTGAAGATACTTCAAAAAATAAATTTACCTTTCCCCGTATTTCATGAACATCGCCATAGTGGGGTTCGCCATAGGCCTTCTGTATGGCGGGGTCATCAAATTTTACGATATTGGGCGCATGCGGATGGCAGGATATCACAAAGAGGCTCAGCGTGAATAAGGGAATGTGCCGTCCGTTTGCCATTCAATCCACCGTTGGTCAGGATTATGGAAGAATGTCCGCTTGCAGGTGGGCAATCAAGACATTTTGATGTCTGCAAATGGCCGAAAACAGACCTTGAACCTGCAAATTCCCTACGCCCTGTAGAGCGCGTCCAGCCGCTCCTGATAGCGTTTGCGGATGACGTGGCGCCGGATTTTCATCGACGGGGTTAATTCCTCATTCTCGATGGAGAAAGGCTCGTCCGCCAGAATGAAGCGCCGCACCCGTTCGATCACGGACAGGTCCAGGTTCACCCGGTCCACCGCCGTCCGCAGCGCTGTCAGATAGGCCGGATCGCTCTCGACCCCTTCAACGCTCTTGCCCTGCGCCGCCGCCCATTCGCGCGTCCATTCCGCGTCTGGCACGACCAGCCCCACCAGATAGGGCCGCCGGTCGCCCGACACCATCGCCTGCCCGATTTCGGGTTGCAGGGTCAGCATCCCCTCGACCTTCTGGGGCGCGACATTGTCGCCCTTGTCATTGACGATCAGGTCCTTCTTGCGATCCGTGATGCGGATGCGCCCGCGCGCATCGATCTCGCCAATGTCGCCGGTGTGCAGCCAGCCGTCCTTCAGCACCTTTTCCGTTTCCGCCGGATTGCGCCAGTAACCGTGCATCACCAGTTCGCCGCGCGCCAATATCTCGCCATCCTCGGCGATTCTGACTTCCACGCCATCCAGCGGCGGTCCGACCGTGTCCATGGCGATGCCGGCGGCGGGCCGGTTGCAACTGATGACCGGTCCCGCCTCCGTCTGGCCATAGCCTTGCAGCAGCGTCAGCCCCATCGCCTCGAAGAACAGCCCGACATCGGGATTGAGCGGCGCGCCGCCCGACACCAGCGCCTTCATCCGCCCGCCGAAGCGCTTCGCCACCTTGGGCCTCAACGTCCGCGACAGCAGCGCCTTCATCGGCAGGTCCAGCAACGATTTCGCCCCGCGCTGCTCCTTCGCGGCGATCCGCAGCGCCTGTTGCAGCAGGAAATGGGGGAGCTTCCCCTGCTTCTCGATCGACTTGATGATCCGCGCGCGCAGCACTTCGAACAGGCGGGGGACGACCACCATGATGGTGGGCCGCGTCTCCTCTATATTGGAGGCGAGTTTTTCCAGCCCTTCGGAATAATAGATTTGCGCCGCCAGCATGATCGGCAGGAACTGCCCGCCGCTATGCTCATAAGCGTGGGAGAGGGGGAGGAAGGACAGGAAAACCTCGTCATCCCATCCGAAATCCTCCGCGACCAGCTTTGCGGCGCCCTCGATATTGCAGAGGATCGAGCCGTGATGCTGCATCACCCCGCGCGGCGCGCCGCCCGTGCCGCTGGTGTAGATGATGCAGGCCAGATCTTCGCGTCCCGCCGTCTGCTCCAGCGCGCAGGCCTCGACATCGGTGGGATGCGCGGCGATCAGGTCGCTCCACAAATGGCAGGCGATCTGGCCCTGCGCCCCGCGCACCGGTTCCATGCCGATCACGAAGCGCGCCTGCGACCGCAGCACGGCGGGCATCAGCGTGGCGGCGAGTTTCGCGGTGGACACGATCACCGCCTGCGCCCCGCTGTCCGTCAGGATATGCTGATGATCGCGCGTGGTGTTGGTGGTGTAGGTCGGCACGGTGACGCCGCCCGCCGCCATGATGGCCAGATCGGCGATGCAGAATTCCGGCCGGTTCTCGCTCACCAGCATCACCGGGTCTCCGGGTTTCAGCCCCTGCGCCCGGAGCGCGCTCGCCAGCGCCGCCACGTCATAGGCGACGTCCGTCCAACTCATCGAACGCCATGCGCCGTCCTTCTTGCGCCACAGGAAGGGGGCGTCGCCCATCTCCTTCGCGCGCGCAAAGAACATCGTCACCAGATTGGGAAAGCGTTCAATTGCCCTCAAAGGCCCACTCCTGTTATCGGCCCGTTCCGCCGCGCGCCTGTCGCCCGTGCAGCTATAACGGCGCTCTGCCGTAACGGCCATGCTGTTTTGGGGTTTCAGTCGAACAGGCCGTCCTGTGATCCGGCGGGCGGATTGAGGCCCAGATGCTTCCATCCGGGACCGTTCAGGCAACGCCCCCGCGCCGTCCGGGCGATGAGGCCAAGCTGGATCAGATAAGGCTCGATCACTTCCTCGATCGTGTCGCGCGGTTCGGAAAGGCCCGCCGCCAGCGTCTCCACGCCGACCGGCCCGCCGCGATAGATGTCCGCGATCATCGTCAGGTAACGCCGGTCCATGAGGTCCAGCCCCAGATGATCGACCTCCAGCCGGCTGAGCGACGCGTCCGCGACTTTCGCGTCGACCGCCGCCGCGCCCGCGACATTGGCGAAGTCGCGCACCCGGCGCAGCAGCCTGCCCGCGATGCGCGGCGTGCCTCGCGACCGGCGCGCGATCTCCACCGCGCCGTCGGGGGTGATGCCAAGGTCCAGCAATCGCGCGGCCCGTCGCACCACCAGTTCCAGTTCCTCCACCGTATAGAATTGCAGACGCACCGGAATCCCGAAGCGGTCGCGCAGCGGCGTCGTCAGCAATCCCTGCCGCGTCGTCGCGCCGACCAGCGTGAAGCGGGGCAGGTCGATCCGCACCGACCGCGCCGACGGCCCCTCGCCGATCATCAGGTCCAGCGCGCGGTCCTCCATCGCGGGATAGAGCACTTCCTCAACCGCGGGGTTGAGCCGGTGGATCTCATCCACGAACAGCACGTCGCCTTCATCCAGATTGGTGAGCAGCGCGGCAAGATCGCCCGACTTGGCGATCACCGGGCCGGACGTGGCGCGGAAGCCCACGCCCATTTCCTTCGCGACGATCTGCGCCAGCGTCGTCTTGCCAAGGCCGGGCGGGCCGAAGAACAGCACATGGTCCAGCGCCTCGCCGCGCCCCTTCGCCGCCTCGATGAAGATACGCAGATTCTCCCGCGCCGCCTTCTGCCCGATAAATTCGTCGAGCGTCCTGGGACGTAGCGCCGCGTCCACATCCTCGGCGCGGCGGGTGGAGGCGATCAGGCGGTCCTCGTCGCTCATTTCGCCGCCTTCCGCAGGGCGAGGCGGACCAGCGCGTCAAGGGTTGCCTCCTCGCCCAGCTCCTCTTCCGCCGCAGCCACTGCCGCGCTGGCTTCGGCGGGGCGGAAGCCCAGATTCTGGAGCGCGGACAAGGCATCGGCACTATATCCGCCTGCCGAAATCGAAACGCCGCCCGACCCCAGAGGCCCGGCGGCCGTGGGCGCCACGCCGATCTTGTCTTTCAGTTCATTGACGATCCGCAGCGCCAGCTTGGGGCCGACGCCATTGGCCCGCGCGACCATCGCCTTGTCGCCCGCCGCGACCGCGCGGTGCAGTTCCAGCGGTTCCAGCGCCGACAGGATGGCCAGCGCCACCCGCGAGCCCACGCCCTGCACGCCGATCAGCAGGCGGAACCAGTCGCGCTCCTCCCCCCGCGCAAAGCCGACGAGGCGGATCGAATCCTCCGACACCAGCATTTCGGTGTGCACGGTCACGGCTTCGCCCACCGGTCCCAAAGCGGCCAATGTGCGCGACGATGCGCCGACCAGATAGCCCACGCCGCCCACGTCGATGATGGCGTGGTCGATGCCGGCGCTGTCCAGCCGTCCCTTGAGTTTCGCGATCATGCCCCGCGCCTTTTGGTCATGATCTGTTCCTTACAGCCAAATGCGCGCCGCGCCACCCCTCATTATCCTTCCCCTCTTGCATCGCGCCCGCTTTGCGCCTTCCATAGGAGGCATGAAACGATCCCCCCTCTTTCCGTGGCGCTATGTCATGTTCCTGGCCTTGCTGGTCACCATCGCGCCGTTCGCGCTGGTGCTGCCATGGCATGGTGCGGCAATGGCCGGTTTCGATGTGGCGGCGCTGGCTTTCCTGCTTTCTACCATTGCGCTGCTGGATGCCGATCCGCAGATGATGCGTCGCAACGCAGCCGCCAATGACGCCAATCGCGAACTGATGCTGGTCCTGACCGGCATCGTTTCGCTTGTCATACTGGTCGCGGTCGGGGTGGCGGTCAGCCAGCAGGGCGGGCCGGACCGGGCCGTGATCGCGCTTGTGCTGGCGACGCTTGCGCTCGCATGGCTGTTTTCCAACCATGTCTATGCCCTGCATTACGCCCACATCTTCTATCTCGCCGATGAGCGGGGTAAGGACAAGGGCGGCATCGATTTTCCCGATACCCAAGAGCCGCGCTATTGGGATTTCATCTATTTTTCCTACACGCTGGGCATGACCTTCCAGACGTCGGATGTGGCGATCAACAGCATGGAAGTGCGGCGCCTGGTCATCTTTCACTGCATCGCGGCCTTCGTCTTCAACCTTGGCATATTGGCCTTCACGATCAACGTGCTGGGCGGATAGGCGCGTTCTTCACGGCTTGCTTACCATTTTTCCCTAGAAGCGGGGCCATGACCAAGCCCGCCGAAGCCCGTCCCAAATCCGCTGTCAGCCATGGAGTCGGCATGGCCGGCCTCGCCGGGCTTGGCCTGTGGACCCTGGTCGCGCGGCATTATGGCATGGACGGTCCCAATGCGGGCCTTGCCGCCGTGGCCGCCTGCGGGGTGCCGATGGTGCTATGGTCGCTGATCGTGGACAAGGTGCACCGCAATGCGTCCACCGGGATCGACTGGAAGGGCGCGGCGCGGCCGTGGAGCGAGGTGCGTGACATCAGCCTCGTCAAGATCGCCGGCCTGTGGGCGACATGGCTCGCCATCGCCATCTTCTACTGCGTCGGGCGCTGGTATTGGGACGGCAACTACCGTTTCGCGATGGACCTGTTCATGGCGGTAGCGCCTTGGCTGCTGGTTCTTTCCATCCCCTATGTCATCTGGCTCGACCGACGGCTGGTGGAGCCGCGCGACGCCAGCTACGCCTTCGGCCAATGGGTGATCGGCGGATCTGCGGGCGCGCCCGACATGCGCGAAGTGGCCAATCACGCGCGGGCATGGGCCGTGAAGGGCTTCTTCCTCGCCTTCATGGTGTCCATCGTGCCGGGCAATTTTGCCAATGTCGTCCAGTGGCGGATCGACGAAGCCTTTTCCCATCCCGTAGCCTTGGCGGCGTTCCTGATCGCGGTCATGTTCATGATCGACGTGTGCATGGCGACGGTCGGCTACATGCTGACGATGAAGCCGCTGGATTCCCACATCCGCACGGCCAATCCCTATCTGGCCGGATGGGTCGCGGCGCTGATCTGCTATCCACCGTTCGTGCTGATGGGGAATGGCGGCCCGCTCGATTATCATGCGGGCGGCGCGGAATGGGATATGTGGACGCAAGGCCACACGGCGCTGCAATGGCTGCTGGGCGGCTGGCTGGTGCTGCTGACCGGCATCTATGCCTGGGCGACGGTGGCCTTCGGCATCCGCTTTTCCAACCTCACCCATCGCGGCATATTGACGCATGGCCCCTATCGCTGGACGCGCCATCCGGCTTACCTCTCGAAGAATCTGTTCTGGTGGTTCTCCTCGCTGCCTTTCCTCACGGTTTCAGGCAGCCTGACCGATCTGGTCCGCAACTGCGCGCTGCTGGCGGCCACCAATGCCGTCTATTTCTGGCGCGCCAGGACGGAGGAAAAGCATCTTTCCGCCGATCCCGATTATCGCGCCTATAGCGAATGGATGGAGCGCAACGCGCCCGTGCCGCGCTTCTTCGCGTGGATCACGGGTCGGAAAAAGCCGGTCGAAGGCGATCTTCAACCGGCGGAATGAAGGTCAGAAGCTTTCTTCGGCATAGATGCGGCTGATGTCGCCGCCCCACTCGCCATGATAGCGTTCCAGCAGCCGTTCGGCATGGGTGCGGCCTGACGCCACGATCTCGTCCAGCGCGGAGAGATAGCCTGTTTCATTGTCGCCCGCCGCGTTGAGCCGCCCGCGCGCCGCCAGCCCGCTCCGCGCAATATCCAACGCCTGCCCCGCAATGTCGCGCAGCTTGCGCCCGCCCGCGATGGGCGCGTCGAGGCCCAGCTTCGGCACGGAATCGCGCAGCACCTGCCGCTCCTCCATGGTCCAGTCCTTGACCAGATCCCATGCGGCGTCGAGCGCTCCTTGATCGTAGAGCAGCCCGACCCACAGAGCAGGCAGCGCGCAAATACGATTCCACGGCCCGCCATCCGCGCCGCGCATCTCCAGAAAGCTTTTCATCCGCACTTCGGGGAAGGCGGTGGATAGGTGATCCTCCCAATCCTTCTCGGTCGGCTTTTCGCCGGGCAGGGCGGGGAGCTTGCCTGCAAGGAAATCGCGGAAACTCTGCCCCGCCGCGTCGATATATCGGCCATCGCGATAAACGAAATACATCGGCACATCGAGCGCATAGTCCGCATAACGCTCATAGCCGAAGCCGTCCTCGAACACGAAGGGCAACATGCCGGTGCGGCCGGGGTCGGTGTCCGACCAGATATGGCTGCGATAGGAAAGATATCCGTTGGGCTTCCCTTCGGTGAAGGGCGAATTGGCGAACAGCGCCGTCGCCAGCGGTTGCAGCGCCAGCGACACGCGGAATTTCTGCGCCATGTCCGCCTCGCTGCCATAATCGAGGTTGGTCTGGATGGTGCAGGTCCGCAGCATCATGTCGAGGCCCATCGACCCCACGCGCGGCATGTGGCGCAGCATGATGCCATAGCGCCCCTTGGGCATGATGGGCAGCGCGTCGCGCGTCTTGTCCGGCCACATGCCAAGGCCCAGGAAGCCCAGGCCCAGCATGTCGCCCACATATTTGACCTGTTCCAGATGGCGGCCCGTTTCGGCGCAGGTCTGGTGCAGATTTTCGAGCGGCGCGCCGGAAAGCTCCAGCTGTCCCGCCGGTTCCAGGCTGATCGTGCCGTCGGGGCCGGACAGGGCGATGATATTCTCGCCTTCGAACACCGGCTGCCAGTCATAGCGGGTAAGGCCGATCAGCAGCGTGTGGATGCCGCCCTTTTCCTCATAGGACGGCGCATGATGATCCTTCGCCGAATAGACGAATTTCTCATGTTCGGTGCCGATCCGCCAGCGATCCTTGGGCTTTTCGCCCTTGGCAAAGGCCGCGATCAGCTGGTCGCGGCTTTCGATGACGGGATCATTTCCCCCTGAGTCGGTTCTGGTGCTCATCCCCCGCCCTTAATGCTTCCCCCACGCGCGTCAAACAGCGAGCGCGAGCGCGACAGATAGGGCGCGCGCGCAAGGGCTTCAATCCCATTGCGGAATGAAACTATTGCCAATCCCCATTCAGCGCCATCCAGGCCGATGTCGCGGCGATGGCGGCGGTCTCCGCGCGCAGGATGCGCGGGCCAAGCGAGACGGGAACTGCTTTTGCCACGGCGCGGATCGCTTCGCGCTCACTCGGATCGAATCCGCCCTCCGGCCCGATCAAGAAAGCGGCCGGCCCGGGATGCGCCCGCAAAGCCTGCTCCAAAGGCGCGCCGCCCGTCTCGTCCGCGAAGAACAGCCAGCGATCATCCGGCCATTCGCGCAGCAGCGCGTCCAGCTTCACCATCTCCCCAAGCTCCGGTAGCGCCGTCCGCCCGCATTGCTCCGCCGCCTCCACCAGATGCGCGCGCAGCCGGTCGAGGTTCAGCCTGTCCACCACCGCCCGCCGCGTCAGCACCGGCTGCAGCTTCGCCGCGCCCAGCTCGCACGCTTTTTCGGCGATCAGGTCGATGCGTCCCTTCTTGATCGGGGCGCAGCAGAGCCAGAAATCGGGCACATGTTCCAGCGGCCTGGTCCGCGTCTCGCAGACCAGCACCAGATCGCGCTTGCGAATGTCGCGCGCCCGCGCCGCCCATTCACCCGATCGCCCGTCGAACAGCAGCACCACATCGTCCGGTTTCACCCGCATCACGCCGATCAGATAATGGGCCGCATTGCCCTCCACCGGCACGGCGACCCCTTCGCCCAGCGGCGTTTCGACATAGAGGCGCGGCGCGCTTTGCGGCGGCCATGCGGGGGTTGCGGTCATTTGCGTCTTTCCGTTTCGCGGGCATCGCCCTAATGCCGCTCATGTCGAGCGAAGTCGAGACGCGCCGCGCAAACGGAGAAACGGCAAGTGGAACAGATCGTCCCCGACAGCGAAGCCCGCGGCATCGTCGCGCGCCTGCCCGCCCTGCCGCGCGCGCTGGCGCTGCTCGCGCGGCTGGACCGGCCGATCGGCTGGTGGCTGCTGTTCTGGCCGGGCGCGTGGAGCGTGGCTCTGGCCGGCGGCGCGCGGCAATGGCCGCTGATCCTCTGGCTGCTGCTCGGCAGCATCGCCATGCGCGGCGCGGGCTGCGTCTTCAACGATATCGTCGACCGCGATCTCGACCGGAAAGTCGCCCGCACCGCCGCGCGGCCGTTGGCGAGCGGCGCGGTGTCGCTGAAAGCCGCATGGGTCTGGCTCCTTGCGCTCTGCCTCATCGGCCTCCTCGTCCTGCTGCAACTGCGCCTTTACGCGCAGGTCGTGGCGCTGGCCTCGCTCGCGCTGGTCGCCGCCTATCCCTTCATGAAGCGGATCACCGGATGGCCGCAGCTATGGCTCGGCCTCGTCTTTTCCTGGGCCGCGCTCGTGGGCTGGAGCGAGGTGGCGGGATCGCTCACCCTGCCGGGCCTTCTGCTTTATGCCGGAACCATTTTCTGGGTCGTGGGCTATGACACCATCTATGCGCTGCAGGACCGGGAGGATGACGCGTTGATCGGCATAGGCTCCAGCGCGCTGTCCATGGGCCGCCATGTGCGGGGCGGGGTGACGCTCTGCTATCTTCTCGCGCTCGCATTGTGGAGCGCCGCCATCTGGCAGGTCCGGCCGCAATTACTGGCGCTCATCGCGCTCCTCCCCATGGCCGCGCATCTGCTCTGGCAGGTCGGCACCTTGAGGGAGGATGGCGCGGACCCGCTCGTCAAATTCCGTTCCAACCGTTTCGCCGGACTGCTCATGTTCCTCGCCTGCCTCGTGGTCGGCAACGCATGAGCGCCCCGACCCAGGGCCAGGATTGCTGGCGCATCGCCCGCGCCACCCAGGCCAGCGTCATCATCGACGCCGACGCCTATTTCCGCCACGCCCGCGCCGCGATGCTGAAAGCGACGAAGCGGATCATGCTGATCGGCTGGGATTTCGACGCCCGCATCAGCCTCATCCGCGAGGAGGATGCGAAGGACGGCGCGCCTGTCATCATCGGCGATTTCATCCGCTGGCTGGTGGAGCGCACGCCGGACCTCGAAATCTACCTGCTCCGCTGGGACACCGGCGCGTTCAAGTCGATGCTGCGCCCGTCCAACCTGCTGACGACGCTGCGCTGGATGGCGCATCCCCGGATCACCGTGAAGCTGGACAGCCATCATCCGGTCGGCGCGTCCCATCATCAGAAGATCGTGGTGATCGACGATTGCTTCGCTTTCTGCGGCGGCATCGACATGACCGCCGACCGCTGGGACACGCGCCACCATCGCGACGACGATCCGGGCCGCAGGCATCCCGACGGCACGTCCTATGGCCCGTGGCACGACGCGACGACCGCGCTCAAGGGGCCGGTCGCGGCGGCGCTGGGCGACCATAGCCGCGCGCGCTGGAAAGAGGCAGGGGGCGACGATCTGTCTCCCGTGGAAGGCATCGACGATTGCTGGCCGGATGCCTTGCCGGTTCAGTTCCGCGACGTGGACGTGGCCATTGCCCGCACCGCGCCGGAAATGGACGACCAGCCGCCGGTGAAGGAGATCGAACGGCTCTACCTCAACCAGATCGCGGCGGCGAAACGCTGCATCTACGCCGAAAGCCAGTATTTCGCCTCCCGCCGCATCGCCGAAGCCCTTGCGGCGCGGCTGGGCGATCCGGACGGTCCCGAAATCGTCATCGTCAACCCGCAGCAGGCTGACGGCTGGCTGGAGCAGCAGGCGATGGACACCGCCCGCGCCCGCCTGTTCGAGGCTTTGAAGGCGCGCGATACCTATAATCGCCTGCGCCTCTATCATCCCTTCACCGCGCGTGGCGAGCCGATCTATGTCCATGCCAAGATTCTGATCGCCGACGACCGCCTGATCCGCGTCGGCTCCTCCAACATGAACAACCGCTCCCTTGGCCTCGACACCGAATGCGACATGTCGATCGACACGGCTCTGCCCGCCAATGACGGTCAGCAGGCGACGATCGCCGCCATCCGCGACGACCTTATCGCCGAGCATCTCGACCTGCCGAAAGAGCGCGTCTCCGCCCTCATCGCCGAGCGTGGCCTGATCGCGGCGATAGAGGAATTGCGGACCAAGGCGGGCCGCACCCTGCGTCCCTATGAAACGCCCAATCTCAATGACGTGCAGCAATGGCTGGCCGACAATGAAGTGCTGGACCCGGAAAATCCCGACGAGATGTTCGAGCCAGTGACACAGCGCGGCCTGTTCCGCCGCATCGAACATTGGGTGCGCCGCGATTGAGGCGGGCCTCTACTCCGCCGCCAGCAAAGCCTCCGCGCCGCCCAGGCTGACCGACACCAGGCGGCTGACGCCGCGCTCCACCATGGTCACGCCGAACAGCCGGTGCATCCGCGCCATGGTGACGGCATTATGGGTGACGATCAGATAGCGTGTCCGCGTCTGCCGCACCATCGCGTCCAGCATGTCGCAGAAACGCTCCACATTGGCGTCGTCGAGCGGCGCGTCCACCTCGTCCAGCACGCAGATCGGCGCGGGATTGGTGAGGAACAGGCCGAAGATCAGCGCCACCGCCGTCAACGCCTGCTCGCCGCCCGACAGCAGCGTCAGCGCGGACAGCCTCTTGCCCGGCGGCTGCGCCATGATCTCCAGTCCCGCCTCCAGCGGATCGTCGCTGTCGATCAGTTCCAGATGCGCCTGACCGCCGTTGAACAGCGTCGTGAAAAGCTGCCGGAAATGCCCGTCCACCGCCTCGAACGCGGCCAGCAGCCTTTGCCGCCCCTCGCGATTGAGGCTGCCGATGGAGCCGCGCAGCCGGTGGATCGCCTGGGCCAGTTCCTCGCTCTCGGCCCGGCTCTTTGCCTGCGTGGCGTCCAGCTCTTCCAGTTCCTGCGCCGCGACCAGATTGACCGGCCCGATCCGCTCGCGCTCGGCGGAGAGGCGATCATGCTCGGCCTGTTCGGTCTGGGCGATGCGGATGTCGGCGCTGGCAAAGCCCAGCCGCTCGGGCAGCACCGGCGGTGGACATTCGAACCGCTCGCCCGACAGGCGGTTGGTTTCGATCCGGCGCTCGTCCGCCGCCTCCGCGCGCGCCACTGCCGTGGCCCGCGCTTCCCGCGCCGCCGCCAGCGCTTCCCCGGCCTCGCTCGCCAGCCGCTCGGCGGTCCGCAGCGCCGCCTCGGCCTCGGCCTCGGCCTTGCGCGCGGCGTCGGACGCCTCCGTCAGCGCCGCGCCTTGCTCGGTCAAAGCGGCGATCGCGCCCGCCAGCCGCTCCGGCTCCCGCGCCATCCGCGCCTGCTCGGCGGCCACATCCTCGCCGCGTTTCGTCATCGCCGCGATGCGCTTCCCGGCCTCGCCCGCACGGGATTGCCAGCTCTTCGCATCGGCCTCCGCCGCCGCCATGCGTTCGCGGTCGCCGCTCAGCGCCCTGTCGGCCAACGCCCGGTCGGCCTGCAACTGGCTGACCGCGGCCCGCGCCTTTTCGCTCGCCTGCGACAGGCTGGCGACCAGAGCGCGGGTTTCCTCGCCATCGGGCATGGCGGCCCGCGCCGCCTGCGCCGTTTGCCGTTCCTGCGCCGCCACATTGCGATCCCGCCGCGCGACCGTCAGCCGCTCCTCAATGCCTTCACGCCGCCCGGCCAGCCGTTCCAGCGCCGTCCCGGCCTCGTCCGCCGCGCGCAGGGCTGTCCGCAATCGCTGCTCCGCCTCGCTCAGAGCCGCCCGCCCGGACGCCAAAGCCTGCGCCGCCGCCTGCTCGCGCGCCTGCGCGTCGCCCTGCGCCGTCCGCGCCGCCTCGACAGCCCTGTCCGCTGCCGGGCGAGCCGCCGCAATCGCCTCCAGCCGGTTGAGCCGAATCAGCCGCTCCGCCGCCGCCGCGCCGCCCTGCGTCGCGACATAGCCGTCCCAGCGCCGCAGCTTTCCGTCCCGCGTCACCAGCCTCTGCCCCACGGCCAACGCCTGCCCCGCGTCACGCTCCGCCACGGCGACCTGCGCCAGCCGCCGCGCCAGTTCCGGCGGCGCGGTCACATGACCGGACAGAGCCGCGCATTCCGCAGGCAAGGCGGGGTCGCCATCGGCCGGCTCGGCCCCGCCCCAGAAACGCGGCCCGTCGGCCCCGATCGGCGCTTCCAGATCGTCGCCCAGCGCCGCCGCCAGCGCATGTTCATAGCCCGGCGCGGCCTTCAGCCGGTCCAGCGCCCGGCTTTTCCCGCCCGCGCCGCTCTCCACCGCGCGCCTCAGCGCCGCCGCCTCGCTATCCAGCGCCGCCAAAGCGGCCCGCGTGGATGACAAGGCGGTATCCGCCTCCGCTCGCGCCTCGCTCGCCGCCTGCCGCTCCGCATCGGCCCCCGCAATCACGGCTTCGGCGGTATCGCGGTCCCGCCCGGCCCGTTCCTGCGCGGCCAGCGCCTCGGCGCGCTTAGCTTCCAGCGGCGCGGCGTCGGGCAGGGCATCGGCCTCTGCTTCCAGCTTTGCTACATCGCGTTCTGCCCGGTCCAGCCGCCCCTGCGCCGCCGCCAGAGCCGCCTCGGCCACGCGCAGTTCCGCTTGCTCGCCCGCCTGGCAGGCCATCGCCTTGGCCAGTTCCACCTCGGCATCGCGCGCGGCATCCTCGGCCCTGCCGATCCGCGCTGCAAAGTCCGGGATCATCGCTTCCGTCCCGGCAATGCGCGCCCTGAGCGTCGCGACTTCCTCGGTCAGCCGCGCCATCGCCTCCGCCGCGTCATGGGCCAGCGTCCCCTCGCGCTCGCGATCTTCCTCCAACTGCCGCGCCTGTGTGGCAAGGTCGTGCATCCGCCGCACCACACCGTCCCGCTCGCTCTTGAGCGCGTTGAGCCTGTGCCCCGCCTCATTGGCCGCATCGCGCGCCGCCTGCGCGGCGGAACGCCGTTCCGCCAGAGCCTCTACCGCAGCCTGCGCGTGGGCCGCCGCCGCTATCTGCGCTTCCTGCGCCGCCACGACCGCGCCTTCCGTCTGCTTCGCCTCGGCCCGCGCCGCATCCGCGCTCGCGCTCGCCTCGCGCCAGCGGGCGAAAATCACCCGCGCCTCGGCCACGCGGATCTGTTCCGACAGCCGGATATAGCGTTCCGCCGCCTTGGCCTGCCGCCGCAGGCTGCCCGCGCGGCTCTCCATGTCCGCCAATATCTCGTCCAGCCGGGTCAGGTTGCCCTCGGCGGCGCGCAGCTTCTGTTCGGCATCCTTGCGCCGCACATGCAGGCCCGCAATCCCCGCCGCTTCCTCCAGCATGGCCCGGCGTTCCTGCGGGCGCGCGGCGATGACGGCGGCGATGCGCCCCTGGCTCACCAGCGCGGGACTATGCGCCCCGGTGGCGGCATCGGCGAAGATGAGGGAGATGTCCTTCGCCCGCACGTCGCGCCCATTGGCGCGGTAGGCGCTGCCCGCGCCCCGTTCGATCCGGCGGGTGACTTCCAGTTCGCCGTCCGCACCCACATCGACGGCGGAAAAAAGCTCGCCCTGCTCCTGCACGGTCAGCAGCGACACTTCCGCGAAGTCCCGCTGCGGGCGGCTCGCGGTGCCCGCGAAGATCACGTCCTCCATGCCGCCGCCGCGCATCGACTTGGCGCTGGATTCGCCCATGACCCAGCGGATCGCCTCCAGCAGGTTGGACTTGCCGCAGCCATTGGGGCCGACGATGCCGGTCAGGCCCGGCTCGATCCGCAGCTCCGTTGCGTCGACGAAGCTCTTGAAGCCGGACAGCTTGAGGCGCTTTATCTGCACGGCCGCTCTCCGGGGCGGCGCGCCGCCCGGTCAGGCCGTGAAGAAGGAAGCCCCCCCGCCGCCAATCAGATCCCCGCTTCTTTCAGCTTCGCCTGGAGCGCCGGCCACGCCGCGACATTTTCCACCAGCACGCCATTGATGAGGAAGCTGGGCGTGCCCTCGATCTTATATTGCGCGTTGGCGGCCTGAACGCCCTTGGCCAGCTTCTCGGCGGCGGCGGTGTTGGCGAGGCACTGTTTCGCCTGATCTTCCGAAATGCCGCGCTGCTTGGCGAAATCCACCAGCCCGACGGCGTTCGCCAACTGGCCGAAACGCTGCTGCGGCGGCGCGCTCATCAACTGCTGATATTGCGTGTCGCCCAGCGCCTGCTCCTTTTCGAACATTGCATTCTGATTGGCGAAGAACTGTTCGGTCAGCGGATAGAAGACCTCCTTGCCGCCGCAACCCGCCAGCAACGCCGTCGAAATGTCGATGGGGTCGCGCACGAAGGTCCGCAGCTCATAGCTCATCTTGCCCGTGTTCACGATATTGCGGATTTCTTCCGACGCTTCGGCGGAAAAATCGCGGCAATGGCTGCATGTGAAGGACGCGAACTCCACCAGCTTCAGCTTCGCGTCGGGATTGCCCATGACGAAATAGCCGTCGGGCGTTTCGTTGACGGTGTCGGCCCAGCGCGTGCCGGCGGGCGCGGCGACGGCGGCGATCGGCTCGCCGGAGGGCTTGGCGCCTTCATCCTTCTTGCCGCAGGCGGCGAGCGTCAGGGAAAGGGCGATAAGGGCAATGGCGGGCAGGGCTTTCACGGGACGATCGGCTCCGTTGTGAGTGAATGTTGTTACCTATGCAGGGTCTAGATCACTGCGGCGCGTCGGGCAATGCGGCCTGCAACCGCATCCAGTCCGACCCGTGGACCAGAGTGCCGTTGACGGTGAAGGACGGCGTGCCGGTGATCTGCACCTTGTTCCATGCTTCGTCGGTCATCGCCAGCACCTGCTTCATCGAAGCGGGATCGTTGATGCACCCGTCAAGCTGGGCATTGGTGAAGCCGCGCCTGGCCATCAGCGCATAGAGACCCGTCTTCCGCCCGATCTCGCGCAGAGCCGCCTTCTGGTCGGCGGGCCTGGCCGCGCCGTCCTTGTCATAGGCGGTCAGCTTGTCCATCCACGCGTCCTGATTGGCGAACAGCGCCTCATGATTGCCGAAAAAGCGCTTCGCCCCGCCGCATCGCGCCAGCAAAGCGGCGGTCAGGTCATATTTGTCGCGCACGGCGTTGCGGACTTCGACGCTGACCTTGCCGCCCTTCACATAGCGCTCGCGCAGCGGCTGGCTCGCTTCCGCCACGAAATGGGCGCAGTGGCTGCATGTGTAGCTTACATATTCGACCAGCTTCGTGGGTGCGGCGGGATTGCCCAGCACATGCCCGCCAATGGGCGACAGCGCGACATGGCCGACCCAATTGACCGACGCAGGCGCGGCGAGGGCCGTGGCGGGGATGGCGAGCAGGCAAAGGGCAAGCAGGCGAATCGTGTTCATGACTATGTCCATAACGCCAGGCCCCCTGAACGGAGGCGGAATGATCCTAGCTGATCTTGGGCAAGCCGCTCGTATTGGCAATCCCCTGCGCCAGCGATTCGAGCACCGCGCGCAATTCCGGGTCGCCAATGTCCCGCAGCGAATCGCCCAGCTCCACCGGCAGGGGCTTCAGGTTGCGCGGCGGCGGGCGGCGTTCCGGCTCGTTCGGCCGCACCTGCCCCTGCTTCATCGCGACCTTCGCCACGGCTTTATAGCCGAAGAAGCGGTTCACCCGCTCGATGATGTCGGGCATCACATGCTGCATCATCGGCGCATGGCCGCTCATGACCGTCAGTTGCAGCGTCCCGCCCGCTTTCTGCCCCACGGGGAAGCGAATCGATTCGGGGACGGAAATATCCGCATAATGCGGCCCCACGATTTCCGCCCAGCGGGTGACGACGCTCGACTGCACGAAACCGAACTTGCGGAAAGCCGCCCGTCCGATGTCGGGCATCAGGTCCGCGATCTGTCGCGGGCCGCCCACGCGGGGACGTTCCGCCGCTGCTTCGGCGCGATTTTTCGCTTTAGGTGCTGCGGGACGTTCCGTCATGGCTCGCTTAATGGCATAGCGCCGCCATGCGCGTCGAGAGCAGCAACAGGAAAATCGCGAAAGACCTCCTCGCGCATTACGACGTCCACGCTCGCCGCCTGCCATGGCGCGCGCCGCCCGGATCGAACGAAGCCGCCGATCCCTATCGCGTCTGGCTGTCGGAAATCATGCTGCAACAGACGACCGTGGCCGCCGTAGCGCCTTATTTCGCTCGCTTTACCGACCGCTGGCCGACCGTTGCCGATCTGGCGGCGGCGGACGATGCGGAGGTGATGGCCGCATGGGCGGGCCTTGGCTATTATGCCCGCGCCCGCAACCTGCTCGCCTGCGCCCGCGCCGTCGCCCGCGATTATGGCGGAACCTTCCCCGATATGGAGGAAGGGCTGCGCGCCCTGCCGGGGGTGGGGGCCTATACCGCCGCCGCCGTCGCCGCCATCGCCTTCCGCCGCCGCGCCGTGGTGGTGGACGCCAATGTCGAGCGCGTCGTCGCCCGCCTCTTCGCCATCGCCACGCCGCTCCCTGCCGCCCGGCCCGAAATCCGCGCCGCCGCCGACAGGATCACGCCGGACGCCCGCGCAGGCGATTTCGCGCAGGCGATGATGGACCTGGGCGCAACCATCTGCACGCCCCGCAACCCCGCTTGCGGCATTTGCCCCTTGCGGGAGGATTGCGCGGCCTTCCTCACCGCCGATCCCGCCGCCTTCCCGGTCAAGGCCGCAAAGAAGACCAGGCCCCATCGCCACGGCCACGCCTGGTGGATCGAGCGGACGGACGGCCATGTCTGGCTGGTCCGCCGCCCGGACAAGGGGATGCTCGGCGGGATGCGTGCTTTGCCGTCCTCGGACTGGAGCGCCGCCGCGCCCGCCGCGACCCCGCCGCTCGCCGCCTGCTGGAGCGCCCTTGCCGATCCCGTCACCCATGTCTTCACCCATTTCTCGCTTGGCCTCATGGTCCATGTCGCCCGCGTGAACGGGGATTGCCTTCCGCCGGGTCAGGGTGAATGGTGGCCGCTCGACAGGCTGGAAGATGCCGGCCTTCCCACGCTGTTCCGCCGCGCGGCCGATGCGGCAATGAAGGAGACGATCGACGATGTACGGCGCTAAGGCTCCTGAAAGCCAACTTCCCGGCTATGTCGGCAGCAGATTGGACCGCGTGGACGAAATTCGCTCCAATCCCGCGCTGCTGGCCAAAACCTTCGCCGACCCCGCGGCTCTTTGCGTATTGCTGGACGGCCTCGATCCTGTGGTCACGGACGGCGCGCTCGCCATGGAGCCGCTGCCCCCCGGCGCCGCGATGGAGGATTATGTCCTCCTCGGCGTCGACCCGGCGCACATCCCCGTTTTCGCCCGCCTGATCGACCGGGCGGCTGGCAGCTTCACCCCTACGGCCCGCAGCCGCGCGGTGGTGAACGAGGTTTCGCCCGATCAGGCGGCGCTCTATGCCGGCGCGCGCAGTCTGGTCGACTGGCACGCCCGCCACCGCTTTTGCGCGGCCTGCGGTTCGCCCACGACGCCGCACAAGGGGGGCTGGGCGCGCCAGTGTGAAGGGTGCGATACCGAGCATTTCCCCCGCGTCGATCCGGTCGTCATCATGCTGGCCGAACATCGTGGCCGCGTCCTTGTCGGCCGCCAGCACCGTTGGGCGCCGCGCCATTATTCCGCGCTCGCCGGGTTCCTTGAACCGGGCGAAACGATCGAGGAGGCGGTCGCCCGCGAACTCAAGGAGGAAGCGGGCATCGCCGTCCATTCGATCCGCTATGTCATGAGCCAGCCCTGGCCCTTCCCCTCGTCTCTCATGATCGCCTGCATCGCGCAGGCCGATGACGATGCGCTGACGCTCGACCAGACGGAGATAGAGGACGCCATCTGGTGCGATGCCGATCAGGTCCGCGCCGCGCTGGAAGGGCGGCCCGACGCGCCGTTTCTCGCCCCGCCGCCGCTGGCGGTCGCCTGGCATCTGCTCGACCACTGGCTCGCGCACGTTGCGCCCGCGCGGGCAAGCGCGTAAGGGCCGGAACCTGTTTTCCATCTTTCAGGATCGTCTCGCCTCCATGCTCAGCCTCGAAGAAGCCCAGTCGCGCGCCCAGGATCTGGTGACGGCCGCGCGCCGGGCGGGCGCGGATGCGGCGGACGCCATCTATGCCTGCAACGCATCGACCACCGTGTCGGTGCGTCTGGGCGAACTGGAGGATGTGGAACGCTCGGAAGGCGAGGAAATCGGCCTGCGTGTCTTCGTGGGCCAGCGTTCCGCGAGCATTTCCGGGTCCGACATGAACCCCGCGACGCTCGGCACCCTGGTCGAGCGCTGCATCGCCATGGCCCGCGAAGCGCCCGACGACCCCTATGCGGGCCTCGCCCCCGAAGACCGCCTGCTCCGCAAGCGCCCGCCCCATCTCGACCTTGCCGATGAAGAGGAGCCGGAACCCGCCGCCCTGCGCGAACGCGCGCTGATCGCGGAGGAAGCCGCCCGCGCCGTCCCCGGCATCACCAACAGCGAAGGCGGCGGCGCTGCCAATGGGCGCAGCCAGATGGCGCTTGCCACCAGCCACGGCTTCGCGGGGTCCTATGCGGGCACCAGCCATTCCATCTGGGCCAGCGTGCTCGCGGGCACCGGCGCGGACATGCAGCGCGACCATGCCAGCCACAGCGCCCGCCATCTCGAAGACCTCGACCATGCGGAGGAGGTCGGCCAGCGCGCGGGCCATCGCGCCGTCGCCCGCCTCCACCCCGTCCGTATCGAAAGCGGGGTCATGCCGATCATCTTCGATCCGCGCATCGGCTCCAGCCTTGTCGGTCATCTGATCGGCGGCATCGTCGGTCCGGCCATCGCCCGCCGGTCCAGCTTCCTGCTCGACAGCCTTGGGCAAGCGCTGTTCGATTCGGCCGTCACCATCATCGACGACCCGCTGCGCCAGCGCGGCCTACGGTCGCGGCCCTTCGATGGGGAGGGGCTTCCCGTCGCGCGCCGCGCGCTGATCGACGCGGGCGTCCTGACCGGCTGGCTGCTCGACAGCGCCTCGGCCCGGCAGCTCGGCCTTGAACCGACCGGCCATGCCAGCCGGGGCGGCAGCGGCGCGCCGGGCGCGGGCGTGTCCAACGTCCATATGGAGCCGGGCCGCGCCTCGCCGGGCGACCTGATGGCGGACGTGAAGCGCGGCCTTTACGTCACCGAACTGATCGGCATGGGCGTCAACGGCGTGACCGGCGACTACAGCCGCGGGGCGGCGGGCTTCCTCATCGAAAATGGCGCGGTGACGCGGGCGGTGTCGGAAATCACCATCGCGGGCAATTTGAAGGATATGTTCCGCGCCCTGACGCCGGCAAGCGACCTTAGCTATCGCTATGCCATCAACGTGCCCACCCTGCGCGTCGACGGGATGACCGTTGCAGGGGGTTGAGCCGGACATACGCGCGCTGGTGTCGGTCGTGTCCGATGCGGCCGACCGGGCGTTGGCGCTATGGGCCGGCGGTAACACGCAGGTGCGCCAGTGGGAAAAGACGCCCGGCCAGCCCGTCTGCGAAGCCGACATCGAACTCGACGCGATGCTGCGCGCGAATCTCTCCGCGCTCGATCCTTCGGCGGGCTGGCTGTCGGAGGAGACCGCCGACACCGTCCATCGGCTTGGCCAATCGCGCGTCTGGGTGGTCGATCCCATCGACGGCACGCGCGACTATCTGCGCGGGCGGCGCGGCTGGTGCGTGTCCGTCGCCCTGGTGGAGGATGGCGCGGTGCGTGCCGGGGTGCTCGCCGCGCCTGCCCGCAATGAACTGTGGATCGCGCAGGCGGGGCAGGGCGCGACGCGCAACGGCATCCGTTTGCAGGCCGGATCGCGCACGGTGCTGGCGCGTGCGCGCGTCCCCGCCGATCAGCTTCCCCGCATCGACCGCGATCTGGTGACGGTGGAAAAGCCCAACAGCATCGCGCTGCGCATGGCGATGGTCGCGGCGGACGAAGCGGACCTTGTCGCCACCGTGCGATGGGGCAATGAATGGGATATCGCGGCCGCCGGCCTTATCGCGCAGGAAGCGGGCGCGATCGTCACCGATGCGCTGGGCGCGCCTTTATCCTATAACCAGCCCCGGCCCGCCGCCTTCGGCCTGCTGTGCACCGCGCCCGGCATCCACGCGGCGGCGACAGAGCGCCTGACGCCGCGCGCGCGGGAGATTTTGGGTAGCAAACCCTAGCGCGCGCGATGCGTTAGATCTTGCCGTATTTGGCCTCGAATCCGGCAACATCCCCGGCGGCGAGATATTTCGCCTGATCGATCCACTGATCGCGCACCGGCCGTCCCCTGAAATTGCCGAGCTTCGCGTCGATGGCGGCGAGATCGGCGTCGGTCCACGCCGCGATCTGGGCAAAGCGCGTGACCCCCAGTTCGATCAGCAGCATGTTGAGCTTCGGCCCCACGCCCTTGAGTTTCAGCAGATCGTCCGGTCCTTCAGAGGGCGCGGTGACGGCGGGCGACACCGGGATGGGCGGCGTTTCCACCGGCGCGGCGACGGGTTCGGGCTTGGTGTCCGGCGCTGGCGGGACGATGGCTTCGACATCCACCGGCACAACCGGCATCGGCTCGGCGACGGGCTTGGGCGCGGAAGGCGAAGCCAGCGACGCCGGTTTCCGCTCGACCGGCGCGGCGGATGCGGCATCGTCCGCCTGATCCGCCTTCTGCCTGCCCGACAGCAGGAAAACGATCCCGATGATGACCAGCAGCGCGATCAGCAGCCACAGGCCATAGTCAATGAAGAATTCCTGCATCCCTTCCGTCTCCCATTCTACCCTTTACCCTATTTAAGAGCAGCTTGACCCGTGGGACAAGGGCAATCAGGCCACGCTTTCCTCGCGCGCGACCTCCCGCCAGCCGATATCGCGGCGGCAAAAGCCGGTCGGAAAGCCGATCGCGTCCACCGCCTTATAGGCTGCTTTCTGCGCCTCGCGCACGCTTTGCCCCGTCGCCGTGACGTTCAGCACGCGGCCGCCCGTCGCGATGATCGCGCCGTCCTTTTCCGTCGTGCCCGCATGGAAAACCCGCGCGCCGCCTGCCTGCGCCGCGTCGATCCCGGTGATGACGCCGCCCTTTTCCGGCGTCCCCGGATAGCCGTTCGCCGCCATGACGATGGTGAGCGCGGTGCGATCCGCCAGTTCCACCGGCCCCTGATCGGCCAGCCTCCCGTCCGCGGCCGCCAGCAGCAATTCCACCAGATCGCCGTCGAACCGCATCATCAGCACCTGACATTCCGGATCGCCGAACCGGGCATTATATTCGATCAGCTTCGGCCCTTCGTCCGTCAGCATCAGCCCCGCATAGAGCACGCCCGAATAAGGCGTCCCCTCGGCGGCCAGCGTCTCCACGGTCGGCTGGATGATCCGCTCCATCACCTGCTGCTCCAGCTCCGCCGTCAGCACCCGCGCCGGGCTGTAGGCGCCCATGCCGCCCGTATTCGGCCCGGTGTCGCCGTCGCCCACGCGCTTGTGATCCTGTGCGGAGCCGAAGGGCAGGATCGCGCTCCCGTCCGTCAACGCAAAGAAGCTCGCTTCCTCCCCACGCATATACTCCTCCAGCACCACTTCCTCGCCCGCCGCGCCGAACGCACCGGAAAACATGGTATCCAGCGCCGCCAGCGCCTCCTCCCGCGTCTCCGCGATGATGACGCCCTTGCCCGCCGCCAGCCCGTCGGCCTTGATGACCACCGGCAGCGCGAAATCGTCCAGTGCCGCGATCGCGCCGTCCTTGCTGGTCACGCGTTCATAGGCGGCGGTGGGGATATTCGCGCGCTTGCACAGATCCTTGGTGAAGCCCTTCGACCCTTCCAGCTGTGCCGCCTTCTTGCCCGGCCCGAACACCGGCGTCCCCGTCGCGCGCAGATTGTCGGCGAGGCCGTCGACCAGCGGCGCTTCCGGCCCGATCACCACCAGCCCGATGGAATGGCGGATGCAGAAATCGACGACCGCGCGATGATCCTTCGCGTCGAGGTCGACCAGCGTCGCATGCTGCGCTATGCCCGGATTGCCCGGCGCGGCATAAAGCGTTTTGAGGCGCGGCGATTGCGCCAGCTTCCACGCCAGCGCATGTTCGCGGCCGCCGCCGCCAAGCAGAAGGATATTCATGTCGCCCATGTCCCCGGATTTCGATGCCTATGACAGTTCGGGTCGCCTGTTAGCGGAGGAACGGGCGGGGGACAACGCGCCGCCGCTGTCCGTGAGCGAATTGTCCTCGCTGCTCAAGCGCACGGTGGAGGACCGTTTCGGCCATGTCCGCCTGCGCGGCGAAATTTCCGGTTTCAAGCGTGCGGCGTCCGGCCACCTCTATCTCTGCCTCAAGGACGACAATGCCGTCATCGACGGGGTGATGTGGAAGGGCAGCGCCGCCCGCCTGGCCTTCGCCGCGCAGGACGGGGTGGAGGTGATCGCCACCGGCAAGCTCACCACCTATCCCGGCCGCTCCAAATATCAGATCGTCATCGACCGGATGGAACTGGCCGGGGAGGGCGCGCTGATGGCGCTCCTCGAAAAGCTGAAGGCGAAGCTGGCGGGAGAGGGCCTGTTCGACCGCGACCGTAAGCGCCCCTTGCCCTTCCTGCCCCGCACCATCGGCGTCGTGACCTCGCCCACCGGCGCGGTGATTCGCGACATCCTCCACCGCCTGTCGGACCGCTGCCCGACCGATGTGCTGCTCTGGCCCGTGCTGGTGCAGGGCGAAGGCGCGGCGGCGCAGGTGGCCCGCGCCGTGCGGGGTTTCTCCGCCATGCCTGCGGGCGGCCCGCTGCCCCGCCCCGACCTCGTCATCGTCGCGCGCGGCGGCGGCTCCATAGAGGATCTGTGGAGCTTCAACGAGGAAATCGTCGTCCGCGCCGTGGCGGAATGCACCATTCCCACCATCTCCGCCGTGGGCCATGAAACGGACACTACGCTCTGCGATTACGCCGCCGACATGCGCGCGCCCACGCCTACCGCCGCTGCCGAAATGGCCGTGCCGGTCCGCGCCGAGCTGCTGGCCATGCTGCGCGAACAGGGCCTCCGCATGGACCGGGCCGTCCGGCGCGGTGCGGCGCAGGCGCGCGAGCGGTTGGAGATGCAGGCGCGGCTCATGCCCACGCCCGACACGCTGCTCGCGCCCCAGCGGCAGCGGCTCGACCAGCTTTCCGACGCGCTTGCCAGCGGCCTGCGCCACCGCCTTGCCGATGCCCGGACGCATCTCAGCCAGGCAGGCGGGGCGCTTCGCCCCGCGCTGCTCCAGCAATATGTGAGCCGCGCCAGGGAACGGGTGGACAGGCTGAAGCTGCGTCCCGACTATCTCGCCCGCGCGCTGGCGGACCGTTCCACCGCTTTCGATCGCCTCTCGCGCCTGTTCGTCTCGCTCGATCCCGACCGGCCGCTCCAGCGCGGGTTCGCGCGTGTCATGGCGGGCGGCCACCTGATCCGCGACACGACCGCCGCCCGCGCCGCCGGGCAGGTCACGCTCCATTTCCGCGATGGAGAGGTGGACGCCGCCGTCGATGGCGCGCCGCCTCTTGAGAAGCCCGCCCCTGCGGCTATATCGACTCCGTCCCCCCCGCCCCGCAAACCGCGTAGCGAAGAGGAAATCCGGCAACAGGATCTGTTTTCCTGACGCCCCCGACCCGTGTAAGAGGCCGCCTGAAATGCTGATGTCCAACCGCGACCGCGCCGCCCGGCTGCATTATATGCCCTACAGCTTCCGCGTGTTGCAGGCGGGCGATCATGTCGTCTGCGCCGTGACCGGGCAGAAGATCGCGCTCGATAATCTGCGTTACTGGAGCATATCGCGGCAGGAACCCTATGCCAGCGCCGAAATCTCCGCCCGCGCCGAGCTGAAAGCCCGCGGCGAAGGATGAAGTTCTTCCTGGCGGCCGCCGCCATCCTGGCATTGGCCGCGACCGCAGCGCCATCCGCGCCGCCGCTTCCCGCCGCCGCCTCCGATTTCCGCCTGTCGGGTGAAATGACGCAGGGCGGCGCGCTGCGGGGCACCGCGCCGCCCGGAACGGTGGACCTGCGCCTCGATGGTCGGCCCGTCCCGGTCGAATCGGATGGCCGCTTCCTCATCGCCTTCGACCGCGACGCAGGCCCGCAGGCACGCCTCACCGCGCGCCTCGCCGATGGCCGCGTCATGGAGCGCCCGCTCACCATCGCGCCGCGCGCCTGGCGTCTGGAGCGCATCAACGCCCCCATGCGTCCCACGAAAAACACGGAAGCCTTCATGGCGATCCGCAAGCCCGAACTCGACCGCATCGCCGCCGCCCGCGCCACGATCACGGACGCGCAGGGCTGGCGGCAGACGTTCATCTGGCCGCGCCGGGGCCGCATCTCCGGCCTGTTCGGTGCGCAGCGCATCTATCAGGGCACGCCGGCCGCCTATCACAGCGGCGTGGACGTGGCGGGCGCGACGGGGGAGCCTGTCGTCGCCCCGGCCGGCGGCGTGGTGATCCTCGCGGCGGACAGGCCCTTCACGCTGGAGGGCAATCTGCTGATGATCGACCACGGCCACGGCCTCAACAGCGCCTTCCTGCACCTGTCGCGGATCGACGTGAAGGCAGGCGACAAGGTGCGTCAGGGTCAGATGATCGGCGCCATCGGCGCGACCGGCCGCGCCACCGGTCCGCATCTCCACTGGAGCATGAAGTGGAACGACGCCCGGATCGACCCGCTGTTGCTGGCGGGGGCGATGCCGTCGGCAGAATGAAACGACTCAGCCGACGCGCTTCATCCGCACGGCGCGATCATCTTCGATCTTGCCCATGAAGCTGCCCATGCTGGCGCGGCGGATTTCTATCGTCATGCCCGCTTTCGGAGTGCGGCGGATGATGGGTTCCGTCGTCATCCATTGTGCGCCGTCCTCCAACTGGATCTGCCATTTCCCATAACCAAGATTTTTGACCGAGGCGATGGTGGTCTGGATACGGGAAAACCCTTCTTCTTCCTTTTTCGCATCATCGTCGCCGTCAAGGAAAGGCAGTTTTGGAAAGGAAAAACCAAAAAGCGTCCGCCGCGTTTTGTGCAATTCAGCCTTGTCCAAAATCACGACTTCATCGCGATCCGATGCCGCCTGCATATCGGCGACCTGCCGATCAAAACAAGCGAGTCGTTGTGAATCCATTGCAATGTCGCGGCATTTCAGCAGATCGGTGAAGATTTCGGGACGAGGCTGTTGAGGGGGCGCAGCGCGTGCATTTTGCAACGCCAGGCCGAAGGCGATGGCAAGAACAAGGACGTGTGATGTTTTGGTCAACGGCTTTCTCCATCGCTTCCCGGCAAATGCCGGAGCTAGCAAGCACCCGAAGCTCCCTGCGTCAAGAGAGGTGTCAAAGAGCCCGAAAAACCATGGAAATGGCATAATCGGTCAAGCAAAACTCCGTCGTCCGCAGCAATGAATATGGTCACCCGGGAACGTTGTAATAATATTGCTTTCTCCGATTTTTGCCCCCCGGCGCCAGTTTGTTGCATTTATGATACAGCCCGCTGTAAAAGCAGTGCGCGCGCTGTGAGCGCGCTTTACAGATGACCCCAGTCCCGCGCAATTTCCGCCAATCCACAAGGGGAACGCTGTCGGGCATATCTCTCCTTAGGACCATAATGGGGGCAGGAAACTGCTTTCACTCCAGAGCAAGGGACTGGACCGTGAAGAAACTTTCGAAAACCGCGCTTCTGCGCGCCGGTGTTGCGCCATTTATTGTGGGCGCGATGCTTCCTGCTGCTGCATTTGCACAGGGCGGGGCCGCCGACGAAGGCGAAGCTACCATCATCGTTACCGGTTCGCGTATCGCGCGGCCGGACCTCGACCAGGCTAGCCCCATCGCGGTGGTGTCGGCCGAGCAGTTTGCGCTTAAGGGCCAGACCAATGTCGAGAGCGTCCTCAACGATCTGCCGCAGGTCATGGGTTCGTCGACGGGCACGTCGAACAATCCCGGCGGCGGCATCGCGACCGTCGACCTTCGCGGCCTTGGCACTTCGCGTACGCTGGTGCTGGTCAATGGCCGCCGCTACATGTCCTATGACGTCAATCAGGTCGTCGACCTCAACACCATTCCGCAGGCGCTGATTGAGCGCGTGGACGTGGTGACGGGTGGCCGCTCGGCTGTTTACGGGTCGGACGCGATCGCCGGTGTCGTCAACTTCGTCCTGAAGCGCGACTTTGAAGGCATCGAACTCAATTCGACATACGAGCTCAGCAGCCGTGGCGATGGCGCGCGTTGGGACATCAATGGCACCATCGGCGCCAATTTCGATGACAACCGCGGTAACGTCACGCTTTCGCTCGATTATTACAAGCGCAAGGCGATCTTCGCCAGCAAACGTAGCTGGTCGCGTGACAGTTTCAACGATAACCAGGACGGCACTTTCAGCCCCGGCGGTTCCGGTTCGATCCCTGAGGGTCGTATCCAGGTTCCCGGCCTGAATGCCGCGCTGGGACTTCCGAACAGTGCAATCTTCTTCAACCCGGATGGCAGCCCGAGTGCATATGACTCATCGGCCAACGCCTATAACACCAATCCCGCGAACTATCTGCAGGTTCCGCAGGAACGCTTCCTCATCTCCGCGCGCGCGCAATATGAGGTGAGCAGCATCTTCAAGCCCTATATGGAAGCGCAATATGTCAACAATCGCGTTGACAACCTGCTTGCCGCGACGCCGCTGGGCAACTCCACCCCCTTTGGCACCGGCGTGAACGCAGGGTCGCTGGGCGCTTTCGACATCCAGGCGAATTCGCCCTACTTCTCGCCTGAACTTCAGGCTGCATTGAACGGTCTTGATACGGATGGCGATGGCTATGTCAGCGTCCCGGCCTATGGTTTCCGCACCTTGGGCCTGGGCGGCCGCCTCAATCAGGATGATCGCAGCGCTTTCCGGATCGTCGTCGGTGCGGAAGGCGACCTGGGAGCGGGCTGGTCCTATGACGGCTACTACATGTATGCCCGGACCAAGAATTCCCAGCGTCAGACGGGCAATGTTGCTCTGACCAATTTCCTGGCTGCGACTCGTACCGCTTTCCAGGATTCGGCCGGTAACATCTCGCCCTTCCCGTTCGCGGGTGAACCCAATGGCGGCACGCTTGTCTGCTCTTCGGCCGATGCGCGTCAGGCGGGCTGCGCTCCGGCGAATCTCTTCGGCACGGGTAATCTTTCCTCCGACGCGGCCGCCTATCTGGGCATTGGCGCGACCAATCTGGAGGAATATACCACCCAGGTCGCCAGCGTCGCCTTCACCAACTCCAGCCTGTTCGATCTCGGCGCGGGCGGCGTCGGCGTCGCGCTCGGCGCGGAATGGCGTTCGGAACGGGGCAGCACCACGCCCGACACCTTCCTGGCATCGGGTAATGTCGGCGGGTTCAACCCCGGCGCACCTACCTCGGGCGGCTACAGCGTTCGCGAATTTTTCGGCGAAGTGAACATCCCGCTTCTGGCCGATACCTTCGTGAAGCGGTTCGAAGTCAACGGCGCGGCGCGTTTCACGCATTATTCGAACGCGCCGGGCAATGTGTTCACCTGGGCGGCAGGCGCGCAGCTTGAAGTTGTCAAGGGCATTGGCTTCCGTGGCCAGTTCCAGCGCGCGATCCGTGGTCCCAGCGTCAACGAGCTGTATCTGGGGCAGACCGTCAGCTTTGACGGCCAGAGCGACCCGTGCGGCAATGCCGGTGTGCTCGGAAGCAGCTTGGAAGGTGCCTGTGTAGCTAATGGTGTGCCACAGTCGGTTTATGACGCGATCCGTGCCCTGCCTGCGAATCAGCAAGCAGACGCACTTAACAATATCAACGACTCGAACCTGGTGAATCCGCCTTCGTTCCAGTCGGGTAATGCGAACCTGCGCGAAGAAAAGTCGAAGACTTTCACCATCGGTGCGGTCCTGACGCCTGGCCTGTTGCCCGGCTTCAGCGCGACGATCGACTATTACAAGATCAAGATCACGGGTTTCATCAGCCCTTATGGCCAAGGCAATATCTTTGCGGGCTGTTTTGACCAGGGCATTCAGTCCTTCTGTGACCTAGTTTCGCGTAACTCGCTCGGTCAGGTGGAACGGATCGTCGACCAGAACCAGAATTCGGGTGGTCTCAAGACCGACGGTCTGGATATCTCGTTGGGCTACACCACGCCGCTGCCGTTCACGATTGCCGGCGATGAACCGAAACTGTCGCTGAACTTCAACGGCACGCGCGTTTTCAAATATGACTTCACGCCCGTCGTGGGCGTGCCGATCGTCAATGAATGCGTCGGCAAGTTCGGCGTGGCGTGCAGCACTTCGGTGCCGTCGGGCCAGCCGATTCCGAAGTGGCGCCATTCTCTCCGCACTACTCTCGACTTCGGTAAGATAACGACTTCGGTGCAATGGCGTTACACGGGCGGCGTGCGCGATGATGATCCGAACACCACCTATGCGGTGGAAAAGATCAAGGCTTTCAATTATTTCGATTTGGCCCTCGCGGCCGACATCACGGATAATTTCAGCCTCACCGGCACTGTGTCGAACCTGTTCGACAAGCGTCCGCCCTTCGTTATCAGCCAGCAGACCGGCGGTAACGGCGAGCAGTCCAACACGCTGCCGAGCACTTATGATGTTCTGGGACGCTATCTCTCGATCTCGGCGAAGCTTCGCTTCTGATCCGCGTCTAGTCTATATTGGGGATAAGGGGCGGAGTGGGAACTCTGCCCCTTATCTATTTCTTGTGGAACGACCTTAGCCAGCCGGTGACTGAATAGCGGCGTTGATCGGCAAAGGGTGTCACCAGACTTACACTGTGATCTTGAGGAACGGCAAACAGACTCAGGCCGTTGAAGGTCGGCAGCCAGGCGGAGGCGGTTTCTCCTTCATGAAACATGAGCAGGCCGCCCCATTCAAATCGCCATGATTGAGTGAGACCAAGAACATAGGCCGCGCGTCTATGCTTGCCGTCGATGGCGTCGTTATGACGCGACAGGAAATCGCCTGATCCATAAGCCGTGGCTTGTGCATCCACAAAGTCAACCTCTTCATCGCCCGTGATTTCGCGCATGAATTCGATAACAGGCCGGGAATTCATGAAATTGACGAAAAAATGGAGGATATCGTCCGGGTTTCTTTGACCTATATCATCAGGAACACGGATGGTTTCATAGCGATATTGGAACCCGTATCGGGCGCTATTATTGATTGCTTCCTCGAGATTTTTGTTTCTATCGTCGTCAAAGGATCGCCTCAATTCTCGGGACAGTTCAAATATCCTGTCACCGGAATTGATGACTTGCATCCAGTCGGCGCGTTGCGCGAGGGCAGATAATAATGCGCCAGCAAAAGAAGGATCAAGGAAATCGGAAATTCTAACTCGTCCAGCTGACATATAGGTGTCTTTTATTATCTCTAAATTAAGATTTGAATTTATCTTATAGGATATATTCATAAATAATCTTACCTATATTGTATTTTATCAATATAAATAACATAATATATAGAAATATAGTCTATATTATTTGAGCTATGTATATTTTAAATAAATCATTTTATAAAATTATTACTATGACAAATCAAACATCATATAATTTCTATTTTTATTTTATCGTTATAATATAATTTCTAATTAGCGCTAAGCAGAAACACTGTGATAGATTTGCTACAGTTTGCAGCATAATCAACTTGAGTCATTTTCTCTGTCTTTACAGTTCCTTTCACCATCCGCAGTTTCAAAGCCACTCATGCGCGGGATGCTGTCGGACATAAATCCCTATCGCGTGATTGTTGAGAGAGCAGAACATTCTCTCGAACTCCAGAGCAAGGGACTGGACAGTGAAAATCATATCGAAAACAGCAAGTTTGCGGAACAGTGCTGGGTCGATCGCTATCGGCATGGCTTTGATTTCATCCTATGCCATGGCGCAGGAATCGACCCAACGGGAAGATGAACCGATAATTGTCGTTACGGGTTCGCGTATTGCGCGACCGGAACTGGACGTCGCCAATCCCATCGTGGCGGTTTCTGCCGAACAGATCGAGCAGACAGGCCGGACCAACCTGACCGATATTCTTTTGCGTAATCCCGCACTTTCGGCTTCCACCGGCAGTTCGCTGTCCGGAGGCGCGGACGCGGGCTTTGGTGAAACGGGCGTCAACCTGCTCAATCTCCGCAATCTGGGGGAGGAGCGGACACTCGTTCTGGTGAACGGCAAGCGCCACGTCGCCGGCATCGCCAATTCGGCGGCTGTGGATATCAACACTATTCCCGAAGATCTGATCGAACGGGTTGATGTTCTAACGGGTGGCGCATCGGCGATTTACGGCGCGGATGGCGTGTCGGGCGTGGTCAATTTCGTGCTCAAGCGCAATTTCGAAGGACTGACCGCGCGCGCCCAATCCGGCATTTCGTCCAAGGGTGACGCAGCCAATCGCTATTTCAGCGTGACGGCAGGCAAGAATTTCGCGGAAGGGCGCGGCAACATTGCGGTTGCATATGAATATAATAAGTCCGATCGTCTTAGCCCCATTGCGCGCGGATTTTCGGGAAATCCGGCGAAATATAGGGAAATTCTCCAGAATCAGGATGACTTGGATGATGATCCCAACGTTCCTGATCGGATTCCCTATAGCAATCTGACCTGGGCCGACAGTTCGCCCGATGGTGCCGTGGATCTCGATCTCGACGGCATCCCCGATTTTACCGGCAGCGGTCTTCCTTATGATCGAGGGCAAATCCTGATCGGCGGTAATGCGCGTGCGGTCGGCGGATCGAACACGCCGGTTGCCGGCTATTTCGGCGATCTTCAACCATCGCAGAACCGGCACATGTTTAATATGCTGGCCAGCTATGAATTCTCCCCCGCCATCCGCTTCTATGCAGAGGGCAAATATGTCGAGACCAAAGCCTATTCCGTGGCTCAGCCCAGCTTCGATTTCTTCACTTATCTTCAGCCGGACAATGCTTATCTGGCCGAACGGTTTGGTGCAGGCGCCGCGCCGGACGGTGCCTTGGTATCGCGTGACAATTACGACTTCGGCATTCGCGGCGAAACCGTAAAGCGCAAGACCAAGCGTATCGTGCTCGGCTTTGACGGCGCAATTACCGACAATCTCAACTATGATGTTTCCTATATCTATGGCGAAACCAAGGTCCGTAACCGTCAGACCGCCAATCTGATCGGCGACCGCTACTATGCGGCGCTGGATGCGGTGCGTGATCCTGTGACGGGGGATATCGTCTGCCGATCGACGCTTGCCTATGGCGGTGTCATCGATCCGGATAATTTTGGCGGTCCTGCCACAACCTTCACGCCGGGCGCGGGTAGCGCCTGTCGTCCGCTCAATGTTTTGGGTAATGGCGTGGCCGATCCTGAAGCGCTCGCCTTCGTGCTGGCCGACAATGTCAGCCGCTCCAAGATTTCGCAGGAAGTGGTGACCGGGTCTGTTTCGGGCAACCTGGATTCGGTTTTCACCTTCCCCGGCGGCGGTTCCTTCGGTTTCGCGCTGGGAGGCGAATATCGTCGCGAAAAGAGCCGCGAGACGCCTGATGCGCTGATTCAGAACGGCGAATTCCGTGACTTCGCTGCGCTACCTATCAGCGGCGGGCGTTTCAACGTGAAGGAATTTTTCGGCGAGGTGAACGCGCCGATCCTGTCCAATATGCGTTTCGCCCATCTGCTCTCGGTCGGAGGTGCGATACGTTTTTCGGACTATAGCACCGTAGGCAAGACGACCACATGGAAGGTGGACGGCATTTATGCGCCGATCCCCGATCTGCGGTTCCGTGGGTCCTATTCGCAGGCGGTGCGCGCGCCCAATATCGGCGAACTGTTTCAGCCCGCGACGGGCACGTTCCTTCAGGTTCAGGACCCCTGCGATTTCAGGCGACTGGATGAGGGCACGCAATATCGCCGCGCGAATTGCGCCACCATTTTGTCCGGCCTTGGCCTGACCCCGGACGAGATTGCCAATTTCACGCCTTCCACCGTTCCCTCGGTCAATACGACCCGGCGCGGAACGACCGGCGGCAATCCGTTGCTGACGGAGGAAACGGCTAAGTCGTGGACGGCGGGCCTCGTGTTGCAACCCCGGTTCATTCCCGGTCTGACACTCACTTTCGACTGGTACGACATTAAGATCAAAAATGCCGTCAATACGCCCACGCCGACCGAATTGGCGCGGCTTTGCGTGGATCAGCCCACCGCCGAAAATGTGTTCTGCGAGAATATATTCCGTGATCCGGCAACGGGCTTCGTCCTGGGTGACGGCAACGATATCCAGCGTCGCATCGGTTTCAATGTGCGACCGCAGAATGTGGCTGCACTGCGGACGGCTGGCGCGGATTTCTCCATCCGCTACGTGTTTTCGCCCAGCGACAATCTCGGCACCTTCAATATCAACCTGATCGGTGGCTATCTGGACAGGAAGACGGAAGTTCCTTCCATCGGTGCTGAGATCGATAATGACATTTTGGAGGCTTACAATCCCCGGTGGCGCGGTACATTGGACCTGGTGTGGAAACTGAACAAGTTCACCGCCAACTATACTTTCACCTATTCCAGCAAGACCCGCCGCTATCTGACGGAGGAATTGACCGGCAATCCCGATCTCGTCGATCCTAAATATGTCTGGTACAAGGAGCTTCAGCAACATGACATCCGCTTCGCCTATGAAGTCGATGACAGGTTCCAGGTTTATGCGGGGATCAACAATTTCACGGATCAGACGCCGGACCTGGGAGAACTCAGCTATCCGATTTCCGGTGTAGGCCGCTTCCTTTATGCAGGTGTGAAGCTGCAAACCGGCAAGTTGTTTTGAGCACAGTTTTCAGTATCAAAAGAAAAGGGGGGCATATGCCCCCCTTTTTTCGCTAAAGGGTGGGATCAAACCACCCTCAACACCAACCCGCCATCGCCTTCCTCGACCTTCACCGTCGACCCATCCGGCACTTCGCCGCGCAGGATCAGGTCGGCGAGCGGGTCTTGCAGGTAACGCTGCACCGCCCGCTTCAATGGCCGCGCGCCATAGACCGGATCGTAACCGACCCGCCCCAGCCAAGCCCGCGCGCCGTCCGTCAGGTCCAGCACCACCTTGCGGTCCTTGAGCAGCTTCTGCACCCGCCCGACCTGAATATCCACGATCGGCGCCATATGGTCCGCGCCCAGGCGGTGGAACAGGATGATGTCGTCCAGGCGATTGAGGAACTCCGGCCTGAAGTGGCTTCGCACGACCTCCATCACCTGCGGCTCGACATCTTCGACGCTCTGGCCGTCCGCCAGATTAGTCAGATACTGGCTGCCCAGATTGGACGTCAGCACGATGATCGTGTTGGTGAAGTCCACCGTGCGCCCCTGCCCATCGGTCAGGCGCCCGTCGTCCAGCACCTGCAACAGCACGTTGAACACGTCGCCATGCGCCTTCTCCACCTCATCGAACAGCACCACCTGATAGGGCCGCCGCCGCACCGCTTCGGTCAGCACGCCGCCTTCCTCATAGCCGACATAGCCCGGAGGCGCGCCGATCAGCCGCGCGACGCTGTGCTTCTCCATGAACTCGCTCATGTCGATCCGCACCATCGCGTTGTCGTCGTCGAACAGGAAGCCCGCGAGCGCCTTGGTCAACTCCGTCTTGCCGACGCCCGTGGGGCCCAGGAACAGGAACGATCCCAGTGGCCGGTTCGGGTCCTGCAATCCCGCGCGCGAACGGCGCACGGCGGTCGCCACGGCCTTCACCGCCTCCTGCTGCCCGATGACGCGCTTGCCCAGTTCCGCTTCCATGGCGAGCAGCTTCTCGCGCTCGCCCTCCATCATCCGGTCGACGGGGATGCCGGTCCAGCGCGACACGACCGAGGCGATATCCTCGCTCGTCACCTCCTCGCGCAGCATCGCGCCCTGCGTGACGTTCTGCGCCTCTTCCAGCTTGCGCTCCAGTTCGGGGATGCGCCCATAGGCCAGTTCCCCCGCTTTCGCGAGGTCGCCGCCGCGCTGCGCCTGCTCCAGTTCCAGCCGCGCGGCATCGAGCTGTTCCTTGAGCTTGCTTTCGCCCGCGATCTTGTCCTTTTCCGCCTGCCAGCGCTGCGTCAGTTCCGCCGACTGCTGTTCGAGGTTCGCAAGATCCTCTTCCAGCGCCGTCAGCCGGTCCGCCGACGCCTTGTCCGTCTCCTTCTTCAGCGCCTCCCGCTCGATCTTGAGCTGGATGATCCGCCGGTCGAGATTTTCGATCTCCTCGGGCTTGGACTCCACCTCCATCCGCAGGCGCGACGCCGCCTCGTCCATCAGGTCGATGGCCTTGTCGGGCAGGAAACGGTCGGTGATGTAGCGGTTGGAGAGCGTCGCTGCCGACACCAGCGCGCCGTCGGTGATCCGCACGCCATGGTGCAGCTCATATTTCTCTTTCAGGCCGCGCAGGATGGAGATGGTGTCCTCCACCGTCGGTTCGCCTACGAATACCGGCTGGAACCGCCGCTGGAGCGCGGGGTCCTTCTCCACATATTTGCGATATTCATCCAGCGTCGTCGCGCCGATGCAGTGCAGTTCGCCGCGTGCAAGGGCGGGCTTGAGCAGATTGCCCGCATCCATCGCGCCTTCGGACTTGCCCGCGCCGATCAGCGTGTGCATCTCGTCGATGAACAGCACGATCTGTCCTTCGGCGCCCTTCACCTCATCGAGCACGCCTTTCAGGCGCTCCTCGAACTCGCCGCGATATTTGGCGCCCGCGATCAGGCTCCCCATGTCGAGCGCCATCAGCGTGCGGTCTTTCAACGTATCGGGCACATCGCCATTGGCGATACGCAACGCCAGCCCTTCGGCGATGGCGGTCTTGCCGACGCCGGGATCGCCGATCAGGACGGGGTTGTTCTTGGTCCGCCGCGCCAGGATCTGGATCGTCCGCCGGATTTCCTCGTCGCGCCCGATCACCGGGTCCAGCTTGCCTTCCCGCGCCGCTTCGGTCAGGTCGCGGGCGAATTTCTTGAGCGCGTCATAGCGGTCCTCGGCGCTGGCCGTATCGGCGGTGCGGCCTCCGCGCAGATCGTTGATCGCGGCGTTGAGCGCCTCGGCCTTCACGCCCGCGGCGGCCAGCGCCTTGCCCGCCGCCGTGGTGGAGGCGAGCGTCAGCGCCAGCAGCAGCCGCTCGACGGTGACGAAGCTGTCGCCCGCTTTCTGGGCCACCTGCTCCGCGCTGTCGAGCACGCGCACGGCATCATTGTCGAGGCCCGGCGTCTGCTGCGCGCCGCTGCCGGAAACAGCGGGAATCTTCGCCAGCGCCGCATCGGTATCGCGCACCGCGATCTCGGGCGATCCGCCGGCGGCCTTGATAAGCCCCGCCGCCATGCCCTGCTGGTCCTCCAGCAGCGCCTTGAGCAGATGTTCCGGGCTGATCCGCTGATGGTTCATGCGGATCGCGACGGTCTGCGCCGACTGAAGGAAGCCCTTGGCGCGATCAGTGAATTTCTCGAGGTTCATGTCATCCCCTTCGTAAAAGCTGTTCGCGATGTAGTGTTGCTAAAAGGCAACACAAGAGGCGTTAGGATATTATCCTGTCGGAACCGAAAAAAACGCATCCCTTCGCTATTTCATTGATGGTTTCGCCACCTTGGGCTGATCCGCCGCGAAGGCGTCGCCGAAGAAGTCGTCCTTATACCAGCGCGGCGCCTCCGCCGCATCGGCGATCTCCCGCGCAATAGCATAGTTCACCCGCGCGAACTTCGCCGCCGCCTCCCAGTGGAAGGGCAGGTCGATCTGGTCGGACGGCTTGTGGTAGTCGGTCTTGAGGAAATGCTCGAACGCCGCCTTTCCCGGCCCGGCAAAGCCCGTCATCAGGAACACCGAAGGCACGCCCTCCTCGACGAAGCGGTAATGGTCCGAACGCGTGAACAATCCTTCCGCAGGCAGAGGATCGGGCGACAGGGCGATGCCTTCGGATTTCGCCGCCTTCTCCACGATCGGTCCCAGCGTCGAATGTTCCGCGCCGAAAGCCACCAGATCCTGAAAGTCGTAGGTCAGGATCGGCATGTCCAGATTGACCACGCCCACCAGCTTTCCGCCCGCAGGCAGGACAGGATGCTTCGCCAGATATTGCGACCCCAGCAGCCCGTCCTCTTCCGCCGTCACCGCCGCGAAGAGGATGGAGCGTTTCGGCCGTGCCCCACTCTCCGCAAAGGCTTTCGCCACCGCCAGCATGGTCGCGATGCCCGACGCATTGTCCATCGCGCCGTTGTAGATCTTGTCCTTGCCCGGCGTATCCGGCTTTACCCCGACATGGTCGAGATGCGCCATCAGCAGCACATATTCCCCCGCCAGCGCCGGATCGGAGCCGGGCAGCACCGCCAGCACGTTGCTGCTGGGCGCTGTCGCCACGCTGCTCCTGCGCTCGATGCGGACCAGCGGTTTCAGCGCGAAGCCCCTGGGCCGCCAGCCTTTCTTCCCCGCTTCCGCCCGGATCGCCGCCAGCGTCCGCCCGGACCCGGCGAGCAAAGCCTCTGCTGCCCCGTCATGGGCATAGGCCGATCCTCTTATTCCCGGCGTGCGGACGTAGAGCCGCCCATCGGGCTGCATCCATCCCACGCTGGGATCGTTCGCCCGCTCCTTCAGCCTGTCCCATGGCGTTCGCGCCAGCAGGCCGGGGCTTGGAATGGTGATCAGGCCGATGGCCCCCGCCTTCTGCGCCGCCATCGCCTTTTCGGCGGCCAGATGCGCGCCGATCTCGCTCGGCATTCCCACGGGAGCGCCGGACAGCGCCACGGCCCATTTGTCCCGGAGGTCGAGACCCGCATAATCGTCGATCTTCTCCCGATCCGACCGGAGGCCGTAGCCGACGAAGACCGCGTCCGCCTCCAGATCCTGCACAGGTTCCCGCCCGGACGCGCCCATGACGACATCGCCGCCATTGTCGAACCGCCTGCCGCCGATGGTGAGCGTGGCGGCGCTGTCCTTGTCTAGCGTCGCCACGGCCAGCGTCACCGGCTGATACCAGCTATCGGGCACGGCCTGCTCCAGCCCCAATGCGGTGAAGCGCGCCGCGACATAGCGCGCCGCAATGTCATAGCCCCGCGTGCCGCCATCGCGCCCTTCCAGCAGGTCGTCCGCCAGAAAGCTCACATCCGCGCGGATCGCATCGGCGGAAAAGGCGGGCTTGTCCTGCCCCGCCGCCATTCCGGGGACGGCAAGGGCAAGAACGGTGGCAAGAAGGGCGGTGCGAAGGGCCATGGGGAACTCTGCTTCATGGTTGGGCCGCCGAACCTATCCGGCGCATCTCCGCTGTCCAGCGGAAAGCGTATTGCGTCGATAGAACGCCCCGCTATGCTGCGGAAAGACCGGTCCTTTCCCGGCCATATGATCCACTGATCCCCATGAGGCGCTCATGATCCTTTTCTCCTCGTCGCGTCGTGCAGCATGGATGCTCGGCTTGTCTTCGCTCGCGTTCGTTATGCCCGCCGCCGCCATGGCCGCGCCCTCGACCGCCGCCGCCGCGCCCGCGCCGCTCTCCAGCCTCGTGGCGAAGGTCGACATTCCCTATGAGCAGTTCACGCTCAGGAACGGCCTGCGCGTCATCGTCCATACCGATCGCAAGGCGCCGGTCGTGGCCATATCCGTTTGGTATCATGTCGGATCGCGTTTCGAACCGGCGGGCAAGACCGGCTTTGCCCATCTGTTCGAGCATCTCATGTTCTATGGCTCGGAAAATGCGGACGGCCCCTTCTTCGGGCGGCTGGAGGATATCGGCGCGACCGACTGGAACGGCACGACCTGGTTCGACCGCACCAACTATTTCGAAACGGTGCCGACTGGCGCGCTCGACCGGGCGCTGTTCCTGGAATCCGACCGGATGGGGCATCTGCTGGGCGCGGTGACGCAGGTAAAGCTCGATACCCAACGCGGTGTCGTCCAGAACGAAAAGCGCATGGGCGAGAATGAGCCTTATGGCCTCGTCGAATATGCCCAGCTTGCAGCGATGCTGCCTGAAGGGCATCCCTATCGCCATTCCACCATCGGCTCGATGGCGGACCTGAACGCGGCCAGCCTTGGCGACGTGCAGAACTGGTTCAAGACGCATTACGGTCCGAATAATGCCGTGCTGGTGCTGGCAGGCGACATCGATGTGGCGACCGCGAAGGCGAAGGCCGAAAAATGGTTCGGCAACGTCGCCGCCGGTCCCGCGCCGCAGGATGTCGACGCAACCGTCCCGACGCTGGGGCAGGATGTCGAGAAGGTGATGCACGATAATGTCGCCGCCACGCGCCTTTACCGGAACTGGATCGTGCCGGGGGTCAATTCGCCCGACCTGCAGCAACTCGATCTGGCGATGTCGGTCTTTGGCGGGCTGGGGTCTTCGCGGCTCGACAATATCCTGGTGAAGGAGGAGAAGGTCGCCGTCGCGGTCAAGGCCAGCATCCAGCCTTTCGAGAAGCTCAGCATTGCCGAGATCACCGTGGACGTGAAGCCGGGCGCGGACCCGGTCGCGGTCGGCAAGCGGCTGGACCAGCTTCTCGCCGACTATCTCGCCAAGGGGCCGAGCAACGACGAAGTGCTCCGCGCCGCGACGCAGCAGGTGTCGGGCACGATTTCGGGGCTGGAGAAGGTCGGCGGTTTCAGCGGCAAGGCGGTGACGCTGGCCGAAGGCGCGGTCTATTCGGGCGATCCGGGCAAATATAAGAAAGACCTCGCCGCCTATGCCGCCGCCACGCCGCAATCGGTGAGCGAAGCCGCGCGCAAGTGGCTGAGCCGTCCCGTCTTCCGCCTGACGGTCGCGCCCGGCGAGCGGTCGGCGGAGGATAATGCGCTGGCCGGCAACGCGACGCACAAGCCCGCTTATTTCCGCGATCCCAAGGCGCCCGCGCCCGTCGCCGCGCAGCCGCCCGCGCCGACCAGGATCGCCGAGCCGCCGATCGAGCCGGTCGCCGACCTCGTCTTCCCGAAGGTCGAACATGCCAAGCTCAAGAATGGCATCCCCATCGTCTTCGCCCGCCGCGCGACGGTGCCGGTGGTGCGTGTGTCCGTCTCCTTCGACGCGGGCAACGCGGCGGACGACAAGGCGAAGCTGGGCACGGCGGCGCTGACGACCGCGCTGCTGGATGAAGGCACCAAGACGCGCAGTTCCGTGCAGATCGCTGAGGAGCAGGAACGGCTGGGCGCCTCCATCGGCGCGAAGAACGGCATGGATAGCACCACGGTCGGACTCTATGCGCTCAAGCCCAATCTGGACGCGTCGCTGGGCCTGCTGTCCGATATCGTCCGCAACCCGGCCTTCGATCCCAAGGAGGTGGAGCGGCTGCGCGGCCAGCTTCTGACGCGGATCGCGGCGGAAAAGACCGAGCCGATGCCTATTGCGCAGCGCCTGCTGCCGCCGCTGCTTTACGGGCAGGCGCATCCCTATGGCATTCCCTTCACCGGCTCCGGCACGGAAAGCGGCGTGAAGGCGGTAGTGCGGCAGGATCTGACCGCCTTCCATGACACATGGCTGCGGCCCGACAATGCGACGATCTTCGTCACCGGCGATACGACGCTGGCGGAGATCATGCCGCTGCTGGAAAAGCGCTTCGGCGACTGGAAGGCGCCTGCCGCGCAAAAGGGGACGAAGCTGTTCCGCATGGATCGCATGGCCCGTCCGGCGCGAATCATATTGGTCGACAAGCCGCAGAGCCCGCAATCGATGATCCTGGCCGGCGTGCTTACCAACAAGCAGGGCATGGACAATCCGGTCGACCTCATCACTGCCAATGAAGTGCTGGGCGGCAGCACGACATCCCGCCTCATCATGGACCTGCGCGAAACGAAGGGCTGGGCCTATTATGCCGGGACCGCGCTGCCCGGCGTCAAGGAGACGATCCCGCTGCTGGTCTATGCCCCGGTGCAGACCGACAAGACCGGCGAGTCGATCATCGCCGCGCGCAAGGACATCGGCGACTTCCTGACCGCCAAGGGCATCACGGAAGCTGAGCGGAACCAGACCATCAACAGCCAGATTCTCTCCCTGCCGGGCAGTTTCGAAACATCGACCGATCTGCTGGGCGCGATGATGCGGAACGACTTGCTGGGGCGGCCGGACAATTATTACGAGACGCTGCCCGCCACCTATCGCGCCATGAAGGCGGCGGACATGGACAAGGCGGCGCGGGAGGCGATCAACGCCGACCGGCTGATCTGGGTCGTCGTGGGCGATGCGAAACTGGTGCGGCCGCAGCTTGACGCGGTCGGCCTGCCGGTGGAGATGGGCACATTGGCCGATTGACGGCTGCACAAGGGAGACAGGGACATGGCAGCAGTGGACGGCGCCTATGATTGCGTGGCGAAGACGCCGATGGGCGACCAGAATGGCGTCTTCACCGTCATCAGCGCGGGGGATCGCTTCAACGGCACCTTCGCGGGGATGATGGGATCGCTGGACGTCAAGGACGGCAAGGTCGAGGGCAACACGCTGACGTGGAAGATGGACATGACGCTGCCCATGCCGATGACGCTGGAATGCGAGGCGGAGGTGAGCGGGGACAGCATCACCGGCACGATGCAGCTTGGCGCGTTCGGCGCGGCGGGCTTTTCGGGCACGCGGCGGGGCTGAGGCGAGGGGAAAAGGATGGCCCGGCGGGTGCCGGGCCATCGCAAATGCAAGAGTAAGATCAAGAGTGAGATGAAGAGGGAAAAGCGTTTTCTTGACAAAGAGGATTAGTTAGCTATCTAACTATCTGCCCATGCCGACCCTTGAACGCCAGCGCGCGCTTTCGCGCACCTTTTCGCCCGTGGCGCGCGGATGGCGCAGCCTGGCGGACCGGACGCTGGCGGAGATCGGGCTATCCAATTCGGCGGGCTGGTGCCTGCTTCACCTTGACAGGCTGGGATCGGAAGCGCGTCAGATCGATCTGGCCGAGGCGCTGGAAATCACCCAGCCCTCGCTCGTCCGCACATTGCATCAACTGGAGGCGGCCCGGCTGGTGGAGCGGTCGCCCCATCCCGACGACCGGCGGTCCAACCGGCTGGCCCTGACCCCGGCGGGACAGGAGCTGGTGGGCGCCATTCAGGATCGACTCGACATATTGCGCAATGCGCTGATGGAAGGCATGTCCGACGCCGACATGGATACGAGCGTCCGGTTGATGGAACTGTTGGGACGACGCATAGCGGAGCTGCGCGCGGAGCCATGAAAGAGCGTTTCGGCTGGCCCGCGGCCCTGTTCGGGCTTAAATGCTTCCTTGCCGCCACGCTGGCGCTCTATATCTCGTTCAGTATCGGGCTGGAGCGGCCCTATTGGGCGTTCGTCACCTCCTTCATCGTGGCGCAGCCCATGGCGGGCGCGGTCATCTCCAAGGCGGTCTACCGCGTGATGGGCACGCTGGTCGGCGCGGTCGTCGCCGTGGCGATCGTGCCGCCCTTGGTCAACGCGCCCGAACTGCTGACGCTGGCGATGGCGGGATGGCTGGCTTTCTGCGTGTTCGTATCGCAGCTCGACGGCACGCCGCGATCCTATATGTTCGTGCTGGCGGGTTATAGCGCCTGCCTCATCGCCTTTCCCAGTTTCGAAACGCCGCAGACTATCTTCGACCTCGCTTCCTCCCGCGTGCAGGAAATCACCATCGGCATCCTGTCGGGCAGCCTGGTTCACGCCGCCATCCTGCCCGGATCGGTCGCGTCGATGGTGCTGAACCGGGTCGCGGCGATCCTGCGCGACGCGGAACGGTGGACCCGCGACGCCATCGCCATAGAGCCGGTGGAAGGGCTGGCCGCCGAGCGCCGCCGTCTGGCGCAGGACGTGACCGAACTGCACCAGCTTTCCACGCATCTGCCCTATGACCTGTCGCGCCGGGTGCCGCGCGTGCGGACGGTGCGGGCGTTGCAGGACCAGCTATCGCTGCTGCTGCCCCTGGGCGCGGCGGTGGACGACCGGTTGCAGATGTTGAAGGCCGCGCGCGGCGGCGACGTGCCGCCCGAAGTCGGGGCGTTGATCGCGGACGTCCAGCACTGGGTCGAGAATCCCGAAAAGGATCTGGAGCAGCGGTCGGCCAGCGCCGACGCCCTGATCGAACGCTGCGCCGCGCTGGAGCCGCCGGCCCGGCCCGGCATGGAATGGGCGGACATGATGCGGCTCAGCCTGTTTTCGCGTCTCGCCAGCCTGATCGCGGCGCATCGCGACTGCCGCGACCTCTATGACCAGATGACGAGCTACAGCCGCACGCCGGTCAACGCGCGCGTCGGCGAGCTGCTGGAAGGGCGGCGCTTCCGCGAAGTGCATCGCGATTATGAAGGGGCGCGGCAGGGCGCGTTCAATGCCTTCGTCACGCTGGTCGCCGGATGCGCGCTGTGGATCGGCAGCGGGTGGAAGGACGGCGCGAGCGCGACGATGCTGGCGGGTATCTTCCTCGCGATCTATTCGTCGCAGGACAATCCGAAAGCGCCGCTTAAAGGGTGGATGATCGGCACGATTCTCGCGTCGCTGCTGGGCGCGCTTTATGGCTATGCGATCATGCCGCGGCTCGACGGCTTCGTCATGCTGATGGCGGCCTTCGCTCCCGCGCTCATCCTGCTGGGGTCGGCAATGGCGTCGCCCTCGCTGGCGGGCTATGTCATGCCCACGCTGCTGGGGCTGGGCAGCCCGGCCCTGCTGGCGGCAAGCTATCAGAACGAATTTCCGACCTTCGTGAACGGCAACCTGGCCCAGCTTACCGGCATCTGGTTCGCGGCGGTCATGGCCGGCTTGTTGCAGCCGGCCGGTCTGCAATATGCGATCCGCCGCATCATCCGCGCGGGATGGCGCGATATAGCCAACCGCGCCAATGTAGCGGGGCGGCCCGATGTGCGCGGCTGGATCAACCGGATGCTGGACCGGATCGCCCTGCTGGCCCCCCGGCTGGCGGCGCTCGGCGCGGACAAGGGGCAGCTTTACGACGCATTGCGCGACCTGCGGACCGGCATCGGCATCGGCGAGCTGCGCGCATTGCGGCTGGAACTGCCGCCGGGAGACAGCGCTTCGCTGACGCGGGTGTTGCAGGGGGTGGGCGACTATTATCGCGCGCTTGATCCCGACGCGCCCGCCCCGGCGCAGCCCGCGCTGCTGCACGATATGGATCGCGCGATCACGGAGCTTTCCGCCAATCCCGATCCCGGCGTGCGGCGCAGCGCGATACTGGCGCTGATCGCCCTGCGCCGGAACCTGTTCGCCGACGGCGCCATTTACCGGAAAGCCGCCGCATGACCGGAGAAGTCGCATTGGGGGGCGTCTATGTGCCCACGCTGCTGTTGCTGGCGATCTTCGCCCTGATCCTGAGCTGGGGCGTCACGCGCCTTATCCACGCTTTGGGCCTTTACCGCTTCATCGCCTATCGCGCGCTGGTCGACCTCAGCATCTTCATCCTGCTGCTGGGGCTGCTTTCGATTCTCGTTCCCATGCTTGGAATCCGCCTATGAACCGCTACCTTGCTCCCTTGGCGCGGAGTGCCGCCACGATCGTCATCGTGATCGCCGCCATCCTGATCGCGATCTGGATGTGGAACCATTATGAGCGCAGCCCCTGGACCCGCGACGGGCGGGTGCGGGCCGATGTGGTGCGGGTGACGCCGGATATCGGCGGCCTCGTGACGTCGGTGGCGGTGCGCGACAACCAGCAGGTCAAGGAAGGCGACCTGTTGTTCGTGATCGACCGGCCCCGCTACGAACTGGCGCTGAAACAGGCGGCGGCGCGGGTCGAAAGCGCGCAGGCGACGCTGGCGCAGGCCCGGCGGGAGGCGCGCCGCGACCAGGCGCTGGGCGATCTGGTCGCGGCCGAAGCGCATGAGCAGAATGTCGCGCGCGTGGCGACGGCGCAGGCGGCGCTGGCGGAAGCGATCACCGCGCGGGACGGGGCGGCGCTGGACCTGAAGCGGACGCGGGTGCTGGCCTCGGTCAACGGCACCGTCACCAATCTGGACCTGCATCAGGGTGACTATGTGGCGGCAGGCAGGCAGGCGATGGCGCTGGTGGACAAGGACAGCCTGCGGGTCGAGGGCTATTTCGAGGAGACGAAGCTGCCGCTGATCTGTCTGGGCGCGCCGGTGACGGTGCGGATGATGGGCGAGGAGCACGACCTGCATGGGCGGGTCGAGAGCGTCGCTTTCGGCATCAATGATTCCACCCGGTCGGATTCGGGCAATCTGCTGCCCAATGTGCAGCCGACCTTTTCCTGGGTGCGGCTGGCGCAGCGGATTCCGGTGCGGGTGAAGCTGACCAGGGTGCCCGCCGATATCAGCCTCATCACCGGGCGGACCGCGACCGTGACGGTGGAGCCGAAGGCGAAGGACGCAAAGCAGGGGACGTGCCGTCATGCGTAAGATTGTGTTCGCGCCTTTGCTTGCGCTGGGGCTGGCGGCCTGCGCGACGGCGGGGGCGGATTATCGGCCGCCTGAAACATCGGCGGCGTCCGCGCCCTCCGCGCAGGGCGCGTTCCATGCGGCGCAAGGCGGCATGGCGAGCAATGCGCCGCCGCCCGGCCATTGGTGGCGGCTCTATGACGATCCCACGCTGGATGCGCTGATCGAGCAGGCGCTGGCCGCCAATGCCGACCTGCGCGCGGCCGACGCCAATTTGACGCGGGCGCAGGCCGTGCTGCGCGAGGCGCAGGCGGGGCGGACCATCGGCACCACGGCCGAAGGCGGCGCGAGCCTGACGCGCCCTTCGGGGACGGGCGAGAGCTTGCCGGGCGTGGTCGGCTATGATCTGGGGCTGAGCGCCTCCTATACGCTGGACCTCAATGGCCGGGTGCGGCGCGCGATCGAGGCGAGCGGCGCCGATGTGGAAGCGAGCGCCGCCGCACGGGATTATGTACGGATGAGCGTCGCGGCGGCGGTGGCGCGGGCCTATGTTCAGGTGTGCGCGGCCAATTATTCGCTGCGTGTCAACCAGCGCGTCGTGGCGTTGCAGCGCGATACGGCGGACGCGACGCGGCGGCTGTTCCGGGGCGGGCGGGGCACCGCCTTTGACGTGAGCCGGGCCGAATCGGCGGTGGAGAGCAGCGCGGCGGGGCTTCCCGCGTTCGACGCGCAGCGGCAGAATGGACTTTACCTGCTGGCGACCCTGCTGGGACGGTCGCCGGCCGATTATCCGGCGGAGGTGGAAGGCTGCGCGGCCTTGCCGGTGCTGGGGCAACCCCTGCCGGCCGGGGACGGGGCCGCGCTGATCCGGCGGCGGCCGGACATCCGGCAGGCGGAGCGGGCCATTGCGGGCGATACGGCGCGGCTGGGCGTGGCGATGGCGGACCTTTATCCGCATGTCAGCATTGGCGGGTCGCTGGGGCTGTCGGGGCCGCTCAAGGACTTTGGCGGCGGTACGGCCTTCGGCATGAGCGTGGGGCCGCTGCTGTCGTGGAGCTTCCCCAACCGGCCCGTGGTGCGGGCGCGGATCGATCAGGCCGACGCGCAGGTAAGGGCGGACCTCGCCCGCTTCGACGGGACGGTGCTGGAGGCGCTGCGGCAGGCGGAGACGGCGCTGGAAACCTATCGCCGGGATGCGGAGCGGGCGGCGGCGCTGGACGCGGCGCGGGATAGCGCGGCGGTGTCGGCGGGACAGGCGCAGCGGTTGTTCCGCTTCGGGCGGGGGGATTTCCTGTCCTTGCTGGACGCGCAGCGCAGTCTGGCGAGCGCGGAAGCCGCGGCTGCGGCGGCGCGGTCGCAACTGGCGCTGGATCAGGTGGCGATCTTCCTGGCCCTGGGCGGCGGTTGGGAGTGAGCGGGTGCGGGACGCGTGCGGCCGTTTTCCGCCATTCAATGCTGGGATGACGGTAGAAAGGCTCTGCGCGACGCCCGCTCCCCATCCATAACCGTCATCAGCAAATCGCTGCCCCGGCCCAAAGAAAAAGCCCGCCGGTCCCAGGACAGGCGGGCTGAAAGCTCAGGTGCGACCCAAAGGCTTCAATATTGCACGGTGACCGTGACCGCCCGGCGGTTCTGCGCCCATGCCGATTCGTCCGATCCCAGCGCGGCCGGGCGTTCCTTGCCGTAGCTGACCGTCGTGATGCGGCCGGGATCGATGCCCAGCGAAGCAAGGTAATTCTTCGCCGCATTGGCGCGGCGTTCGCCCAGCGCGATGTTGTAATCGCGGGTGCCGCGCTCGTCGCAATGCCCCTCGATCGTCACGCGGACATTGGGATTCTGTTGCAGCCAGGCGGCCTGGCTTTGCAGCGTCGCCTGATCTTCCGCATCCACATCATATTGATCGAGGCCGAAGAATATACGGTCGGAGGATACGGAGGCGACGAAATCCTCCTGGCTGCCCTTGACCGTCCCGCCCGGCGCGGCGGCGCCCGTTTCCGCGCCCACGTCGCCGCCGGGAGCGGGAGGCAGTTCAGCCGGCGGCTTCTTGGAGCAGGCCGCAAGCGCTATGACGGCTGTCGCCATCAAAAGGGGCCGGGATAGTTTCATCGGGGTCTCCTTGGTCGTTTTTGCCGCCCGTGAAGTCAGGCGATATGGTTCGTGAAGATCGTTACGCTGTCAAGACGATTGGGTTCCGTTATCCACAGAAAAATGCTCAGGGGAGCAAAGGCCCCCAAGCCGGATCGGACCCGCTGAGCGGTGTCGGGATGCGGCGTTCGTTGACGCCGGTAAGGTCCACCTGCCACACTTGGCTGGCGCCTTCCCGTCCCGCCGTGGTGCGGAAGAATTGCAGCACGCGGCCATTGGGCGACCAGGTGGGCTGCTCGTCCTGCCAGCCGTTCGTCAGGATACGCTCATTGTCGCCGGCCGGAGTCATCACCGCGATCTTGAAGCCGCCCGACAGCTTGGTGAAGGCGATGAGGTCGCCGCGCGGGCTCCATTCGGGCGTCGCATAGCGGCCGCCGCCATGGCTGATCCGGCGCTGGCCCGATCCGTCGGCGTTCATGACATAGATCTGCTGTCCGCCCGAACGGTCGCTTTCGAACACGATCTGGCGGCCGTCGGGCGAATAGCTGCCGCCGACATCGATGCCGGGCGTGTTGGTGAGGCGCACCGGCGTCCCGCCGCCCGCCGCCACGCGATAGATGTCGGTGTTCCCGGCCACGGCCATGGAAAAGAGGATGTTGCGGCCATCGGGCGACCAGCGCGGGGCGAAGGTCGGGTTGCTGCTTTCCGTCACCAGCCGCTGCTTGCCCGTGCCGATGTCGTAGATGTAGATGCGCACCCGGCTGCCCAGATAGCTCACATAGACGATCGACTTGTAATCGGGCGAGAAGCGCGGCGTCAGCGCGATCGACTGGCCGTTGGTGATAAAGCGGTGATTGGCGCCGTCCGAATCCATGATGGCGAGCCGCTTGGTGCGGTTCCCCTTGGGACCGCTTTCGGCGATATAGGCGATGCGGCTGTCGAAGAAGGGGCTTTCGCCCGACAGGCGCGCATAGATGGCGTCGGCGCATTTATGCGCGGCGCGGCGCCAGTCGCGGGGCGCGACGACATAACCCTGACGGGTGAGTTCCTGCTTCAGCGCGACATCGTAGAGATAGCAGCCCACGGTGATGTCCGCTTCCCCGCCCGTGGTGCGGACGAAGCCCTGCACCAGCGCCTGCCACGCCCCCCATTTCTCATATCGGGGGAAGGTGACTTCGGAAAAGCCGACCGGGGGCAGGCCGCCCGGACCGGACGGATCGAACAGGCCGGAGCCTTTGAGGTCGGACGCGATCACCTCCGCGATCTTGCGGCCCAGTTCGCTGGAGGAACCGGCGGGCGTGGATACTTCCTGCTGGGCGGGAAGGGTGGGCACGGCGATCTTGAGATTGCTTTCGATCTCGCCGGTCACGTCGACCGAAAGCTGCGCCAGCGCGGGCGCGGCGGTGAAAGCGATCAGCATGGCCGCCGCCATACTCAGGCGGCGCATCAGGGTCGTCATCATCGGTTGAGCCTCGCGTCAAAGCGGAGCGGCCGCAGCCACTTCCACTGTTCGTAATATTGGGGCGGCAGATTCGTGAAGGGGGAAGCGAGCTTCACCGCCTGAATGGCGCGTTCGGCGTGAAGCTGCGCCTGCGGGCGGTTGCTGGCGGTGACGCCGAGCTGGTCGATCACCTCCGGTTGGCCGATCACCCGGCCGTTCTTGTCCAGCCGCACTTCAAGCAGGGTGACGAGCTGGTCCGCGTCCGCGCCGGAGGGGGGACGCCAATATGGCTTCAACTGGCGGCGCAGTTCCGCATCGAGCGCGGCCTTTTGCTGCGGCCCCATGCTGGAAGCGGCGGGGGCGGCGGGCTTGCGGGGCGCGTCAGCCTCCGTGTCGATGCCCTTGAGGAAATCCTTGCCCAGCAGCGAGCCTTTGGGCTTGTCCGCCTTGCCGCTGCCGGAGGCGCGCGCCGGGGCATCCTTTTTGGGCTTGGGCGCGTCCTTCTTCGGCGCGGGCGCGGCGGCGGCGGGCTTGTTCGGTTTTTCCGGCGCGGGTTTCGCCTTGGGCGGCGCGGGTTTTTCGGGTGCGGGCTTTGGCTTCGGCGCGGCCTTGGGCACGTCTTTCTTGGGGGGCGCCGGCTTGGGCTTGGGCGGTGCGGGCGCGGGTTCCGGCGCCGGGGCAGGCTCCGGCTCCGGCGCGGGGGCAGGGGCGGCGTCCTGCGTCGGGCCTTCTTCCGGCGCTTCGCTGGGCGGAGGCGGCTCGGCCGAGATGCGCGGCGCGGCGGATTTCAGCGCCACCTCGTCCACCAGGCTCACGTCCATGGGCGGGGAATTGAGCTTCAAGGGATTGGGCGTGGCCAGGAATCCGGCGGACAGCAAGCCGAACAGCAGGACATGTCCTGCCGTCGCGACGCCCAGGCCGATCTTTTCCGCGCGCTCCATCCCCTGAACCTATGAACCTTATTCTGAACTATCGCTGACGTCGCTGGCGGCGGCATCGCCATTTTCCGCGCCGGTGCTGACCAGCGCGACCTTGTTGAGGCCCGCGCGGTTGAGTTCGCCCATCACCCGCATCACCCGGCCGTAATCGAGCGCGGTGTCGGCGCGCAGGAATATCTGCGGCGGCTCGGGCTGGCCTGCATGGGCCGACATGATCTCGGCCAGGCGGCCGGGCAGGTCGGCATCGCCGATCTGTTCCTCGTCGATATAGAGGCCGCCATCGCGGTCGATGGACACCACGGTGGGCTTGGCGTCCTGATCAAGCCCCTTGGCGCGGGTTTCGGGCAGGTTCACCGGCACGCCCGTCACCAGCAGGGGGGCCGTCACCATGAAGATGATGAGCAGCACCAGCATGACGTCCACCAGCGGCGTCACGTTGATGTCCGCCATCGGCGCGCGGCCGCGGCCCCGGCGGCCCGAAGGTCCGGACATGGCCATTATCGCGCTCCTTCCCTGACGAAGGTGGAGAGCCGCCTTCTCATCGCTGGGCTTCCAGTTCGCGGCTCAGCGTCGAATAGAAGCCGTCGGCGAAGCGCGACAGGCGGGTTTCGAGGCGGTTGATGCCGTGGCTGAAGCGGTTATAGGCGATGACCGCCGGGATCGCCGCGAACAGGCCGATGGCGGTGGCGAACAGAGCCTCCGCAATGCCCGGCGCGACGACGGCGAGACTGCTCTGCTGCTCGGCCGCGATGGCGGTGAAGGCGCGCATGATGCCCCATACCGTGCCGAACAACCCGACGAAGGGCGCGACCGAACCGATGGTGGCGAGGATGTTGAGCCGGTCGGACAATCGGTCCACCTCCGATGCGATGGTGCTGTTCATCGCGGTATGGAGGCGGTCGCGCGTGCCGTCGCGGTCGATCACCTTCTGCGCGGTGGAGCGGCGCCATTCGGACACGCCCGCGGCCATAACCTTGGCGGCGGGAAACTCCGCCTTGCCGCGCGCTTCATAGAAGCGGTCGATATCCTCCGCCTTCCAGAAGTCGCCCTCAAAGGCGCTGCTCTGCTTGCTCGCTTTCCGCAAGGTGAAGCTGAAGCCGATGATCATCGCCCAGGTCCAGATGCTGGCCAGCAGCAGGCCGATCATCACGCCCTTCACGACGATGTCGGCCTGGAGGAACAAATGGAGCGGCGATATGGCGGCGTTGGCGGTGACGGCGCCCATCGCGCCGACGGCGGGCATGGCAAGGCTCATGGGTGGATGTCTTCCCCTCTCATCAGGCGGCTGAAAATGTCGATCCAGGGCTTGGGCTGCCTTCGGGGCCGGCCCTGGGGCGTCAGGAAGGCGACGGTTATGTCGCCCTGCGTCAATATGGCGTCCCCGCGCATGACTGTCTGATGAATGGCGCAGGTCGCGGCGCCGACCTGCGCGACGCGGCTTACCACCATCAGGTCGTCGTCCAGGCGGGCGGGGCGGCGGTAGCGGATATGGAGATCGGTGACGGCATAGACGCCCTTGCCCTCTTCCAGCGCCTCCCGCTGGCCGATGCCCGCGATGCGCAGCATATCCGACCGGGCGCGCTCCATATAGCGCAGATAATTGGCGTGGTAGACGAGGCCGGACAGGTCGGTATCCTCGAAATAGACGCGCAGGGGGAAGCGATGCTCCCCGGCGGCGAAACGGCCGGACGCAGGTGCAGGCAGGAAAGGCTCTGAGGTCGCGTCGGAAAGGGCCATGGCAAGCCTTTAACCATCATCGGCGGGCGGCGCAAAGCGGGAAATGACGCCGCCGGAACCGTCCTGCCCGCGCCATGGGGCTGTCCGTCCCGCTTCCTTCGCGCTAGGGGGACGCAAGCGAGCTGATTCATGCGGAAGGACTTGGGCTATATGACTGATATTCGCACCGTGGGCGTGATTGGGGCCGGGCAGATGGGCGCGGGCATCGCGCAGGTTTCGGCGCAGGCGGGCTATGACGTGATCCTGTCCGACATCGACCAGACCCGCGCGGAAAAGGGGCTGGCGGGGATCGCCAAGCTGCTGGCCAAGGGCGTGGAGAAGGGCAAGATCGAACAGGCCGACGCCGACGCGGCGCTCGCCCGGATCAGGCCGGCGGGCGATGTCGCGCCGCTGGCCGACGCGCAACTGGTGATCGAGGCGGCGACCGAGCGCGAGGACATCAAGCGCACGATCTTCGGCAATGTGGGGCCGCTGCTGGGCGCGGACGCGATCCTGGCGTCCAACACATCGTCCATCCCGATCACGCGGCTGGCGCAGGCGGCGCCGGATGCTTCGCGCTTCGTGGGCGTGCATTTCTTCAACCCCGTGCCGGTCATGGCCCTGATCGAGATCATCCGCGGCCTTGCCACCGCGCCCGAGACCGTGGCGGCGATCGAGGCCTATGCCGTGAAGCTCGGCAAGCAGGTCGTCCATGCGTTCGACGCGCCGGGCTTCATCGTCAATCGTATCCTGCTGCCGATGCTGAACGAAGCCTGCTTCGCGCTGGGCGAGGGCGTCGCCAATGTGAAGGATATCGACACGGCGATCCAGTTGGGCCTTAATCACCCGATGGGGCCGCTGACGCTGGCGGATTTCGTGGGGCTGGATACCTGCCTTGAGATCTGCAAGGTGCTGCATTCGACGACCGGCGATCCCAAGTTCCGCCCCGCGCCGATGCTGGTCAAATATGTCGAGGCGGGATGGTATGGCCGCAAGACCGGCAAGGGATTTTACGATTATTCGGGCGCGGAGCCGGTTCCTACGCGGTGACGGTCATCATCTCGAAAGTCGGTTGGCCCAGCATCAGATGGGTTGGGCGGAAGTCATACCGCTCCGCGCGGACCCATTGCCTGGCTCCTTGCCCGCAATCGACAGAGTTGAAACAGGTTGGGTAAACGTGGCCCGCGTCCTTCGACACGCTCAGGACGAAAGGATGTGGGAAATAGGAGTATGACCCATGCGGCGTGAGGGGGAGCCATGCCGCATGGGTCGCGGCGCTCAGGCGTCCACGTCGATGACGCCGCGCCGGATCTGGTCGAGTTCGATGCTTTCGAACAGCGCCTGGAAATTGCCGTTGCCAAAGCCCTCATTGCCCTTGCGCTGGATGATCTCGAAGAAGATCGGGCCGAACATCGGCTCGGTGAAGATCTGGAGCAGGATGCCCTCGCCCGTTTCCGCGCTGCCGTCGATCAGGATGCGGTTTCCGCGGAGCCGCTCTAGATCCTCGCCATGGCCGGGGACGCGCTTGTCGACCAGTTCGTAATAGGTTTCGATGGTGTCCTGAAGGCGCACGCCGCGCGCGCGCAGCCGCTCCACCGTGGCGTAGATGTCGCTGGTGGTGAGGGCGAGGTGCTGGATGCCTTCGCCATGATAGTCGCGGATGAATTCCTCGATCTGGCTCTTGTCGTCCTGGCTTTCATTGAGGGGGATGCGGATCGCGCGGTCGGGGGCGATCATCGCCTGGCTGAAAAGGCCGGTCGCCTGCCCCTTGATGTCGAAATATTTCTGCTCCTCGAAATTGAAGAGGGTGCGGTAGAATTCGCTCCACACGCGCATCTGGCCGCGCCGGACATTGTGGGTGAGGTGGTCGAGCAGGTCGAGGCCGACGCCGTTCGCCGCCTCCGCCTCGCGCCAGTCGGGAAATTCGGCCCAATCGGCATAGAGGTCCGTGCCGTCTGCGATGAAATAGAGGTAGGAACCGCCGATGCCCTGGATGACGGTGTCGTCCTCGTCGGTGGGTTTCGCGCCATGGTCGAGCGCCCATTGCATCGCGGCTTGCGGGTCGGCGACGCGGAAGGCCATGGCGCTGGCCGAAGGACCATGCTCGCCCCGGAAGGCCGCCACGCGCCCGGCATCGTCGCGATTGAGCATCAGGTTGATGCCGCCCTGCTTGTAGCGGGTGATGTTCTTGACCGGGTGGCGGTGGGTGGGGGTGAAGCCGAGCTGTTCGAACTGCGCCGCCATGGCTTGCGGATCGGGCGAGGTGAACTCGACGAATTCGAAGCCGTTGAGACCCAAGGGATTGTCCGGCGTTGCGGTCATGGGAGGCGGTCCTCTTTTGTGAAGCGGCCACGGGCATAGGCCTGCGTGCCGAGGGTGTAGATGCGATCTTCGGGGAGGATGGTGTCGACCTCCAGATCGGGGGCGCCCTCCAGCGCGTGGTAGAGGGGCGCGAAGTCCGTCTCGACCGTCTGGCGCAGCAGATCCTCGAAGCTGTCGATCACGAAGTAGCTCTGCTGATAGTCGTCGATGCGATATTTGGTCCGCATCAGACGCTTGAGATCGAAGCCCAGGCGATTGGGCGAAGGGTCGTCCAGCGCGAAGATCGACTCGCCATGGGAAGACACGATGCCCGCGCCGTAAAGGCGCAGGTCGTCGCCCTGCCGGATCAGGCCGAACTCGACCGTATACCAGTAGAGGCGGGCAAGGCGGTCGATGGCGCCCATGCGCTCGGCGCGCAGGCCGCCTTCGCCATAGGCCTGCATATAGTCGGCGAAAACCGGATGGGCGAGCAGGGGCACATGGCCGAACACGTCGTGGAAGACGTCCGGTTCCTCCAGATAGTCGAGCTGCTCCGGCGTGCGGATGAAGCGGCCCGCGACGAAGCGGCGGTTGGCGAGATGCTCGAAGAACAGGCGGTCGGGGACGAGGCCGGGGACGGCGACGACCTGCCAGCCGGTGCGCTGCATCAGGCGGTCGGACAGTTCGGTGAAGTCCGGGATGCCGGGCTTCGTCATGCGCAGGATGTCGAGGCCCTCCATGAACTCCGGCACCGCGCGGCCGGGGAGCATCGCCGCCTGCCGCGCGAACAGACGATCCCACATCGCATGGTCCCGGGGCGTGTAGGCGCTCCAGTCCTGCGGGATCGTCCAGTCTGCGGCGGCGCCTTCGGGCGGGCGCTCATGGATGTGGGTCATGATGAAGATTATTCCACGATTTTGCCTGAAAGACGTTTCAATCTTCATAAGAAAAACGCTTATCGTGAAATATGATTTCCGATATAGTTACATCATGAAACAGGATCGTCATCTTGATGCGGTCGACCGCCGCATCGTGGAACTGTTGCAGACCGATGCGTCGATCAGCCATGCGGAACTGGCCGAGAAGGTGGGCGCGTCCAGCGCGTCCTGCTGGCGGCGGATCAAGGCGCTGGAGCAGGCAGGGGTGCTGCTCAAGGCCGTGCGGCTGGTCGATCCGGCGAGCGTCGAGCGGCAGGTGAATGTGCTCTGCAACATCCGGATGCGCAGCCATGCGCGGGATGCGCGGGCCTCATTCGAGGCATTTGTCGACGGGCGGGCGGAAATCGTGGAATGCTTCTCCATGTCCGGAGAATGGGATTATCTGCTGCGCATCGTGGTCGCGGACGTGGCGGATTATAATGATCTGCTGATGAATGTGGTGCTCTCGCACCCTTCCGTGCAGGGGGCTGCTTCGCATTTCGCGCTGTCGATGACGAAATATACGACGGCCTTGCCGGTATGAACGGCGTTAACCTGCCGACAGTCCGTGCTTCTTCATGCAATGCCGTAGCTGGTCGTAGCTGAGGCCCAGACCCTTGGCGGTGGCGCGCTGGTTGTAGCGGTAGCGGTCCAGCGCGGCGCGGACGATGGCGGCTTCATGGGCTTCCACGGCGGCCTTGAGGTCGGTGACGGCTTCGAAGCCGGGCGCGGGAACGGATGGCGCGGGTTGCGTGTCGCTGCGCGCGGCGGGCGGGGGCATCAGCGGCTGCGGCTTCCACGGGGAAGCGAAGGGGTCGAAGGTGATGCTGCTCACCGGCCGCGCCGGGTCGTCCCAGCGGTAGACGGCGCGCTCCACCACATTGCGCAGTTCGCGGACATTGCCGGGCCAGCCATGCGCTTCCAGTTCGGCCATGCAGGCGGCGGAAAAGCCCGGCCATTGCGGCCATTCCAGCTCTGCCGCCATGCGCCGCCCGAAATGATCGGCGAGGACGGGAATATCGCCTTCGCGCGCGCGCAGCGGCGGCAGGGTGATGACCTCGAAACTCAGCCGGTCGAGCAGGTCGGGGCGGAAACGGCCTGCCTCGGCAGCGGCGGGCAGGTCTTCGTTGGTGGCGGCGACGATGCGGACGTCGATGGTGATCGGGCGGGACGCGCCGATGCGGGTGACTTCGCCATATTCGATGACGCGCAGCAGCCTTTCCTGCGCCGCCATGGAGAGGGTGCCGAGTTCATCGAGGAAGAGGGTGCCGCCGTCCGCTTCCTCGAACCGGCCGGGGCGGGCGCGGGTCGCGCCGGTGAAGGCGCCCTGTTCGTGGCCGAACAGTTCCGCTTCGATCAGCGTTTCGGGGAGCGCCGCGCAGTTCATGACGATCAGCGGCTCGCCCCAGCGGCGGGAGAGGTGATGGAGGCGTTCGGCGACCAGTTCCTTGCCGGTGCCGCGTTCGCCGATCACCAGCACCGGGCGGTTGAGTTCGGCGGCGCGCCCGGCCAGTTCGACCGCGTCGAGAAAGGCCAGCGACTGGCCGACGAACTGCGTATTCTTCTCCATTCCCAACTTATGGGAAAATTTCCCAACTTTTCGCAAGAGGATTTTGACGCGGGCCGTCCAAAGCCGTGCTTTTCCGCCATTTCGGCAAATTGGCACGGCTTCTGCAAAGGCAGGGAGGAAGCCGCCGCACAAGCCGACGGCACCTTTGAAGGCCAGAGTTCAGGGAGTAAGACAATGCAAGAGAAGAGCAACCCAGTCCGCGAAATCGGCCAATTGCTGTCCGTCGCCATCGCCGCCGTGCTGTTTGGATCGACCCTGATCCTTTCCGCCGTCGGCCCGGCCCGCGCCAGCGAAGCCCCGATGCTCGCGACACAGGATACCCCCGCGGCCCTGCGCTATCTGGCGTAAGGATCGCAAGCCCCGGCCGGGGCGGGAAGCCCCCCTCGCCCGCCCCGGCAAAGTTTTGACCAGGAGTGACGTTCAAATGGGTATTTTCTCCCGCACCCGCGACATCATCGCCGCCAATGTCACCGACTTGCTCGACAAGGCGGAAGACCCGGCGAAGATGATCCGCATGATTATCCTCGAAATGGAGGAGACGCTGGTCGAGGTGCGCGCGTCGGCCGCCCGGACCATCGCCGACCAGAAGGAGATGCGCCGCCATATCGGCAAGCTGAACGCGCTTCAGGAAAGCTGGACCGAAAAGGCGCAACTGGCGCTCAGCAAGGATCGCGAGGACCTGGCCAAGGCCGCGCTGGTCGAAAAGCAGAAGGCCACCGACATGGCCGAGCAGATGGCCCATGAGATCGAGACGCTGGATGAGGCGCTGCGGGCTTCGGAGGAGGACATCGCCAAGTTGCAGGCCAAGCTGCGCGAGGCCCGCGCCCGCCAGAACAGCCTCGTCACCCGGATGCAGAGCGCCGAAAACCGCCTGCGCGTCCGCGAAGCCTATGCCGGCGAGAAGGTGAACGAAGCCTTTGCCCGCTTCGACATGCTGGAACGCCGCGTGGACATGGCCGAAGGCCGCGCCGACGCCATGGCGCTGGGCCAGCAGCCCAAGACGCTGGAGGAAGAGATCGCCGAACTCAAGTCCGCCGACAAGGTGGACGCCGAACTCGCCGCGCTCAAGGCGTCGATGAACGCTGGCAAGACCGGGGAGTGACGCCATGGAAGACATCCTTGTCCCCATCGCCATCGTCGGGATGCTGTTCATCGGGATGCCCTGGCTGATCTTTCACTATGTGACCAAGTGGAAGCAGGCGCCCAAGATCACTGACGAGGACGAGAAGCTGCTGGACGAGCTTCACCTGCTCGCCCGGCGGCTGGAGGAACGGTTGCAGACGGTCGAACGGATCGTCGCCGCCGACAATCCCGATTTCCGCCCCGCCCGTCCTTCGCAGGACGATGGCGATTATGCATTCGACCGGAGGAACTGAGATGACCGCCCGCCGCACCAAATTCTATCTCGACAAGCAAAATGGCAAGTTCATGGGCGTCTGCTCCGGCATCGCCGACTATACGGGCATCGACGTCGTCTGGGTCCGGGTTGCCATGGTCCTGTCCTTCTTCATCATCGGTTGGACGCTGCTGGGTTATTTCCTGATCGGCTTCATCGCCGAAAACAAGCCGATCGGCCTTTATGCAGATCGCGACGACGCGAAATTCTGGCAGGGCGTGCGCGCCAATCCGGCGCGCTCCACCCGCGATGTGCGCTCCAAGTTCCGCGACATCGACCGGCGCCTTGCCGATATCGAAACCTATTATACCAGCCGCAACACGCGTCTGGCGGATGAGATCGAGAGCCTGCGCTGATACCGTTCATCGAACGGCGGATGCCGCCGGTCGAAAAATCGGCCGCGCGCGGGCCAAGGGAAGGAAATGGCGATAGCGCGCCGTCCTGACAGGCAAGGGGAAAAGCCATGAATCCATTTGAAATGGTCGTCGCCATCGTCGCGATCACCGCCATCGCCAGCGTCATCCGCGCGAAATACGGCGTCCTGCGCCGCGACAAGGGCGAAGCCTTCGCCCATCGCGGGCCGGACCCGGAAGCCGAAAGGCTGCGCGCGGAGGTGAAGGCGTTGAAGGAGCGGGTCGCCGTGCTGGAACGGCTTGCGACCGACAGCTCCACCGCGCTGGAGCGCGAATTCGATAAATTGAAGGACCGCGACTGAAAGCGGCCCGGACGAACCACAGGGAGGACAATATGCAGGACCCCCTTTTCTATCTGACCATGGCCGTGGCCGGCCTTTCAGGACTGGTGATCGTCGCGGTGACGGCGCTGCGCGGCTGGAACGGCTGGCTGGAACTCAAGCGCGCGGAACTGGCGCGCGGGGCCGGGGAAGCCGCCCCGCCGTCCGCCGCCACGCGGATCGAGGTCGCCGACCTCAAGGAACGCATCCGCAAGCTGGAAGCCATAGCGGCGGGCGTCGATCTGTAAAGCCGATGGGAAAAGCGGGTTTCGCCGCCCGCTTTTCCCCCTATATGGGCGGGCATGACACAGATGCGCGCCATTGCCGATCTTCACGAAGAATATGCGTTTCTCGACGCCGACGATCGCTACCGGCTGTTGATCGATCTGGGCCGCGAACTGGAGCCGATGCCCGACGCGCTCAAGACCGACGCGACATTGGTGCGCGGCTGTTCGGCGGCGGTGTGGGTCTATCCCACGGTGCTGGATGCCGATTCCGGTCATGGGCAGCGGCTGCATTTCCTGGCCGACAGCAATGCCGCGATCACCAAGGGGATCATCGCGCTGGTGCTGCTGACCGTGCAGGACCGGACGCCCGAGGAGATCGGCGCGGCGGATATAGAAGGGGCGCTGGCGCCGTTCGACCTGCGCAATCAGCTCAGTTCCAATCGGACGCAGGGGATTCCGAACATGATTGCCCTTATCCGCGAAACGGCTCGTCGCTACGGCGGCTGACCCGCGCAACCGCTGTTTCCGCACGGACGTTGTCCTTCCGTAACATGATATATGGAAGGAGAGAGGCGATGCGCGCCATCCTGACTTTGACGGCCCTTGGGCTGATCGCGGCCTGTTCATCGGGCGAGAAGGACATGACCCAGCGCGAGCAGATCGGGCAGACGTGGAAATATGAAGGCGGCGGGACCGGCGGCAAGGCGAAGGTCGCCTATATCGGCAGCGCCAACACGGTGCAGACGATCACCGCGCCCGACACCTTTTCCGTGATGCTGGTGCAGCCGATGGCCAATGGCGAGAAGGACGTGACCGTCAAGCTGGTCGGCGCGCCGTTCCGTTGCGACCTGTCCGACTGCGCGGTGACGGCGGTGACGGACGACGGCAAGGAACATCGCTGGAAGGGCCGCATGGCCGACACCAATGACGGGATCGAGATCATGCCTTCGCAAAATGCCTATGAGGCGATTGCCAAGGCGAAAATGGTGAAGGTCAATCTGGCCGTGGGCAAGGATGACCGGACCTTCCCGTTCCAGTTCAATGTGGAGGGGCTGGATTTGAAAAGCTGATCGTCATTCCTGCAAGGACACGCCGGGGCTGCGCGGATCGGCGGCCCCCACCCAATGGCCGTCGGGCAGGCGCTCGGCGGCATTGGCCTTAAGGCCGAGGCGGGAGATGGCGACGCGGTGGCCCAGCCTTTCCAGCGGCGCCTTCATGGCTTCGAGCGATGTGCCCTGTTCCAGCACGAGGCCGTCGCCGTTGAAGAATTCCAGGCCCAGCGCGATGGAATCCTGCGCGGACAGGCCCCAGTCGAAATGGGCGATCAGCGCCTTGGCGACCTGCATGATGATCGTCTTGCCGCCCGCCGCGCCCACGGTGAAGATCGGCGTGCCCGCCGCGTCATAGACGATGGTGGGCGACATGGAGGAAAGCGGGCGCTTGCCCGGCTCCACCCGGTTGGCGACGGGCGCGCCGTTCTTTTCCGGCGTGAAGCTGAAGTCCGTCAGTTCATTGTTCAGGATGACGCCATTGGCGACAAGCTGGCTGCCGAAGAAGCTTTCGATGGTGGAGGTCCAGGCGGCGATATCGCCATTGCGGTCCACGGCGACGAAATGGCTGGTGCCCGATTCGGGCTGGGGCCGGGATGCGGTGCGCGGCTGCGCGCCCTGCGGCTGGCCCGGCTGGTAGTCGTTGCGGGCCTTGCGGAGCGAGATGAGGGCGGAACGCCGTTTCAGATAGGCCGGGTCGATCAGGCCCGCCAGCGGCACGGCCACGAAGTCGGGGTCGCCCAGCCATGTGTCGCGATCGGCATAGGCAAGCTGCATCGCTTCGCCGATGACATGCCAGGATCGCACATCGTCCTTGCCCCACTGGCCCAGCGGGAAGCGTTCGACCATGCCCAGGATCTGGAGCACCGTGACGCCGCCGGAAGAGGCCGGTCCCATGCCGCACACGGTATAGACGCGATATGTGCCGCAGACGGGCTTGCGGGGTTTCGCCTGATAGGCGGCAAGGTCGGCCTGCGTCATCGGCACCGGATTTTTCGGCGCGTTGGTGACGGCGTCCGCGATCGCCTTTGCAGTGCCGCCCAGATAGAAGGCGTCCGGTCCTTCGGCCGCGATGCGCCTGAACAGGGCGGCGAGCGGCGGATTCTGGAGGATGGTGCCGATCGGCGCGGGCTTGCCGTCGATCCAGAAATATTGGCGGATTTCCGGGAAATCGGCCCAGATCGGCGCGACGGCGTTCATCGCGGTGTCGAGCCTTTGGCGCACTTCGAACCCGTCCTCGGCCAGATGGATGGCGGGCTGGAACAGGTCGGCCCAGGGCAGCTTGCCCCATTTGCGATGCGCGTCCCATGCCAGGCGCACATTGCCCGGCACGCCGACCGAATAGCCGCCCGGCCATGCATCGCGGAAGGAAAGCGGCTGGCCGTCCGGTCCCATGAAGCGGTCGGGCTTTGCAGCGGCAGGGGCGGTTTCGCGGCCGTCGATGGATTCGAGCACGCCGGTCGCGCCGTCATGATGCATCAGGAAGCCGCCACCGCCGATGCCGCTATTGTGCGGTTCGACCACGTTCAAGGCCAGCATCATGGCGATGGCGGCGTCGGTGGCGCTGCCGCCCTTGCGCAGGATGTCCTGACCCGCCTGCGCCGCGCGCGGATCGGCGGCGGACACCGTGGCGTTGAGCGCAACCGGCTCGCGCGCCGATAGCGGGGCGGGGGACAGGGCGACGAGGGCGAGGGGCGCCAGCAGGGCAAGGAAGCGGAATGTCATGGCGGCCACCCTATCGCCCGCACCGCTGGCTGCAAGCCCGCCTGTCCGGATCAGGCGTCGATCCCGACGGCCTGACCGATCGTCCGTAAGCCGTCGCGTTGCAGCAGGGCCTTCAATCCGGCATTGATGCGCTTCGCCAGATACGGCCCTTCATAGACCAGCGCGCTGTAGAGCTGGATCAGGCTCGCCCCGGCGCGGATACGGGCATAGGCCTGTTCGGCGCTGGATATGCCGCCCACGCCGATCAGCGGCAGGCGCGCGCCCAGCAGGCGGCGGAAATCGCGCAACCTCTCCAGCGAAAGGTCGTGCAGCGGCGCGCCCGACAGCCCGCCTGTCTCGCCCGCATGGGCCGAACGCAAGGGCGGGCGCGAAATGGTGGTGTTGGACACGATCAGCGCGTCGATGCGGTGGTGGAGGCAGGCGGCGGCGATGTCCTCCACATCCGCCGGTTCGAGGTCGGGGGCGACTTTCAGGAAAATGGGCGTCCGGTCCGCCCCCCGCGCCGCCATCACCGCGCCCAGCAACTGGTCGAGCGCCGCCCGGTCCTGAAGCGCGCGCAGGCCCGGCGTGTTGGGGGAGGATATGTTGACCGTCAGATAATCGGCCAACGGCGCCATGCAGGCGATGCCCGTGGCATAATCCGCGATGCGGTCCGCCGCGTCCTTGTTCGCGCCGATATTGATGCCGATGACGCCGCCGCCGTTCCGCCGCCGCTTCGCGATCCGTTCCGCCGCCGCCGCCAGACCGCCATTGTTGAAGCCCATGCGGTTGATCACCGCCCGGTCCGCCTCCAGCCGGAAGAGGCGCGGCAGGGGATTGCCCGGCTGGGGCAGGGGAGTGAGCGTCCCCAGCTCGGCAAAGCCGAAGCCCAGCCCATGCATCTTGTGCGCGACCAGCCCTTCCTTGTCATAGCCCGCCGCCAGGCCCACGGGATTGGGGAAGGCGATGCCCGCGACCGTCTGCGTCAGCATCGGATCGGATTGCAGCGCGGGCCGCGTAGGCATCATCCGCAGCAGGGCGATGGACAGATGATGCGCGCGCTCGGCATCGAGGGCGAAGAACAAGGGGCGGATCCAGCGGTAGGCCATGGCGGCGCTATGCCAGCGCCGGGCGCGTTCGTCGAGTCGCTGTTGCGATTCGGCAACAGATGATCTGGATCAAATTTTTCAGGGGAAATCGCCTCATTTTAGGGCATTTTCCAAGCTGGAATGTCCGATCCATCCAATATACTTTCCCCTATTCCAGCGTAAAGCAGGTCCGCGACCCGAAGGCTCCAAGGCCATATGGCCGACGAGACCTTTTCCTGGCCCGGCGATGGAAATTGCCGGGCCATTTTTATGCCTGTGTCTTGCCTGCGACACTGAATTGTTTCCCGATTTTAACCAATTTTCTTGCGCCGCTAGCGCGAAGGGAGATATTGGATAGCGGGGGTCATAATATATGGGGTCATATCCTCGACACACGCCTGAGGGGGCGGGGTCGGTTACCGCCGATCAGGAGACGCCGCTTTCCTATAGGGTGGAAGCGGAGCATGGTCCGGTAAGCCTGCGCTATTTCGCTCCGCCCGAGTCGTTATGCGCCTATTTCGGTTCGCTCTACATCTTCAGCGTTACCTCTTCCGGCTATGCGGACGTGACGCGCGCGGATGTGCCGCAACTCCGTTTCCGGCTGGAAGGCCAGGGCGGCAATTATATCTTTCAGGATGGCATGGTGTTGTCCCCGCCGGATGTGTGCCTGTTGGGACCGACATTCGGCGCGACACGCTTCGAGCTGGACCAGCCGGCGCGCGTGCTGGGCACATCCCTGCTGCCTGCCGGCTGGGTCGCGCTGTACGGTGACGATGCCAGCGCGATGGCCGACAGCGCCTTCGACATGGCGGCATGCGATGCCGACTATGGGCTGTTGCTGCAAAAGTTGCGGTCCATGGACGATGCGGATGCGATGGCGTCCTTGTGCTGGTCGTTTCTGGGAGAGCGGATCAGGCCGTTCGCCGATTCGACCTGGCGCATGCTGGAGGCGGTGGACGGCTGGCTGATGGACGAAGGATCGCCGCGAATCGAAACGCTGGTCGAACGCACGGGGCTTTCGGCCCGGCAGCTCGCGCGGCTCACCAACCGCTATTATGGCGCGCCGCCCAAGCTGCTGGCGCGCAAATACCGGGCATTGCGATGCAGCGCGCGGATCGCGCTGGACCGGGAAAGCTGGCAGGTGCTGTGCGAGGATGGCGGCTTTTACGACCAGTCCCACTTCATTCGCGAGATCAAGCATTTCATCGGCCTGACCCCGCAGCAGTTGCAGAACGAGCCGTCCGCCGTCGCGCAGCTGACGCTGTTGCGCCGGTCGCTGGGCGGCGACGTGGCGGTCATCAATCGCATGAGTTGAACGCGCTCATGCAAGAAAAGCCTTGATAATCCGCCCTCGCGCGACCACATGCCTAATCGGATTGATTCGATCCGATTTGAGAATGGTTCGCAACTGGACGCGCAATGAGACTGTCGAGCTTCGCTGACTATGCCGTGGTGCTGATGTCCGCCGCCGCGCGCCATTGCGGCGCCGTCAAGATGAATGCGACGACGCTCAGCGCCGAAACCGGCATTCCCCTGCCCACGGCGCAGAAGCTGGTGAGCCGTTTGTCGGCCGCGGGCTTGCTCGAATCGAGCCGCGGCACCGGCGGCGGCGTCCGGCTGGCGCGGCCTCCCGCCGCGATCACGCTGGCCGATGTGGTGGAGGCGGTGGAAGGCCCCATCGCCATGACGGCCTGCGCCGAACATGGCGCGCATGACTGCACATTGGAGCAGGACTGCCGCGTCCGTCCGCATATGAACGCGGCGAACAATGCGATCCGGTCCGCGCTTGCCGGGGTGACGATCGCGAGTTTGACACGAGAAATGGCATGACCGAGGAAAGCACCACTATCCGCAATCTCGAAGCGCATGAGGCCGCCGAGCGCGCCTCCACCTATGAGCATGGCTGGTCGTCGGCCATCGAGCAGGACTTCGCGCCCAAGGGGCTGAGCGAGGATACGGTCCGCTTCATCTCCGCCAAGAAGAAGGAGCCGGAATGGCTGCTGGAATGGCGGCTGAAGGCGTTCGCCCTATGGCGGAAGATGGAAGCGCCCGATTGGGCCAAGCTCAACATCCCGCCGATCGACTATCAGGACGCCTATTATTACGCCGAGCCGAAGAAGAAGGCGGAGCTTGAGTCGCTCGATGAAGTCGATCCGGAAATCCTGGCCACCTATCAGAAGCTGGGCATCCCCATCGCCGAGCAGGAAGTGCTGGCCGGGGTCAAGGGCAGCCGCAAGGTCGCGGTCGACGCGGTGTTCGACAGCGTGTCCGTCGCCACAACCTTCCGCAAGGAACTGGAGGAAGCGGGCGTCATCTTCCGCTCCATTTCCGAAGCGGTGCGCGAATATCCCGAGCTGGTGAAGAAGTGGCTCGGCAAGGTCGTGCCGATGCACGACAATTATTTCGCGACGCTCAATTGCGCGGTCTTTTCGGACGGCACCTTCGTCTATGTGCCCAAGGGTGTGCGCTGCCCGATGGAACTCAGCACCTATTTCCGCATCAATGCGGAGAATACGGGGCAGTTCGAGCGCACGCTGATCGTGGCGGACGAGGGCAGCTATGTCAGCTATCTGGAAGGCTGCACCGCGCCGATGCGCGACGAGAACCAGCTTCATGCCGCCGTGGTCGAACTGGTCGCGCTGGACGATGCCGAGATCAAATATTCGACCGTCCAGAACTGGTATCCCGGCGACGAGCAGGGTAAGGGCGGCATCTATAATTTCGTGACGAAGCGGGCGCTCTGCCAGGGCCGCAACAGCAAGGTGAGCTGGACGCAGGTGGAAACCGGCTCCGCGATCACCTGGAAATATCCCAGTTGCGTGCTGAACGGCGAGAACAGCGTCGGCGAGTTCTACTCGGTGGCGCTGACCAACAATATGCAGCAGGCCGACACCGGCACGAAGATGATCCACAACGGCAAGGGGTCGCGATCGACCATCGTGTCCAAGGGCATCAGCGCGGGCCGCAGCAACAACACCTATCGCGGGCTGGTGCGCGTCGCGCCGGGCGCGGAGGGCGTGCGCAACTTCACCCAATGCGACAGCCTGCTGCTGGGCGACCAGTGCGGCGCGCATACCGTGCCTTATATCGAGGTGAGGAACCCCAGCGCCCAGATCGAGCATGAGGCGACCACGAGCAAGATCAGCGACGACCAGCTTTTCTACGCGATGCAGCGCGGGCTGGATCAGGAAAGCGCGGTGTCGCTGATCGTGAACGGCTTTGCGCGGGAGGTGTTGCAGCAGTTGCCGATGGAGTTCGCGGTCGAGGCGCAGAAGCTGCTCGGCATTTCGCTTGAGGGAAGCGTGGGGTGATCGACAAGGGGCAACCCTTGGGCTTTTAGAGGACCAAGAATTTTGAGCGACGAAGACGATATTCAGGATGCCCTCGCCGATTTCGCGGAGGATGTCGGCAACGGGCAGGCATGGACCGCCGCGATCCGTATCCTGACCGAGGATTATGAACTGGAAGAGGGCGAGCTTCAGGCGCGCGCCGTCAAGGATTTTGGCGATCTCGATGCTTGGCAGGCCGAATGCCGCGCCGCGCTGGAAGCAGGCGACAAGGCGATGACCGAGCGCCTGCGGACCGACAAGGCGTTCCACAAGGCCAAGGCGCCCAACCTCGCCCGCATGGGGCCGGTCAGCGAATTCGTCGTCGCGCTGCTGGAAAAGGGCGCGCCCGAGCCGGATGCCGACTGGTGGCCCTATATGCCGATCAAGCGCCATATCGACACGCTGTTCCCCGCGCCCGGCGACGTGCGGGACATGGCCTTCTGGACCGCGCGGACGCTCCAGCGCGCGCATAAGGGATAAATAATGCTGACCATCGAAAACCTCTCGAACGAGATTGACGGCAAGGCGATCCTCAAGGGGCTGTCGCTTTCCATCAATGCGGGCGAAGTCCATGCGATCATGGGACCGAACGGCGCGGGCAAGTCGACGCTGGCCTATACGCTGGGCGGCCGCCCCGGTTACGCGGTGACGGGCGGCGGCGCGACCTTCCTGGGAAAGGACCTGTTCGAAATGGAGCCGCATGAGCGCGCCGCCGCCGGGCTGTTCCTGGGCTTTCAATATCCGGTCGAGATTCCGGGCGTTTCCAACCTGCAATTCCTGCGCGAAAGCCTCAATTCGCAGCGCCGCGCGCGGGGCGAGAAGGAACTGAACGGCGGTGAGTTCATCAAGCTCGCCAAGGAGAAGGCCGCGCTGCTGGGCCTCGACATGGAAATGCTCAAGCGCCCGGTGAATGTCGGCTTTTCAGGCGGCGAGAAGAAGCGCGCCGAAATGGTGCAGATGGGCATACTCGACCCGAAGCTGGCGATCCTGGACGAGACGGACAGCGGCCTCGACATCGACGCGCTCAAGACCGTGGGCGCCGGGATCAACGCGATCATGCGGCGCCCCGACAAGGCGGTGCTGCTCATCACCCATTATCAGCGGCTGCTCGACTATGTGAAGCCCGACTTCGTGCATGTGCTGGCGGGCGGGCGGATCGTGAAGTCGGGCGGTCCCGAACTCGCGCTGGAACTGGAACGCGAAGGCTATGCCGAGGTGATGGCATGAGCGTCGCAGGCGTCTCTTTTGCGGAGGATGCGCGCATATGACCACGGTCGCCCTGCCGACCCGGCGCCAGGAAGAATGGCGCTATAGCGATCTGGAGGCTGTCGCCTCCCTATGGCCGCTGCCCGCGCCGGTTCGCATCGACGTGGCGGCCGGTGAAAGCGCGCATCATCATCTGTTGCAGGACGCGGGCGAAGGCGTGGCGGTGGTGCATGACTATGCCATCGCCATTGCGGACGGGGGGCGCTGCGATTTCCATGTGCTGAATATCGGCGGCCGGTTCGGGCGGGTGACGCTGAACGTCACGCTGGGGAAGGGCGCGCATTTCGAACTCAACGGCGCGATCATCGGCGGAGGGAAGCAGACGCTGGAGATCGTCACCGCCGTCACTCATGCGCAGCCGGACGGGACCAGCGGGCAGACGATCCGGTCGGTCCTGGGCCAGCACGCCACCGGCAGCTATCTGGGGAGCATCAACGTCGCGCGCGGCGCGCAGCGGACGGACGCCTTCCAGTCGGTGAAGGCCATGCTGCTGGACCGCACGGCGACCGCGAACGCCAAGCCGGAGCTGGAAATCTACGCCGACGACGTGAAATGCGCCCATGGCGCGACCGTGGGCGAACTGGACAAGCAGGCGCTGTTCTACATGGCTTCGCGCGGCATGGACCCGGCGACGGCCAAGACGCTGCTTTTGAAAGCCTTTGTCGCGGGCGTGTTCGACGATATGGCCGACGAAGCGGTGAAGGAGACACTGGAAGCGGCGGCGATCGCCAAGCTGGAGGCGCTGGTATGACTGTCGGCACCTTCGACCGCCTCGATCTGCGTCATGATTTCCCCGGCCTTCTGGATGGAAATGGGGTCGACTGGCATTATCTCGACAGCGCCGCCACCGCGCAGAAACCGCAAGCGGTGATCGACGCCATCGCCCGAGCCTATGGCGTGGACTATGCCACGGTGCATCGGGGCGTCTATGAGCGGTCCGCGAATATGACGCTGGCCTACGAGGCGGCGCGGCGGACGGTCGCGCATTTCATCGGCGCGGCGAGCGACAGCGAGATCGTCTATGTCCGCGGCGCGACCGAGGGCATCAATCTCGTCGCGCAGTGCTGGGCTGGCGAGCAGTTGAAGGCGGGAGACCGCATCCTGCTTTCCATGCTGGAGCATCACAGCAATATCGTGCCGTGGCAGATGGTGGCCGAGAAGGCGGGCGCGCAGGTCGATGTCGTGCCGCTGACGGCGGATGGCAAGATCGACCTCGACGCCATGGCCGCGATGATTACGCCGCAGCATAAAATGGTGGCACTTGCCCATGTGTCGAACGTGCTGGGCAGCGTGCTGGACGTGCGCCGCGCCGCCGACATCGCCCATTCGGTGGGTGCGAAAATCCTGATCGATGGGTGCCAGGCCGTGCCGCGCCTTGCCGTCGACGTGCAGGGGCTGGACTGCGACTTCTACGTCTTTTCCGCGCACAAGCTTTATGGGCCGACCGGCATCGGGGTGCTGTGGGCGCGCCAGGAACTGCTCGACGCCATGCCCCCCTATCAGGGCGGCGGGTCGATGATCGACAAGGTGACGTTCGAAAGGACGACCTACGCCCCCGCGCCCACGCGGTTCGAGGCCGGGACCCCGCATATCGTCGGCGTGGTGGGGCTGTCCGCCGCGATCGACTATGTGCAGGCGATCGGGCTGGACGCCATCCACGCCCATGAATGCGCGCTGGCGGGCAAGGCGCGGTCGGCGCTGGAGAAGCTGAACAGCGTGCGCGTCTTCGGGCCGGAGGATTCGGCGGGCATCCTGTCCTTCGAGGTGGAGGGGGTGCATCCGCACGATGTCGGCACCATATTGGATGAAACGGGTGTCGCGATCCGCGCCGGGCATCATTGCGCCCAGCCGTTGATGCGCCATCTGGGCGTCGAGGCGACGGCGCGGGCGAGCTTCGGCCTCTACAGCGACGAGGGCGACGTGGACGCGCTGGTCAAGGGTATCGAACGAGTGAGGAAGATCTTCGGATGACCGAGCGGAAGATTATGGTCGAGGAAGTGGAAAGCGTGGACGCGCCGCCCAAGGCGCGCCTGGACGATGCCGGGACCGCGCAGCCGCGCCAGCGCGATTATCTGGAAGGCTTTCTGTCGCAGAAGCCTGCCGCGCCGCCGGCGGGCGAGCCGGGCGGCGACCTGTATGACGCGATCATCGACGCGCTCAAGGAAATCTTCGACCCGGAAATCCCGGTGAACATCTATGATCTGGGGCTGGTCTATGGCGTGGACGTGACGGAAGGCGGCCATGCCGTCGTCACCATGACGCTGACGACGCCGCATTGCCCGGTCGCCGAATCCATGCCGGGCGAAGTCGAACTGCGCGTCGGCGCGGTGCCGGGCGTGGGCGATGTGGAGGTGAACCTCGTCTGGGACCCGCCATGGGACCCCGGCAAGATGTCGGACGAAGCGAAGCTGGAACTGGGAATGCTCTGATGACGATTGAAACCAAATCCCGCGCGCGTCCCGCCGCCGTCATCCTGACGCCGAATGCGGAGCGGCGCATCGCCGACCTGATGGCCCAGGCGCCCGAAGGGGCGATCGGCGTCAAGCTGTCCACGCCCCGGCGCGGCTGTTCGGGGCTTGCTTATTCGGTCGACTATGTGACCGAGGAGGCCAGGTTCGACGAGAAGATCGAAACGCCCGGCGGCGCCTTTTATATCGACGGCGCGTCGGTGCTCTATCTGGTCGGATCGACGATGGACTGGGTGGAGGACGACTTCACCGCCGGATTCGTCTTCAACAACCCCAATGCCAAGGGCAGTTGCGGCTGCGGCGAGAGCTTTACGGTTTAAGCCCCGGCAGGCCCGGGTCATGCCGCATATGCTGATCCTGGGGCTGGGCTATACCGCCGCGCGCCTGGCCGGACGGCTGCGCGCACAGGGCTGGCAGGTCACGGGGGTGCGCCGCACGGCTGGTCCCGAAGCGCTCGCCTTTGCCGATGAAGCCGCCGTCCATGCCGCCATCGCCGGCACAACGCATATCCTTTCCTCCGTCCCCCCGGATGGGGAAGGCGATCCGGTCCTCGCCCGTTACGGCGCGGCCATCGCCGCAGCACCCGCGCTCTGGGCCGGTTATCTCTCCTCCACCGGCGTCTATGGCGACACGGGCGGCGCATGGGTCGACGAAGCCAGCCCCATGGGCCAGGGCCGCCGCACAGCCCGCACGGAGGCCGATCTGGCATGGGGCGCGCTTCGCGCCGACATGCGCCGCTTCCGCCTGCCCGGCATCTATGGTCCCGGCCGCAGTGCGCTGGACCGGGTAGGGCGAGGGGAGGCGCACCGCATCGACCTGCCCGGACAGGTTTTCAGCCGCGTGCATGTGGATGATATCGTGGCGGGCGTCATCGCCTCCTTCGATAGGCCGCCGGGCGTCTATAATCTGGCCGACGACCTGCCCGCGCCGCACAATGCCGTGATAGAGGCAGCCTGCGCATTGCTCGACAAGCCCCTGCCGCCGCTGCTGACGCTGGGGGAGGCGAACCTCTCCCCCATGGCCCGCGCTTTCTACGCCGAAAACCGCCGCGTCGCGAACGGGCGGGCCAGGCGCCTGCTGGGCTGGAAACCGCGCTATCCGACCTATTGCGAGGGACTGACCGCCTGCCTCGCGGAGGAAAGCTGAACGGCTCGCCGCATCGGCGCCCTTATGGTTACTCTTCCTTAACCATGGCGGCCCGAAAGCGTGGGCCTCACCGCCACGGGATCGGACAGATGGACTCAATCGAAACTGCTTTCGCCGCGCTCAGCCACCGCATGAGCCGCCTCTCCATGCCCGTCCGTGCGCCGCGCAAGCCCGAACCCATCGCCAGCCTGCTCGCCCGCGTGGATGCGGCAAAGCGGGGCTATGTGCCCGACGCGCGCCGCTAACCCTCCTTCGCCCGCAGCGCGATGGTCATGCCGACGACCGCCAGCACCGCTCCGGCAATGGACAGCGCGGTCCAGCGATAGCCCTCCGCCGCCGTGGAGATCAGCATCGCGATCACCGGGATCAGCACGCCGCTATAGGCCGCGCGCGCCGCGCCGATACGCTGGATCAACTGGAAATAGAGCGGGAAGGAAACCACCGATCCCGCGATTGCCAGCCAGGCTATGCCGAGCACATAGGCCGCGCGCCATTCCATCACCGGCGGACCCGCCGTGATCCAGGCATAGGCAGCGTCCATCGCGCCGCCGATCAGCATCGCCCAGGCCAGCACCGCTACCATCGGCAGGCGGCGGGCGACCCGCATCCCCTGCATGACATTGGCCGCCGACGCGCTGAACAGCCCCGCGATGCTGAGCGCCACACCCAGCACCACCGCGCCGGGCGCAATCTCCGCCGCGCGATATTCCTTCACCAGCAGCAGCACGATCCCCGCGATGGCTATGGCCGATCCGACCATGAAGGCGCGGCTCACCGGCTGGCGGAAGGCGATCCACGCAAGGATGCTGTTGGGGATCAGCAGCATCGCATAGACGGTCGCGACCACGCCGGAGGTCAGATAATGTTCCGCGCGATAGACGAAGTTGAAATTGAGCACGAACTGCGCCAGCCCCAGCATCGCGGCAAAGGCGATCCCCTCAGGCGGCAGGCGCAGCGGCACCCTGCGCACCGTCGCGAACAGTGCCATAGCGGCCCCGGCGACCAGAAAGCGGTAGCAGACCGACCAGCTTGGCGGCACCGCCGAAAGCTGATCGCGAATCACGATCCAGGTCGAACTCCAGATCAGCGTGACGAGGATGAAGGGCAGGACGACTCCGCCCCTTGCCTGTTGCGCCATCAGCCAAGCTTCCGCAGCGCATCGGCAAGCGGCGCGACGCCGGCCGCATCCTGCGACCAGTTGGTGACGATCCGCGCCGCCCCTTCGCCCCAGTCGTGGAAGTCGAAGCCTTGCGCGCGCAGGCTGGCTGCTTCCTCTGCCGTCAGCCGCAGGAACAGCTCATTGGCCTCTACCGGCTGCATGAGCCTTGTCCCCGCGCCCGCCGCCAGTGCCTGCGCCGCGGCATTGGCCGCACGCGCATTGGCCAGCCACAGGTCATCCTCCAGCAGCGCGAGAATTTGCGCGGCCAGATAGCGCCCCTTGGAAAGGAGATGCCCCGACCGCTTGCGCCAGCGGGCCGCTTCCGCCGCCCGCGCCTCCGCCTGCGCGCCGAAGAAGACCAGCGCCTCACCCACCATGCCGCCATTCTTGACGCAGCCGAAACTCAGCACATCGACGCCCGCGCGTCCTGTGACATCGCTCGGATGGCAACCCAGATGCGCCACCGCATTGGCGAATCGCGCCCCATCCATATGCAGGCCCAGCCCGTGATCCTTCGCCACATCGCCCAGCGCCGCGACTTCATCGGGCGTGTAGACCAGCCCATATTCGGTCGCATTGGTGATGCTGATCGCCCGCGCGGGGATCTGGTGCACGTCCGGGCGGATCGCCCTCAGCCGTTCCCGCACCGCGTCAGGCGACAGCTTCGCGCCTTCGCCCGGCAGCGTCATCAGGCTTGCGCCATGGGTGAAGAACCCCGGCGCGCCGCATTCGTCCACCGCGACATGAGCCTCCTCATGCGCGATGATGCCGCCATAGGGCGGGCAGAGGCAGGCAAGCGCGATGCTGTTCGCCGCCGTGCCGCTCGCCACCCACATGGCTTTCACCGGCACGCCGAACAGGTCGGAAAAGGCTCCGTCCAGCCGCGCGCTCCAGCCGTCCCCGTCATAGCCGTGATCCGCGCGATCGGCGGCGGCGATGGCGGCCATCACGGGCGGACAGACGGGCGTGGCGTTGTCGGAAAAGAAGTGCATGGGAGAGCGGGATAGCCGCCCTCCACCAAAGCGCAAGCGGTCCATTCGTCATCCAAAGGCCTCAAATCCTTTGCGCAACATTGTTTCGCGGCCTGCTTTGTGACATAGGGCGCGCGTCCAGGCCGAAGGAGTAACTATTATGGACGTCCAGCAGACATCGCGCTTCACCGTCACTCGGAACAGCAGGGCTGTGGCGGCTGACCAGCGCGCCGTATTGCTGGAAGACCCCGGCTTCGGCCGCATCCACACCGATCATATGGTGACGATCCGCTATACAGAGGGACAGGGCTGGCACAGCGCCGCGCTCGGCCCGCGCGAACCGTTCCTGCTCGATCCCGCCTGCGCCGTGCTGCATTACGCGCAGGAGATATTCGAAGGGATGAAGGCCTATCGCCTCGCCGACGGCAGCATCGCCATGTTCCGGCCGGAGGAAAATGCCCGCCGCTTCAACGAATCGGCGCATCGCATGGCGATGCCCCCCATTCCCGAAGACCTGTTCCTGGAAGCGGTCGAACAACTGGCGAAGATCGACGCGGGCTGGATACCGGGCGGCGAGGGAAGCCTCTACATGCGCCCCTTCATGTTCGCGAGCGAAGCCTTTCTCGGCGTGCGTCCGGCGAACGAGTATATCTTCTGCGTCATCGCCTCGCCCGCCGGCGCCTATTTCAAGGGCGGCAAGAAAGCGGTCAGCCTCTGGGTATCGGAACATTATACCCGCGCCGCACCCGGCGGCACGGGCGCGGCCAAGTGCGGCGGCAACTATGCCGCTTCCCTTATCGCGCAGGCCGAAGCCAGCAAGCATGGCTGCGATCAGGTCGTCTTCCTCGACGCCGCGGAGCATAAGTGGGTCGAGGAACTGGGCGGCATGAACATCTTCTTCGTGATGGAGGACGGGGCGATCGTCACCCCGCCGCTCGGCACGATCCTGCCCGGCATCACCCGCGACAGCATCATGACGCTGGCCCGCGCCAAGGGCCATGACGTGCGCGAGGAACCCTACAGCTTCGCCCAGTGGCGCGCGGACGCGGCCAGCGGCAGGCTGCGCGAAGCCTTCGCCTGCGGCACGGCGGCGGTCGTGACCCCTATCGGCACGGTGAAGAGCGTCGAGGGCGATTTCACCATCGGCAATGGCGACGGCGGCATGGTGACCGAATCGCTGCGCGTCGACCTTACCGGCATCCAGCGCGGCACGGTGGCGGACCCGGCCAACTGGGTGCACAGGCTGTAAGGTCTCCGCCCCTTTCCTTCCATCGTCCGGAGGTTCAGCCCCCGAACTGCTCCCGCAATTTGAGCATGGCGATGGCGGCCCTGGCCGCCTCGCCACCCTTGTCCTTTTCGGCGCGGCGGGCGCGGGTCAGCGCCTGCGCTTCGTTCTCGACCGTCAGGATGCCGTTGCCGATCGCGATGCCGTCCATGCTGAGCGCCATCAGGCCGCGCGCGCTTTCGTTCGACACGATTTCGAAATGATAGGTCTCGCCGCGGATCACCACGCCGATGCCGACGAAGCCGTCATAGCGCCCGCTTTCCGCCGCCAGTGCGATCGCGCCGGGAATCTCCAGCGCGCCGGGCACGGTGATCACGTCATATTTGTGCCCGGCTTCCTCCAGCGCGGCGCCCGCGCCTTCGATCAGCAGGTCGTTGAGATGGTCGTAGAAGCGCGCTTCGACGATCAGGAACTTCGCCATGCCTGCTTTCCTTTCTAAAGATCGATGGGGTGCTGGCCGACGACGGCCAGGTCGTAACCGTCCAGCGCAACGAGGCTGTGGTTGCTGTTGGTGAGCAGGATCATGTCATGCACGCCCAGTTCGGCAAGGATCTGCGCGCCCACGCCATAGTCGCGCAGCTCGTCCATGCCCGCACTGGTCTTGCCCGCATGATGCTCCAGGAAGCGCGTGATGAATTCCGACGTGCTGCCCCGGATGGTGAGGGCGACGATGATGCCCGCGCCTTCCTCGCCGATGATTTCCATCGAGCGTGACAACAGCTCGCCGCGCGGCCCAGTCGCGCCATAGATGTCGTCCAGGATCGACATCTGGTGCATACGGACCAGCGTGGGCTGATCCGGCACGATATGCCCTTTTTGCAGCACGAGCTGATCGGTCTGGGTCGCCTTGTTGTAGAAGCTGATCGCTTTCCAATCGCCGCCCCATTTGCTGGTGAAGGTCGTTTCCGCGCGCCGTTCGACCATGTGATCGTGGCGGCGGCGATAGGCGATGAGGTCGCGGATCGTGCCGATCTTCATCCCGTGCTTCTGCGCGAAGGGGATGAGGTCGTCGAGGCGCGCCATGCTCCCATCATCCTTCATCACTTCGCAGATGACGCCTGAAGGATTGAGACCGGCGAGCCGGGCCACGTCGACCGCCGCTTCGGTGTGGCCCGTGCGGACCAGAACGCCGCCATCCTTGGCGACCAGCGGAAAGACATGCCCCGGCGTCACGATGTCGTCGCGGCTTTTCGAACCGTCGATGGCGACGGAAATGGTGCGGGCGCGGTCGGCGGCGCTGATGCCGGTGGTGACGCCCTCGCGCGCCTCGATCGACACGGTGAAGGCGGTTTCATGCCGCGTGCCGTTATTGCGGCTCATGAGGTCCAGGCCCAGCTCGTCCACCCGGCTTTTGGTCAGCGCCAGGCAGATGAGGCCGCGGCCATGCGTCGCCATGAAGTTGATCGCATCGGGCGTCGCCATCTGCGCGGGAATGACCAGATCGCCTTCATTCTCCCGGTCCTCGTCATCGACCAGGATGAACATGCGGCCGTTGCGGGCTTCGTTGATAATCTCTTCCGGGCTGGCGAGGGCGGTGCCGCCTTCGCGCCGCTGGAGGTAATTTTCCAGCTTGCCCAGCGTTTCCGCGGTCGGATTCCAGTCCGCCTCACCCAAACGGCGGAGGCTGTTGGCGTGAAGCCCGGCGGCGCGGGCCAAGCCGGAACGGGACATGCCCCCTTCGGTCACAAGGGAGCGGAGCGTGTCGATAAGCGCGGCAGACATGGAAAGCGACTCCTCGTCCGGAACGGACATCGGGATCATATCACATTGCGATGTGATGATTGCAAGAGGAAGTCACATTGTGCGCGCGCGAAGCGACTGCATCCGGTCGAGATAACGCGCCAGCACGTCGATCTCCAGATTGAAGGAACGATTTGCGGGCAATGTTCCCAGCGTGGTTGCCGCCGCCGTATGCGGTATGATGTTGAGGCCGAAATGCACCGAGCCGTCAGGCTGGTCCTCCACACCGTTCACGGTCAGCGAAATGCCGTCGACCGTGATCGAGCCCTTGGCCGCGAGCGATGGCGCAAGCTCGGCAGGCGCGCGGATGACGAGGCGGATGGAATCCCCTTCCGGGGTGGCCGACACCAAAATGCCCACGCCGTCCACATGGCCCGTCACGATATGCCCGCCCAGTTCGTCGCCCACCTTGAGCGCGCGTTCCAGATTGAGCTTGCCGCCCTGCCGCCACAGGCCCGGCGCGGTGCGCGCAACCGTTTCGGCGGACATGTCGACGGCGAACCAGTCCGCGCCTTTTTCCACCACCGTCAGGCAAGCGCCCGAACAGGCGATGGAAGCGCCGATCGCGACGCTTTCCATGTCATAACCGCAACCGATGACCAGCCGCAGGTCGCCGTGCTGCTCGATGGAGCTTATGGTGCCGATGTCGGTGATGATGCCGGTGAACATGGGTCGATGGTCCTGAACGTCGAAAGATTTCCCAGCGGCTTAGGCGCTGCGCGCCGCCGCGTAAACCTCCAGCCGGTCCACGCCCAAATGTCTTTCGTCCGCCAGCGCCCAACGCCCATGCGCTTGAGCCAGGTCGGCAAGGCCGATGTCGCCGATGCCGGGCAATCCTTCGCCGATCAGGATCGGCGCGCGGTAGAGCAGCAGCCGGTCGACCAGCCCGGCCCGCAAAAAAGCCGCCGCCGTCTGCGCGCCGCCCTCCACCAGCAGATGATCGACCCGGTCCAGCGCGGCAATATCCTCCGGCCGCTTGATCCGCTCCCAGCCCGAAGGCGCTTCGCCCCGGCTGAGCAGGATGCGGCGGGGCGAGCGGCTTTCCATCCCCGGCAACCGCACATCGAGCCGCGGCGCATCGCAGCGCAATGTGCCGCCGCCGACCAAGATGGCGTCATGCCGCGCCCGCTCCAGATGGGCGTGCGCGCGCGCGTCCGGCCCGGTGATCCAGCGGCTCGATCCATCGGGCAGGGCGATGCGGCCGTCGAGCGACAGGCCCAGCTTCAAGGTGACGGCGGGCCGTCCCCTGGTCTGCCGCAGCACGAAACCGGCCATCGCGGCACGGGCTTGCGTTTCCATCAGCCCCATTTCGACCGCGACGCCATGGTCGCGCAGCCATGCCGCGCCCTGGCCGTTGGTGCGCGGATCGGGATCGCGCAACGCGATGACCGCGCGCCGGATGCCCGCGCGCGCCAGCAGGTCGGCGCAGCGCGGCCCGCGCGGCGACAGGTGAAAACAGGGTTCCAGCGTCACATAGGCGGTCGCGCCGTGCGCCCGGTCCATCGCCTGCTCCAGCGCCTGCGCTTCGGCATGGGGACGCCCGCCCTTCTGCGTCCAGCCGCGTCCCACGACGCGCCCGTCCCTGACGATCAGGCAGCCGACATTGGGATTGGGGGTGGAAAGGCCCCGCCCACGTTCCGACAGGGCGATGGCGGCCGCCATGAAGCGCCGGTCTTCGGCCGGGTCGGTCATCGGGTCGGCGGGCGGCATCGCGGCGGTCAGGGCTGGGCCGGTCCCGTGACGGGCTTTCCGGCCGCCTCCGCCCTGGCGAGACGCGAATCGAGCTGGGCGTTGATCTGCTTCAACGCTTCCTGGCGGCGGGCGCGGTTGCGCGCCTCATCCTCGCGCCAGTCGATGCCGAACATGTCGGCGACGTGCTGCATTTCCTTCTGCTTCTTTTCCAGCGCGGCTTCGTGCTTGGCGAGATCGATCTTCTGCTGAAGGATGATCGCGGCGTCCGACCGGCTCGCGTCCCAGTTCTGGACATAGATGATCTGGTTGCGCGTCGGCATGGTGTTGGTGTTCGCGTCCAGCACGAACACCCACACGATCAGCCAGGTGATCGCGACGGACAGGCCTAATATCGGCCATTTATGCGGACGTTGCGCGCGGAAATAGCTCCACAGGTCGTGGAGCGCGCTCCTGGGAGAAGCCGGACGGGGGAAAATCGCCATCGCGCTCATATAGGGCAGGAGCGGCCCGGATGCAAAAGGCGAAGCGCGGGCGGGCCTTTCAGAACAGCGTATCGACTGCGTGGATCGCAAGCCCCACCAGCCCGCCGACCAACGTGCCGTTGACGCGGATATATTGCAGGTCGCGACCCACCGCATTTTCCAGGCGGTTCGTAACGGTCCCGGCGTCCCAGCCGCGCACCGTTTCGCTCACCAGCTTGACGATCGAATCGCCGTAGCTGGCGGTTGCGCCCACCGCTGCGCGCCGGACGAAGCGGTTGATCGGCCGCCGCAGCCGCTCTTCGCTCTGAAGCGTCTCGCCAAGCTGTTTCAGCGCCTCGCCCAGCCGCCCGGCCATCGCCTTGCCGGGATCGCGCACCGCCCGCAGCATCCCGGCGCGCGCCTGCTCCCACATGCCGTCGATCCAGCGCTGCATGGCCGGATTGTCCAAAATCTCATCGCGGATGCGGGCGACCTTCGCCTGCATCCCGATATCGAATTGCAAGTCGGAAGCCAGCTTGACCATTCCCTCCTCCGCCTTCAGGCGCAGGCCGTGGCCGGGATCGTCCGCCATGTCGGCCAGCAGCTTGCGCAGGCCGTTCAGGATCGCATTGGCCAGATTCTCGTCCAGTCCGGTCCAGCGCATGATCTTGCCCGCGCGTTCATGCACCATCTGGCGGATGAGATGTTCATTGCCCTCCAGCGTCCGGTCGGCCCATCGGATGATGCCGTCCATCACCGGCGCATGTCGCCCGTCGCGCATCGCGGCTTCCAGCGCCTGCCCGATCAGGGGCGCGACGTTGATCGCGCGCAGCCGCTGGCCGATCGCGCCCTTGACCATGCCGCCCAGCCGTTCCTGGTCCAGCGTCTCCAATATCTCGGCCGCCAGCCGCGACGCGCCTTCGCGCAGCCGCCCGTCCCCGCCGGAGGGGCTGGAAAGGAAGCGCCCGGCCGCGGCCGCCACGTCCAGCCCCCGCATTCGCCGGGCGACGACGGCGGGGGTCAGGAAATTGTCGCGCAGGAACAAGGCCAGCGTGTCGCCGATCCGGTCCTTGTTGCGGGGGATGATCGCGGTGTGCGGGATCGGCAGCCCCAGCGGATGGCGGAACAGCGCCGTCACCGCGAACCAGTCGGCAAGGCCGCCCACCATGGCCGCTTCGGCGAACGCCTGGACGAAGCCGATGGCGGGATGCAGGTGGACGGTGGCGCGGGCGGCGAGGAACAGGGCCGCCATCAGCAGCAACATGCCCGTCGCGACCAGCCGCATGTTGCGGGCCGGATGGGCTGGGACGTCGCTCAGGGGCCGGGTCACGCGGAGCAGCTTCATGGCTCTCCAACGGTTACGCCACCGTTTCGTTCAGGCAAGCCTTCTTTTTGTCCGCTGTCACTCCGCAGGCTGCGTCTGGCCGGCATGGGCCTTGTCATCGCCCGATTTATAGGTCAGCAGCCGCCGGCTCAGGCGCGGGCCGATCCATTGTTCGACGCCCAGCGCCAGGCTGAACGTCGCGGGCACGATCACCAGCGTCAGCAGCGTCGAGAGCAGCAGGCCGCCGATCACGGTGATGCCCATCGGCGCGCGCCATGCGCCGTCGCCGCCCAGCGACAGGGCGGTGGGCACCATGCCCGCCACCATCGCCACGGTGGTCATCACGATCGGCTGGGCGCGCTTGTGCCCCGCGTCCACGATCGCCTCGAACTTGGGCACGCCCTTTTCCATTTCCTCCAGCGCGAAGTCGATGACGAGGATCGAGTTCTTCGCCACGATCCCCAGCAGCATCAGCAGACCGATGAAGACCGGCATGGACAAGGGATTGCCCGTCAGATGCAACGCCAGCGCGCCGCCCAGAGGCGCCAGCAGCAGCGACCCCAGATTGACGAAGGGCGGCATGATCCGCTTGTAGAGCAGCACCAGCACCGCCAGCACCAGGAGAATGCCCGACACCACCGCGATGACGAAATTCACGAGCATTTCCGCTTCGAACTTGCTGTCGCCCGCGTTGATTTTCTGCACGCCCTGGATCTTGCCCTCCAGCACGGCCTTCATGGTGGGGAGGGCGTTGATCTTCGCCGTGGCCTGACTGGTCACGATGCCCGGAGCCAGGTCCGCGCCGACCACGACGCGGCGGATCTGGTTGTAGCGGCGGATCTGCGTCGGGCCGGAGCCGAATTCGATGTCGGCCACCACCTTGAGCGGCACCGAGCCGCCGTTCACCGTTGGCACCGGCATGTTCGCGATCGTGGCCATATCCTTGCGGCTGGCTTCCTGCACCGCGACCCGGATCGGGATCTGCCGGTCGGAAAGGGAGAATTTGGCCGTATTCTGGTCGATTTCGCCGATAGTGGCGACCCGGATCGTGTTGCTGAGCGCGGCGGTCGTCACGCCCATGCTGGCGGCCAGGTCGAAGCGCGGCTTGATGACGATTTCGGGCCGCTGCATGTCGCCATGCACACGGGCCGCGCGGATTTCGCGGACGCCCGCCATTTCGGCAACCAGCTTGTTGGCGGTGCTCTCCAGCAGTTGCGGATCATCGCTGCCCATCATGATGATGATGTCGCGGCCGAAACCGCCGCCCGACTGCGATTGGAAATTGACGCGGGCGTCGGCGATCTGCTGGAATTTGGGCGCGATTTTGCGTTCCCATTCGACCGACGACATCGGCCGGTCCTTCCGCAGGGTGAGGAAAATCTCGGCCTCGGTCGTCTCGATATTGGCAAAGGCCGCTTCGACGACATCCGTGTCCGCCGCCAGCATGTCCGCCACGCGGCGCGCGACGACGGTGGTCTGCTGCAAGGTGCTTCCGGGCACCGTTTCGATCTGCACCTGGCTGAAGTCGGTGTCCATCGTCGGCTGGAAGGACATGGGCAGCGTCCCGAAGGCGACAATCGTGGACAACAGTGCCAGCAGGCCGATGGCGACGGTCCAGAGGCGATGATCGCGCAGCCATGCGGTATGACGCGCCATGCCGCCCTTCGCGCGATGGGCTATGGCCCGCCGCTGATCCAGCGACCAGCGCAGCACGGCCATATAGCGGTCCATCAGCCAGCCTTCGCCATGGCTTTTCTCGCCATGGGCCTTCAGGAAATAGGCGGCGACCATGGGCGTGACCAGACGCGCCACGGCAAGGCTGAGCAGAACCGCGACCACGACGGTCAGGCCGAACTGCTTGAAGAACTGGCCGGACAGGCCCGGCATCAGGCCGACCGGAAGGAATACCGCCACGATCGCCATCGTCGTCGCCAGCACGGCAAGGCCGATCTCGTCCGCCGCGTCTATCGCTGCCTGATAGGCGGTCTTGCCCATGCGCATGTGGCGGACGATATTCTCGATTTCCACGATGGCATCGTCGACCAGAACGCCGGCAACGAGGCTCAGCGCCAGCAGCGAGATGCTGTTCAGCGTGAAACCCATCATGTCCATGAACCAGAAGGCCGGGATCGCCGATAGCGGAATGGCAAGCGCGGATATCATCGTCGCGCGCCAGTCGCGCAGGAACAGGAACACGATGACGACCGCCAGCACGGCGCCTTCGATCATCGCCTGCATGGCGGAATGATATTGGCTCTTGGTGTAATCGACGCTGGTGTAGAGCTGCTTGAAGTGAATCTTGGGATTTTCCTTTTGCAGCGTGTCGAGAATCTTGATCGCCTCGTCATGGACGGTGACGTCGGACGCCCCCTTGGCCTTTTCCAGGCGGAAGCTCGTCACCTGCCGTCCGTTCATCAAGGCGAGCGAACGCTGTTCGGCATACATGTCGCGCACCTCGGCCAGATCGGCCAGCTTCACCGTCCGGCCGCCGGAAATGGCGATCTGCGTCTGCCCCAGCGCGTAGGCGTCCTTCGCGTTGCCGATCACGCGGATGGCCTGTTCCGCGCCCGCGATTTCGGTGCGCCCGCCTGCGGCGTTCAGGTTCACCTGCTGCAATTGCTGGTTCACCTGGGCCGCGGTCACGCCGTGCGATTGCAGCTTGGCGGGGTCGACGATGACCCGGATTTCCCGGCTGACGCCGCCGCCGCGCGTCACCGCCGCCATGCCCGGCACGGCCAGCAACCGCTTCGCCACGGTATTGTCGACATACCAGGACAATTCTTCCAGCGTCATGTCGGTGGCTTCCGCCCCGAAATAGGCGATCGGGCCGCCGTCGATGTCGATGCGCCTGACCTGCGGCTCCAATATGCCTTCCGGCAGGTCGCTGCGGATCTGGTCCACGGCGTTCTTCACGTCGTTCACGGCGCGGTCCACCGGCGTGCCGATCTCGAACTGCACATTGGTGAGCGATTGGCCTTCCGACACGACGGAGGTGATTTCATCGATCCCGCTGATGGCGCGGACGGCCGCTTCCACGCGCTGCGTGACCTGCGTTTCCAGTTCGGTCGGCGCGGCGCCCGGCTGAAGCACCGTGACGCTGGCCATCGGGAAGCTGATGTCGGGCTGCTGGTTCACGTCCATGCGGCTGAAACTGACGAGACCCGCCAGCAGCAGCGCCACGAACAGCACCATCGGCGAGGTCGGGTTGCGGATGGCCCAGGCGGAAATGTTGCGAAAACTCATGACGGCCTTTCTCGCCGGACTGATCCTGCTGTCGGACAGCGCCCCCGGGGGCGCTGCCGCTCTCTCATTGCGCCTTGCGGAACTCCGGTTTCACCTTCTGTCCCGGGGTCAGGAAAGCGCCCGCCGTTTCCACGATCCGTTCATTGCCCGTCAGGCCGCTCTTTACGGAAACGCCCGCATCGGACACCTGACCGACGGCGATGTCGCGCCGCTCCACCTGATTTTTGCCGTCGACGATATAGACATAATTGCCCTTGTCGTCGCTCTGCACCGCCGATTCCGGCAGGACCGCGGACTGGCCCGATCCGCTGACGATCGCGGCGGAGGCGAAGCCGCCTGGACGGATGGCGGCATTGTAGGAGACAGCGATGCGGGCGATGCCCTGCCGTGTCTGTGGATCGATGACGGGGGACACCTGCCAGACGCGTCCGGCGAACTGTTCGGAGCCGCCCACGGGCTTTACCATGGCGCTGTTGCCCGGCCGTAGCGTCGCCAGATCGTCCTCGCTGACCTGCGCCAGCATTTCCATCTCCCCGCCCTTGGCCATGCGGAACAGCACGCCGCTGCCCGCGCCGACGATCTGGCCGGGTTCGACGCCGCGCGTCAGCACCAGTCCGGCGGCGGGCGCGCGGATGTCCAGCCGTCCATTGCGGGCGCGCTGCTCGGCCAGTTGCGCGACGGCGACATTCACGCGCGCCTGCGCCGCGTCGCGAGTGGCCGTGCGCTGGTCGATATCCGCCTGGCTGATGAAGCCGCGCGCCACCAGCGCCTTGGCACGGTCGAGCTGCGCCTGCGCCAGCTTGGCGTCGGCGCGGGCGACCTCGATCTGCGCGGCCAGCGAACGCGCCTGTTCGGTCTGCACGGAGCGTTCGATCACCGCCAGCGTCTGGCCGGCGCGCACCCAGTCGCCCGGCTGCACCAGAACCTGCCGCACCTCGCCGCCCTCGCCCACCACGCCCACCGGCATTTCGACGCGCGCCGCCAGCGAACCCGTCGCATTGACGGTGCGTGCGACCACCGAAGAGCCGGGGCTGATGACCGTGACGGCCGGAATGGTCTGTACGGGGGCATCCCCACCTGCGGCGGGCTTTTCACGCATGGACAGCCACAGCGCCAGCACGACCAGCACGATGGCGGCGCCCGCCGCGATCGGCAGCCACCGGCGCCGGCCGGGCTGGATCGACGCATCGTCGACAAGCGCGGCGTCCTCGCTCGCCAGCGGAGTTTCGTAATTCATGCCGATCCCATCTCTCCGGCGCCATGCCTGTTCCGGGGCGCTGTATTATATGAATATATCACTAGCCTCAAGCCCCAATATCACGGGATAAGAGCGGTCGGCAAAGCCATTGCCGACGGCAGCGAAACGATTATTGTCCTGCGCCTTGCAAGACGCCGCGGCCGCGGCGCAATCGCTTGGTGAAGAGGAGGAGGGAGGCGCATCATGGAATTGATGGGATGGATTTTCATCGGCTTGCTGGCAGGCGCCGTAGCGCGGCTCATCATGCCGGGACGCGATCCGGGCGGTTGCATCGTGACGATGCTGCTGGGCATCGCGGGCGCCTTGCTGGCGGGCTATGTCGGGCGGCTGGCGGGCTTTTATGGTCCGGACGAATCCGCCGGCTTCATTGCCGCCATCGTGGGATCGGTCGTGATATTGGCGGTCTACCGCCTGTTCGCGGCGCGCCGCTGACAGGGCAGGGAAACGACGGGAAAAGGGCCGCTCCATCCCTCATGCTGGGGATGTGCGGCCCTTTTTTGCGATGCAAACAGGATGCTTTTCGTCAGCGGACCGAGCCGCGCCGTATCAGGTTCACGATCGCGAGCAGGATGATCGCTCCGACCAGCGACACGAGGAAGCTGTAGAGGGTCAGGCCCTCGTTGATCGAACCGCCGCTGAAGATGAGGCCGCCGATGAAGGCGCCGACGATTCCGACCACGATGTTCAGCAGAATGCCCTGTTGCGCGTCGGTCCGCATGACCATGCTGGCGAGCCAGCCGACGATGCCGCCGACGATAAGCCATAAGATAATGCCCATATTTCTCTCTCCTTGCACCAGCGCCCCCAAGCGGGTTGGCTGATGCATTCAACGGAGAAAGCGGCTTTCCGTTCCTTGAGAAAAATTTCGGCTGAAAAACGATCCCCGTGCACCGGGGGATGCACGACATAAAAAAGGCCGCGGAAGCAAGCCCGCGGCCTTTTTTATGTCGCTGCGGAAAGCGCCAGCTTAGAAACGCTGCTGCCGTTCGTAGAGGGATTTATAATATTGGATGCGGGTGACACGCAGGCCGTGCATGCCCGAACGGTCCACCGCGCGCTGCCAGCTTGCGAATTCCTCCAGCGTCAGGTCATAGCGTTTGCACGCCTCGTCCACGCTCAGCAGCCCGCCATTGACGGCGGCGACCACTTCAGCCTTGCGGCGCACGACCCAGCGCGTTGTGTTCGCGGGGGGCAGGCTGTCCAGAGTCAGGGGTTCTCCGAGCGGCCCGACGACCTGTGCAGGTCTGATTTTCTGGTTTTCAATCATTCTAACCCTCAAATAGCGGCACTGGCATTGCCGATTTCGGAAAGTGGTTTCCCTTATGCGCGTCAGCCCTGAAGATCGGCTAAAGCGCCACGGTAAACACCTCCTTCATCATCCTTGCCTCTCCCTAACCGGCTCGCGACCGGCGGGTTGAAGCTGCCCCCAAGGCGAACGGCCCCGATCATGCCGTCGGAACGCGGCGCGAGGATTTCGGCCAGTTCCTGAATCCAGTCCTCGCTTCCCTCCTGCCCCCGCAGAAGGCCCGCCACCGCCTGCGCTGTCGGGCTGGCGGCCTGCGCCGCGGCCGATGTGGCGCGAAGCAGGGGCCATACCGGAATATGCGGCAGGCTGACGGGTCTGGCGTTGGCGGGACTCAGCCCGCCGCCTCGAATGAATCCCAAATCCATGAGCAGGGGTGTAGGGGGAAAAGAATAAAGCTCGGTAAACCCGGCAACGGTTCGTCGCATGTTTCCCGCTGGAACCGGAAAGGAAGGGCGACTATATGCGCGCCCATGCAGCCAGAATTCCAGTTGTCCGAGCCATTCGACGCGCGGCGCATCGTCGTCGCCATGTCCGGCGGCGTGGATTCGAGCGTCGTCGCCGCGCTGGCCGCGCGCACGGGCGCGGAAACCATTGGCGTGACGCTCCAGCTTTACGATCATGGCGCGGCGGTGGGCCGCACCGGGAGCTGCTGCGCCGGGCAGGACATACGCGACGCGCGCGCGGTCGCCGACCGGATTGGTATAGCGCACTATGTCTTTGATTATGAAAGCCGGTTCCGCGATTCGGTGATCGCCGACTTCGCCGATGAATATATGGCTGGCCGCACGCCCATCCCCTGCGTCAAATGCAATATGGGGGTGAAGTTCACCGACCTGTTCCAGATCGCGCGCGACCTGGGCGCGGACTGCCTGGCGACCGGCCATTATGTCCGTCGGGTGGAGGGACCGCAGGGCGCGGAACTGCATCGCGCCGCCGATCCGGCGCGGGACCAGAGCTATTTCCTCTTTGCGACGACTCAGGCGCAGCTCGATTATCTGCGCTTTCCGCTGGGGGGCCTGCCCAAGCCGCAGGTGCGGGAGATCGCGGCGGAACTCGGCCTGTCGGTGGCCTTGAAGCCCGACAGCCAGGACATTTGCTTCGTTCCTGACGGCGATTATGCGAAGATCGTGCGGAAACTGCGCCCCGATGCGGATGAAGGCGGCGATATCGTCCATGTCGACGGTCGCGTGCTGGGACGGCACAAGGGCATGATCCATTACACGGTCGGTCAGCGCAAGGGGCTGGAGATCGGCGGTCAGCCCGATCCGCTCTATGTCGTGCGGCTCGATGCCGAAGGGCGGCGCGTGATCGTCGGGCCGAAGGCGGCGCTGGCGGTGGGCGCGGCGCGGCTGTCCGACATCAACTGGCTGGGCGGAGATTTTACGGAACCCCTCACCGCCAAGGTCCGCTCCATGGCGAAGCCCGTGCCCGCGCGGCTCGATGGCGATCGCCTGATCTTCAACGCGCCCGAATATGGTGTCGCGCCGGGGCAGGCCGCAGTGCTTTATGCGGGCGAGCGGGTGCTGGGCGGCGGCTGGATCGCCGCCACCGAAGCGGCGATGGCTGAGGCGGCCTGAGTATTGTTTACTACGCGTCGAGCGGCTAAGGCCCGCCGGTCATGACTCGCCCGCTCACCTTCGCCATTCCCAAGGGGCGCATCCTCGATGAAGCGCTGCCCCTGCTCGCGCGCGCCGGTATCGAGCCGGAGGCGGAGTTCCATGACAAGAAGAGCCGCGCGCTGCGCTTCGCCACCAACCGGCCGGACGTGTCGATCATCCGCGTGCGCGCTTTCGACGTGGCGACGTTCGTGGCGCATGGGGCGGCGCAGATCGGCATCGTCGGCTCCGACGTGGTGGACGAGTTCGATTATTCGGAGCTTTATGCGCCCGTCGACCTCGATATCGGCCATTGCCGCCTGTCGGTCGCGGAACCCGCCGGCCTCGCCGATGAGGATGAGGCCGCGATGAGCCATGTGCGCGTCGCCACCAAATATCCGCACCTCACCCGCACCTATTATGAGGCGCGGGGCATCCAGGCCGAATGCGTGAAGCTCAATGGCGCGATGGAGCTTGCCCCGTCGCTCGGCCTGTCGCGCCGCATCGTCGACCTCGTGTCGTCGGGCGCGACGCTCAAGGCGAATGGGCTTGTCGAAACCAACGTCATCATGCAGGTGTCGGCGCGGCTGATCGTCAACCGGGCGGCCTACAAGATGCGCTCGGCCGAACTCGCGCCGCTGGTCGAAGCCTTCCGCAAGGCCGTGGGGGCGAACAATGCCGCTTAGACTGGATAGCCGGGACGGGGATTTCGCCGCCGCCTTCACCGCGCTGGTCGATGCGCGGCGCGAGGCGGACGCGGACGTGTCGCGCGACGTGACCGCGATCCTGAGGCGCGTCCGCGCGGAGGGCGATGCGGCGCTGGCCGACTATACCGCGCGCTTCGACCGGCATGACCTGAACGTCAGCGGCTGGGCGGTGACGCCTGCCGAATGCCGCGCGGCGCTGGAGAGCATTCCGACGGAACTGCGCGACGCGCTGCAACTCGCGGCGGCGCGGATCACGGCCTATCACGAAAAGCAGAAGCCGCAGGACAGCGACGGCGTGGACGGCGCGGGCGTGCGCCTGGGCGCGCGGTGGAGCGCGGTGGATGCGGCGGGCCTCTATGTGCCGGGCGGACGCGCGGCCTATCCCAGCTCGCTGCTGATGAACGTCATTCCGGCCAAGGTCGCGGGCGTATCGCGCATCGCCATGGTGACGCCCACGCCGGGCGGGGAGATCAATCCGCTGGTCCTCGCCGCCGCGCAGATCGCCGGGATCGAGGAAATCTGGCGCGTGGGCGGGGCGCAGGCCGTCGCCGCGCTTGCCTATGGCACGGACCGGATCAGGCCGGTCGATGTCATCACCGGTCCCGGCAATGCCTGGGTCGCCGAAGCCAAGCGCCAGCTTTACGGCGTGGTCGGCATCGACATGGTGGCCGGGCCGTCCGAAATCGTGGTCGTGGCCGACGCGAAGAACGATCCCGAATGGATCGCCGCAGACCTCCTCAGCCAGTCGGAACATGATCCGACCAGCCAGTCGATCCTCTTCACCGACGACGCGGCCTTTGCCGATGCGGCGGCGGCGGCGGTCGAGCGGCAGATTCCGCGGCTTTCGACCGGCGCGGTTGCGGCCGCGAGCTGGGCCGTCAACGGCGCGATCATCCTCGTCCGCGATTGGGATGAGGCGATGCCGCTGGTCGACCGCCTTGCGCCCGAACATCTCGAACTGGCGGTGGACGATCCCGACGCCCTGTTCGCGCAGGTGCGTCATGCCGGGTCCGTCTTCCTGGGCCGCATGACGCCCGAAGCGGTGGGCGATTATGTCGCGGGGCCGAACCATGTGCTGCCGACGGGACGCCGCGCCCGTTTCTCGTCGGGCCTTTCAGTGCTCGATTTCATGAAGCGCACCAGCTTCCTTGGGCTGGATCAGGGCGCGGTCAACGCCATCGGTCCCGCCGCGGTCGCGCTGGCGAAGGCGGAGGGGCTTCCCGCCCATGCCGCTTCGGTGGCGCTCCGTTTGCAATAGTTTCCGTTCCCCCGAACGGTTATGGAAAGACACATGAACGAACGCTCCAGATCCCGCTCCGCCGCGCGCCTTGCCGCGGTTCAGGCGCTTTACCAGTTGGAGATGGAGGGCACGCCGCTCGCTTCCCTGCTGCATGAATTCCACCAGCACCGCCTGGGCGCGACCATCGAGGATGTGACCTACACGCAGGCGGAGGAGACGTTCTTCGACGACATCGTATCGGGCGTGGACAAACGCCGGGACGAAATCGACGGCATCGTCGCCGCGCGGCTCAGCAAGGGATGGAGCCTCGATCGGCTCGATAAGCCGATGCGCCAGATCCTGCGCGCGGGCGCTTATGAACTGCTGGCGCGCAAGGATGTCGCGACCGGCACCGTCATCAGCGAATATGTCGACGTCGCCCACGCCTTCTACGACAAGCGCGAGGCGGGTTTTGTCAACGGCCTGCTGGACGCGGTGGCGAAGGATGTGCGGAAATAAGCGCGCCCTGAGGAGCGCAAGCGCGGAAAATAGGCTAGATTCGCGCCATGTCCGCTGAATCCCGTTTCCTTGCCCTTTTGCGCGCGATGGCGACCGACCCCGCCGCGCGCGGCCTGGCCGACGATGCGGCGGTGCTGGAAATCGGCGGCGCGCGGCTCATCCTCACCAGCGATACGATGGCGGAGGGCGTCCACTATCTGCCCGCCGACCCGCCCGCCGATATCGGGTGGAAGCTGGCGGCGGTGAATCTGTCCGACCTTGCCGCCAAGGGCGCGCGGCCCGTCGGTTGCCTGCTGGGCTATGCGCTGTCGGGCGACGAAAGCTGGGACGCGGCCTTTCTGGAGGGTTTGAACGAAGCGCTGAATCGCCATGCCATGCCGCTGCTGGGCGGCGACACGGTGAAGCTGCCGCCCCGCGCCCCGCGCAGCTACAGCCTGACCGCCATCGGCGAGGCGGCCGGCCCGGTTCCCGCGCGCAGCGGGGGGCGGGCGGGCGACCATCTGTACCTGACCGGCCCGGTGGGCGATGCGGGGATCGGGCTGGAGCTTGCCCGCTCGGCCCCACAGGCCGCCGGGCCGCTGGTCGAAGCCTATCGCCGCCCGCGCCCGCGCCTTGCCGAAGGGGCGCTGCTCGCGCCGATCGTCCATGCGATGATGGACGTGTCGGACGGTCTGCTGCTGGATGCGTCGCGCATGGCGGCGGCGAGCGGGCTGGCCGTCACCATCGACCATATTCCCCTGTCGCCCGCGTTGGAGGCGGTGCGCGGCGGCAGCACCGCGGTCCAGATCGCGGCGGCGCGGGCGGGGGACGATTATGAGCTGCTCTTCGCCCTGCCGCCCAAGGTGAAGCCGCCGGTGCGCGCCATTCCCGTGGGGCGCTTTTCGGCGGGAAGCGGCCTGACGCTGATGATCGACGGCGCGGCGGTGCCGCTGCCCGGCAGGCTCGGTTGGGAGCATGGCTGAAATTCGCTTGAATCACGTCACATCATAATGGGTTGACGCAGCCTTTACGCCCTGTAGCTTCGCACGATCCTGTTTTCAGCCCGGTTGGACTGCCTGATGCGCGCGACCCTGATGCTGAGTGATGCGGTGCCCGATGCCGGACATGTCTGTTTCCGGCCGCCCGCCTTGACGTTCTTCGCCCGTCCGTCATCCCTGCGGAGCGGCCGATGCATCTCATAATAGGGGGAGAGGAACATCCATGCAGATTGTCTATATCGCCATAGGGTGCGGCCTGCTGGCCGTGCTCTACGGCCTTTTCACCAGTCGTCAGGTATTGGCCGCATCGCCGGGCAATGAAACCATGCAGGCCATAGCGGGCGCGATCCAGGAAGGCGCGAAAGCCTATCTGGGCCGGCAATATACGACCATCGCGCTGGTCGGCATCGTCGTCGCGGCGCTGGTCTTCTTCTTTCTGGGCGTGACATCGGCCGTGGGTTTCCTGATCGGCGCGATCCTTTCGGGCGCGGCGGGGTTCATCGGGATGAACATTTCCGTCCGCGCCAATGTCCGCACCGCCGAAGCCGCGCGCGGCACGCTGCAACAGGGATTGACCGTCGCCTTCCGGGCGGGAGCCATCACAGGGATGCTGGTGGCGGGCCTCGCCTTGCTCGCGATCAGCGTCTTCTACTGGTATCTGACAGGTCCGGCGGGCCATGCGCCCGATGACCGGCTGGTGATCGACTCCCTGGTGGCGCTGGCGTTCGGCGCGTCGCTGATCTCCATCTTCGCGCGTCTGGGCGGCGGCATCTTCACCAAGGCGGCTGACGTGGGCGCGGACCTCGTCGGCAAGGTGGAAGCAGGCATTCCGGAGGATGATCCACGCAATCCCGCCGTCATCGCGGACAATGTCGGCGACAATGTCGGCGATTGCGCGGGCATGGCGGCCGACCTGTTCGAAACCTATGTGGTGACGGTCGGGGCGACCATGGTGCTGACCGCGCTGCTGGTGAGCGGCGTCGACAACGCCTTCCTGCACAAATTGATGGCCCTGCCGTTGATCGTGGGCGGCGTGTGCATCATCACCTCCATCATCGGCACCTATATGGTGCGGCTGGGCGCCAGCCAGTCGATCATGGGCGCGCTCTACAAGGGACTCTGGACTACGGTGATCCTGTCGATCCCGGCGCTGTATTTCGTGACGCAATATACGCTGGGCGATCTTCATACGCCCTTCGGCACCGATCTGGACGGCAATGGCGGCTATACCGGCATGGCGCTGTTCTGGTCGATGATGGTGGGTCTGGCCGTCACCGGCCTGATCGTGTGGATCACCGAATATTATACCGGCACCAATTACCGCCCGGTTCGCTCCATCGCCCGCGCATCGGAAACCGGCCATGGCACCAACGTCATCCAGGGCCTTGCCGTGTCCCTCGAAGCGACCGCGCTGCCGACGCTGGTGATCGTGGTCGGCATCATCGTCGCCTACAGCCAGGCGGGCCTGATCGGCATCGCCTTTGCCGCCACGGCCATGCTGGCGCTTGCCGGGATGGTGGTCGCGCTCGACGCTTATGGTCCGGTGACGGACAATGCGGGCGGGATCGCGGAAATGGCGCATATGGACGACAGCGTCCGGGTCAAGACCGATGCGCTCGATGCCGTGGGCAACACGACCAAGGCGGTGACGAAGGGCTATGCCATCGGTTCGGCGGGCCTTGCCGCGCTGGTGCTGTTCGGCGCCTATACGGAGGATCTGAAGTTCTACAACACGGCGCTGGGCCTTACCGAGCCGGTCGATTTCAGCCTGTCCAATCCCTATGTCATCGTCGGCCTGCTGCTGGGCGCGCTGCTGCCCTATCTGTTCGGCGCGATGGGGATGACCGCCGTTGGCCGCGCGGCGGGCGACGTGGTCAAGGACGTGCGCGACCAGTTCGCCACCAACAAGGGCATCATGGAGGGCACGTCGCGGCCCAACTATGCCCGCACGGTTGACCTCGTCACGCGCGCCGCGATCAAGGAGATGATTATCCCCAGCCTGCTTCCCGTGCTGGCGCCGATCGTCGTCTATTTCGCGATCGCGGCGGTGGCGGGAACGGCCAACGGCTTCGCGGCTCTGGGCGCGTTGCTGCTGGGCGTCATCGTCTCCGGCCTGTTCGTCGCCATATCCATGACCTCGGGCGGCGGCGCATGGGACAATGCCAAGAAATATATCGAGGACGGCCATCATGGCGGCAAGGGCAGCGAAGCCCATAAGGCCGCGGTGACGGGCGATACGGTTGGCGATCCCTATAAGGACACGGCCGGCCCCGCCGTGAACCCGATGATCAAGATCACCAATATCGTCGCGCTGCTGCTGCTGGCGGCGCTGGCGCACGGCGTCTGAAATAGGGGCGGACAAGGGACCGTCGGACTTTCCGGTCCGGTGGTCCCTTGCTGCGATCTGCTGGCGGCTTCACGCCATTCTTGCTCCCGTCCGGACCCGCGCCTATAGGCTCCGGTCATGAACAGCGAACCCCATCGCTCGCAACTGGCCGCGCTGGAATCGCGTGGCCGCCTTCGCCGCCTGGTTTCCCGCTCGGGCCGCGACTTCGCCTCCAACGACTATCTTGGCCTGTCGTCCGATCCCATCATCGGGCAGGCAGTGGCGGACGCCGTCGGCCGGGGCGTGCCGGTGGGATCGGGCGGATCGCGCCTGCTGCGCGGCAACGCGCCCGAACATGAAGGGCTGGAGGCGAAGGCCGCCGCTTTCTTCCGCACCGAGGCCGCCCTGTTCCTGGCCAATGGCCTGCTGGCGAACATGGCGCTGCTGTCCGCCCTGCCGCAGCGCGGCGACCTGATCGTCGCGGACGAGTTGATCCATGCCAGCGTCCATGACGGCATCCGCCTGTCGAAGGCGGCCGCCGTCTTCGCCCGCCACAATGACGCGCAGAGCTTCGCCGACCTGATCGCCGCATGGCGCGCCGAAGGCGGCAAGGGCCGGGTGTGGATCGCGGTGGAAACGCTCTATTCGATGGACGGAGACGTCGCGCCGCTCGCCGGCCTTGCGGAGATCGCGGCGCGGCACGACGCCATGCTGCTGCTGGACGAGGCCCATGCCACGGGCGTCTTCGGCCCGGCGGGCAGGGGGCTGTCAGCGGGACTGGACGGCCTTCACAACGTCGTCAGCCTGCACACCTGCGGCAAGGCGATGGGCGTGGAGGGCGCGCTGGTCTGCGGGCCGCGCCTTTATATCGACTATCTGATCAACCGGGCGCGTCCCTTCATCTTCTCCACCGCGCCCTCGCCCTTGATGGCCGTGGCGGTGTCGGCGGCGCTCGACCGGGTGGAAAGCGCCGACGACCATCGCCAGCGTCTCACCATCCTGCGGCAGGACGCGGCGGAAACGATCTGCGCCCCGTTGGGCCTGCCCTCCCCGCGCAGCCAGATCATCCCGGTGATATTGGGCAAGGACGTCCGCGCCATGGCGGTGGCGGCGGCCTTGCAGGCGGACGGATTCGACGTGCGCGGCATCCGCCCGCCGACCGTGCCGCCGGGGACAAGCCGCCTGCGCGTGTCGCTGACGCTCAATGTCGGGCGCGCCGATGTCGCGGCGCTGGGCGAAGCATTGCGGCGGGCCCTGGCATGAGCGTGCTTGTCGTGACCGGCACCGATACGGGCATCGGCAAAACGGTCTTCGCCGCGGCGCTCGCGGGCGCGCTCGGCGGCTATTATTGGAAGCCGATCCAGGCGGGCGTCGACCCGGAAGGGGACAGCGAAACGGCGGCGCGGCTGTCCGGCCTTGCCCCCGGCCGCATCCTGCCCGAAGCCTATCGCCTGACCACGCCCGCCTCCCCTCATCTGGCCGCGCGGATCGACGGGGTGGAGATAAGCCTGGACCGGCTCGCGCTGCCGCGCGTCGACGGGCCGCTGGTGGTGGAGGGCGCGGGTGGCGTGCTCGTGCCGGTCGGCGAGACGCTGCTGATGGCCGATCTGTTCGCCCATTGGGGAGTGCCCGTGATCCTCTGCGCGCGCACGGGACTTGGCACCATCAATCACAGCCTGCTCAGTATCGCGGCGCTGCGGGCGCGGGGCGTGCCGATCGCGGGCATCGCCTTCATCGGCGATCCTCATGCGGAAAATGAGCGGATCATTCCGGTGCTGGGCAAGGTCGCGAGTCTGGGCCGTCTGCCCTATCTTCCGGCGCTCGATCCAGCCGGTCTGGCGGACGCCTTCGCCGCCGGAATCAAGCTGCCCGCCGCGTGATCCCAAGTCGCAAGCGGCTGCTATTTTTCGACAAACGACATGGACAAGGCGTCCGCCGCCGTTTCAAGTCCCTGCATGCCGGCCGCCTTGGTGCGGCCGCTCAAGCAAGGGAAATACGCATGAACCATCTTTTCCTCGGTGCGGCGATGTCGGCGCTGGCACTGGCTTCTTCCGTGGCGCTGGCCGATCCCGCGCCACAGGCGGGCAAGCCCACCTACGGCACTTACGGTTTCGACACGGCGGGCATGGACAGGTCGGTGAAGCCGGGTGACGACTTCTACGACCACGCCAACGGTACATGGGCGAAGAATACGCCGATCCCGGCGGACAAGTCCAACTATGGCGCGTTCAACACGCTGGACGATCTGTCGCGCGAACGCACGCGCGGCATATTGGAAGCGGCGCAGGCGGACTCTTCCAGCAAGATCGGCGCGGCCTATGCCAGCTATATGGACGCCGCCGCCGTGGAGGCGAAAGGCTTGGCCCCGATCAAGCCGTGGCTGGCCGAAATTGGCAAGGTAAAGGACAAGGCGGGCTATGTCGCGCTCGCCGCGAAAGCCGCGCGGGCCGGGATCGACGGCCCGTTCGGCATCTATGTGGGGCAGGATGACAAGGACCCGGAAAGCTATATCCTGACCCTCCGCCAGAGCGGTATCGGGCTGCCCGATCGCGACTATTATCTGGAACAGGATGGCAAGATGGCGGCGATCCGCACCGCCTATGTCGCGCATCTGGAAAAGATGCTGACGCTTGCCGGGGAAGCCGATGCCAAGGCGCGCGCGCAGGCGCTGATGGCGTTCGAAACGGAGGTCGCCAGGGTCCACTGGAGCCAGATCGACAGCCGCGACGCGGAAAAGACCTATAACAAGATGACGCCGGCCGATTTGCAGAAGGCCGCGCCCGGTTTCGACTTCGCGGCCTTTCTCGCGGCCAACACGCTCACGCCCCGGACGCTGATCGTGTCGCAGCCCAGTGCCGTCACCGGCGAGGCGGCGCTGATCGCTAAAACGCCCGTCGGCGTGCTCAAGGACGCGCTGCTGCTGCGGAGCCTGCACACCTATGCCGACTTCCTGCCCGATACTATGGCCAATGAGGATTTCGCCTTTTACGGAACCACCCTGTCCGGCACGCCGCAACGGGAGGATCGATGGAAGCGCGGTATCGACTTCCTCAAGGCGTCATTGGGCGAGGAAGTGGGCAAGGTCTATGTCGCGCAATATTTCCCGCCGGAAACCAAGGCGGCGATGGATGCGCTCGTCAAGAATGTGATCGCCGCCATGGGCCGCCGGATCGACGGCCTCACATGGATGAGCGGAGAAGCGAAGGCCCGCGCCCACAAGAAGCTGGCCGCCTTCACCCCCAAGATCGGCTATCCCGACAAGTGGCGCGACTATTCGGGCCTGACGATCGAGCGCGGCGACCTGTTCGGCAATGCCGAGCGGTCGAACCGGTTCGCCTTCGATTATGAGATGAACAAGCTGGGCAAGCCCGTCGACCGGCAGGAATGGTTCATGACGCCGATGGAGATCAACGCCTATGCCAATTTCGGCATGGTGGAGATCGTCTTCCCCGCCGCGATCCTGCAACCGCCCTTCTTCGATCCCCATGCCGACCCGGCGGTCAACTATGGCGGGATCGGCGCGGTGATCGGCCATGAACTCAGCCATCATTTCGACGACCAGGGCGCGAAATATGATGAAAGCGGCAAGCTCAATCAGTGGTGGACGGACGCGGACGTCGCCTCCTTCAAGGGCCTGACCGACAAGCTCGTCGCGCAATATGACGCCTATGAACCCTTCCCCGGCGCGCATGTGAAGGGCGCGTTCACGCTGGGCGAGAATATCGGCGATCTGGCGGGTCTTGCGGTGGCGCTCGACGCCTATCACGCCTCGCTGGGCGGCAAGCCTGCGCCGGTGATCGACGGGACGACGGGCGACCAGCGCTTCTTCCTGGGCTGGGCGCAGGTGTGGCGGCGCAACTATCGCGAGGCGAACCTGCGCCAGCGGCTCGTCACCGACCCGCATGCGCCGTCGCAATATCGCGCGGACATCGTGCGGAACTTCGACACATGGTACGACGCGTTCAAGCCTGCGGCGGACGGCAAGATCTATCTGGCGCCTAAAGACCGGGTGAAGATCTGGTAAGGCGAACATGGGCCGGGGCGTTCCCGGCCCCTCATTCATTGTCGGCCGGTAACGATATCGGCTGCCGCCAGTCGGTCAGGAAATGCGGTGAATCGTAAAGCGCGAACGGCCGCTCCCTGAAATCCCACGCTTCGCCGGTTTTGCCTTTCATGGGCGATGGATTCTCCAAAGCTTTATCCTTTGCAACTGAAGGAGAAGCACGTTGATGGGTTTCAGCAGATCGACTTTTTTGAAGACAGCTATCAGTTCGACGGTCCTGTTCACGGCCTTTCCGCTCGCAGCGCAGACGGCGCCCGCCGACTCCGCGCCCGCCAGCCCGGCTCCCGCCGCGCCATCGGCGGGCGCAAGCAATTTCAGCGATGCCGATGTCAAGCAGTTCGCCGATGCCGCCGTCGAAGTGACGAAAATCCAGTCGGACAGTTCGATCGCCGCCGGCGAAAAGCAGACGAAGATGCTGGCGGCCCTGGAAGCCAAGGGTATTCCGCCTGAAAAGTTCAATGCCATGGGTCAGGCGGCCGCCGCCGATCCGGCCTTGCAGCAGCGTATCCAGGCCGCGGCGGGCGCATCGTCCCAGACCGCACCGGCACAACCGGCCGCCCCGGCGCAACCGCCCCAATAACGCGGGCGGTTTGAAGGAGGGACCCATATGATGTCCACAGTCAGCTAAGTCCCCCAGCCAGCGCGAGGGGTTCGCAAGCTGCATAATTCCCTAAGAAAGAGGGGGCGCTTGAGCGCCCCCTTTTGCTGCGTGCCCTATTTTTCCTTTGAATTTAGAGGGGTGACGTTGTCCCTTTCACCTGTCTATGCTGCCCGTCATGCATTCACAGGCTTTGGTCATCGCGCTGATCGGCATTTTGGGGATCGGCGCGCAGTGGATCGCCTGGCGCACCGGCTGGCCCGCCATCGCGTTGATGCTGGCGGCGGGCGTGATCGGCGGGCCTGTCACGGGCCTCGTCAATCCGGAACAGACGTTCGGCGAACTGCTGGAGCCGATGGTGTCCATCGCCGTGGCGCTGATCCTGTTCGAAGGGGGGCTCAGCCTCAATTTCCGGGAATTGCGGAAGACCGATGGAGCGGTGACGCGCCTGGTCCTGCTGGGCGCGCCGATCGGATGGGTGCTGGGCATCCTGGCGTGCTATTATATCGCGGGGCTTGTGTGGCCGGTGGCCGTGCTGTTCGCCGGTATCCTGATCGTGACCGGTCCCACGGTGGTCATCCCGCTGCTGCGCCAGAGCAATGTCGCGGCGCGTCCGCGCGCCGTGCTGAAATGGGAAGCGATCGTCAACGATCCGGTGGGCGCGCTGGCGGGCGTCGTCACTTATGAATATCTGCGCCGGGCGGAGGCAGGCGGGACGCTGATCGCCGTGGTCGCGGCGCTGATCGCGGCGGCGGCGGTGGCGGGGCTGATCGGCTGGCTTGCGGCGCGCGCGGTGGGCTGGGCCTTTCCGCGCGGGCATGTGCCGGAATATCTGAAAGCCCCGGTGCTGCTGGTCGCCGTGATCGGCGTGTTCGTGCTGTCCAACGCCATCCAGCAGGAAACCGGGCTGCTGGCGGTGACGGTAATGGGCATCGCGCTGGCGAACATGCGGCTCGATTCCCTGCGCGATATCCATCCGTTCAAGGAGAATATCACGGTCCTGCTGATATCCGGCGTGTTCGTGCTGTTGTCGGCCTCGCTCGACCTTACGGTGCTGCGGCAGTTCGAATGGCGCTTCGCGGCGTTCCTGCTGGCGCTGCTGTTCCTGGTGCGGCCGGCGACGGTGCTGCTCAGCCTCGCCTTCAGCCCGGTGCCGTGGAACGAACGGCTGTTCGTCGCCTGGATCGCGCCGCGCGGCATCGTGGCGATCGCGATTTCAGGGCTGTTCGCGCTCAGGCTGGACCGGCTGGGCTATGCGGACGGGTCGATCCTCGTCACCCTGTCCTTCGCGGTGGTGGTGGCGACCATATTGGCGCATGGCTTTTCGATCCGGCCCGTCGCGCGCCTGCTCAAGGTGACGGGGGCCAGCGATCGCGGGCTGTTGATCGTCGGGGCGACGCCGTTCAGCCTCAGCCTCGCCGATCAGTTGCGCCAGTTGGCGGTGCCGGTGATGATCGCCGACAATAGCTGGCAGCGGCTCGCGCCCGCGCGCCAGTCGGGCATCCCTACCTATCATGGCGAAATCCTGGCCGAAGCGACCGAGGACCGGCTGGACCTGACGCAGTTTCAGGTGCTGGCCGCCGCGTCCGACAATGAAGCCTATAACGCCCTTGTCTGCAACGAATTCGCGCCGGAGGTGGGGCGCGACAATGTCTATCAACTGGGCGATGCCAGCGACGACGAAGACCCGCGCGCTTTGCCCGAATCGCTGCGGGGGCGCGCGCTCTTCGCCTCAGGCCTCGGCGTCGAGGACATATTGAACCGGGAGGCGGAGGGCTGGACCTTCCGCAAGACGCGGATCAGCGAACAATTCGCCTTCGAGGACGCCAAGGCCGATCTGCCCGACGGCGCGGACATGCTGCTGCTGCTCCGCAAGGGCGGGGCGTTGCGCTTCTTCACCCATGCATCGGGTCCGACGCCGCAGCAGGGGGATACGATCCTCTCCTATGTGCCGCCGCCCCGCAGTGTCCGTGACAATGGAAAAGGAGAGGAAGCATGACGATCCGCGCCCTGCCGCCCGCATTGGCTCTCTGTCTGGCCGCGACGGCCTGCGAGCGTCCCGCGCCGGAAGAGGCGAATGTCGTGCAGGCCAATGCCATGGCGAACGAAGCGGATAATGGCGCCCATGCGCCCAGGTCGATCCTGCGCCCCGAAGTCATCACGAAGGCGGAGGAAGAGGAGATCGAACCTGTCCATGCGGTGATCGGATTCGGCGCGTCGAGCCTCAGGCTGGACGACGCGGGACGCAAGGCGATCGACGCGCTGCTCGACACGCCGGCCATGAAGGCGGGCGGTGCGATCACCTTGCGCGGTCATAGCGATTCGCGCGGCGCGGACGGGGACAACCGGGTCGCTTCGCGCATCCGGGCGGAGGCTGTGCGCGATCATCTGGTGAAAAAGGGCGTGGCGAAGGACCGCATCACCCTTGTCGCGCTGGGCGAGGCGCGGCCGGTCGCGCCCAACGCGCACGAAGACGGCAGCGACGATCCCGAAGGCCGCGCGAAGAACCGGCGCGTCGAAATCGACATCGCTCCGCCGCCTGACGATGCGCCGCCGCCGGTGGTGCCGACCATCCCGAAGGACGAGAAATCGCAGAAGGAATAGCCACGGCCGCACGCCTGTCCTAAAGCGCGCGCATGACTTCTCCCATCTGGCACCCCTTCCACCAGCATGGCCTTGGCGAGCCGATCCCGCGCGTTGTGCGGGCGGAGGGGGCCGTGCTTCATCTGGCCGATGGCGGCACGCTGATCGACGGCATTTCGAGCTGGTGGGTGACGACCCATGGCCATTGCCATCCGCGCATCGCCGCCGCCATCGCGGAGCAGGCGGGGCGGCTCGACCAGCTCATCTTCGCGGGATACACGCATGAACCGGCGGAAGAGGTGGCGCGCGGGCTGATCGACCTCGCCCCGCGCGCGGCCGGGCGCGATCCGCTCACCCATGTCTTCTATTCCGACAGCGGTTCGACGGCGGTGGAAGTGGCGCTCAAGATGGCGCTTGGCTATTGGCACAATCTGGCGCTCGACGGATTGGCGCCCCCGCGGCACCGCATCCTTGTCCTGGAACATGGCTATCATGGCGACACCATCGGCACGATGTCGGTGGGGGAGCGGGGCGTTTACAATCAGGCCTGGAGTCCGCTGCTGTTCGACGTGGGCACCATCCCCTTTCCAGCGCCAGGACGGGAGCAGCGGACGCTCGACTCGCTGGAGGCCGCCTGCGCGGCGCCGGAAAAGCCCGCCGCCTTCATCGTCGAGCCGCTGATATTGGGCGCAGGCGGGATGCTGATCTATCCGGCGCATGTCCTGCGGGACATGGCGGCGATCTGCGCGCGGCATGACGTGCTGTTCATCGTCGATGAGGTGATGACGGGGTGGGGCCGCACGGGCACCCTCTTCGCCTGCGAGCAGGCGGGAGTCGTGCCCGACATCATGGCGGTGGCAAAGGGCATCACCGGCGGCGCGATCCCGCTGGCGGCGACGCTGGCGACAGCGCGCATCTTCGACGCGCACAAGTCGACGGATCGCGCGCGGCTCTTCTATCATTCGTCCAGCTACACCGCGAACGCCATCGCCTGCGCGGCCGCCGCCGCCAATCTCGCCATCTGGCGCGAGGAGGATGTGCCGGGCCGCATCGCGAATCTGTCCGATGGGATCGCCGCGCGACTCGCCCGGCTGGCGGATCGGCCCGCCTTCGCCCATGCCCGCCAACTGGGCGCCATCGCCGCCATCGACCTCAACGCGCCCGACGCAGGCTATCTCTCCGATCTCGCGCCGCGTCTGCGCGCTTTCTTCCTGGAGCGCGGCCTCTTGCTGCGGCCTTTGGGCAACACCATCTATCTGATGCCGCCCTATTGCCTTGATACAGATCAGCTCGATCAAGTCTTTGCAGTGCTCGCCGATGCGGGTGAACGCTTCGGCGTGCGGAGTTGACTTTCATTTTCCACATTTTGGCGCTATGGCGGCGCGATTTTTCGACATTGGGATATTATGGCCAAAGAAGAACTGCTTGAAATGCGCGGACAGGTTGTGGAGCTTCTCCCCAACGCCATGTTTCGCGTCCGGCTTGAGAATGACCACGAAATTCTCGGCCACACTGCTGGCAAGATGCGCAAGAACCGCATCCGCGTGCTGGTCGGCGACGAGGTGCTTGTCGAGCTGACCCCCTACGACCTGACCAAGGGTCGGATCACTTACCGCTTCAAATAACGCCCGATGCGGCTCATCCTCGCTTCGGCTTCTCCACGGCGTCTCGCGCTGCTGGAGCAGATCGGCGTCGTCCCCGATGCGGTGGACCCCGCCGACATCGACGAAACCGTGCTCAAGGCGGAACTGCCTGCCCATTATGCGGCGCGGGTCGCGGCGGCAAAGGGCGCATTGGTGGCTGCCCGCCATCCCGGCGCGCTGGTGCTTTCGGGCGATACGGTCGTGGCCGCGGGCCGCCGCATCCTGCCCAAGGCGGAAAGCGAGGAGGATGCCCGCGCCTGCCTCACCCTGCTGTCGGGCCGCCGTCATCGCGTACTGAGCGCCATCACCCTGATCGGCGCGGACGGCAAGGCGCGGCATCGCCTCTCCACCAATATCGTCATCTTCAAGCGGCTGGAGCGGGCGGAGATCGACGCCTATCTCGCCAGCGGCGAATGGCGCGGCAAGGCGGGCGGCTATGCGATCCAGGGCCGCGCCGCCGGCCTCATCCGCGCCATCCAGGGAAGCCATAGCGCGATCATGGGGCTTCCCCTCTATGAAACGCGGGCGTTGCTGCGCGCCGGCGGCTATCCCTGTGATTGAGGTGTTCCATGGCTGAATGGCTGTATGAAGAAGGCATTGGCGAGGCGCGCGCCGCGCTGATCGAAAAGGGCCGCCTGGTCGAGGCGCTGATCGAACGCGAAGGCGACGCCGCGCGCGCGGGCGCGGTGGCCCAAGGCCGCCTCGTCCACACGATCATCCCCAAGAAGCGCGGCATCGTCCGCCTTGTATCGGGCGAGGACGTGCTGATCGAACCCATCCCGCCCAAGATCGCGGAGGGCGCGGCCGTGCTGATCGACATTCAGCGCGAGGCGATTGCCGAGGAGGGCCGCGCCAAGCTCGCCAAGGGCCGCGTCGCCCAGCCCGGCGCCAAGGCGCATCCAGGGGCCGGCCTGCTCCAGCGCATCCGCCAGACCGGCGTGCCCGTTATCCCGTGCCCGGCGCATGAGGAGGACCGGCTCGAAGCCCATGGCTGGGGCGAGCTGATGGAGGAAGCCATGTCGGGCGAGGTCGGCACCGAGGCAGCCGCCCTGCGAATCTTCCCCACGCCCGCCATGGTGCTGATCGACGTCGACGGCAGCCTGCCGCCCGCGCAGCTTGGTCCCAAGGGCGCGAAGCTGGCGGCGCAGGCGATCCGCCGCATGGGCCTGACCGGCTCGATCGGCGTCGACCTGCCGACGATGAACAACAAGGACGAGCGCACCATTGCCGCTGCCCAGATCGACAAATATCTGCTGCTGCCGTTCGAGCGCACGGCGGTCAACGGCTTCGGCTTCATCCAGATCATCCGCCGCCGGGAGCGGGCCAGCCTGATGGAGATCTTGCGCGCCGATCCGGTCGAAACGGCGGCGCTCGCGCTGCTGCGGCGGGCGGAGCGGCACGGCAATGGCGGGCCTGCCACGCTGACGGCGGCTCCGGCCGTCATCGGCCGGCTGCACAAGGCGTCGCACTGGATCGAACAGCTTGCGCGCAGGCGCGGCGGCGCGATCACCTTGCGCGCGGACGATGCGCTCTCCATATTGGCGGGCCATGTCGCCTAAAGCCTCTTCCTGCCCGATCTGCGGCCAGCCGTCGCACGCCGAAACCCGTCCCTTTTGCGGAGAACGCTGCCGCGACCGCGATCTTCTGCAATGGCTGGGCGAAGGCTACCGCGTCCCTGGCGCGCGTTCGCCCGAGGCGGACGAAAAAAGCGGTGATTATGGGGTGGACAGCAACCCCGATTGATGCCTATAGGCACGCCTCTCCTGATGGTCGGCGCATGAAACCGGCCTCCCGTGCCCGGGTAGCTCAGTTGGTAGAGCATGCGACTGAAAATCGCAGTGTCGGCGGTTCGACTCCGTCCCCGGGCACCACTTTCATGTTCGCCAAGCCCCGCGAATGATTGAGAAAACCCCAGAAAACTGCTAAAAATGCCCACGAAATGGCCGGGCTTGTTCGGCTATGTTCGCCAGCAATCACGCTCTGTTGGGGGTGTCGCTGGGGGTGGTCGGCAAACCGGCTAATCGAAATACCCCCAGATTGCGGCGATGATTTGGGGGTAGCCGCAATGGCGCTGACCGATACCGCGATCAAGAATGCCAAGCCGAAGGCCAAGCCCTACAAGCTGACGGACGAAAAGGGGCTGCATCTTCTGGTGCATCCTTCCGGCGGCCTGCTGTGGCGTATGAAATATCGGGTGGATGGCGCGGACGATCAGGGTCAGCCGAAGCGAATCGAAAAGCTGCTATCGCTGGGTAGCTATCCCGAAATTAGTTTGAAAGCTGCGCGGGCGCTGCGCGATGACGCGCGCAGACAACTGGCCGAAGGCATTGATCCGGGCCAGGCTAAGAAGGAGGCCAAGATTGCGACCATGCTGGGCGCGGCTCACAGCTTCGGGGCGGTCGCAGAGGAATATATCAGCCGAATGGAGCAGGAAGGCCGGGCGCAGGCGACTATGGACAAGGTGCGCTGGCTATCGACGCTGCTGATTCCTGCCATCGGCGCGCGCCCGGTTGCCGAAGTGACGCCGCATGAGTTGCTGGCGGTGTTGAAGAAGGTGGAGCAGTCTGGCAAGCGCGAGACGGCTGGGCGGATGCGCTCCTTCGCCAGCCGAGTGTTTCGCTATGCGGTCGCGACGGCGCGGGCCAGCAATGACCCGGCGCACATGCTGCTGGGCGCGCTGGTGCCGCCCAAGGTGAAGCATCATGCCGCCATCACCGATCCCAAGGCGTTGGGGGAACTGCTGCGCGCAATGGACAGCTATCAAGGCCAGCCTGCCACGCTCTACGCCTTGCGACTGACGCCGCACATCTTCCAGCGGCCCGGCGAAGTGCGCCAGATGGAATGGTGGGAAATCGACTTCGACAACGCAGTCTGGACGATCCCGGCCAGCCGCATGAAGATGCGCGAGCCGCATCATGTCCCTTTGTAGGAGCAGGCGCTTGCGATCCTGCGCGATATGCAGGCTTTGACCGGACGCGGCACGTATGTTTTCCCGTCTATCCGGTCCGCGTCCCGGCCTATGTCGGAAAATACGATCAATGGGGCGCTGCGGCGGCTTGGCTATAGCGGCGATGAAATGACCGCTCATGGCTTTCGATCGACGGCCAGCTCGCTGTTGAACGAAAGTGGCAAGTGGAACCCAGACGCAATCGAGCGTGCCTTATCGCACCGCGAAGCCAATCAGGTGCGAGCGGCCTATCATCGGTCAATTTATTGGCCTGAGCGGGTGCAGATGGCGCAATGGTGGAGCGATCATCTGGATATGCTGCGCCAAGGGGGCGAGGTAGTAAGGTTTCCCAAGACCGCCAGTGTCTGAATGCCGGGGATGTTCGTTAAGGTTCGCTGATACTTGCCACATTTCCTTGCCGCGTTAACGTGTTCTGTATGCCAACGGAGCGTAATTTCGCTTTGATTGATGGGGTTGTGGGTAACGAATGAAAGCTTCGTTTTCTTTGTTTGGGGGTGCATTTGGGGGTGGATTAAAAATCCACATTGAAAAAATACAATTATATCAACGTTATATCTTAATAATTCGCCTCCGTCCCCGGCACCATATCTCTGTTCGCCACCATTCGCTGACGGACCAGAAAATCCGTCATATTCAGCGCCGGTTTCTTCGCTGGCTTTCGCCGTCAGTCTCTGACAGCCGGAGAATTTGGGGGCCAGATTGGGTCTATTTTCGGCATGGCCCCAGACGACATGGAAATGGGTCCCACGATGGCGTTGGCCGACATGGCGATCAGAATGCCAAGTCCAAGGACAAGCCCTATAAAATGGGCGATGCCGTCGCGCTTTTTTATTGGTCGAGGCCAGCGGCGGAAAGCTCTGGCGGCTCAAATACGGGGTCGATGGCGAGGAAAAGAAGCTCGGTTTGGGCACCTATCCCGAGGTCAGTCTGGGCGATGCGCGCAAAGGCCGCGACGGTCGCGGACCTGATACCCGCGATGCTCCATCCTTCCTCGCCAGCGATCGCGCCTTTGCCAAGGCGCGCAAGAACGCGGAGGCGGGAACATGACACGGCGGCGCGTCATCGGCCGGTTCAAGCGGTCGAAGCAGGGTGGATGGGAAGACGAGAGTGAAACCCTCACCATAAAGCGCCGGATCAGGCTGGTGCCCACCGAGTGAACGACAATAGGCGACGCATGGGAGAAAAAATCCCGCAGCGATCCGCCGCGCGATTATCTGCGTGTCGAAATCGACGATTGCGCCTACGCATTCACCGCCCTGCCGTTTCCCGATGCGGGCGGTCTTACAGCGCAGATGACCATGAATTTTCCCGCCCCGCGCTATTTGGCGGTGAGGTCCAGCGAACCAGTGCGCAAAAACGATCAAAGGAGCGATGCGGATGGAGGACGATACGCTTTGGACCCAGCGGGAGTTGGCCAAGTTCCTTTGCTGCTTCGAGCGCATTATCCGCCGGTGGGCCAAGACCAGTAGCGCCGCCGATGGGGCGCATGGGTTGCCCTCGCGAAATCCGGTGACAGATCATGGCCGGGGCTGCCCCGGTTATCCCGTTTTTGACGGTTCAAAGCATATTCGGGGAATGGCGGCGTGCCAAATTGCGCCAAGCGCCTTGGAAAAATCCTTTGGTTTCAAAGGATATGGTGCGGTCGAGAAGACTCGAACTTCCACGGCCTTTCGGCCACAACGACCTCAACGTTGCGCGTCTACCAGTTCCGCCACGACCGCACATTTCAAGAGGAACCGGCGGAGCCGGTGCCTGGTAGGAGCCGGCCATTAGCAAAGGCTTTGCCCCCTTGCAACAACCGATCTGCATAGGCGTTACGATTGGCGGAAGCGGGCATCGGAAAGGGATGCGGCGATGGCAAAAAGTTTCTGGATAGCGGGCGGGAGCGCGACGGGCGCAGCTATCCTGCTGGGCATGGGGCTGGGCCATTTCGTCACCACGCCGCAAAAACCCCCGCCTATCGCGGACCTGGAGACGATGGATTCGCCGCAGGACAGTCCGGCGAGCTTCGTCCCGGCCACGCCGGAGAAAGGACCGGAGACGATTCGCTGCACAGGATGCGGCCCCACTCTGGCCGAGCGGCAGATGATGGCGGATCAGGGCGGCTGGGATCCCGACGGCATGATCCACGGCAGCGCGGACCCGGTGGCGCAAGACTATATGACTCCCGACGCAGCGTCCTCCGCGCCGCCGCCGGTGGAAAGATTCGCGGCGGGAGAAGAGCCTTCACCCGCCGCCATTCCGGACTCCGCTCCGGTCAAGGTCCGCCCGACGCTGCCGCCGGCCGCAGGCCAGCCGTGAAGCCGGCGCGGTCCTATTCGGCCGCGATCACCTCTGCCGGCGCATCGCTCAGCGGATAAGCGAGACGGCTGACCATCTCCTTCGGACAGACCTGCCAGAAGTAGCGCCGCCAGCGGTCCCAGTCGTCCAGCACCGTGTTCGACCATTTGCTGTCGGTGGCGACCGCATGCTGGGCGATCAGCGCTTTCAGTTCCGTTTCCCAATGCGCGCTTTCCAGACGTTGCCAGACGATGCTTTCCGGGTTCGCCTGTTCCGGGAAGCTGCCGTCCTCGTCGAGGATGAAGGCCATGCCGCCGGTCATGCCCGCACCGAAATTCGCGCCGGTCTTGCCCAGGATCACCGCCGTGCCGCCGGTCATATATTCGCAGCCGTTCGCGCCGCAGCCTTCGACCACCACCTGCGCGCCCGAATTGCGGACCGCGAAGCGCTCGCCCGCCTGACCCGCCGCGAACAGCCTGCCCGCGGTCGCGCCATACAGGACGGTGTTGCCGATGATGGTGTTGTCCTTGCTCGACAGCGGGCTGGAGACGGTCGTGCGGACCACGATGGTGCCGCCCGACAGGCCCTTGCCCACATAGTCGTTGGCGTCGCCAAAGACTTCCAGCGTGATGCCCTTGCACAGGAACGCGCCCAGCGACTGGCCCGCGCTTCCGCGCAGGCGCACCGTCAGATGCCCGTCCGCCAGCGCCGACATGCCGAACCGTTCGGTCACGGCGGCCGACAGGCGCGTGCCCACCGCGCGATGCGTGTTACGCACCGTATAGGTGAGCTGCATCTTCTCGCCCCGTTCGAACACGGCCTTGGCGTCGCGCATCATCTGCGCGTCGAGGCTATCGGGCACTTCGTTGCGCCACGCGTCGAGGCTGAAGCGCCGCTGCTCGTCGGGCGCATCCACCTTGGCGAGGATGGGATTGAGGTCGAGATCGTCCAGATGCTCCGCACCACGATTGACCTGCTTCAGCAGTTCCGTCCGCCCGATCACCTCATCCAGGCTGCGGAAGCCCAGCCGCGCCAGAACCTCGCGCACTTCCTCGGCGATGAAGGTCATGAGGTTGATGACCTTCTCGGGCGTGCCGGTGAACTTCTGCCGCAGCTTTTCGTCCTGCACGCACACGCCCACCGGGCAGGTGTTGCTGTGGCACTGACGCACCATGATGCAGCCCATGGCCACCAGCGACAGCGTGCCGATGCCGAATTCCTCCGCGCCCAGGATCGCCGCGATCACGATGTCGCGCCCGGTCTTGAGCCCGCCGTCCGTCCGCAGCTTCACCCGGTGCCGCAGGCCGTTGAGCGTCAGCACCTGATTGGCTTCCGACAGGCCCATTTCCCAGGGCGTGCCCGCATATTTGATCGACGTCTGCGGCGACGCGCCCGTGCCGCCGACATGGCCCGCCACCAGGATGACGTCGGCATGGGCCTTCGCCACGCCCGCCGCTACCGTGCCGATGCCCGCCTGGCTGACGAGCTTCACGCACACCCGTGCGCGCGGGTTGATCTGCTTGCAGTCGTAGATGAGCTGCGCCAGATCCTCGATCGAATAGATGTCATGGTGCGGCGGCGGCGAGATCAGCGTCACGCCGGGCGTCGAATGGCGCAGCTTGGCGATGAACTCGGTCACCTTGAAGCCGGGAAGCTGGCCGCCTTCGCCGGGCTTGGCGCCCTGCGCGACCTTGATCTCGATCTCTTCGGCCGACCCCAGATATTCGGCATGGACGCCGAAACGGCCCGACGCGATCTGCTTGATGACGCTGTTCGCGTTGTCGCCATTCTCATAGGGCTTGAAGCGGTTCGCATCCTCGCCGCCTTCGCCGCTCACGGCCTTCGCGCCGATGCGGTTCATGGCGATGGCCAGCGTCTCATGCGCCTCGGGGCTGAGCGCGCCCAGCGACATGCCCGGCGTCACGAAGCGCTTGCGGATTTCCGTGGTGGCTTCCACCTCGTCGATCGGCACCGCCTCGCGGGCGAAGTTGAACTCCAGCAGGTCGCGCAGATAGACCGGCGGCAAATCCCGCACCCCGCGCGAAAATTGCAGATAGGTCGAATAGCTGTCCGTCGCGACCGCCGTTTGCAGCAGGTGCATGAGCTGCGCCGAATAGGCATGGCTCTCCCCGCCGTTGCGCTGGCGGTAGAAGCCGCCCACCGGCAGGCGCACGATCGCGCTGTCATAAGCGGCGTCGTGCCGCATCTTCGCGCTGAAATGCAGCGAATGATAGCCTTCGCCCGAAATCTTGGCGGGCATGCCGGGGAACAGGTCGTTCACCAGCGCGCGGGACAGGCCCACCGCCTCGAAATTATAGCCGCCGCGATAGCTGCTGATGACCGCGATGCCCATTTTGGACATGATCTTGAGCAGGCCCTCGTTGATCGCCACCCGATAACGCTCGAAGCACTGCTCCAGCGGCAGGTCGCCGAACAGGCCGCGCGCATGGCGGTCGGCGATGCTGGCTTCGGCCAGATAGGCGTTCACCGTGGTCGCGCCCACGCCGATCAGCACCGCGAAATAATGGGTGTCGAGCGCCTCGGCGCAGCGTATGTTGATCGACGCATAGCTACGCAGCCCCTTGCGGACGAGGTGCGTGTGCACCGCCGCCGCCGCCAGCACGCCCGCGATGGCGACCCGGTCGGCGCTGACATGCTCGTCCGTCAGGAAGATTTCGCTGCGTCCTTCGCGTACCGCCTGTTCCGCTTCCTCGCGGATGCGGGTGATTGCGGCGCGCAACTGCTCCTGCCCGCCCTCGGCCGGGAAGGTGCAGTCGATTTCCGCGACCGCATGGCCGAAATGCGCCTTCAGCCGCGTCCATTCGGCCGATGTCAGCACCGGCGAATCCAGCACCAGCACATTGTTCTTCTGCGCGCCTTCTTCCAGAATGTTGTTGAGGTTCGAAAAGCGCGTCTTGAGGCTCATCACATGCCGTTCGCGCAAGCTGTCGATCGGCGGGTTCGTGACCTGGCTGAAATTCTGGCGGAAGAAATGGCTGACCGTGCGCGGCTTATCGGAAATGACGGCCAGCGGCGTATCGTCGCCCATGGAGCCGATGGCTTCCTTCGCATCCTCGACCATGGGACTGAGGATCAGCTCCATGTCCTCCAGCGTCATGTTGGCCGCGACCTGGCGGCGCGTCAGTTCCGCCTTGTCCCATTGCGGCAGCGCGCTGGGCGCCTGCGGCAGGTCCTCGACCGACATGAAGTCCTTGATGAGTTCGCCATAGGGCGCTTCGCCCGCGATCCTGTCCTTGATCGCGCGGTCGTCATAGAGTTCGCCTTCGAGCAGATCGACGGCGATCATCTGGCCGGGCCCCATGCGGCCTTTGCGGACGATGGTGGTTTCGGGCACCACGACCATGCCGGTTTCGGACCCCACGATCAGCAGATTGTCACCCGTCAGCGTATAGCGCAGCGGACGCAGCGCGTTGCGGTCCACGCCCGCGACGACCCAGCGCCCGTCCGTCATCGCCAGCGCGGCGGGGCCGTCCCACGGCTCCATCACGGAGGCGAGATATTCATACATATCCGCATGGGGGCGGGGCAGGTCGGCCTTGTCGCTCTGCCACGCTTCGGGAACCAGCATCAGCTTGGCCGTGGGCGCGTCGCGCCCGGCGCGGCAGATTGCCTCGAACACGGCGTCGAGCGCGGCGGTGTCCGAAGCGCCCGCCGGGATCACCGGCTTGATGTCCTCGCTATATTCGCCGAATGCGAGGCTGGCCATCTTGATCTCGTGGCTCTTCATCCAGTTCTGGTTGCCGCGGATCGTGTTGATCTCGCCATTATGCGCCAGCGTGCGGAAGGGCTGGGCCAGCCACCATTGCGGAAAGGTGTTGGTCGAATAACGCTGGTGGAAGATCGCGACCCGGCTTTCGAACCGCTCGTCCTGAAGGTCGGGGTAGAAAACCGACAGCGATTCCGCCAGGAACAACCCCTTGTAGATGATCGAGCGGCAGGACAGCGAACAGACGTAGAAATCGTTGATCTGCGCGGCGATCACCTTCTTCTCGATCCGGCGGCGGATGAGGTAGAGGTCTTTTTCGAACTCGGCCTGATCGCGTTCCTCGGGCATCGGCCCGGCGATCATGATCTGCTCGATTTCCGGGCGGGTGCGCTGCGCCTTCTCGCCGATGACCGACACGTCGACCGGCACCTGGCGCCAGCCATAGATGGTGTAGCCCGCGTCGATGATCTCGCTTTCGACGATGGTGCGACAGGTTTCCTGTGCCGACAGATCCGTGCGCGGCAGGAAGATCATGCCGACGGCGAGCCGGTTGGGCATGGGCTTGTGGCCGCTGTCGGCGATGGCGTCGTCAAAGAAGCGCACCGGCAGGTCGACATGGATGCCAGCGCCGTCGCCGGTCTTGCCGTCCGCGTCCACCGCGCCGCGATGCCACACGGCTTTCAGCGCATCGATGGCGCTCACCACCACGCGGCGGCTGGGACGGCCATCGGTGGCCGCGACCAGGCCCACGCCGCACGCGTCGCCTTCCATCTCGGGGTGATACATGCCCTCGGCAGCGATGCGTGCGCGCTCTTCGGGGCTGGCCATGAAAGGGGTCTGCTCAGTCATCATTCGGTCCCTTCGTCGCTTGTCGAGGCGGCGTTGTCATTGAGGTCGCCGGCCTTCACACCCAACAGCTTCGCCAGCCGGTCGCGCTCGGCGGGCGACAGGTCGGCAATCTTGCGGGGGGCGGGCAGGTCTTTGGTCGCCGCCTCCGCCTTTGCCGCGATGTCGGGCATCTTCTTCATCATCTCAGGCATGAAAGCCTGCATTTCGCGCATGATTTCCGGGTCCATGAACATCATCATGGATTCGCGGGCATAAAGGTCGCCGGTCGGCGTCGCGAAAAAGCTGTTCAGCTCACCAAGCTGCCGCCCGTCGAACTTGCGGGCATAGGCGCGGGTCAGCGCGTCGCGCACCTGCGGCTCGAACCCGTTCATCAGGTCCGCCATGGACGCCATCATCGCGTCCATGCCCTTCTTCGTCCGCTCGCGGAAATGCGGGTCGAGGATCGCGCCGATCTCCGCCATGGATGCGTCATTGAGGTCCGCGATCTTCTCCGACGGCACGCCGCCGATGCGAGCGAGCTGCGCGAGCGGCATCTTCATGACGCCGTCCATCATGCTGTCCATCATCTTGGACATGGTTTCGCCCATCATCCGGCGGTAGGTGCCGACAGGAAACACCTTGTCCACCACCGGCTTCGCCGCCGCGATCCGCGCGGGATCGGCCGCCGCTTGGTTCTGCGCGAGAGCAGGGGCGGAGAGGGCCAGCGCGGCCCCCGCCATCCAGAACAGCGCCTTCCTCACGCCGCGACCCTTTCGCCCGCCGCTGCCTTGGCCTGTGCCTTGAGGTAGCGGTGCATATGCTCGGTCACATCGCGGCCGTCGCGGATCGCCCAGACGACCAGCGAAGCGCCGCGCACGATGTCGCCCGCCGCGAACACGCCGTCCACGCTGGTCATCATCGTGCGATGATCGACGCGCAGCGTGCCCCAGCGCGTGACCGACAAATCTTCCGATCCGAACAGCCGCGGCAGTTCTTCCGGGTCATAGCCCAGCGCCTTGATGACGAGGTCCGCCTCCAGCGTGTGCTCGCTGCCGGGGTCCGGCTCCGGCGCGCGGCGGCCCGAAGCGTCGGGCGAACCCAGCCGCATCTTCGTCACCTTGACGCCGGTGACATGCTCCGTGCCTTCGAACGCCACGGGCGCGGTCAGCCACACGAACTCGACGCCTTCCTCCTCGGCATTGGCGACTTCGCGCTGCGATCCGGGCATGTTTTCCCGGTCGCGGCGATAGAGGCACTTCACCGACTTCGCGCCCTGGCGGATGGCGGTGCGGACGCAGTCCATCGCGGTGTCGCCGCCGCCGATGACGACGACATTCTTGCCAGCCGCCAGCAGCGACCCGTCCTCATGTTCCGGCACCGCGTCGCCAAAGCCCGCCTTGTTGGAAGCGGTCAGATAGTCCAGCGCCTTCACCACGCCCGGCGCGCCCACGCCCGGCGCCTTGATGTCGCGCGGCTTGTAGACGCCGGTCGCGATCAGCACCGCGTCGTGCTTCTGGCGCAGCTCTTCCAGCGTGGCGTCGCGCCCCACCTCGAAGCTCTGGTGGAAGACGATGCCGCCGTCCTTCAGCCGCTGGACGCGGCGCATCACCACGTCCTTTTCCAGCTTGAAGCCGGGGATGCCATAGGTCAGCAGCCCGCCCGCCCGGTCGTGCCGGTCATAGACATGCACCTCATAGCCGGCCACGCGCAGATATTCCGCGGTGGTCAGGCCCGCCGGGCCCGCGCCGATCACGCCGACCGACTGGCCGGTGGGGCTGCCGGGCACCAGCGGTTCGACCCAGCCTTCCTTCCACGCCGTATCGGTGATGTATTTTTCGACGCTGCCGATGGTGACGGCGCCATGGCCGGAAAATTCGATGACGCAATTGCCTTCGCACAGGCGATCCTGCGGGCAGATGCGGCCGCAGATTTCCGGCATGGTGCTGGTGAGGTTGGACAGCTCATAGGCTTCGCGCAGCCGCCCCTCGGCCGTCAGGCGCAGCCAGTCGGGGATATGGTTGTGCAGCGGGCAATGGGTCGAGCAATAAGGCACGCCGCATTGCGAGCAGCGCGACGCCTGCTCCTCCGCCTTGTCCAGAATGAAGCTGCGGCTGATCTCAAGGAAATCGTCCGCGCGATCCTGTGCCGGGCGTTTCTCGGGATAGGCCTGGCCCGTCCCCACAAACTTCAGCATCGGATTGTCACCCATAAGTCGCCCCTGGAAAATATTGCAGGCGCTCACATAGGCTCAAAAACAGGCCGAGTCACGCGGATTCCGACATTTAAGTCAATAGAACTGTCCTAAAATTCTCCGGTATTCGCCTTTAATGCGAATGGATCGCAGGATGAAGCGTCAACAAGGTTCCGATACGGTCCTATCTAGCCGCCAGCCAGATCAATGCGGCCGCGCCCGCGACGATTCGATACCAGGCGAAGGGCGCGAAGCCGCGCCGCGACACGAGTCCCACGAACCATTTGATGACCAGCAGCGCGACGACGAAGGATACGGCAAAGCCCAGCGCGATGCTGCCCCAGCCGACCGAGCCGCCGGTGATCTGATCGCCCTTCTTGAGCAGTTCCAATGTGCTCGCGCCCAGCATGGTCGGGATGGCGAGGAAGAAGCTGAACTCCGCGGCCGTCCGCCGCTCGACCCCAAGCGTCAGCGCGCCCATGATCGTCGCGCCCGAACGGCTCACGCCGGGGATCATCGCGATGCACTGGATGAACCCGACGCCGATCACCTGCGGCAAGGGAATGTCGGCGATGCCGTGATATTGCGCCTTCTTCACCATGCGCTCGATCAGCAGTATGGCGATGCCGCCCGCGATCAGCGCCCAGGCCACGACCTGCGGCGCGCCCAGCAGCACTTCGATATAGCTATGCAGCGCCAGCCCGATGACGGCGGAAGGCAGGAAGGCGACCAACAGATTCCGCAGGAAACGCCAGCTCACCGGCTCCCGCCGCAGCAGTCCCGTCGCGACGGCCCAGAATGTGCGCCAATACAGCACCACCACCGCCAGGATCGCGCCCAACTGGATGACGACATTGAACATCGCCCATGTCGATGCGTCGTAGCCCAGCAATTCGCTCGCCAGGATGAGGTGGCCGGTCGAGGACACGGGCAGGAACTCGGTCAGTCCTTCTACGATGCCGAGCAGGATGACCGTCAGATAATGCATGTCCATGGGGCGCTATGGTCCTTGGATGAGATGACTATGCGGGAAGAGAGCGCGGATTGCGCGCCGCACACATTGCCGCAGCGCGCGCCGCCCGCAAAGCGTGTGGCGGGCGGCCGGTCGCGCGCGGCTTTCGTCCTATCGACGCCTGCTCAGTCTTTGACGCGTCCGGCGAAGCGGCCATGCCGGCGATAGCGCACCAGCCAGCCTTCCGCGACCGCGCCCATCGGCGTCGGCGCGATGCCCAGCGCCGCCAGCCCCTCCGCGCCCGGCGCGACCACATTGTCCTTTTGCAGCATCGCATATTGATCCCGCGTGATCGGCGCGCCCGGCAGGAAGCCGAAAGCCGCGATCAGCGAGGCGAGCGGCGCGGGCACGGCCACCAGGCTGCGTTCGCGCCCGATGGCCTTGGCGATCCAGGCGTTCAACTCCATCATGCTCAGCACTTGCGGCCCGCCCAGTTCATAGGACTTGCCGCCATGCGCGTCCGGCTGCGCCGCCGCATTGGCGATGGCCCCCGCGACATCGGTGACGAACACCGGCTGGAACTTCGTGCCCGCGCCGATCACCGGCACCACGGGAGCCATGCGGATCAGGTCGGCGAAGCGGTTGAGGAACTGGTCTTCCGGCCCGAAGATGATCGACGGCCGGATGATGGTCGCGTTCGGAAAGGCCGCCTTGACCGCCGCTTCGCCCGCCGCCTTGGACCGGCCATAGGCGGACGGGCTTTGCGCGTCCGCGCCGATGGCCGACACATGGACCAGCGCCTTGACGCCTGCGTCCGCCGCCGCCTTCGCCACATTGGCCGCGCCCTGACGGTGCACCGCGTCGAAATCGCCGGTCAATATGCCGACGAGATTGATGACGATGTCGCTGCCCGCGACGGCCAGCGCGACGCTTTTGGGCTTGCGGATGTCCGCCAAGACGAACTGCGTCTGGCCCAGGCCGCCCAGCGGCTTGATCCGCATCGCGCCCGCCAGGTCGCGCTGGGCCACGCGCACCCGCGCGCCGCGCTCCAGCAGCGCCTGCGCCACTTGCCGGCCCAGAAAGCCGCCGCCGCCGAACAGGGTAACCAGACTGTCCTTCATCACGCGTCCCATGTCTGTAGTAGGGGGAATCTTGCGTTCCCCCTTGCATCAGCCGCTGCCCGCTGACAACCGCCTTTGCTACATCCAGCCCTGCAAGCTGGCGATCATCCACAGCCCCAACGCCAGGAACAGCAGCGCCGCGCCGACCTGAAGCGCGCGCATCGGCACCTTCTTCGCCAGCACGTCGCCGAACAGGACCGCGGGCACATTGGCGATCATCATGCCCAGCGTCGTGCCCGCCGTCACCGCGATCAGATTGTCGAAGCGCGCGCCCAGCGCCACGGTCGCCACCTGCGTCTTGTCGCCCATCTCCACCAGGAAGAAGGCGACCAGCGTGGTCAGGAACACGCCTGCCTTCGAGGGCGCCTTGAGCGGCGCATCCTCGTCGATTGTGTCGGGGATCAGGGTCCATGCCGCCATGGCGATGAAGCTCGCCGCCACGGCATAGCGGAACCAGTCCTGCGTCAGCACGCCCGCGATGCTATGGCCGATCAGCGCGGCCAGGAAATGATTGGCGAGCGTCGCGAACAATATGCCCAGGATGATCGGCACCGGCTTTCGGAACCGCGTGGCGAGCAGCATGGCGAGCAGCTGCGTCTTGTCGCCCATTTCGGCGAGCGCGACCAGTGCGGCAGAAGTGAGGAGAGCTTCCATTCAGATTTTCCGGGGCCGGGCGAAGGGTTGAAGATGCAATGCCACCGCGTCCTCCCGCCCGGCCGGACTGGAAGATGCGATGCCATTGGTCTCGCCCGATGCGCTGGAACATGCGTTCCCGCCCATCCCGTCCGCCACGACCTCTCGGCCGAATATGTTGACGAACGGCCCGTCGCAGAGTGATTTCGAAGCGGCTGGAACAGCCGCCGGCTCGGAAATCACGGTACGCAAAAAGCCCGCGACGGCTGGCTACTCCCCAGATGACGGGTCAGCCTTTAGGGCAGGCGTTTCAGGAAGGCAAGTGCCCGCCATGGTGGCCGCGTTCCGACGGCTTGGTCAGTCTTTTCTCTATCGCCTGCCGGATGTTCCGGCGCGCGCCCATGGCGAAGAGGATTTCCGCCACGATGAACAGTGGACCGATCAGCAGCCCCCTTATATCGTCCAGAAAGGCGGGCTTGCGCCCTTCATAGCCATGGCCGATCAGTTGCAGGGCCCATCCCGCGACGAACAGCGCGCCGCCGATGGCGAGCCATGCGCCCGTCGGCATCTGCGCGATGGTGATGCCCGCCCAGCAGCCGATGACCAGCAGCGCCGTCATGATCGCGCCCAGCATCGCGTCCAGCCGCAGATAATAGATCGCCGCCAGCGTGGAAATGGCGATGGCGGGCGTCAGCGCCAGCGGCTCGGCGGGCAATATCGGGCGTGACAGCAATATGTCGACGCCCAGCATGATCATCGGAATGCCCACCATATGGGTGGCGACATTATGGGGATTGCGGTGATAGGCCGCATAGAGCGTCAAATGGTGGACCAGCTTGCTCATCGCTCCGGCTCCTCCTCCTTGGGCGCGATCTTCCGCCGCGTCCTTTCCGAAACCGATTCTGTCCCTCTTCGCGTCCCCCCGCAAGGAAATTTTCGCGATTTTCTCTGTTCGCGGGTGGGTGGTGGGTGGGAGCGGAATGGCGACTGTAAGCGTTAAGAAGCAAAGGGATTCGACTTGCCATTCCCAAGGAGCAACATATTGTGTTGAAGATGGCCTTCAAACGCGCAAAATCATTTTTCTTGGCTGTCTCGGCGTCCAGTGCAAGCGCAGTATTGGGATGTTCGCTGCCTTCTCCCGATTATAAAGCGCCTCCCATTATTGAACAGGCGAGGCAGGACATCCTACAGGCCGACGCTATAGTGGATGGAAAAATTGTTCGACTTGGCGGATATGATTACAGGGCAAAAAAGCTGATTCCGGTTATCCTGAAGGTAAGCAAAGTCTTCAAAGGGCCGAGATTGTCATCATTCTCTTTGAGAATACCGGCAGGAGGTTGTGAGATTTCCTTTCATAGGAAGGAGAAGGTCAGATTACTGCTTAGCGAGGCGAACGGCAGTTGGGCGGCCATCGAGCATCTAAATCTGCCTTACCCCATTTTCGGAGAAGCAAGTGAAGGTATGATAGACTATCGCTTGCCCTATGCCCGAGCGATCGACGAGCAGATCGGATTTCCTCGTAGCCCTGATACTGCTTTTACGCTCGCCGGGCAGTAAAAGTCATTTTTCCATTTTGCGGCTGCTTTTGGACGATTTGGAAAAATCGCTGAATCTCTAACCATGGTCGATTGCATATGAGTAGACCTATAAATCCTCCCCTGCAAGGGGAGGTGGCGAGCCGGAGGCTTCTCACGCTATCGGGAAGGCGCTATCTCTCCACCACCGCTTCGCGACGGTCTCCTTTCCCTTCATGGGAGGATCTGAGGGGGCGCAATTGGCCGCCCCCCCTTAAGGCTCGCCCTTCGACTCCTGCATCCGCCGTTCGGCGAACCATTGTTCCAGCATCTTGGCGGTGCAGCCGGTGAAGCCGTTGCTGCCGATGGCCGAGCAGCTTCCCGGCAGGGTCTGCCGCTGGACCTGTTCCATGGTCGCGACCTGGCTGCCCCATCCGGGGCCGCCCGCCGGTTCGGGTTTTTCGCGCAGCTTCTTGGGGATGCGATAGCGTTCGGATTCGGGCTTGCGCGCGCATACGACGATCTCGTCGCCCTCGCTTTTGGGGCAGGGGTCTTCGCCATAGACCACCAGCGTCGCCACGCGCTGCGGCGGATCGGCGGGCACGGGAGGCGGGGCAGGGGCCGCCTGCGCGGCTGTTCCCGCCATCAGGAGGAGGGGCAACAGGGCACGAAAACGCATGACGTAAATCCTTCCGTTCGCCCCTATATCCCTCATATATATCCCCCATGCGCCCAATATGGGGGAAGCGGCCTTTAAGACGCCGCAGCCGTGACGGTTCCGTCAGGCCCTTCGTTCATCAAGGCTGATCCGGCGCGCCGCCAGTCGGCTCCCCGGCCTGCTGCTGCCGCTGCTCTGCGGCCTGCGCCTTTTCATCGGCCACGGCCTGCGCCTCGATCGCCTTGCTGTCGGCGTCGATGGTGGAGAGCCGCCGTGCGCGCTCGGCTTCAACCAGATCCTTCCAGCTTGCATTATCCGCCGCCTGCCGCTCCGCCTTGGCCAGCCTTGCAAGCTGCGCGAAGCAGCCGGTCGCCCCGCCGCCGCCCACCGGCGAGCAGCTTTCCGTGCCGCTCCGGCCGACATATTCCATCGACCGGACGCGTTCGCCCCATGCCTGATGGCTGGGCTGATTCGGGTCGCTGCGCAACGGTTCGGGGATGCGGTAGCGTTCCTCCTCGCCCTTGCGCGCGCACACCACGATGTCGTTGCCGGCGCTCTGCGGGCAGGGATCGTCGCCATAGACGATGACGAGGTTCACCTTTTCATTCTCCGGCCCGGCGGCGGGCGCGGCCTGATTGGCGGGGCCGGTCTGCGCCATGGCGGGCAGGGCGGTCCCCATCATCAGCAGGGCGGCGGCGATCATCGGCGTCTTCATCATGATAGCGTCCTTTCAGATGCGCTTCGAAAGCGCGATGGCGGCACGGCAACCCAGACGGATGGCGCCCGACAGGAGGGGATAGGCCGGGGCCTGCTCCGCGCCATGGGCCAGCGCGGCGTCGCGATGCTCGACTTCCTCCGCCTGAAAATCCGCGATGAGCGTGGAGAGTTCCGGGTCGTCCCGATCCAGTTCCTTGAGCTGCTCGGAATAATGCAGGTCGATTTCCGTTTCGATTGCGGCAGTGCAGGCCATGGCGGCGCGCGGACCGATAGCCGCCGTCACCGCCCCCAGCGCAAAGCCCGCCACGCTCCAGATCGGCGTCAGCGCCGTCGGCCGCACGCCCCTTTTCGCGATCATCGCGTCGAATGTCCTGCGGTGGCGCTCCTCCTGCGCGGCCATGCCCGCGATCAGGCGCGCATCGGGATGCCGGTCCCCCATCACCGCAAGCTGCCCCGCATAGATGCGCGTCGCGCCGAACTCGCCCGCCTGATCGACGCGCAGCATGGAAGCGCGCGCCTTGTCGCTGACCCGGTGGCCGGGACGGGGAAAATCCTTCGCTGCGCTCATGCCGTCGCTCCCTTGCGGCTCAACAGCCCCAAGATGGCGAGCGCCGCTCCCAGCGACAAGAGGCCGTTATAGCCGGCGAGCGAAATGCCGAAGAGGCTCCACGGCGCGACGTCGCAGCGGGTGATCGGCGTCGCCATGATCCGGTCGAGGATATCGGCCGAACTGCCGCCCCCCGGACTGGTCGAGCAGGCGGTCAGCCCCTGCCACCAGCCATATTCGACGCCCGCATGGAAAATCCCGATCCCCCCGCTGATCCCGACGGCCAGCGCCGCCAGCGCCGTGAATGCCGCGCTGAGGCAGGGCCGCCCCTTCGCCGCAAAGGCGGCCAGCGCCAGCGCGATCGCCGCCATATGCGGATAACGCTGCCACCAGCACATTTCGCAGGGAGGCAAGCCCCCCCCATATTGTGAGACATAGGCGCCCCCCAGCAGAGCCAGAGGAACGATCAGCGCCAATGCGCGGGCAAGCGGCAGGGTCTTCATAACGCCCGCTTAAACCCGTCCGCGCCTTTCGTCATGCTGAACTTGCGTTGGCAAAAACAAACCCTTCCGCGTGGGGAAAGGGTTTCCGTGGGCCTACTTGCGCGCCGGCCTCTCCCCTGCTTGCGCGATCACGGCGTGCGGCGTCGACGCCAGCCGCGAGATCGTCTTGAGCGCATAATCGAGCTGGAAGTCGTCGATCCCCTTCTTCTTCAGCTCCTCCGCCGTCGCGGCGAAGCGGGGATCGTCCTTGCTGTCCTCTTCCAGCGCGGCGTTATCCGTCTTGATCTCGTTTATGAGGTGGCGGCGCAGGTCGCTTTCGCGGAATTTGGGCCGGTTCTTGTAATCGGGGTCGGAAAGCTGCGGCACCTTGATGTCCGGCTCGATCCCGCCTTCCTGCACCGACCGGCCCGAAGGCGTATAGTAACGCGCCGTCGTCAGCTTGAGCGCGGTCGTGTTCGACAGCGGCAGCATGGTTTGCACGCTGCCCTTGCCGAAGCTCCTTTCGCCCATGACCAGCGCGCGATGCTGGTCCTGCAAGGCGCCCGCCACGATCTCCGATGCTGAAGCCGACCCTGCGTCCACCAGCACGATCACCGGCAGTCCCTTCGCGTCGTCGCCGGGCTTGGCGTAATAGCGTTCGATGTCGCTTTTCGCCCGGCCGCGCTGCGACACGATCTCTCCGCGCTCCAGGAAGCTGTCGCTCACCGCCACCGCTTCATCCAGCAAGCCGCCGGGATTGGAGCGCAGATCGAGGATATAGCCTGTCGGCTTGCGCCCCAGCGCCGTGTCGATGCTGCGGATCGCCTGCCGCACGTCCGCGCCGGTATTGGCGGAAAAGCTGATGATGTTGATGATGCCGACGCCGTTCTTCACTTCCCATTTGACCGGCTTCAACTGAATGATCTCGCGCGTCAGCGTCAGGTCGATGGGCTTGTCGCGGCCGGGGCGCACGATGGAGAGCTTGATCTGCGTGCCCGGCGCGCCGCGCATCTTGTCCACCGCCTCGTCCAGCGTGCCGCCGTAGATGAGCTGCCCGTCGATATGGGTGATATAGTCGCCTGCCTTGATCCCCGCGCGCCAGGCGGGGGTGTCCTGTGTCGGCGCGATCACCTTGACCGCGCCGTCCTCCTGCGTGACGGAGAGGCCCAGGCCGCCATAGCTGCCCTCCGTCTGCGTCCGCAGATTCTCGAAATCCCGCGCGTCCAGGAAACTGCTGTGCGGATCGAGGCTGGCGAGCATCCCGTCGATCGCGCCCTTGATGAGCTTTTCGTCGTCGACCTTCTCGACATAGTCGGTGCGGACTTTCTGGAACACGTCCATGAATTCGTCGAGCGCCTTGTAGCTGCTGGCGTCGGCGTCCGCGAGCGCGGCGGTGGTGGCGGGAATAAGCGCAAGCGCGCCGAGCGCGACCGCGCCCTGCAGGAAAGCCGATTTCATGGGTGTCCTTGGATTTGGCATCTTGGGCCTATCATAAGGGATTCGCGGCGGGACGCAAAGCTCCGCTCGACCAATATTGCCCACAGTCGATGAGCGTCGGGTTAATGCCGCCCATGCGCCCTTGGGGGTTGAGCGTTCCGGTGGCGTCGGGCATGAAGCAGCGATGCGTCTCACCCCTTCCCTGGCCGCCGCGGCGTCCACGCTCGTCCTGCTGGCCTCCTGCGTCGCGCCGCCGCAGCAGCAACCTGCTCCTTCGCCTCCGCCGCCCCAGCCGGCCCCTGCCCCCGAACCCGCGCCGCCGCCCGCATCGATGGAATGGCACGACCGGCCCGTTGCGGCGGGCAACTGGAGCTATCGCCCTGATGGCGGCGGAACGGTCGCGCTTTACGGCGTCGCCGGGGCCGCCCCGCTGCTCACCGTCCGCTGCGACATCGCGACGAAGCGGGTCAGCTTCACGCGGCCCGGCGCGGCGCAGGGCGCGATGACGATCCGCACCAGCTATGGCGCGATGGCCTGGCCCGCGACCGCGTCGGCGGGCGCCGCGCCGCAGACCGCCGCCACTCGCGCCGCCAGCGATCCGGCGCTCGACCAGATCGCCTACAGCCGCGGCAAGTTCGCGGTGGAGGTGGCGGGCCTCCCTTCGCTCATCCTCCCCAACTGGGCCGAAATATCCCGCGTGATCGAGGATTGCCGTTAACCGCTCTCCGGTTTTCGCGGCTTTAGAGTACCCTCCATCGCTCCGCCATTCGCAGTGCGGAATTGGCGAGGCGGCGTGACAGGGGCGGCGTCTTGCCGGCATTGACATGGGGGAAAGGCGCGTCCGGAACCTCTGCTCCAATGAAATCGCATAGCTGTTCCCACTGATCGCCCTTCTCCCAGCACAACACGCGCACGCGATCGCCCAGGAATGCCTGCGCTTCCTGATTATGCGCATGATAAAAGGCGATGTGCTCGTCCGGGGCGTTTTCCGGATAATGATAGCCATAGGCGAGCTTGCGGGCGTGGCGCAGGGGGCGCGACTGGCGCGCGTGCCGCGACAGGCTGTTGAGCCAGGTTTCCGCGCTTTTCCGCACGGTGAGCACGAATTTCGCGTCGGGATAGCGATCGGCCAGCTCGCGATACATCAGGGGATAGGGCCAGTCCTCGAAACTTTCGAAGCGGTCGATCTCCTTGAAGACCCGCGCGACCTGCCGGCTGCGATAGGCATGGAGCAGATCCCGGCGATAACCCAGATGCTTGTAGCCCAGCCTTTGGAAGCAGGACCCCAGCGTCGTGGTTCCCGTCTTGTTCAATCCGATCCCGAATATCTTCGGTTTTCCGCGGCTCCCTACCAGTGAACGGCCTGTCCCTGCTTTCTTGCGGATCTGTTTCATGAGAAGCCGGCCTCCCGTGGTAGCGCCACGCGGCGGGCGGAGGTTTCGGGAACGGGATGCGATAGGGAATGAAGTGGGCTACTCCTTCCTTTCGATCCCTTGTGGGGTACGAACGCGAAAGCTGTCATGTCTTTTCCTCCACGGAAAAGCTAGAATGGACATGCCTTCCCCGCCAAGAATCCCTTCGGTGCAATGCCGATTTCCCGTGGAAGGGCGAAAACGGATCATGGCCGGGAAATTGGGAAGGGGTCCGGCGCGCCGCGTCGCATGCGATCCGCGCCGTCCGATCGCCTTCGAACGGCCGGTGCCGATTTTTCGCTGATTTCCGGTGGTTTCGCGCCCTTCGCGCAGCGGCCGCACTTTTCGGCGCGGACGAACAAGTATGATTCGAAAAAAGATTATTACAAGCCTTGATCCTTCGCTCCGTCTGATTCACAAATCGTCTCGTGGCCATTTCGGACAGGCGCCGAAACGGCTACGCGGGCTTCAACAAAGCGAAAGGAGGTGATCCGATGTCTCATGGTTCAGCAATGGGGTCGGTCAAGTCCATTCGGGGAACGCGCCGCTGAGAGACGCCCCCGGCGTCGACCTTTCCGGGCCGCAGGGACTTTGGAGCGCCGATACACAGGCCGTCTCCGCCCGGACGACAAGCGCGAACAACGTCACCCTTTGGGCGGCACTTCCGGCCGCTGACCATGTCAATGACGGGCCGTCGGGTTTCGACCCGGCGGCCCCTCTCATGTCCGCGGCTCAGCTTTTGACCACGTTGCGGCGGCCAACGGTTTCCGCCCGCAGCCGCCGCGTTGGTTTCGATCGGGAGGATGGATCCGTCCGCTGGAATCATGCTCCTTCGAGCAGATGTTCCCTCTTGATCTTTTCCTGCCACACCAAGGGCGCGAGGCGGTGGACATTCTGCCCTTCGCTATCGACCGCGACGGTGACGGGCATGTCCTGCACGTCGAATTCGTAGATCGCTTCCATGCCGAGGTCTTCAAAGCCCACGACCTTCGCACCCTTGATCGCGCGGGCGACCAGATAGGCCGCGCCGCCGACCGCCATCAGATAGGCGCTCTTGTGCTTCGCGATGCTGTCGGTCGCCGCCGGGCCGCGCTCCGCCTTGCCGACGCAGGCGGCGAGGCCCTGCTCCAGCATCATGTCCATGAAGCTGTCCATGCGGGTCGCGGTGGTGGGACCGGCGGGGCCGACCACTTCGTCGCGCACCGGATCGACCGGGCCGACATAATAGATGACGCGGCCCTTGAAATCGACGGGCAGTTGTTCGCCCTTCGCCAGCATGTCCTTGATCCGCTTGTGCGCGGCGTCGCGACCGGTCAGCATCTTGCCGTTCAACAGCAGGCGGTCGCCATGCTTCCAGCTTTGCACGACTTCCGGCGTCAGCGTGTCGAGATCGACGCGGATCGCTTCCTTGCTGGGTTTCCAGTCGACCTGCGGCCATTCGGAAATCTTCGGCGCCTCCAGATAGACCGGGCCGGAGCCGTCCAGCGTGAAATGGGCGTGACGGGTGGCGGCGCAATTGGGGATCATCGCCACGGGCTTGCCGGCCGCATGGCAGGGATAGTCATAGATCTTGACGTCGAGGATGGTGGAAAGCCCGCCCAGCCCCTGCGCGCCGATGCCGAGCGCGTTCACCTTGTCGAAAATCTCGATCCGCATCCGCTCGATGTCGGTCCGGGGGCCGCGCGCCTTGAGTTCGCCCATGTCGATGGGTTCCATCAGGCTTTCCTTGGCGAGCGCCACGGCCTTTTCCGCCGTGCCGCCGATGCCGATGCCCAGCATTCCGGGCGGGCACCAGCCCGCGCCCATCTGCGGGATCATCTCCAGCACCCAGTCGACGATATTGTCGCTGGGGTTCATCATCTTGAACTTGGTCTTGTTCTCGCTGCCGCCGCCCTTGGCCGCGACGTCCACCGTCACCTTGCCGCCCGGCACCATCTCGACGTTCAGCACGCAGGGCGTGTTGTCCTTCGTATTCTGGCGGCTGAACGCCGGGTCGCGCAGGATCGAGGCGCGCAGACGATTCTCGGGGTTCAGGTAAGCGCGGCGCACGCCTTCGTCGACGACTTCCTGCATGGAGCGGCTGTTGTCGTCGAGGCGGCAGTCCATGCCCCATTTGATGAAGATGTTGACGATGCCGGTGTCCTGACAGATCGGGCGGTGCCCTTCGGCGCACATGCGGCTGTTGGTCAGAATCTGGGCGATGGCGTCCTTGGCCGCCGGATTGGCTTCGGCGTCATAGGCTTTTCCCAGCGCGCGGATATAATCCATCGGATGATAATAGCTGATGAACTGAAGCGCGTCCGCGACGCTCTCGATCAGATCGGCGGTCTTGATGACGGTCATCTACCCTGGTCCCTTGGCAATTTTGTCCTTTGCCTTGGCCTATAGGCCAATGAAAGGACGAGTCCAGTAGGACGCGGCCTTCCCCGCGTCTCCGCGCGAACCTGCACTCAGGCCGATTTTGTCAGCCTTTCCCGTCGGCGAAGGGGAAGTTGTGGAACCAGGGCCGCATCTCCTCCAGCACGCGGGCGACGCTGGGCCGCGCCTCCAGCCGCGCGATATAGGCGGCGAGGTTCGGGTGGCTTTCGCGGAACGGGACGACGTAATCGGTAAAATAGAGCGAGGGCAGGGCGGCGCAGTCGGCCAGGCTGAAATCCTCGCCCCGCCGCCCAGGTCCGGCCCGCGATCCTGTTCTCGATTAGGTCATAAGCCCTGGCGCTCGAAGGGCGTGTCGTTTTCGTAAAGGGGGATCAGCACCTTCCAGCAATAGGAGGAAAGGGGATGGTAATAGAGAATCATGATCCGGCCTCTTTGAACAGCAGCGGCTTCCTTACCACATTATGCCGCCCGACCGGTCCAAGCCATTGAGAGAAGCAATTTTCCCGACGCGCGCATTTTCGTGGCAAGCCAAATTTATTTTCATGCCCGCATGAACCCTCTTGCCTTTTCGGGAGCCAAGGGAAGTCCGTGCGTCGCGCCGATAGAGCGCCCCAGGCCTGCGGCGAACCGAGTCAGGGCGGCGGTGAGCCGAGTCTTCAACCCATCATTTACCCTCTTGCGCGTGGCGATGGCTGTGGCACTATCCCTTGTATCGGGATAACGGGGGTCACCCAACAGATTGTGATTGCTTCGCTGGACGGTTTCCAGCGTCGGGGCGATTTTTGCCCTTGCGATCCGGTCGGCTGGACCCATTTCCGTCCCGCCACGGTTTGGATCATGCTATGCTCCCCGCTTTGCCGGGCCTTGGCTTGACCGAATCGAACGGAACAGGAACATTCGGGGGCTCGCATGGATTTTCGAGATAGCGCACAAGGTATTGGCGACGTGGCAACCGTGATGGAAGATTTGGTGGAAACGCAGGCGGCGGCGCAGCAGGCGTCCGGACCCGCTCCGGCGAAGGAGGCGATTTCGTCGTCCAAGATATTGGACCGCCGCTTCGATATCGTGACCGATCCGTCGCGCGACGCGCTGCTGACGGAGTTCGGCAAGGATACGCTCAAGGACCGCTATCTGCTGCCGGGCGAGAGCTATCAGGACCTCTTCGCCCGCGTCGCAGCGGCCTATGCCGACGATCAGGACCATGCCCAGCGCGTCTATGACTATATCTCGCGCCTGTGGTTCATGCCCGCGACGCCCGTGCTGTCGAACGGCGGCACCGGGCGCGGCCTGCCCATCAGTTGCTACCTCAATTCGGTGGACGACAGCCTGGAAGGCATCGTCAACACCTGGAACGAGAATGTCTGGCTCGCCTCGCGCGGCGGCGGCATCGGCACCTATTGGGGCAGCGTGCGCGGCATCGGCGAGCCGGTCGGCCTCAACGGCAAGACCAGCGGCATCATCCCCTTCGTCCGCGTGATGGACAGCCTGACGCTCGCCATTTCGCAGGGATCGCTGCGCCGTGGGTCCGCAGCCTGCTATCTCGACGTTTCCCATCCTGAGATCGAGGAGTTCCTCGAAATCCGCAAGCCCTCGGGCGATTTCAACCGCAAGGCGCTCAACCTCCATCATGGCGTGCTGCTGACCGACGAGTTCATGGAAGCGGTGCGCGACGGCGCGGAATTCAATCTCAAATCGCCCAAGGACGGCTCGGTCCGGGGCAAGGTGGACGCCCGCGCCCTGTTCCAGAAGCTGGTCGAAACCCGCCTTGCGACCGGCGAACCCTATATCGTCTTCTCCGACACGGTAAACGGCACGATGCCCAAGCATCATCGCGATCTGGGCCTCAAAGTCTCCACCTCCAACCTGTGTTCGGAAATCACCTTGCCGACGGGTCGCGACCATCTCGGCAATGACCGCACCGCGGTCTGCTGTCTTTCTTCCCTCAATCTCGAAACATGGGATGAGTGGAAGGAAGACAGACAGTTTATCGAGGATGTCATGCGCTTCCTCGACAATGTGTTGCAGGACTATATCGACCGTGCGCCGGACGAGATGGCGCGAGCCAAATATAGCGCGTCGCGCGAACGTTCGGTGGGGCTGGGCGTCATGGGTTTCCACAGCTTCCTGCAGGCGCGCAATCTGCCCTTCGAGGGGGCGATGGCGAAGTCCTGGAACCTGCGCATCTTCAAGCATATCAACGAGAAGGTGAACGAAGCCTCGATGCAGCTCGCGGTCGAGCGCGGTCCGTGCCCGGACGCCGCCGACATGGGCGTGATGGAGCGCTTCTCCTGCAAGATGGCGATCGCGCCCACCGCGTCGATCAGCATCATCTGCGGCGGCACGTCGGCCTGCATCGAGCCGATCCCGGCCAACATCTACACCCACAAGACGCTGTCCGGCAGCTTCGTGGTCAAGAACCCCTATCTGGAAAAGATCCTGCGGGAAAAGTCGAAGGACAGCACAAACGTCTGGAACACGATCCTCGAACGCGGCGGATCGGTCCAGCATCTCGACTTCCTCTCCCAGGAGGAGAAGGACACGTTCAAGACCAGCTTCGAGATCGACCAGCGCTGGCTGCTTGAACTGGCCGCCGACCGCACACCCTATATCGATCAGGCGCAGTCGCTGAACCTGTTCATCCCGGCCGATGTGGAAAAGTGGGATCTGCTGATGCTCCATTTCCGCGCGTGGGAACTGGGCATCAAGTCGCTTTACTATCTCCGTTCCAAATCCGTGCAGCGCGCCGGTTTCGCGGGCGGGGTGGAAGCGGACAACACCATCGACGCGCCGAAATTCGAACTGGCCGGCGGGAGCACCGATTATGACGAGTGCCTTGCCTGCCAATAAGGCGCGCGCCAAAGCCCTCTCCCCTTGGGGGAGAGGGTTGGAAGAAGGGGCGTTGCGCCCCTCTTCTCGTGGAAAGCGTCTATTCCGCCGTTTCGAACAGATCCGCCGCATTGGCCGCCGTCGCGGACAGGCGCACGGTATCGCCTTCGACTTCGGCAATCAGCCCGCCGTCGAAATAATGATGCTTCGCCCCTTCGCCGTCCGGCCCCTGCGGGCTGTCGGCCTTGGTCAGCTTGATCCGGCTTCCGTCGACATGATCGACGGTGCCCAGATGCACGCCGTCCGCGCCGACGACATTCATATGTTCCTTCACTTGGGACAGGTCAGCCATAGTCATTCTCCTGGGTTGATCCAGTCTCAACGCATGAAACGCCATCCGGTCGCAGGCCCTGCCCGCCGCCCGTCCCACACTTCGCTCTTTCAGGCCCAAGGATAACCGCCATGCCCCTTCTTCAAGCCAGCAAGGTCTACAAGCCCTTCGAATATCCCTGGGCCTATGAATTCTGGAAGCGCCAGCAGCAGCTCCACTGGCTGCCGGAGGAAGTGCCGCTGGGCGAGGATTGCCGCGACTGGGCGCAGAAGCTCTCCGACCATGAGCGCAACCTGCTGACGCAGATCTTCCGCTTCTTCACCCAGGCGGACGTGGAGGTGCAGGATTGCTACCACGAAAAATATGGCCGCGTGTTCAAGCCGACCGAAATCAAGATGATGCTGACCGCGTTCAGCAACATGGAAACAGTCCATATCGCGGCCTATTCGCACCTGCTCGACACGATCGGGATGCCCGAAACCGAATATTCGGCCTTCCTCCAATATAAGGAGATGAAGGACAAGCATGACTATCTGTCCCAGTTCGGCGTCGACACGGATGAGGACATCGCCAAGACGCTGGCGATGTTCGGCGGTTTCACCGAAGGGTTACAGCTTTTCGCCAGCTTCGCGATGCTGATGAACTTCCCGCGCTTCAACAAGATGAAGGGCATGGGGCAGATCGTCACCTGGTCCGTCCGCGACGAGACGCTGCACTGCGAAGGCATTATCAAGCTGTTCCACACCTTCGTGAAGGAACGCGACTGCCTGACCCTCTCGGTCAAGGAAGACATTCTGGACATGTGCCAGAAGACGGTGCGGATCGAGGATGCGTTCATCGATCTCGTCTTCGAAATGGGTCCGGTGCCGGGCATGACGCCCAAGGACATCAAGCGTTATGTCCGCTACATCGCCGATTGGCGGCTGGGGCAGTTGGGTCTCAAGCCCATCTACATGATCGACGAGCATCCGTTGCCCTGGCTGGCCCCGCTGCTCAATGGGGTGGAGCACGCGAATTTCTTCGAAACCCGCGCGACCGAATATTCGAAGGGCGCGACCCGCGGCCAGTGGACCGAGGTGTGGGACGCCTTCGACCGCCGCAAGAAGCTCAAGGGCAGCGACGCGGCCAATAGCGACGAGGCCGCCGATCCCGACATGTTCAAGGCAGCGGGCATCGCGGCGGAGTAGGAAGGGCGAGGCTGCGAGGGCCGCTCCGGTGCGGGAGCGGTCCTCCGGGTTTCCTTCGCGGGTCTCTTTCTAAACAATGGCTGTAATCGGCCAGGAGCGGACTAACCTCCACCGGTTCCTTCTCACCCTCTGCACCGCCGTTCCCATCCTCGTCGGACAGGATAAGCGGCATGAGAGGCGGCCGATCGCCACTGCTTATGCCTCTTACAGGAACAGATAGTCGGCCAGCGCCTCGACCGCCGGAGTTTCCGCCGCGCGCGGGCCGACCGCTTGCCGGATTTCGATGGCGGGCAGAGGTGCTTCCAGCGCCAGCCTTTTGATCCCTTCGACCCGACCCATATCCCGCGCCATGGGACCGAAAGCTGCGAACCAGCCCTGCCCCTGCCGCAACGCCGTCATGATCTCGAACAGATTGTCCGATTCCAGCGCGGGCATCCCCGGCGTGATGCCGCCGCGTTGCAGGGCGTCCTCGCTGATCTGGCGCAGCCCGTTGCGCGGCTCCATCGCCAGCATCGGCGCGGCCTCGATCTCGCGGAACGACACCATATCCTGCTGGGCCAGCGGATGCGTACTGCCCGCATAGAGGCTCAGCGGTTCCGACCAGCCATAGCGCGACGGCAGATCGGGGGGGTCGCCCAGTGCATAGAAATAGGCGATGTCGATCTTGCCCTCGCCCAGCGCCTCGCGCGCCTGCGCGGCCAGTAATATGTGCAGGTCCAGCGTGATCGCCACATCCTCATTGGCTTCCTCGAACGCGGCCAGCGCCTCCTGGAAATGGCCGAAGACCGGTGGCGGCGCGCCCAATGTGACGGATCGGCGCGCCGTTCCGGCGAGCGGAGGACGCAGATTTTCGGGCGGCGATTCCTTCGCGGCCGGCGCCTGCTCGGAACTGTCCTGTTCCAGCAATGTCATGGCCTGCGCCGTTTTCCTGCCCGCTTGCGTCAGCCGCGCCGTGCCGTGCAAATCATCGAACAGCTTATAGCCGAGCCGCATTTCCAGCGCGGTGATGTCGCGTGCGACCTCCTCCACGCCGATGCCCAGATCGCCGGCGCAGCGCGCGATGCTGCCCGCCGCCGCCATCTGCGCGAATATGTCCAGTTGGCGCAGGGAAGGCTTGGCCATGAAGCGGGTGATAGAGCAAAGCAGGCGTCGGGTTAAGCGGGAACTTGGAGCGCGGCGTCGATGCGATATTGACGAAGCCCCCTCAATGATGGCAGGGCGCTTTGCCTGACGGGCGGGTATAGCTCAATGGTAGAGCACTAGCCTTCCAAGCTTGTGATGCGGGTTCGATCCCCGCTACCCGCTCCACCGTCAATCTCTCGCATGATCCCTGTTCTGTGGATACGGCACAACCGTTCGATGAGGATCGAAGGCCATCCGGCGGCGAGCCGCTGACGTGTCGAAGCATCCGTCTTCGATCCTGACAATGCGGAAATTTAGGGAGCGCTGTAATTATGCGCCATCCTCGATCTTACACAAAGAGAGCCCATGGAATTCGAAATCGAATCCGGATCTAACCCTTATATCGAAATGGACACGAGAATCGCGCTTCACTTCAAAGAGAAATTCACCATTCTTATCCCGCGTACAGGGGATTTCGTGATCTTCACCCTTTATATGAGCGGAAAAATCACAGGATAAATCCGACTTCGAATATATATCCAGTCTTGATATATATTTTCCGGCTTCAAGTTCTCTCTCCAAAACCTCCTGCCCATTCAAGATGGCATATCTTGCAAGATCCCGGCCGCATTCTCCCAGAGAAATGAGCTTCGTATTTTCTCCTGTCTCCACGGCGTTGCGAAGTCCCGACAGGACTATGTCGGAAAAGTAAATCGGATCTATTCGATAGTCCGCCCAATGCCAAACCTTCCCCTGTTCGATATCCTGTACCCTGTCTTCAGGGATCAGGATGGATTTCGGGTGGATATAGCTCCGATTTACGGTGGATCTGCCTTTATTGGCGCAATGCGTTAGTCCCGGCTTCCTATGAAAAAGCGCAGGCCATACAGCATCCGTCCCTGCGTTGCTGACAAAGTAATCACAATAAGCGGCAATATGAATTTTCGTGGAAGCAGGGGACCCCATCACGCTAAAATGGCTGGTTTCCAGGCTCATTTCATCGACTATATCGTTCAGCTTCTCATATTCTCCGGCGCAATGCTTCTGACGGAATTTATGATTGTTCGCTGCCGCTGGCGCGGTCATGCCGTCGAAGACGAACCCAATGCGAGGAAAGGCGTTTTTCAGCTTGGATATAGTTAATTTTATGGCCTCTATCGATGATGTCCATCTTGGCTTGAGGTCGCAGACGCCAAGCCAGACGATCGGGTGATGGGATCGGCGCCATTCCCTGAAACCAGCCATCTCATCGGCGAATTGTAGCCTGGAGTTGCGCGCGCGAATGAGATCGACTGCTTCCAACAGAGGATATTTTTTCTTTATGGAAAAAATCCTGCTCGCGAGCAGATAGAATTTCTCCCCCCATTCCGCCTCTCCCTTAGCCCGCCTTATTCACCAAAAGTGTCCTGAAGGGTTGGCGGGAGTGGCGTAAGCCTCTGATCTGAATTAGGAACTGGGTGTCTAAGCCGAACCTGCCGCAGGGCAGAAAATGCCACGGGCCACACCCGCCATGAACGATGATATCGCAAGCTCATTTGGATTCCCAGCAGTCGGCCGCAAGAAAATCACAGCTGCGTTCGACGGTGGCCGGCTTACCTCGGATGGCGGTGTTCTACTGCTTGCACAGGCCGAGCGCGCGATGGGGATTTGCCAGCGCCTGGCGGCTTGTATTGCCGATCCGCGCGATCCAGCGCGGGTGATCCATC
>NZ_VLKK01000008.1 GCF_007830065.1 Sphingobium wenxiniae | reverse complement strand
CGGATCGGCAATACAAGCCGCCAGGCGCTGGCAAATCCCCATCGCGCGCTCGGCCTGTGCAAGCAGTAGAACACCGCCATCCGAGGTAAGCCGGCCACCGTCGAACGCAGCTGTGATTTTCTTGCGGCCGACTGCTGGGAATCCAAATGAGCTTGCGATATCATCGTTCATGGCGGGTGTGGCCCGTGGCATTTTCTGCCCTGCGGCAGGTTCGGCTTAGACACCCAGTTCCTAATTCAGATCAGAGGCTTACGCCACTCCCGCCAACCCTTCAGGACACTTTTGGTGAATAAGGCGGGCTAGGGCGATCGACGCATGTCCTGTTCATGGACGACGATGCGATATTCTTCCCGGAATCCATCCGGCGGACCTTGGCCGTCCTTTATTTTTCGGCCAATCCGAAACTGGCGGTCAGCGGTTCGATGATAACCGAGGCGCACAAATGGCGGCTATGGGAAGCCAGCGCCACATTCGACAGGCGCTGCAAGCCGATCCATAATGGGCGAGACCTTCGGAAATTCGAAGATGTCATCGCCGTTTCCCAGGTGGAAACATTCAAAAGCCGGTATGGCGGATGGTGGTATTTCTGCTTCCCGGTCGAAGCGGTGAAGACCTGGCCTTTTCCTTTCTTCGTACGTGGAGACGATATCTATTTCTCCCTTTCGAATGATTTCGACATCCTGACCATTCCCGGAGTCGTCAGTCATCAGGACGATTTCTTCGCCAAGCAATCGCCGCTGACGATGTATCTGGACATGCGTTACCATCTGGTCCTGCACCTGACCTTCGATCATTTGAAGCTGGACAGGAAAGGCATCACCAAGATGATGCGCTCCTATTTCGACCGCTTCAACGACGCCTATCATTATGAATCGGCGGAGGCGCTCATCATGGCGGTCGAGGATGTTCTCAAGGGCGAGGCTTTCTGGGAAGGCAATCTCGATCTGGCCGAACGGCGCGCCCAACTGGCGACCCTGACCGTCAATGAAAAGCTGACGACGCCGCTGATCTTCGGCCGCGAGGAAACGACGCCGCATTCGCCGAAACGCCAGAAGGGCCGATGGCGCGCCTTGCAGCGCAAGCTCAGTTTCAACGGGCACGCCCTGCCCGACCGGTTCTTCTACAGCAAGGCAGTGCTGTTCCCGCTTGAGGTGCGCGCCCACACGAAGGACAGCTTCCGCCGCCGCTCGACGATCACCTTCGACCAGAGTTCGCAGACCGGCTATATCTGCCGGATCGACCGGGATCGCTATTTCGCCAATCGAAAGCGCTTCAAGGCGGTGATGAAGCGCCTGATGGACAATTATGACGATCTTCAAGCGGCCTATCGCGAGAACCGCGAGAAGCTGGCGACCAAGGACGCCTGGCGGGAACGGTTCAGCCGGTCGTGAGGGAATAGGGCGGAAGCGTCCATTCTATCCCGCCAATCCCGCCTCGCGCAGGGCACCGTCCAGATAAGCGTGGAAAGCCCGCTGCCGAACGGGCTTTCGAGCCCGCAGCCAGGCGATGGCCACCAAGGCGCGCCACGATCCGACCTGCCTTCCATCCATGCCGCTTTCCCGCAAATAGGTGGCGCGCCAACGCCGCGCCGCCCAATCGCGCGACAGGGCGGTCAGGGGATCTTCCGGCCCGTCGCCAAAGCGCATCAGCATTTCCGTCCGCGCCATGTCCGCGGCCGGATCGCCCAGCGCCGCCTTCGACCAGTCGATCACCTTGAGATCGCGCCCGTCCATCATGATATTTTCGATATGGAAATCGCCATGCAGCAATTGGCGGCCGTCCGGCATCGTCTCCAATCTCGCAAGCGCCGCGTCCTTGACGGCTTTGCTTGCGGGTCCGTGGACGATATCCGTCCGCAGCACGTCCTTGAGACGCCGCAGCCCGCCCGTGGCCGGCGCCTCGTGCATCCGGACCTGCAATCGGGCCATGGCGTCGATGATCGCGCCGGAACGCCATGGCTGTCTGCGCATGGCCGTCAGCAAAGTCGCTCCCTTCACGCGCGGATAAACCAATCCGCGCGCGCCCTCCATGATCACCGCGCGCACCGGCGCGACCGCGGCCATGCCCAATTCCGCGGCGCGCCGCGACGCCTGCGCCTCGCGCTCGATCATCTCGTCCGACACGCCGGGGCGGAACAGCTTCACGACCTCGTCCCCACTCAGCGCGTAGACATGCGAACTTGCGCCCCGCGTAACGAAGCGCAGCGAATCCCTCTCCCCTCGCGAATGGAAAACATCGGTCATCGAACGCTTCTCCCGATGAAGCCGCACCGGCGGCGAACGTCCGCCGCCCCATTGCGCGCGGCGGACTTATCACTTAACCGCTTGCTCATCATTGCGCGCTATATCAACGCCATCATGCATCCGGCAGAATTAATGCATCAGCTTCTTCCCCATCCGATTGCGAAGCCATGGGGCAGGGACCGCCTGCCCGACTGGCTGGGGGACGTGCGGGGCGAGCGTATCGGAGAGGTGATCTTCACCGGCGGGTCGAGCGAGCAGCAGGATCTGCTGGTGAAATATATTCTGACCAGCGAGCGCCTGTCGATTCAGGTGCATCCCGACGACGCGACCGCACGGCGCGAGGGACACGCCCACGGCAAGGACGAGGCCTGGTACATCCTCGATTGCAAGCCCGGCGCGACGATCGGCCTCGGCTTTCGCGAGGCGGCGACGCAGGACGATGTCCGCGCCGCCATCGCCGCTGGAATGCTGGAGAAGATGATCGATTGGCGGCCCGTCTTTCCGGGGGAATTCTACATGGTCCCGGCCGGCACGGTGCACGCCATCGGCGCCGACATCATGCTGGTCGAAGTCCAGTGTAATGCCGACATCACCTACCGGCTCTACGACTATGGCCGCGACCGCCCGCTCCATGTCGAACAGGCCCTGGCCTGCGCCCGGCTGGAACGCTACGCCCTGCCTGTTCCCCATATTGCGGCGGATGAAGAACGGGAACTGCTGACGGCCGGCCATGGACCCTTCGGGCTTCGCCATGTCGCCTTCCGCGCTGGCGAGGAAATCGTCGCCCACGACTCCTGCGCCGCCTGGTTCGTGCCGCTTGAAGGCACAGGCAGCCTGTCGGGCGCGCAATGGAAGAACGGCGAATGCTGGATTCTCGAAGCGGGCGACAGGCTGTATGCGCAGAGCGACGGCAGCGCGCTGATCGCGGTTCCGAACGCCAACTCGAAAATGCCTTAGATCAGGTTCCGTCCGTCCGCTTCAGCATCGCCTCCGCCAGGGCGCGAATATCCGCCGAGCGCTCGCGCGGCATCACCAGCACGCCCGCCGCCGTCGATACGATCACGCAATCGCGCATCCCCATCGTGCCCACCGGGGGGCCTCCGTCCACGATGACCAAATTGCCGCGACCGTCCATGTCGATCGCCGCGCCATCGCAGATGCTGTCCTGCCCATTGCGATCCCTGAGCGTCCAGAGCGCTTCCCAGGAACCGACGTCGGACCATCCCATGTCCACCGGCACGACTACGGCGTCCCCCGTCTTTTCCATGATCGCATAGTCGATGGAGATGCTGGGACAGGCGCCAAAGGCAATGGCATCGGGACGAATATAAGCGCCATCGTCCCGCGCGCCCGACATTGCCGCGCGGCAGGCATCGGCCACTTCGGGCGCCAGCCGTTCCAGCTCCGCTATATAGGCGCGGGCGGAAAACAGGAAGATGCCGCCGTTCCAGCAATGCCGCCCGGTTCCGATCAGGTCGCGCGCCGTTTCCAGCGGCGGTTTTTCGACGAAGGCCGCGACATGGTGCACGCCCGGCACGTCCGCCACCGCGTCGCCCACCTCGATATAGCCATAGCCCGTTTCCGCATGGGTCGGACGGATGCCGAACGTCACCAGACGCCCTGACCGCGCCGCCGGACATGCGACCGCAATGGCGCGGTGAAAGCTCTCCACATCGGCGATGGCGTGATCGGACGGCATGACAAGCATCAACGCCTCGGCGTCCCGCCCGGCCAGCCAATAGGCGGCCAGCGCGATCGCGCCCGCCGTGTTGCGCCCTTCCGGTTCAAGGAAGATCGCCGCCGGTTCGCTTCCCGCTTCCCGGATCTGCCGCGCCACCAACGCCACATGGCGCTCGCCCGACACGACGAGCGGCGGGGCAAACCCGGCGCGGCCCGTCGTGCGCGCCACCGTTTCCTGCATCATCGTAGCGGGACCGAGCAGCGTCAGGAACTGCTTGGGCGTCTCGGGCCGTGACAAAGGCCACAGGCGCGTCCCCGCTCCTCCCGACAGGATGATGGGATAGATCAGGGCTTCCGCGCCGTTCGCTGCATCGTTCTCGCTCATCGACCCTCGCCTCAGACCCCGCCACCGATGCGGCGTTCCTGCACATGAGGCAGATAAACCAGAGGGGATGCGCCAGCCTGCTGATCCCCTATCAGCCGATCGACCGCATTGTCGACCAGCATCCGCAACCCTTCATCGCTGAGCAGGCCGCCGCGAATGAGGCAACGGTCGATCAGCACCCGGCGGAAGGCGGAATAAAGCTCCATGTCGGGCGCCTTGGGCTGACGCCAGAACTCGTCGAGCGTGCCTTCGTGCACGATGCCGGGCACCTTGTAGACGGCATGGCCCAGCACCACCACGGGCTTCCCCGTGTTGAGCGCCAGCGTGCCGACCGTGCTGTTGACGGTCACGACGCCCATGGACTGCTGGACGACCTTGGCGATGTCCCAGTCGGCCAGATAGATCACGCGGTCGGCCACACCATATTGTTTCGCCAGCTTGCGGGTCAACCTTTCCCAACCGACCAGGCCGGGGTCCAGCGGGTGCCGCTTGACCACCAGCGCGACCTCTTCCGGCGCATAGCGGGCAAAGCTCTTGAGCACGAAGCGCAGCGCGGCGCGCATGTCGCCAAAGGGCGAGTGGATGCGGATCTGATAGTCGGAATTAAGCTGAAGCGGCAGAGTGAAATAGGAACGGCCGCGCAGTTCCTCCCACTTGTCGGCCGCCTTGCGCCGGTCCGCCTGCCGCCATAGCAGCTTGTTGAACCAGCCTACCGATTCCAGCGCGAAGCTATGCGGCCGGTGCGTCCGGTAAAAAGGAAAGAAGGGCCGCATCAGCGCGCCCGAAAGGCCGTTGCGCATCGTATGCTGGGCCCGGCGCCGGAAAGTAGAGGGGATAGGATTGTTCTTTCCTTCTTCGGGAAGAAGGCCCCGCGCCAGATCCCGATACCATTGCGGATCGAGCGGCAGGGTGGAATTACCGTTCACCCCGTCCTTCTGAAGAGTCAGGAAGTCGGGACGGATATAACCTTCCTCCACCACATGCACTCGGATGCCCCGCAGGCGCGCCATCTTGTGCGCGGACGCATGATAGGGGCGGCAGTCGCCAAAGAGGATCAGGTCGGTAACGCCATGATTGACGATGAAATCGTCGAAGAACAACGGCCAGCCGCGAAACGTCCCCCGATAATCGGTAGCGCCCGGGCCAGGCCAGTCGACCTTGTCCCCGCCGTTGATGTTGATACGCAACGCTTCATGCCCATGCCCGCGCAAGGCGTCGCCGAGCATGGAAAAATAGGGGCCATGCGGGCCTTGCAGGAACAGGAAGGTCTTAAGCTGGGCGTCTGCCATGAAGCAACTCTGCGGATAAAGTCATCAATCGACGTAGCTTCCCCTGCAACATCCGCAGCCTGATGAGCCAGCTCATTGGCGGCGTCGACCCGTCCGCCAGCCGGTCCACCATGATTTCTGGACCGCAAGGCAACCATGTTACCGGATCAACATAGCGTGGATAGAGAATGAGAGCGCCCGCGACAAGCTGATCTATGCTCAGGCGCCGGCCACGCCGGCCATTCGGCGCGGCCAGATCCCGAGTCAGCCCCCATCCAGCGTAAAAGGGCATCCCGTGCACGGTCACGGGCCTTCCCCGCATCAAAGCCTCGAAACCCGTCAGGGACGAAAGCACATGCACTTCGTCGACGGACTGGACCAGTTGCATGAGCGGCGCGCCGCCGTCCACGCTGTCGGCATATTCCAATACCGTTGCGTCGCCCAGATGCCCGGCCCTGTGTCCGGCCTGAACATCGGGATGCGGCCGATAGACGATCCACGCATCCGGCTCCGCCTGTCGGACGCGCCGCAGGAAGTCGAGATTGCCCGCGACGCCCGCCCCGCCCAGATGCACCGACTGGTCGTCATCCACCTGCCCTACCGCAAGGACCGTCCTTTTCCCTTCGGGCAAGGACACCATCCGGCCTTGGCCAGCGCCGTATTTCGTGACGCCCGATCCGCAAATCCGCTTTCGCAGCAGCCTTGCCCTTTCAACCAGTTCCGGGGGGAAGTCATGGGTTGCCAGGATCGTTTCCAGATCACCGCCGGCATGGGCGTCATAATAGATGCCGGTTTGGTCCACCACGACCGAACCGGGCGGATGCAGGGCGGCGCCAAGTCCCCGGGAGCGGAGAAATCCATCCTCCACCCGGATAAGCGGCGTTCCCTGCTCCACGGCCCTGTCAACCGTCGAAGCCGGCACGCGGGAAGGCCAGACGGCCAAGGCCCCTTCCGTCTCGCGGGCGCGGCGCAGCCCCTGTTCCGCCGTCACGAAAGGCGGGCACTGCAAGCCATCCCAAAGAAAGATGCGCATGACGTCGCGCTTCCACCAGGCCATGCCGCTGGCGGCGCAAATGGCCTTGTTGGCGCAAAAAAGCGCGCGCCATTCGGCCAGTTGCCGCACCGCCTGTTCCACATCGGCTTCCTCGCCCGTGAAGCAGTTGCGATAGCGGGCTTGCGATAGCCGATCCCGGGCGGCCTGTTTCAGGCAGCGGGGATCAACGGGCTGGAAATCGACCCCGAAAACCGGCACCCCCAGCAGGCCCGCGACAATGGCGATGTCATCCTCCGCACGGGCATGAACGGATCGCGCCTGCTCGATCAGCGTCCAGGGATCGCAGGGTTCGGGGGGGAACGGCGATGCGCCCCCTATGACCGCCACCTCCGCGGCATCCAGACCGTTCAACCTTTCGGGAGAGATCGGAACGCCCGCCTGCGCGACCAGCTTCACGCCCTGGACCTCATGCCCCCAAAAGTCGCCGCCGACCCGCAATGCGGCGATCTTGTCGAGAACGGCATCGGAAACAATCTCGCCCGATCCGCCCGCCGGCAAGGACGTGCTGACCGCCGCCATGACAGGCGCGGTGGAAGGAAAAGGCGGAGAACGCAGGAAAGGCGGCAGTGTCACAGCATCCCCGGTAATGCACATGCCCTTTGAATGATGTTTGCGGCCTCTCCGCCGACCAGCGGCCAGTCGTCATCCTTGAGCGCGCGCGCCGCAAAGGTCAAGAAACCGACACCGTCACTTCCGCGAGAATGTCTTCCACTATGTCGAAATAGTCACGCCATGTCGGCGGGGACCAGAGCGCTATCCTTTCCATTTGCGCGGCGCGCTCAGGCGATCCTTCCCGGCTATAGCTCCGGATCGCCCGCATCCAGCCGATACCGTCAAGCGGGTCGAGATAATCCGGCGCGCCTCCGCCCACTTCCCGATGCGCGACGATGTCGCTGCAAATGACGGGCACGCCTGCCGTCAGCGCCTCCACCACCGGCATTCCGAAGCCTTCGACGAAGGAGGGCATCAGCATGGCGCGCGCATGGCGGGTCAGCGCCTGCATCTCGCTATCCGAAACCTGCCCGGCCTCGATGACATGGCCGCGCAGGATTGCCCCGCGTTCCAGCATGTCGACGACATTTTCATTTTCCCAGCCGCGCCGCCCCACCAGCACGAGCACAGGCGCGGCATTGCCCATCTGCTCCACCAGCCTGCGCCAGACATTGAGCAACAGCAGATGGTTCTTCCGCGGCTCTATGGTCGAAATATAGATGAAATAGGGGCGGTCCGGAATCTTGTGGCCGGTGGCGCCCGCCGGTTCCACCGGATCGGAGCCGAAATGAGCGACGCGGACGGCGCGCCCTTCCAGCCCCCGCTTCAGATGAGGTGCAAGCGCGTCGATGGTGGCCTGGCTGTTGCCGATGATGCCGGAAGCGAAGGAATCGACGCTTGCGAGGCGTTTGCGATGCTCCGCCGCGCCCTGCGGCCGGGCAAATTCCGGGTGGCTGAGCGGAATGACATCGTGCACCAACGTCACGAACTTCGCCCCTTCCGCGCGCAGGATCGCGCCCACCTGCTCCTGATCGTCGAGATGATGCGGCGACACTTGCAAATAAACGCGCGGCCCCTGTGCGCGCGGCACGGGGCGCGGCCGCAGCGCGATCAGGTGCCGGATGATCGCCGCCCGCCCTTCCTTCGAATCCGTGGCGCCCGCATTGCGCCACCGCGCCGCCGTGAAGGCTAGGAATTGCCGCACCGCGCCATCCTTGAGCCGCCCATAATAACCGCCCGCCGGATGCACCGCCGCAAAGGCCAGCCGATCGGGCATCCGCTCCAGCAATTCGCGTGCATAGACATATTCGACCCGGTCGATTCCCGTGGGCGTCGGATGGAAGGCGCGCGACAGTAGGCGGGAGATATCGAGGATGACCTCCGCTTCCCCCGCGTTTCCGTGAAAGCGACGGCTGGCAGGTTTGGCGCGCAGGGCGACACGCGCCCCCGGTGCGCGAAAGGGCTTGAGCGCCATGTCAGCGGCGCTCCTGTGGCGTGAGCGGCTGAAAGCCGGGGAGGGAATCCGCCATCAAAGCCGGGCGCGGATCTCTTCCGCCAAAGCCTGTAGCTCGGCCGGGTCGGCGAAATTGCCTTGAGCGTGCGCACTGAACCCCAGCGGCCCGCCTTCCCAGCGCGGCACGATATGGACATGCAGGTGGAAGACGGTCTGTCCGGCCGGCGCGCCGTTGAACTGCGCGACATGGATGCCGTCGGGGTCCAGCGCCTTGCGGATCGCGGTCGTGACCTTCTTGGCCGTCGTCATGACCTGACACAGCGCTTCATCCTCTATCTCAAGGATGTTGCGCGCCTTCGACCATTTGGAAATGACCAGCGAATGCCCCCTCGATTGCGGCTGGATATCGAGGAAGGCCAGCGTATGCTCATCCTCATAGAGCCGGGTCGAAGGCAATTTCCCCTGAAGGATCAGGGAAAAGGGATTGCCTTCGTCATAAACGCCGTCCAGGCTCATCGCGCGGTCCTTCAGCTCACATATCGAGCGGTTGTCTTAGCGGCGACTTCCTCCGCCGTCACGCCCGGCGCCAGTTCGATGAGCTTGAACGGGCTGTCATGGTCCGCCCGATGAAAGACGGCGAGGTCGGTGACGATCATGTCCACCACATTCTTGCCGGTGAGCGGCAGGGTGCAGGCCGGGATGAATTTGGGAGAACCGTCCTTGGACGTATGCTCCATGACGACGATGATCTTCTTGACGCCGGCGACCAGATCCATCGCGCCGCCCATGCCCTTGATCATCTTGCCGGGGATCATCCAGTTGGCGATGTCGCCATTTTCCGCCACTTCCATCGCGCCCAGCACGGTCAGGTCGATATGCCCGCCCCGGATCATGGCGAAGCTGTCGGCGCTGGAGAAATAGGCGCTGTTGGGCAGTTCGCTGATCGTCTGCTTGCCCGCGTTGATGAGGTCGGCGTCTTCCTCCCCCTCATAGGGGAAAGGGCCGATGCCCAGCATCCCGTTTTCCGACTGGAGCGTCACTTCCACCCCCGCCGGAATATGGTTCGCCACGAGCGTCGGAATGCCGATGCCAAGGTTTACGTAGAAACCGTCCTTGAGTTCCTTCGCCGCACGGGCAGCCATCTCGTCACGAGTCCAGGGCATCAGGCAGTCTCCCTCTGGCGAACGGTGCGAAATTCGATCTTCTTGTCATAAGGCGCGCCGATGATCATGCGCTTGACGTAAATGCCGGGCAGGTGGATGCAATCGGGGTCGAGGCTGCCGACCGGCACCACTTCTTCCACTTCCGCCACGCAAATCTTTGCGGCGGTCGCCATGGGCTGGTTGAAGTTGCGTGCCGTCTTGCGGAAGATCAGGTTGCCGCTCTCGTCCGCCTTCCACCCCTTGATGAGGGCGACATCGGCGAAGATGCCGCGTTCGAGGATATAATCCTGCCCGTCGAAGCTTTTGACTTCCTTGCCCTCGGCCACCGCCGTGCCGACGCCGGTTTTCGTATAGAAACCCGGAATGCCCGCTCCGCCCGCGCGGCAGCGTTCGGCCAGCGTCCCTTGCGGACAGAATTCCACTTCGAGTTCCCCCGCCAGATATTGCCGCTCGAACTCCTTGTTCTCGCCGACATAGGAGGAGATCATCTTCTTCACCTGCCGCGTGCGCAGCAGCTTGCCCAGCCCTTCGCCGTCGATCCCGGCATTGTTGGAGGCGATGGTCAGATACTTGACGCCCGAATCCCGGATCGCGTCGATCAGCCGCTCGGGAATGCCGCACAGGCCGAAACCGCCCGCGCACAAATGCATCCCGTCGAAAAGAAGGCCCTCCAATGCTGACGCAGCATCAGGGTAGAGCTTGTTCACCATCGCACGTCCTCTTCCTGTCCAATGCCCAAGCCATAGGGACAGGAAAGGAGTCGGTCAATTTGCTGCGATAGCGAGATGCGCTAGATAAGACCGGCCAGCGGACTGGACGGATCGGCATACATCCGCTTGCCCATGCGCCCGGCGCGATAGGCCATGCGGCCGGCCTCCACGCCCGCCTTCATCGCCGCGGCCATCAGCACCGGGTCCTTCGCCTCAGCAATAGCGGTGTTCATGAGCACGCCGGTGCAGCCCAGTTCCATCGCCTCGGCGGCTTCCGACGCGGTGCCGACGCCCGCATCCACCAGCACCGGCAGCGACGTGCCCTCCACGATCAGGCGGATCGTAACGCGATTCTGGATGCCAAGGCCCGAGCCGATCGGCGCGCCCAACGGCATGATCGCCACAGCGCCCGCATCCTCCAGCCGCCTGGCCGCGATCGGATCGTCGACGCAGTAGACCATCGGCTTGAAGCCTTCCTTGGCGAGGATTTCGGTGGCTCGCAGCGTCTCCACCATATCCGGGTAAAGCGTCCGCGCCTCGCCCAGCACCTCCAGCTTGACGAGATCCCATCCGCCCGCCTCGCGCGCCAGCCGCAGGGTGCGGATCGCTTCCTCGCCCGTATAGCAGCCCGCCGTGTTGGGCAGGTAAGTGATCTTCCTGGGGTCGATATAGTCGGTCAGCATCGGCGCCTTGGGATCGGACACGTTCACGCGCCGCACGGCCACGGTGACGATCTCCGCCCCCGAAGCCTCGACCGCCGCCGCGTTCTGCTCGAAATCCTTATATTTGCCGGTGCCGACGATCAGCCGCGAGCGGAAGCTCTTGCCCGCGACGCTCCAGCGATCCTCATCGACCGCGCTCACGTCGCCGCCGCCAACGAAATGCACGATCTCCAGCTCATCGCCATCCTCGACCAGCACCTGCCCCAGCGTGGAGCGGGGCACGACCTCCAGGTTGCGCTCCACCGCCACCTTTTCCGGCACGAAACCCAGCTCGCTCGCCAGTTCGGCCAGCGTCAGCCCGTCCCGCACGCGCCGGTGCTCGCCATTGATGTGGATGGAGATGGTGCCATCGATGCTCACTTTTCGAAACTCCTGCCGCCGTCCACATCCCGTCTCGACTTGAGCGGACGCGAACGGCTATGAAGGCCCGCCAAGGGCCGCGCCGTGGGCGCATATAGGGACAGGGGCATCGCCCCCGCAACAGGCTTGAAAGACAAGAAGGGGACGGCCATGACCGACACGCGCAAAATCTTCGTGCTGAACGGCCCGAACCTCAATATGCTGGGAACGCGGGAGCCGGAGATTTACGGCTATGACACGCTGGACGACATCGCCGAACGCATGGAGGACGCTGCCAACCGCGCCCATGTGGAGATCGATTTCCGCCAATCGAACCATGAGGGCCATCTGATCGACTGGCTTCAGGAGGCGCATGGCGAAAGCGCCCATGCCGTCATCCTCAATCCCGGCGGTCTAACCCACACCTCCGTCGCCCTGCACGACGCCATAAAAGGCATCACCGTGCCGGTGATCGAGGTGCACCTCTCCAACCCCCACGCGCGCGAGCCTTTCCGCCACAAAAGCTATGTCGGCATGGCCGCGAAGGGAACCGTCGCAGGCTTCGGCGCGATGTCCTACATGCTTGCGCTGGAAGCGGCGCTGGAGCTTTGAGCGTTGCGCTCGCACGCAAATGGTCATAGGCGCGGGCATCACAAAACAATTTCACCGTCCAGGGACATGAGATGAACGACAAGCAGGAAAAGGGCGCGATGCAGGTGGACGTGCAACTGGTGCGGGATCTGGCCGCGCTGCTCGACGACACCAACCTGACGGAAATCGAGGTGGAAGACGGCGATCGCAAGATTCGCGTCGCCCGCAAGGCCGGCGCTGTTGCCCCGGCCTATGTCGCGGCGCCCGCCCCCGTCGCCGCCGCTCCGGCTGCTGCTGCCCCGGCGGCCGCCCCGGCCGAGGCCGCGCTGCCTTCGGGCACGACCGTCCGCTCGCCCATCGTCGGCACCGCCTATCTGGCGGCCGAGCCGGGCGCTCCCGCCTTCGCGGCCGTCGGTTCGACCGTGAAGCAGGGCGACACCGTCCTCATCGTCGAAGCGATGAAGGTCATGAACGCGATCACCGCCCCCACATCGGGCACGGTCAAGGCCGTTCTGGTCGATAACGGCCAGCCGGTCGAATATGACCAGCCGCTGATCGTCATTGAATAAGGCCGCCGCACGCCATGGCCATTGAAAAGCTGTTGATCGCCAACCGGGGCGAAATCGCGCTGCGCATCCATCGCGCCTGTCATGAAATGGGGATCAAGACGGTGGCGGTCCATTCGACCGCCGACGCGGACGCCATGCATGTGCGCCTGGCCGACGAAGCCATCTGCATCGGCCCTCCGGCAGCGAAGGACAGCTATCTGAACATCGCCGCGATCATTTCCGCGGCGGAGATTTCGGGCGCGGACGCGATCCACCCCGGTTACGGCTTCCTGTCGGAAAACGCCCAGTTCGCGGAAATCGTGGAAACCCACAATATAGCCTTTGTCGGTCCCAAGCCCGAACATATCCGCATCATGGGCGACAAGGTGGAAGCGAAGAAGACGGCGGGCGCTCTCGGTCTGCCGCTCGTTCCCGGCTCCGACGGCGCGCTCTCCAGCGTAGAGGAAGCCAAGGAAGTCGCCGCCAAGATCGGCTATCCCGTGCTCATCAAGGCTGCGTCGGGCGGCGGCGGGCGCGGCATGAAGGTCGTGCCCAGCGAAGACCTGCTCGAAACGCTGATGAAGCAGGCCGGCAGCGAGGCGAAGGCCGCGTTCGGCGACGACACCGTCTATATGGAAAAATATCTGGGCAACCCCCGGCATATCGAGTTCCAGATCTTCGGCGACGGCAAGGGCAACGCCATCCATCTGGGCGAGCGCGACTGCTCGCTCCAGCGCCGGCATCAGAAAGTGCTGGAAGAAGCCCCCTCCCCCGTCCTTTCCACCGCCGAACGCGACCGCATGGGCGAAGTGGTGCGCAAAGCGATGGCCGATATGGGCTATCGCGGCGCTGGCACCATCGAATTTCTCTGGGAAGACGGCGAATTCTACTTCATCGAGATGAACACCCGCCTTCAGGTGGAGCATCCCGTGACGGAGATGATTACCGGCGTCGACCTTGTCCGCGAACAGATTCGGGTGGCCGAGGGCAAACCGCTGTCCGTCGCGCAGGAGGATATCGAGTTCCACGGCCACGCCATCGAATGCCGCATCAATGCCGAAGACCCGCGCACCTTCGCGCCTTCGCCGGGCACCGTCACCAGCTATCATGTGCCGGGCGGGATGCACGTCCGCGTCGATAGCGGCCTCTATCAGGGCTATAAGGTGCCGCCCTATTACGACAGCATGATCGGCAAGCTGATCGTCTATGGCCGCACCCGCGAAGGCTGCATCATGCGCCTCCGCCGCGCGCTGGAGGAATATGTGATCGAAGGGATGAAGACCACCATCCCGCTGCATCAGGCGCTGCTGCGCGATCCCGATTTCCTCAACGGCGACTATACGATCAAATGGCTGGAGGATTGGCTGGCGCGGGAAGACGCGGCATGAAGGCGACGATCTGGCATAACCCCCGCTGCTCCAAATCGCGGCAGGCTCTGGCGGTCCTGGAGGAAAAGCCGGGGGTGGAGGTCGAGATCATCGAATATCTCAAGACCCCGCCGACGCGCGGCCAGATCGAAGCCGTGCTGAAAAAGGCAGGCGTCACCCCGTCCCAAGCCGTGCGCAAGGGCGAAGCGGCGGTAAAGGAAATCGGCCTCGACACCGCCGATGACGCGGCGGTGCTGGACGCCATGGCCGCGCATCCGATCCTGATCGAGCGCCCCATCGTCATCACGGACAAAGGCGCGATCATCGCTCGCCCGCCGGAAAAGGCAAACGACGTTCTCTGAACGGCTTCCCCAGACTGTAGCAAAACTTCCGAGCCCATCACGGGGTGGCTGTTTTCGGCCAGTTTCCGCCGTTCAATCCGTCATACCAGCGAAAGCTGGGATCTCCCTTAGGCTGGGTCGCGCCTACAAAGAAGAGAGATGCCAGCTTTCGCTGGCTTGACGAAGTGTGGCACAAATCCACCCAAGCCGACCAACTGAAGCGCCGTTCTACGGACCTGATCCTATGCGACAGCACCCATAGTCTGCATCTTAAAGCAATCCCGCGACGACGGGCACGATCTGGCTGGCGAAAAACAGCAGCCCCGCCGCCATCAACCAGTGATGCGCGCGAGGAAAGGCGCACATTCGCGCCTTTCCCTCGTTCCACGGCCACATCAGGCGTCGACGGCCTTGTCGCCGATCCGCGTCAGGGAAAAGCCCGCCGCCCTCACTTCGGCCGCGGGATATATGTTGCGCAGGTCCACCAGAACCGGCGCATTCATCGACGCGGCCAGCCGCTTGAGGTCCAACGCGCGGAACGCATTCCATTCCGTCACCAGAACGAGCGCATCCGCGCCCTGCGCCGCGCTATAGGCGTCCGTCGCCATGGTTATGCCTGGCATCAGGGCCGACGCCGCCGCCATGCCTTCGGGGTCATAAGCGACCACCTTCGCCCCAGCGTCTTCCAGCGCCTGCACGATGGCGATGCTGGGCGCGTCGCGCATGTCGTCGGTGTTGGGCTTGAACGTCAGGCCCAGCAGCGCGACCGTCTTGCCCCGCGCGTCGCCGCCCATCGCCTTCACGATCTTGCGCCCCATGGCGCGCTTGCGAAGGTCGTTCACCTGCACCACCGTCTCCACGATGCGGATCGGCGTCTCATGATCCTGCCCGGTCTTGACCAGCGCCAGCGTATCCTTGGGAAAGCAGGAGCCGCCATAGCCCGGCCCGGCATGAAGGAATTTCGACCCGATGCGATTGTCGAGGCCGATGCCGCGCGCCACGTCCTGCACCTCCGCGCCGACCGCTTCGCACAGGTCCGCCATCTCATTGATGAAGGTGATCTTCGTCGCCAGAAAGGCATTGGCGGCATATTTGATAAGCTCCGCCGTCCGCCGTCCGGTGAAGAGCAGCGGCGCCTGGTTGAGATAGAGCGGACGGTAAATCTGCTGCATCGCGTTGATGGCGCGCTCATCCCCGGTCGTGCCCACCACGATGCGGTCGGGCCGCTTGAAATCGCTGATCGCCGCACCTTCCCGCAGAAATTCAGGGTTGGAAACCACTGCGATGTCGAGATCGGGGCGCGCTTCGCGCGCGATCCGCTCCACTTCGTCGCCGGTTCCGACCGGCACGGTGGACTTGGTCACGATCACGGCGGGGCCGTCCAACGCCTCCGCGATCTCCCGCGCGGCCGCGTAAACATAGCTGAGATCCGCATGACCGTCGCCTCTGCGGGAAGGCGTTCCCACCGCGATGAAAATCGCATCGGCGCCCTTGACCCCGGCGGCAAGGTCCGTGGTGAAGCTCAAACGGCCCGCTGCCGCATTGCCGCCCACCAGTTGATCCAGTCCCGGTTCATAGATGGGCATCTGGCCCGATTCTATCGCCGCGATCTTGCTGGAATCCTTGTCCACGCAGACCACGTCATGGCCAAAATCAGCAAAACAGGCTCCTGATACCAGGCCCACATATCCCGTGCCGATCATCGTGATCTTCATAGGCGCTTCTCATTCCTTGTTGACGGGGCAGTCTATGGCGAAAAAGCCAATGTCCTCAAGCTACTCTTCCCGCGCTATCCGATTGAGCCATGGCGGGCCAGCGCAAATGCATCGTTAGCGCACGGGAAATCCCCATTGTAACGCCGCTGCAACAATATCGTGATTTCAACGCTTGCTTTCGCACCTGCGAAAGACTTAGCTTTCGGCATGGCAAAGGAACCGGCATTGGCGACCATCGCCGTCTACAGCCTCAAGGGCGGAGTGGGGAAAACCACCTTCGCCATCAATCTGGCCTGGGCTTCGGCCTGTATTTCCAAGCGTCGCACGCTGCTCTGGGATCTCGATCCCCAGGCGGCATCGAGCTGGCTCCTCTCGACCGACCTGCAAAGCCGGGACGCCGCCCAGGCGATTTTCAGCAAGGACGTCCAGGTCCGCAAGCTGATCCAGCCTTCCACGGTTCCGGGGCTGGACCTGATCGCGGCCGACACATCGCTGCGCGGCCTCGATCATCTGTTCCGCGAAATGGACAAGAAGAAGCGGCTGGCGAAGCTGATCGAAAATCTGGGCAAGGATTATGACCGAATCATTCTGGATTGCCCTCCGGGATTGACCGAAACCAGCGAACAAGTGCTGCGCGCCGCCGACCTCATCGTCATTCCGGTCATTCCTTCCCCCTTGTCGCAGCGCGCGATGGGGGAAGTGGCGCGCTACCTCGTCCAGCGCGGCGGCGCCCACGCGCCAATCCTGCCGGTCTATTCGATGGTCGACCGGCGCCGCAGCCTGCATCGCAAGGCGCTGGAGGAACAGCCAAGCTGGTCTGCGATTCCCATGGCGAGCATGATCGAGCAGATGGCCGTGCGGCGCAAGCCGCTGGGCGCATTCGCTCCATCCTCGCCCGCCTCAAAGGAATTTGCGACGCTCTGGACGATGATCGAGCGACAGCTTCAGTCGGCCTGACACTGTTCGCCGAGCCTGCCCGGCTCAGGCCGCTATGTCGTAAGGACGGATTTCCCCGGCCAGATACAGGTTGCGCGCCTTGGACCGGCTGAGCTTGCCCGAGCTGGTGCGCGGCAGCGTGCGCGGCGGCACCAGTTCGACCACGCAGTTCATGCCGGTGATCGCCCGCACCCGCTCGCGGATCTGGTCGCGCAGGCGCGAGCGTTCCTCATTGTCGGAGGTCCGGCAATGCACCAGCACGGCGGGCGCTTCCTCGCCGCCGGGGGTAGTGATCGCGAAAGCCGCGATATCGCCCTGCTTGAAGCCGGGAAGCTGCTCCACCGCCCATTCGATATCCTGCGGCCAATGGTTCTTGCCGTTGATGATGATCATGTCCTTGGCGCGGCCCACGATATAGAGATAGCCGTCGCTCAGATATCCCATGTCGCCGGTGTCCAGCCAACCGTCGACCATGCAGGCGTCGGTCGCCTCCTGATCGCGGAAATAGCCGACCATCAGGGACGGTCCCGTGGTCCACACCTTGCCGATCTGGCGCTCCTTGAGCAGGCCGCCATCTTCGTCACGGATCTCCACCACCATGTCGCGCGCGGGCTTGCCGCAATTGACGATGGAGCGGAACCGCTGCGGCCGCCCTTCGGTCGCGTCGCCGCCCGACAGATCGGTTTCCTCGACCAGTTCGACGATGATGCCTTCGCCCGGCGGCATGATGGTGACGGCCAGCGTCGCTTCGGCAAGGCCATAGCTGGGCAGGAACGCCTTGGGACTGAAACCCGCGTCGGCGAAGGCGTCGACGAAGCTCTGCATCACGTCGGGACGGATCATGTCCGCGCCATTGCCCGCCAGCCGCCAGCGCGACAGGTCGAAACGGTCGGCGGCCTTGGTCTGGCTCGACATGCGACGCGCGCAGATGTCGTAGCCGAAGGTCGGCGAATAGCTGATCGATGTGCCTTGATTGCGGCTGATGAGGTCCAGCCACGCCAGCGGGCGACGGGCGAAATCCTCGGTCTTCATATAGTCGGTCGACACCTGGTTGGCGACGATCGACAGGAAGCAGCCGACCAGGCCCATGTCATGATACCAGGGCAGCCAGCTTATGCAGCGGTCGCCCTCGGCCAGTTCCATGCCATGGCTGTGCGCGGCGAGGTTGCTGAGCAGCGCATGATGCGTCACCGCCACGCCATGCGGGAAGCGGGTCGAACCGCTCGAATATTGCAGGTAGCAGATTGCGTCGCCCCTGGCCTGCGGCAGATCGACCGCCACGGCCTCGCGAGCGATGAAATCCTCGAACGCGATGCTTTCGACGGCGCGCTGCCGCCCGGCCTCGCCCGCCATCTCTTCCAGTTCCCTGGGGAAGAGGAACAGCATCGGGTCGCAGCTCGTCAACTGGACATTGAGCTGATCGATATAGCTTTCCTTGCCGCCGAAGCTGGTCGGCAGCGGCAGCGGCACCGGCCAGGCGCCCGCATAGACGATGCCGAAGAAAAGCTGCGCGAAATCCGTCCCCGTTTCCGCGACCAGCGCCACACGGTCCTGCGGCTTCACGCCATGGGCGATCAGACGGTGGGCGCAGGCGATCGCGTCCGTCCGCAGCTCCGAAAAGGGATAGGGCCGCGCCAGATTGCCGCGGGCGTCATGGAAATTCATGCCGCGCTCGCCCCGCGCCGCATAATCCAGCGCTTCGCCCAGCGTCTCGAAATCCGAAAAACGGCGGGGCAGATCGTCGGTGGTCGGCGTCGGTGCCATCATGCTTTGCGAACCCGTCATATTGGTGTCACCAAATGTCATAATTTTCATATCCGCAGCGCCGCTATCAGCTTTGACGCGACGTTGCACCGGATAGTTTCGTTCCAGCCTGAGCTTGTAGCGCACAAGGGGCGGTAAAATTCCGGCCCGACTGTGGCATAAAGATGGCGCTTGCCGCATGATGGAGCCGCATGACCGCAAAACGCCCCCGCCCACCGATCGACGAAGACGCCCTGCGTGAGATGGCGCTGCGCTATGTCGGGCGTTTCGCCACCAGCCGGGCGAAGCTGCTCGACTATCTGCGGCGCAAGATCAGGGAGCGGGGCTGGGGCAGCGAAAATCCCGCCGATCCGCAGGGACTGGCCGACCGGCTCGCCGAATTGGGCTATATCGACGATGGCGGCTATGCGGTGATGAAAAGCGCGGCGCTGACGCGGCGCGGCTATGGCGCGCGGCGGGTGGACGAAAGCCTGCGCGCCGCCGGGATCGCGCAAGCCGACCGGACGGAAGCCGACGCGCACACCGCCGCGCAGGGCTGGGCGGCGGCCGAACGCTTCGCCCGGCGCAAGCGCATCGGCCCCTTCGCGGCGGAGCGGCCCGATCCCAGGTTGCGCGAGAAATGGATGGCGGCCTTCCTGCGCGCGGGCCACGGCCATGCGCTCGCCCGCCGCTGGGTCGACGCCCCTCCCGGAGAGCCGCCGGAGCCGGAGGAATAGCCTGTCCTCCCCCAATGCATTATTGTAACCCGTCTCCATGAGGATTCTCTCCGCCCTGCTCATCGCCTTGCTGGCGGCCTGCTCGCAGACAGCCCACAAGGCGGAAAACACGGCCGGCCCGTCCGCCCGGCAAACCAGCCTGCTCCCCCTCGTCATTCGCGGCGCGAAGGGCGAGCACCGCTTCGACGTGGAAGTCGCTCTCAACCCCGGGGACCAGGAGCGCGGCCTCATGTTCCGCAAGTCGCTGGCGGCGGATTCGGGGATGCTGTTTCCCATGGAACCGCCCCGCACGGCGAGCTTCTGGATGAAAGACACGCTGATCCCGCTCGATATGCTGTTCATCCACACGGACGGCACCATCGCCTTCATCAAGGCGATGACGCAGCCTTATTCGCGTGAGCCTGTATCGGCGGGCGTCCCGGTGGCCGCCGTGCTGGAACTGGCCGGCGGGCGGGCGGCGGAACTGGGGATCAGGGAAGGCGACCGCGTCCGCTGGGGTAATTGCGCCGTGCCCGGAACCCGCCCGGACGAAGCATGGGACCGGCTCGATTTCTGCCCCGCTCCCTGACCGGAACCGCACAAGCGCCTTGCCAAGCAGCCGCCCCAACGGCTAAGCGCTGCCCCATGGGAATCCTTGGCAAGATCTTCACCTGGTGGAACGGCGCCACCATCGGCACCTCGCTCTTCACGGCCCGCAAGGGCAGCAAGGTGGGCGAGGACCATCAGGGCAATGTCTATTATGAAGGCGGCGTCGACCCGAACGGCCTGACCCGCCGCTGGGTGATCTACAACGGCCCCAATGATGCGAGCCGCGTGCCCGCCGAATGGCATGGCTGGCTGCATCATTCGATTGAGGGCGCGCCGGAAAGCTTCCTGCCGCCGCCGCGCATCTGGGAACGGGACTCCACCCCCAATGCGACCGGCACCGTCAACGCCTATCGCCCGTCCGGCGCGCTGGAAAAGGGCGGCCGGCGCCAGAAGGCCACCGGCGATTACGAGGCATGGAGTCCCGAGGCATCATGACCCCGCGCCCGGCGGGGGGCGTCCTGCCGATCCTGACCGCCGCGCCTGTTCTGGCCTGCGTTCTCATGCTGGCCGGATGCGGCGGCGATGACATGCCCGCGGCCAACCAGTCCGGCCCCGTCAAGATCGAGAACAGCCCGATCCGCAACGGCGGTTTTTCCGCCCTGCCCGGTACGCCGATGGCGGAACGGGTCGCGGTGGTGGGCCTGCTCAACAAGCGCAACGGCCTGACGCGCGACCTTCAGATGAAACCGGGCGAAGCCTTGCGCGTTGGCGACGCCATCGTGCGCCTCCAGGCGTGCGAGACGACCGCGCCTTGGGAGAATGTGCAGGAAACCGGGGCCTTCGTTCAACTCGACGTGCGGAGCAGCGCGGACGGCAAATGGCGGCGCGCCTTTTCCGGCTGGCTGTTCCGCGAGCGGCCCGACCGCAATGTGGTGCAGCACCCGATCTATGACGTCTGGGTCAAGAGCTGCGCGATGGCCTGGCCGGAGACGGGTCCGGATACCGTCAGGACCGGTGCCAGAGGCGAGCCTTCCTCCCCCGCTTCCGCCGCGCCTGATAATGGATCGAACGCCAGTTCCGCCCCTCCCCCCGAACCGGCGGAGAGTACCGCGCGGCCATCGCCCAGCGGCACGTCCGCCACCGCTTCCCCCAACAACTGAAGATAGTCGCGCTGGCTGATCTCGACCGCGCCCAGCGAGCGCAGATGATCGGTCATGAACTGGCAATCGAGCAGGGTGAAGCCGCCGAAGCGCATCCGCGCCACCAGCCAGGCGAGCGCGACTTTTGACGCATCGGTGCGGCGGGACACCATGCTTTCGCCGAAGAAGGCGCGGCCCAACGCCACGCCGTAAAGGCCGCCGACCAGCTCCTCTCCCTCCCATATCTCCACCGAATGAGCGAAGCGCAATATGTGGAGATGGCGGTAGGCCTCCTCGATGGGACCGTTGATCCATGTCGATGGGCGATCTTCCTTCGCTTCCGCGCAGAGCGCCACGATGGCAGGGAAAGCGCGATTGGCGGTGACGCGGAAGCGGTCGCGGCGGATGGTCTTCGCCAACGAGCGAGACAGGTGGAAAGCATCCAGCGGCAGGACGGCCCGCTTCTTCGGTTCGACCCAATAGATATCCTCGGCATGGCGGTCATCAGACATGGGAAATACGCCAAGCGCATAGGCTTGCAGCAGCAGCAAAGGATCAATGCTCATTGTCCCCGGATTAGCAGAGGTCGGGGCAAATTTTGAAGGAAATAGCGACGGAACCGGATTAATCGGTTAAAGTAGGGCAAGCCGCATCGGGAAAGTGGTGCAATCCATTCCTATCATGACGATTTTCAGGATATTCCTTCCCCTTGCGACAGGTCTGGCGATAGCGGTCGCACCCGCCGCCGCGCATGGTGAGACGGCGGCGTGGACCGGGCATTATTATCTGCAAGGCGTGATGGAGACGGGATCGGAGCTGCTGCTGCGGGCCGATGGGCGCTTTCAATGGTATCTGGTCGTAGGCGCGCTCGATCTGTTCGCGCAGGGCCGTTGGGAAGCGAAGGACGGCAATGTCGTCCTGACTTCGGAACCCGGCAACGATGTGCCCGAACCCGCTTTCCAGACGATGACCCTGCGGCAGGAGGAGGATGGGCGGTTGATCCCCGGCGGCCCGCTGGGCCGGGGCGTCTATGTCAGGCCGGAGCATGGCAGCGATTGACTTGGGCGTGGCGGGCAATAGGCTGCCATGCTTATGAAAAGTCTTCGCCTTGCAGCGCTGCCGCTGTTGTTCGCCGCCGCCCTCCCCTCAGTTCACGCCGCGCCCGATCCCTATGCCGCGCGGATCGTGAAGGTGCTGAACACCACGCCGCTGATCGACGGGCACAATGACTGGCCGGAGGCGCTGGCCGACAAGGCGGGCGACAAGCGATGGTCGATGGACCTGAACCGCCTCGACCCCGAAATCTATCATACCGATATCGAAAGGCTGCGCGCGGGCGGCATCGGCGGGCAGTTCTGGTCTGTCTGGGTATCGGCGGAAAAGCCCGAGCTGCAACAGGTCAAGGACACGCTGGAGCAGATCGAGTTCGTCCACAGCCTCGCCCGCCGCTATCCGGGACAGTTTCAGCTCGTCACCACGGCGGCGCAGGTGCGCGCGGCGCACAAGGCAGGGCGGATCGCCTCCATGATCGGGGTCGAGGGCGGCGGGCAGATCGACGGCAGCATGGCGGTCTTGCGCGCCTATCGCGATCTGGGAGCAGGCTATCTCACGCTCACCCATTCGAAGACGATCGCCTGGGCGGACGCCGCGACGGATAATCCCCGGCATGACGGCCTCACCCCCTTTGGCGAGGCGGTGGTGCGCGAACTCAACCGGCTGGGGATGCTGGTCGACCTCAGCCATGTGAGCGAGGGGACGATGCTGGATGCGCTGCGGGTCAGCCGGGCGCCGGTGATCTTCTCCCATTCCAATGCGCGGGCGCTGTGTAATACCCCGCGCAACGTATCGGACGCGGTGCTGCGGCAGGTGGCGGAGAATGGCGGCGTGGTGATGGTGAACTTCGCCGCGCAATATGTATCGGAAGCGCGGCGGGTGTGGAACGCGGATCGCAGCGCGGAGCTCGCGCGCAACAACGCGCCGCCCTTTGGCGGGCTGCATATCGGCGATCCCGAAGCGGCGAAGCAGGCGCTGGTTGAATGGGAAAAGGCGCATCCGGAGCCGGTGACGACCATCGGCCAGGTCGCAGACCATGTGGAGCATATCGCGAAGGTGGCAGGCGTCGATCATGTCGGCATCGGCAGCGACTTCGATGGCGTGAGCGCCCTGCCGCAGGGGCTTGGCGGCGTGGATCGCTATCCGGCACTGCTGGCGGAGCTGATGCGGCGCGGATGGAGCGACGTGGATATAGCGAAGCTCGCGGGCGGCAATGTGCTGCGCGTCATGGCGGCGGCGGAGCAGGTCGCGGCGGGATTGAAGGGAGAACCGGAGGGGAATGCGACAGTGGATGGGTTGGATCAGGGGAAGGAGTGAGGGCAGATTTTGAGTGGAAAGCTGATACGCCCTATGGCGGCGGCGGAATTGGCAAAGCGCCAGATTGATAGTTGCTTGGACGGGCTTTTCCCAAATGAGCGTCGATTGCATTATCAAAAAGACGAGAACTGCCTGATCGATCAATCATCGGTGCAACGACACCCCAAAGCTGTTCACCGTCGCCAAGATCTACTTTTTCCAGCAAAACACGAACTTGCTCCTCGCGCAAGGGAAACCGAGCAATTGGTATCCAATATGTAGAGCAAGCAAATGCCAGTGGTGAGCAAACCATCACCAATAACGGCATGAGCGCAAATCGGGACTGCATTATTCAAGCTTAAAACGAATTGTTCATTCTGCTACAGGTCATTTCTTACCGTGTCCGCTCCGTTCACTTCGGATCGGCGCTAACCCTCAATCCCGTAAACCGCGCGGCGAAGGCGTAGCTGTCGGCATATTCGTCGATCAGCTTGTCGACCGGCTTGCCCGTGCCATGGCCAGCGCGGCTTTCGACGCGGAGCAGGCGGGGCCGGTCGCCCAAATCGGCGGCTTGCAGCGCGGCGGCATATTTGAAGCTGTGCGCCGGGACGACGCGGTCGTCGGTGTCCGCCGTCGTCACCAATATGGCGGGATAATCCTTGCCCGCGCGGATGTTGTGATAGGGCGAATAGCCGTAGAGCAGGTGGAAATCCGCTTCCTTTTCCGGCGATCCGTAATCGTCCACCCAATAGCGCCCCGCCGTGAAGCGGTCGAAACGGAGCATGTCCATCACCCCCACGGCAGGCAGCGCGGCGGCGAACAGGTCGGGGCGCTGGTTCACCACCGCGCCGACGAGCAGGCCGCCGTTGGAGCGGCCTTCGATGGCGAGGCCGTCCTGCGGGGTGAAACCATTAGCTTTCAGATATTCGGCGGCGGCGATGAAGTCGTCAAAGGCGTTCTGCTTGTTGGCCAAGCGGCCCGCATCGTGCCACGCCTTGCCATATTCGCCTCCGCCCCTCAGCGCGGCGATGGCATAAGCCCCGCCCTGCTCCAGCCATGCCATGCGGGCCGCGGAATAGCCCGGCGTCAGCGTGATGTTGAAGCCGCCATAACCATAGAGGATGGTGGGCACGGCGGCGGCGCGGTCGGCCAGCGCCTTCTTGCGAATGATGGTGAGCGGGATCAGCGTGCCGTCCTTTGACGGATATGTGCGCTGTTCGACGCCATAGTCGTCGGGATCGAACGGCAGATCGGGCAGCGCGAACGGCTGGGTTTGCAGGGTCGCCGTGTCGAAGCGGTAAATGCCGGCGGGCTGGGTGAAGCCGGAGAAGCTGAAGAAGGTTTCGGGATCGCCGTCCCGCCCGCCGAAGCCTGCCGCCGTGCCCATGCCCGGTAGCGGCACGCCGCCGACGCGGCGGCCGTCCAGTTCCACCATTTCCGCGATGGTTTGCGCGTCGTTCAGATAGGCGAGGATGAAGCGGCTGCCGGCCAGCGATCCACCCGCCAATATGTCCGCCCGTTCAGGGATGATCTCACGCGGGCCCTTGCGCGGGCGGCGGGCGTCGAGGGAGACGACACGGAAATGCGGCGCACAGCTGTCGGTGATGAAATAGAACAGCGGCCCCTGGCTACCGATCAGCCGCCAGTCATTGTCGATGCCCCGGATCATGCTGCGAAGCTTGAGCGGCCCGCCGTCCAGCGCGGCGATGTGAAGCTCGCGCCGCGAATCAATGCCCTGGAAGGAACTGACGATCAGCCAGCGCCCGTCGCTTGTCACCTGCGCACTGTGCCTGAGCGCCGGGTGAGCGGGCGTCGCATAGACGATCCGATCCTGCGTCAGGTCGGTGCCCAGGCGGTGATAGCGGATCTGCTGGTTTTCGTTGGCTGAACGATAGGCCAGGCCGTCGCCGGGCGGGGCAAAGCAGGAGTAGAAGAAGCCCTCGCCCCGGCCATCCCACGCCAGTTGGGAAAATTTGACCCAAGGGACGCTGTCGGGAAGGGATTTGCCGGTGGCGACATCCAGTATCTTGAGCGTGCGCCAGTCGCTGCCTGCCTCCTGCACGGCATAGAGCAGCCAGCGGCCATCGGGCGACGGCTGCCATTCGGCGAGCGCGCTCGCACCGTCATCCGCCCAGTCATTGGGGTCGAGGAGGAGGCGCTCCTTGCCGGTCAGCCCTTCTCGGACATAGAGCGGGGTCTGGTTCTGGAGGCCCTTGTTATAGCCGTAGAAATAGAGGCCGCCCGCCTTGCGCGGCACGGTATAGCGGCCATGGGAGAAGAGCGCCTGCATACGGTTGCGCAGGATGGAACGGGCCGGAAGCGCGTCGATAGTGCGGCGGGTGAGCGCATTTTCATGGGCGACCCAATCCCGGACGGCGGGATCAGTCCGCAGATCGTTTTCCAGCCAGCGATAGGGGTCGGCCACCTTCACGCCGAAATGATCCTCCACCAGATCCTGTCGCGGAGTAGCGGGATAGGTCAGACCGCGCGCGGATGTGCCCAACATAGCGGGGCTGGGATCGGCGCGTAGAGGCCCCGCCGCCAGCAGGAGCGACGACAGGACCAGAATCCGCCCTATTCGGATTGAAGCGCGAAGCGGGGACATCCTCTCGACTCGGGTATCAGTTATGAAACAGGCCGCGGCTTCATCCGAAGCCACGGCCTGTCCGTAACGCTATCGTGCGCCGCCGGGAAGCGGCTTGATATTACGCGGCTTCCAACTCGTCCGCGTCGGTGCCCTGCACGGGACCGGAGTCCTTGCCCTTGGCGTCGACGTCACGGTCGACCAGTTCGATGATCGCGATCGGCGCAGCGTCCGAGGCGCGGAAACCAGCCTTGATGACGCGCGTGTAGCCGCCGTTGCGGTCCTTGTAACGCTCAGCCAGAATTTCGAACAGCTTGGCAAGCTGCGCGTCATCCTGAAGGCGGGCGTGGGCCAGACGGCGGTTCGACAGGCCACCCTTCTTGGCGAGGGTGATGAGCTTTTCGACGTAGGGACGCAGTTCCTTCGCCTTGGGCGTGGTGGTCAGGATCTGCTCATGCTTGATGAGCGAAGCCGCGAGGTTGCGGAGCAGCGAGTTACGATGCCCGGCGCTGCGCTGCAGCTTGCGATGACCGATCTTGTGACGCATTTTGTCTTCCTTCGTTCGTTAAGGGCCCGTGTGAGGTAGCCCATACCAGGCACAGTTAAGGTCGTGCCCATCACCTTGGTCCGTTCGTTTCGAGCGACATCGAGAAACGCTTCTCGACACGCTCGAAGCGGACGATTGCCGTTTGATTACCCAAGCAGCTCCTGTTCGAGCTTCTTGGCCATTTCCTCGATATTTTCCGGCGGCCAGCCGGGGATGTCCATGCCCAGACGCAGGCCCATGGACGACAGCACTTCCTTGATTTCGTTCAGCGACTTGCGGCCGAAATTGGGAGTACGCAGCATCTCGGCCTCGGTCTTCTGGACCAGATCGCCGATATAGATGATGTTGTCGTTCTTGAGGCAGTTGGCCGAACGGACCGACAGTTCCAGTTCGTCCACCTTCTTGAGCAGGTAGCGGTTGATCTGGTTCGCGTCGCTTTCACTGTCGCCCGGCGAAGCAGAAGCCGTTCCGGCAGCCGGAGCGGCGGTCGGCAGCGCATCCTCGAAGTGGACGAAGAGCTGGAGCTGGTCCTGAAGGATGCGAGCGGCATAAGCCACCGCGTCTTCCGGGGTAACGGTGCCGTCGGTTTCAAGCGTCAGCGACAGCTTGTCATAGTCCAGTTCCTGCCCGACGCGGGTATTGTCGACCTTGTAGGCGACCTGACGGACCGGCGAATAAAGCGCATCGACCGGAATGAGGCCGATCGGCGCGTCGGCCGGACGGTTGGCGACAGCCGGGACATAGCCCTTGCCGACGTCAGCGGTCAGCTCCATGTTCAGCGTCGCGCCCTGGTCGAGGTGGCAAATGACCAGATCGGGATTCATCACCTCGATATCGCCTGAAACGGCGATGTCGCCCGCCTTCACTTCGGCGGGGCCAGTGGCGGAAAGCTGGAGCCGCTTGGGGCCATCACCTTCCATCTTCAGCGCGATCTGCTTCACGTTCAGGACGATGTCCGTCACATCTTCGCGCACGCCTGCGAGCGAGGAAAATTCGTGCAGGACGTTCTCGATCTTGATCGAAGTGACCGCCGCGCCCTGAAGCGAGGAAAGAAGAACCCGCCGCAGCGCGTTGCCGAGCGTCAGACCGAAGCCACGCTCAAGCGGTTCGGCGACGAAGGTCGCCTTGCGCTTGCCGTCGCCGGAAGTCTTGATCTCCAGCGCGTTGGGCTTCTTCAATTCCTGCCAGTTCTTCATGTTGACAGTCATGTAATTCCCCTGGGGATGGGGCCGAAACGCTCAATCCTGGACCCAACAGGACGTTCCGGCCGATGCAAATGGGTAAGCAGGCGACGCGTCCGCCGCCCGCCGGTAAACCGTCGCGTCGAAATCAGACGCGGCGGCGCTTGGACGGACGCACGCCATTATGCGGGATCGGCGTGACGTCGCGAATGGAAGTGATGTGGAAACCGACGGCCTGCAACGCGCGCAGAGCCGATTCACGGCCCGAACCGGGGCCCTTCACTTCGACTTCGAGCGTACGGACGCCATGTTCGGCGGCCTTGCGGCCCGCATCTTCCGCGCACACCTGCGCGGCATAGGGGGTCGACTTGCGGCTGCCCTTGAAGCCCATCATGCCGGCCGAGGACCAACTGATCGCATTGCCCTGGGCGTCGGTGATGGTGACCATGGTGTTGTTGAAGCTGGCGTTGACGTGCGCCACGCCCGCCGAGATGTTCTTGCGCTCGCGCCGTTTGATGCGCTGGGGTTCGCGTGCCATTTTCGCTCTATCCTACTGAAATCGTTGAATGGAGAAGTCGCCGGAGGGCCATGCCGAGACAGGCCCTCAACGATTACTTCTTCTTGCCGGCGATCGGCTTCGCCTTGCCCTTGCGGGTACGCGCATTGGTGTGCGTGCGCTGACCGCGAACCGGCAGGCCCTTGCGATGACGCAGGCCGCGATAGCAGGCCAGGTCCATCAAGCGCTTGATGTTCATCGCGGTTTCGCGGCGCAGGTCGCCTTCGACCGTCAGGTCGGCGTCGATGGCTTCGCGAATCTGGAGGACTTCGGCGTCCGACAGGTCCTGAACGCGACGGCTGTGGTCGATGCCCAGCTTGTCGGCGATGTCGACGGCGGTCTTGCGGCCGATGCCGTGAATGTAGGTGAGCGCGATGATCACGCGCTTGTTGGTCGGGATGTTGACACCCGCAATACGTGCCATGGTAATCTGTTCTCCTGCTCCACGGGGCGGTTGGCGCCGCCCCATCTCAAAGCGTCCGGGCCGAAAGCACCCCTGGCAGGGGAACGACGGCCATGTTACTGACACCCAAGACGCAAAAAAGACGGTCAGCGCTCTGCACTGCCGCTCATCCAGCGTTTCGGGATGCGCGCGCTCTAGCGAGTCGGGCGGAAACTGTCAACATCGGCCCGCCGCAACATGGGCATGTTCAGCCTTCCGACAGCCTGCCGCTGCTAGGGAGCGCATCCTATCGGAAAGGTCCGGACACATGAAGAAGAGTCGCTGGATGACGGGATCGCTGGTCGGGCTGGCAATGGTCGGGGCAAGCATTTCCCCGGCCGATGCGCGGCCCCGCTATGGCCATGGCGGCTGGGGCGGCGACCGCTGGCATCACCGGCATGGCGACGGATTCGGCGTGGGCGACGCGATCGGCGTGGCGGCGCTGATCGGCGCGGTGGCAGTCGTCGCGTCCTCCATGGCGAAGGACAAGAAAGCCGCGCGGGCTTCCGGTCCCGATGGCGAGCGCGCCTATGACGGCGACAGCTACGACGCGCCGCCACCCGCCGACGGCACGGACTATGGCGCGGATCGGCGGGACGAAGATTTTTCGGATGTGGCCGATGTAAACCGGCAGGATGACGCGCAGATGAGCGACGCCTGCGCCGTGGCGGCGCGGGACGAGGCGCAGGCGCAGGCGCAGGGCGGCTATGCCGAGGTGCGTCATATGGAGGCGCCCCGGGCGACGGGCTACGGCTATAATATCGACGGCGATGTCGAGACGCGCGCAAGCTGGAGCGCCAGCAGCGGGACGACGCGCCGCTTCACCTGCTCGATGCGGGACGGGCGCGTGGCCGAGGTCTATCTGAGCCGCGACGTGGCCATGCAGTAAACCAGCCATTCCCTTCCGGGGGACGCCTGGCTTAAGAAGCGGTCATGCGGCGCTATGATTTCCCCCGACACGTGATGGCGATGGGCCTTGCGGCGCTGGCGGGTTTCATCGACGCGCTGGGGTTTCTGAAGCTGGGCGGGCTGTTCGTATCCTTCATGAGCGGCAATTCGACGCGGCTGGCCGCTGGGCTGGCCAGCGGAACCAGCGTGGCGCTGACGGCGGCGGGGCTGATCGGCGCCTTTGTCGGCGGCGTGCTGGCCGGCGCGCTGCTCGCGCGGGTGGCAGGACAGTGGCGCAAGCAGGCGGTGCTGGGACTGGTCACGCTGCTGCTGGGGATCGGCGGAATGCTGACGGTCATGGGCCATGCGGGCAACGGCCTCACGCTGCTGATGGCGGCGGCCATGGGCGCGGTGAACAATGTGTTCCAGCGCAATGGCGAAGTCAGCATCGGCGTCACCTATATGACGGGGGCGCTGGTCAAGCTGGGGCAGGCGCTGGCGGCGGCGTTGACCGGCGGCCCACGCCTTGGCTGGCTGCCCTATCTGCTGCTGTGGCTGGGGCTGATGACGGGCGCGGTGGCGGGGGCCGCGCTGTTTCCCGTCATGGACCTGCGGGCATTGTGGATCGCCTGCGCCTTCTCCGCGCTGCTGCTGGCGTGGAGCGTTCGCATGGGGCCGCTGCCGATGGCTTCGCCCTTGGCTTAGGGGCTTGTTGGGCCTAGGGACCGTCCGCCATGCCCGTTGTCCCCTCCCCCCGCCATCGCGCCGCCATCGCGTTCATTCTGATAACGGCGCTGCTCGATGTCATGTCGATGGGGATCGTCATTCCGGTCCTGCCGGAGCTGATCGAGACGTTGACCGGCTCCACTAGCGAGGCGAGCCTGTGGAACGGCGTGTTCGTGGCGCTGTGGGCGGGAATGCAGTTCCTGTGCTCGCCGGTGATCGGATCGCTGTCCGACCGCTATGGACGTCGGCCGGTGATTCTGATTTCCGTCGCGGGCCTGGCGATCGACTATGTGCTGATGGCGCTGGCGCCGGACCTGTGGTGGCTGGCGCTGGGGCGGATATTGGCGGGGGTCACTTCGTCCAGCTTCACCTCCACCTTCGCCTATATGGCGGACATCACGCCGCCCGGGGAACGCGCACGGGGGTATGGCTTGATCGGCGCGGCGTTCAGCGCGGGCTTCGTCGCTGGGCCGCTGATCGGCGGGGTGCTGGGCGAGCTTTCGCTGCGCGCGCCCTTCTGGGCGGCGGCGGTGCTGTCGACGCTGGCATTCTTCTACGGGTTGTTCGTGCTCCCTGAGTCGCTGCCGCCGGAAAAGCGCATGGCCTTCTCGTGGAGGCGAGCCAATCCCTTCGGCGCATTGAAACTGCTGCGGTCGCACCCGGAATTGTCGAGCCTCGCCATCGTCAACTTCCTCCTCTATTTCGCGCATCATCTCTTTTCGGCGGTGTTCGTGCTTTATGCCGGGGACCGCTATGGCTGGAGCGCGTGGCAGGTGGGGACGCTGCTGGCGCTGGTCGGCCTGCTCGACATGGGCGTGCAGGGGATGCTGGTCGGGCCGGTGGTGAAGCGGCTGGGCGACCGCACGACCATGGTGATCGGCCTTGCCTTCGGCGCCGTCGGCATATTGGCGATGGGGCTGGCGAGCAATGGTTGGCTGTTCATCGCGGCGATGTTCCCCAACGCGCTGTGGGGCCTGGCCATGCCGACGATCCAGTCGCTGATGACGCAGCGCGTGTCGGAAACCGAACAGGGGCAGCTTCAGGGCGCGAACAACAGTGTGGGGAGCATCGCGGGGATCGCTTCGCCGCTGTTCTTCGGATGGGTCTATTCGGTGTCGATCGGGCCTGCCCCGATCCTGCCCTTCATCGGCAGCGCTTTCGTCATCGGGGCGGCGGTGCTGGGCGGCGCGGCGGTGATGGGATGGCTGGCTGGGCGCGGCAGCCATGCGCCTTTGCTGGACAAGGACGGCATAGCGCACTAACCGCGCGGCATCCCGTTCCCCCGGTCAAAGCAAAGGCGATTCGATGACGCTGCCCCTTCAGGATTCCATCCTTATCGTGGACTTCGGCAGCCAGGTGACGCAGCTCATCGCGCGCCGCGTCCGTGAAGCCGGTGTCTATTCCGAGATCGCGCCCTTCAACAGCGCCGACGAAGCGTTCAAGCGGCTGAAGCCCAAGGGCATCATCCTGTCGGGCGGCCCCTCCTCCGTCATGTGGGAGGACAGCCCGCGCGCGCCGCAGCATTTCTTTGAGGCGGGCATCCCGATCCTGGGCATCTGCTACGGCCAGCAGACGATGATGCAGCAGCTCGGCGGCAATGTCGAAGGCGGCGAGAGCGGCGAGTTCGGCCGCGCCTTCATCGAAGTGCATAGGAAATGCGCGCTGTTCGACGGCCTGTGGCAGCCGGGCGAGAAGCATCAGGTGTGGATGAGCCACGGCGACAAGGTGACGCGGCTCGCCCCGGGCTTCGAGGTGATGGCGACCAGCGAGGGCGCGCCTTTCGCCGTGACCGCCAATGAAACGCGCCGCTTCTACGCCACGCAATTCCATCCCGAAGTCGTTCACACGCCCGATGGCGCGAAGCTGCTCGCCAATTTCGTGCGGCATGTCTGCGGTCTGGCGGGCGACTGGACCATGGCGGAATTCCGCGCGACCAAGATCGCCGAGATCCGCGCGCAGGTGGGCGACCGGAAGGTGATCTGCGGCCTGTCGGGCGGCGTCGATTCCGCCGTCGCCGCCGTGCTGATCCATGAAGCGATCGGCGACCAGCTGACCTGCGTATTCGTCGACCATGGCCTGATGCGCGCGGGCGAGGCGGATCAGGTGGTGAGCCTGTTCCGGGGCAGCTACAACATCCCGCTGGTCCATGTGAAGGCGGAGACGCTGTTCCTCAAGGGGCTGGAGGGCGTCACCGACCCGGAAGCCAAGCGCAAGTTCATCGGCAAGACCTTCATCGACGTGTTCGAGGACGAGGCGCGCAAGATCGGCGGCGCGGACTTCCTGGCGCAGGGAACGCTCTATCCCGACGTGATCGAATCGGTGTCGTTCACCGGCGGGCCGAGCGTCACGATCAAGAGCCATCATAATGTCGGCGGCCTGCCCGAACGCATGAACATGAAGCTGGTGGAACCGCTGCGTGAACTGTTCAAGGACGAGGTGCGCGTGCTGGGCCGGGAGCTTGGCCTGCCGGAGGTGTTCGTGGGCCGCCACCCCTTCCCCGGCCCCGGCCTCGCCATTCGCATTCCGGGCGAAGTCACCAAGGAACGCTGCGACATCCTTCGCAAGGCGGATGCGATCTATCTGGAGGAAATCCGCAATGCGGGCCTCTATGACGCGATCTGGCAGGCGTTCGCGGTGCTGCTGCCGGTGCGCACGGTGGGTGTGATGGGCGACCATCGCACCTATGACAGCGTATGCGCGTTGCGGGCCGTGACCTCGACCGATGGCATGACGGCCGACATCTATCCATTCGACGCCGCTTTCCTCAGCCGCGTCGCGACGCGGATCATCAACGAGGTGAAGGGGATCAACCGGGTCGTGTACGACTATACGTCGAAGCCGCCGGGCACCATCGAGTGGGAATGAGCGAAAGGGGTGATGCGGTTCGTCTTCACCCATAGCCATGCCTTTCCCGGCGGACGCGTCGCGCCGGAGGACGATGGCGGGGTGGAGCCCGGATGCCTGGTGGAATTCGGCGACGGCGTGACCGTCCTGGCCCAATGGCGGCAAGAGGGCGCGGATATGGTGCTGGACATTCCCGGCTACCGCACGGCGAAAGGCGCCATGATCGAACCGCGTCGCTGGCGTCTGGTCCAGGATGTCGAGGGAATCTGGCGTTCCCGGCGGATATCCGGGAACTGACCATTCGCACCGGCCTAAAGGACAGGTGGGACTATCCCTTCGGGACAAAGAGACTTAACGCTGCGTCATGGACAGGATCGCGCACCCCGTCGGCCACCCCCTTTTCCGGGACATGACGACCACCATTTTCGAGAAGATGTCGATGCGCGCCCGCGAACTGGGCGCGATCAACCTGGGCCAGGGCTTTCCCGACGGGCCAGGACCGCATGAGGTGCTGGAGGCGGCGGCCGATGCGCTGCTGACCAAATCGAACCAGTATCCGCCCATGGCGGGCCTTCCTGAGCTGCGCTCCGCTATCGCGGCGCATTATGCGCGGCACCAGGGATTGGACCTGATTCCGGAGGAAGTGATCGTCACATCCGGGGCTACGGAAGCGCTGGCCGCGAGTCTGATGGCGCTGGTCGGGCCGGGAGACGAGGTGCTGGTGCTGGCGCCGCTCTACGACGCCTACGTGCCGCTGATAGAGCGGGCGGGCGGCGTGGCCAAGGTCATCACGCTGACGCCGCCGGAATGGCGGATCACCGAGGACGCATTGAAGGCGGCGGCGAGCGAGCGCACCCGTCTCATCCTGCTCAACAACCCGACCAATCCCACCGCCGTCGTCATGCGCGACGGGGAACTGGCGCTGCTGGCGCGGTTCTGCGCGGCGCGCGACCTGATCGCGATCTGCGACGAAGTGTGGGAGCATGTGACCTTCGACGGCATCGGGCATCGGCCGCTGATGGCTTTTCCGGGAATGCGCGAACGCACGGTCAAGATCGGGTCGGCGGGCAAGATCTTCTCGGTCACGGGATGGAAGGTCGGCTGGATGTGCGCCGCGCCAGCGCTCGCGGCGCTGCTGGGGCGGGCGCACCAATTCCTGACCTTCACCACCGCGCCCAACCTGCAATGGGCGGTGGCCGAGGGACTGGGCAAGCCTGCCGAATGGTTCGCGCAGATGCGGGCGGACTATCAGGAATCGCGCGACCGCCTGGCCGAAGGGCTGGAAGCGGCGGGCTATGTGGTTCAGCCAAGCGCGGCGACATGGTTCCTTTCGATCGACCTGCCCGCTTCGGGCATCGACATGGACGATGTGACCTTTTGCGAGCGGATCGTCGAGGAAGCGGGCGTCGCGGCGATCCCGGTCTCCGCCTTCTATCCCGACGGCACGGTGACGAGCCTGGTGCGGCTGTGCTTCTCCAAGGCCGACGGTGTGATCGACGCGGCGGTGGACCGGCTGGCGCGCTTTCGCCAAAGCCTGCTTGCGGAGAGCGGAACGGCCCGCTAAGTTCCCCTTTCGTTCCAGAGCATTTTCAAGTCGGGTGAGCCGCAGGCCAGCGCGGCCAATCACCTGACGACTCGGAAAATGCGGAAACAAAGCGAAAGCGAGCCGCATGGATAGCCTGCCGATTCTGATTGCCGTTATTGCGTTGCTCGCGGGGCTGGGAGTCGGCTGGATGCTGCGCGGCAAGGCGGTGGCGGCGCTGGGCGCGGAACGAGCGGATCTCGCGGCAAAGCTGGAGGCGGCGAGCCAGCAGCGCAACGGAGCCATCGCCGAACTGGCGGCGGCGCAGGAACGGGTTGCGGCGGCGGCGCGGCTGGATGCCGAGCGCGTGGCGCAGGCGGCGGCTCTGGAGCAGCGGCTGGATGCGGCGCGCGAAGCGCGGGAGACAGCGGCGCGGCAACTGGCGGCGCTGCAATCCGACGCGCAGGCGCGGGCGGAGGCGTTCGAGGCGCAGATCGTGGCGCTGAAAGAGGCCAAGGAGCAGCTTTCCGCGCAGTTCAGCGAGATTGGCGGCAAGCTGCTGCATCAGGCGCAAAACCAGTTTCTGGAACGCGCCGACCAGCGGCTGACCCAGGCGCATGAAAAGAGCGAGGCGCAACTCAAAAGCCTGCTCACGCCGGTCGAGACCACGCTCAAACGCTATGAGGAAGGACTGGCGCGGGTGGAGAAGGAGCGCGTGGGCAGCTATGCCGAATTGCGCGAGGCGGTGCAGCAGGTGCAACTGGGCCAGGGGCAGGTGCGCGAGGAAACCGCCAAGCTCGTCAACGCCCTGCGCGCCGCGCCCAAGACACGGGGCCGCTGGGGCGAGCAGCAGTTCAAGAACCTGATCGAAACGGCGGGCCTTTCCCCCTTCGTCGATTTTCGCGAGGAAGTATCGGTCGCGGTCGAGGAAGGGCGGCTGCGTCCCGATTTCATCATCCGCCTGCCCGGCGACCAACAGCTTGTGGTCGACGTCAAATGCTCGCTGGAGGCTTATCTCAACGCGGTGGAACAGGTCGATCCGGCGGCGCGCGACCGCTATATGACCGACCATGCGCGCGCAGTGCGGACCCATGCCGACGCGCTGGGGCGCAAGGCTTATTGGGAGCAGTTCGACAAGGCACCGGACTTCGTCATCATGTATGTGCCGGGCGACAATTTCGTCACCGCCGCGCTGGAGGCGGACATGGAATTGTGGGAGCGCGCGGCCAAGAACCGGGTCATCATCTGCGGTCCTGCGACCTTCCTGCCGCTGGCCCGCACGCTGGCGGGCCATTGGCGGCAGGCGCGGATGCAGGATCAGGCGCGCCAGGTCGGCCAGCTCGGCAAGGAACTCTACGAGCGGCTGGCAGTGGCGGCCGGGCATTTGAAGCGTGTCGGCTCCGGCCTCACCAGCGCGGTGGACAATTACAACAAGTTCGTCGGCAGCTTCGACCGAAGCGTGCTCCCGGCTGGACGCCGCTTCCGCGACCTCGACGTGGAAACGGGCGGCAAGGAGATCGAGGCCGTCGAACCGCTCGAAGCACTGGTCCGCGATTCACAGGCGGAAGAAAGCATTCGCGCGCTGCCGGATGCGGCGGAGTAAGGCTACGGCTAGTCAGGATGGGGAGCGGACCTTGCAGAGGCCCTCTTTCTCCCGTCCGCTTCTGGTCGTTTGCCGTCATTCGAAGCCCCAAAGATTGCAGCCCGCCCCCGCAACTGGCATGGCATTAGCCATGGCACGCATCGGCCTTCTTGGCGGTTCTTTCAATCCGGCGCATGAGGGGCATCGGGCGATTTCGCTGTTCGCGGCTGGGGCGCTGGGGCTGGATGAAGTGTGGTGGCTGGTGTCGCCGGGCAATCCGCTGAAACCGCAGGCGGGGATGGCGCCCCTGCCCGCCCGGCTTGCGCGGGCGCGGGCGATGGCGCGGCGGGGGCCGATTCGGGCCACCGCGATCGAGCGTGAACTGCATACCCGCTATACCGTCGATACGCTGCGCGCGATCCGGGGCCGCTATCCGCGGCATCGCTTCATCTGGCTGATGGGCGCGGACAATCTGGTGCAGTTCGCCCAATGGAAGGACTGGCGCGGCATCGCGCGGCAGATGCCCATTGCCGTGATCGCCCGTCCGGGTTATGATGGAGCCGCTCATGGCTCTCAGGCCATGGCTTGGCTGCGGCGTTTCGTCCGGCCCGCGCGCCAGAGTGCAGACTGGACGGATTGGAGACCGCCGGCGCTTGTGCTGTTGCGCTTTCGCCCTGATCCAAGATCGGCGACCCTGCTTCGGCAGGCGGACCCTCTCTGGCATCGCGAATATGAACAAACGCGTGTGCGCGATCCGCTCACGCGCCGGATGATTGTCTAGAAGGAGTTTTTTTGTCCAGACCCCAGCCCGCCAACGACACGGCCCAAAATGCCGACAGCGTTGCCGCCCTGCACGACCTAGTCCTTCAGTCGCTTGACGACGACCAGGCGCAGGAAACCATCTCCATCCCTCTCCAGGGCAAGAGCAGCATTGCCGACCATATGGTGATCGCCAGCGGGCGTTCGTCCCGTCAGGTCGCATCGATGGCGCAGAAGCTGGCCGAGCGGATCAAGCAGGCCACCGGCCGCTCTGCGCGGATCGAAGGGCTGCCGGTCGCCGACTGGGTGCTGATCGACGCGGGCGACGTGATCGTCCACCTGTTCCGGCCGGAAGTGCGCAGCTTCTATAATCTGGAGCGGATGTGGGGCTTTGTCGACGCGCCGACGGCAGGAACGGCCTGAACGCAGGTTCGACAAGCGCGGCGCGAGCGTTTAGGGAGCGGCCATGCTGCTCCACATCATCGCGCGCGGAAAGATCGGGCGCTCGGCCGAAGGGGAACTGGTCGAGCGCTATATGAAGCGGCTGACCATGCCGCACCGGATCACCGAGATGCCCGACCGGGGCGGCAAGCTGCCCCTAGCGCCGCCCGGCACCGTCACGGTGATGCTGGACGAGAAGGGCAAGCAACTTTCCTCCATGGATTTCGCCAGGGGTATCGAGGGATGGCGCGACACGGGAACGCGGGAGTGCCGCTTCCTGATCGGCGCGGCGGACGGCTTCGACGATGCGGATCGGGCCAATGCCGACCTGCTGATCGCTTTCGGGGCGATGACATGGCCGCATATGATGGCGCGAGCGATGCTGGCGGAGCAGCTCTGGCGCGCTTGCAGCATATTGGCGGGCCACCCCTATCATCGCGAAGGTTGAGCGCGATTGCTCGCCCGCGGGCGCGCTTTGCGGCCGATGGCGGTTATGGATTGGCGGACATTTCCCCAGCCGTCATGCCAGCCCACTGGCCGAGATCAGCTTCGCAAAACGTGTATCAGCATATCGCGCAATCCTCTGTTGTCGCCGCATTGTTTTCGGCGAAAAACCGGTTCCCACTTTCCCACGCGATGCTCTAGGTTGGCCGGCATGACGGGCGGGGACGCGAGCTTGCGTTGGAAATGGAGCATTGCTGCGATGCTGGCCGGTGCCTTGGCGACAGGAGCCGCGCGCCTGCCGGCGGCGAACGGCGGCGCGATTGTCCTGCCCGGCACGGCGGGCACGACGCTGGAGCAGGAACAGACCACGCTCAAGGCCGCGCGGCGCCAGTCGGACGAGGCGCGCGACCGTTCGCAGCGCCTCGAACAACAGGCGGCGCTCGCCCGCGACGAAGCCGATCTGGCGCAGCGCCGCGCCGCCGCCATGGCCGCGCGGATACAGGAATCGGAAGCGGATATTCAGGCGGCGCAGGCCCGCATCGCCATCATCGCGCGGCTGCAACGGGTGCAGGCGGCGCGGCTGGCGGCGCGGCAGGAACCTGTCGTGCGCCTGACCGCCGCATTGCAGATGATGGCGCGGCGGCCGCTGGCGCTGACGCTGGTGCAGCCGGGGTCGGTGACGGACGCGGTGCATATGCGCGCGGTACTGGCAAATGTGCTGCCGGCGATCCGCGAACGCACAGCGGGATTGCGCGAGGAGCTGGATCGCAGCCGCGCGCTGCGAGCGACGGCGCAGCAGGCGGCGGATGCGCTGGCGCAGGGCCACGCGGAACTGAAACGGCGCCAGGCAGCGCTGGAGCAACTTGGCGCGCAGAAGCGGCTGGCCGCGCGCGACTATCGCACGACGGCGGGGCTGGAAAGCGAACGTGCGCTGGCGCTTGGGGAAAAGGCGCGGGATATCGTCGACCTGATGGACCGGCTGGAGGAAGCGGGCGACGTGCGCGACAAGCTGGCGCGGCTTTCGGGACCGCTGCCGCGCCCGGCCCGGCCCGATCAGGCGCAGGCCCCCGCTCCGCAGCAGGACAGCGCGAACCGCACCCCGCCGCCCTATCGCCTGCCCGTCATCGGCCAGCTCGTGACCGGCATGGGCGAAGTGAACGACAGCGGTGTCCGGTCGCGCGGCCTCACCATCGCGGCGCAGGCCGGCGCGCAGGCCGTGGCGCCGACGGCGGGGCGCGTCGCCTTTGCCGGGCCGTATCGCGGCTATGGCCAGATCCTTATCATCGACCATGGGCAGGGGTGGACCACGCTCATCACCGGGCTGCATCGTCTGACCGCTACAGTCGGCGAAGCCGTGCGGCAGGGCGATCCCGTGGGCATGGCGGGCGCCGGCCGGCCCATGGTCACGATCGAACTGCGCCGCAACGGCAGGCCGGTGGATATCGTGCCGCTGGCTGGGTCGGGATAGGTTCTTGAGGATTGGATAGCTTCCAAACCCACGCCGAAAGTCGGGGTTTGGGTGGTTTGCTGCCACCCATTGGTGAAAATGTCGGCTCCGCTCCATGCCTTCGCGTGAACCTAAAGGCGTCAGTTCACGCCACCGCCGGTTCCAGCAGCCGGATAGTCCCGGCCTCCGCATCGATTTCCGCGCGTACGCCGACCGGCAGGCTGAACTGGCTGGCGACATGGCCGAACTGAGCGCCCTGGAAGGCAGGGATGCCCAGCGGCTCCAGATGCTGTTGCAGCACTTCCGACAGGGTGAAGCCGCCATAGGACGGCCCGTCCGCCGTGCAGCCGGTGCACTGGCCGAAAACCAAACCGGCCAGCTTGCCCAGCACGCCTCCCAACGCCAATTGGGTCAGCATCCGGTCGATGCGATAGGGCGCTTCGTTCGTGTCTTCGATGAAAAGGATCGCGCCGGTGAAATCGGGAAGCCACGGCGTTCCCATCAGCGCCGCCAGCACGGTGAGATTGCCGCCCAGCAGCCGTCCGCTCGCCTTGCCGTGACGAAAAGTCCTGATGCGGCCGATGCGCTGGACCAGCCGGTCTTCCTTGCCAACCGGATTGACAAGCGTGGGCGTCGCGCCGTCGAAGGCGATCGCGCGGAACGCGTCCCAGGAAAATGCGGGCCAGCTTGCCGAGGCATTGGGACCGTGGATGGTAGTGAAGCCCGCCTGGGCGGCGAACGCCAGATGCAGGGCGGTGATGTCGCTGAAACCGATCAGCAGCTTGGGGTGGGCGCGGATCGCCCTGAAATCGAGGAAGGGCAGGATGCGCGCGCAGCCCCAGCCACCGCGCACGGCGAAGACCGCGCGCACGTCCGGGTCGGCATACATGGCGTTCACATCCGCCGCCCGGTCCGCGTCCCTCCCCGCCAGATAGCCATGGCGTTCCACCAGATGACGCGCCGGTTTCGGCGTCAGCCCCATGGCGGCGGTGGTGTCATTGACGAGGTCGAGGTCGAAGGCGTCATCGGTGAAGCCCGCCGGTTCGATGAGGCCCACCGTGTCGCCGGGGCGCAGGCGCGGCGGCCTGACGAGGGAAGTTGGGGGGCTGTTCCGTTCAGCGGGCGCTCCGGCCGCGACAAGAGCCGCGCCCATGGCCGCGATCAGCGCACGGCGGTCTAGGGGCATCATCAATAGCGGCTTTCATCCTTGCGGCGATAGCTGCCGCGCGACCAGTGCAGCTCGATATCGGAATAATGGGCATTGCCCGACGGGATGCGGCCAATGCCGAAATCGGAAAGGCCCGATTCGGGTCCAAGCCTGCGGACCCATCGGCCGCCGACCACCTTCGCATAAGGTGCGGGATAGCCGGTCGCGTTATTCCGCGGGATGATCGTGGGGTCGATCCGGGGCATGGGCTGCCTTCCTCCTCCTGCTGGTCAAGCGGCAAGGCTTTCGCTAACGCAGCGGCATGGATATGACCAGCACCAATGCCGACGCGGTGGCTTTGGCCAAACGCCTGATCGCCTGCCCTTCCGTAACCCCCGCCACCGGCGATGTATTCACCGTGCTGGAGGAGATGCTGACGCCGCTCGGTTTTACCGTCGACCGCTTCGTCGCGGGGGAAGCGCCCGACGGGCCGGTGGAAAATCTGCTGGCGTGGCGGACGACCGGGCCGGGGCCGCATTTCGCCTTTGCCGGGCATCTGGACGTGGTGCCGCCAGGGCCGGGCTGGACCAGCGACCCCTTCGAGCCGGCGGTGCGGGGCGGCCTGCTCTACGGGCGGGGCGCCGTGGACATGAAGGGGGCGATCGCCGCCTTCGTCACGGCGCTGCACGGCCTGTCCGACGACCTGCCCGGCACGATCAGCCTCATCATCACGGGCGATGAGGAAGGGCCGGCGGTATACGGCACGCTGGCGCTGATGGACCGGATGGCGGCACGCGGACTGCACCCGGACATTTGCCTGGTGGGCGAACCGACCTCCACCGCCCGGCTGGGCGACGTGGTGAAGATCGGGCGGCGCGGATCGGTCAACATGTGGATTCGCGTGGCAGGGACGCAGGGGCATGTCGCCTATCCGCATCTGGCCGACAATCCGATCCCGCGTCTTGTCCGCATCCTGTCCGCCATAGAGGCGCAAGTGCTGGACAAGGGGACCGACTGGTTCCAGCCCAGCAATATCGAGATCACCGATCTGGAAGTCGGCAACGCCGCGCATAATGTGATCCCCGGCGCGGCGACCGCGCGCATCTCCATCCGCTTCAACGACCGGCACAGCGGCGCATCGCTCATCGAGCGGATCACGGCCATCGCGGCGGCCGAAGGCGGTATGGTGGAAGCGAAGATCAGCGGCGAACCCTTCCTGACGCAGCCCGGCATGGTGTCCGGACTGGTGACGGGCGCGATCCGCGACGTGACGGGACTGGAGGCGGAGCTTTCGACGACCGGAGGGACTTCCGACGCGCGCTTCCTGTCACGCTTGTGCCCGGTGGTGGAATTCGGCCTCAACAACGGCACGATGCACAAGCTGGACGAAGCAGTCGATGTGATGGATCTCCAGAATCTGGCGACGATCTATGCGCTGATCGTCCGTCGCGCACTGGCGGGATGAAGGGTGAAGGCGAATGTCGGCGCGCGGCGTATTCTGGAGCGGATCGACATTCAGCCGCTGAATGGCGGTCGTCGCTAAAGCGCGCTGCGCTGGTTCTGCGAAGGCTGCAGCGCGTAACGATCGATATAGGCCGGCTCCCGCATCGGCGGATCGAAATGAAAGCCCTGAAACAGTGTGCAGCCGATAACGCGCAGCATATCCATTTGCGCCTGGCTCTCCACGCCCTCCACCACCACCTCAAGCCCCAGACCCTGGATCAGCCCGACGATCGCGCTGCATATCGTCCGCGCTTCGGCCGATGTGGCGATATCGCGCACCAGGCTGCGGTCGATCTTGATCCGATCCACGGGCAGATCCTTCAGCCGCGATAGATTGGAATAGCCGGTGCCGAAACCGCCGATCGCCACGCACACCCCATCCCGCCGCAGCGCGCTCAACTGATCCAGAAGGCGCGCATCCATATCCATCGCCAGCGATTCGCTGATCTCCAGTTCGAGCATGACCGGCGGTGTGCCATGGGCCGTCATCGCGTGTCGCAGGCGCAGGAAGAAATCGGCCTGCTCCAGTTCGCGGGTGGAAATATTGATCGCGATGCGCTGCCGAATGCCGGTCCGCGCCCAGCGCGCGGCCGTTTCGCAGACCCGGTCCATCACCCAGTCGCCCAAGGCGACGATGGTTCCACTTTCCTCCGCAGCAGGCACGAAGAACGCGGGCATGACAAGATCGCGCTCGGGATGCGCCCAGCGCACCAAAGCCTCCGCCACGATGGCCCGCCCGCTCAGCGTCTCGATCTGCGGCTGGAATTCCAGCAGGAACTCCTCCCGCTCCAGCGCGCGGAGCAGATCGCGCTCCAGTTCGGCGCGGTCCGCCGCCTTGAGGGCGAGTTGCGCGGTGAACATTTCAGCCCGCCCACGCCCTTCCCCCTTTGCATGATACATGGCGATGTCGGCCGCGCGCAGCAGGCCCGGCAATGTGTCGGCATGGTCCGGACAGCAGGCGATGCCGATGGAAGCACCCAGATCGATGTGCCGGCTGCCCAGGTCGAACCGCTCGCCCAGCGCGAACTGGATGGCGCGCGCGACCTTGAGCGCGGCGTCGCGATCCGCCAGAGTGGGGAAGAACAGGGTGAACTCGTCGCCCGCCAGCCGACCTATCACCGCGTCGCCGACGCCTGCACTGACCTGCGTCATCGCGACTTCGCGCAGCCGGCCCGCGACGCGCGCGAGCAACTGGTCGCCCGCCGCATGGCCCAGCGTATCGTTCACATTCTTGAAGCCGTCGAGATCGATGAAGAACAGCGCCGCGATCCCGCTGTCCGGGCGCTCGATCAGCAGCCGTTCCACCTGACGGCAGAAACTGGTGCGGTTGGCAAGGCCCGTCACCTGATCGAACAGCGCCAGCGCCTGCACATGATCGAGATTGGTGCGGACCTGACTGAACAGGCTTTCCATGGCGACCGACAGATCCGGCAGCTCCTTTGCCGCTTCGGGCGGCACGGGCGATTGCAGGTCGCCATGCGCGGCGGCAAGCAAACGGTCGGTCGCGCGGTCGAGGGCAACGGCTATGGTCGCGACAGCGCGGCGCGCCGACGCCCAGGTCAGGGTGCCGCACAGGATGGCGATAATCAGCGAATGGCCGATGTCGGCGATCTGCCGCTCCTGCCCCGACCCCGGCAGAAGCGACAGGATGAAGACCAGAGCACCCGCGGCACAGGCAAACGCAGCGGCGCGGCTCGTCATTGTCACGCCCTGCATATGCCTCCCTGTCCTGCTGCGCGCCCGGAATGAACGGATGGATCATCGGGATATGAAGGACGGTGGTTAAGAAATGGTCAGTGCGGGACGACAAAAACGTCAGCGGGACCGCCGCAGGATCACATAGAGCGCGCCATCCCCGCCATGGCGCGGATGGGCCACGCGGACGCTGGCGATGCGGTCGGAATAGGCGCCGGTTTCGAGCCAGTGGCCGATCTCCCGCCGAATGGCGCCGCGCTGGGAAGAGCCGTCCAAAGCCGTTATCCGCGGTGGTTTTCCCGTGATTACGAGCAACAGGCGCGCACCCTGCGCCAATCCCAGCGCGATCGCCTGCCCCAACCGGGCATGAGCCGAAGACAGGCTATGGCCATGCAGATCGATGGTCATGTCGGGGATCAGATTGCCGGCACGGATGCGGCGTTCCCATCCGGAATCCAGAACGACGGCGGGCATCCGTCGCGGTTGCTCGACAGGCGGACGGGGCGGCGGCGGCGTTAACTGTTTTTGCCCGTTCGGTTTGAGCGGCGCGGCGGCTGGGACCAACGTGCGGGCAACCGCACGGATCGGCTTGACCGAGCGGGTGAGCGCCGCCCAGAGCGCCTGTTCCTCAGGAGTGAGCGAACGCCGCGCCATGACGAGCCGTCATCGGGCGCTCAACCGCGCGTAGGAACCGATCGGCAGCAGCAGGAGCGCGCTGCCCCGCGCCGACATGCCGCCCGCGACTCCCCGCGCCTTCGCGCCCGCGCCCCAGAAGCTGTCAAAGCGATTCGCGCCCTTGATCGCGCCGCCCGTGTCCTGCGCGATCCAGATGCCGTTCGGCTCCGCCCGGTCGAGCGAGAGCAGAACCGGCGCACCCAGCGGTACATATTTGGGATCGGCCGCCACGGTTGCTTCCGGCGTCACCGCGACGCCCATCGCCCCGACCGGTCCGGCGCCTGTCAGTTCGCGGAAGAAGACGAAGCTCTTATTCTCATTCATGATCGCCGCGCCTTCGTCCGGGTGGGCACGTAGATATTGCATGATGTCCTGCATCGACCCGGCCTGGATCAGCCCACGATCCTTCATCAGCTTGCCGATGCCGGTATAGTCGCGGCCATTCTGCCCGTCATAGCCGATCCGCATGACGCCGCCGTCGGGCAGCAGCAGCCGTCCGCTACCCTGCACCTGAAGGAAGAAGAACTCGACCGGATCGGCCGCCCATGCCAGTTCCAGGCCGCGCCCGGCGAGCGCCCCGTCGACGATCTGCGACCGTTCGTCATAGGGGACCAGCTTCGTGCCGTTCACCTTGCCGCGAATGGTCTTGCCCTTCAGGCTGTCGCTGAACTGACCGAGGTCGACGTCGATCAAATCATTGGGACGGCGGTAGATCGGCACTTCATAGCCGGTCCGGCGTGTGCGCGATCCCGATATTTCAGGCTCATAATAGCCGGTGACGAAAGCCTTGCCCTCGCCCACCTGCACCGCTTCGAAATAGCGGGAGAAGAATTCGGACGCGCTGGTTTCGGGCCAGCTCGACGCGGCGGCGCAGGCATTGTTCCAGTCCGCCCCGCGTGTCAGGCCGCTCTGGTCCGCGCGGCGCATGAGCGAGGGGCAGGACAGGCGGAACGCCTGGAGCGCGGCGCGGGAGCGTTCGCCCGAGGGGATGAGGCTGGCGATATCCGGGCCGCGCGTCACGCCCGCGCCGATGGCGGTGCCCTGCTGATCGACGGGTTGAGTGGGCGGCGGCGACACCGGCAGCGTGGGACGCGGCGTCGACGGGACGGGCTTCGCCACAGGCTCTCCACCCGATGACGGCGGACGGCCGCTCGATGGACCGCCCTGCGACGGACCGCCGGCCGACGGCGGAATCAAAGCGCCCGCGCAGGCGGACAGCAGCAGCGCCGCGGCCAGCGCACCCCCCGACTGTCGCAGGCTCATGCAGCCTCGTCGGTTTCGCTGAGCTTCCAGTTGGGGTCCGCGCTGCGGATGTCGCGGGTGAAGGTCCAGATGTCATTGGTGCCGACCGCATCGGTCAGCGATCCAGCGACGACATTACCGTCCTTGTCACGGGTGACGGCGGCGATATCCGCCTCGAACCGCAGCGCGACTTCAGCGATGCGGCCGTTGAGAGAGGCTTCGACGATCTGCGCCTTTTCGATGCGGACGAGGCGGTTGTCGAGCACATGTCCTTCCGCCTCGCGCGCGGCGATGGCTTCCTGGAAGGAGGCGAACACGTCACTGTCGCACAGCCAAGCCAGTTCGTCCCGGTCGCCGCGCCAGAAGGCTTCGAGCACCATCCGGTAGGCGCTCTTGGCTCCTTCCACGAATTGCGGCACGTCGAAACTGCGGTCGGCGGCAATCAGGGCGCGCACGCCATTTTCCGCGCCCGGTATGATCAAACCTTCAGAGAGGCGGACCGAATCGCCGCCCGTTTCCGGCGCAGGCCGGGGTTGCAGGACCGTCACCTTGGCGCGTTCCTCCGCCGGACGCAGCGCGGGCTCCTGCTCGTGGCCCGTGCGCTTTCCGAGCACGGAATAGAGCCGCAGCGCCAGGAAACCGGCGATCAGGGCGAGAATGACGATCACATACACGGGGGCAAATACCCTTTTTGGCGACAATGGTTCCTGTCTACATAGGCATGTTTGGCGGCAACTTCAAATGCCGGGGGCTTCGCCCGGCGCAAGCGCCGCCATTGCCCTGCCCCGCGGCCCCTGCTAAGCGCGCGGGTCAATCATTCGAACCGGGGCGCCGCACGCGCCCGACACTCAATCGCCAGCGGGGACAGGACATGGCCGAAGACGCCAACATCACGGACATTAATCAGGGCAACGGCGCGGACAACGGGCCGCAGATCGCGCTCATCAGCCAATATGTGAAGGATCTGTCCTTCGAGAATCCGAACGCGCCCGCCGTCTATCAATGGCCCGATCAGCCGCAAATCGACGTGCAGTTCAACATCGGCGCGGACAAGATAGGCGATGAAGTCGTCGAAGTATCGCTCAAGATGGAAGTCAAGGCGGTCGCGCCGCAGGGCACCGCCTTTGCCGTCGAGCTGCTCTATGCCGGGCTGTTCGGGATGCGCAACGTGCCCGAAGACCAGGCCCAGCCCTTCCTTCTGGCCGAAGCGCCGCGCCTGCTTTTCCCCTTCGCGCGCCGCGTGCTGGCCGATGCGATCCGCGACGGCGGTTTCCCGCCGCTGCTGCTCGACCCCATCGACTTCGGCGGCCTCTATCTGCAGCAGGCGCAGGCCATGGCGCAGACCGCCGGAGAACCGGCGGGCCACGCCTGAACCGGGTGCGCCCTTCCCTTCCGGGGAAGGGCGGCTGAGCCTATGGGCCTGATCCGAGCCACCTCCACCATCGGCGGGCTGACGCTGGTGAGCCGCGTGCTGGGCATGGTGCGCGACATGCTGGTGGCGCGTTTCCTGGGCGCGGGGCTGGCGTCGGACGCCTTCCTGATCGCATGGCGGCTCCCTAACCTCTTCCGCGCGCTCTTCGCGGAGGGCGCTTTCTCCGCGGTCTTCGTGCCGATGTTCAACCGGACCATGGCCGAGAACGACCGCGACGATCCAGGGAGCGGCAAGGCTGCGGCGGTCGCCTTTGCCGGGCAGGTGCTGTCCGTGCTGTTTCCGGTGCTGGTGGTCTTCACCATCCTGATGATGGTGCTGGCCGCGCCGGTCGTCTGGGCGATGACGGGCGGCTTTCCGGACGGCGGGCCGGAGAAGTTCCAGCTTGCCGTGCGCTTGACGCAGATCACCTTCCCCTATCTGGCGCTCATCAGCATCGTGTCGCTGCTGGGCGGCATCCTCAATTCGCTGGATCGCTTCTGGGTGAACGCGGCGGCGCCGGTCCTGCTCAATATCTGCATGATCGTCGCGATCCTGTTCTTCCACGGCGATACAGCAGTCGAGACGGCCTATACGCAGGCCGTCGCCGTCACCGTTTCAGGCGTGATGCAACTGCTGTGGCTCATGATCTCCTGCCGTCAGGCGGGAGTGGTGCTGAAACTGGGCCTGCCGCGCCTGTCGCCGCAGGTGAAGCGGCTGCTGACGCTGATCGGCCCCGCCGCGCTGGGTGCGGGGGCGGTGCAGTTCAACCTGCTCGTTTCCACCAGCCTCGCCGCGCGCTTCCTGCCGCAAGGTGCGGTCAGCTATCTTTATTATGCGGACCGGCTCAATCAGTTGCCACTGGGGCTGATCGGCATTGGCGTGGGGACTGCGATCCTCCCGGCGCTCTCTCGTCAAATCGGGTCGGGCAATGAAGATGCGGCCAGCCATACCCAGAACCGGGCGATGGAGCTGTCGCTGTTCCTTGCCTTGCCCGCCGCCGTCGCGCTCTGCATATCGGCGACGCCGCTGATCCGGGGACTGCTCCAGCATGGGGCCTTCACCCCTGCCGACACCATCGGCGCGGCGGGAGCATTGGCGGCGTTTGCCGTGGGCGTCCCAGCCTATGTCCTCATCAAGGTGCTGACGCCCGGCTTCTATGCGCGGCAGGATACCAAGACGCCGGTGCGGGTCGCGGTCTTTTCCATGCTCTTCAACCTCGTCGGCAACCTGACGCTGATCTGGCCCTTCGGCCATGTGGGCGTGGCGATTTCCACCGCGATTGCCGCATGGGTCAATGTGATCGTCCTCTATTGGCTGCTCCATCGGCGCGACCAGTTGCGGATGGACGCGCGCTTTCGGGCGAAGGCCGTGCGGATCATCGCGGCGAGCGCGCTGATGGGTGTGGCCTTGTGGTTCATGAACCCGCTCTTCGACCCCTATATGGCCAGGGGGTTGATGGAGCGCATCGTCGCGCTTGGCCTGTTGTGCGGCATCGGCGGTCTGGTCTATGGGGCGGCGTCCCTGATCTTCAGGGCCTACACCCTATCCGAACTGCGCGCGGCTCTGCGCCGCCCGCCCAAAGCGAGCTAAAACACAATGCGCGTCCTTTCCGGCATCCAGCCCACCGGCAATCTGCACCTTGGCAATTATCTGGGCGCGATCCGCAACTGGGTGCGGATGCAGGATGAGATGGACGAAGGCAGCCAGTGCTTTTTCTTCCTCGCCGACATGCACTCCATCACCATCCATGAAGGCCGCGAGCAGCGCATCCGCAATGTCCGCGACATGGCGGCCGCACTGGTGGCGGCGGGGATCGACCCGGACCGCTCGGTCCTCTTCAATCAGGCGCGGGTGCCCGCTCATGCGGAGCTATGCTGGTTGCTGAATGGAACCGCGCGGATCGGCTGGCTGAACCGCATGACCCAGTTCAAGGACAAGGCGGGCAAGGACCGGGAGGGCGCGTCGGTCGGCCTGTTCGTCTATCCGGTGCTGCAAGCCGCCGACATCCTTGTCTACAACGCCACCCATGTGCCGGTGGGCGAGGACCAGAAGCAGCATCTGGAGCTGGCGCGCGACATCGCCACTAAGTTCAACACCGATTTCGGCGTGGAGCTGTTCACCCTGCCCGATCCGATCATTCCGAAGGAATCGGCGCGCATCATGTCGTTGCGCGACGGCACGGCGAAGATGTCGAAATCCGACCCCTCAGACATGAGCCGCATCAACCTGACCGACGATGACGACGCCATCATGCAGAAGGTGAAGAAGGCCAAGACCGATCCCGAACCGCTGCCCGAAACGGCCGAAGGACTGGCCGGACGACCGGAAGCGAACAATCTGGTCGGCATCTATGCGACCCTGTCGAACCGGACCGCGGATTCGGTGTGCGCCGAATTCGCGGGCAAGGGCTTCGGCGCGTTCAAGCCGATGCTGGGCGAATTGCTGGTTGAAACGCTGCGGCCGATTCGCGAACGCTTCCTAGAGTTGCGGACGAACGACGAGGCCCTGGACGCAATCCTCGAAAAGGGCGCGGCCAAGGCTTCGGCGGCGGCGGAACCGACGCTGCGCGCGGCTTACGACGCCATGGGGCTGATGCGGTAGAGACGCGCCCCAGCGTTTGTTCGCGCGGCGGCACGGAGGAGGAGCATCCGATAAAGCATCGCGCCGGAAACACCATCGGCCTGTTTCGCTCCGCGTCTCGCGTGAACTCATTGGAAGTCCGTTGAAACGATTTGCGGAGGAGCACAAACCTTCACGCCGGTCCGTTTTCGCAGGCCATGACGGAACAAAGCCGTCGGCGGCGTCTTGGAAGGACAGAGCATGATTTGCGCCCGTGTGCCCCGCTCGCGCGTTCAAACGATGTTCAGTTGCGTTTTGCTATGGCAGAGCGCAAGACTATTTGAAGGCTATGACGGCCTGATACAGGACGCAGAAAAATGATCCGTTTCAAGAAGATCGGCATGATTGCGGCGCCAGCATTGGCGCTGGCGGCGCTTTCGGGTTGCGCCACATCGTTCAAGGCGGACGTCGCCCGCTTCCAGCAGCTCCCCGCGCCCGCCGGGCAGAGCTTCACCGTCGTCGCCGACGATCCCCGCCTCGCGGGCGGGCTGGAATTCGGCCATTATGCCGATCTGGTCGGCCAGCGCCTCAGCCAGACCGGCTATGTCCGGGCAGACGATCCTTCGCGCGCGGACCTGATCGTGCGCGTCTCCTATGATGTCGACAATGGCCGTGAGCGGGTGCGCTCGACCGGCTTCGCGCCCGATCCCTTCTATTATGGCGGATGGGGCTGGCGCGGACGCTGGGCGCGGCCATGGGGCTATGGCTTCTACGATCCGTGGCTGTTCGGCCCCGGCGGCGGCTATACCGATGTGACGAGCTACACCGTCTACACCAGCGACCTCACCATGAAGATCGACCGCGCCGCCGACAATCGCCGCCTGTTCGAGGGCAAGGCGAGCGCGCAGTCGCTGTCGAACAAGCTCACCTATCTGGTGCCGAACCTGATCGACGCGATGTTCACCGGCTTCCCCGGCCAGAGCGGCGAGAATGTGAAAATCACCCTGCCGCCCGAAAAGAAGGGCTGACGGCAGTCATATAGGGCGGCTCCCAGCCAAGGCCCATCTGGCCCGGCGGTCGCTCGATCGCCGGGTTTTCTTTTGGGGTTACAGGGTTTGCGAAGCCATGGTTGCACCATGGCTGCTTGCAGCCATTTTCCACCGTTCAATATCCCAGCGAAAGCTGAGATCGTCCTTAGGCTGGTTCGTGCCCAAGAAGAGAGATGCCAGCGTTCGCTGACATGACGGAAGAGGGACTCTGCAACATCCGCTCCCCACCCTTAAAAGCCATCCGGCGCGGACTTCGCGATGGCCTTTAATTTACGCCGATCCGCCAGCCTTGACAGGCAGTCCCGGCATCAAACATCGTCGCTGCCATAGGCTCCGCCTTCATTCTCCATCCGATCGAGCGCCCTTACATCCTTCGCCGTGAATTTCAGGCGAACACCCACGCCGCCATCCTCGTCCTCCGGCAGGAATACGGCGCCTCCCGATTCCAGCACCTTTTGCAGACGCAAATCGGCATCCGCATCGAGTGTTCCCGCGCCGGTTTCGAAGGCCAGCAGATCGTCTTCGCTCACATCGGCTTTCTGCGCGACATGGGCACGGGGCCATTGCACCAATATCCTGGCCGCCCGCGCTTGAGGTCCGATGATTGTCACGCCAAGTCTCCTATCCATTGCATCAGGCCGATCATAAACGCTGACGACTCCGGTTTGTCCTATGGCAAGCGGCGCGCGGTCAGGATATTCACCGGCTGCTCCAGCATCTGCCCCTTCATCACGCCCTCGCCCGCTGTCGGGGATTTGGGCGCGGCGAGGATCGCCTTCACCACATCCATGCCCTCGACCACATGGGCGAAGACCGCAAATCCCTGATTATCGCCGGGCGCCTCGGGATGGGCGTCCATTGCGGGCATCTGGCCCAGCACGATGAAGAAATCCCCGGTCGCGCTGCCCGGCGCATAGCGGGCCATGGACAGCGCGCCATCGTCATGGGTGAGTCCGGTCTGTGTGGTCGGCTCATGCCTGATCGGCGGGAGCACGCGCGCGGGGTCGTTCTGCGCCCCGCCCTGCACGAAGCCATAGTCCGCCGCACCCACGCCCCGGTAGAAGGACGTGCCGTCGAACCGCTTCTGATCGACATAGCGCAGGAAATTGGCCGCCGTGACCGGGGCCCTGGCCTCATGCACCGCGATCACGATCTTCCCCGCGCCGGTGTCGAGCGCGACGCGCACATCGGTGGACGGAGTGCTTGCGGGCGGCTGCGCCATGGCAGGCGTGAGGGCAAAGAGCGCAAGGAGCGGCAGGAGCAGCGAACGAATCATCATGATCCCGGAGCCTAAACCAACGCCCGCGCCTTTGTAATCGTCGAACCGGAGCCATTTCTTTACCGATTGGAAAGCGTTGCCGGGCGAAATGCGTCGCCAAAGGGGGCCGCGTGCATGTTGAAACGGATCAAAACGGATGAAGTGAAATTGGGCATGTTCCTCCACAAGATGGAAGGATCGTGGTTCTCGCATCCCTTCTGGCGCAGCAAGATGCTGCTGGACGATCCCGACCGACTTGAGGAGCTGAAGGCGAGCAAGGTCGAATGGGTGCAGATCGACACCGCGCGCGGAATCGATCCGGCGCCGGCCGAAGCGCCCGCGCCCCGTTCCTTCCATCCTGCGGAAAAGGATGTGAACGAACGGCTGTTCGGCCGCACCAGCGCGCAGGGCGTGACGATCATGCGGCGCGCTCCCGCCCGTCCCAGCTCCGTCCCCCCGTCCTTCGATCCGCTGTCCAAGGAAAGGCTGCCGCTCCAGGCGGAGATGGCCCATGCCAACAAGCTGGCGCGCAAGTCCAGCCGGGCGATGAAGAAGGTCTTCGACGACGCGCGGCTTGGCAAGGCAATCAAGCTCAACCGGCTGCAACCGATGATCGAGGAGATTTCGAGTTCAATCCAGCGCAACCCCCATGCCTTCATGGCGGTGACACGGCTCAAGAATACGAGCGAATATCTCTACATGCATTCGCTGTCGGTCTGCGCGCTGATGATAAGCCTGGCGCAGCAATTGCGGCTCGGTCCCGACCAGGTGCAGGAGGCGGGCCTTGCCGGACTGCTGATGGATGTAGGCATGGGCCACGTGCCGCAGGAGACATGGGACAAGGGCGCGCCGCTGACGCCGGAGGAATGGGACGTGGTGAAGAGCCACACCACCCTCGCGCATGAGTTCCTGACACTGGGCGGCGAGATGCCCGGCACAGTGCTGGACGTATGCCTCCACCATCATGAGCGGATGGACGGCAGCGGCTATCCGCATGGATTGGCGGGAGATCAGATCAGCCTCTTTTCGCGCATGGCCGCAATCTGCGACACCTATGACGCGATGACCTCCGACCGCGTGCACCGGCAGGGTCAGGACCCCGCCGGGGCGCTGCTCAACATCGACCGGGCCAACACGCTCTACGATCCTGAGATTTTCGCGGCGTTCCAGCAGGCGGTCGGCATCTATCCGATCGGTTCGCTGGTACGGCTGCGGAACCATCGGCTAGCCATCGTCGTGGATCAGAATCGGGACGATCTGACGCTGCCCAAGGTCCGCCCCTTCTACTCGCTGCAGACGCGGTCGTTCGAGAATGCGGCGGACATCGATTTGAGCCGCTGTTTCGGCAGCGACCAGATCGTCGCGCGTGAAACGCCCGAAGCATGGAACATCGCCGACTGGCCCACGGTCAGCGCCAAATTGCTCGCGCAGAAATCCTGATCAAGCGGGCGCCCTGAAGTCATGGCGGAGCGAACCGGGCATCAAGCACCGGTTCGCTCCGCCTCCCCCCTTCAACCCTCCAACTGCCGTTGCAGGGCGCGAATGTCCGCGTCGATATCGGGGTTGCTCTGCCGCAGGTCCTCGATGGTCCGGACGGCGTGGATGACGGTACTGTGGTCGCGCCCGCCGAAGATGCGGCCGATTTCGGGCAGCGAGCGCGGCGTCATCTTCTTCGCCAGATACATGGCAACTTGACGTGGCCGCGCCACGGCGCGCGCGCGGCGCTTGGAGCGCATTTCCGCTGGGTCGATCCGGTAATGGGCGGCGCACGCCTTCTGGATTTCGTCCACGGTGATGCGGCGGGCATTGGCGCGCACCGCGTCCGCCAACATGCCTTGCGCGAACTCCAGGTCGATGGCGCGGCCCGTAAGCTGGCCATAAGCGACCAGCTTGTTGAAGGCCCCTTCCAGCTCGCGGACGTTAGAGCGGATCGAGCGGGCGAGAAAATCGATCACCGCGTCGGGCACCGGCGGATCGCCAGCCACCGCCCGTTTGCCTTCCAATATGGCGAGGCGCAGATCGAGATCGGCGGGCTGGATATCCGCGACAAGACCGCCCGCGAGGCGCGAGAGGATGCGCGCGTCGATCCCGTCCAGCATCTGCGGCGCGCGGTCGGCAGTGACGATGATGCGCGCGCCCGCGTCGATCAGGTCGTTGATCGTGTGGAGGAACTCCTCCTGCGTCGACCCCTTGCCCGCAATGAACTGGATGTCGTCGATCAGCAGCAGCCGCGCCGCGCGCAGCCGCGCCTTGAACGCCATCGTTTCATTGGCGCGCATGGCGTTCACGAACTCCATCATGAACCGCTCAGCCGACATGTAGAGCACCTGCGCCGACGGCGAATGCGCGGAAAAAGCAGTTGCGGCGGCGTGGAGCAGGTGCGTCTTGCCCTGGCCGGTGCCGCCATGCAGGAACAGCGGCGTGAAACGCGGCTGTTCCACGCCCGCCATCGCCTGCGCGGCGGAAAAGGCGAGATGATTGGAATCGCCAGTCACGAATTCATCGAATCTGTGGCGCGGGTGGAAATTGGAGGCCGGAGCGCTTTCCTCCGGCAGGGATGCGACGGCCTCTGCCTCATCCGAATCGCGCACGATCTGGAGCAGGCGCGGACCGGCCGAATCGGGGGCGCGCAGCAAGCGGATTTCCCGCACGCCCGCATTGGCGCAGCGCCAAGCCATGCGCAGCCGGTCGCCAAACTGGCCTGACACGAAATTCGCGCTGAAATCGGAAGCGAACAGCAAGTCGAGCGTCTGCGAATCGGGGCAATAGGCGCCGAGCCGCGCGGGCTTCAACCACTGGTCGAAAAGACGCGCGCCGATGTCGCGACGCAGCCCCGCGCGGATCGCGGCCCAGGCGGAGTCCAGACGGACATCGTCCTCCCCCGTCTGTCCCTCCCGTCCATCCACCGCTGCGCTGTCCTTTATCAAAATTGCCGCCCCCTTAGCGTCCCCCGTTGCTGCAAACGGCGTGACAAACTTATCCCGAAAAGCAATGCTTTCCCGAGCGTTCTCGTCCCAACCAACAATTAGCAACAGCCGCTGAAAACGATTCGATCAGCAGCGAGAAGGAGAAAATAGACAGGCATTCTCCACCGGATCAAGGGCGGGACGGGTCAAAAAAATGAAATAAAGACGTTGACTCAGCAAAGCCGCCAAAAATTCGAAATTTGCATTTTTTCACATATTTTTCATGGGTTTAACCAACACGCTTTTTGCCGCAACGCGTCGAATCGGTGGAAATCCGCCAATCCCGAAATGTGACAGTCCCATAAAACCTATATGAAAAAGCCCGCCCCGGACGTGCCGGAGCAGGCTGTCGATTTCAGGCCGGAGCCGAAAGTTCAGGCGAGGGCGCCGACGGCCTTGGTCAGGCGGCCGAACTTGCGTGCTGCGGTATTCTTGTGCAGCACGCCGCGGGCGACGCCGCGCGCGAGTTCCGGCTGGACGGTCTGGAGCGCGGTCGCGGCGGCGGTCTTGTCACCGGCGAGGATGGCGGCTTCCACCTTCTTCACCAGGGTGCGGATCCGGCTGATGCGGGCGCCATTGATTTCGGCGCGGCGCGCGTTGCGGCGGATGCGCTTCTTGGCTTGCGGCGTATTGGCCATTCTTGTCCTCGGCTTGCAAATCTCGTGAAAGAGCCGCCCGGAATCGCCCTGGCGGCTCGTGAAGGCTGGCCCCTTACAGGGATTGAAGCACAGCGTCAACCAATGCGGTCACGCTATTTCTGGCATTTCGGGCAGAAAAAGGTCGATCGCCCGCCGTCGACGCGCCGCTCTACCACGCCGCCGCACGGGCATGTTGCCCCTTCGCGGCCATAGACGCGCCATTGCTTGGAGAAATAGCCAAGCTCTCCATCGGGCCGCGCATAATCGCGCAGGGTGGAACCGCCCGCCACGATGGCGGCGGAGAGGACTGCGCGAATCGATTCGACCAGCAGGGCAAGGCGCGGACGCGTGATCTTCCCCGCCGCGCGAGTCGGCGCGATGCCGGCCATGTTCAGCGCCTCGCACACATAGATATTGCCCAGGCCCGCGACGACCCTCTGGTCGAGCAACGCGGCTTTGATCGACGTCGCCTTGCCTTTCAGCGCCCGCGCCAGCGTGGCGGGCGTGAAGTCCGGCCCCAGCGGCTCCGGCCCCATGCGAATGAAGGGAGCATAGCCCGCCCACGCGTCGCTCCGCACCAGATCGAGCGAACCGAAGCGGCGCGGATCGTTGAGCGAAAGCAGCCGCCCCGTCCCTGTCTCGATCAGCAGATGATCATGCGCGCCGATTTCCGCCGGGTCGATCCGCCAGCGTCCCGACATGCCGAGATGGAAGATCAGCGTATCGCCCCGGTCGGTGCCGATCAGGCCATATTTCGCCCGGCGCGACAGGCTAGTGACGGTCGCGCCCGTCAGCCGCTGGCGCAGGTCGACGGGAATAGGAAAGCGCAGGTCAGCGCGGCGCGGCTCGACTCGCGCCAGCATCGCTCCATCAAGGACGGAACGCAGGCCCGCGACGGTGGTTTCGACTTCGGGAAGTTCAGGCATGAGACATTCTGTAGCGATCCCCATGCGATAATCCCAGCATCACGGCTGGCATGGTTCCCAAAGTCCGGCTAGAGCGCTTTGCCATGAACGACACCGCATCCTTCGGCTATCGCGATGTGGACGCCGCTGAAAAGCAGGGCATGGTCCGCGCGGTCTTTTCCAACGTCGCGTCGAAATACGACCTGATGAACGACGCCATGTCGGGCGGCGCGCATCGGTTATGGAAGGACCAGTTCGTGAACCGCGTGAAGCCGCGCAAGGACGAGCAGATCCTCGACATGGCGGGCGGCACGGGCGACATCGCCTTTCGGATGCATCGCCACGGCGCGCGGGTGACGGTGTCCGACATCAATCCCGAAATGCTGGCCGTAGGCGTCGAGCGGGCCAAGAAGAAAGGCTATGAGGGCCTGATCTGGTCGGAGCAAAATGCGGAGGAGCTGACCTTCAGCGACCGCGCTTTCGACGCCTATACGATCGCCTTCGGCATCCGCAACGTGACGCATATCGACCAGGCGCTGCGGGAAGCGCACCGGGTACTGAAATATGGCGGGCGCTTCTTCTGTCTGGAGTTCTCGACGACGACATGGCCGGGCTTTGCTGATGTCTATGATGTCTACTCGCACCGGCTGGTGCCCAAGCTGGGCAAGCTGTTCGCCAATGACGAGGACAGCTACCGCTATCTGATCGAATCGATCCGCCGCTTCCCGCCCATGCCGAAATTCGAGGGCATGATCCGCGAGGCCGGTTTCGTGAACACGAAGGTCGAGCCGATATTGGGCGGGCTGGTGGCGATCCATAGCGGCTGGAAGATCTAGAGCGCCGTGCCTTCCCATGTCACGCATATCTGGCGGCTGCTGAAATGGGGCCGCACGCTGGCGCGGCATGGCGCGTTGCGCGGGATCGAGCGCGATCCGCTAACCCCCGCGCCCGTGCGGCGGCTGGTGCGGCTGGCTCGCTTCGGCGCGCGCGTGCCGAAACAGCCGCGCTATGCCGATGCGTTTCAGGCCATCGGCCCCGCTGCGATCAAGCTGGGGCAGACGCTCGCGACTCGGCCCGATCTGGTCGGCGACGAGGCAGCGAACGACCTGCTGCGCTTGCAGGACGCCCTGCCGCCGGTGCCGGTCGCGATCATCCGCGCTCAGATCGAGCAGAGCTTCGGACGGCCGCTGGAGGCCGTCTACAGCCGTTTCGATGACGTGCCGGTGGGCGCCGCCTCCATCGCGCAGGTGCATCGCGCCGTCACCGCCGATGGCCGCGATGTGGCGGTGAAGGTGATCCGCCCCGGCGTGATCGACCGCTTCAACCGCGACATACAGACTTATGAATGGGGCGCCGCCCATCTGGAGATGCTGGGCGGTGAAGCGGCGCGCCTGCGCCCGCGCCTGGTCATCGCCAACATGAAACGGTGGACGGCGCGGGAACTCGACCTGCGACGCGAGGCAGCGTCAGCCTCCGAACTCGCCGAAGCGATGGAGGCGATGCCCGGATACCGCATCCCCGCCATCGACTGGGACCGCACGACCGGCAAGGTCATGACGATGGAGTGGGTCGACGGCGTCAAGATCTCCGACCGCGACGCACTGATCGCCGCCGGACATGACGTGAAGGACATCGCGGCGCGGCTCGTCAACGCATTCCTGCGGCAGGCGATCGCGGAAGGTTTCTTCCACGCCGACATGCATCAGGGGAACCTGTTCGTGACGGCGAACGGCGATATCGTCGCTATCGACTTCGGCATCATGGGCCGGATCGACCGCCGTGCGCGCATGTGGCTGGCCGAGATTCTCTACGGTCTCATCACCGGCAATTATCGGCGCGTCGCCGAAATCCATTTCGAGGCGCAATATGTGCCCGCCCATCATGACGTGGCGGAGTTCGCGACCGCGCTGCGCGCCGTGGGCGAGCCGATGCGCGGCAAGCCGGTGCGCGAACTGTCGGTCGGCGGGATGCTGGACGGCCTGTTCGCCATCACCCGCGATTTCGACATGCAGACGCAGCCCCATTTGCTGCTCCTCCAGAAAACGATGGTGATGGTGGAGGGCGTGGCGACCGCACTCGATCCCGACATCAACCTGTGGGAAACGAGCGGCCCCTATGTGAAGGAATGGCTGCGGACCGAACTGGGGCCGGAAGCCAAGGCCGCCGACACGCTGATCGAGAATTGGCGCACGCTGCAACGCTTGCCGGGGCTGGTGCGGCGGATCGAGGACGCCTTCCCCGAAAAGGGCGGCGCGCCCCCGCCTCCGCCGCTCAGCGAAATCAGGGTCATCCGCATCGGCGGCGGCTGGCGCTATGCCGTGGTGGCGGTCATCGCGGCGGCGACTGGAGCGATCGTTACGGCGCTGCTACATCTGCATATATGACTCAGCCTCGCGTCCTTCTCATCGTCTCCGGCGGCATTGCGGCCTATAAGTCGTTGGAGCTTGTCCGGCTGCTGCGAAAGCGCGGCATCGCGGTGCGCGCCGTGCTGACGGCGGCGGCGGAGAAGTTCGTGACGCCGCTGTCGCTGGGCGTGCTGACCGAGGATCATGTCTATGGCGACATGTTCGACCTGAAGGAAGAGCGCGAGATCGGGCATATCCAGCTTTCGCGTCAGGCCGATCTGGTCGTGGTCGCGCCCGCCACCGCCGACATATTGGCCAAGATGGCGGCGGGCATCGCCGACGATCTGGCCACGACGCTGCTGCTCGCCACCGACAAGCCGGTGCTGGCCGTGCCCGCGATGAACGTCCGCATGTGGCACCATGCCGCGACGCAGCGCAACCTCGCGCAGCTTCGCGAGGACGGCGTGCACATCATGGAGCCGGACAGCGGCGAGATGGCCTGCGGCGAATATGGCAGGGGCCGCCTGCCCGAACCGGAGCAGATCGCGACGGAGATCGCGCGGCTGATCGCCCTGCCCTCGCCCACCGATCCGCTCGCGGGTCAGCCGGATTTCGAAGGGCCTGAACTGCCGTTGACGGGCAGGCATATCCTCATCACCGCCGGGCCGACGCATGAGCCGATCGACCCGGTGCGCTACATCGCCAACCGATCGTCGGGCAAGCAGGGTTTCGCCATCGCCGCCGCCGCCGCGCGGGCAGGCGCGCGGGTGACTTTGGTCGCCGGGCCGGTGAACCTCCCTACGCCGCAAGGCGTGGAGCGCATGAACGTGGAAACCGCGCGGGAGATGATGGCGGCGGTCGAAGCGGCCCTTCCCGCCGACGCCGCGATCATGGTCGCCGCCGTCGCCGACTGGCGCACGGCGGACGCGTCCGGGCAGAAGATCAAGAAGGACGGATCGGGCAAGCCCGCGCCGCTTTCGCTGGTTGAAAATCCCGACATCCTCGCGACGCTCGGCAAACATGGGCAGCGCCCCACGCTGCTGATCGGCTTCGCCGCCGAAACCGAAAAGGTCACCGACCATGCCCGCGCCAAGCTGGCGAAGAAAGGCGCGGACTGGATCGTCGCCAATGACGTGTCAGGCGCCCCCGGAGCAAGCGTGATGGGCGGCGACGCGAACAGCGTTCATATCGTCACGGCCGACGGCATCGAAAGCTGGGAAAACCTGCCCAAGGATGTTGTCGCCACCCGCCTCATCGAAAAGGTCGCCCATGCCCTCTCCGCTCGTCCCGATTGAAATAAGGCTGAAGCGCCTGCCCCATGGCGAAGGGTTGCCCACGCCCGCTTATGCGACCGAACATGCGGCAGGCATGGATGTGGTATCGGCGGAAGATGTCACGATTGCACCCGGCGGCCGCTATGCCGTTGCAACCGGCTTCGCCATGGCCATCCCCGAAGGCTATGAAGTGCAGGTGCGCCCGCGTTCGGGCCTGGCCTTGAAGCACGGCATCAGCCTGCCCAACACGCCGGGCACCATCGACGCCGACTATCGCGGCGAACTCAAGGTGATCCTCATCAATCTGGGTGACACACCCTTCATCATCGCGCGCGGCGATCGGATCGCGCAGCTTGTGGCCGCCCCGGTCCAGATGGCGCGCTTCGCCGAAGTCAAGGAACTGGACGACACCGCGCGGGGTTCAGGGGGTTTCGGCTCCACGGGCATCGCTTCCTCATGACGCTGACCGACGACCAGCTCGAACGCTATGCGCGCCACATCGTCCTCAAGGAGATCGGCGGCGCGGGGCAGGCGCGGCTGCTGTCGGCGGATGTGGCGGTGATCGGCGCGGGCGGCATCGGCAGTCCGGCGATCCTCTATCTGGCCGCGGCGGGCGTCGGCACCATCCGGGTGATCGACGATGACGCGGTGGCGCTCTCCAACTTGCAGCGGCAAGTGCTGTTCGGCACCGCCGACATCGGCGCGTCCAAGGCGGAGGCCGCCATGGCCGCCGTCGCCCGGCTCAATCCCGACGTGAAGCTGATCCCCATCAACGCCCGCATCGATGCGGAAAATGCAGGGTTGATGCTGCGCGAGGCGGACGTGGTGCTGGACGGCTGCGACAGTTTCGCGACGCGCCTCGCGGTCGCCGACGCCGCGCAGGCGCTGCGTATCCCGCTGGTGTCGGCTGCGGTCGGCCCGTTCGAGGGGCAACTCGCCACCTATCGCGGATGGGAAAGGGACAAGCCCTGCTATCGCTGCCTTGTCGGTACGCCGGAGGACGCGGCGGAGCGCAATTGCGCGGAAACCGGCGTCATTGGCGCGCTGACCGGCGTGATGGGCAGCCTCGCCGCGCTGGAGGTGATCCGCGCGCTGGTTCCCTTTGGCGAGGACAGCGCGGGCAAGCTGCTGCTCTGCGACCTGCTCTCCATGCGGTTCCGCACCCTTACGGTGCCCAAGGACCCGGCCTGTCCCGCCTGCGCGGTGGAACTGTGCGCGAACTGAGGATCATCGTTGCCTGCGCGGATTCAGAGCGGTTGCGCGCCGCCCTGGTGACGGCATCGGCGCAGGCGGCGCTGGGCGGCAAGGCAGCGGTCTTCCTGCAACTCGACGCCGTGGCCCTGCTCCGCGCGCCCATCGCGGCCCGCCTGGACGAGGCGCATGAAGCGGCGGGTCTGCCGACGCTGGCGCTGCTGCTGGAGGACGCGGTCGCTTTGGGCGTCGCGCTCTTCGCCTGCCAGAGCGGATTGGCGCTGTCGAACCTGTCCGCGAGCGACCTGCCCAAAGGCGTGGAGATGAGCGGCCCGATCGCTTTCCTCCAGCAGACCAGCGGCGACGCCCGCCTCCTGTTCGCCTGACCCGGGCACAGCCCTTCTATTGACAGGCGGGATGGCCCATTTAAGGGGAAGGCGCGGCCTTTGCGCCCATCCACATAAATGAAAGTCATCCCGTGTCCGCCATGCTCAAGATCACCCTGCCCGATGGTTCCGTGCGCGAAGTCGCGCCCGGCACTACCCCGGCGGACATTGCGGCGGCGATCGGGCCGGGCCTGGCCAAGGCCGCCATCGCGGCGCGGGTCGATGGCGAGCTGCGCGACATCACGCGCCCGCTGGAGGCAGACGCCGCGCTCGCGCTGGTGACGGCGAAGGATGAAGCCGACGCGCTGGAACTGGCGCGCCACGATTTCGCGCATCTGCTGGCCGAAGCGGTGCAGCAACTCTTTCCCGGCACGCAGATCACTTTTGGCCCCGCGACCGAGGACGGCTTTTACTACGACTTCGCGCCCGATCCGAAGCGCGGCCCCTTCACCGAGGAAGACCTGCCCGTCATCGAGGAAAAGATGCGGGAACTCATCCGCGCCGACAAGCCGCTGCGCCGCGAAGTGTGGAGCCGCGAGGACCTGATCGCGCGCTGGCAGGCGGAGGGGGAGACGTTCAAGGCGCAGTGGGCCGCTGAACTGCCCGAGGGCGAGGAACTGACGGTCTACTGGTCGGGCAATGACTGGCTCGACATGTGCCGGGGGCCGCACCTCGCCTCGACGGGAAAGCTCGACCCGCAGGCGTTCAAGCTGACCCGCGTGTCGGGCGCTTACTGGCGCGGCGATCAGAAGAACGCGATGCTTTCGCGCATCTACGGCACCGGCTGGCTCAACAGGAAACAGCTCGACGCGCATCTTCACATGCTGGAGGAAGCGGGCAAGCGCGACCATCGCAAGCTGGGCGCGGAAATGGACCTGTTTCACCTCCAGGCCGAAGCGCATGGCTCCGTCTTCTGGCACCCCAAGGGCTATATCATCTGGCGGCAACTGGAATCTTACCTCCGCCGCCGGCTCGACGCGGCGGGCTATCAGGAAGTGAAGACGCCGCAGATCATGGACGCCCGCCAGTGGGAGCAATCCGGCCACTGGGGCAAATATCGCGAGAATATGTTCGTCATCCCCGACGAGGTGCCGAACACCGAGGATGAAGGCCCGGTCGTATCGCATGACGCGGCATGGATGGCGCTCAAGCCCATGAACTGTCCCGCGCATGTCCTGATCTTCCGCCAGGGGATCAAGAGCTATCGCGATCTGCCGCTCCGCATGGCGGAAATGGGCTGCTGCCACCGCAACGAACCGCATGGCGCGCTGCACGGCCTGATGCGCGTGCGCCAGTTCACGCAGGACGACGCGCATATATTCTGCCGCGAAGACCAGCTGGTGAGCGAGGTCGCGCAATTCTGCGACCTGCTGGATGTGGTATATAAGGATCTGGGCTTCGCGGACTATGCCATCAAGCTGGCGCTCCGCCCGGAAAAGCGGTTCGGCACCGACGAAATGTGGGACTGGTCCGAACAGTCGCTGCGCGATGCCGTCGCCGCGACGGGCCGCAACACGGCCGAATGGGGATGGGAAGAATTACCGGGCGAAGGCGCCTTCTACGCGCCCAAGCTGGAGTTCCACCTGACCGACGCGATCGGGCGGACGTGGCAGGTCGGCACGATCCAGACCGACACGGTGCTGCCCGAACGACTCGACGCCAGCTATGTGGGCGAGGACGGCGAACGGCACCGGCCGGTGATGCTCCACAGGGCGATCCTGGGCAGCTATGAACGCTTCATCGGCATATTGATCGAACATTATGCGGGCAAATTTCCGCTCTGGCTCGCCCCTGTTCAGGCGGTCGTGGCGACCATCGTATCGGATGCGGACCCTTATGCACAGGAAGTTGTCGAGAAGCTCCGTGCCGCCGGAATCCGCACCGAAGCGGACGTACGGAACGAGAAGATCAACTACAAGGTGCGCGAGCATAGCCTTGCAAAAGTGCCCAATCTGCTGGTCGTCGGAAGGCGCGAGGCGGAGGAAGGCACCGTGGCGCTGCGCGAACTGGGCAAGGAGGGGCAGACCATCCTTTCGCTCGACGACGCCATCGCCCGACTTGCAAAAGAGGCGCTGGCTCCCGATATGCGGTGAGGCTGCCATGCCACAGGGGGACCGGCAATCCGCAACTGCGGACTTGCCGCCCCTTTCGGCTTTGCGCTAAAGGCGCATCCACCGACATTTTTGAACGACCATAGGAGATACCGCTATACGTCCCCCAATGATGCGCCGTCCAATGGCGCCGCCGCCGAAGTCCGGTCCCCGTTATAATGAGTTCATCACCGTGCCCAAGGTGCGGGTGATCGACGACGAAGGCGAAAATCTGGGCGTGATGTTGACGCAGGAGGCGATGGAGCGCGCTTACGAGATCGGGCTGGACCTGGTCGAAGTGTCGCCGACCGCCGATCCGCCGGTCTGCAAGTTTCTGGACATCGGCAAGTTCAAGTACGAAGCGCAGAAAAAGGCGAATATCGCCCGCAAGACCCAGAGGACGCAGGAACTCAAAGAGATCAAGATGCGTCCCAACATCGACGATCATGACTATGATACGAAGATGAAGAAGGTGCATGATTTCATCGGCGAAGGCGACAAGGTGAAGATCACCCTGCGCTTCCGCGGCCGCGAATTGTCGCACCAGCAGCTCGGTATGCAGTTGCTCCAGCGCGTCGCGGAAAATGTGGCGGAGATCGCCAAGGTCGAAGCCTATCCCCGCATGGAAGGCCGCCAGATGCTGATGGTGCTCGCGCCGAAATAAGCGGTGCGCTTTCCTTCGAATAGCACGCCATCGGGCGGAGACTGGCGACAGGCTCCGCCCGATGGCTTTTGGCGGACAATGGGATTCGGCCATTTCCGCCATTCACTATCCGTCATTCCAGCGAAAGCTGGGATCTCCGCTTAGGCTGGGTCGTGCCTAAGAAGAGAGATGCCAGCTTTCGCTGGCATGACGAATAGCTATGTCTCCCACCCAAAAACCGACAATCCATCAGATCAAGCCGAAGGCTTGTCGCGATAAAGCGCCGGAAACATTGCCTTGAGCGCCGCTACCTTCTGCGCGTCCCATCTCAGAATATAGAAATGGCGCGGATGGCGGCGCATGAAATCCTGATGATAGCTGTCCGCGTCCTGAAAGCCGGTGAACCGCTCCACCCGCGTCACGACGGGATCGCGCCACAACCCTGCCTTGCCCAATTGCACCAGATAGGCTTTGGCGGCCTTCCCTTGTTCCGCGTTCAACGGGAAGAGGGCGCTGCGATATTGCGTGCCCCGGTCCGGCCCTTGCGCATTGAGCGTCGTCGGGTCCGCAATCACGGAAAAGAATATCCGCAGCAGCGCGCCATAGCTCACCTGACCGGGATCATAGGTGACGCGCACGGCTTCGGCATAGCCGGTATCGCCTTCGCTTACCCGTCCATAATCCACCTTGCGCCCGCGCGGCCCGCCTGCAAAGCCCGACACGGCAAGGTGAACGCCCTTCACATGGGAAAACACGCCTTCCACGCCCCAGAAGCAGCCGCCCGCGAAAATAGCGGTTTCGAGCTTCCGGACGGGATTTGCATCAATCGCCGGAACCGGCGCAAGCGCCGCCCTTTCGGCACGCAGCGGAGAAGCGGCGGCCAGCGCCGCGAAAAGTGCAAGAAGGATACCGTCAGCGCGCCGCATATTCCGCCGTCGGCGCGGCGTTGGCGTAGGGCGCGATCATCGACGGCTCTTCATGATGGAAAACGAACATGCCGATCGTCCCAAGGACGAATCCGCCCAGAAAGCGAAGGAACAGGTCGGATCTCAAAAAAGCCTTCATGGGCATCTTGTCCTCGGGTCGCTTTCCGCAGCCAGCGCCCTATTGTCGATGAGTGCCCATGAACATTCATCGGAAGGCGGCCGGCTGCGGCAAAGGAAATCAAGTTTCGGTTCGAAACGCGATATAGAACGCGCCGCGCCAATCGCAAGACGGCGCGGCGGGGAAAAGACCGTTTTCCTCTTCTCATCGCCGCCTCCAGTTCTGTTGCCAACCGAATGATGGGCCTGGGGCGGGCGACCATAGCTGAGTCGCACCGTCTTCGCGGCCTGGCCGGTCGCAAAGGCTCTACGAAAGGCCCACGCGATAGCAAGAAGAATGGCGGATAACAGAAGCCGTGTCTTTTTGGTCGTTTCTGGACATTCCAGTCCTGTCCACTATAGCCTCCCCGGCGTGGCGCCTCTTTCGGGTTTCCGGCCCGCGCGCTTTCCCCCTTCGAGCCTGATCAACAAAAGGAGCGCTTGGCAATGGCGTGGCTGATTCTCGGCATCGCGGTCGTCACTGAAATCATCTGGGCGCTCAGCCTCAAATGGGCCGCCACCGTCGGCCAGTGGCAAGCGGCGCTGGTGCCCATCACCTTGAGCTTCGTGAACATGGGCCTGCTGGCGCTGGCGATGAAGGGCCTGCCCGCCGGAACCGCCTATGCGATCTGGACCGGCCTTGGCGCGGTGGGGGTCATCATCGGCGGGGTGATCCTCTTCGGCGACCGGGTGACGCCGGTGCAGGCGGCTTTCATGGCGCTTACCGTGATCGGCGTGGTAGGGACCAAACTGTTCGCCTCGGCGTGACGCGCTGCAACATAGGGTGCGGTCATGCGTTTGGTGGACAAGCTGCATTCATATGGACCCTGTTACGCCCCCGCTTCGATGAGTCTTGACCGCCGTTCCCTCCTGACCGCGTCGCTTGCGGCGTTCCTGACTTTACCCATCCCGCGCCGGGCCTTCGCTCTCGCCGCCAATGACGTGGCGCGGGTGGACGACCTTATTTCCCGCATGACGCTGGAGGAGAAGGCCGGGCAAATGACCTGCCTTGCCGACAGTTTCCGCCCGTTCAACCCGCCGAACCCCCAGGTGGGCATCCAGGATGAAAAGCGCCTCGCCGGGGAAATCCGCAAGGGGCGCGTCGGGTGCCTCTTCAACGGCATCGGCGTGGCGGGCGGACGCCGTGCCCAGGACATCGCGGTCAAGGACAGCCGCCTCGGCATCCCGCTGCTCTTTGCAGGCGACGTGATCCACGGCCTCAAGACCATCTTCCCGGTGCCGCTGGGCGAAGCGGCCAGCTTCGATCCGGAACTGGCGCGCAGAACATCCCGCGCGATGGCGGTTGAAGCGACGGCGGCGGGCCTGCACCTGACCTTTGCTCCCATGGTCGATGTGGCGCGCGACCAGCGCTGGGGCCGCGTGGTGGAAGGGGCGGGAGAGGATGTGACCCTCACCAGCCTTTTCGCCGCTGCCCGCGTGCGCGGGTTTCAGGGGGGCGACCTGCGCCGCGACGACAGCCTGCTCGCCTGCCCCAAGCATTTCGCCGCCTATGGCGCGGTCGCTGCGGGCCTGGAATATGGCAATGTCGACATTTCGGACGAGACGCTGCGGGAAACGCACATCCCGCCCTTTGGCTCGGCCTTCGCGGCGGGCGCGCTCACGACCATGGCCGCCTTCAACGAGATCAACGGCGTCCCGGCCACCGCCGACCGGGAGCTTCTGACCGATCTGCTGCGCGGCGAGATGGGTTTCCGGGGTTTCGTCTTTTCCGACTATACGGCGGACGAGGAACTGGTCGCCCATGGCTTCGCGCAGGACGACCGGGACGCCGCGCGCCTTGCGGTGCTTGCCGGGGTCGACATGTCGATGCAGAGCGGCCTCTTCATCAAATATCTGCCCGATCTGGTGAAGAGCGGCGCGGTGCCCGAAGGCACCATCGACGTCGCCGTCCGCCGCATCCTCTATGTGAAGGCCGCCATCGGCCTGTTCGACAATCCCTATCGCTCGCTGGACGAAGCTGCGGAAAAGAGCCGCATCGCCACACCGGGCCATCGCGCGCTCGCCCGCGAATCCGCCACCCGCTCGGTTGTGCTGCTCAAAAATGAGGGCGTCTTGCCCCTCGCCCCAACGGGGCGGCAGAAAATCGCCCTCATCGGTCCCTTCGGCGAGGACAAGGCGAATCTCTATGGGCCATGGGCTTTCTATGGCGATCCCGACAAGGGCGTGGACATTGCCACCGGCTTGCGCGCCGTGATGCCCGATCCGTCGCTGCTCACCATCGTCAGGGGTTGCGGCGTCCGCAAACCGATAGACGATGGCATCGTAAAAGCGGTGGAAGCCGCCAAGGCCGCCGACATCGTCCTCCTCGCCATCGGCGAATCGCAGGATATGTCCGGCGAGGCCCAGTCCCGCACCGTCATCGAAATCCCCGCCGCGCAGCAGGCGCTGGCCGATGCTGTCGCCGCCGCGGGCAAGCCCGTCGTCGTCCTGCTCCGCCATGGCCGCGCGCTTGCCTTGCACGATGGCGTGGCGAATGCGCAGGCGATCCTCGCGACATGGTTCCTGGGTTCGGAAACCGGCCACGCCATTGCCGATCTGCTTTTCGGGCGGGCCGATCCTTCCGGCAAATTGCCCGTCAGCTTCCCATGGGAATCGGGGCAGGAACCTTTCTTCTACGACCGCAAGTCGACAGGCCGTCCCGTCACCGACAATGGCGGCAACGAATATAAGGCGCGCTATGCCACCACCGACAACAGCGCCCGCTTTCCCTTCGGCCACGGCCTGTCCTACACGCAATTCGTGCTGGAGGACTTGAAGCTTTCCGACACCGCGCTCCGCTGGGACCGCGCTATCGAGGTGACGGCGCGCGTCCGCAACACCGGCGACCGTCCCGGCAGCGAAGTGGTGCAACTTTACACCCGCGATCGGGTCGCCAGCCGCACCCGCCCGATCCGCGAGTTGAAGCGCATCGAGCGCGTGACGCTTAGCGCCGGGCAAAGCAAGCTGGTCCGCTTCTCCCTATCCCGCACCGATCTGGAATTTGTGGGGTCCGGCAACAAGCGCATCGCCGAACCTGGCCTGTTCGACTTGTGGCTGGGGCAGTCTTCGCAAGGCGGCCTCCACGCGCAGTTCACCCTTTATGCGGAACAGCCCTCCAGGAAAGGGTAGCGGCAGTTAGTGGGTTGAACGGTGGATAGGGGTGCCCACAAAGGGCATAAACAACCACCGTGCTTTCTCTGCCGTCACCGGTTTCCCCCCGCCGCGAAAATAGGCTAGGGGGCCGCCATGCTTAACTTGAACGGTATCACCGTGCGCCTTGGCGGACGCACCATCCTTGACCGCGCCGCCGCCGCGCTGCCGCCGCGCAGCCGGGTCGGCCTCATCGGCCGCAACGGAGCGGGCAAGTCCACGCTGATGAAGGTGATGATCGGCCAGATCGATCCGGACGAAGGCAGTTGCGACATGCCCCGCGACACGCGGCTGGGCTATATCGCGCAGGAAGCCCCTGCCGGCACCGCCACGCCCTTCGAAACGGTGCTCGCCGCCGACAAGGAGCGCGCCGTCCTGATGGCGGAGGCGGAGCATACCGAAGACCCCGACCGCCTCGGCCACATCTATGAGCGGCTGAACGCCATCGACGCCTACACCGCCCCGGCCCGCGCCGCCCGCATCCTCGTCGGCCTCGGCTTCGACGAGGAGATGCAGGGCCGCCCGCTCGACAGCTATTCGGGCGGCTGGAAGATGCGCGTGGCCCTCGCTTCGCTGCTTTTTTCGCAGCCCGAACTGCTGCTGCTCGACGAACCGTCCAACCATCTCGACCTTGAAGCGACGATGTGGCTGGAAAGCTTCCTCAAAAACTATCGCGGCACCGTGGTCGTCATCAGCCATGAGCGCGACCTGCTCAACAATGTGGTCGACCACATCCTGCATCTGGAGGGAGGCAAGGTGACGCTCTACCCCGGCGGCTATGACGCCTTCGAGCGCCAGCGCGCCGAACGCCTCGCCCAGCAGGAAGCCGCCCGCTCGAAACAGCAGGCCGAACGGGAGAAGTTGCAGGATTACATCGCCCGCAACTCCGCGCGCGCCTCCACCGCGAAGCAGGCCCAGTCCCGCGCCAAGGCGCTCGCCCGGATGCAGCCCATCGCGGCGGCTATCGAAGATCCGACGCTGGCCTTCACCTTCCCCAGCCCGCCCGAACTGCGCCCGCCGCTCATCACCATGGACATGGCGGCGGTCGGCTATGGCGACACGCCGATCCTGAAGCGTGTCAACCTGCGCATCGACCCGGACGACCGCGTCGCGCTGCTCGGCCGCAACGGCAATGGCAAGACCACGCTGGCACGCCTGATGGCCGCGCAGCTTGCGCCCATGGAAGGCGCGATCAACAGCTCCGCCAAGATGAGCGTCGGCTATTTCACCCAATATCAGGTGGAGGAACTGGACGTTACCGACACGCCGCTTGAACATATGAGCCGCGTGATGAAGGGCGCGACCCCCGCCGCCGTCCGCGCCCAGCTGGGCCGCTTCGGCTTTTCCGGCGAGCGCGCCACGCAGAAGGTCGGCAGCATGTCGGGCGGCGAGAAAGCGCGCCTCGCCCTCGCGCTCATCACCCGCGATGCGCCGCATCTGCTGATCCTCGACGAGCCGACCAACCACCTCGACGTCGACAGCCGCGAGGCGCTGGTGCAGGCGCTCAACGAATATTCGGGTGCGGTGGTGATCGTCAGCCACGACCGCCACATGATCGAGCTCGCCGCCGACCGCCTCGTGCTGGTGGATGGCGGCACCGCACAGGAATTTGCGGGCAGCCTCGACGACTATACCGACATTGTCCTGCGCAAGGCGGACAGCAACGGCAGCGGCGGCGATACGCCCAAGCCCGACCGCAAGGCCGAAAAGCGCAACGCCGCGCAATGGCGCGAAAAGCAGAAGGCGTTGAAAGCCGCTGTCGGCAAGGCGGAAAAGGAAATGGCGACGCTGGGCGCGGAACGCACCCGCATCGATCAGGCGCTGTTCGACCCCAAGTCAGCGACCGGCGCGGAGGCGAAGATGAGCATGACCGACCTGATGGTGAAGCGCGCCGCCGTCGAAAGGAAGCTGGAGGCCGCGGAGGAAGCCTGGATGGAAGCCAGCGCCGCGCTGGAAGAGCTTTAGGCGCTTATTCCGTCTCGTCGGCCAGCGGCCCTTCCATCCCGCCGGGGCGGCGCATCCGCGTCACGATGTTCCACGTCGCGATGAACAGCGATGCGATCACAGGCCCGATGATGATGCCGTTGATCCCGAACAGCTCGATCCCGCCCAGCGTGGTGATCAGCACGACATAATCGGGAATCCGCGTTTCCCGCCCGACAAGGATGGGGCGCAGCACATTGTCGACCATCCCGATCACGAAGATTCCGCAAAAGACGAGGATCAGCCCCTTCACCAGCGCACCGGTCGCCAGCAGGTAGATCGCGACCGGCACCCAGACGAGGCCGGTGCCGACGGCGGGCAACAGGGACGCGCATCCCATCAGCACGCCCCACAGCAGCGCGCCCGGTATCCCCAGCGCCCAGAAAGCGATGCCGCCGATCAGCCCCTGCACGATGGCGACCACCAGGCTGCCCTTGATGGTCGCGCGCACGACGATGACGAACTGCTGCATCAGCGCATGGCGCGGGGTGGCGCGCAGAGGCGCGGCCCTGTCGAGCATCGCGACCAGATTGCTCCCGTCGCGCAGCAGGAAGAAAGTGAGATACAGCATCACGCCCAGCGCCAGCACGAAACCCATGGCGCTTTGCCCGATGGAGAGCGCCTGCCCCGCGAGCGTTTGGAAGCTCGACGCGATGCCGTCGGTCAACATGTCCCGCACCGTGGCGAAATTGGTGATGCCCAGCCGTTCCAGCCATGCCGAAGCCCAATCGGGCAGGCTGGCCTGAAAGCGATTGAATATCTCCGCGATATTGATCTGGCCCGATTGCAGGCGGCCGTAAAAATAGCTGGCCTCCTGCACCAGCGCCATGGCCAACACGATGGCGGGCACGATGACGATGGCCAGGATGAGGAGCAGCGTCAGCAGCGCCGCGCCGTTGCGCCGCCCCGGCATCGCCGCCAGCAGTTGCTGATTCACCGGCGCGAACAGGATCGCCACGATCACGCCCCACAGGATCGCCGCGCCGAAAGGCTCGATCACCCAGGCAAAGGCGATGGTGACGAGCAGGACGAGGGCGAGAAAGACTCCGTCCTCGATGCGCGTGCTCTGCGGTTTGTCAGCGTTCATGGATCAGCCAATGCCATGCTTTCGGGTGCAAATCCATGACCCTCCGGTAGCTCTACCGCCGAGCAGCGGAGAAACTGAAATCCACCGATACGCTGGGGTCCAGCCCGCTGCTGCTGTCCCCGTTCCCGACGCCGAAGGGCGCGCGGGCGATGGTGGCGGAGCCTGAGACCTTCCGCCTGTCGCCGCTGCCCGACAGGGTGAAGCGGATGCTTTGCCGACGGCTCACGCCTTTGAGCGTCAGCGTGCCGGACGCGCGATAGCCGTTTGCGCCCGTCTTCTGCGCCCCCTTGGCGACGAAGCGCGCGGAGGGATGCGCGGCCGTGCCGAAAAACTCGTCGCCCGCCAGCATCCCGTCCTGATAGGCATTGCCCACGCTTGCGCTGGCGAGGTCTATGTCGACGCGGATGTCGGCGCTTTCGGGATGGTCGGGGTCCATCGCGATCTTCGCCGTCCACCTGGAGAAGCTGCCGCTGATCGTCTCACCGCCATTGCCGACGGAAAAGCCGATCCGTCCGCCCGGCTGCACCGCCCATGGCGGGGGCGGTCCGAGGGGCGTTTCTTCCGGCGCGGCGACATTATCGGCGGCGGACGTTGCGGCATTGTCCGCCGCCTCGACCTTGTTCCCGACCGGCGCGGGCGCCGCCTCCGCCCCCTCCATGGCATCCATGGCATTGAGCGCCGCCGGTTGCGCTGCCGCTGCCTTGGGCGCCGGGGCGGGGAGGATTGCCTTCCCCAGCACCAGCCCGCCCAGCACCAGCGCGGGCAGCAGCACCAGCAGCACCGGCGAGCGCGCGGGCATCATCCGCCAGATCAGCCCGTCCCGTAGCAGCACATGATGGCGGAGCGCGCCCGCGACATGCAGCAGGAACAGCGCGATGCCGATCCAGGCGAGCAGCCCGTGCCCGCCCTCCGCCAGTTCATGCGCGCTTATCGGCAGCGGCAGATGAGGCAGAGGAATGACGCCGAAGATCAGCGTCGGCACCTTCACCTTGGCCGTCGACACCAGCGCCCAGCCCGTCAGCGGCGCGCCCAGCATGAAGAGATACAGCCCCGCATGGACCGTCTTCGCCAGCGCGCCTTGCCAGCCCCCTTCCACAGGCGCGGGGCGCGGCTTCCAATATCGCACCGCGATCCGCGCCAGCGTCAGGACGAGGATGGTGATGCCGACCGACTTGTGAAGCTGGAACAACGCGAAACCGCGCGCGCCCAGATCTTCCAGCGCCCATCCGACGCTGATCTGGAAGGCGAGCAGGATGGCGATGGTCCAATGGAGGAAGATGGCGGCAAGGCTGTATCGTTGCATCGGCGCGCTCCGGGGACAAAGGGAAGCGCAGGCTAGAAAAGCAGTCCCATGAAGTCCATCATTCCGTGCGGAAACGGATCGTTGCCGCCCGCTGTGTCAAAAAGGCCGCAGTGCTTCGACAATGCGCCTGTCGCGATTGCATCGGCGGCTTGCGCCAGTATGACGAAAGGATCACGCAGCGGAAAGCAGCAGATGGCAAAACCCGAATCCTGGCGCTTCAGCCCCGACGCCTACAGTTTCATCACGAGCATCGACACGCGCTTTCAGGACATCGATACGATGGGCCACATCAACAATGTGGCTATTTCCGGCATCTTCGAAACCGCCCGCATCCGCTTTCACCGTCATCTGGGCCGCCACCCGCAGGAACAGGGGGTGCGCTGGCTGGTCGCGGCGGTTTCCCTGAACTTCATCGAGGAAGCGCATTTCCCCTACCCCTTCGATATCCACTGCGCCATCGGCCATATCGGCCGCACGAGCTGGACGATCAGTTCCGCCGGATTTCAAAAGGGGGTGTGCGTCGCCACCTGCGACACGACGGTGGTGACCCATGGCCCGGAAGGACGCCGCGTCATCGACGACACACTGCGCGAGGCGATGGAGCGCAATTTCCTGCGGCGGCCCGCCTGACGGCTCAGGTAAAGCCGTGCATCCGCCGCGTCCACTGAAAGGCGATGACGGCGGCCTTGACCGGCTGGATCAGCGCGGCGCACAGGATCGCGGCCAGGGTGGGCCAGATCGCGGCCTGCCAGCCCAAGGGAATGGCGAAGGCGGCGTTCACCTCGATCATCAGCGGCACCAATATATGCCCCATCAGCAGGATGACGATATAGGCCGGGAAATCGTCCGCCTGATGCACGTCCCACTGCTGCCCGCAATGGGCGCAGGCTTGGACCGGCTTCAAATAGCGCGCGAACATCTTCCCCTGCCCGCAGGCCGGGCAAAGTCCCCTGACGGCAAGGGCGAAGGCGGGGCCGAACGGGCGATCGGTAGGCCGGGGCGGCTGGCTGTCGGTCATGGATTTTGCGCTAGAGCATTTTCAGGTCGGGTGGAACACCCGACGACCTGGAAAATTCAATCCTACCGGATCACGCCCGCCTGAACCGAAAGGGGAGCCTTCCGCCCGGGCCAAAGCCTGCTAAGAGAAGCGCCATGCGCTTGCCCAGCCCCCAGGAAGTCTTCGCCCTGTTCGATGACGCGCGTGCGCATAATGCGGCCCCCGCGCGTCTCTACCGCGATCCGGTGGCGACGATCGTGGCGCAGCGCCAGGCCGAAGTGCAGCCCGCGCTCGACCGGCTTGCCGAAGCGCGGGAACAGGGCCTCCATGCCGCCGGCTTCCTGAGTTACGAGGCCGGACTGGCGCTGGAGGACCGCCTGCGGCCCATCGCCCTGCGCCGGGAAGACAGCGCGCCGCCGGGCGCACCGCCCCTGCTGTGGTTCGGCCTGTTCGAAGGATGCCGCCTGATCGATCCGGGCGAGTTGCCGGGCCTGCTGCCCGCTCCCTCTCCTGCGGCGCTGTCCGCGCCCGGCCCGCTGATCGACGAAGCCGCCTATCGCCGCGCCTTCGACCGGGTGCGGGACTATATCCGGGCGGGCGACATCTATCAGGCGAACCTGACCTTTCCCTGCGACGTGCAGGTTCCCGGCGATCCGATGGCGTTCTACGCCGCCGTCCGGCCGCGCGCGGCGGCGGGTTATGGCGGGGTCGTCCGCACCGGCCGGCACAGCATATTGTCCTTTTCGCCGGAGCTTTTCTTCACGCAGGTTCGGGGGCAATTGACCGCCCGCCCCATGAAGGGCACCGCCCCGCGCGACGCGGACCCGGCCCGCGACGCGGCGTTGGCGCGGGAACTGGAGAGCGACCCCAAGCAGCGCGCCGAAAATCTGATGATCGTGGACCTCCTGCGCAACGACCTCTCGCGCGTGTCGCAGGCCGGGACGGTCACGGTCCCCGAACTGTTCCGGGTGGAAAGCTTTCCCACCGTGCATCAGATGGTGTCCACCGTCCGCGCCCGCATCCTGCCGGGCCTGTCGCCGGTGGATGTGCTGCGCGTCCTGTTTCCCTGCGGCTCCGTCACCGGCGCGCCGAAGGTCCGGGCGATGGAGGTCATCGATGCCGTCGAACCCTTTGCGCGAGGCATCTATACCGGCTCTGTCGGATGGATCGACCCGGAAGGGGACGCGGCCTTCAATGTTGCCATCCGCACGATTTGCGTCGAAGAGGGCAGCAGCGTGGGGCGGCTGGGCCTTGGGTCCGGCATCGTGGCGGATTCCGGCCCCGCATCCGAATGGGCGGAGTGCCTGGCCAAGGGGCGCTTCCTTTCCCATGCTTGACTTCTACCGCTTTTAGGGTTTGCAATGGGTGCGATGGCATTGGCTGACGGACGCTTCGACCTCTTGGAAACCATGGCCTTCGACCCGGTCGAAGGCATCCGGCTGCTGGAACTGCATCTGGAAAGGATGAAGACCAGCGCGCAGGCGCTCGACTTCGCGTTCGACCGGCACGAGGTGCGGAACGAGCTTCAGGCCGCCACCTTCCGCCTGCGCGAAAAGAGCCGCCTGCGCCTGCTGGCGTCCCGGCGCGGCGCCATCGCCATCGAAGTGCGGGAACATTGCACCTGGCCGCAGGCGATCATGCATGTCGCCATCGTCCCCCGCAATGCCTCCGCCGACGACGTGCGGTTCAGGCACAAGACGACGGATCGGTCGCTCTATCGCGATGCGTTGAAGCGCGGCGGCACCTTCGAGGTGTTGCTGACCGACGAGCAGGGTTTCCTGACCGAAGGCTGCTTTTCCACCATCTTCGTGGAACGCGGAGACAAGCTGCTGACGCCGCCATTGTCGCGCGGCCTGTTGCCCGGCATCCTGCGCCGGAGCCTGATCGACATGGGCGAAGCCGTCGAGGCGGACCTGCGCCCGCGCGATCTGGAAGGCGGCTTCTTCATCGGCAACGCCGCGCGCGGCATGGTGGCCGCCTCGCTGGTTCGATAGCTTTCGTCCTATCACCGGTTGCCCCTGCGTCCGTTGCGGATTAAGGGACGCCCCGTCCGCCTTTCTTGCGGGCCTAGGGGATTTTTCAGAAAGATTGTTGCCATGAGCCAGACTTCCGCCGCCCTCGGTCGTATCCAGCCCTCCGCCACGCTCGCCATGAGCGCGCGGGTCAACGCGCTGAAAGCCGAAGGCGTGGACGTGATCGGCCTGTCGGCGGGCGAACCCGATTTCGACACGCCCGACTTCGTCAAGGAAGCGGGTATCGCCGCGATTCGCAACAACCTGACCCGCTATACCGATGTGGACGGCACCGCCGACCTCAAGGAAGCGGTCGCCTTCAAGTTCAAGCGCGACAACGGCCTCGTCTACAAGCGCAGCCAGATCAGCGTGAACTCCGGCGGCAAGCACACGTTGTTCAATGCGCTGGTCGCGACCGTGGACGCGGGCGACGAAGTCATCATCCCCGCGCCCTATTGGGTGAGCTACCCCGACATCGTGAACTTCGCGGGCGGCACGCCGGTCTTCATCGAAGCGCCCGCGAGCCAGGGTTACAAGATCACCGCGGCGCAGCTCGAAGCCGCGATCACGCCCCGGACCAAATGGATCATCCTCAACTCGCCCTCCAACCCGTCGGGCGCGGCCTATTCGGCGGATGAACTGAGGGCGCTGGGCGACGTGCTGCTGCGCCACCGCCATGTGCTGGTGATGACCGACGACATGTATGAGCATGTCTGGTATGCGCCCACGCCCTTTGCGACCATCGCGCAGGTGTGCCCGGACCTGTATGAGCGCACGCTGACGGTCAATGGCTGCTCCAAGGCATTCTCCATGACCGGCTGGCGCATCGGTTTCGCGGGCGGGCCGGAATGGATCATCAAGGCGATGGGCAAGCTCCAGTCGCAGTCGACCTCCAATCCCTGCTCGATCAGCCAGGCGGCAGCCGTCGCCGCGCTGACCGGCGATCAGGACTTCCTGGAGGAACGCAACGCCGCCTTCCGGAAGCGCCGCGACATGGTCGTCGCCATGCTGAACGACGCACCGGGCCTCGATTGCCCGACGCCCGAAGGCGCTTTCTACGTCTATCCCGACGCCAGCGGCGTGATCGGCAAGACCACGCCCAAAGGGCAACTGATCGATAGCGACGAAGCGCTGATCGGCTATTTCCTCGACGAAGCGCGGGTTGCGGCGGTGCATGGTGCGGCCTTCGGCCTCTCGCCCGCCTTCCGCATCAGCTATGCGACCTCGGAAGAAACGCTGAAAAAGGCATGCACCCGGATTCAGGAAGCCTGCGCCGCGCTTAGATAAGAGCGAAACCGTCGGTCGGGGGCAGCCGGTTGGCGTCTGCCCCCTTCTACCGGCTCATGGCCTGTTTTGGATTGCGACGCGGATATTCTTGCGGCGCGCGCCGGGCTGTGCGCCGCCTGCGGAGCGCGGAGCGCCATCCATTCGGACAACGGCTCTGACGCCGTGCATCAGTGGCTGGCAGAAAATGGTGGACAGGGCTGGATTCGAACCAGCGTACGGGAAACCCGGGCAGATTTACAGTCTGCTGCCTTTAACCACTCGGCCACCTGTCCAGTCGCCTGACCGTTTCGGGGGTGCCCCAATCCGGTTGGAGGGCGCTCAATGACGAAAGGAGGCTTGCCTGTCAATGCTTCCCGTGAAAAGAGCGCGACATGAAGAAAAGAGGTCATCGCCCGACGGGGCACAAGGGCAACTATCCGCGCTTTTACGGGCGTCACGCCGTGATCGCAGCGCTGGCCAATCCGGATCGCGTGGTGCGCAAGATATGGGGCACGCGCGAGATGCTCAATGCGCTGGAGCTGCCGCCGGTGCTGCCCATCGTCTATGCCGACGTGGCGGATCTGGGGCGGATGGTGCCCGCCGATGCGCCGCATCAGGGCGTGGTCGCCGAAGTCGAGCCGCTCGACGATGTGTGGCTGGGCGACGCGCTGGAGGCCGGGCAGGACGACAGGCGGCCCGTGCTGGTGCTGGATCAGGTGACGGACCCGCATAATGTGGGCGCGATATTGCGTTCGGCGGCAGCGTTCGACGCGCTCTGCATCGTGACCCAGGACCGGCATGCGCCGCCCGAATCGGGCGTCCTGGCGCGGGCGGCTTCGGGAGCGCTGGAGATCGTGCCGTGGGTGCGCGTCGTGAATCTCGCCCGCGCGCTGGATGAGATCGCCGAGGCGGGCTATTGGCGCATCGGCCTGGATGGCGAGGCCGATACCGCGCTGGGCGAAGCGATCGGCGAATCGCGGGTGGCCTTGGTGCTGGGGGCCGAAGGCGAAGGGCTGCGGCATAACAGCATGGCGCATTGCGATATTCTGGCTAAACTGCCGATCAGTCCGCGCATGGAGAGCCTCAATGTCTCCAATGCCGCGGCCATTGCCCTCTATGCCGCCGCCAGCCGGTAGCGGCAGAGGAATAACAGGGATTTGACCATGTCCGTTCTGTTGCGCGCCGTGACGGCGCTTTCCGCCGCGCTGCTGCTGTCCGCTTGCCTGGTGACGCCGGGCAAGTTCGATTCCACGCTCGACATCCACGCCGATCGCAGCTTCACCTTCACCTACAAGGGGGAGATCATCGCGTCGGACCTTGGCAAGGATTTGCCGGGACCGGACGGGCTGGGCGACGAATCGGACGACGATGGCGTGGCCCCCACGACGCAGGACAGCGTCTACCGGACGGCGCGGGTCTGGCGGATCAAGGACGGAGCGGCGGAACAATCCTTCGCCAACCGCAAGGATGCTGGCGACGATGCGAAGATGCAGGCGATTGCCACCGCGCTGGCGAAGGAGAAGGGATTTCGCGCAGCCCGCTATCTGGGCGATCACAAGTTCGAGATCGACTATGCGATCAGCGGCAGGCTGGACCATGCCTTCCTCTTTCCCTTCAACACGGACGCGCAGATCGTGTTGCCCTTCGTCGCAGTGGAACTGCGCGGGGCGGACCGGGTGCGGGTGAAGGCGCCGGGCTTTTCCACCAGCTACGACAAGAGCCAGGGGCCGTCCATGGGCGGCTCAGGCGACGACGCGGCCAAGGCGCTGGACGGCACCTTCACGCTGACGACGGACGCCGAGATCGTGGCGCAGAATCAGGAGGACGGCGCGCAGGACACGCCGCAGGGCAAGCGGATCGTGTGGAAAGTGACACCGATGACCGCCGACGCGCCGAGCGCGACATTACGGGTGAGGCCATAATAGAGTCGGGAAGCGAGACTCAGAGCGTTTCCCATCGAGCGGAGCGGCTCCGAGTCGTTGACCGTGAACGGCCGGCTTGAATGTTCCGGTCGCAGCAGGGCGGGCTTATGCAGCGTCCGCCCTGCTTCGTTATCAATCCTCCGGCGCGATGGTGACGCGCATTCCGTCGAGATCGTCGGAGAATTGGATCTGGCAGGACAAACGGCTCTGTTCATTGCGTTCGTCGGAGCTGTCGAGCAGGTCGTTCTCATCCTCGCTCATGTCCGGCAGCTTGTCCGCGAAGGCCGGGTCGACATAGACATGGCAGGTCGCGCAGGAGCAGCAGCCGCCGCACAGCGCCAGAAGTTCGTCGAAGCCATTGTCCCGGATGATTTCCATGACCGACAGGCCGGCGGCGCCATCGACGGCCTGCTCCTTGCCCTCCCGGTTGACCACAATCAGCTTCGGCATATACCCAGTCCCCTAGTGAAATTTACCGCCGCTCTGACGAAAGACCGGCAGGAAATCAAGGGCGGGATAACAAAACAATGGTGGCGACGACCGAACAGTTGCGCGAAAGCATCGATGCGATAGCCGCACTGGAACCCGGTTTCGCCACGGTGCTGAGGGACATAGGCTATCCGGCGACGCGTATGCGCGCGGCTGGTTACGAAACGCTGCTCCGTACCATCGTGGGTCAGCAGGTGAGCGTCGCATCAGCGGCGGCGGTATGGCGCAGGCTGGAGACGGAACTAGGAGAAGGATGCGATCCCGCCGCCCTGCTCGCCCGTGATTTCGACGCGCTGCGGGCCTGCGGCCTATCACGGCAAAAACAGGGCTATGCCCGCAGCCTCGCCGAACTGGTGACGAGCGGCGCGCTGGACCTTCACGCCCTGCCCGCCGACGATGAGGAAGCCATAGCGCAACTGGTGCGGATCAAGGGCATCGGGCGCTGGTCGGCGGAAATCTACCTGCTCTTTGCCGAAGGACGGCCCGACATCTGGCCGGCGGGCGATCTGGCCGTGCAAATCGCGATCGGCCGCATATTGGACCTGCCCACCCGGCCGAGCGAGAAGATGATGCGCGATATGGCCGAACGCTGGCGCCCGCATCGCGGCGCGGCGGCCATCATGGCCTGGCACCATTATAATACGGAGGTTCTGTAACCGATGCCCCTGCCCCATGCGCGCTACATCGTCCTCAACCATGACGGCGAGTGGAAGATCAATCTGGACAACCGCTATTACGGCCCCTTCGCCACGCAGCGGGCCGCCGTCGACATGGCCACCGACACCGCGAAGAAAGCAGGTTCGGCTGGTTATCCCGCCACCGTCCTGTTGATGAACGGCACGGCGTTCGAGACATTGTGGAGCAGCGTGCCCGGCCATCCGGAATAAAATATATCCATTATGGAACCGAATGGGATAACCTGCATTGTTGGCCATCGGAGGGCTGTGTTGCAGGAATGAACAAGCGGGTTCTAATTGTCGAAGATGAGATTTTCGTGGCGCTGGAAATCGAACAGATCGTGCAGGCCGCCGGTCTGGACGTGATCGCCATCGCCGCCGATCGGGCGGAAGCGCTCGCGGCGGCGTCGCTGTGCGACATCGCGCTTGTGGACCTCAATCTGCGTGATGGGCCGACCGGGCCTGGCATCGGGATGGAGTTGGCCAATCGCCACGACGTGCGCGTAATCTATGTCACCGCCAATCCGGCCCAGATCGGCGCCGCATCGAGCGCGGCTTTCGGCTGCATCACCAAACCGTTCGACGCCCGCTGCATCGCCGCCGCCCTGAAGCTGGCGGTCGCGGACACACCCGATCCGGCCCATGCCCCCATCGGCGGCTTCACGCCTTTCCTGGCCGCGCGCGATGCATGGCCCGCCGGGGAATCCAGACGCTGATTTCCAGCCCGTCGGGCCGCCATTTCCGCGCCATCCTGCCCCCCAGTTGCCGCTCGACGCTCAGCGCCATCAGCCTTGTGCCGAACCCCTCCGTATCGGCCGGAGAAACGGGCGGGCCGCCCTCCTCCCGCCAGTCTATGCGGACGTCGCCGCCATCCTGCGCGACGTGCAGGCGCACCACGCCATCCGCCGCCGACAGCGCGCCATATTTGGCGGCGTTGGTCGCAAGCTCATGGAACAGCAAGGCCAGGGGCGTGGCGGAACGGTCGTCCACTTCGATATCTTCGCCGGAAAAGACGAATCGGGACCGGCCCTTGCCCCGATAAGGCGCGAAAAGCTGGTCCAGCACGCCGCACAGCGTCGCATGGCCGGACGATGCTCCGGAATCGCCGCTGTGCGGGCGCACGAAATCATGCGCGCGACCCAGCGACAGGATACGCTCGCGCAGATCGTCCGCCGCCGCCGCCATCTCGGGATGCTCCCGCGCGGACAAGCCGACAAGGCCGCCGATCACAGAAAAGATGTTCTTGATGCGATGGGACAATTCATGCGCGATCATCTCGCGCTCCTCCATCATCATCTTCTGTTCATGCATGTCGGTGCAGGTGCCGATCCAGCGGATGATCTGCCCCTCGTCATCGCGGATCGGCCGGGCGCGGCCCAATGTCCAGCGATGGCCGCCCGCATGATGGCGCAGCCGATATTCGATCTCATAAGGCTCGCCGGTCCTGAGCGAACGGTTCCAGCGGTCGAAGGCGCGCTCCTTGTCGTCCGGATGGATGGCATCGACCCATCGCTCGCCTTCGCTCGTGCCGGGCGGAATGCCGATATAGTCATACCAGCCCCCGTTGAAATAATCATTATAGCCATCGGGCCGGGCAGCCCAGACAAGCTGGGGCATGGTGTCCGCGAGGGTGCGGAACATGCGGTTGCTTTCCGCCAGCGCCTCGGCATCGCGCAATTGCCGGGATGTCATTTCCCGATCCCGCCGGCGGCTGTGCAATTGCGCCGTCACCTGCCGCGCCAGAATCGACAGCCCCTGACGCTGAAGCAGCGTGAGATCGGCGCGCGGTGTGCTGTCGATGACGCATAGCGCGCCCAGCGGCACGCCATCCCCGTCGATCAGCGGCGCGCCCGCATAAAAGCATATATGCGGCGCACCAGTCACCAGCGCATTGTCGGCGAAGCGGGGATCGATCCGCGCGTCGGGCACGATGAAGATGGCGTCCTCCAGCATCGCATGGGCGCAAAAGGACAGGTCGCGCGGCGTTCCTTCGGCCTCCAGGCCGGTCCGCGCGATAAAGCGCTGGCGCACATCCTCCACGATGCTGACCAGCGAAATCGGTGCGCCACACAAGGCGGCTGCGAAATCGGTAATCCCGTCGAGCGCGTCAAAGCCGCCGGCATCGAGATCGTACTGCGCGAGAATAGTCGCGCGGTCCGTCTCAAGGCCGCGCCAGTCAGCCATCGCTGACCCGCTCTATATCCGCTCCCACGGCGGACAGCTTTTCCTCCAGCCGCTCATAGCCGCGATCGAGATGATAGACGCGGTTGACCTGCGTTTCCCCTTCCGCCGCCAGACCGGCGAGGATCAGGCTCATCGACGCACGCAGGTCGGTCGCCATCACCGGCGCGCCGACCAGCCGCTCGACGCCGCGCACCACGGCGGTGCGGCCGTTGACGGCGATGTCCGCCCCCATGCGCGCCAGTTCGGGGACATGCATGTAGCGGTTCTCGAAGATCGTCTCGGTCAGCACCGAAGCCCCATCCGCCAGCGTCAGCATCGCCATGAACTGCGCCTGCATGTCGGTGGGAAAGGCCGGGAAAGGCGCTGTGGAGATGTTGAGCGGCCTCAGCTTGCCGTCGGAAGCGACGCGGATGCCGTCCTTCGTCGCGTCCACCTGCACGCCCGCGTCGCGCAGGGCGGCCAGGATGGCGTGCATGTCGTCGGCATCGGCGCCGATCAGGTCAAGCGTGCCGCCGGTAATGGCGACCGCGCAGGCATAGCTGCCTGCCTCGATCCGGTCCGGCATCACGCGGTAGGTCGCGCCGTGCAGGCGGTCGCGGCCATGCACGGTGAGCTTGTCGCTGCCCACGCCCTCGATCTGCGCCCCCATGGCGATGAGGAGGTTGCACAGGTCGACGATTTCCGGTTCGCGCGCGGCATTTTCCAGCGTGCACGTGCCTTTGGCGAGCACGGCGGCCATCAGCGCATTTTCCGTCGCGCCGACCGACACGACCGGGAAGGTGTAGATGCCGCCCGGCAGGCCGCCGTCCGGCGCGCTGGCGCGGACATAGCCCGCCGTCACTTCGATCGCCGCGCCGAAGGCTTCCAGCGCCTTCAAATGCAAATCGATCGGGCGGTTGCCGATGGCGCAGCCACCCGGCAGCGACACCCGCGCCTCGCCCGCGCGGGCCAGCAGCGGACCCAGCACCAGGATCGACGCGCGCATCTTGCGCACGATGTCATAGGGCGCTTCGGTCGAGGTGACGCGGCCCGCGCGCATGGTCATGACGCGGCCGAAATCCTCCGGCCGCGCGCCTTCGATCATGGTCGACACGCCAAGCTGGTTGAGCAGATGGCCGAAGCTGTCGACATCGGCAAGACGCGGCAGATTGCGGAGCGTCACCGGCTCGTCGGTCAGCAGCGCGCAGGGCAGCAGCGTCAACGCCGCATTCTTCGCGCCAGAAATGGGAAGGCGGCCATTGAGCGTCTTGCCGCCGCGGATGTGAATGCGGTCCATTGCCTTTGGTTCATAGCGCCAAATGCGCCGCGCGCAAGGCGGCCCGCCCTCGAATCATCGCGACGAAGGCGGAAAGCGACGCCGCGTCCATAATCGCGCACCGACGGGAGGAACCTTGATCGAGTTTAGTGCAAGGACTGAAAATGCAGCCAAAAGGGAAGCCGGGGCGTTCTGCCATCGTAACGACAATTCAGACAAGAAGGTATTATTGGTGGCGACAAGCTGCTTCGCAGACAGGCTGGGAAAGCATGTGCCGCTGTCCGACGCGGAAAGGGCGGCGCTCGCCCGGCTGGAGGAAAATCCGCGCAAGATCAGGCGCGGCGGCATGATCCAGCGTGTCAACGAAACGGTCACGGAACTGTTCGTCCTGCGCGAAGGCCGCGTGATGAGCTTCGTGATCCTGCCCGATGGAAGCCGGCAGATATTGCGCGTCTATTTTCCCGGCGACTTCATCGGATCGGCCAGCACCATCTACAACAAGGCGCCCGAATCGCTAGTGGCGCTGTCGGACACGATCGTCTGCCCGTTCGATAAACATGCGCTGCGCCGTTTGCTGGAGGAATATCCACGCGTCGCGGCGCTCCTGTTCCTGCTGTCCAATGCGGAACGGGTGGCGATGACCGACCGGCTCGCCTCGCTGGGGCGGACTTCGGCCAAGGCGCGGGTCGCGGCGTTCCTGCTCGACATGTTCGACCGGCTGCGGCTGACCGATGACGGCATCACCGACAGCTTCGACCTCAAGCTGACGCAGGAGGAAATCGGCGATGCGATCGGCCTCACCTCCGTCCATGTGAACCGGATGATCCGGCAGATGGAGCAGGAAGGTCTCATCAGCCGCGCCAATGGCCGCATCACGCTGATCGACATGGCTCAGTTGGAGGAGATCGGCCACTATACCAACCGGCAAAAGGACATGGATCTGGACTGGCTGCCCGCCATGCCGTGACGGGATCAGGCAAGAAGCTCGACATCCCAATAGAGCCAGTCACGCCAGCTTTCATGCAGATAGCCCGGCGGAAAGGCCCGGCCATGTTCCTGTAGCTGCCAGCTTGTCGGGCGGATCGGCGGAACGTGCAGGCGCATCCCCGCTTCCTTGGGCGTGCGGCCGCCCTTGCGCAGGTTGCAAGGGGAGCAGGCCGTCGCGACATTCTCCCAGGTCGTGCGCCCGCCCGCCCGGCGCGGGACCACATGGTCGAAGGTCAGGTCGTGGGGCGATCCGCAATATTGGCAGGCGAAGCGGTCGCGCAAGAACAGGTTGAAACGCGTGAAGGCGGGATGTTCCGAAGGGCGCACATATTGCTTGAGCGCGATGACCGAGGGGATTTTCATGTCCAGGCTGGGGCTGTGGACCTCCCGCTCATAGCTGGCGACGATGTCCACCCGATCCAGAAAAACCGCCTTGATGGCGGTCTGCCAGGGCCACAAGCTCAACGGATAATAGCTCAGCGGCGTATAGTCCGCATTCAGAACCAGCGCCGGGCAATTTTCCGGATGCCGTATCAGGTCGGGATGGTACATAAGGACCCTTCTACCCCCTTTTCGTTCCTTTTTCGCCAACCCGCTGATTGACCGGAAACGTGACGGGGGCATGACAGCATTAACCACTTGTCCTCGTCAAGAGCCGGTATGACTCAATCTTTCGCACCACAGCATATGGTGACACGCTTCGCGCCCAGCCCCACCGGACGGCTGCATATAGGGCATGGCTGGTCGGCGCTGATGGCCATGGACATGGCCCGCGCGGCGGGCGGCGCGTTCCGATTGCGGATCGAGGATATAGACGCCGCGCGCAGCCGCCCGGAGCATGTCGCGGGCATCGTCGAGGATCTGCAATGGCTCGGCGTGGCATGGGATGGGGAGATCGTCTTCCAGTCGGAACGGCTTGGGCAGTATGACGCGGCGCTGGAGCGGCTGCGGCAGATGGGGTTGCTCTATCCCTGTTTCTGCACTCGCGCCGACATTCAGGCGCAATGGACCGCGAGCGCCAGCGCGCCGCATGGGCCGGAGGGGGCGGTCTATCCGGGGATGTGCCGCGCCTTGACCGAAAGCGAGCGGGCGCGGCGGATCGCGGCGGGGGAGCCTCATGCCTGGCGGATCGACATGGCGATGGCGGCCGCGAAGGCGGGGCCGTTGCGGTGGACCGCCCTGCCCTTCCCGCCGGGCGACGGGCCGGGACAGGACATCCCGGCAGAACCGCTGGCGGCGGGCGATGTGGTGCTGGCGCGCAAGGATGCGCCCGCAAGCTATCACCTGTCCTGCACTCTGGACGATGCGGCTATGGGCGTGACCCATGTGCTGCGCGGCGATGACCTGTTCGCGGCGACGCATGTTCATCGGGTTATACAAGCGCTGCTGGGCCTGCCCGCGCCGGCCTATGTCCACCATCCGCTGCTGGCGGGGACGGACGGCAAGCGGCTTGCGAAGCGGAGCGGGTCGATCGGACTAGCCGATTTGCGGGCGGAGGGAGCCGATCCCGCGCAACTGGCGGGCGATCTGCGGGCGGGGCGCTTTCCGGTTGGCATTTCGCTGGAGCGAGCCTAGACTCTCTCCATGAATACCGTGCTTGTCATCGCCCTGATCCTTGCCATGGCCGCGACGCTGTTCGCGCTGATCCGGGGCATCGTCGCTTTTCTCCAGGCCACCAAGGAGGAGCTTAACTCCCCCGAAGGCGGCCCCAGCCCGTCCAGCCTCAAGCAGAACCGGATGATGATGAACCGCATCCTGTTCCAGGCAGCGGCGATCATCATCGTCGCGATCCTGCTGCTGATGAAGGGCACCGGCTGACGCCATGGTGAAGCTCAACAAGATATACACCCGCACCGGCGATGCGGGCACGACCGGTCTTGTCGACGGATCGCGCTTGCCCAAACACGCGCCGCGGATGCAGGCGGTGGGCGACGTGGATGAAGCGAACAGCGCCATCGGCCTCGCCATCCTCGCCATCGGCGTCGCGCAGGAAGCGCGGTGGCTGACGGTGATCCAGAACGACCTGTTCGATCTGGGCGCGGACCTCGCGACGCCCGTGCCGGAGGGAGCGGACGAACCCTGGGCGCTGCGGATCGTCGAAAGCCAGGTCAAGCGGCTGGAGGCGGAGATCGACCTGATGAACGCGGAGCTGAAGCCGCTGGACAGCTTCATCCTACCGGGCGGATCGCCTGCCGCCGCTGCCGTCCATCTCGCCCGCGCCGTGACGCGCCGGGCCGAACGCAGCGCCACGGCGGCGGCGGCGGAGGTCGCGCTCAACCCGCAGGCGCTGGCCTATCTCAACCGGCTGTCCGACCTGTTGTTCGTGATGGCGCGGCGCTTGAACGGCAATGGCGTGAACGACATCAAATGGGTGCCGGGCGCATCACGCTGAGCGGCCTTTGAAATGGCGATCATATAATATGCGGACATCTGCCCGAATGAGGGTTGCAGGCGGCCCCTCTTTTTCTCAGCGGCTTGATATCCATCCTCGCTCCCGCCTTCGCCGACGCGCGGAGGCTTCCGACCTTAATTCCTATTGGCCCGACTTGTCAGTGACGCGCGCCGACCATGTGGTGATCCAGTGCCACCCGCCCCGGCATTCGCCCATGGCGGCGGCTTCGACCAGCCGGAAGCGCGTTCCATCCCAGACATAGGTCTCGCTGCTGCCGCAATCGCCAAGGCCGCGCCCCTTGGCATGGCTTTCGAGGCGCGAACGCTCCGGCAACCAGCTTGCGTTGACCAGCATCGGATGCTTTTCCCCCTCGCTCCAGCCCGGCTGATAATCGAACGTGGCGAAGCGGAAAGTGCGGCGGCCCGCGACGCCTGTGGCGATCACGGGGACGGAGGAAAAATTATAGGCCCCCGCCCCGCACGGAACGAGCACCAGTTCGTCGCTCTTCGAAAGGCGGTGCTGTTCGGGCGGCTGTGCATTCCGCATTTCGTCCGCGCAGCCGGTGAAGCGGCCCAGCGCGGTCAGTTCCTCGCGCCAGAAGGCGACGGGCGCAGGATGGGACGGAATAGCAAGGCGGACGACGCTCGGCACGGCGGGCGCTGGGCGCACGGCGTTCGCGCGCAGCGGGCCGGTGGCGATCAGCGCGGTGGCGGTGCCCGCCCGCCCCTGCTGCGCGTCCATATAGCGCAGCGCGGCGCCCGACCCGGCGAGCGAGGGACGGCCAAGCAGCTTGCCGCCGGAACGGATTTCCAGCGCATAGCCGCGCGCCATGGCGACGGCGAGCGCGGACGCCTGCGGCCCGTTGATCTTCGCTTCGCCATCCATGCCTGTCGTGCTCGCGATCCTGCGGCCGTCGACGAGGAAGGCAAATTCCGCCGGTCCCTTCGCATCGCGGCTGGCCCAGACCTCCGGCGCCGCATCCGGTCCGGCGTCGCGGCTGATGCCGATCATGACCGGATTGTCCGGCCAGTCCGCGCCTTCGGCCAGCAGGGACACGGCCTCGCACCGGCCGCGATTGTCGCAGCCGATGGTCCAGTCCTTATAGGTTTCCAGCGTCCCCGGCTTCGGCGCCTGCGCCCCCGCAGACACCGAAACGGCACAGGCCATCGCAGCCAGGATTACATATTTCGCCCCCATAAGTTAGCCATAACTTATCCGCATCTTAGGCGAAAGAGCTTTCGTTACAGAGGGGGAATGAGCGGCAACAGTGCTGTGAGGAAATAATATTTTTTGTGATTTCAATTAGGTAATGAAGACCAATTCGGCCATTCGCGAACATTTCCCAACATCCGTCATGCCGGCGAAGCTGGGATCTCCTTTAGGCTGGGTTGCACCTGCGAAGAAGAGAGATCCCGGCTTTCGCTGGCATGACGGAAGACGGCTAATAACAGACGTCGCGCCGGCCCGCTCCAAACCCTGCAAGCGGGAGGGGAGCGAGACTGGCCGAGGCGCAGGCGGGGTTCAGTCGCAGCGGGGTGGGCCAGCGCAACGCTCGCTCCTTATCCATAACCGCCGGGTATTTGACCGCCAAAGATAAAGGGGAGCGACCAACGCCGCTCCCCCGAAAGATCAGGCCGCCTTGGCGCGGGACATGCGCTTGCGTTCGTTGGGATCGAGATAGCGCTTGCGCAGGCGGATGTTCTGCGGCGTCACTTCGACCATTTCATCGTCGTCGATATAGGCGATGGCCTGTTCCAGGGTCATCTTCCACGGCGGGGTCAGGCGGATGCTGTCATCCTTGCCGCTTGCGCGGAAGTTGGTGAGCGCCTTCGACTTCATCGGATTGACTTCCAGGTCTTCCGGCTTGGCGTTCTCGCCGATGATCATGCCTTCATAGAGCGCCTCGCCCACGCCCACCATCAGCACGCCGCGCTCTTCGAGCGGACCGAGCGCATAGGCCACCGCCTCGCCCGCGCCGTTGGAGATCAGCACGCCGTTCTTGCGGCCTTCGATGGTGCCCTTGTGGGGGCCGTATTTCTCGAACAGGCGGTTCATGATGCCGGTGCCGCGCGTGTCGGACAGGAATTCGCCATGATAGCCGATCAGGCCCCGCGAAGGCGCGGAGAAGGTGATGCGGGTCTTGCCGCCGCCCGATGGGCGCATGTCGGTCATTTCCGCCTTGCGCTGGTTCATCTTCTCGACGACCGTGCCGGTGAATTCGTCGTCCACGTCGATGACGACGGTTTCATACGGCTCAGTGCGGTCGCCCGCCTCGTCCGTGCCGAACAGCACGCGCGGCCGGCTGATGCCCAGTTCGAAGCCTTCGCGGCGCATCGTTTCAATGAGCACGCCAAGCTGCAATTCGCCGCGGCCGGCGACTTCGAAGCTGTCCTTGTCGGCAGCTTCAGTCACCTTGATCGCCACGTTGGATTCCGCTTCGCGCATCAGGCGGTCGCGGATCATGCGGCTCGTCACCTTGCTGCCTTCGCGGCCCGCCATCGGCGAATCGTTCACCGCGAAACGCATCGACAGCGTCGGCGGATCGATCGGCTGGGCCTGGATCGGTTCGCTGACCGAGGTGTCGGCGATGGTGTTCGCCACGGTCGCGACGGTCAGGCCCGCGAGGCTGATGATGTCGCCCGCCTTCGCTTCCTCCACCGGCACGCGATCAAGGCCGCGGAAGGACAGGATCTTCGACGCGCGGCCGGTTTCGATCACCTTGCCCTCGCTGTCGAGCGCGTGGATCGGCTGGTTGACCTTCAGCGTGCCGGACTGGACGCGGCCGGTCAGGATGCGGCCGAGGAAATTGTCGCGGTCGAGCAGCGTGACGAGGAAGCTGAAGGGCGCGTCCTGATCCAGCGACGGCGGCGGCACATGATCGACGATCTTCTGGAACATCGGTTCCAGCGTGCCTTCGCGGCGAGTCGGGTCTTCGCTGGCATAGCCGTTGCGGCCCGACGCATAGAGCACCGGGAAATCAAGCTGCTCGTCGGTCGCTTCAAGCGTCACGAACAGGTCGAACACCTCGTCCAGCACTTCCTGGATGCGCTCGTCCGGGCGGTCGACCTTGTTGACGACGACGATGGGCTTCAGGCCCAGCGCCAGCGCCTTGCCGGTCACGAACTTGGTCTGCGGCATCGCGCCTTCGGACGAATCGACCAGCAGGATCACGCCGTCGACCATGGAGAGGATGCGCTCCACCTCGCCGCCGAAATCGGCGTGGCCGGGCGTGTCGACGATGTTGATGCGCGTGCCGTTCCATTCGATGGAGGTCGGCTTCGCCAGGATGGTGATGCCGCGTTCCTTTTCGAGGTCGTTCGAATCCATCGCCCGTTCCTCGACCCGCTGATTGTCGCGGAAGGTGCCGGACTGGCGGAAAAGCTGGTCGACCAGCGTGGTTTTGCCGTGGTCGACGTGCGCGATGATCGCAATGTTACGCAGGGACATGGGTTCGGATGCCTTCGGGGTCTGGTGCCCGGCCGGCACAGCGCCTGACCAGTGATTTGCGCGCGCCCTTACAGGAAATGATGCGGTGCGGCAAGACGCCGCGCGGTTGTCGTGGAGAAGGGAAGCCCCTATCCTGCTTTCCTGTCGACCTTGCAGCATCGGTGTTATATATCCATATGACACCGACAGGAGATACTATGGCCACGACCGCGACCGCCACGACTGCCGAACCGCTGAACCTGACGCCGCCCGATCCGGTGCCGCCCGTCTCGCTCGAAAAGGCAGCAGGGCTGGTGCCGCTGGACGAGGGACAGAAATCGAAGCTGGACGAGAAGGTGGATGCCTTCATCGACGATCTGGTGGCGCAGGACGCCGCCTCGCCGGAATTCGGCAAGCGGGTCGATCAGCTCACCAATATGGGGCGCAAGGAAATCGCCGAAGCCGCCGGGCACAGCAACCGCTTCCTCGATCGGCCCGTGCGGGCGATGGACAGCGACAATAAGGTGGGCGCGGACCTCGCCGAACTGCGCCGCACGGTGGAAGACCTCGATCCGGGCAAGCGCGGCAATTTGATGACGCGCAAGAAGCTGTTCGGGATCATCCCCTTCGGCAACCGGATGCGCGACTATTTCGACGGCTATAAAAGCGCGCAGAGCCATATCAATTCGATCCTGGGCAGCCTCGCCAGCGGCAAGGACGTGCTCATCAAGGACAATGCCGCCATCGATGTCGAGCGGCAGAATATGTGGGCCGCCATGGGCCGTCTAGAGCAGATGATCCACATCTCCAAAACCCTGGACGCGCGGCTGGAAGCCAAGGCGCTGGAACTGGATTCGACCGATCCGGCCAAGGCGAAGGCGGTGCGGGAAAGCGCGCTCTTCTACATCCGCCAGCGCACGCAGGATCTCCTCACGCAGATGGCGGTGACGGTGCAGGGCTATCTGGCGCTGGACCTTGTGAAGAAGAACAATGTCGAGTTGGTGAAGGGCGTGGACCGCGCCAGCACCACAACCGTCGCGGCGCTGCGGACGGCGGTGACGGTAGCGCAGGCGCTGGTCGGGCAGCGCCTTGTGCTGGAGCAGATCACGGCGCTCAACACGACGACCGCGAATATGATCGATTCGACCGGCGAATTGCTCAAAAGCCAGACCGCGCAGATCCATGAGCAGGCGGCGTCCAGCACCATTCCCATCGAAACGCTGCAACGCGCCTTCCAGAATATCTACGATACGATGGACAGCATCGACACCTTCAAGCTCAAGGCGCTGGAGAATATGAAGACGACGGTGAACACCCTGTCGAACGAGGTCGAAAAGTCGAAGGGCTATATCGCACGGGCCGAAGGACAGGCGCAGGCGGCGCAGGAAGCGCGGAGCGAGAACCCGCTGCTGAGCGCGATCGAGGGGTGAGGATGCAGGCCGCCCTTTCCCGTTCGGTTCGCGCGAAGGGTGAGAACATATGACCCGCTCCGACCGCGTGCTGGCCGATGCGGAGGCCGTGCTGCGCCGCCATAGCGAGCGCGGGCAGAGCCTCTCCACTCGTGCGCGGCAGAGGCGCAATGCGGGGCTGATGCGGAAGGTCAAATATGCCTTCTGGGCCATCGTCGCCGTGCTGGTCGCGGGCACGGTTGCCGGTTTCGTGACGCCTCTGGGCACAACCGGCGTGATGGTGGCGCTGGGCGTCATGGTCGCCGCCGTGCTGCTGATCGCGCTGATGCCGACCGAGACGCGGGTGCGGACGGAGGCGCTGGCCGAGACGGAACTCACCGCCCTCCCCCTCAAGACCGAAATCTGGCTGGAGAACCAGCGCAAGGCGCTGCCCGCGCCCGCGGTGACGCTGATGGACAGCATCGGGGTGAAGCTGGAGGCACTGGGACCGCAACTCGAACGGCTGAACCCGCAGGAACCGGCGGCGCAGGAAGTCCGCAAGCTGCTGGCCGATCATCTGCCTGAACTGGTGACGGGCTACCAGTCCATTCCCGAATCGCTGCGGCGCGAGGAACGAAACGGCCGCGTGCCGGAGAAACAGTTGATCGAGGGGCTGTCCGTCATCGACGCCGAAATCGCGCGGATGAGCGAAACACTGGCGAGCGGCGATCTCGACAAGCTGGCGACGCAGAACCGCTTTCTGGAACTCAAATATCAGGAAGCAAAGGAACTGGGGGAGTAGTCCCCGCTTTTCCTTGTCTGATGATCCATCTCACCCTCATCATCGTCGATTTCCTGACGGGTTTGCTTGCGGCGGGCGCATGGGCCCTCGCATCGGCCGGCGGCGCCATCGCGGCGCTGGTGGGGAGCGGATTTGTCGGCTTTTCGCTTTTCAGGAAATGGCGAAGGCGACAGTAGCACGAGCGTTTCTCCGTTGATCGAAAGGCGGATCAGGGTGGATTGCAGTCATTCCTCGCTGGGATGACGGATGTTGAATGGCGGAAAAGGCAGCAAACTGTCTTGTCGGTCCAACTCCGTGCAAACCCCTTTCATCCCTGAACCTGATAGGTGCAGGGCACGATGCTGGCTGGATCGGGCCGCGCGGCGATGCGTTTGAAGCGGGCGAGATAGCCGCCCGCCGTGGGCTTGGGGATCAATTCCTCCAGCCGGAACCCCATGGCCGCGAACTCGCAGGAGAGGAGGCGCGGCGGCGTGCCGTGCTGCTCGGTCGGGCGGTTGGCGTCGACCACGATGATCTCGCCATCGGGTTTCAACGCGGGGCTGATGTGCCAGAGGAACGCATAAGGCTCGGCGATCTCATGATACATGTGGATCATGAAGATGCGGTCGAAACTGTTTTCAGGCAGTCGCGGGTCTTCCGGCGCGCCCAGCTTCACGCTGACATTCCTCCAGTCCTCCCGCGTGATGCGGCGGGACAGCGCCTCGATCACTTCGGGCATGATGTCTTCGGCCAGCACCCGGCCCCTGGCGCCGACCCGCTTGGCGAGGCGGACGGTGTAATAGCCCTCGCCCGCGCCGATATCGGCAATGGTCATGCCCGGCTCGATCCCCGCGCGGTTCATGATGTCATCGGCCTCGCGCACCCGGTCGCGGGCTTCCTCGCTGGACCAGCGGGTCGACACGATGGGAGCGACCGGCCGGTCGGCGCGCGGGAACGGCCGGGCGGCGGGGGATCGATCATCCTTGCCCGGCGAAAGCATGTCGCAGGCGGCCAGCAGGAACAGCAATGCCCCTCCAAGCGCCGCCCGCTTCATCAGTCGACATCCTCCACATCGACCTTCTCGCCCGTCACCTTCTGCGACAGGGCGGCGGCCATGAAGGGATCGAGCGCGCCATCCAGCACATCGTCGGGCGCGGTCGAGGTGACGCCGGTGCGAAGATCCTTCACCAGCTGATAGGGCTGGAGGACATAGGAGCGGATCTGGTGGCCCCATCCGATCTCCGTCTTCGCCTGATAATCGGTCGATGCGGCTTCCTCGCGGCGGCGCAGTTCGGCCTCGTAAAGCCGCGCCTTCAGCATGTTCATCGCGGTGGCGCGGTTCTTGTGCTGGGATCGGTCGTTCTGCGAAGCGACGATGATGCCGGATGGGACGTGGGTGATGCGGACGGCGGAGTCGGTCGTGTTGACGTGCTGCCCGCCCGCGCCCGATGCGCGGTAGGTGTCGATCTTGAGGTCGCTTTCCTTGACCTCGATGTCGATGTCGTCGTCGATCACCGGATAGACCCAGACGGACGAGAAACTGGTGTGCCGCCGCGCCGAGCTGTCATAGGGGCTGATGCGGACCAGCCGATGCACGCCGCTCTCGGTCTTGGCATAGCCATAGGCGTTTTCGCCCTTGATGAGGAAGGTCGCGGACTTGATCCCCGCCTGATCGCCCGCCTGATAATCGACCAGTTCCACCTTGTAGCCGCGCCGTTCCGCCCAGCGGCGATACATGCGGCTGAGCATCTCCGCCCAATCCTGGCTTTCGGTGCCGCCCGCGCCCGCATGGATTTCCAGATAGGTGTCGCTGGCGTCTGCTTCGCCCGCCAGCAACGCCTTGATCTTGTCCTCGTCCGCGCGGTCGGCGAGCGTTTTCAGGGAAGCTATGGCTTCGCTGACCATATCCTCATCACCCTCGGCCTCGGCCATTTCGATGAGTTCGGCGGTGTCGGTCTTGTCCTGCTCGATGGCGCGGGTCGCGCCGATGGCGGCGTCGAGGCGGGTGCGCTCGCGCATCACTTCCTGCGCCATCTTCTGATTGTCCCACAACGTCGGGTCTTCGACGCGGGCGTTCAGCTCATCCAGCCGCCGCAGCGCGCGGTCCCAGTCGAGGAAACGGCGCAGCAGGTCCAGCGCGGCGTCGATACGGTCGATATATTGCTGCGCTTCGGCGCGCATGGTCTGTTCTCCAAAGTTCCCTTGCGGCGGCCCCTAGCACCCGAAAAGAGCGCGAACCAGCCGCATATCAATATATGCCGCCCTGATCCTGGAGGAAGTCCGCGTCGGTGCGCTGACGCCGGGCGCCAGAGGCCGCTCCCGCTGCGGCGGCCTTGTCCTGCGCCTCTACTTCCTCCTTGCGGATGGAGCGGCGCGGTTCGGATTCGGGCTTGAAGGCTTCCCAGATCACCGATGCCTTGGGATCGTCGGTCGGCCATGCGCCATAGACGCGCTTGCCCGACCGGCGGTCGATCGTGACCATGCGGACGCCCGCCGGGGCGATGAAGGGCGTCTTGGGCATATTCTCCAGCACCGGCGCCATCGCCGCTTTCCAGATCGGCGCGGCGATACGGCCGCCCTGCGCCCAGCCGCCCAGGCTGCGCGGCTGGTCGTAGCCGAGATAAACGCCCGCGACGAGATCGGGCGATCCACCGACGAACCAGACGTTGGTGGGGCCGTTGGTCGTGCCGGTCTTGCCGAACAGCGGTCGATTGAGGTCGCGCAGGACCGTGGCCGTGCCGCGCTGGATCACGCCCTCAGCGATGTGGACGACCTGATAGGCGGTCATGGGGTTCATGACCTGCTTCCCCTCAAAGCCGAAGCGGGGCATGGACTTGCCGTCCCAATTGGGCAGGTTGCAGCCGTCGCAGGGCCGCCAGCGTTCCGGCCAGATCACCTTGCCGCGCCGGTCCTGCACATAGTCCATGACCTTTGGCGTCAGTTGCCGCCCGTGATTGGCCAGCATGGCATAGGCGTTCACCATCCGCTCGACGGTGGTTTCGCCCGCGCCCAGCGCGAAGGAGAGATAGGGCTGGTAATCGCCGATGCCCATCGTCTTGATCGTGCGGACGACGCGGTCCATGCCGGTCTGGCTGGCGGCGCGCACGGTCATCAGGTTGCGCGATTGCTCGACGCCCCAGCGCATCGTCTGCGGCCCGGCGCTGCCGCCCGAGAAGTTGCGGAAGCATTTCTGGCCGAGGCCCGCGCCCTGATAGACGCACAAGGGTCCATCGACAATGATCGATGCGGGCGTCATGCCGTTGTCGAGTGCGGATGCATAAACGAAGGGCTTGATGGTCGATCCCGGCTGGCGCATCGCCTGCGTCGCGCGGTTATAGGAGGACAGGCGGGAATCGAAGCCGCCCTGCATGGCGCGGATACGGCCCGAATGGGTTTCCTCCACCACCATGCCGCCCGACACTTCGGGAATGTTGCGGAGCGCCCAGTCGGACCCGTTGCGCGCGACCACGATCAGGTCGCCGGGCTTCATCGCGGAAAAGGCGGGGCCGCCCGTCTTGCGATAGGGCAACTGCGCCGATCCTGCGGGCAGCGTGCCGGTGGAGCCGTCGGCAAAGCCGATCTGCGCGCTGGACGATGTGCGGCTGATGACGGCGGCGACGCGCCAGCCTTCATAATCGACGCCGACATAGCTGGCGGCCAGTTCCCGTTCCCAGCCGTTGTCGACCTTGATCTCCCCCACCGGGCCGGACCAGCCGCGCCCCACGTCGAAGCGGAGCAGGCCGTTGCGGAGCGCCGTGGCCGTGCTTTGCTGGACCACGGGGTCATAGGGGCTGCGGACCCAGAGACCGCCCGCATAGACGCTGTTGGGACCGTCCTTCGCCTTTTCGCCGAATTGCTGGATCAGGCGGCGGCGGATTTCCTCCATATAATAGCCGCCCGGCCGATCCTCGAAGCTCGATCCGCGCGATGCGACGGTGCCAAGCGGCGCGGCACGGGCAGCATCCCGCTGCGCCGCCGTGATCCAGCCATTCGCCTGCATCGCGCCCAAGGCCCAGTTGCGTCGTTCCAGCGCGCGCTCATGGCCGGTCGGGCTTTCCGGGCGATAATTGGCCGGTCCCTTGGGCAGGATGGCGAGATAGGCCATTTCCGGCAAGGTGAGGTCGGCCACATCCTTGTCGAAATAGGCGCGGGACGCCGCCTGCACGCCATAGGCGTTGCGACCGAGGAATATCTGGTTGAGGTAGAGTTCAAGGATCTGCTGCTTCGACAGCACGCCCTCCATGCGATAGGCGAGGATCATCTCCTTCACCTTGCGCGTGGGCGAATATTCGTCGCCGATGAGAAGATTCTTCGCCACCTGCTGCGTGATGGTGGAACCGCCGCGGGCACGCTGGCCCGACCCGATCTTGCTGGCATAGTCGAACACCGCGCCGGCAAAGCCGGGAATGTCGACGCCATGATGCTCGAAAAAGGTTTTGTCCTCCGCCGCCAGATAGGCGCGGATGAGGAGCGGGGGATAGTCGCTATATTGGAGCTGCACGCGCCGCTCGCGGGCATAGCTGTGCACAGGCTGGCCGTTGATGTCGCGCACGATGGTCGGCAGCGGCGGCTCATATTCCAGCAGCGTCGCGGCGTCGGGCAGGCCCCGCGCGAAGATCAGCCAGAAGAGGAGCCAGGCCAGCAGCAAGCCGCCCAGCAGGATCGCGGCCCAGCGGAACAGGCGGCGTCCCCAGAGCGGGCGAAGCCGGTCCATGATGCCCCCGGCCTCACGGCGCAGGCGATAGGCGACGGACGGTGATGCGGCGGTTTCGGGGCGAGCCTCTTCCATGATGGAGCAGGCTCTACGGTCAAAATGCGGCCAATGCCAGCACCGATCGGCGGATTTCGCGCAGGACCTATCCCCCCGGCCCGCCGCCGCGCAGGGCGAGCTTGCGGGCGAAATGCACTTCGATGGCGCGCGCGACCCCCCTGGCGATGCGGCTTTGCCCGTCCTTCGATGACAGGAATGCGGCATCCTCCAGATTGCTGATATAGCCGGTTTCGAACAGCACCGACGGCGTGTCGGGCGCCTTCAGCACCATCAGCGAGGCAAAGCGGTGATAGGCGCTGCGGAAGGGCACATCGGGCGACGCCTCCCGCTGCAACAGGCGCGCGAAACCGGAAGAAATGTTCATGGATTCGCGCTGGGTGAGGTCGATGAGGATGGAGGACACGTCGCTGCTTTGCCCGCCCAGATTGACGCCGTTGATGATGTCCGCCTTGTTCTCTCGCGCCGCCAGACGCGCGGCTTCGCGGTCGGATGCGGTTTCGGACAGGGTGTAGACGGTCGCGCCGCGCGCCGTGTCGTTCTCCGCCGAATCGGCATGGACGGAAATGAAGAGGTCGGCGTTCAGCTTGCGCGCGATGCCATAGCGCTCCTGCAAGACGAGGAAGCGGTCGTCGTCGCGGGTCAGCGCCACCCGGACGCGGCCCGCCTTCACCAGTTCGTCGCGGATCGCGCGCGCAATGGCGAGCGTCACGTCCTTCTCGCGCTTGCCGTTCTGCGGATTGATCGCGCCCGGATCATGGCCGCCATGGCCGGCGTCGATCACCACCAGCGGACGGGAACCGTCGCGCGAGCCTTCGATCGGCGGCAGCGCCACGCCCTTCGCCGCCGCCGGAATCGGCACGGTGATGCTGTGGATGCGCTGGCGGGGCCGCGCGCTCATATGGGCGGGCGCGTCGAACTGCGTGCGCCCCCGGCCCAGCGCCGTGCGGAAGGCGCTGTCCGAAATGCCCTGGAGCGAGAAGCTGAGCGACTTGCCGTCCGGCGCGATCCGCGCATCGCCGAGCGTTGCGGGCGTCGCGAGGTCCAGCACCACGCGCGCCGTGCCTTCGCTAAGCTGTCCCTGGCGCACGGCGGAAATGGCGGCGTGATCGCCCGCCCAGTCCAGCGGGCGCGCGGCCTGCGCCCCGTTGATATCGAGCGCAAGGCGGCGCGGCCCGTCCAACAGGAAGGCCGACGCGCCCTCCACGCTGCCGTCGAAGCGCACGACCACGCGGTCGCCCCGCACATCGACGGCGGCGATGTCGCCCGCATGACCGGGCGTTGCGGCGAATATGCTTGCCAGGGCAAGGCTGTGCAACATGCGCCGCTTGTGCAACGCAGTGCCGTTGGCCGTCCAGCCAAATATCATGACGTAAACCCGTCCAGCGTCCCCACGCTGAATCGGGCATTAAGCATCGCGCCTTGCCGCGCTGTAAAATAGGACGGTTAACGAAGCTTTCAGCATAATAATGCCAGTGGCGGTTGCCGGGAATCCCGGAAGGTCAGAATATTTCCGGCAGCCGTTGCCCCATCGCACATTGGCTGCTACCCATTCGCTTTCCTGAAAGGGACGCCATATCGGGCCAACCTTTTTGGGAAATTTTTTGTATCCATCGGCGCGCTTTGCCGCGCGAACCGATGGTCGAACAGGTTGACGCTGCATGAGGCATGTTTTCCATTCCCCGCTGAACCCGGCCACGGGCGATGCGGCGTGGATGGTCCTCCGGTCCGGCATAGTGCCCGGCCATGCCGATGCAGCAGACGCACATGATTTCCTTCAAAACCGGACGATGCAGCAACCCGCGCCCTTGTCGGCGCGCGCCCTGCCGTCCCTTCACTATCGCGTGGCGGCCCGGCCCCAAGCCGCAGGCCGCCGACGCCGGAGACTCATAAATGACAATGCGTATGCTGATCGATGCGCGCCACCGGGAAGAAACCCGTGTCGCGGTCGTCAAGGGAAACCGGATCGAGGAGTTTGATTTCGAATCCGCCGAGCACAAGCAGCTCAAGGGCAATATCTACCTCGCCAAGGTCACCCGTGTAGAACCGTCGCTCCAGGCGGCGTTCGTCGATTATGGCGGCAACCGCCACGGCTTCCTCGCCTTTTCGGAAATCCATCCCGACTATTACCAGATTCCGCGCGAAGACCGCGAAGCCTTGCTGCGCGAGGAACGCGCCCATGCCGAGGAAGAGGCCGCGCTGCGCGCCGAGGTCGAAGATGACGAGGAAGGCGTCCCCGGCGAGGGCGGCGTGGAAGTCGTCGTCGCCACCCATCATGACGATGAGGAAGGCGGCGAGGATGCGGATATTGGAGAGGGCGGCGGCGAAAGCGGCGAGAGGACCGGACGCCGTGGCCGCGGCCGTGGGCGTGGCGGCGACGAAGCCGCCGACGAACTGCGCCGCAAGCGCATGGCGCTGCGCCGCCGCTACAAGATCCAGGACGTCATCAAGCGCCGCCAGGTGCTGCTGGTGCAGGTCGTCAAGGAAGAGCGCGGCAACAAGGGCGCGGCGCTGACCACTTACCTGTCGCTCGCGGGCCGTTACTGCGTGCTGATGCCCAACACGTCGCATGGCGGCGGCATTTCGCGCAAGATCAGCAACGCGGCCGACCGCAAGCGGTTGAAGTCAATCATCGCGGACATGGCGTTGCCCTCCACCATGGGCTGCATCGTCCGCACGGCGGGCTTGCAGCGCACCAAGACGGAAATCAAGCGCGACTTCGACTATCTCGCCCGCCTGTGGGACGAGATTCGCGAAAATACGCTGAAATCCGCCGCTCCCGCACTGATCCACAATGACAGCGACCTTATCAAGCGCGCGATCCGCGACATCTACAACAAGGATATCGACGAGGTCATTGTCGAGGGCGAGGAAGGATATCGCGCCGCCAAGGACTTCATGAAGCTGCTGATGCCCAGCCACGCGCGGCGGGTGAAGCAATATGCCGACGCGGTGTCGCTGTTCCAGCGCGCGAGCGTCGAGGATCAACTCGCGGCCATGTACAACCCGGTCGTGCAGCTCAAGTCCGGCGGCTATCTGGTCATCAACCCGACCGAAGCGCTGGTGTCGATCGACATCAACTCCGGCCGCTCGACCCGCGAGCATGGCATCGAGCAGACCGCCGTCGCGACGAACCTAGAAGCCGCGCGGGAGATTGCGCGTCAGTTGCGGCTGCGCGATATGGCGGGCCTGGTCGTCATCGACTTCATCGACATGGAGATGAACTCCAACATCCGCAAGGTCGAGAAGGCGATGAAGGAGGCGCTGAAGGACGATCGCGCCCGCATCCAGGTCGGCCGCATCTCGGGCTTCGGTTTGATGGAGATGAGCCGCCAGCGGCTGCGGACGGGCGTGCTGGAAGCATCGACCCGGCAATGCCCGCATTGCGAAGGCACCGGGCTGGTGCGGACCGCTTCGTCGGCGGGCCTGTCGGCGCTGCGTATGCTGGAAGAGGAAGCGGCGCGCGGGCGCGGCAGCATCGTCACGCTGCGCGCGAGCCAGGAAGCGGCCTTCTACGTCCTCAACAACAAGCGGCGCGAGCTGGACGAGATCGAACAGCGTTACGGCGTCACCATCGTCATCCTGCCCGATGGCGAGGTGGAAGGCGCGCGCATGTCGGTGGAGGCCAGCGGCCCGCGCCCTGAGCGCGTCGTGAGCTATGCCCCGCTCGCCGAAGAGGAAGACGACCTCGACATGATCGAGGAGGAAGAGGAAGAAGAGACCGAGGAAGAAGAAGAGGCTTCGTCCGAACGCGAGGAACGCGAAGGTGGCCGTCGCCGTCGCCGCCGTCGCCGCCGCCGTGGCGGCCAGCGCGAGGATGGCACGGCGCAGTCTCCCTCCGAAGCTGACGAGGAAGGCGAAAGCGAGGCCGAGATCGAAGCCGGTGAGGAAACCGCCGAAACGGCCGACGGTGAAGAAGCGACCGATGAAGGCGAAGCGGGCCGCAAGCGTGGCCGTCGCGGTCGCCGGGGGGGCCGTCGCCGGCGCGAGGCTGGGGAAGCATCCGAGGAGGGCGTGAACGAAACCGCCGAGGCCGTCGAGCCGGTCGAGGAAGCCGAGCCGATCGCGCAAGCGCCCGAAGCGGAAGCCGCGGCGGAGCCTGTCGCGGAAGAAGCGCCCAAGACCCGCCGCCGTCCCCGCGCGCGCAAGGCGAAGGACGCCGTGGCTGAACCGGCCGCCGCCGAAACCGCCGAGCCGGTCGCACAAGCGCCCGCCGAGGAGCCGGCTGCCGAAGAGGCCCCCGCCAAGCCCAAGCGCACCCGCCGCAAGAAAGCGGCCCCGAGCGACGCCGAAGAGGTGGCCGTCGCGCAGGACGCGCCTGTGGCGGCAGCGGAAGCTGTGGAGGCCGAGGAGAAGCCCAAGCCAAAGCGCACCCGCCGCAAGAAACCTGTGCCGGGCGAGGCCGAAGGAGTGACCGCGGCCGTCGAGGAAGCGCCCGCCGATGTTGCGCCCGCAGCGGTGACGGAACCGGTCGATCAGCCTGCCATGGAGACTGCTCCCCAAACCCTGACCGCACCCGTCGAAAGCGCGGACACCACCGAAGGGGAGGACGAAAACGGCCAGCCCCGTCGCGGCTGGTGGCAGCGCACTTTCGGTCAATAAGCGGGATCGGGAAACGCCGCCTCGCGCCCGGCCTCCGCCGGGACGGGGTGGCGTTTCCGCTTGTGCGCGGCGCGACTTCATTGTGTATTCAGGGGCGCCGTGGCAGAGTGCGCCGCGATGCCTGTTCCCCTGCCCCCGCCCGGTCGAGCATCATGACGGGCCGCGTCCTTCGCTTATTGGCCATCCTGCTGGCTTCCCTCGCGCTGCTCGCGCGACCGACACTTGCGCAGCAGATATTGCGCGACGCGGAAACCGAAGCCTTCATGGCCGACATGTCCGGGCCGCTGGTCAAGGCGGCCGGCATGGAGCCGCGCAATGTGCAGGTGCTGGTCATCAACGACCCGGAAATCAACGCCTTCGTCGCGGGCGGGCAATATGTGTGGGTGCATAGCGGCCTCATCGCGCAGGCCGACAATGTGAACCAGGTGCAAGGCGTCGTCGCGCACGAACTGGGCCATATCGAGGGCGGGCACATCATCCGTTCCGCCGAAGGGATCAAGGAAGCGACGGGGATCACGCTCCTCAGCCTCGTGCTGGGCGCGGCGGCCATGGCGGCGGGCGGCGCGGAAGCGGGCATGGGCATCATGGGCGCGGGGCAGCAGGCGGCAATGGGCAAGTTCCTCGCCTTCTCCCGCGCGCAGGAAAGCTCCGCCGACCTTGCGGGCGCGCGTTACCTGAGCAAGGCGGGCATTTCGGGCAAGGGCAGCCTGGAATTCTTCAAGAAGCTGCAAAATCTGGAATACCGCCTCGCCATCCCGCAGGACGACAGCTATGGCCGCACCCACCCGCTATCGGGCGAGCGCATCAACGTGCTGCGCGAAGTCTATACGGTCGATCCGGCCTGGGACAAGCCGGTCGATCCGCAACTGGAAGCGCGGTTCGAACGGATCAAGGCGAAGCTGATCGGCTTCGTGTCCGAACCCAATCAGACGCTCCGCAAATATCCCGAAAGCGACCAGACCATCCCGGCCCATTATGCGCGGGCCTATGCCTGGCACAAAAGCGCCTATCCGCAAAAGGCGCTGGCGGAGGCGGATGCGCTGCTCGCCGCTGTGCCGCACGATCCCTATTTCCTGGAGCTGAAAGGCCAGATCCTGCTCGAAAGCGGCAAGCCCGCCGACGCCATCGCCCCCTTGCGCGAAGCCGTGAAGCTGACCAACCAGCCGCTGATCGCCACTTTGCTGGGCCACGCGCTGATCGCGACCGAGGACGATGCCAATTTCGCCGAGGCCGAGCAGGTGCTGCGCAACGCCGTGGCGCGGGACCGCGAAAACCCCTTCGCCTGGTATCAACTGGGGGTCGTCTATGAGCGGCACGGGGATACCGCGCGCGCGGCGCTGGCGACGGCGGAACGCTATTCGATGATGGGGCAGGACGCGATGGCGATGCGAAGCGCGGACGCGGCGATGCAGGGATTGAAACCGGGCACTGTTGACTATCTGCGCGCGCAGGATATCGCGATGGTATCGCGCGCCGCGGTGGAGCAGCAACGGAAGAAAAGATGACGGACTCCAACCGGCCGGATTTTCGCGCGGCCCTTTCCAACAGGACCATGCAAATGACCCTTGGCGCCTTCGCCTTCATTGCCGCCGCCGCCGGCACCGCCTTCGCCATGCAATCGGGCGGGAGCGTGACCGACAAGGCCGCGATCGAGCAGATCGTGCGCGACTATATCCTCGAACATCCCGAAATCATCCCCCAGGCTATCGAGAAATTGCAGTCGAAGCGGATGGAAAGCACCATCGAGGCAAGCCGCAGCGCGCTGGAAACGCCCTATGCGGGGGCGTGGGAAGGCGCAGCCAGGGGCGATGTCACCATTGTCGAATTTTTCGATTATGCCTGCGGCTATTGCCGAGCTTCGCTGCCCGATCTTGCCAAGCTGGTGAGCCAGGACAGGAATCTGAAGGTCGTCTATCGCGAATTGCCGATCCTGTCGGACGAAAGCAGCGACGCCGCCAAGGTGTCCTTGCTGGCGGCCGAGCGCGGGCACTATATGCCTTTCCACCGCGCGCTCTACGATGCGGGCCGGGTGACGCGGGAAACGATCCTGGCCTCCGCCGCGAAGGTGGGGATCGGCAAGGCCGACGCCGAAGCGGCCATCGCGTCGAAGAAATATGATACGGAAATCGCCTCCAATATCGCGCTCGCTCAGAAATTGCAGGCGAGCGGCACGCCGACCTTCGTCATCGGCAACCAGGTGCTGAACGGCGCGGTCGGGCATGAGGCGTTGAAGGCAGCGGTGAACGCGGCGCGGGGGAAATAAGCGGGACTCCTGCTTTCCGGCCGGTTGCGGCCGAAGGGGACATTCAACCTCCGAGTGGCGGGAATCCACCATGACCGTCTTTCTTTTGATGAAGCTGAAATCCTGATAATTTCCATCGCGGCCAATTCGGCAAGGAATAGGGGAGGGCGCGCGAAACCAACGCAGGCAAGCGCCTTCCTCCATTGACTTCCCTGACCCTTTTGCCTATCGGCACCCCCCTGACATGCGGTCGCCCCACCGGCGGCCCTTTTTTGTCACGCCCGATTCTCTATCTGTTTTTTTGAGGAATGAACGATGAAGCGCACCTTTCAGCCGAGCAATCTGGTTCGGAAGCGCCGTCACGGTTTCCGCGCACGCATGGCGACGCCGGGTGGCCGCAACGTGATCCGCGCACGCCGTTCGCGCGGCCGCAAGAGCCTGAGCGCCTGATCGAAGCCACGCGCGAATCGGCGCCGGACCCCGTGCCTGCCGTGATGGGCAGGCGCGCGGATTTTCTGGCGGCGAATCGCGGCAAGCGCGCGCCCATGCCCGGCTTCGTCCTGCTGGTGCGGGAACGGGCCGATGGCGATCCGGCGATGCGCTACGGCATCACGGTCACGAAGAAGATTGGCGGCGCTGTCGTCCGGAACCGGATGAAGCGCCGTTTTCGCGTTCTGGCGCGGGCGCTTCTGCCTATTCATGGCGTGGCGGGCGCGGATCATGTGCTGATCGGCCGCGCGGACGGCGTGGAACGCGATTTCACGAAGTTGCGGCAGGAACTGGAGAAGGCGTTGCAGAAGGTCCGCCGCGCGGATTCGCAGGCAGGTGCGCCGCCTTTTCGGCATCGGCGCGACAGGAAGGCCAAATCCCCTGCCTCTGATCGGCGTGAGGCGGGCCAGTGATCTCCCGCATCCTCATCCTGATCGCGCGCGGATGGCAACTTGGCCCTTCGCGGGTTTTGCCGCCTTCCTGCCGATACGCCCCGTCCTGTTCCGAATATGCGATTCAGGCGATCAGCAAATATGGCCCGATCAAGGGTAGCTGGCTGACGGCGAAGCGGCTAATGCGGTGCCACCCATGGGGCGGATCGGGCTACGACCCGGTCCCCTGACCAACAAGATAACGATTACGGCGGAGCCGAATAAGTGGACGACAAGAAGAACATCGTGCTGGCGGTCATCCTGACCGCGCTGATCCTGTTCGGCTGGCCCTATATCGCCAATCATTTCTTCCCGGCGGCCAATCCGCCCGCGACCAAGGTGGAAGGCGGCAAGGAGACCCCCGCGCCGCAACCGGGCGCCGATCCGGCGGCGGATTCGCCGGGCGCGATCCGCGACCGCGCGCTGGTGCTGAAAGAAGGCCCGCGCGTGCCCATCCGCACGCCCAAGCTCACCGGTTCCATCAACCTCAAAGGCGCGCGCATCGACGATATCGTGCTGCCGACCTACAGCGAAACCATCGCCAAGGATTCGCCCGCCATCCGTCTGTTTTCGCCCAGCGGCACGCAGGACGCCTTCTTCGCGGGCTTCGGCTGGCAGGGCGAAGGGCTGAAGACGCCCGACAACAACACGGTCTGGACCGCGGAAGGCACGGAACTGACGCCGACCAGCCCGGTCACGCTGCGCTGGGACAATGGCGCGGGCCAGACCTTCGAAATCCGCTACACGGTCGATCAGAATTACATGATCTCCGCGCAGCAGAAGGTATCGAACAACGGCGCGGGCGCCATTGGCGTCAAGAGCTATGGCTATGTCAGCCGTACCGGCATTCCCCATGATCCCGACACCTGGACCATCCATATCGGGCCGATGGGCGTGTTCAACGGCGCGGCCAATTATGATGTGAACTACAAGGATCTGGACAAGGGCCCTTCGACCCAGAGCTTCCAGTCCACCGGCGGCTGGCTGGGCTTCACCGACAAATATTGGCTCTCCGCGCTGGTGCCCGACCAGAAGGAAGCCTTTGCGGGCCAGTTCCGCAAGGGCGCGGGCACGCAATATCAGGCCGACTACAGCCTGCCGCCCGTCATGCTCGCCCCCGGCAAGGCGGTGACGCAGACCGCGCGGCTGTTCGTCGGCGCAAAGGAAGTGAAGACGCTGGAAGCCTATCAGGACGCGGGCATTCCGCTGTTCGACCGGGCGATCGACTGGGGCTGGTTCTACTGGTTCGAAAAGCCGATCTTCGCCCTGCTCCACTGGCTGTTCGAGCATATCGGCAATTTCGGCGTGGCGATCATCTGCCTGACCTTCGTGGTCCGGGCGCTGATGTTCCCCGTCGCCCAGCGCCAGTTCGCCAGCATGGCCGCGATGCGCGCCGTGCAGCCCAAGATGAAGGCGTTGCAGGAACGCTACAAGGACGACAAGCCCAAGCTCCAGCAGGAGATGATGGCGCTTTACAAGCGGGAGAAGGTGAACCCCCTTGCCGGTTGTCTGCCGATCTTCCTCCAGATTCCGATCTTCTTCGCGCTCTACAAGGTGTTGCAGCTCACCATCGAAATGCGGCACCAGCCTTTCGTGCTGTGGATCAAGGATCTGTCCGCGCCCGATCCGCTGCATATCCTGAACCTGTTCGGCCTGCTGCCCTTCACGCCTCCGGCTTTCCTGGGGATCGGCGTGCTGGCGCTGCTGCTGGGAATCAGCATGTATTTCCAGTTCAAGCTGAACCCGGCACAGATGGACCCTATGCAGCAGCAGGTCTTCGCGATCATGCCATGGGTGATGATGTTCATCATGGCGCCCTTCGCGGCGGGGCTGCTGGTCTACTGGATCACCAACAACTGCCTGTCGATGGCGCAGCAATGGTGGCTCTACAAACGCCATCCGCAGCTGAGCGCGGCTCCGGCGAAATAGGCCGCAACCCGTGAACGAACAGGAACAAAGCGAACTGGTCGAGGAAGCGCGCAAGGTCTTTGCCGGGCCGATCGCCTTCCTTAAATCCGCGCCGGACCTCAAATTCCTGCCCGACATGGCGGTGAACGAGGTGGCGTTCGCAGGGCGGTCCAATGTCGGCAAGTCGTCGCTGCTCAATGCGCTGACCGGGCGCAACAGCCTCGCCCGCACATCCAATACGCCGGGGCGCACGCAGGAACTCAATTTCTTCGACGTGGGGGAGCCGCTGCGCTTCCGGCTCGTCGATATGCCGGGCTATGGCTATGCGCGCGCGCCCAAGGACATGGTGCGCAAATGGCGGTTCCTGGTGAACGACTATCTGCGCGGGCGGGCAAAGCTCAAGCGCACGCTGGTGCTGATCGACAGCCGCCACGGGATCAAGGATGTCGATACGGACATTCTGGACATGCTGGACGCGGCGGCGGTCAGCTATCGCATCGTGCTGACCAAGGCGGACAAGGTGAAGGCCAGCCATCTGGCCGAGGTGATGGAAAAGACCGCTCAGGCCATCCGCAAACGCCCCGCCGCTCATCCCGCCATCATCGCCACGTCGAGCGACAAGGGCACGGGGATCGCGGACCTGCGCGCGGCGGTTCTGGAAAGCGTCAGTGAGGGATAAGGAGCCGAGCGCATGAGCGACGATAACTATGTCTATGACGAAGCCAGCGGCGAATGGATCAGCGCGGCGGACGCGGCGGCGCAGCAGAGCGACGGCGACACCGTGGAAGTGCGCGACGCGGTCGGCAATCTGCTAGCAGACGGCGATCAGGTGACGCTCATCAAGGACCTGACCGTGAAGGGCGCGGGCCAGACATTGAAGCGCGGAACGCTCATCAAGTCGATCCGGCTGACCGGCGATCCGCAGGAAATCGACTGCCGCTATGATGGCATCAAGGGGCTGGTGCTGCGCGCGGAGTTCGTGCGCAAGCGGTGATCTCCGCCGTCAGAAAAGGCTGATCGTCGCTAAAGCGAGGCAGGAGTCGAAATGACGGGTGAACGCCCGGTTCCAAAGAGCGTTCAGGCCTTGCGCGGCTTTCCGAAAGCGATGCGAAGTTCGTCCTTCGCCTGCTCCAATATCTGCCGCTGGCGCGCATCCAGCCCCTCCCCCGCCCGGTTGATGTAGAAGGTCAGCATCGACATGGCCGAGCGGAAGGGGCCGCTCTTGCGACGGCGGCTGGCTTCGGCCGAGCGTTTGAGGGACGCCGCGATCTTCCGGGGATCATGCAATGTGAATATGTCGCGCTCCAGGTCGAGCGCATCGCTCTCCTCCGTCGCTTTCCGCGACCATTTGCCGTTTTTCGTCATCTTTCCGTCCTCCAGTCTGAATGGTGGAATGAGGATCAGAAAGACAACGGGCTTCCGGGCAAAAGGTTCGCCCGCATGGGACAAGAGAAGATTGTCTTTCGATCACGCGCCCTTACTGTGCGGCCGACCTGAATAACGGATAAGCGAGAGAGCGATGGCGCGGCACATTCCCTGGATATTGATCGCGATAGTGGGCGCCGTGGCCTTGAGCGTGGTGGCGGTGTCGCGCGGCGAGGCGGTGAATGCGCTATGGATCGTGGTGGCGGCGGTCAGCAGCTTCCTCGTCGCCTATCGCTATTATGCGCTCTATATCGCGCGGAACGTGATGCGGCTCGATCCCGCGCGGGCGACGCCTGCCATCCGGCGTGCGGACGGGATGGACTATGTGGCGACCGACCGGACTGTCCTGTTCGGCCATCACTTCGCGGCGATCGCGGGCGCGGGGCCGCTGGTGGGGCCGGTGCTGGCGGCGCAGATGGGCTATCTGCCCGGCACCTTGTGGATCATCGCGGGCGTGGTGCTGGCCGGCGCGGTGCAGGACTTCATGGTTCTCTTCATCTCCATGCGGCGGGACGGCAAGTCGCTGGGCGAGCTGATCCGCATGGAGATGGGACAGGTCGCCGGGACCATCGCGCTGTTCGGCGCGTTCATGATCATGGTCATCATCCTGGCCGTGCTGGCGCTGATCGTCGTCAAGGCGCTGGCGGAAAGCCCGTGGGGCATGTTCACCGTCGCGGCGACGGTGCCGCTCGCGATCTTCATGGGCGTCTATACGCGCTGGATCAGGCCGGGGCGGATCGGCGAAGTGTCCGTGCTGGGTCTGGCCGGGCTGCTCGCGGCCATCGTCTATGGGCAAAGCATCGCCCAATCACCGCTCTGGGGTCCAGCCTTCACCTTCACGCCGGTGCAATTGTGCTGGATCTTGATCGGCTATGGCGCGGTGGCTTCGGTGCTGCCGGTTTGGCTGCTGCTCGCGCCGCGCGATTATCTGTCGACCTTCCTCAAGATCGGGGCCATCGGCGCGCTCGCCATCGGCATCGTCATCATGGCCCCGCCGCTCAGGATGCACGCCGTCACGCAGTTCGTGCACGGCGGCGGGCCGGCCTGGTCGGGGAGCCTCTTCCCCTTCCTCTTCATCACCATCGCCTGCGGCGCGGTGTCCGGCTTCCACGCGCTGATCGCCAGCGGCACCACGCCCAAGCTGATCGCGAGCGAAGCGGATGCGCCGATCATCGGCTATGGCGCGATGCTGATGGAGGCGTTCGTGGCGATCATGGCGCTGGTCGGCGCATCGATCCTCGATCCGGGCATCTATTTCACGATGAACAGCCCCGCCGCCGTCATCGGCACGGATGCGGCGAGCGCGGCGGCGGCGGTGACGGCGATGGGCTTCCCGATTGCGCCGGACCTTATCCTCCAGACGGCGAAGGACGTAGGCGAACACAGCATCATCTCCCGCGCGGGCGGCGCGCCGACGCTGGCGGTGGCGATGGCGGAAATCTTTTCCCATGTCGTCGGCGGACCGGCGATGAAAGCCTTCTGGTATCATTTCGCGATCCTGTTCGAAGCGCTGTTCATTCTGACGGCGGTGGATGCGGGGACGCGCGCGGGACGCTTCATGTTGCAGGACCTGATCGCGCTGGCGGTGCCGGGGTTCAAGGATACGACCAGTCCCCTCCCCGGCTTCGTCGCGACGGGGCTGTGCGTGGCGGCGTGGGGCTTTTTCCTGCATCAAGGCGTCACCGATCCGCTGGGCGGGGTGAATACACTCTGGCCGGTGTTCGGCATTTCCAACCAGATGCTCGCGGCCATCGCGCTGATGCTGGCGACGGCGGTGCTGTTCCGCATGAAACGGGACCGCTATGCCTGGGTGACGACGGTTCCGACGGCCTGGCTGCTCATCTGCACGCTGAGCGCGGGGTGGCTGAAGCTGTTTTCCGCCGATCCCAAGGTCGGCTTCCTCGCCCACGCCGCGAATTTCAGTGAAGCCGCCGGACGGGGCGCGGTGCTGGCCCCCGCCAGGTCTATGGCTGAGATGGAAAAGATCATCTTCAACGACCGGATTGACGCCGCATTGTGCGGGATCTTCCTGGCGGTGGTGCTGTCGCTGATCTTCTTCACCATCCGCGCCTGCCTCGCTGCGCGGCGGGCGGACCAGCCGACCGCGCGGGAAATACCGGCAGCGCTGGCGGCAGCGGAATGAGCGGCGTCCTTCTCCGCTTGCGGCAGATCGCGCGGGCGATGGTGGGCGCACCGGATTATGACGCCTATCTGCGCCATATGCGGGCACATCATCCGGACCAGCCGGTGCTGAGCGAGGTGCAATTGTTCCGCGATCGGCAGGAAGCGCGCTATGGCGGCAAAAATGGCGGGAAATGTTGCTGATCAGCGGTCGGCGTTGAAGCCCGCTATCATGCCCGCCGCGACGGAAAGCGCGATTTCCGCCGCGCCGGTCGCGCCGATGTCGAGCCCCGCCGGGCCGTCTATGCGCGCCAGTTCCTGAGGCGTGAAACCGAGGGCGGAGAGCCGCTCCAGCCGCGCGGCGTGGCTTTTGCGCGATCCCAGCGCCGCGATATAGCCGGTCGGCGCACGCAGGGCCGCGATCAACGCCGGATCGTCGATCTTGATATCGTGGCTGAGCGTTACGACGGCGGTGGATTCGCCGGGCCTATAATCGGCAACGGCATCATCGGGCCAGCGGTCGTCCAGCACAACACCGGGAAAGCGCTCCTTCGTCAGGAAACGGCCGCGCGGATCGATGACGATCGGCGTCACGCCTATCGCACAGGCGAGCACGCTGAGCGACTGGGCGATCTGCACCGCGCCGACGATCAGCAGGCGGCGGGGCGGACGATAGCGGTTGACGAACCGCCCTTCAACGGCGCCCTCCACCGTCAAGGCCGTTTCCAGATCGGTCGACAGGGCAAGCGAGCGTCCCTGCGCACTGGCGGCGGCGATACGGTCGAACAGGCCGGGCGGAAACCCCTCCGGCGAGACGGGCTGCACCAGCACGCTGATCTCCCCGCCGCAGGGAAGGCCCGCCGACCAGGCGTCGCCGTCCGTGACGCCATAGCTTTGGAGATGCCCCGGACGCCCGGCAATGACATCGGCGGCGCGCTGAAGCACATCGGTCTCGACACAGCCGCCCGAAATGCTGCCTTCGAAGCGGCCGTCCCGATGCACGATCATATGGCTGCCGCGCGGACGCGGGGCCGAACCCCAGGTGGACACGACGGTCGCCAGCGCAAGGGGTGCGCCGCGCCATTCCATTGCCTTGCGGATCACCCCTTCATTGTCGATCATCTTCCGATTCCCTTCCACGGCACAGATAGGGAAGGCCGGGCGATCAGACCAGCCGCCGCCCGGTCCAAACGACGCGGCCGACAATATCGACCAGCGCGGGATCTATGTCGGTCCAGTCGGGATAATGGGCATTGTCGCTCAAGACGCTGATCGCGCCCCGGCGCGGACCGAGCGCCACCCGCTTCACCATCAACACGCCGTCGAGCCGCAGGACATAGACGCCGTCGCGCAGCCGTTCGGCACCGTCGTCATGATCGACCATGATCTCGTCGCCGTCGCTGAGCGTGGGGGCCATGGATTCGCCGTCGACGCGGATGATCGATACGCGCTGCGGCCGGACGCCGATATGGCGCAGCCAGTTCGCGTCGAACGCCATGACGCCGGCCGCTCTTTCATCGTCGTCCAGAGTGCCCGCTCCCGCCGATGCTCTCAGCGCCAGACGCGGCACCGCGACGATGGCGGGAAGGGAGCGCGACCGCGCCGGCGCGCCTGGCGAAGGCTGGACACGGCCGCCCAGCATTTCCTCCGAAACGCCGAAATAGCGGGCCAGAACGCGCCTGTCCTCCTCATCCAGCTTGCGCGGCGTTCCCCGCTTTATGAACTGCTGGATATAGGCCGGATTGCGATTGAGCAGGCGGGAAAGATCGGCATAATTTTCCCCCCGCTCGGCAATCAGCCGATCCAGCACGAGCCGGGGATCTTCTCCATTACCGATCATATTTTGGTCCATAATGATGTGAATTTTCCTAGACAAGTAGGAAATCCAGCATGAGATAGGAATATACCTACCGACCTGCAAAAGGCGAGTCGGTCCGGAGGAGGAGAACGAAGAGGATGATCCTGCGTGCCATCGAAAAATTCCTGCGTGAAAATGATATTCCGCCGACCCGTTTCGGACGCGAATGCGCGCGCGACCCGCGCTTGGTCTTCGACCTGCGCAGGGGCCGCGAACCGGGCCAGCGGATAACGCGAAGAATAGAACATTTCATGAACACATATCGCAGGAGCGCGGGCCTATGACAAGCATGGATCATGTCTTTTCGACCCGGAATTTGGTCCAGAATAAAGCAATAGGAAAACGCTCAGACGATCCCTTGCCCCGTCTGCTGCTGCAATTGCTGGAGCGGGCCGGGCCGGACACTATTGTCGGGCGGGCAAGCAGCCGCCCCTGGGCCAGCGCCCTGTTTCAGGGGAGACGGCACGTCATCATTCTCGCGCTCAGGGGCGCGGATGCCGCCGTCCGCGCCGCCCGGTTCGCGCAAGGGATCGAGGAAGCGCAATGGAGCCTGCACCGGCATTTCGTGGCCGACATCGCCGTCGATGATCAACGGCCGATTGACGGCGGCACGGAAATAGAACTTTCGGTCCTTACCATCGAGGATTGGTAGAGCGCGAAATGGCGGGCCGCTCAGCGCGCCCGCCCGGCCATCGTCCGCAGCGCGCCCAATGCATCGCGCAGAGCCATGTCGACATCTTCCACCACCGCATCGCGCACGGGCACCGCAGCGGCGACGGGCATGTCCGCGATGACCCGATGCGATCCGGCCTTCGCTTCCTTGATGCGCGCCCGCTCCGCCAGGCCCCGCTCCAGCCGCGCCGTCAGTTCGGCAATCGACAGCCGTTCCATGGAAGGCGACGCGGGAGCAGCCGGCATGATCGATACTGGCTGCGTTTCAGGAGTGGCGGCTGGGGTTTGCCCTTCGGAAAAATCAGCTCCGCCCGCCGCGGCCGCGCCAGGAAGCGGCAGTCCGACAGCAGACTGGAGCAGCTCCTCATCCGACAGCGGTTCCGGCGCGTTCGGCAGCGTCAGGCCGCCGGGAGGAACCGCATCCCCGGCAACTGCCTGGCTGTCATCCTCCATCCCGGCCCGCCCGGCCGGTCCGGTCCGCCCGAAAATGTCGAGACCTTCAAAGTCGCGGCTGGCGAAGATCGGCGCGCGCGCGGGCGCATCGGGATGGGAATCCGCGCGGCGCAACACCGGTTCGCCGGACATGGCCGGAGGATGAATCCGTCCGCGCGCGAAAGCTGTCAGCCTGGACAATGCAAAACCCATTTTACCTGCTCCCCGGACGTCATCGGGACGTCCTCCATGCTCCAGGGCCAAAAGCCGCTCCTGGCGGCGCATGGCTCCCATGATTCCCGTTGCCATCAGCGCCGCGAACAGCGCCAGCGCCAGCCGCGCCTTGATGCCCAGGGGCGGCCCGGCGGCGGGCAGAATTTCCGAAACACCGGTGGACGCGATCAGCGTTTCCACCAGCCCGACCGGCATGGACAGCATGGCGAGCGCCGCGCCCGCCGCGCCCAGCAACGCCATTCCCATGGCTTTATTCCGACTCGTGCGCCGGCCCATTTTCCGGGGCCTCCCGATCATGCCGCCGCCGCCCGCGCGTCGGGCGCGGCGGATGCCAGCAGGCGTTGATAGACCGGCTCGTAGCGCAGGATGTTCGATGCCCAGTTGCGTTCCCGCTCCACAAAGGCGCGCGCGGCCGCCCGCCGTTCTTCCCAGAAATGCCGGTCGGCGAACATGTCCGCCAGCGCGGCGGCGATAGCCGCCGGATCATCGGGCGCGAACAGGGTTCCGGTGACGCCGTCCTCGATCAATTCGCGATGGCCGCCGACGCTGGAGGCCGCGACGAGTCTGCCTTGCGCCATGGCTTCGAGCGGTTTGAGCGGCGTCACCAGATCGGTGAGGCGCATCGCCTTGCGCGGATAGGCCAGGACATCGACCTGCGCATAATAATCCTCCACCCGCTCATGCGGCACACGGCCCACGAACAGGATGTGATCGGCAAAGGGCGACGCCGTGGCCCGGTCGCGCAGCGCCTGTTCGCAAGGGCCGCCGCCGACAAGCAGCAGCTTCGCCCTGGGCCGCGCCCGCACGAGGCGGGGCATGGCGGCGATCAGGTCGTCCAGCCCTTCATAATCGTAGAAGCTGCCGATGAAGCCGACGACGTCCGCGCCTTCGAGGCCGAGCTTCGTCGTCAAAGCGGGATCGCGGGCAACGGGCGCGCCGAACTGGTCCATGTCGACGCCGTTGGGCGAAACGATAATCTTTCGCGCATCGATCCCCCGCGCGATCAGGTCCGACCGCAACCCTTCGCAGATCACGGCGACCGCGTCGGCGCTTCGCACGGCATGGGTTTCCAGCTGGCGCGTCAGCCAGTAGCGGGGACTGCCTTGCGCGCCGGTGCCGTTGCCGACCGCCGCATCCTCCCAGAAGGCGCGGATCTCATAGACGAGGGGGATGCCGTGCCGCCGCGCGACTCGCTGGGCCGCGATGGCGTTGAGCACGGGCGAATGGGCGTGGATGATGTCCGGACGCCAGCGCTGCACCAGCGCCTCGATGGCATCGGCATGGGCCGCGATGTCCCGCCATTCGCGCAGCAAGGCATTGCCGGTCGCGGCCTCGCCGGGCGTCCGATGAAAGCGCAGTCCGTCCACGACCTGCTCCAACGGCCCCGGCGCGCCGTGGCGGTGGCCGGTGATCCCGCGCACGTCCCAGCCCTTGCCCATCTGCGCCCGCAAAATCGCGCGCGTGCGGAAGGTATAGCCGCTCTGCAACGGCAGGCTGTGGTCGAGCACATGAAGAATGCGTGTCGTCATGACCCGTTTCTCTGCCAGAAATTGTTTAACGGCCCGTCAACTCTGCCGCGCTAGGAAGATGCGGTGCGTAGCGGAGCCTTCAATCCAAGATGATCGATACCCTGACCCTGCTCATCAGCCATGGCGCGATCCTGCTGGCCGCTTTCCGGCTGCTGTCGCGTCCGGATCTGGACCGCGACCCCGAAGCGGAAGGTCCATCAAGCGATGCGTGACCTGTTCTTCGTTGCTTTTCTTGGACTTTTTTTCCTGCTGGGCTTCCGGCGGCCGTTCCTGCTGATCGCCATCTATGCCTATATCGATATCGTTTCGCCGCAGCGCCTTTCCTATTTCCTGCTGAACAGCATCCCCATTTCGGCCATTGCCTTCCTGCTTGCGGCGGGGGCGTGGCTGCTGGTGGACGACAAGAAGGATTGCCGATTCTCCTTCCGGCAGGTGCTGCTGCTGATCCTGCTGGGCTGGTGCGCCTATACGACCGCGACGGCGGACTTCCCGGTCGAAGCGCAACAAAAATGGTCCTGGGTCTGGAAAGCCCTGATCTTCGCGATCTTCCTGCCGGTGACGCTGCGCACCAAGCTGCGAATCGAGGCGCTGGCGCTGTTCATGGTGCTTTGCGCCAGCACGATCATCATCAACGGCGGCATGAAAACGGCGCTGTCGGGCGGCGGCTATGGCGTGCTCAACCTGATGGTCGACAATAATAGCGGCCTGTATGAAGGCAGCATCATATCCTGCGTCGCCATATCGCTGATCCCCATCATTCTCTGGCTTTCGCGCCATGGCACGGTGTTTCCGCCCGATTGGCGGGTAAAGGGCTTTGCCTGGGCGCTCTGTTTCGCCTGCCTGCTGATGCCGATCGGCACGGAGGCGCGAACGGGCCTGATCTGCATCGTCGTGCTGGCGGGAATGATGCTGATGCGCTCGAAGCGGAAGTTCATCTATGGGCCGTTGATGCTGGCGGCGGCGCTGGCGTCCATCCCCTTCCTGCCCGCCAGCTTCACCCAGCGCATGTCGACCATCGAGAACCATCAGGGCGATGAAAGCGCCGCGACCCGGATCGCCGTGTGGAAATGGACCCTCGACTATGTGAAGGAGCATCCCGGCGGCGGCGGCTTCGACAATTACCTTCAGAACAGCTTCACCTACGTTTCCCGCAGCTTCGTTTCCGATAGCGGCGGAAGCCGTATCGAAACGCGCATCGTGACCGACCGGGGCCGCGCCTATCACAGCGCCTATTTCGAATTACTGGGCGAGCAGGGCTATTTCGGCTTCTTCATCTGGGCGCTGATCCACATCGTCACCTTCCTGCGCACCGAAATGATCCGGCGCACATATCGCGGACGGGACGGACCGGATGGGGCATGGATCGCGCCGCTCGCCATCGCGCTGCAACAAGGGCATGTCGTCTATATGATCGGATCGCTGTTCGTGGGCATCGCCTATCAGCCATTCATCTTCATGATGCTGGCCTTGCAGATCGGCCTCGACACCTATCTGACCCGCAAGCGGCGCGACGAAGCCCGCCGCCCGATGATCGCGCCGTCTCCACGTCCGGCCGGACTTGCCGCATGAACGGCGAATTGCGCGCTCTGGGCGTCATCCATGGCTTGTTGCTGGGCATGGTGCTGGCGACGCCATGGATGGGCGCATATGTCATGCGCTGGGGCGTGGAAGCGCTCTTCATCATGAGCGCGTTCCAGCTTCGCCTGGCGGATCGGCGCTTTGCCTTGCGGCCGGGCTGGCGCGGCTGGATCAGCCATGTTCGCATGGCACCGCAAAGACTGGCGACATGGGCGGCGCTCGCCATAGCGGTGCTGATCGCGCTTCCTGACCGGACGGGTATGCCGGCCATAATCCTGATGGCCGCGCTGATGGGCGAATTGCTGCTCTATCCGGCCTGTGTCTGGCTGCTCCCGCGGCTTTCCCGCAGATATCTGGGGTGGCTCCTCGCCATGATGCTTCTATCCTGTGCGATGACCGACAGGGACATGCTTCGGCTGCCGATCCTGTTCATCACGGGAATCGGCGTTTGCCTGTTCTGGCTGCGGGGACCGGATGGCGATGTTCACGCCCTCGCCGCCGCGCTGGGCGCCGGAGGAATATCGGCGCTCGCCGCGATTCTCTGGCCTGTAGCAGCGCCGGTCTGCGTTCCAGCCGCGACCGTCGCGGTCATGACCGCCCTGGCGCATATGTCGGTAATGCGCCGCCGCCCGCATCATTGGCGGCTGGGCGGCGACGCGGCAGGCATCAGGCTGCGGCGGTTGCGCCTTCTGTCACGGCCTTTCTGAATGCGGAGACGAAGGCGGGGATGTCGGCAGGCTTGCGGCTGGTGATGAGATTGCCGTCGATCACGACTTCCTGATCGACCACCTTTGCCCCCGCATTGGACAGATCGGTGCGGATCGAAGGCCAGGAAGTCACTGTCCGCCCGGACACCACATCCGCCTCCACCAGCAGCCAGGGACCGTGACAAATGGCAGCGACGGGCTTTCCCGAACGGACAAAGGCGCGCACCAGATCGACCGCTTTCCCGTTGGTGCGCAGCGTATCGGGATTGGCGACTCCGCCCGGAAGGATCAGGCCGTCATAATCCTCGATCCGCACGTCATCCAGCGTCAGGTCGGGTGTGATGGTGGCGCCCTTTTCATCATGCTTCATGCCCTGGATGGGCTTCTTTTCGGGCGAGGCGAGTTCCACGGCGGCGCGCGCGCCGATGAGTTGGTCGCGCGGTTCGAACAATTCCGATTGCTCGAATCCGTCCGTTGCAATGATGAGGATGCGTGTCTGGTCTATGGTGGGCATGGGACGATCCTTTTTTTGCGATTGAGGGAATGAAATGACAACAATGCCGGCGGCCATCCGTTGCGGAACGAAGCGATGAACGGCGGGTTTGAAGGGATGAGAAGGAAAGTCCGTCCCGACCCATGCCCCCCGCCGCCCTCATCCATTCGAACGACAGCGAACCCGGCATCACCCGGCGCGCGCTGAAGCGCGGCTGGGCCTATTTCGATGCGGACGGAAAGCGGATCACCGACAGGGACGAAATCGACCGCCTGAACGCCATCGCCATGCCGCCTGCTTATGAAGGCTGCTGGTTCTGCCCGCACGCCCATGGTCATATCCAGGCGACGGGGCGGGACGCGCGGGGGCGCAAGCAATATCGCTACCATCCCGATTTCCGCGACGAGCGGGAGGCCGGGAAATATGCGGGCTGCCTGGCCTTCGGGCGCGCCCTTCCCCGGTTGCGCGCGCGGCTGGACACCGATCTTTCCGGGCGCGGGCTTCGCAAGGAAAGGACCATGGCGGCGGTGGTGCGCCTGCTGGACCTTGCCAAGCTGCGGGTCGGGAACGAGCATTATGCGACCACCAACAAGAGCTTCGGCGCGACCACCCTGCGCCGCCGCCATGTGGATATGGCCGGCCATTCGCTCAAGCTGCGCTATCGTGCCAAGTCGGGCCTGCTGCGGGAGATGACGGTCACCGACCGGAGGCTGACGCGTTTCGTGCGGAAGCTGCACGACCTGCCGGGGCAGCATCTGTTTCAATATATGGATGAAGCAGGTGAAGCGCGGCCGATCACCTCTGGCGACGTCAACGCCTATATCGCCGAAACGATGGGCGGCCCGTTCACCGCCAAACATTTCCGCACATGGGGGGCGTCCGTCATCGCCTTTGCCGCGCTGAGCGAAGGTCCGGTGTCGCTCAAGGACATGATCGCGCCGGTCGCCGAAGCGCTCGGCAACACGCCGGCCATCAGCCGCAAGAGCTATATCCACCCCGCCCTTATCGACTTGTGCAGAAATGGACAGGAAGAATGGCGCAGGGGGCTTCGCCTGCCGCGCCGGACACGCTATCTGTCGCGGCATGAGCGCGGATTGATTGCGCTGCTGGACATGCTGGCGGATGAAGAGCCGCTGCCCACGGCGGCCTGATTCCGTTCCAGCGCGAGCAAAAGGACAAGCATGGCGAACCAGAAGGATGCGACGATAACCGGGATCGACGGCAAGCCGCTGAACCTGCGGAACGACTGGAACCTGATGACGGACTGGGTTTCGGATCACGCTGTCCAGATCATGGCCGCGGCCGGGGCGGCCATCGTCATCTACCTGTTGCTGACGGCGCTCCGTTCCTTCGGGACACGGATCAAGGGAAAGCCGGGCGATCATCTGGGTCTCTCCAATGTCCTTGGCCGCACATTCGCGCGGACCACGCAATTCTTCATGGTGATGGTGTCGGCGCGGCTGGTGGCGGGCTATGCCGATCCGCCCGCCGCGCTCTACAAGACCATCGCTTTCCTCTTCACCATCGCCGCCGTTTTTCAGGCCGCGGTCTGGCTGCGCGAGATCATCCTGGGCCTCATCGAGCGCAAGGCGTCGGAGGACGGCAACGCCGACACGCTGAGCAACGCCATGGCGCTGATCCGTGTGCTGGTGACAGTCGCCCTGTTCGCCATCGCGACGGTGGTGGTGCTCGACAATCTGGGCGTCAACGTGACCGGCCTGGTCGCGGGCCTCGGCATCGGCGGCATCGCCATCGGCCTGGCCGCGCAGGGCATCTTCTCGGACCTGTTCGCGGCCCTTTCGATCATCTTCGACAAGCCGTTCCGCCGGGGAGAGATCATCACCTATGACCAGACCACCGCCCGCGTGGAGCGCATCGGCCTCAAAAGCACGCGGCTGCGGGCGACGACCGGCGAGAGGAAGGTCATTTCCAACACCAACCTGCTGCAAAAGGAAATCACCAGCCTGCAAACGCTGGCGCAGCGGCGGGTCCAATTCCTGATCGGCCTCATTTACCAGACGCCGGAGGAAAAGGCCGACGCGGTTCCCGCCATGTTGCGGGAAATCGTGGAGAAGGAAGGGCATGTCTTCGTCAATGCGGGGCTGGTCAGCTTTGGCGCGAGTTCGCTGGACTTCGAGCTGAATTTCGATGTGCCCGACCCGGACAGGCACGATTATTTCATGTCGCGGCACAATGTCGGGCTGGCGATCTGGAAACGGTTCAACGCGGAAGGGATCGAGTTCGCTTATCCCACCCAGACCAGCTTCACCGCCGCGCCGGACGGCAAGGCGATCATGCCCTACCCCGATGTTCAGCCGGTAATCCGCGTCGACGATCATCCATAAGCCGGGATTCGGTCTACCGTGAACCGGACTCGCCTCGTCCCCGGGGCGTTGCGCGGAAACGGCGGTCGAACCTAAGGCTGCTCCCCTGGAAGCATGAAAGTGGGAGGCAGGGCATGAACTTCGCAAAAATCCTGATGGGCGCTGCCGTCCTGGCGACGGTCGGCCTGGCCCCTTCCGCCCATGCCGAGGGGCTGGGCGCGGAAGCGAATTATGGGCGCGCGGACGGCCATTGGGGCGCGGAAGTGGGGGCAGGCTATGCCATGGGCGTTGGCGGCTTCAGCCTGACGCCGGGCGCGGGCGTTTATCTCCGCGACGGCGGTACGCGGCTTTATGGCCGGGTGGAGGCGGCCTATACGCTGCCCGCTTCCGCCACGATCGGGATCGGCGCGCGGTTCAGCAGCGACAATACCCGTCCCTATGCGACGCTCGCCATGCCGCTGATCCCCAAGCTCAGGATCAAGGGCAATGTCGGTCCCAAATATTATGCGGTCGGCCTGACGCTGGGTTACTGACCAAGGCCCCAGAGGGTGCCGGGATGCAGCAGGCCGCCCTGAACGGTGAGGCCGCCCTCCCGGTCCTTCGCCAGCAGCAGCGCGCCGTCCAGATCGATCCAGTCCGCCCCCTGCGCCGCCAGCGCGGCGGGCGCGATGCCAAGCGACGTCCCGAGCATACAGCCGACCATGACCCGGAAGCCCCGCGCGCGCGCTTCCCGCACCAGTGCGAGCGCTTCGGTCAGCCCCCCCGCCTTGTCGAGCTTCACGTTGACCGCATCGAAATCGCCCAGCCGATCGAGATCGGCCCGCGTATGACAGCTTTCGTCGGCGCATAAGGGCAGGGGCGCACGGACGCCGGACAAGTTCTCCTCCCGGCCATGCAGCACGGGCTGCTCGACCATCTCGACTCCCAGTTCGGCAAGGGCCTGCGCCTCGGCCGCTATGTCGAGCGCGTGCCAGCTTTCATTGGCGTCCACGATCAGGCGGACGTCGGGGGCGCCCGCGCGCACGGCGGCGATGCGAGCACGGTCGCCCTCGCCCGTCAGCTTGCATTTGAGCAGGGAGAAACCCCTCGCCGCCGCGCTGCGGGCATCGGCTTCCATGCGGTCCGGATCGTTGAGGCTGATGGTAAAGGCAGTGGGAAGCGGAACGGGTTCCGCCAGCCCGGCCAGTTTCCACACGGGCATGGCCGCCTGCTTCGCCTCCAGATCCCAGAGCGCGCAGTCCAGCGCGTTGCGGGCGGCCCCGCGCGGCATGTCCTCCAACAGCGCCTGCCGGTCGAGCGGACCGTCATAGGCGTTGATAGCGGCAGCGCAGCCCTCTGCGCTCTCGCCCTCATAATAGATCGCGGTGCCTTCGCCGCGTCCGACCAGGCCGTCCTCCTCCACGGTGCAGACCACGACATCCACGACCGTCTTCGCCCCCCGGCTGATGATGAAGGCACCCGCCACCGGCCAGCGTTCGACGGTTGCGGAAAGGATGCGGATCATGCGGTGTTCCTGCGGCGCGAGGGGAGGTGGGATGCCCGCTTCTCATAATGCCGTGTCCGCCCTTGTCCAATCACATCGAGGCCGGCTTGATCCCCCCTCACGCAGTTCTTAGGGCCATTGAGGCTTGTGGCGTGCCCTGCTAAGCGCGGCCGTCATGGATGATAGGACACAGCCGCCGCCCCGTGCCGCCGATCGCCCGCCGCTCGGCAGCCTCGGGATGGTGTGGCGTTTCGCCCGGCGATATCCCGCGCGCATCGCGGGCGCGGCGCTGGCCCTGCTGGTTTCGTCCGCCGCGACGCTCGCCATTCCGGCCGGTTTCCGGCTGGTCATCGACAAGGGTTTCATGGGCGGCGGCGATATCGGCCGCTGGTTCGAATATCTTTTCCTGATCGTCACGGTCCTGGCGCTCGCCACCGCCGTGCGCTTCTATTTCGTGGCCTGGCTGGGCGAAAGGGTCGTCGCCGACATACGATCCGCCACCCAGGCTAATCTGCTGCGGCAGGCGCCCCGCTTTTTCGAGGAAAACCGGCCCTCCGAAATCGCATCCCGCATGACGTCGGACACCGCGGTCATCGATCAGGTCGTGGGGTCGACGGTGTCGGTGGCGCTCCGCAATATCGTCACGGGCGTTGGCGGGCTGGTCTATCTGTTCGCGCTGGCGCCCAAGCTTGCGGCCTTGCTGCTGCTGGGCATCCCGGCGATCGTGCTCGCCATGGTCAGCCTCGGCCGCCGCGTGCGCAAGCTGTCCCGCGTCAGTCAGGACAGGCTGGCCGATGTCGGCAGCGTGACCTCCGAAGTGCTGGGCGCGATGAAGATCGTGCAAGCCTTCGGGCAGGAAAAGCGTGAAGCGGCGCGGTTCGACAGCACGGTCGAGGCGGGCTTCGCCACCGCGCGCCGCCGAATCCTGTTGCGCGCTTGCATGACGGCGGTGGTGATCGCCCTCGTCTTCGGGTCGATCACGGCGGTGATGTGGCAGGGCGCGGTCGATGTGGCCGCGGGCAGGCTTTCGGGCGGAAGTATCGCCGCTTTCGTGCTGACGGGCGGCCTTGTCGCCGGCGCTTTCGGCGCCTTGTCGGAAACATGGGGCGATCTCCTGCGGGGCGCGGGAGCGGCCAGCCGCCTGCATGAATTGATGACCGCCCGGCCCCAGATCCTTCCCCCGGCCCGGCCCAGGGCTCTGCCGCGCCCTGCCGAGGGGGTGCGGCTGGAATTCGACAAGGTCCATTTCCATTATCCGACACGCCCCGATCAAGCCGCGCTCAACGGCGTCTCGCTGGACATCGCACCCGGCCAGACCGTCGCCGTCGTCGGCCCCTCGGGCGCGGGCAAGTCGACCCTGATCCAGCTTGCCTTGCGCTTTTACGATCCCGACACCGGCGAAATCCGCCTGAATGGCGTTCCTTTGCGGGAGGCCGATCCGGCGGCCTTGCGCGACATGATGGCGATGGTGCCCCAGGAAAGCATCATCTTCGCGGCGTCGGCTCGCGACAATCTGCGCTATGGTCGATGGGACGCCACGGACGAGGACATCTGGGCGGCGGCGCGCGCGGCCAATGCCGAAGCCTTCCTACGCGCGCTGCCCGATGGGCTGGACAGCCAGTTGGGCGAAGGCGGCTCGCGCCTGTCGGGCGGTCAGCGCCAGCGCGTTTCGATCGCCCGCGCCTTGTTGCGCGATGCCCCCATATTGCTGCTGGATGAAGCCACTTCGGCCCTGGACGCCGAATCGGAAGAACTGGTCAAGGATGCGCTTGAACGGCTGATGCGCAACCGCACGACCATCGTGATCGCCCATCGGCTCGCGACGGTGCGCGCGGCCGACCGTATCGTGGTGCTGGATGAAGGCCGGGTGGTTGAACAGGGCACTCATGCCGCTTTGGTAGCCGAAGGCGGGCTCTACGCCCGATTGGCCCGGTTGCAGTTCCAGGAAGGCGCGCCTGCCTGAACGAACCCGATGGCTTGCGGCCGGGAACGGCCGTAACTCTTCATCAGTTCATGAAATCGGCGCGCGCCAGCCGCACGACATGATCCAGAATGGCCGGATGCAACGGCCTGTCGAAGGCGCACCCCGACTCATGGGCCCGCGTCCACAGCACGATGGCCCGTCGCCCTTCAAAACCCGGCAGGGCAACCCACAATTCCTTGCCGGGGCTGAGCTTCGCAAAACTTTGGAGGCGAAAACCCGTCACGGACAGATTGGTGATCCGGCTGGCGAACCAGTTCTCGCCGGGGCGGCGTATCCTGACACCGATCGACACGGCTTGCCTGTCCGCCGCGCGCGCCCTCCGATCCGGCCTCGTCCGCCGTTCGGCATCGATGGTCCGATGTCGTGTCATACCACGCCTTTACATGCGCTTTCATCGTAACAAAAAAGTTAACAAGCGGCGGCGGTGCAGATGCGCGATTAAAAATGGGAATTATACGGTTTACAAAACCCACGGTCATGGACTGTTTGCGGCCAAAAGCGGACGTCCCTCTTCCCTTTTCCCCTTGGGGAAGAAGGCTACGCAGCCTCGCCGAACGAAGAGAGGCTAGGCGCAGTTGGATGAGAGGGAGAGGCTACTGAACCGCGATCCTGCGGATCGCTATCTCCTCACCCAGCTACAACCAGGCAGCAAGCTGCCAAGTCTTCGCAACCCTCTCCCCAAAGGAGCGAGGGATAAGTTTTGCCTGCTCCCCATCCATAGCCATATTCGGCAAAGAGGCTCGCAACCTACATAATAGCCAAAAAAAGGGCCGCCGAAGCGGCCCCTTGGGCAGATGGAAACTTCGCTCCCAACATGCCGGGAAGCAAGATCATCTTCTTCCCGGCATGTCGGCGGGATCAGAAATTGCCATATTGCTCATTGCCCACGAAGCCCAGCTTCGTGACGCCGGCACGCTTGATTTCCGCCAGCACCTCATCGACCACGACATAGCGGGTCTGGGCATTGGGCTGGAATTGCAGTTCGGGCTCGACCGGCAGGCGCAGCGATTGCTGCAGATACTGACGCAAGGTCAGCAGGTCGATCGGCGACCCGTTCCAGGTGATGACGCCACCGGGATCGATCGCGACCTTGTTCTTCACAGGGTCGATCACGCTGTCCGTCGGCGGCGCGTTCTGCGGCAGGTCGATCTTGACCGCGTGGGTCTGGATCGGGATGGTGATGATGAACATGATGAGAAGAACGAGCATGACGTCGATAAGCGGCGTCGTGTTCATTTCCATCATCGGTTCGCCATCGTCACTTCCGGCACTCATTGCCATGGGGCGATACTCCTAGAACTTACAGCCGCTGCGTCGTCGAACCCGGTTCAGGTTCGGAGATGAAGCCGACTTTCGGGAATCCGGCGCGCTGCATCGTATAGATGGTGCCGCCGATGCACCGGTAGGGAACGTTGATGTCGCCACGGATATGCACTTCGGGCAGATCCTCCGGCGTCATATTTTCGACGCCGCCCGCCTTCTTGATATCCGCTTCCAGCTTTGCCACCGCCCGGTTGAGCAGTTCGTCGGAAGAAACCCGCGTGAGGTTCCAATAGACCGCGCAGCTGCCGTCGGAACCGGACGTGATCGACAGGGAAACATTTTCCGGCTTCGTCGTGGTCGGCTCGAACGCCACCTTAGGGAGCTGTAGCTGAACCGTCTGGACGACGACCGGGACCGCGATGAGGAAGATGATGAGCAACACCAGCATGACGTCGACAAGCGGCGTCGTGTTGATGTCGGACATCGGCTTTTCATCACCGCCGTCGGAGCCAACACTCATTGCCATTGATAATATCCTAACATGCGTCTCGATGGTGCCCCGTTACGCGAGGCCCATGGCCGGTCGGGACCGGACGGTCGCAGCCGTCCGCCGGTCCCGACCGGCCCTTCAGGCGATCAGGCCTTGGTCGGCGCGGCGGCCGGCTTGGCAGCAGGAGCGACCGGAGCAGCCGCCAGAGACGGACGGACGGCGCCGTTCGAAACCAGGTAAGCCAGCAGATCGACGGTGAAGCTGTTGAGCTGCTCGGCGATCGACTTGTTGCGGCGCTGCAGGAAGTTGTAGGCAAGCACCGCGGGAACGGCCACGGCCAGACCCAGAGCGGTCATGATGAGCGCTTCACCGACCGGCCCTGCGACCGCGTCGATCGACGCCTGACCGGCCGCACCGATCTTGATCAGAGCGCGGTAGATGCCGATGACCGTACCGAACAGACCGATGAACGGCGAGGTCGCCCCGACGGTCGCGAGGAAGGCGAGACCGCCGCCCAGGCTGGAGTTGATCTGGGCTTCCGAACGCGCGAGCGAGCCGTGCAGCCAGTCGTGCGCTTCAACCGGATCGGTCAGCTTTGTGTGTTCTTCCTGGGCCTTGATACCGTCATCGACGATCTGCTTGTAGGCCGAATTCTTTTCCAGCTTCGCCGCGCCTTCCTTCAGGCTGGCCGCGCGCCAGAAGGTCGCGCGGACCTTCCTGCCCTGGCTGATGACCTTCTGCTGTTCGATCAGCTTGGTGAACAGGATGTAGAAGGTGCCGACCGACATGACGCAAAGGATGAGGAAGACGGTCCAGGCAATGACGCCGCCCTGCTCGAGGGCTTCCATCAGACCGTAGGGATTGGCCGCCTTTGGGGCGGCGGCCGCTGCGATAGACATCAACATGTTCAAGACTTCCCTCTCAAATAGATCGTAAGAAAGGGAAGGCGGCGCGGGGTGCCGGCCTTCCCATCACTGAATTACTCCGGCAACCGCCAGGTGATGCGGCCATTATACGTATCCGCCATCTCTTCGCCGTTCGAACCCTTGGCGGGCTTGAACCTGGCGCGCTTCGGCAGAAGACGGCAAGTCGCCTCGTCAAGATCGCTATGACCGGTGGAAGAGGTGATCGTGCAACTCGTCACGCGGCCGTCCGGCCCGATCTCCAGCCTGAAACCGGCCGTGCCCGAACGTTCTTCACGCTGCGCGCGGCTGGGATAGTCGGCGTCGCTGAGCCAGCTACCCGGCGCACTACGCGGTGTAGCACGGGTCGCTGCGACGGCCGGCGGAGGCGGTGGCGGCGGGGGGGCCGCAACCGGAACCGGATTGAACACCGGCGGAGGCGTGCGCACGGTCTGGATCGGCGGCGCGGGGGCCGGCGTCTGCACGATCGGCGGAGGAGCAACGACCGGCGGAGGCTCGACCGGTTGTTCCGGCGGAGGCGGCGGCGGCTCCTCATCAGGTGGCGGCGGTTCCTCTTTCACGTCGATCACATTCAGCTGTTCCGCCGCCTTTTTGACATATTTCATGCCAAGACCGGTGACGAAGGCATAGCCGAGAACAGCGTGAATCAGGGCGACGATAATGATCGAGATCGTGCGACTCGATCCTTGCGAGTGGTCAGCATAGGCCATTCGGCAACGACACTCCTTAACTCAGCTTACTGGTTGTTATTATGCAAATCAGTCAAAACGACCCAAGATGTCCGGGGCCTCCCGGTCATCATTGGCCTATATCCGTCCCATTTGCTACCCTTCAAATTCCTATCGCGGCATCTTCCGCCACGCAAACGCTTTATCGCTTCACCCGTTTGCGTTTACAAACAATCCTGGCATGTCGCCCTGGAATGGCTTGCGTGTGACATTGATGCAACGGACTGACAGCATATGACGAACAAGACAACGAAATCTACCGGCAAGTTAGAAAAATTCCTCTGGGCCTGCCTCATTTCCGTCGCAAACCCTTTGATTTGGGGAAGTCCCCTCGCCCACGCCGCTTCATCTGCCCCGCCGTCCGCTGCGTCTCCGGCGCTCTCCTATGCGGACCTTGTCGATCTTGCCGACGCAGCGTCCGTCATCGTGCATGTGCGTATCCGCAACAGCATGGCCTTGCCCGCCGCGCGGGCGGGAAATGTGCCGGCGGGCTATCGGCGGCTCTATATCGAGGCCGATGTGGCGTCGCTGATTCGCGGAGAGGGAGGCATCAGCCCTGCCGTAACCTATCTGTATGACGCCCCGCTCGACGCTCGCGGGAAAGTAGCCAAGCTGAAAAAGGCGCACATGCTCCTGTTCGCAAAGCAGGGCGTTCGTCCGGGAGAACTTCAGCTGATCTCACGAGATGCGCAGATTCCAGCGTCTTCCGCTGAAATGGAGCAGGTGAAAGGCATCGTTTCCGCTTTGGTTTCGCCCGATGCGCCGCCACGCATCCTGGGATTGGGCGACGCCTTCCATGTATCCGGCACGATCACGGGGGAAGGAGAAACGCAGATCTTTCTCCGGACCGAAAATGGCGAGCCTGTGTCCCTTTCCATCGTAAGGCGGCCCGGTCAGGAACCGCGATGGGCCGTGGCACTCGGCGAAATCGTCGATGAAGCGGCCCGCCCGCCGCAGCCGGGCAGCCTGCTGTGGTATCGGCTGGCCTGCGCCCTCCCGCCCGCGCTCCCGCTCCAGTCGGTGCGGACATTGGCGCCCGTCGATGCCGAAGCCGCCCGCGCGGACTATCAGCTGATCGTGCAGGCGCTGGGCCGTTGCGAAAGGACGCGGCGCCCCGGCTAAGCTGTCCGCTCCCGCTTTTCCTTGGACTATGACGCCCGGGCCGCTATCAGCGCGGCCCTGACCTGCTGGAAGATGAGGATAGGCCATGACAAATCTGCACCCCCATGCCCCGCTGCGCGTCGCGCTGGTTGGCCTGGGGACCGTGGGCGGCGGCGTCATCCGGTTGCTCCAGACCAACGGAAATCTGATCGCCCGTCGCGCGGGCCGCACGATTCAGGTGGCCGCGATCTCCGCGCGGGACCGGAACAAGGACCGGGGCGTCGACCTGTCCCCCTATGAATGGGTGGACGACATGACCACGTTGGCGGCGCGCGAAGACATCGACGTGGTGGTCGAACTGATCGGCGGCGCCGACGGACCGGCGCTGACGCTGGCGCGGCAATGCCTTGCGGCGGGCAAGCCCTTCGTCACGGCGAACAAGGCGATGCTGGCGCATCATGGCCTCGATCTGGCCGCGCTTGCGGAAAAGACGGGCATCGCGCTCAAATATGAAGCCGCCGTCGCCGGAGGCATCCCCGTCATCAAGGGTCTGCGCGAAGGCGCCGCGGCCAATGAGATCAGCCGGGTCTATGGCATCCTCAACGGAACCTGCAACTACATCCTCACGACCATGGAGAAGGAAGGGCGCGGATTCGACGATGTGCTGAAGGAGGCGCAGGAACTGGGATATGCAGAGGCCGATCCCGGCTTCGACATCGACGGCGTGGACGCGGCCCACAAGCTCACCATTCTCGCCAGCTTGGCGTTCGGCACCGAACTCGATTTCGGCAATGTCGCCGTCACAGGCATCCGCGACGTGATCGCCGCCGATATCGCCGAAGCGGCCGCGCTGGGCTATCGCATCCGCCTGGTCGGCGTGGCCGAAAACGGGCCTGACGGGCTGTTCCAGCGCGTTCATCCCATGCTGGTTCCGACCGATCATCCCCTTGCCCATGTCGACGGATCGCTCAATGCCGTGGTGGCGGAAGGAAATTTCGTCGGCCGCCTGTTCTTCCAGGGACGCGGGGCGGGCGAAGGCCCGACGGCTTCGGCGGTCGTTGCCGACCTGATCGACGTCGCGCGCGACGAATATGGCGACGCCTTCGCCATGCCGGTGGCCGCGCTCAGTCTGCAAAAGCCGGCCGACGCCGGGCGGCGCATCGGGCGCAGCTATCTGCGCTTCAAGGTGCAGGACCGGCCCGGCGTCCTCGCGGAAATCGCCGCCGCGACGCGCGACGCGGGTGTGTCCATCGAAAGCATGATCCAGCGCGGCGCCAACCAGCAGGACGGCGTGCTGATGGCGATCGTCACGCATGCCGGTGAAGAGCGCTGCATATGCGAGACGCTCGATCGCCTTGCCGGATCGGACAGCCTGCTCGGGACGCCGATGGTCATGCACATCCTTGATTGAAGGCCGATCCGGTCAGCGCGCCCGGAACGAACGCAGCAGGGTATCCTCGACCGGCTCCCCCAGCCGGAACAGCGTGCGGTTGGCGCGTTTGGGGCAATCCAGATTGCCGATGATCCGGCATGGCCGGGCGTCGAATCCATAAGCGCGCATCTTGTTGTCCACGCCGGGCGCCGTTTCCTCCGTTATGCGAAAGGACTCTTCCCGGCCGGACTTCAGGCACAGCGCGGGCACCGCCTGGCAGGGACTGGCGCGGCCCATGGAATGGACGGATGCCGATGCGGGAGATCCGGCGGCAAGACTGGCGACGATCAACGCAACTATCATGTAGCGGCCCCTTTTTTTCGGAGATGGCAACGCACGGAAACGGCCATCTGTTGCATCATGCCGCCAAAAGGAGGCGCATATTCGACACATGGCTCGACAAGGTAAAGCCGACCCCCTATCGCCCTGTCCAAATACCGCTCAAAAGAGGAATGGACATGGTGCAGGCTAGCTCGATTCTCGATCGCGTTCTGGTGCTGGAAATGGTGCGCGTGACCGAAGCCGCCGCCATCGCGGCCTCAAAGCTGATCGGGCGCGGCGATGAAAAGGCCGCCGACGCCGCCGCCGTCGAAGCCATGCGCATGGCGTTCAACGATCTCTACATGGACGGCACCGTCGTCATCGGCGAAGGCGAGCGGGACGAAGCGCCCATGCTCTATATCGGTGAAAAGGTCGGCAATGCCATCGGCACGGGTCCAAAGATCGACATCGCGCTCGATCCGCTGGAAGGCACGACCATCACGGCCAAGGCCGGCCCCAATGCGCTGGCGGTGCTGGCGATCTCGGAAGAAGGCGGCCTGCTGAACGCGCCCGACGTCTATATGGAAAAGCTGGCCGTAGGGCCGGGTTATCCGGACGGCATCATCGACCTCAACAGGCCGGTGAAGGACAATGTCGAGGCCGTGGCGAAGGCCAAGGGCGTGGAGCCGGGCGACATCATCGTGTGCGTGCTGGACCGTCCGCGCCATGAAAAGCTGATCGCGGAACTGCGGGCGATCGGCTGCGGCATCATGCTGATCCCCGATGGCGATGTGGCGGGCGTGATCGCCACGACCGATCCGGAAACGACCATCGACATGTATATGGGTTCGGGCGGCGCGCCCGAAGGCGTTCTGGCCTGCGCCGCCCTGCGCTGCGTCGGCGGGCAGTTCAAGGGCAAGCTGTTGTTCCGCAACGATGACGAGCGCGCACGCGCGCGCAAATGGGGCATCACCGATCTCGACAAGGTCTACGACCTCAAGGAGCTTGCGAAGGGCGACTGCATCTTCGCGGCGACGGGCGTGACGGACGGATCGCTGCTGGACGGGGTCAAGCGGCTTCCGGGCGGCCATCTCACCACGGAAAGCGTCGTGATGCGCGCCAGCACGGGCACCGTCCGCTGGGTGAAGGGCGAACATCGGCTGGACCGCAAGGATAGCTGAGCGCGTCCGCCGATCCGGACAGGGCCGGCATGGATAGACGATGATCGGAAGCGGCTTTGCCCGCCGCCCCTTCGCGGACGCTTACCGGCCCGCGCGATGGTTGAGATCGTGGCCAAGCGCCAGAATGCCTACGCCCAGCAAGGTATAGACGCTTTCCTGCAACCCGTGATCCATGGTCAGGGCGCCCGCCATGATGCCCAGACCGAGCGAACCGATCGCGGCGGGCATCATGAAACCATGCACCACCGCCCCATGTCCCAGCGCGACCGCTCCCAGCAGGATCGCAAGCACCAGCCCGGTTTCGTGAAATAGCGGGCTTGCGAAAAAGCCGCCGGCCGATGCAAGCAGGCCCAGAATCAGCGCCGTGGCGAAGCAATGGGCAACGCATAGTCCGGACAGGCCCATGGCGATCCGGTCGATCCGGCCTGTCAACAGGGCTTGGCGAAGGCGGGATTGCATGGTGAGCGCTACATAGGCGATAACAGGCAAGGTTACAACATATCATCTCGACTTTTTCGCGGGAGAAGCGAAGGCGGAAACCGCTTCGGATCAGGCCGCCAGATGCAGGCAGTTGCGGCCGCTGTTCTTGGCGCGGTAAAGCGCCTTGTCCGCTGCCTCCAGCATGGCCGCCGCGTTCGCAACGCCGTCCAGTTCGACCAGCCCCGCGCTGAACGTCACGGTCACGCTTTGCCCTGTGGAAAGATGGACCGGCTCATCCGCCACCATGCGGCGCAATCTTTCGCAAACGGCGCTGGCCCGGTGGATATCCATATCCGCCAGCAGGATGGCAAATTCCTCGCCGCCCAGACGCCCGATGCAGTCCTTGCTCCGCAAACCGGGCTTCAGACGCTCCACGAAAGCGGCCAGGACCCTGTCGCCGGCGGCATGACCGTGAGAGTCGTTGACCGCCTTGAAATGGTCGAGGTCCAGCAGCAGCAGGCAGGATTGGTCGCGGCCTCCCAGCCGGCCGATTTCCATCTCCAGCCGCTCCAGAAAGGCCCGGCGGCTCGCGGCGCCTGTCAGTGAATCATGGGACGCCACCTGCTGCAACGCGTGCTGGCGCGCCTTGTGGCGGGACATGTCCCGAATGGTGCACACGATGCCTGTTGCGTCGTCCTGCTCATCCATGACGGCGCGCGCCACCATCTCATACCAGTCAAGATCATCGACGGCGCGAAGCAGGCGGAATTCGACCCGATGGATGTCGCGCGGCTTCTCCAGCGCGCGGCGGCAGGCAGCGGCCACAAGCGCCCTGTCCTTGGGATGGATCAAGTCGGCCGCCGGCTGGCCGATCAACAGGGACGGCGCGCAGCCGATCTGTTCCAGCACGGACGGCGATGCATAGCCGATCCGCCCGTCGGTGCCGAGGTTCAGCACCATGTCGCCGCAATGCTCCGCGATGATGCGGTATCGCGCCTCGCTTTCGCGCAGCATCTGGAACAGCCTGCGCCGCCCGTTCAATTCGGCCGCCACGGGAAGGGACAGGAGAAAGCTGAAAGCCAGATAGATCTGGAAGAACTGGGTCTTTGCTCCGGGCGACACGGCGATCGACGACAGATAGCCGTCGCTGAGCGCCGACGTCGCGCCGCCCACTGTGGCAAGGACGATGATCGACGCCGCGGCCCCGTGATGGCCCGCGCGAAAGGAAATGATGACCAGCGGGAGAAGCGGCACGAACAGCAACGGATAGCGATCCTGATAGAATATATAGCAGGTCACCCCTCCCAACAGGAGCAGCAGACCAAGCGCTTCCAGCCGAAGGCGCGGGGACGTGGCGCGGAACCATCGCGACCATTCGCCCTGCATCAGCATGACGAGCACCGGCGTGCAGATCAGGCCGCCCAGCACATGGCCCCAATACCATTGCAGCCAGCTGGCGCCGAAGGACACGGAGGTCAGATGAGAGGCGACCAGCGCGGACCCCAAACCTGCCAAAGCGTTCACGCCGCACAACGCGCCCACGAAGATCGCCAATGGGACCAGGGCGACCATGATGTTCCGGCCGGACGCATAATGCCGGCAGATCATCGCCACCGCCAATGATTCAGCCATGTTCATCAGCATCATGGGAATCGCCGCGGCCGGCCCCATGCCGAACAGGGCCGTGGAAACGGCGCTCGCCAGCGCGCAGGCCAGGATCGCGCGAAACCAGTAGATGCGCTGCGACGTCAGCAATTGCGCCATCAAAAGGGCATTCGCCCCCCAGATGAACGCAATGCCGCCTTCAAAGCGCGACAGGATGAGCGAAATGGAAGCGGCCAGAAAATAGATGCCCCCGATCAGCACTGGCGCAAGCAGGGAAAGGAGGCGAGGAGAGGGCCGCATGTCGCGGACTCTGCTAACCGCTGCTGGTTAACATATGCTCACGACGGTCCCGCAAATATGCGCCCGCGCCCATCCTGTCGCGCAGGGGTCAGGCATGGGCGGCCAGCACCGCGCGCCATCCGCGCAAGCGGGCGGCCCGTTTCGTCACGCCCATGGCGGGCGTGAACCGCATGGCTTGCGACGCCATGACGGACGCTTCCTCCAGCGAGCCGAACAGTCCCGCGCCCACGCCCGCCAGCATGGCGGCGCCCAAGGCTGTGGTTTCGACATCAAGGGGCCGATCGACCGGAAGGCTCAGCATGTCGGCCATGTCCTGCACGATCCAGTCGTTCGCGCTCATGCCTCCGTCGACCCGCAGAACGCGCCATGGCGCCCCGTCCGCCGCGAAGGCGTCGGCAAGGTCATGGATCTGGTGCGACAAGGACTCAAGCGCGGCGCGAACGATATGCGCGCGCGTGGTTCCCTGCGTAAGGCCGACGATCGCGCCCCGCGCCTGCGGCTTCCAGTGCGGCGCGCCCAGTCCCACCAGCGCGGGCAGCATGAATATCCCGCCATTATCGGGCACGGATCGGGCCAGCGCGGCGCTGTCCTGCACGTTCTCTATCAGGCCCAGTCGGTCACGCAGCCATTGCATCAGGCTGCCCGCGACAAAGATCGACCCTTCCAGAGCATAGGCGCGGCGGCTCCCGATCCGATAGAGCAGCGTGCCAAGCAGCCGATGGCTCGATGCCGGCATCGCTTCTCCCATGTTCGCAAGGATGAAGGCGCCCGTGCCCAGCGTCGCCTTGGCGTCGCCGGGGCGCAGACATGCCTGCCCGATGGTCGCGGCCTGCTGGTCGCCGGCCAATCCGCAGATCCCCACCGGCGCGCCAAGGAGGTCGGGCCGCGTTTCTCCAAAGGCCCCGGCATTGTCGACGATTTCCGGCAGGGCGGCGCGCGGGATGCCGAACAGCGCGCACAGATCGGCGTTCCACCCGTCCTCGTCCAGCGCCATCAACTGCGTGCGGCTGGCATTGCTGGCATCGGTGACGTGCAGGCCGCCGGTCAGCTTCCACACCAGCCAGCTTTCCACCGTGCCCAGGCAAAGCCTGTCGCCCGCATCCCGCACCGCCGGAGCATGGTCGAGCAGCCAGCGCATCTTGGTGGCGGAGAAATAGGGATCGACGACAAGGCCGGTGCGGCGCGCAAGCATCGGTTCGTGCCCTGCCTCGCGCAAGGCGTCGCACTGGTCGGCGGTGCGCCGATCCTGCCAGACGATCGCGCGGTGCAGCGGCTTTGCGCTATGACGGTCCCAGGCGATCACCGTCTCACGCTGGTTGGTGATGCCGATGGCGGCGATGCGGTCTGCGCCGCCCGCGCGCTTCACCATCCGGCGGGCGCAGGCGAGGCTGCGCCGCCAGATCTCCTCCGCATCATGTTCGACCCAGCCCGGATGCGGATAATATTGGGTCAGGGCCGCCTGCGCCGTGGCGATCCGCGTGCCGTCGGGCGCGTATAGCATCGCCCGCGTGGATGTGGTGCCGGCATCGAGCACGAGAATAGGGCGCTGCGTCATGGCCTCTCCTCCATCCAGCGCGAAAGGCGCGCGCTTTGGTCCGCGTCGAATCGCAGGCCCAGCTTTGTGCGCCGCCAGAGAATATCCCGCGCGGTCCGCGCCCATTCCCGCGTCATCAGATAGTGCGCTTCGGCTTGCGTGAGGCCATGGCCGAAATGGATGCCCAGATCGTCGAGCCGCCGGGCATCGCCCAGCCAGCGGCGGGCGGCGGTGCCATAGGCGCGGCCGATGCGATCGACCTCTCCGCGATCGAGAAAGGGATAGTCGCGCGCCAGTCCGGAAAGCAGATCGGCAAGGCCCGTCATCGGGAAATCGCCGCCCGGCAACGGCGCGCCGGCGGTCCAATCCTTCCCCGACAAGCTGGGCAGGAACGGCTTCAACCTGTCTACCGCCTCGACGGCAAGGCGGCGATAAGTGGTGATCTTGCCCCCCAAGACGTTCAGCATCCGCGCCTCCCCCTCCCCATCTTGAAGGTCGAGACGATAGCCCCGCGTGGCCGCTTCGGGCTTGCCGGACCCGTCATCCACCAGCGGCCGCACGCCGGCATAGGTCCAGATCACGTCCGCCGGAGCGATCGCGCGGGCGAAATAGCGATTCGCGCCATCGCAAAGATACGCCACCTCCTGCGCGCTGGCGGCGACATGGTCGAGACTGCCGTGATGATCGCTGTCCGTAGTGCCGATCAGGGTGAAGTCCCGCTCATAGGGAATGGCGAAAAAGATGCGTCCATCGGGAAGCTGGAAGAAATAGGCGCAGTCATGATCGAACAGCCGGGACACGACGATATGCGATCCGCGGACGAGCCGGATCTCGCGATTGATGGGCAAGTCCGCGCGGGCGAGCAGGTCGAGCACGGACGGCCCTGTCGCATTGACGACGATCCGCGCGCGGAAGCGGCCCGTTTCCCCGGATGCACGGCGGGCATGGATGGTCCAATATTCCCCTGCCCTTTCAAGGCGCATGACTTCGGTGCGCGTATGGATGCTCGCGCCCCGGTCGGCCGCGTCGCGGGCATTGAGGATCACCAGCCGGGCGTCATCCACCCATCCGTCCGAATAGACATAGCCGCGCCCGAAGCCGGGCTTGAGCGGCGCGCCGGCGGGATGGCGGCGCAGGTCGATCGATTGCGTGGGCGGCAGCGCGCGCCGGCCCCCGATATGATCGTAAAGAAACAGGCCGAGACGCAGCAGCCAGCGCGGGCGCAGCCCCGGCACCCATGGCAGGACGAAACGCAGCGGATGGATGATGTGCGGCGCGATCTTCCAGAGCCGTTCGCGTTCGGACAGGGATTCGCGGACCAGTCCGAATTCATAATGTTCCAGATAACGCAATCCGCCATGGATGAGCTTGGTCGAGGCGGAGGACGTCCCCTGGGCCAGGTCGCCCTTTTCCAGCAGCAGGACGGACACACCGCGTCCGGCGGCGTCGCGGGCGATGCCGCAGCCGTTTATGCCGCCGCCTATGATGGCAAGGTCATATAGGGGATCGGCGGCCTGGCTGCTCACGGCGGCGGCCTAGACCGGATCGGCAATGGGCGGACGGACCGATTTTTTCGCGCGGGAACGCGGAGGCGCGGAGTCTGGAGCGCGCATCAAGGGCATGTCTCCCCCTCCGGCCGATCCTTCGCCCGATGGGACCGATACGCGGCGAAGGCAGACCGGGGAATGAACCTCAGGCCTTTTCCAGCGTGCATTGCAGGGGATGCTGATTCTGCCGTGCGAAGTCCATCACCTGATTGACCTTGGTTTCGGCCACTTCATAGCTGAAAATGCCGCACACGCCGACGCCGCGCTGGTGAACGTGGAGCATCACGCGAGTCGCTTCCTCCATGTCCATGCGGAAGAATTGCTGGAGGACGTGGACGACGAATTCCATCGGCGTATAGTCGTCGTTCAGCATCAGAACCTTATAGAGCGACGGTTTTTTGGTGCGCGTGCGCGTGCGCGTGGCGACGCCGACGTTCGAACCGCCGGGCGTCTCGCCGCGATCGTCCCCATCTTTGCCCGCCATCAGGATCGGCCGCGCCGCCGTAGAGGTGATGATGCTGTCCATGATGGACGAAGATATGGCGATTTGGGGCCTGATGACAAGAGGAGACGAGTCAGGCCATCGCAACAACGGCGATCCGTTTGCATCGCCGAAGCGGGCAACAAAGACGATCCGACAGGAAGGGCCGACAAGAAAGGGGCCGACGGAAAAGGGGCGCCCTTCCCTGACGGAAGCGCGCCCCTTTCTTGATTCGGTTCGTGCCGCCTTATTTGGCCAGCGTCTTCACCTTGTCGGTGACGACCGACACGCGCGCGGCGAGCGGCTGGGCGACATCGCCCGCGAGCTTCAGCAGGGCTTCGCTGCTCTTGGCGGCTTCCTTGGCGAAGTCGTCGAAGCTGGTCGCGAAGAGCTGGCTCTGGAACTGGAAGAACTCGGTCGGGGTCTTCACGGTCGAGAAGCTCTTGAAAGAGGCGGTCGCCTTTTCAAAGCTCTTGCGGCTGTAGTCGACGGCTTCCTGGCCCAGGGTTTCAACGCCCTTCGCGGCGATCTTGCCGGATTCGACCAGCGCTTCGACATTGCCGCGCGTCAGGTCGCTGATTTCTTCCAATGCCTTGGTCGACTTTTCAACGCCGGCCTTCGCCTTTTCGTTGAAGTCGGCATAAGCCGTTTCGATCTTCGCCTTGGCATCCTCGGCGAACTTCTTTCCGTTTTCGATAATCTCGTTCATCGTCGTCGTTCCTTCTGTCACTGGCCGCGGCTGGGGCGTTTTGGTGCTGGCAGGCGAATCCGCACGCTTCGGCTTGCCAAAGGTTTCAGCCCCCTCACTGTCGGGTTCGGGCGCGGCGTCCACCGCCATGACGGCGGCGGCCACGACGACCGGATCGGCGTCCGACGCCGATTTGGCAGGCCTGCCGACCGGCTTACGCGGGGCAGCGGGCTTTGCAGCGGCAGGAACGGCCTTCTTGGGCGCGTCGCTGCCGGGCTTTTCGCCGATCGCGGATTCGGCCGCTTTCAGCACGTCCACGGCGGACATCGTCTTGCCGCCGCTTTTGGCGCGCGGTGCGGCGCGCCGGGTCCTTGGGGTCACGGCCATAGCCTTCCTCCGTTTGCTGCACTGCACAATATGCATTTGCGGAAAGAATTGCAAGAGTTTTGTGCAGTGCAGCAAAATCGTCACGCATCATGCGCCCAGCGGCAGGAAGGAAAGGAAATAATCCTTTCTTATCGCGTCCTTACATAAGAACCGGGCGCATCTTCCACAGCCTTGAGCTTGCCGCGGCCGGGTTTGCGCCCGCCTCGGACGGCGACATTTTTTTCGCCATGGCCGCGAATCCATTCGATCCAGTCGGGCCACCAGCTCCCCTTGGTTTCCGTAGCGGCGGCGATGAAGTCATCCAGGGTCGGCTGCGGCTCCGCGCAGGACCAATATTGATATTTCCCCGCGGCGGGCGGGTTGATGACCCCCGCAATGTGGCCCGATCCCGCGAGCAGGAAGCGCGTCGGCCCGGAAAGATGCTCCATCATCTTCCACACGCTTTCGAGAGGGGCGATATGATCCTCCCGTCCGGCCTGCACATAAGCGGGCGTTTCGATCTTGCGCAGGTCGATCGGCGTGCCGTCGATGCTGAGCGCGCCGGGCTGGACCAGAAGATTGTCGCGGTAGAGCTGGGTCAGATAGTCCCTGTGCCAGCGGGCGGGCAGATTGGTGGTGTCGCCATTCCAGTAGAGCAGGTCGAAGGGCGGGTAATCCTGCCCCAGCAGATAATTGTTGACCACATAGTTCCAGATGAGGTCGCGCCCGCGCAGCAAGTTGAAGGTCGCCGCCATGTAGCGCCCGTCGAGATAGCCGCCGGTCGAAAGCTGTTCCACGAGCTTTAGCTGCTCATCGTCGACGAAGAGGCAGAGATCGCCCGCCTTGCTGAAATCGACCTGCGCGGTGAAGAAGGTGGCGCTGGCGACCTTCTCCGCTTGCCCGCGCGCCGCCAGCAGCGCCAGCGTGGCGGCGAGCGTCGTTCCGGCGACGCAATAGCCGATGGTATGCACGTTCCTGACGCCCAGGAGATCGCGCACCGTATCGATCGCGTCGACCTGTCCGCGCAGGATATAATCGTCCCAGCCGAGGTCCTTCATCGACGCGTCGGCGGACTTCCACGAGACGAGGAAGACGCTCAATCCCTGGTCCACCGCCCATTGGACGAAGCTTTTTTCCGGCGACAGGTCGAGGATGTAGAAACGGTTGATCCAGGGCGGGAAGATGAGGAGCGGGGTTTCCAGCACCTTGTCCGTCGTCGGCTCATAGTGGATGAGCTGGTAGAGCGGTGTTTCCTTGATGACCTTGCCGGGGGTGGCGGCGATGTTGCGGCCGACTTCGAAGGCGGTGCCGTCGGTGTGGGAAAGCTGGCCCTTTTCCAGATCGGCCAGCATGTGCTGGAGGCCCTTCACCAGATTCTCGCCGCCGCTTCGCAGCGTCTTTTCCACCACGGTCGGATTGGTCAGCGCGAAATTGCTGGGCGCCATCGCATCGACGAAGCCGCCGGTGGCGAAGCGCAGCTTGGCCTTCTGCTTGGGATCGAGGCCGTCCACCGCATCGGCCATGCGCAGCAGATAGTCGGACGTCAGAAGATAGCTCTGGCGGATGAGGTCGTAGAAGGGATGGCTGGTCCAGGCCGGATCGGCGAAGCGGCGGTCCTTGCGGGCGGCCGGGCTGTCCTCCGGCGCGGGAGCGGGCGCATCGCACAGCATCCCGCCCGCATCGAGAAAGCGTTGCCACAGGGCCAGGCCTTCGTTGGCGAAGCTGCTCTGGATGCGCGAAACCGTGGCAGGATCGAAGGGCAAATGGCCGCCGGTCGCGCCCGCCGCCTGTTCCAGCATCAATTGCTGGGCGCGGCCGATCACCTGCGTCCATTGCTGCATTTCCACAAGGGTCGGCATGTGCGGTTCGATATTTTCGAGTCTGTCCATCGCCATTGTCCTCTCCCAGGCCCTGCGCTTTTTCTGGCGCGATGCCGTGGTCCGGTATATAGCCGGGCCGGCTCCGCGAAGCAGCGCGAGGGCCACTATCCTCCACGGAGAGCTTTCAGGAAAGTCCCTAATGTCCGAAGAATTCTACCGCATGAAGCGCCTGCCTCCCTATGTCATCGCCGAAGTCAACGCGATGCGGGCCGCCGCGCGTGCGGCAGGGGAGGACATCATCGACCTTGGCATGGGCAATCCCGACCTGCCGCCGCCCGACCATGTCATCGCCAAGCTGTGCGAAGTGGCGCAGAAGCCGGGCGCGCACGGCTATTCGCAATCCATGGGGATTCCCGGCCTTCGCAAGGCGCAGGCGAACTATTACGGCCGCCGTTTCGGCGTGGAGCTGGACCCGGAAACCGAAGTCGTCGTGACCATGGGTTCGAAGGAGGGCCTCGCCAGCCTCGCCACCGCGATCACCGCGCCGGGCGATGTCGTGCTGGCGCCCAATCCGAGCTATCCGATCCATATGTTCGGCTTCATCATCGCGGGAGCGACGATCCGCTCCGTGCCGACGACGCCGGACGAGCAATATTGGCAGGCGCTGGATCGGGCGATGGCCTTCACCGTGCCGCGCCCGTCGATCCTGGTCGTGGGCTATCCCAGCAATCCGACGGCGGAGACGGTGGACCTCGCCTTCTACGAGCGGCTGGTCGCCTGGGCGAAGGAGAACAAGGTCTGGGTGCTGAGCGACCTCGCCTATTCCGAGCTTTATTATGACGGCAATCCAACGCCCTCCATCCTGCAAGTGCCCGGCGCGAAGGATGTGGCGGTCGAGTTCACGTCGCTCAGCAAGACTTATTCGATGGCCGGGTGGCGCATCGGCTTCGCGGTGGGCAACCGGCAACTGATCGCCGCGCTCAAGCGGGTGAAGAGCTATCTCGACTATGGCGCGTTCACGCCGATCCAGGCGGCGGCCTGCGCGGCCTTGAACGGGCCGCAGGATATCGTGCAGAAGAACCGCGAACTGTATCACAAGCGCCGCGACGTGCTGGTGGAAAGCTTCGGCCGGGCCGGGTGGGACATTCCCGCGCCCAGGGCGTCGATGTTCGCATGGGCACCCCTGCCCCCTGCCCTGAAAGATATGGGGAGCCTGGAATTTTCCAAGCAGCTCCTCACCCATGCCAAGGTCGCGGTCGCGCCGGGCGTCGGCTATGGCGAGGACGGCGAAGGCTATGTCCGCATCGCCATGGTGGAGAATGAGCAGCGGCTGCGGCAGGCCGCGCGCAACATCAAGCAATATCTCAAGTCCATGGGCGTCAACACGCCCGCCAAGGGCGCGGCCTGATCCGTTGGGACGGGGCTGGCGTCGATATGACGGCCTGCCCTTGCCCGCGCGGCGAGGATGGTGGATATGCGGGCGGAGCGTCCGGGAGCCGGCGCGGGTTTCGAAGGGGATGTGACCGGATATGCTGTTGTTTCGCGGCAAGGAGTCCAATCCCCGATCACTGGTGAAGGCGATAAGCTGGCGCACCTTGGGCAGCATCGACACCTTCTTCCTGGGCCTCCTGTTCACGCAAAATATGAAGGCGGCGGGCGCCATCGCCTCGACCGAGGTCATCACCAAGATCCTGCTCTATTATTTCCACGAACGCGCATGGGCGCAGATCGGCTGGGGCCTGCCCAATATGACGCCGGGCGAACATATGGAGGCCGTCGCGCACGATCAGGACAGCGCGGCGATATGATCCCCCTGCCCCAGGTTTCGCAGGTCGCGCAGACGATCCAGCTCGCGCTGGCGCCGGTCTTCCTGCTGGCGGGCATCGGCGCGTTCCTGAACGTGTGCGTCGGGCGGCTGGCCCGCATCATCGACCGGGCGCGGACGGTGGAAAAGCTGGTGCTGTCCACGCGCGGCAAGGAACATGACCGCATGGTGAGCGAAATCCGCGTGCTCGACCGGCGCATGAGCGTGGTGAACGGCGCGATCTTCCTGTCGGTGGCCAGCGCCTGCGCCATCTGCCTGGTCGTCATCCTCCTGTTCGCGGCGGAGCTGTTCGACGCACATCTGGGCAGGATCATCGCGATCCTGTTCAGCCTGGCGATGATCGTGCTGGCGGTCGCCTTCGCCATCTTCATCCAGGAAATCCGGCTGGCATCGCGCACCATCCATATCCGCAACGAAGTGCTCTATCACAAGGCCGAGGATGAGGAGGCGGCGGAGACGAAATGACGCGCTTCACGGTGAACGACCGGCCGGTCCAGTATCGCATGGACCCCGACACGCCGCTGCTGTGGGCCTTGCGCGATGCGTCGAACCTGACCGGCACCAAATATGGATGCGGCACCGGCGATTGCGGCGCGTGCACCGTGGACATAGACGGGGAAGCCGTGCGCGCCTGCCAGGTCAGCCTCGCCCAGACGGAAGGCCGGTTCGTCACCACCATCGAAGCGCTGTCTCCCGACCGGGGCCATCCGGTGCAGCAGGCTTTCGCGGCGGAAAATGTATCGCAATGCGGCTATTGCATCCCCGGCATGGTCATGGCCGCGTCCGTGCTGCTGCGGCGGAACAACGATCCGGGCGACGAGGAAATCGACGCGGCGATCACCAACATCTGCCGCTGCGGCATCTATCCCCGGCTGCGCGGCGCGATAAAGCGCGCGGGACGGATCATGCGCGGCGAGGAACAGGTCGCCGCCGCGCCGCCCCCCGGCATCACGCCCGAAGAAGCAGCGCGCACCGTGCCTGCACTGCGGAAACCCTGATGCCGCTTCCCTGGGCGATGCCTCGTTAGCGGGGTGCGCCAGATGGCTAATGGCTGAAAGGCCGAAAGCGGTCATTGCATCACCGTCGGCTTGCCAAACATACCGCCGCCGATTCTTTCAAATCGCTGACGGCGCGGTTCAGCGCCGCGACATCGCCCTGCCCGCATAAGGGTGGCATGAGGGGCGCCATGCCCCGTTGAGGAAAGCAAGGACGATGTTCAGGAAAGTCATGCTGGCGGGCCTGATGGCCGCAACGGCGCTGGGCGGGATCGCACCCGCCTACGCCCAGAGCTGGGGCGAACGGATGCGCGGCCGCGTGGAGCAGCCGTCCGGTCAGGCGCAAGGTCAGGCCCGGCCCGGCGGCGATGCCCAACGCGGCGCGGGACGCGAGCGCGCCGACCGGCCCGCGACGCCGCGCGCCGAAAGGCCGGCACCAGGCGCGCAGCCGCCTGCGCGGCAGGATCGCCCTGCGCCCAATGTGCGGCCCGCGCCGCAGCCACGCGCCGATTCGCGCTGGAACGGGAATGACCGCAATCGCGGCCAAGCCGGACAGGACGCGCGCCCCGGCCGGCAAAACGGCGCGGTGCAAGGCAATCGGGATCGCCGGGACTGGCGCGACGCCAATCGCGGCAATCGCCCGGACACACGGCAGGAATGGCGCGGCCGCCAGAATAACGATCGCCGCGTCGACGACAACCGCCGCTGGGACAACAATCGCTGGAACGACAGGGACAACCGCAACTGGAATCGCGGTTCGGCCCAGAACCGCTTCGATGATCGGACGCGCTGGAACAACCAGCGGCGCTGGGACAATGGCTGGCGCAACGACCGGCGCTATGACTGGCGCGACTATCGCACGCGCTATGGCGACCGTTATCGGGCCGGCCGCTATCATGCGCCGCGCGGATGGGATTATGGCTACCGCCGCTTTTCCGTAGGGATTTTCCTGCGCGCGCCGCTCTATACCAATAGTTACTGGCTGAACGACCCCTGGTCCTACCGCCTGCCGCCCGCTTACGGCACGCTGCGGTGGGTCCGCTATTATGACGATGCGCTGCTGGTCGACATACGTGATGGCTATGTGGTGGACGTGATCCACGATTTCTTCTGGTGACAAGCTCCTGAACTGGCCTTCAGGAACGCCCTGGCCCGAAGCCTTGCGCTTCGGGCCATTTTCATTTGCACCGCCCGCCCGCCCGGTGGCAGGAGAGCGCGATGAGCGAGATTATCGATGATGGCGGCGTCGCGTCCGCCGCCCGGGCGCGCATTGGCGAGGCCGTCCGCACACGGCTGGACCGCAATCCCATGGTGCACCGGATCGAAACGCCGCATCTGGAAATCTACGGCCGGCAGGATTTCCTGAGCGCGGAGGAATGTGCGAGCCTGCGCGAACTGATCGATGCGGGCGCCCAACCGTCCACGCTTTTTTCCGGCAGCGCCAATGCCGAATATCGCACCAGTCATAGCTGCAATCTCAGTCCCTGGAGTCCGATCGTCGAAACGATCACGCAGCGGATCTGCGCGCTGACCGGCATCGCGCCCGAAACCGGGGAAACGCTACAGGGGCAGCGCTATACGCAGGGACAGGAATATAAGGTCCATTGCGATTATTTCCCGGCCGCCGCCAGCTATTGGCCCAGGATGCTGAAAAGCGGCGGGCAGCGGTGCTGGACAGCGATGATCTATCTTTCCGCCGTCGAGGAAGGAGGGGAAACGCACTTCCCCAATTGCGAATTCATGGTGCCGCCGGTTGAGGGGATGATCCTGATCTGGAACAATCTGGATCGGCAGGGCGCGCCCAATGAATACAGCCTGCACGCGGCGCGGCCTGTCTCGCGCGGCGTCAAATATGTCGTCACCAAATGGTTCCGCGAGCGGAAGTGGGCGCCCTGACAGTCTTGCCGTCTGCCGACGCTGTTACACATCGCGACATAAATGACTGGTTTCTGACGGCTTCATTTCCGGTCGGTTCAGGTGGTCGGGCGCATATCCCTGTCCTCGACGAAGGAACAGGCCGCCGCCCACCGGTTGGCGCACCCGCGTTCCGCGTCCGTTGATGGGAGACAGAGTATGCGTAAATTCGTCATTCTGGGCCTGATCGCAGCGACTGCCGTGCCGGGGATCGCCACGGCCCAGTCGGCCGCGGAGCTGCGCCACGACCGTCGCGAAATCCGCGAGGAACGGCGCGACCTGCGCCACGCCCAACGCCAGGGCGACCGTCGCGATGTGCGCGATGCGCGCCACGATGTGCGGGACGCCCGCCAGGAATATCGTGAGGATTGGCGCGACTATCGCCGCACGCACCGCGACGTCTATCGCGGCGGCAACTGGCGCGCGCCCTTCCGCTATTCGCGCTGGAACGTCGGCGCGCAACTGCGTCCGGCCTATTACAACTCACGCTATTATATCAACGATCCCTATCGTTACCGCCTGCCGCGTCCGGGCAATAATCTGCGCTGGGTGCGGCATTATAATGACGTGCTGCTGGTGAACATCCGCACCGGCCGCGTGGTCCAGGTTCATCGCGACTTCTTCTGGTAAGCCGCAAGGCGAGAACGGCTCCGGGTTTCCCTTGCCCGGAGCCGTTTTATGATTTGCCCGACAGCAAATTACCGCACGCCTTGGCCGCGCCGCCCGTTTCCAGGCGCGCGCGGCCGATGGCGCGCAAACGCCACCAGTCCGAAAGGGGGTGGACCAAGCGCGAAACGTATGAGGGGCCGGAAAGTTCCCCCGTGAAGGCTCAGGCCGCCAGCGCCTCTGCAATCAGCTTGCGGCTGTTGCCGATGCCATAGAGTGCGATGAAGCTGCCCATGCGCGGACCCTGATCGGCGCCCAGCAGTGTCTGATAGAGCGCCTTGAACCAGTCGCGCAGTTCCGCGAATCCGAATGCTTCATCCTTGCCGATGGCATAGACGATATTCTGGATATCCTCCGCCGAAGCGTCGGCGGGAAGCGCGGCCAAATCCTCGTCCAGCTTGCGCAGCGCTGCCGCTTCATTGGCTTGCGGCGCGCGCTTCCTGAGCGTCGGGGCGACGAAATCGCGATGATAGGCGAGCGCATGGCCGATCAGCCGGTCGAGATCGGGATAGGCTTCCGGGCTGGCGTCCGCGACATAGTTTCTAAGATAGGCCCAGACCTGTTCGCGCGTCGCGTCGCCCATCACGCCGACAAGGTTCAGCAGCAGGCCGAACGTCACCGGCAGCGATCCTTGCGGAAGCTTGCCGTCATGGATGTGGTGGACCGGATTGCCCAGTTGCTGCTCGACCGGCTGATTGGGGTAATTGCCCCGGAACTGCCAATATTCATCCACCGCGCGGGGGATGACGCCCATGTGAAGCTGCTTCGCCTTCTTCGGTTCGCGATAGGCGTAGAAGGCCAGGCTTTCCTCCGGCCCATAGGTCAGCCATTGTTCGAGGCTGAGGCCGTTGCCCTTGGACTTGGAGATCTTCTCGCCCTTTTCGTCCAGGAACATCTCATAGTTGAAGCCTTCGGGCGGGCGGCCGCCCAGCGCGCGGCATATTCTGGACGACTGCGTGACCGAATCGATCAGATCCTTGCCCGCCATCTCATAATCGACGCCCAGCGCGACCCAGCGCATCGCCCAGTCGACCTTCCATTGCAGCTTTGCGCCGCCCGACAGGATCGACTGTTCGACGATTTCGCCTTCATCCTCGAACCGGATGAGGCCCGCGTCGGCGTCCATCACCTCGACCGGCACCTGAAGGACGATGCCGCTTTTCGGGCTGATCGGGAGGACGGGCGAATAGGTCGCCTGCCGTTCCTTGCGAAGCGTCGGCAGCATGATGTCCATGATCGCCTGATAGCGGCGCAGCACCAGCTTCAACGTCTCGTCGAACGCGCCTGACTGATAGCGTTCGGTCGCGGAGACGAACTCATAATCGAAGCCGAAGCGGTCGAGGAACGCCCGCAGCATCGCATTGTTGTGATGCGCGAAGCTCTCGAACTTCTCGAACGGGTCGGGCACCTGCGTCAGCGGCTTGCCCAGATATTCCGTCAGCATCGCCTGGTTGGGCACATTGTCCGGCACCTTGCGCAGGCCGTCCATGTCGTCGCTGAACGCGATCAGGCGCGTGGGGATGTCCGACAGCGCATGATAGGCGTTGCGAACCATGGTCGTCCGCAGCACTTCGTTGAAGGTGCCGATATGCGGCAGGCCCGACGGACCATAGCCGGTTTCGAACAGGATATGCCCCTTTTCGGGCACGCCCTGCTGATAGCGCTTCAACAGCTTGCGGGCTTCCTCATAAGGCCAGGCCTTGGACGCCGCCGCGGCGGTGCGGAGAATATCGGAAACGGTCATGCTGCCAGCCACTAGCGGTGAAAGGACCGAAAGAAAACGCCCTTTCGCGGCTAAATCCATATCAAGATGCCGGCCCTTTTCAGATTTCATTTACCCAATAAGTCCATAGCAGGATTGAGGAGGAGCCATGCAGATTCAGCGCGCCCGTATCCGCATCGCGGTCGACATCCCGATTGTCATCACTACTGTGCTCGACAGTCTGGAGGGGACGATCGTCGATCTGAGCGAAGGCGGCGCGCAGGTCGTGGGCTGCTCCCTGCCCGCCAAGACCCAATGTCAGATCGACCTTGACGGCCATGTCGTGTTCGGCACGGTCCGCTGGTCGGAAGAGGACCGGATGGGCATCCGCTTCCCCTATGAACTGACCGAAGGGCCGCTGCTGGAAAAGCTGGAGATGGCCCGCGCCGCGCGGCGTGCGCCCATCGCGGCCTATCAGCCCGCCGCCGGTAATCGGCCCCCCGCCACCTCCTATGCGCCGTTGATGCAGGGCGGGTTCGGACGGCGCGTGCGTTAAAAGCCGCTTTTCGGGTTTCCCTTTTGTTCCGGCTCGCCTAAGCCGGACGAGTGATCGATCCGTCCGCCCTGCCCGCGCTCCATGCCAGCCATGGCGGCATCTGGCTGCGCGATGGGGACCGCACCCAGGGCATCGCCAAGGGGCAGGCGATCAGCCGCACGGCGGAGACGCCGACGCTGATCCTGAACGCGCCGCTGACGGGACAGAGGCTGGGCTATCCCGATGTGAACGGCCTCGATCTGCTGGAGTTGTGGGCGTTCGTCCATCCGGCGCGTTTTCTGGTGCCCACGCCCAAGGGTCTGACCGAGGCGCTGGACCTGCCGCCGATCGCCAGCGAGGCGGATATCCCCGCTCTGTTGCAGATGGCGGCGGCGCGGCTGCTCGACCGGATCGAATCCCCCATGTGGGAAGAACGGGAAGGCGCATGGACGGCGGCGCAGGCGCTGCATCGGCTGCGCTGGCCCTGGGCGGCGCTGGTCGCGCCCCGGATCGCGCGGCCCGGGGAAGCGGAGCGCTGGCTCTTTTCCAAGCTGCCCGAATGGGAGGAAACGCCGCCCCGCCCGCCCGCCCGCGTAATCGCGCTGGAGGAAGGGCAGGTGCTGGAGCGGCTGGACGGTCTTACCGGCACGAATGCCGAGCCGCGCCCCGGCCAGCGCGCCTATGCCGCCGCCGCGATGAGCGCCTTCCGGCCGCGCGCCCATCGCGACCAGCCCAACATGCTGCTGGCCGAAGCGGGGACGGGCATCGGCAAGACGCTGGGCTATCTCGCGCCCGCCTCGCTCTGGGCCAGCCAGGCGCAGGGGACGGTGTGGGTGTCGACCTATACCAAGGCGCTGCAACGGCAACTGGACCGCGAAAGCCCCCGCCTCTTCCCCGATCCCGCCACCGCGGCGAAGCGGGTGGTGGTGCGCAAGGGGCGGGAAAATTATCTCTGCCTGCTGAACCTCGAAGATGCCTTGCAGGGCGGCTTTTCGGGGCGGGCGGCGATATTGGCGCAACTGGTGGCGCGCTGGGCGGCCTTCACCAAGGACGGCGACATGATCGGCGGCGACCTGCCCGGATGGCTGCCGACGCTGTTCCGGCGCAATGGCTCCACGGCGCTGACCGACCGGCGAGGCGAGTGCATCTATGCGGGCTGTCCGCACTATCGCAAATGCTTCATCGAGCGGTCAGTAAAGGCTTCGGCGGAGGCGGATATCGTCATCGCCAATCACGCGCTGGTGATGATCAACGCCGCGCGCGGGCGGGAAACCGGGCAACAGCCGCAACGCATCGTCTTCGACGAAGGCCACCACCTGTTCGATGCGGCGGATTCGACTTTCTCGGTCGCGTTGTCGGGGCAGGAGACCATCGAACTGCGCCGCTGGATCATGGGACCGGAAAGCGGATCGCGCGGACGGCGGCGGGGACTGGCGGCGCGGCTGTCGGACCTAGCCAGCTATGACGAGGCGGGCGGCGAGGCGATCCGCATGGCGGCGGACGCGGCGCGGGCATTGCCGGCCGACGACTGGCTGAAACGGATCGTCGCGGGCGAGCCTTTCGGGCCGGTCGAGACGCTGCTCTCAGCGGTGCGGGGGACGGTCTATACGCGCGCCGCCTATGCCGGTGAGGCCGATGCGGGCTATGGACTGGAAACGGAACTGGCCGAGCCGGACGGCCCGCTGGTGGAGGCCGCGCAGGACGCCACGCTGGCGCTGGACGCGCTGCTGCGGCCCCTCACCCGGCTCGCCAAGCGGCTGGAAGCGGTGATCGAGGATGCGCCCGACTGGCTGGATGGCGCGGCGCGGGCGCGGGTCGAGGGGGCCATCGCCTCGCTGGGCTGGCGATGCGATCTGGTTTCTGCCTGGCTGGCGCTGCTGGCGCGGATCGGGGGGCCGGCGGACGCGGATTTCGTGGACTGGCTGGCGGTCGACCGGATCGAGGGACGTGAGTTCGACATCGGCATCCATCGCCACTGGCTCGATCCCACGAGACCGCTTGTCCAGACGGTGCTGAAGCCCGCGCAGGGGGTTGTCGTCACCTCCGCGACGCTCAAGGGCGGCGGCGACTGGGACAATGCGGAGCGGCGCTGCGGCGCGGCCCACCTGCCGCGCGGGGCGGAACGGTTCGAGGCGTCCAGCCCCTTCGACTATGCGGCGCGGTCCGAAGTGCTGATCGTCACCGATATCAAACGGGGCGACATAGCCGCGCTGTCAGGGGCCTATGCGCGGCTGATCGAGGCGGCGGGCGGCGGGACGCTGGGGCTGTTCACCGCGATCCGGCGGTTGCGGACGGTCCATGCGCGGATCGCCGACCGGCTGGCGCGGGCGGGACTGCCGCTCTACGCGCAGCATGTCGATCCCATGGATACCGGCACGCTGGTCGATATCTTCCGCGACGATCCGCGCGCTTCGTTGCTGGGGACCGACGCCTTGCGGGACGGGGTGGACGTGCCGGGCCATTCGCTGCGGCTGGTGGTGATGGAGGGGGTGCCCTGGTCCAAGCCCACCGTGCTGCACGCCGCGCGCAAGCTGGCGGAGGGCGGTGGCGCCTATGACGACCGGCTGATCCGGGCGCGGCTGGCGCAGGCGTTCGGGCGGCTGATTCGCCGGGCGAGGGACAAGGGCAGCTTCGTCATCCTGTCCGCCGCGATGCCGAGCCGGTTGCTGTCCGCCTTTCCGCCCGGCACGCCGATCCGCCGTCTGACGCTGGACGAAGCGATCATCGCGGTCAGCGCCAACGCGCAATATAGCGATGGCCTTGGCGAAGTCATGACGCTAGGGGATCAGGGAATCATCCATGATCCGCCCGCCCCGGAGAGAGAATGAAGCGCCTGACCCTGCTGCGCCACGCCAAGTCCGACTGGGACGATCCGGTCGCGCGCGACTTCGACCGGCCGCTCAACCGCCGGGGGGAAAAGGCAGCCCTGCTGATGGGCCGGTTCGCGCAGGCGGAAAAGATGCGTTTCGACTGGCTGGTCGCCTCCCCCGCCGTCCGGGTGGTGCAGACGCTGGATGCATTCCTTTCCGGCTATGGCGAAGGGCCGGACGCGCATTGGGACCGGCGCATCTATCTGGCGTCCGCCGCGACGCTGCTGGACGTGGTGCGCGATCTGCCCGACGAGGCCGATCATGCGCTGATGTCGGGTCATAATCCGGGCTTCGAGGAGTTGATCCTGGAACTGGTGCCCGAAGCCGGCGACAATCCCCTGCGTGAGGATCTGGAGGTGAAATTCCCCACCGCCAGCATTGCCGTCATCGACCTGCCCATCGGCCGCTGGGCCGACGCGCGGGAGAATATCGGAACACTGATCAGCTTCACGCGCCCCCGCGACCTGGACCCCGCGCTGGGGCCGGGCACGCACTGAGCCGCGTCCGGTGACGCCGATCCTGTGGCGGCGCGCGGAGATGCGCGATGCCCCTGCCCTGTCGGTGCTGGGCGGCGCGACGTTCCTCGCCAGCTTTGCCCATGACCATCCGGGCGGACCGCTGATCGACCATATCCGAAACGCCCATGGGGAAGCCTATTATCGCGCGGCGCTGGCCGATCCTGACCGGACCGTGCTGATCGGGGAGACGCCCCTGGGCGCACCGGTCGGCTATGCGATGCTGACGCCGCCGGACCTGCCTGTCCCGGTGGTCGAGGGACAGGATGTGGAGCTGAAACGCTTCTACCTGTTGGGCGACTGGCAGGGGAAGGGCAATGGCGACGCGCTGATGGAACGGGTGATGGAGCAAGCGCGGGCGCAAAAGGCGCAGCGCCTGCTGCTGGCCGTCTACCCCGCCAACGAGAAGGCTCGTCGTTTCTATGCGCGGCATGGCTTTGCGGAAATCGGCGAAACCGTCTTCATGGTCGGGGACGTGCCGTTCCGCGATCTAATCTATGCCCGTTCGCTTTAGGGCGTGACCGGGGGGTCAGGACGAATGGCGGTGATGGGTGGATTTCGGCCATAAGTTTATCCCTCGCCCCTTGGGGGAGAGGGTTGCGAAGACTTGGCAGCTTGCTGCTTAGTCGTAGCTGGGTGAGGGGTATGCGATCCATAGGATCGCCGCTCTGTAACCTCTCCCCCTCATCCAACTACGCCTAGCCTCTCTTCGTTCGGCAAGGCTGCGTATCCTTCTCCCCCAGGGGAGAAGGGAAGAACGAGCGTCCGCTTCTGGCCGAAAACAACCATTGCATCACGCGGGTTTGTAAACGGCGTAATCGCCTATTGTTTGTCCCGATTAAACGAAAACTGCACCTGCCTGCGCAGGAACGTGAGGAAGTAAATCAGCAGGCCGTTATTCGCCCAGCGCGCGCGCCAATGTGATGCGGATCGACTCCAGCCGCCTGAGCAGATCGGTTCCGGGCTGGTTCGGCTGCGGCTTTGGCGGAGGCTGGCCATCGCCATCGGCCAGCGCTTTTTGCGCACCACGCACGGTGAAGCCTTCGACGTTGAGCAACTGGTTGATCCGGCGCACCAGATCGACATCGGCCGGGCGGTAATAACGCCGGTTGCCTGCTCGTTGCAGCGGACGAAGCTGCGGGAAGCGGGTTTCCCAATAGCGCAGGATATGTTGGGGAAGACCAAGCTCGCCAGCCAGCTCACTGATGGTCAAAAACGCGCCCTCTGCCTTTTCCATGACGACAATGTTGCACCCATAGGCGAGTCAAGGCAACCGGGACAAAGCCACGATATGCGCCAAAAAAGACGGGAACGGCGTTTCAGGCGCCCGCCACGTGGTCCCGCATGGCCTGACTGGCGCGGAAGGTCAGCACCCGGCGCGGTTCGATCGGCACTTCCACGCCGGTTTTCGGGTTGCGGCCCATGCGCTGATTCTTGTCGCGCAGAACAAAAGTGCCGAAGCTGGAGATTTTCACATTCTCCCCCCGCTCCAGCGCGTCGGCCATATGATCGAGGATGGATTCCACCAGCGCCGCCGCTTCGGCGCGCGAAAGGCCAATGTGACGATTGACGCTTTCTGCAAGATCGGCTCGCGTCAAGGTTCCACTGCCTGCCATATGACTTCCCCGATTAATACCCCATCGGCGAATGTGCCGGAAAAGTGCATTTTTTGCAAGGCGGCATAAGGATAGGAAAGTGTTTCAAAACTGCACTTTATCAGGGCGAAAGCCGCTAGACGCGTAACAGGCTGGCGCCCCAGGTGAAGCCCCCGCCCATGGCTTCGAGCACGAGCAGGTGGCCCGGCTTGATCCGTCCGTCGCGCATCGCCAGATCGAGCGCCAGCGGCACCGACGCAGCGGAGGTGTTGGCGTGCTGGTCGACGGTCATGACGACCTTTTCCGGCGGCAGTTTCAGCTTGCGCGCGGTCGCGTCGAGGATGCGGGCATTGGCCTGATGCGGGATCAGCCAGTCGATGTCGGCGGGCGTGAGATCGGCCAGCGCGAGCACTTCGGTCAGGACCGATGCGAGGTTGACGACCGCATGGCGGAAGACTTCCTGCCCCTTCATGCGCAGCTTGCCGACCGTCTGCGTGGTCGAGGGGCCGCCGTCGACATAGAGCAACTGGTTATGGCGGCCATCGGCATGGAGTTTCGAGGCGAGGATGCCCCGCGTGCCCGCTTCGCTTTCCTCCGCGCCGAGCACGACCGCGCCCGCGCCGTCGCCGAACAGGACGCAGGTGCCGCGGTCTTCCCAGTCGAGGATGCGGCTGAACGTTTCGGAGCCGATCACCAGCGCGCGCTGGGCCGCGCCCGAGCGGATCATGCTGTCGGCCACGGTCACGGCATAGAGGAAGCCCGAACAGACCGCCGCCACGTCGAAGGCGACGCAATCGTTGATGCCCAGCGCCGCCTGAACCAGCGTGGCGCTGGCCGGGAAAGTCTGGTCCGGGGTGGCGGTCGCCAGGATGATGAGGTCGATGTCCTGCGACGAAAGCTTCGCGGCGTCGAGCGCGGCGCGCGCCGCATCGGTCGCCAGCGAGGCGGTGGTTTCACCTTCCCCCGCTATATAGCGGGCGCGGATTCCGGTTCGTTCGACGATCCATTCGTCGCTGGTGTCGACGGTCTGCGCCAGTTCCGCATTGCTCACCTTGCGCGCCGGCAGAGCCGAACCCGTGCCCAGAAGAATCGAACGGCGGATCACTTGACTGGAAACTCCTGCTTGGATGCGGCGGCGGACAGGGCTGCCACCCCGGCCATGTCGGCGGCGATGCGCCGGGTAATGTCCTCTTCCAGCAGGCGCGCGGCGACATGGACGGCGTTGGCCACGCCCTTGTCATTGGCGCTGCCATGGCTTTTCACGACGACGCCGTTGAGGCCCAGAAAGACCGCGCCATTGTGATTATTGGGGTCGAGGTGATGCTTGAGCAGATGCATGGCGGGCTTGGAGATCAGGAAACCGATCTTGGACCGCAGCGAGCTGGTGAACGCCTTGCGCAGCAGGTCGGTGACGAAGCGGGCGGTGCCCTCCGCGGTTTTGAGCGCGACATTGCCGGAAAAGCCGTCGCACACGATCACATCGACATCGCCGCGGCCGATCTTGTCGCCCTCGGTGAAGCCCTCGAAGGACAGGGGCAGCATTTCGGCGGCGCGCAGGATCGCGGCGGCATCGCGGATTTCGTCGGTGCCCTTGAGTTCCTCCGTGCCGATGTTCAGCAGGCGGACGCGCGGCCGGTCGAGGTCGAGCGCGATGCGGGCATAGGCCGCGCCCATCACCCCGAACTGGACGAGGTTGCGCGCGTCGCATTCCGTGTTCGCGCCAAGGTCCAGCATGACGACGTCATTGTCGCCGAGCGTCGGCAGCATGGCGGCCAGCGCGGGCCGGTCGACACCGGGCATGGTGCGCAGCGCGAGCTTCGCCATCGCCATCAGCGCGCCGGTATTGCCCGCCGACACGGCGGCGCCGGCATCGCCCGCCTTCACGGCGGCGATCGCCATGCTCATCGAGCTGCGCTTCTTGCGAATCGCGACGCTGGGCTTGTCGCTGCCTTCGACCACCGAATCGCTGTGCACGACTTCGGATGCCGCGCGCAGATTGGGGTGGCTGTCGAGCGCCGCCTTGATCCGCGCCTCATCGCCGAACAGGATGAAGCGCAGGCCGTCATGACGGCGGCGGGCCAAAGCCACGCCCGCCATCATCACGCGCACGCCTTCATCCCCGCCCATCGCGTCGATTGCGATTCGCGGTTGGCTGGACACGTCAGATCACCTTTGCGGCGGAAAGGATGTCGTCAGGCTCCGACGGCAACGACTTCACGGCCATTATAGTGGCCGCAGGCGTCGCACAGATTATGCGGACGCTTCAGTTCGCCGCAGTTCGAGCATTCCTGGAACGCTTCGACGCGCAGCGAATCGTGGCTGCGGCGCATACCGCGACGGGACGGGGACGTTTTCCTCTTGGGGACAGCCATGTCGGCACCTTATTCCGTAAATAAAAATCTGGTTGTGCGACTGGCCGACATCCGATGGAAGCGGACGCCACAGGCGCCGCAGACCCATGCGGCCCGGGTGATCGCGAAGCCCTGCGCCTATACCGCTTTTTGGCCGGGGCGCAAGTCCTTCCTTGTCCCTTCCCGCGCACGCGTCTTATGCTGCGGCATCCAATCACGTCCCTGGGGGAGAGGACATCATGCTTTTGCCGATCACGCTCACGCTTGCCGCCGCCTGCGCGCTCATCAACCTGTGGCTGGCGAGCCGCTGCGTGCGAATCCGGGTGGCCGACAAGACGATGCATGGCGACGGCGGCAACGCCCTGCTGGCGCGCCGGATGCGCGCGCACGCCAATTTCATCGAATATACGCCGATCGTCCTGATCCTGTTCGCGCTCATTGAAATGGCGCTGGGCGCATCGCTATGGCTGTGGATCGGGGCGCTCGCCTATGCCGCTGCGCGAATCCTGCACGGGCTGGGCATGGACGCGGAAAGCGGCGGCACCCTGCGCGCCGTCGGAGCGTTGCTCACCTGGATCATCATGGTCGCGCTGGCCGGCGCGGCGCTCTATGCCGCCTATTACGGCACACGGGAAATCCCCGCGCCGTCCGCGCTGGCGGCGGCTGTCTAGAGCATGATCCGATGAGATTGAATCGGATCATGCTCTATATTGTCTTTGTTTTCCGCATTTCCCGAGTCGTCGGGTGATCCCACCCGACTTGAAAATGCTCTAGGCCAGCACCGTATCGGCGACGAAAGGATTGCTCCGCCGTTCATGGGCAAAATCGCTCATGGGGCCGTGGCCGGGGACGAAAGCCGTGTCCCCGCCCAGCGGCCAGAGCTTGCCCGTGATCGCGTCGATCAGGTCCTGATGATTGCCCATGGGAAAGTCAGTGCGACCGATGGACCCTTGAAACAGCACGTCGCCGACAATGGCGAGCTTGCTGGGGGCATGGTGGAAGACGACATGGCCGGGCGTGTGGCCGGGGCAATGCAGCACGTCGAGCACGAGATCGCCGACCGTCACCTGGTCCCCGTCCGCCAGCCAGCGGTCCGGCTCGAATATCTCGCCATTTATGCCGAAGCGGCCGCCGTCCTCGGCAAGGCGGTCGATCCAGAAGCGGTCGGCTTCGTGCGGCCCTTCGATCGGAACGCCCAGTTCCTTCGCCAATATGCCCGCCTGTCCGCAATGGTCGATATGGCCGTGCGTGACGAGCAGCTTTTCGATGGTGACGCCCTGCTGCTCGGCGGCCGCCTTCAACCGGGGAAGGTCGCCGCCCGGATCGACGAACGCGCCTTTGTTGGTGGCCGTGCACCACAGCAGCGTGCAATTCTGCTGCAAGGGGGTGACAGGGATGATCGCGGCTTTGAGCGGAGGCATGGTCATGCGCCCGATGTGGCGAAGAGGCTCGCCCGGCGCAAGTCCCGTCCTACCGATCCTGTCCCGCTTCCTCCATGTCGAACCGCTCGGCGAGGCTGATTCCGTCCAGCACCTTGGCCGTTTCGTCCCGCACGCGCAGCATCACCCGATGCAAGCGGCATTCCGATTCGGGCAGGCAGTTATTGCATGTCTCGTGCGCGAAACGGCTGGCGCAAGGGGTCAGCGCGAGCGATCCCCGCGTCAGCCGCACGATATCGCCATAGCTGATATCGACGGGCGAGAGCGCCAGCCAATAGCCGCCGTCCCGCCCGCGCTGCGTTTCGATCAGCCCTTCGCGCGCCAGTTCGGACAGGATCACCGTCAGGAACTTGGCGGGGATATTCTGCTGCGTCGAAATTTCCGTGAGCGGAACCGGACCCTGACGGTAGCGATCGGCCAGATGCTGTAGTGCGCGAATGGCATAGCGGGTCTTCTGCGAAAGCATGGTTCCGTTATTCGCTCATGTCCGTCATTTGACAAGGTCAGCAGGAACGAAGCCCCGCTCCGCGCTTCACGCCGCCGCGCCCTCCAGCGCGGTTTCATAGGTCGATGCCTTGAAACCGACGATGGTGCGGCCGCCCACATCCAGGATGGGCCGCTTGATCATCGACGGGTTCGCCATCATCAACAGCACCGCCTTGTCCGCGTCGATATGGGCGCGGTCCCCTTCCGGCAAGGCGCGGAACGTCGTGCCCGACCGGTTCAGGATGGTTTCCCATCCATGTTCGTCCACCCAGCCGCGCAACCGCTCCTCGTCGACGCCCGACACCTTGTAATCGTGGAAGCTGTAGGAAACGCGGCTGTTGTCGAGGAAATTGCGCGCCTTCTTGATCGTGTCGCAATTCTTGATGCCATACATGGTGATCATGGCGGATTATCCTTTGAAAGCGGTGACGTCGATTTCGATCTTCATGTCCGGCTTGATGAGGCCGGTGACGGTGCAGGTGGCGGCGGGGCGAATGTCCCCGAAGACGGCCCGCAGGGGCGCCGCGATCTCGTCCCAATAAGCCGGATCGGTGATGTAATAATTGACGCGCACGACATCGCCGAAGGAAAAGCCGCCTTCCTCCAGCGCCGCGCCGATGACCTTGAGCGCATTGGCCGCCTGATCGGCGGCGCGTTCGGGCATGGCGCGAGTTTCGGGATCATAGCCGGTGGTGCCCGACACGAAGCACCAGTCGCCCTGAACCAGGGCGCGGGAATAGCCGACATGCGCCTCGAACGGCGAACCGGAAGATATCAGCCTGCGGGACATGAGGATTCCTTCGATGCTGCGCGAAAAGGGATCGGGCGGCTCTTGCCGCCTTGGCGGCTTGCTGTCCAGCGCTTTTCCGGAACAGTCGGAGAAGTGATCCGTTGGGACAGCGGGATCGAGCACCGAAAGGATCAAGTCATGGACCAGCTTCCTTCCAACGAACCGGACGAAAACAGCGAACAGACCGAAAAGGGCACGCAAGCGCAGGATGTGACGGAATCGGCGCGGAACCGCGCGACCGACCTCGCCGAAGACAGTGAACATGGCGGACGCCCCAACCCGGCGCAGATCACGCCCGACGACGCGCCCGATCTGGTCGACCGGATGACGGACATGGTGCGGTCGGGCCATATCGACAACGACGCCTTTGCCGGAGAACCGCAGATGGACGATGAGGAGGACGTGCTCGGGTCGACCGAGGAGGAGAATTGATCCGCCGCTTTCAATCGGCCTTATGCGTGGATTGCGGACCTTCCCCTTCTTCCGTTCGCCGGCGGCCGCGAACAATCATCGCATGACCGTGGGCGGGTCATGGCCTTCCGGGCACGGCCGGATCGTTCCTGATCCCTGTTTTCCCCGTGGCCATATCGATCTGATGTTTGGTGAACAGGAACAGGCCCCCTCCCAGGAGCGGGAGCACGCTGATAATGGTCCAGACGAGCCATGCACGGCGTGAGCGGAAATAGCCACGGCTTCGCAGGAACATACCCACGACCAGCAGGGCAATGCTGCACAGCAGCAACCCAAGGATAAGCGGAAGGGGGACGGCAACTGGCATGAACCGGAAACGGCCGGGGATCGATAGCGTTCCCTCCCCTCGTCCACGCGGTTTGTCCGGCGTGATTTTTCATCGGCAATGCGTTCTGCCCTGCCATTGCGATGGAACGGAGCTTCCCGCCGATGCTTTTAGCGCTGAGCATCGCAGGACGCATGGAGGAAAGCGATGAACAGAGAAACACCCCCGGCCCGCAGGAACATGGCGGCCATCATCCTGGGATCGGTGATTGCGCTCATCGGCCTTGTGCTTGCATTGGGCGGGGCGTTGCTCCTGACGGAAGGCGGCTCGGCCTATTATCTGTTCACCGGTCTGGCCATGGGGGCGGCGGGCATCCTTCTGGCAAGTGGAAGGATCGCCGGTGCCTGGCTCTACGGCGCGATCTTCGCCGCGACCTTCTGCTGGGCGCTTTGGGAAGTGGGCCTCCGTCCATGGGCGCTGGTGCCGCGCCTGGTGGCGCCGCTGATATTGCTGATCGCCGTGATGCTGGTCGTGCCGACGATGACGCGCAAGCCCGGCCGCTGGCGCCGCGCCGGTATCGGCGTCGCGGCCGCGCTGATCGCGGCAATCGCCTTCGGCTGGAGCATCGCGGGCAATTACATTCCGCCGGTGCAAGCCGGACTGCCGGGCGATCGCTATGCCATGGCCGATCCGTCCCTTGCCGCCGCGGGGGCTGACTGGCCGGCCTATGGCGGCACCAACAGCGCTCGGCGCTACTCTCCACTGGCGCAGATCACGCCGGCCAATGTTGCGGGCCTTGAACGGGCGTGGGCGATCCACACCGGCGATATGCCGCATTCCAAGCGGATTCGCGATACCTATGGGGCCGAAACGACGCCGTTGAAGATCGGCGACACCCTCTATCTCTGCACCCCCAAAAGCATCGTACTGGCGCTCGATCCCGCCACGGGCAGGCAGAAGTGGCGTTTCGATCCGGGCGTGAAGGATGACGCCATTCCCTACACCGCCGCCTGCCGGGGCGTCAGCTATTATGCAGCGCCCGGTGCCGGGACCGATGCAGCCTGTGCGCGGCGCATCATCCTGGGAACGCTCGACGCGCGCATCGTCGCGCTCGATGCGCGCACCGGCCGGCCGTGCGCCGGGTTCGGCAATCGCGGGCAGGTCTCGATAACCGACGGCATGGGCAAGGTTCCTCCCGGTTATGTGTCGATCAACTCGCCCCCGACGATCGTGCGGGGGGTGATCGTGACCGGCCATCAGGTGCTCGACGGGCAGGACCGCTGGGCGCCGTCGGGGGTCATCCAGGCCTATGACGCGATGACCGGCAGGATGCGCTGGGCCTGGGACATGATGCATCCGGAACGCAGCGGGCCGCCGCCCGAAGGCCAGACCTATGCGCGCGGCACGCCGAACATGTGGACCATCGCCTCGGGCGATGAGCAACTGGGCCTTGTCTATCTGCCCATGGGCAACGCCGCCGCCGACTATTACAGCAGCCTGCGCCGGCCGCAGGAGAACCGCTATGCGACATCGCTGGTCGCGATCGATGTCACGACCGGCAAGCCGCGCTGGTCCTTCCAGGCGGTCCGCAAGGATGTGTGGGACTATGATTTCGGCGCGCAGGCGACGCTGGTCGATTTCCCCACGCCGCGCGGGCCGGTGCCGGCCATGGTGCTGCCCAGCAAACAGGGCGACATCTACATCCTGGACCGGCGCACCGGCCAGCCGTTGACGCCCATAGGGCAGATCCGGGCGCCGGGCGGCGGGGTGGAGCCGCGGGAGCGCGCCCCGTTCCAGCGCGTCTCGCTCTACCACAACTTGCGCAAACCCGATCTGACGGAAAAGGACATGTGGGGCATGTCGCCGATCGACCAGATGATCTGCCGCATCCAGTTCCGCCGCGCGAGCTACAAGGGATTCTACACACCGCCCGAATCCGGTCGGCGTTCCATCGAATATCCAGGCTATAACGGCGGCACGGATTGGGGCGGCGTGGCCGTTGATCCGGTCCGGGGCGTGATCGTCGCCAACTACAACGACATGCCCAACTATGTCCGGCTGGTTCCGCGCGCCGAGGCGAACAAGCTTGGCTGGGCGCCGCGCGATCAGGCGCGCGGCAACATCGGCGGCGCGGAGGGGGCGGGCGACCCGCAGGCGGGGACGCCCTACGCCATCGATGTGAATGCCGGCTGGCGCCTGAAATTCACCGGGATGCTCTGCAAGCAGCCGCCATATGGCGGCATCCGGGCGATCGAATTGGCGACCGGACGCACCATCTGGGACCGGCCGTTCGGGACGGCCCGCACCAATGGGCCTTTCGGCATACCCTCAATGCTTCCCCTCACCATCGGCACGCCCAACAACGGGGGCGCTGTGGTCACGAAAAGCGGCCTCATCTTCATCGCCGCCGCGACGGACAATCTGATCCGCGCCATCGACCTGCGCACCGGCAGGACATTGTGGAGCGCCAAGCTGCCGGGCGGCGGCCAGGCCACGCCGATGACCTACACCCAGAACGGAAGGCAATATCTCGTCATCATGGCGGGCGGCCATCACTTCATGGAAACGCCCGTGAGCGACCAACTGGTCGCCTACGCCCTGCCGTGACCGCGGACGGCAGGGACGAACCGGCGCGTTAGCCGTTCCTGCCCGGCCCCGCAGAGCGAGAATGGCGGCAATGGCGCGATAGGCTTGTTCAAAGCCCTTCGGCGGCGACCCAGTGCGATCCCGTCATGCTGCGCGCAAGGGTCCACACCTGTTTGCGGATATCGGGCACGGCCACGATTTCCCAATGCGCCCCGCGCGTCATCGGCCCGACCACATGGAGCCGCTCATGGGCGATGCCATCGGCGCCCACCGCCCTGCCCGCCCGATCCACGTCGATGCCGATATGATGCGGGTCGGCGCGCAGGAGGCCCCGCCGATGCAGACGCTGCAAGAGAACGTCGCGGCTCCGGCCGATATCGCCGAGCGGCCCCGTGCAGTTGATCGCCCTGGCGGCAAGCAGGCTCTCTTCCTCCCGACGTCCCCGCGCCCGCCATCCGATTTCCAATCCGCGCGCATCGCGGGGTTTGACCCGGACGATCTTGCCCGCATGGCTTTGCAGCCGCCCTTGCGCCCGCAACTCTTCCAGCCGGCCGCTGACACGGGGCGCGATCCGGTGGCGGTGGATGTCCCAATAGGGCCGCAGGTGGCGAAGAAAGCGCGACTGTTCGGAAAAATCCGCCGCGCCCCATATATCCTGCGTGAAGGGCCGCAACTCGTCGATGGCGTTGCGCCAGCCGACTTCCCGTGCGCGCGCGCGAACCTCGCGCACCAGTTCCGTGATGCCACCCCTTGGACGTTCGCGGCGCGGTTCGAAGCCGGGAGCCGGGGCATGGACCTGGGGCATCAGTCCCCGGCGCGATATCGCCACGATCCGCCCGCGAAACCCGGCGGCGTCGAGCGTCATCACGCAATCCACGGCGGTAAGGCCCGTGCCGACCAGCAGCACCCTATCGTCGGCGGTCAGCCCTTCGCCCAGATCGGCCGCCCAGGGATCGGGCACATAAGCGGGCGAAGCGGATCGGCGGAACAGGGCAAGATCATGCGGCGGGAGATTCCCCGGCGCCAGCACGACCATGTCGGCCTCCACCCGTCCCCCACCGGCGAGCATCAGACAACCGCCCCTGGGCGGGAAGAAGGCGTCCTCCACATTGCGGGACATTATGGTCAGCCTGTCCCCGGCCTGCCGCTGCATGTCCGCCAGCAATGCGCTCAGATAGCGCCCATAGTCGCGGCGGGTCGCAAAGCAGGATGCCGTTCCCAGTCCCTCGCGCTCCAGCCACTGCACAAAATGATCCGGCTCGTCCGGAAAGGCGCTCATATTCCCGGCGCGGACATTGAGGACATGGTTCGGCTGCGCCGCGCCATAAGCGCATCCCTGCGCCAGCCGGTCCGGCTCCCTTTCGACCAGGGTGACGCGGAGCGCGCCATAGCGAAGGAGGTTGATGGCGAGCAGCGTGCCGCTGAAACCACCGCCGACAATGGCGACATGATGAGCGATCAGCACATGGACACCCCAGGGAAAGCTTTCATCCTTGTCACGGCATCCCGGCTGTATGTCGTCCCGCGTTCAGGCGGAGGGAACATGGTCCTCGTCGGGATGGCGTTGGCGACGCGCGAGTTGAGGGACAGGCCCCAATCCCGCGGATCGCTCATAAGCGCCGTAAAGGGCGGCATAATGCCCGCCCGCCGCCGCCAGCGTTTCATGCGGCCCCAGTTCGACGATGCGCCCGTTTTCGATCACCGCGATCCGATGGGCCGATCGAATGGTTTCCAGCCGGTGCGCGATCACCAGTGCCGTGCGCCCCTCGCACAGGACGCGCAGCGCCTGTTGAATGCGTCGTTCGGTGCTCACGTCGATGGCCGATGTGGCTTCGTCGAGCACCAGGACCGACGGGTCGGCAAGATAGGCGCGGACAAGGCATATGAGCTGCCTCTGCCCCTGGCTGAGCTGACTGCCGAGCGCACCGACTTGCGTGGCATAGCCATGAGGAAGCGATTGCAGAACGTCATGCGCGCCGATCCGCCGCGATGCCGCGATGAGTTCGTCATCGCCCGCCTCCGGCTTCGCCAGCCGCAGATTGTCGAGCACGGTGCCGCCGAAGAGGACATTGTCCTGAAGAACGACACCGACATGGTTTCGCAAGCTGCGTTCGGAGATGGTGCGGATATCCTGCCCATCCAGCAGGACCGCGCCCTCATCCGCATCGTAAAATCGTGTCAGCAATTGAACCAGAGTGCTTTTGCCATGGCCCGTCGGCCCGACGATCGCCAGCAGCTCACCAGCCCCGATCTGAAGGTCGAGCGCGCGAATGACCGGCCGGCCGGGCCTGTAGCCGAAGCTGACATTGCGAAACTCGATTTCTCCCCTGACCGCCGGCAGCGACAATGCGGCGGGGCTGTCGGTGATTTCCGGCTTCGTATCGAGCAGCAGGAAGATGCGTTGCGCGCAGGCCGTGCCGTTGGCGAAGCGCTCGAACAGGTCGCTGAACTCCTGCAAGGGCGCCAGGAAGAGAAAGACGTAGAACAGGCTTTGCGCCAGCTCGCCAAGGGTGAGCGTGCCCAGCGCGATGCCCCTGCCGCCGACCACCAGCGTCAGCGCCAGCCCGGCCGTGGTGAGCAGTCCGGTGAACGGCGCGAACCAGCCCGAACGCACCGTGCCGAAGATCAGCGACCTGTTGAAATCCTCCAGCAGTCCGCGATATTTCGCCAGATTTTCCTGATCCCGCCCGGACTGCTTGATGAGGCGGACGGCCGCCACGGTTTCGACGAGATGCGCGGTGAAGCGGCTGCGATTTTCCGCAACCTTTGCCCAACTGCGCTGCGACACGCGCTTGAACAGCAAAGTGGCGATGAGGAGTATGGGCACGACCGCCGCCAGCCCCGCGAGCAGCGACGGCGCGATCAGCCACAACAGGAAGCCCGAAAGGCACAGGCGCAAAATGGCGGACAGGAACTCGGGCGGCCCCTGGATCAGCAGCGGCTCCAGCGTATCGACATCGCGGTCCGCGCGGGCGATGATGCGGCCCGCCTTGGTGCGGTCGAAATAGCCGACGCTCAGCGTCTGGACATGGGCGAAGACGCGCGTTCGCAGATCGTTGAGCACGCGGATCGCCGCGATTCCCGCATAATATTGCGAAAGCCCGCCCAGGGCGAAGCGCAGCCCCCATGTGGCGGCAAGGCCGACGCAGGCCCATGCGATGATCGGCGCGTCGACGCCTGGGCCTGCCTGCCGCAGGCCCCGGTCGATGACGAAACCGATCAGCAAGGGCCGCGCGAAGATCGCCAGCACCTGCACGATCTCGATTCCGATCACCGCCGCGATCTGGCGCCATATGGGCGCGATCAACGGCAGCAGCCTGCCCACGACGCTCTGATTCAGCGCGCGCTGCGAGAATTTCTCTTCCAGTTCGATGTCGGAAAGGGCGCTGTCGCCACGAAATGCGTTCATGCCGTCATAGTCCCATCAGCGCGCGATAGGCCGCGTTGTCGTTCGCCAGTTGCGCGTGCGTCCCCTCCGCGACGATGCGCCCTCCCGACAATAGGGCGACGCGATCCGCGGCAAGGGCGGTCGACAGGCGGCTCGCCACGATCAGCATGGTCAGCGGCCGCGCCCGTCCATTCCGCAGACTCCGGATATTGTCGATCGCCCGCCGCTCGGTCCGCGCATCCAGCGCGCTGGTGGCGTCGTCCAGCACCAATATGTCGGCGTCGGCGAGCAACGCGCGGGCAAGGCATACGCGCTGCCTCTGCCCGCCCGACAGCGTGGCGCCGCGATCCCCGACACGGGTTTCCAGCCCGTCGCCAAGGCGGGAAAGCAGTTCCCCGGCCGCCGCCTTGTCCAACGCCTCGTGAAGTTGCGCATCGGTGGCGTCGGGCGCGCACAGGCGCAGATTGGCGGCCAGCGTATCGGAAAAGAGGAAGCTTTCCTGCGGGAGCACATGAACGCGGCGGCGCAATTCACGCAGGTCGCCCTCGCGGACATCCTGCCATCCCTGCGCCTCTGACCCCAGCTCGACGCGTCCCTCATCCGCCTCCACCAGCCGGGGAAGGAGGGACGTCAGCATGCTCTTGCCCGATCCCGTGGCCCCGACCAGCGCAACGACCTCGCCCGGCCGCACTTCCAGATGGAGGTCGCGCAGCACGGCGGCGCCGTCGCCCAGCGGAGAAGCCGACACATGCGACAAACGGAAGCCGATCGCCCCGGCGGGTAAAGCCTTGCCGCCCGACTGGATCACCGGCTCGGCATCCAGCACCTCCCAGATGCGCGCGGCCGATGCGCGGGCGTCGGCGATCACCTGCAACAGGCGGCCGATCCCTTCGATCCGCAGGACCAGCATATTGACCACCAGCATCGCCGCGACCAGCGCGCCCAGGCCCAGCGTTCCATGCGCCACCATCCATGCCCCAAAGCCCAGCACCCACGCATGGGACAGCGCGATGATCGTCTGTGGCAGCGGAACCCGGCGGGAGGCATGGCGGATTGCCGCGCGCGCTTCCGCCCGGAACAGGTCGACATGGCGCTGGAAGCGGGCCGTGCGCGCTTCGCCGAGGGAAAAAGCCTTGATGACGCGAACGCCGTTGATCCCTTCGGACAGGTCCTGCGTCACTGCGTCATAGGCGTCGCCGATCCGCCGATCCAGAGCGACCAGCGCATCGGCTTCCGACCACAGCATCGCTATACCGGCCAGCAGAAGCAGGGCGGGCGCCAGCGCCAGCCAGGGTGAATAGACCCATAAAAGCCCCAGCGAGATGGCGATTATCAGCCCCGTCTCGAAAATCTGCCGCCAGAAATTGATGAGCGCGTCGCGCACCTTGTCGGCGTCGCGGGTCATGCGCGTCACCATTTCACCCACGCCATGCCGCCAGTGATAGGCAAGGTCGAGCCGCTGGATCTGGACAAGGATACGCTCGCGCAAGATGGTCAGCAGCCGCTGCCCGATGGAGAGGGACAGCAGGCCCGCGCCATATTGCACGGCCGCGCGGGCGAGCGAGAGGCTGAGGAGAAGCGCCACCCAGAACCAGGCGCGATCATAGTCGAGCAGGCCGTCCGGGCCGATGCGCACCAGCTTGCCATGTTGCGCTTCCTGCACGGCATGGCCGACCAGCACCTGCTGCCCGACCAGCGCGATATTGACGCCCGCCAGCAGGGTGGCGGTCAGCAGGAACCGGCCGGGCATCTCTCCATAAATGGCAAGGCAGCGCAGCAGAGGGCTGCGTCGCAAAAAAGCGTCCGGCACTTTCACCCTATCCCCCATGATTCCGGTGCCTTCGCCACTCAGACGGCAATGGGCAGCGCTTGCGCGGCTTCCAGCGGCCGCGCGTCGATCCAGTCCCGCACGTCGAAGCTCTGCGGGATGAAGTTCCAGCGATGGAGGAAATCGGTGAAGTCCTGGATCGCGGCCACCGACTGTTCGGCCAGATCGGTCTTCAACCTTTTCTGCGCGTCCTCGCCATAGGCGATGCTGACCCAATATTCGCTGCTGTTCGTCTCGCGCGCCAGATAGCGGCGAACCTCCGATGGGTGCGCCTGTGCCCACGCCTCCGCGCGCAGCACCTGCTCCACGATGGTGACGGCGGCGTCGAAATGATGGTCGATCAGATGGCCGTCCACCGCCAGCGTGCGCGGCGTGCCGTTATTGGCGCGGACCAGCGGATCGGGATGGACGCCCGTGTCGATCACCGTCGTCAGCCCGAACTGGTGCGCGACCTGCGCCCCATGTGCCCCTTTTAGGAAAATGGCGTCCACTTCCCCGCGCAGTAGCGCGATCAGTTCCAGATTATTGGCCCGCGCCCGGCTGGTGCTGCGCCCGTTCCAGGCGAGCGTGCCGCCGATCGTTTCCGCCTGACCCTCGCTATAATGGGTGTCGATGTCCTGATCGACGATCTCGACATCGGCGACTTCCAGTCCCTCCAGCCGCAGCGCGTTTTCCAGGCCGCGAACGGCCTGCGCGCGGGAAAAGTCGATTTCCACATTCTTCCAGTTGGGCAGGCCGAAGCGGCGTCCTTTGAGATCGCGGACGGACGTGATGCCGGATTCCGGGCTGGCGAGGATCAACTGCGTCTCATCCGCCCAGGACAGGCCGATGACGCGCGTATCGCGCCCCCGCGCCCGCGCGCTGATCGCCGGGATGTTGCCGCCATGCCGGACGCTGTTCCGGACAGTGTGCGAGAAATGCGACTCCCGTTTGGAAAAATCGCTGGATTCCAGCAGCGACGACAGGCTCGTGCCTTGCGCGCGGAAAGCATCCTCCAGCCACCCCTGCTGGATCGCGATGCCAAGGCCGGTCGGCACCGGGCATCGTGTGTACCAGAGCGTATCGAGTTTCTCGGTCATGACGAAGGACTCCTATTGGGCGGTTTCAAGAATAGGCACGGCGGCGCGCGCCGTGCGGTCGTTGGGATTGGCGGGGCGCGGCAGGTTCAGATGCTCGCGCAGGGTGTTGCCTTCATAGTCCGTGCGGAAAAGGCCCCGGCGCTGAAGCTCCGGCACGACAAGGTCCACGAAATCCTCCAGCGAACTGGGCAGCAGGGGCGGGATCAGGTTGAAGCCATCCGCCGCATCCCGCTCGAACCAGTCCTGTATCTGGTCGGCGATATCGACCGGCGTTCCCAACACCACGCGATGCCCACGCACCGCATTGAAGCGCAGGAAAAGCTGCCGGATGGTGAGGTTCTCCCGCCGCGCCAGCGCGGTCAGTTGCCGCCAGCGCCCCTTGCCATTCTCGGGCTCCGGCAGGTCGGGCAGCGGCCCGTCGAGCGGATAGGCGCTCACATCCTGCCCCATCAGGTTGAGGTCGCCCGCAAAGTCGACCTTCTCCTCCAGCGCGCCGAACTTGTCCTGCGCTTCCTGAAGGCTGGAGCCGATGGTGTAGGACAGGCCCGGCATGACCTTGAGCGTATCGGGATCGCGGCCATGGCTGGCGACGCGCGCCTTCACATCCTTGTAGAAGGCTTGCGCATCCTCGATGAACTGGGCGGCGGCATAGATCATCTCGGCATGGCGCGCGGCGAAATCGCGGCCGGTTTCCGAATTGCCCGCCTGCGCGAACACCGGATAGCCCTGGATCGGGCGCGGCATGTCGAGCACGGAATCGATCCGGTAATAAGGCCCGCGATAATGGACGGGGTGTACGGCATCGGCGTTCAGATAGACGCCGCTCTCCTTGTCCGCGCCGTCGAAGGCGTCGTCTTCCCAACTGTTCCACAGCGCCTTGGCCAGTTCCACGAAATCGTCCGCGCGGGCATAGCGTTCGGCATGGCTGGCGGGCTGGTCGATGCCGAAGCTTTTCGCCGCGCCGTCGGCCAGCGAAGATACGATGTTCCACCCGGTCCGCCCGCCGCTGATATGGTCGAGCGAGGCGAAACGGCGGGCCAGCGCATAGGGCTGCTCGAAATTGGTGTTCACCGTCGCCACCAGCCCGATATGGCTGGTGATGCTGGCGAGCGCGGAAATGACGGTCAGCGGCTCGAAGTCGAGAAAGGCGTGGCGCCGCTCGATTCCTCTGGTGCTGTCGCCGCTCTGGCCCACGAAATCGGCGAAGAAGGCCGCGTCCAGCTTGCCGCGCTCGGCGGTGCGGACCAGATCGGCCCAGTAGCGGAAATCGGGCTTGCCGGTGCTGGCCGTTCCCGGCTGGCGCCAGGCTCCGGGATGATGGCCGTGACGGGTCAGGAAAACGGCGAGCGCGAGTTGGCGCTTCTTGTCACGCATGGGGGATAGCTCCGAAAGGGGCGCTCCGGCACCGTGGATGAGGTGCCGGAGACTGGGTCATTCCGCCGCTTCGACGGCGGGCTGGGGCAGGTGGATGGTGCCGTCGTCATCGACGCGCGCGTCGGGCGGCACCAGCTTGCCCATCTTCCACTGCTGTTCCAGAACGCCGGGACCAAAGGGCTGCGACCCGCCCAGCGCTTGTCCCAGAATCTGGAACTGCGCGCCTTCCTCCAGCAGCACGATAGTGTTGGTGAGGTCGCGAATGCCTTTCCAGCTCCAGATGGTCGCGCCGCCATTGGCCTCCACGATGCCGGGCACGTCGCGGTCTTGCTCGATCGAAGCGAGGATGAAGTCCGCCTCCAATTGGCGGCGGTCGATATAGACCGGCAGCTTCGCGGTGAAGCGGAAACGGCGGTTGGGCACATAGAGCAGAGGCAATTCCTGATGCGCCTGCGAATAGGCGCCCAGATGCGGCGTGTGGACGTGGCTGATCGCCTTAAAATCGGGATATTTCCTGAAGATCTTGAGGTAACGGGCCTCGCCGCCCGTCTGCTCGCCCCACAGGCGGTTGCCGTCGAAATCGATGACGCTGACACGCGGCTTGTCGGGATCGTCTTCCCACAGGCCCGCATAGCTCAGCGTCACGATCTTGTCCTCTTCGGGCACGCGCACGGCAAAGCCCAGCGTCCCGCTCGCGGAGATCGTCCGCGTTTCGCGGAGCAGCCGGAAAGCGCGGCGCGCATCGTCCGCCGCCTGCGTGATGAAGGCAATGACGTCCCTGGATAATCCTGATGTGTCGGACATGGCTTATTTCCTTGCGGTTACAGAGTGGGAAGGGGTGTGCGCTGTTCGTTCAGTGCCCTTGCAGCCTCCAGCGGGCGCGGATCGACCCAGCCGGACAGCTCGAAATCGGCGTTGAGAAAGCCGTGGGTGAAAAGGAATTTCTTTTGGCTGTCGAACAGGGCCAGCCGCTCCGCGTCCAGCGTGGGATGCAGCCCCTCGTGCAGGCGCGCATAAGCCTGATCCACGGCCTGCGGGCTGCCTTCGGTCTCATATTCCAATATGTCCCGCAGGCGGTCGGGCTGCTCCGCCACCCAGTCGGCGGCGCGCAGCGTGACGGCTAGGAAGCGCACCAGCAGATCGAAATGATCGTCGATCAGGCTCTGGTGCACCGTGATCGGGCGCGGCGTGCCGTTGTTCACGCGGAAGCGCGGGTCGGGCAGCGCATCGAGGTCGATAGCGACGACCAGCCCGGCCTCGCGCGCCTGATCGAGCGCCGCCGCGCCCTTCACATAGATGGCGTCGACCTTGCCCTCGACCAGAGCCTCGATCGGCCAGAGCCGGCCCACGCCGCTGCGCCGGCTCTGGCCGCGGGGCAGCAGGTCGCGCCCGCTGCCGCCGATATTGCGAAGCCGGTCGGGCGTTTCCACCAGATCGACATCGTCGAAGCTCAGCCCGGCGGAGGCCAGCGCGCCCTTATATCCCGCCAGCGACATGCCGCGCGCGATGCTGGTGCCGCGCACATGGCTGGGAATGTCATTATGGCTCCACCCCGGCAAAGCCAGCCGCTTGCCCTTGAGGTCGGCCGCCGACACAATGCCGGAATCGGGCCGGGCGAGGATGAGCTGGCTTTCCTCGATCCAGGTCAGGCCGACCAGCTTCGTCGGCTCTCCCTGCGCGCGTGCGGCGATGGCCAGCATGTTGCCGCCTTCGCGGATCAGGGTGGGCAGGCGATGGTCATAGTGATGGCGGCCAAGGTCCGACCCGGATTCCTGCAATGTCCGCAAGGCGATGCCGTCCGCCTCGAAACTGTCGGTCAGCCATCCCAGTTTGTAGGCGATGCCGGTCGCGGTCGGCACCGGGCAGCGGGTGAACCAGATTTCGTCGGGCCGGTTGGCGGATGCGGCTTTGGGTTTGAGCAGTATCGACACGGCGCGTTTTCTCCGGACTTGTGTTGTCCGGTAGTTTCGCAAGAGCCATGCCAACCCAAAAATGGCTGATTTCAGCCGATTTCCGTTACACCATCGAAGCAGGATTGTGGGATATTGAACAGCGCGCCTGTTGGTTTTTCACCCGCGCGCCGTTTCCGATTTCAGATCAGTCCCAGATTCTTGAGGTGCGTCCGCACCACATTGCGCGTGACGCCCAGCGCTTCAGCCGTCTTGATCTGGTTTTCATTGCATTGGCGAAAAGCTTCCCGGACGGTAAAGGCGACCAGCCGATCGAGCAGATCCGCATGCTCCCCTTTCAGCAACCGCCCGACAAAGGGGCGGGCGGCCTCTTCCAGCGACGCGAAACCGGAAACGGCATCCCCCATTTCCAGCAGGTTGCCCAAAGCAAGGTCGGTGGGCTGGATGCGCCCGTCTTCGCAGATCAGGGTGGCCCGATGGATAGCATTTTCCAGTTCGCGGATATTGCCGGGCCAGTCATGCTGGAACAGGACCTCTTCGGCCGCCGCGCTCAGTTCCAGCCGATTGGCCCGCAGCCGCGTACCGTAGATTTCCAGAAAATGCCGCGCAAGGGGCAGGATGTCCGCGCGCCGTTCCCTCAGCGGCAACAGGGGGATGGAAACGACCTGTAGCCGGTAGAAGAGATCGGATCGGAAGCGCCCTTCGTTCACCGCCTTCTGCAATTCGACATTGGTGGCCGCAATGACCCGCACATTGAGCGGCACGGCTTTGCGCGATCCCAGACGGATCACCTCCCGCTCCTGCAACACACGCAGCAGCTTGACCTGCAACGGCAAGGACAGGTCGCCTAGCTCGTCCAGGAACAGCGTTCCGCCATTGGCAGCCTCGAACCAGCCCGGCCGCGCGACATGGGCGCCGGTGAAAGCGCCCTTCTCATAGCCGAATAGTTCGCCTTCGATCAGGGATTCGGAAAAGGCCCCGCAATTGACGGCGACGAACGGCGTATCCGCCCGGTCGCTGAGGCTATGGACATAGCGGGCGACCAGTTCCTTGCCCGTGCCGGTTTCGCCCATGATGAGGATGTTGGCATCGCTTGGGGCCACCCTCTCGATCAGCGGGAGCAAGGCGCGCGAGCGCGGGTCGTTGAAGATCAGCGCGCGGGCGCGCGGCCCCACGGCATGATGCGTCTCGCAATCATAAGCGAGAAGAGGGCGGCCATCGCCGTTGGTGGCGGACACAAGCCCCACGTCCGAACGATCGCTGGAAAGGGTCTTCGAGATGCTCGTCATAGCTCCTCCATCTCGGCCAGGAGGATAACAGCTAATTGTCTTCCAGTTTAGTAGAAATTAAATCCGTTCGCCTAGCTGAGCTTTCAGAGCGGCGGCCGGACCGGTGGAGCGCATTGCGCCCGCCGCTTCAGAACGGCGTTGAGCGGCCCGCCGCAAATCCAGCCGTCCACGTCCACGGGCGACTCCAGAAAGCCATGAAGCCAGAGGAAATTGGCCTGGATCTTCAACATCTCCACCCGGTCGTCCGAAAGGTCCGGATGCAAGGCCCGATGGAAATTGTTGCGATAGGCGGCGTCCACGCCTTCCACCCCCGCCAGCGTTTCTCCGGCAAGGATGCTTTTCAGCTCCACAGGGTTATTGGCCGCCCAATCGGCCGCGCGCAGGCTTTGCTCCAGGAATCTTTCGACCAGTTCGGGATGATGGTCGATCATATGCTGGTGGACGATGATGGGTCGGGGCGTCCCATTGTTCACGCGCGCAAGACGGCTGGGATAGGCGTCGAGGTCGATGCCGATGTCCAGCCCCAGCCGCTGCGCGGCTTCGGCCCCCGCCGCGCCCTTCACATAGACGGCATCGACCCGGCCTGCCGCCAGCCACTCCAACCCCAGCCAGAGACGGCGCATCCCTTCCACGCTGGCGCGCTCCACGGGTGGCGCGGGAATTTCCGTCAGTTGAACATCGTCCAGCGTCAGTCCGCCAAGCGCCAGCGCGCTTTTGATGCCGTGCAGCGCCATGCCGCGCGCGATGCTTTCGCCGCGGGAACGGGCATAGCCGGGAAGGGCGAACCGCAACCCCTTGAGGCCGGCAGGATGCAGCAGCGGCGTGTCCGGCCTCACCATGATGGCCTGTCGCTCGTCGATCCATGTCAGGCCGATGACGCGCGTGGCGGCTCCCAAGGCTCGCGCCGCAAGCGCCTGGATGTTGCCGCCTTCGCGAAACAGATGGCGCGCTTGATTTTCCGGGTCGCTTTCGACCAGATTCAACCCCTGCTCAAGGACGCGCTTTATAGCAATGCCGTCGCGGACGAAGGCCTCCGCCATCCACCCCTTCGCGCAGGCGATGCCGGAAGCCGCCGGGATCGGGCAGCGCGTCACCCACAGGTTGTTCGGCACGACCGAGGCGCCCGGTCGCTCATCTCTGTTCGGCATCCTCATCTCCAGACATCGGTCAGCCTCCGGCATGGCGGCGCCGGCCCAGACCCACCATATGTCCAGGGCCATTCGCAAGGCCCATGCCAAAATTTCGCACTTTCATACCGCCGACCGAATGGCCCGATTGCGCGCGAGCATGGCGGGTTTACCGCTTCATTTGGCGCACCATGGCTCCTCCGCCTGCGTCAAAATCAGCAGACAGCCGCCGCCGCCGCCCAGACGACCCGCGCAGGACAGCCGAACTCCGGGTTTGGCACATCCCATGCATGTTCGCCGAGCGAGCCTTTCCAAAAATCGATCTGGCAGCATGGAGCCTCCCTAGCGGCATATCTGAACAAGCGTTCCCTCCTTCCGCGATTCAAAGACAGGTTGATCCTTGCCATGGCGCTGCTCGCCAGCACGCTCATCGCGGGGTGCAGCGGATCAGGGAATGCCGATGGCGCAGGCGCGGTGAAGACGGTGACGATCGCTTCCATCGCTTTTCCCTATCAGGGCAAGCAGGTTTTCAACGGCCTCAACGGCGTCGTCATCGAACAGGGATGGCTGAAGGAGCAACTGGCCAAAAAGGGGGTGGATCTGGTTTTCTCGCCCGTGTCCACCGCTGTCGGCGGGCCGCTCATCAATGAAGGGTTTTCCGGCAAACGGATCGATTTCGCCGCTTATGGCGACTTTCCCGCGGCCATCGCGGTGGCTGGCGGCGTCCCGCTGAAGATCGTCGCGCCCGTCGGGCAGGGTCAGGACGTCTATCTGGTGGTCCGCAAGGGATTGCCGGCGAACAGCCTCGCCGACCTCAAGGGCAAGCGGATCGCGCTTCATCGCGGCAGGCCGTGGGAACTGCCCTTTTCCAAGCTGGTCGACAGCAAGGGCCTGAAGCTGGACGATTTCAGAATCGTCAACATCAATCCCGCCGCGACGCCCGCCGCTCTGGAATCGGGTAGCGTCGACGCTGCCGTGCTGATGTCCGATGGCCTGCTGTTTGAACAGAAGGGCATTGCGCGCGTCATCTGGTCCACCCGGCAGGCGCCCGCCGACTGGCGGATGCGCGCTGAACTTTTCGGCCGCAAGGACTTCGTGGACGTCCATCCCGACCTGACGCAGATCGTTGTCGAAGCCTTCGTCCGGGCGGCGGCATGGTCTTCGGACGAAGCCAACAAGGCGCAAGTCATCCGCGATACCGCGCGCGGCGCGATGCCGGAAGAAATCGTGGCAAAGGATTATGCCAATTCCGACATTCCGTGGCGTGAGCGTTTCTCCCCCATATTCAGCCCGGCGCTCCGCACCCATTATCATTCCGTCGCCGACTATGCGCTGGAACGCGGGCTGATCCGCAACAAGGTCGATGCAGACGCCCTGCTGGACGACCGTTTCGTCAAACAGGCGCTCAAGGATTTGAAGCTGGAGGGTTTCTGGTCGCAAAGTGCGCAGGAGCAGCGCTGATGGCGACCCGCGCCTTCGATTATCAGATCCTCGCCCAGACGGGCCGCACTTTCCGTCTGGAGCGCCTGCCGCTCAGTTCCTTCGTGGCACCGCTGGCGTTGCTGGCGCTTTGGCAGCTTGCCTGTCTCACCGGCCTGTTCCCCCCGCAGGTGCTGGTGCCGCCCAGCGGAGTCGCGAAAGCCCTAGCGGACATGACCGCATCGGGCGAATTGCAGCGGCATGTCGGCGACAGCCTGCAAAGGCTGCTGATCGGCTTCGTCATCGGCGCGCTGGCGGGCATGGCGTTCGGCGCGACGATAGCGCTTTCGCAGCTGGCCGAGGCCGCCTTCTCGCCCACATTCCTGACCCTGTGGCAAGTCCCGGTCATCGCTTTCGTACCGATGATGGTCATGTTCCTGGGCATTGACGAGCCTTTCAAAGTGGCGGTCGTGGCCATAGCTTCCTTCTTTCCCATGGCGCTCGCAACCTTCGACGGCATTCGCGGCGTGCCCCGCAACTGGTTCGAGGTCGCGAAAATCTATCGCCTCCGCCTGTTCCAGTTGATCCGGCGCATCCTGCTGCCCGCGACGGTGCCCGCCATATTGACGGGCCTGCGCATATCCCTGACCCGCGCCTGGGTCGTGCTGGTGGCGGCCGAACTTCTGGCGGCCGACAGCGGCATCGGCCAGATGATGGAAATGGGCCGCCAGCTTTTCCAGATCGACGTGGTGCTGGCCGGCGTGATCGTGAGCGGCCTGATCGGCTTCCTCCTCGATCGCGGCGCGCGCTGGATAGAAAGCCGCGCAAGCCGATGGAGGACGGCATGAACGGCTGGCTCGCCCGTTTCCCCGTCAGGGCCGCCATCGGCCTTGTCGTCCCGGCCTTGCTCATCCTCTGGTGGCACTGGCGGACGAGCGCCCAGATCGCGACCTTCGCGCCGCCCGCCGCGGTGGGTAGGGCGCTGGCGGAACTGCTGCACAGCGGCGACCTGCTGCGCGACACGCTGTCGACCCTGAAGCGCGCCTTTGCCGGTCTTGCCATCGGGGCGCCGCTGGGCGTCGCTGCGGGCGTCGCCATGGGCATCTGGCGTCCGGTCGACCGGACGCTCGGCCCCCTGCTCCACGCACTGCGGCAGGTGCCGATGATCGGCTGGCTGCCGCTCATGGGCCTGTGGTTCGGCGTGGGCGAAGGCACGGAGCTGATCGTCATCAGCATGTCGGCCTTCTTCCCGTCGATGCTGAACAGCCACGCCGGTGTCGCCCAGGTGGAGCGCCGCTATCTGGATGTCGGCTCCATCCTGCGCTTCAACACGGCGCAGCGCATCCGCTTCATCCTCCTGCCCGCAGCGATGCCGCTGGTGCTGACGGGGATCACGCAGGCGCTCGCCTTTTCCTGGATCGCGACCATCGGCACGGAACTGCTGACGGGCGCTGGCTCGGGCCTCGGCGTCGCGATGAGCCAAGCGCAGGTGCAGCAGCGCCTGGACGTCATGCTGGTCGTGATCGCCGTCACCGCCGCGCTGGGTTTCCTCATCAACCAGATTTTCCGCCGCCTGCGCCAGTCCCTGCTGCGCTGGCAACCTTCGGTCCAATGACAAGGAGACAAGGCATGAGTCCCTATCCCCATGCGCGCGAAGACAGGCCGCCCACCGCCGCGAGCCGCGGGGCGCTGACCATCAGCGATCTCGACAAGAGCTTCCAGATCGGCGGGCAGGCCCGCCGGATTCTGGACAATATCAATCTGGACGTGCGGCCCGGCGAGTTCGTCAGCATCGTGGGGGCGTCCGGATGCGGCAAGTCCACGCTGCTGCGCCTGATCGTCGGCCTCGACACCGACTATAGCGGCGAATTGCGGCTGGACGGCGAACGCATCGCCACCACCAGCCTGGACCGGGGCATCGTCTTTCAGGACCATCGCCTGTTTCCGTGGATGACGCTGGAACAGAATATCGAGCTGGCCTTGCTCAACACGGACACGCCCAAGGCGCGGCGCGCCCGGATCGTCGCGGATCATATCGCGCTGGTGAACCTTACCGGGTTCGAGAAAGCCTATCCACACCAGCTTTCGGGCGGCATGGCGCAGCGGGCCGCGATCGCCCGCGCGCTGGTAACGGAGCCCAAGCTGCTGCTTCTGGACGAACCGCTGGGCGCGCTCGACGCGCTGACCCGCGTTCATGTGCAGAATGAATTGCAGCGCATCTGGATGACGCAGCGCTCCACCATGGTCATGGTGACGCATGACGTGGAAGAAGCGCTCTACCTGGGCGACCGCGTGATCGTGATGTCGCCCAATCCGGGCCGCATCCGCCATATCGTCGAAGTAGACCTGCCCCATCCGCGCGATCGTCGTTCGCCGTTGCTGCACCGGTTGAAGGACGAAATATTGGCGGAACTGACGTCGGGCGCGGATGCCGAGGAAGCCAGGGACAATCTGGTCCACCTTCCCAGCCGGGAGGTGCGCTGATGAGCCGCATTGCCGATCATCCCGTCGATCCACTCTTCACCGACCGCTGGTCGCCGCGCAGCTTCACCGGCGAGGCCGTGCCCGATGCGGTGCTCAGGAGCGCCTTCGAAGCGGCGCGCTGGGCGCCGTCCGCCATGAATGCCCAGCCCTGGCGCTTCCTGATCGCGCGTCCGGGCGATGCGCATTGGGAACGCTATCTGGACCTGCTGATGCCGCGCAACCGCCTGTGGGCGGCGCGTGCGTCGGCCCTGGTCCTGATCCTGTCCGCGCTCAAGCTCGACCGGCGCGGGGAGACGGTGGACAATGTCTCCCACAGTTTCGACGCAGGTGCGGCGTGGGCGGCCTTCGCCCATCAGGCGTTGCTGCTGGGCTGGCATACGCATGGCATTGGCGGTTTCGACCGCGCGGCAACCCGCGAACGGCTGAATATTCCCGACGATTTTGCCATCGAAGCCATCATCGCGCTGGGCCGCAAAGGTGAGATAGAAGGCCTGGACCCGGAATTTCACGCAAGCGAAGCGCCCAACGGCCGCCGATCCATCCATGAAACCGTGTTCGCCGGCACGCTCGCCACACCCGCCTTTGCAGAGGAAAGGGACGCCGCATGACCCTCAACATCCACTGGCGGCTCGACCCCGCCGCCGAACCCCTACGGTCCGAACCGGGCACGGAGCACGCGCTGCCCGCCTTCATCCGCGACCGGCGCGCGACAAGCCGCAATCGCTTCGACTATTATGTGCAGGTCGCGCGAGCCGTGGCGCAGACCGCCTTCGATGGCCTGTTCGTGCGGCATCGCAGCGAGGCGGACGAAAGCCGGATCATCGCGGCCATCGTCGCGCGCGAAACACCGCGCCTGCTGGTGGTGCCCGAATTTCCGGCCTCCGTGGGATCGGCGGTCTATGCCGCCAAGCAGGCGGCCACCTTCCAGCGCGCCACCCATGGCCGTCTGGGCTGGGCGATCGCAGCCGAAGAAAACGCCGCGAGCCGGGAGGCAGAGGCGGACTTCGTGCCGGACGAGGACCTGCGGCAACGGCTGGACGAATTCTTGACCGTCGCGCGCGGCGTGCATCGGGATCGGCCCTTCACCTTTCAGGGCAGGCATTTCGAGGTTCTGGACGGCGGTTTCGAAGCGCCCCTCAACCAGCATCGATTCCCCAAGCTCTTCCTGCAGGGCGAGGATGACGGGGCATTGGCCCTGTCCGCACGCCATGCCGATGTTCACCTCTTTGCTCCTGGCCCTGTCGACGTGCTGGCTGAGCGCATCGCCACGCTGAACACACTGACTGCGGTAGAAGGACGTCAGGTCGCCGCTGGTCTGATCCAGCCGCTACTGGTGCGGGAAGATCGCGACGGTGCCGAAAACGATGTCCAGCATCTTCCACTCGCGTCCGGCACGCTGGTCGCCTCCTATGACGAGGCGGCCGATCAACTGGCCGCTTATGCCGCGGCGGGCGTCACCGAACTGCTGCTGGAAGCGGTGCCCACGCTGGAGGAAGCCTATCGCGTCGGCCAGCATCTTTTGCCTCGCCTGCGCGCCCGCACCGGCGCGGCGCGCAAGGCGGCCTGAAGGAGAAAGCCATGTCCATCGACTTCTATTGGCGCCTGCCGACGCATGGATGCCATAACAGCCTGCACACCAGCGGCTATGAGCGCGGCGACTGGTCGCCACTCAAGCCCGGCAATATCGCGCCCGGTCTTGGCCGGGACGGGGAGCCGGACGGCTTCACCTATATCGACCACCTCACCGAAATCGCGAAGGCGGCGGAGAGCGTCGGCTTTCTGGGCGGCCTCATCCCCTCCTTCCCGAATACCGACGACCCATGGGTCATCGCACCACTATTGGCGCGCGAAACTCGCAGTTTCCGTTTCATGATCGCGTTCCAGCCCGGTTTCGGCAACCCCGTCCACACCGCCCGCATGGCCGCAAGCCTGCAACGCGCGACGGGCGGACGCCTGCTGTTCAACATCATCACCGGCGGCGGAGGCCCAGCCCAGCTCTGGTGGGGCGACAGTTTCGCCCATGACGACCGCTATGGCAGGACGAGCGAGTTTCTGGACATCTTCCGGGGCGTCTGGGATTCCCCGAACGTCTCCTATGACGGCCGCTTCTACCAATTGCGCGGCGGCGGCCTGCCGCCCCTGCTCCGGCGCGAGGAATTTCCCGAAATCTGGTTCTCCGGATCTTCCGACGCCGCCTTGCGGACGTCGGCGCGCCATGCCGATTATTATCTGTCGTGGCTGGAGCCTTTCGACCAGCTCGGCGACAAGTTCGCGCGCGTGAAGGAACGCACGGCCGCTCTGGGCAGGGAACAGAAATGCGCCGTTCGCGTGGACCTTGTCGCGCGCGCGACCGAGGAGGAAGCATGGCGCGATATCCGCATCGGCTTTGAAAATGTCAGCGAGGAAACCCGCCAACGCTGGCGCGGCCAGCCGACGGACTCGGTCGGCGCATCGCGGCAGGCGGCGCTGCGCCCCACCGACGCGCGCCGCTATGACGAACTGATCGTCGCGCCCAATCTATGGGGCGGGTTCAACCTGTTGCGAGGCGGTCCTGCCCTCGGGATCGTGGGCAGTTACGAACAATGCGCGGCGCGGCTCGCCGATCTGATCGCGCGCGGCGCCGACGCCTTCATCCTCGCCGGAACGCCGCATCTGGAGGAAGCCTGGCGCATCGGCGAGGAAGTGCTGCCCCTGCTGGGCCGTCAGGCGCGCACGCTGTTGGCCGCCGCCGAATAAACGTCTTTCAACGCCCATGACAAAGGGCCGGGTCAATGCCCCGGCCCTTTGTCATGCCGCCGTGGCAGGCCGGGGACACGCCCCGGCCCGCCTTGCTTTCAGAAGCGGAAGAACACCGCTCCGCCCGCGGTCAGCGGATCGGCCCATGCCACCGTATCGCCGGTCACGCCCAAGGCCGGATTGGCGCCCGGAAGCGCATGGTTCAGATAGCGCACGTCGAACAGGTTGTTGACGAACCCCGTGACGCTGATCCTTTCATCCCTGGTCGTGTAAGTGACCCGCACATTGGTGAGCGTGTAGGGCTTCTGCGTCAGATAATAGCGGTTCACCTTGTCCTGTGGCGTCACATAATAATATTGCCGCGAAGTGTAGCGCGCATCCGCCGCAAGCTCGATCTTGCCCAGGTCGCCCACGGCGAAGCTGTAGGATGCGCCCGCGTTCAACGTGACCTTGGGCGAACGCACGAACTGCGCGCCCGCCAGATTCGCGCCGCCGTTCAGTACCTGGAACGTCTTGTATTCCGTATCCAGCAGGCCCAGCGCCGCATTGAACTGCAGCCCTGCCACAGGCGCGAAGGTCAGTTCGAATTCGGCCCCGTCCACCTTCGCCTTGGCCGCGTTCTGGAGGTAGGAGACGGTCGCGCCGCCCACGGCTCCCGGATTGGGGCCGACGACATTCACCTGCACATCCTTATAGTCATAATGGAAGGCCGTGGCATTGAAGGTCAGGCGCCCGTCGAGCCAGCTCGACTTGTAACCGGCTTCATAGGCGTCGAGTTTTTCGGGCCGGACGGCGATCAGCGCGACGGGCAGGGTTGCCGCCGTATTGAACCCGCCCGACTTCACACCGTGCGAGAATTTCGCATAAAGCAGGTTATTGCGGTCGATATTCCAGGACGGCGTGATGTCATAGGTGAACGCATCCCATGTGCGCTTGAGCGACCCGCTGAACGTCCCCGGCCCGCCATATGTCCCGGTATAGCTGTTCCACCACTGGGCATAGTTGCTCCATCCGGTAGCATCCGCCGTGGGCGAGGACAGCCGGTCGAAGTCCACCTTCTTCGTCTCGCGCGTCCAGCGGCCACCCAGCGTCAGCTTCACGCTGTCGGTGAAGGCAAAGGTGGCGCTGCCGAACACGGCGCCGCTTTCGGCTTTGTGCCTATAGATGGTGTCGCTGAAGGCGTCCGGCGCCGTCGTTCCCGCCAAAGCCGGAACCGAACCCTGCGGCAGCGTGGCCGAATAGCTGTTGGAGCGGATATCCTCGTTGAAATAGAAAAGACCGATGATCCAGCTCAGGCGATCCTTCTGGGAGGATGCAAGGCGCAGCTCCTGCGTCCATTGGCTGGACCGGGCCCGCGAATAGCTGCGCGAGATTTCCAGCGGCGTATAATCGCTGTCCCCCGCCCCACGCGTCTTGAACCGCTCATAGCCGGTGATCGACGTCAGCGTGAAGTCGCCAACGTCCCAATCGAGATGCAGCGATCCGCCGAACTGCTTGCTGCGGCTCCATTCCAACGCGTTGGTGCTGATGTCGTTGATGTCCGTCGATGGCGCATAGCCGTTGCGGACCGCGCCATCGGCGGCATAGCTGGCCGTGGTCCAGTAGGTGCCGTCCGTGTCATAATCGCGATAGTGGACGCTGAGCAGCGCTTCCAGCGTATCGCTCGGCTTGGCGAGCAACTGCCCGCGCAAGACGATATCCTTGACCTGGCTCGACTTATCGCCGGTGAAGAGATTGTCGAACCGCCCGTCGCGATCGTCGAAGCGGAAGGAGACACGCGCCGCCAGCCTGTCGTCCACAAGAGTCGTGCCGACGCCTGCCTCGGCGATCTTGTCGTCATAGCTGCCATATTCCAGCTTCACATAATTATCGTCCGAACCGTTCAGCGAGGGCCGTTTGGAAATGACGTTGATCGCGCCGCCGGTGGTGTTCTTGCCCCATAGCGTGCCCTGCGGCCCGCGCAGCACTTCCACGCGCTCCAGATCGAACAGCGGCAGGCCGGTGGCGCTGGCGTTGCTGATATAAACATCGTCCAGGTAAAAGCCGACCGGACTCGCAAGATCGAGTTGCTGCTGCCCCGCGCCCACGCCGCGAATCCACCAGCGCGGGCGGCCATGCTGCTGCGTGCCCGCCGACGCGTTGGGAACCAGGTTCAACACCTCATTGGCCGAGCGGCCTAGCCCGCCTACGGTGAAAAGATTCCTGTCGAGCGCGGTGACCGCGACCGGCACATCCTGCAACCGTTCTTCGCGGCGTTGCGCGGTGACGACGATGCCGCCCGCTTCCGCGGAATAAGCGTCGGCCGGCACGGTTTCTTCGGGAGCCGCCGGAGCCTCATTGGCATAGCCGATACCTGCGTGGCCAGCTCCCAGAATGGCAAGCGCACCTGGGCCGACGACCCGGGTTGCTTGCAGAAAGATCCTATTCCTAAACAATGAGCTTCCCCCAATGGTGAGTGCGCCCAGGCTGATGCGTGGGCAAGACGGGGAACTCTCAGCAAATGGCGTGCCATTTACGTAATATACTGATTTTACACAATTATTATGAGAAACATCAGCGCTTCGTGGTTGAAAATGCACATGGCGGACAGGCTCATTGCTCTTTGAGCAACACCGGAACCGCCAGCCAACCGCCTTTACCGGACATCGGCACAGGCGGAGCTTTGCCTCTCCGATGGCAAGGCTTTCGGCAGCCCTCCATGATTCAGGGCTTCAGGGCCGCGCAGAGCTGCCGGCATGTCGATTATTGTTCAGCGGAATCTTCCCGATTGCCACGCAATAGTCGTTGTCCAAGGGGGGGGGGCGAGATCTCGTCCGAAACGAAGCCCTCCCTTCGATCCCTTCACCCGGCTGACGCGCGCGATCCGTTCGCCGCCCACCCCGGCCGGCGCCGGGGCTATGTGTCGAAGCGCTCGCCCGCGAGTTCTTCGGACAATGACCACAGACGCGCAGCCGCCGCCTTGTCCATCGCCGCGCTGCGGTAGCCGAACGTCGCCACACTCGCGGGATCGTCGTTCACGGGCGCGAATCCGCAATCCTCCAGATAGCGCCCAGTCACCCCTTCCAGATCCGGAGACACGGCGGCCCAGACCTGGGTGGCCGCGCCCTGTGGGATTTCCTTGACGAACATGCCGGAACTGCCAATCGTACCGGTCCCCCCGATGTGCCGGAAAAGCGGGGTCTTGACCACGCCCGGCATGACAGCGTTCACGGTGACGCCCCTGTCCTTCAACTTATCCGCCAGTGCGACGGTGAACAGGATGTTCGCTGACTTCGACTGCCCATAGGCGATGAAGGCATCATAATCCTGATGCTCGAAATGGGGATCGTCGAAGTTCACCGGCGCGATCTGATGACCCGAAGAACTGAGATTGACGATGCGGGAGGGTGCTGCGGCAACTATTGCGGGAAGCAATATACCGGTGAGAATGAAGTGCCCCATATGATTGCCCGCGAATTGGGATTCCCAGCCCAGGCTATTGCGTTCGAGCGGAGGCGCCATGACGCCCGCATTGTTGATCAATATGTCGATCCGGGGTGCGATTTCCAGGATGCGCCGCGCCGCGGCCCGTACGCTTTCGGGTTCGGCCAGCTCCAGCATAACCGTATCGACCCGCGCGTCCGGACTATTGGCGCGAAGACGCTCGACGACAGCGGCCAGCTTTTCCTGGCTACGGCCGGTGATGACGACATGCGCGCCGGCGCCTGCCATGACTCGCGCGCTTTCCTCACCAAGGCCAGCAGTTGCGCCGGTAATGACGACCACTTTGCCCGAAAGATCAATCTTTCCAAGCGCCTCTTCTGCCGTCGACTCGCGATCGAGCACATTTGCCATCATCATCTCCTGTCCTGTTCGCGTCATGCAGCATCGACAGGCGCAGCCGTCAAGCCGCAGCAGGCATGTATCACATGGACGTAATTACGACCTTCGACAGCGCTATCGCGGCTCCAGATGCCGGGCGAGAATCCTCGCTTGGGCAAAGCGCAGTTCTTTCTTACCCGGCCCCGGCATGTCTTCGAGATATTGAAAAATCGCGTGGCCGAGGAAGTGTTCGGCCGAAGGTTCGACCAGCGTCCGTCCAAAACGTCCGGAAGATGACTCTTCACATCACCGGCATTCCATCGCAAGCTCGATAACCTCAGCGGACGCTTGTAGTCGGGCGCCGTCATATTGATATGGCACCCGACAAAAGCCGGCATGGAGAGTGATGTGGATGTAGCGGGCCGTATCAGCGAGAATATGCGGGCTGATCCAGCCACGAACGCGATGGAATTTGGCGGGCGCTGGCGGAGCTGGGGTCAGTTGACGGCCTTCAGCAATTCGCTCGAAGGCTGGCTGCGAGGGGAAGGGATATCGCAGAATCTGGCGATCGGCATCGTCGCGCGCAACCGCCCCGCGCATGTCGCGGTGGCGGTGATCGAGCGGCATCCGGCACATAATCCGACCGCCGGGGAACTGGACAGCCACCTGCGCGACCGCCTCGCCTCGCCGCAAATCCCGGCCAAATATCTGATCGTCGATGCCCTGCCCTATACCGCCTCCACCAACGTCAATCTGAAAGCCGTGCGGGAACTGGTCGAACAGGCCGTGGCGCAGGCGTGAAGGAAGCAGCCTTGAACGGGCACGGCCAGCAATCGAATGGACCCGCATCCTGCCATTGACCAGCGTCAACAACTTCCGCGACTATGGAGGCTGGCGCACGAGGGATGGGGCGCATGTGGAAAAAGGCGTGTTTTTCCGCTCCGCCCACCATGCGCGGGCAAGCGCGGCGGACGAAGCGCGAATCGCGTCGCTCGGCATCCGCACCGTCGTCGATCTGCGCCGCGCCCCGGAACAGCGCCGCCAGCCGACGGTCTGGCTGGAACGTCTGGGACTAACTGCCCTGACGTCCGGCGATATGGTCGATGCCTCCGAACATGCGCCCCATATCCTCGCATTGCGCAATGCCCCCCAAGGCGGCAGCGGCATGCGGACCTTCATGATCGATCACTATCGGGACCTTCCCTTCGAGCCGCAGCATATCGACCTGTTCCGTCGTTATTTCCAGGCGCTCGCCCATGCGGAAGGAGGCGTCCTGATCCATTGCACCGCGGGCAAGGACCGCACCGGGCTGCTCGCCGCCTTCACCCACCATCTGCTCCAGGTGCACCGGGACGATCTGATGGAAGATTATCTGCTGAGCAATGTCGCGGGCAACATCGACGCCCGGCTCCCTGCTTTGATACGCGGGCTGAAGGAAACCTACGAGATCGCCGTCGACACCGAAGGCGCCCGCACGGTCCTGACGGTCGAACCCGCCTATCTGGCAAGCGCATGGGACGCGATCGCGCAGCGATGCGGATCGATCGATGGCTATATCGTGGACGTGCTGGGCGTGGACGGCGTAACCGGGGACCGTATTCGCGCCCGCTATCTCACCTGATCCGCCGGGTCTTTGCCTGCGCCCCGCCTGCCCAATGGCCAGCCAATCAATCGACGGCTGCGGATGCGCCTTTGGGCAACCGGGCCGGCGGTGGCGCATCGCTGTGATAAAAGAGGATCGCAAGCATTCCAGCTCCCACCAGCCCGGCAAAAACCGTCAGCGGCAGGTGATAGCTGCCGCCAATATCGCGGAGCAGGCCCACGCTGACAGGCGCCAGCGCGGAAATCTGCACGCCGGTAAAGGCAATGCCCAGCACCTTGCCTATCGATCCCGATCCGAATTCGCGCGCCAGCATAACCGCCAGCAGCGGCATGATGGCGGCCGTTCCCAATCCGATCAGCGCCGATCCCAGAAGCATCGTCCGGAAATTCGCCAGCATCAGCGCACAGACGCCCAGGGCGATGAGCAAGGCCGCAAGGATGAACACGATCCGGGAATCGAATTTGTCCACGACAGCCGCCCATCCGAACTTGGCCAGGAAACTGGCGACGGCATAGCTCGCGAGCAGTTGCGCGCCGCCCGTGATGTCCATTTCCATGTCATGAGCGATCCCGCCCATATGATATTGCACGCCCATGGTGACGAACACGAGGATCATTGCCGCCCCGGTGGCCACCAGGAAGTTGCGGTTGGCCAGCAGGGCCCTGACAGGCACCATGGCTTGAAGAGCGGATGACTGAGGCTGCATCGATCCCGCCGCTTCCTCGCGCAACAACGCCTCTGTGGGCGGCCCTTGCAGGCCGATCAGCACCGCGGGCAGCAACAGCGCGGCCCACAACGCGGCAAGCAGCAGCAGCACATCATTATAGGTCATGCTGCGCATCAGAAAACCGATCAGCAGCGGCACGACGAAACCGCCGATGGACGATCCCATCGTCACCAGGCTCAGGGCTGCCCCCCGACGTCTTACAAACCATTTCGCGGCAATGATCTGTCCGGCCAGCGGGCCGGTGAGTTGCTTGGCAAGGACGAAAAGCGTGCCGAAAATCATCAGGAGCTGCCACAATTGCGTTGCAAGCGCCATGCCGACAAGCCCGACAAGAAAGGCAAGCAATCCAATCACCGTGGCCTGACGGGCGGAAAAGCGATCCAGGATTATCCCGATCCCCGCGCTCGACAGCGCCACGCCGACCTGCCCGAAAATCGGCGCCAGCATCAGGGCCGTGCGCGAAACGCCCAGTGCTTCGGAAATGGGGACCGCCATCACGGCGAATGCATAAATGATCGTGCCGATGACACCGACCTGGAGCGAGATCATCACTCCGACGACATTCCAGCCGGGATACCAAGGCGCATGCATCATGATCTCTCCATTATATTATGCATTCAGGATGAGCTTACCTCGCCCCATGACAACCCGCCGCCCTATCCGCCTATATGATGCTCCACCGAAACGATCTGCCCCAGACGATCAGAAGGCCGGCGTAAGAATCTGCAATCGATCCTCGGCGGCATTCCGCAGAGTTCGACGGTGATAATGACTCGACCAACGATCTGTCCAATACTTCGTTGATCATCAATGCCGGCAAGGCGCGGGTTCAGGGCATCGAGGTCGACGGCGTGCTGTCGCGATGGAAAACCTAACTTTCACCTTCGGCGGGGCCTATCTGGATGCGAATACACTGATCTCACTTCGCCTCCGGTCTTCAACAGCATCTTCCCGGCGCCAAAATGCTATAGCTCACCGAAAGGGAGCTTCAGTGCGTCGGGCCGCTATACGCTGCCCTTCGCGCAACATCGGCAAATAAGGGATGAGCCGCCTGTAGTAATTACGGCAATGCAACCCCATATAGGATTTATCGCACTCCATGCCCTAGGCGCCGGTGCGGCTGAGAGACGGCGCGTGCTCCCACTCCATCTTGTCCAGCGAGCTTGCAAATGGACGGATGGGGACGCGCCATAATATTTACGCGCATCGCTCGCGGGTTCTCCGCCAGTTAACAGCGAAGCTCGATACGATGCGCGAACACAAGGCCGGTTTGCAGACGCAGCAACGAACTTCGCCTTGATTTGATCCTCGCGGCGCTCGACTGCTTCGATGTGAACCGCCCCGGGTTTGTCGGAGGCCATTTGGTTTAAGTTACGCAGCCATGGGTTGGTCGTCCAGCATGGCATAATATCGTTCTTCGGCTTCGGCGGGCGGGATATTGCCGTTGGGCTCCAGCAGTCGTCGGTTGTTGAACCAGTCGACCCATTCCAGCGTGGCATATTCGACCGCTTCGAACGACCGCCATGGGCCTCGCCGGTGGATCACCTCGGCCTTGTAAAGGCCATTGATTGTCTCGGCCAAAGCGTTGTCATAGCTGTCGCCGACACTGCCAACCGACGGTTCGATACCGGCTTCGGCAAGGCGCTCGGAG
>NZ_VLKK01000007.1 GCF_007830065.1 Sphingobium wenxiniae | reverse complement strand
CCAGGACCGCTGCTCTGGCAAGCGCGGAGTTTACCACCTTGCGCCTGCGGCTGCTCAAGGTCGCTGCGCGCGTCGTAGAAAGTGCTAGCCGCATCCGCATTGCCTTCGCTTCCGCCTGTCCGGATGCCGACCTGTTCCGCGCCCTCGTTCTCCGGCTGAAGCCTGCGCCGACGTAGCCCATGCGGCAGCGCCGCAGAACTCCGAGCCCAGCCCTTCAACCCGAAAAGCCCATCAATCCGAATGCGGTGAAACAAACGCCAGCGATGCCGGTCGTCCGCGCAATACAGCCAGCCGCAGCAAATGCCCAGAGCGGACCCGAAACCGAGCGTCGTGAATAAGAGAGGTTAGGCGGATGCCACTCCCCCGCATCGAAGCCAAAATCCTCTGGAGAAAAGAATGATCTCGGTCGATGCACAAGAAGTTTCCCCCGCGTGATCTTCGAAAATTCGCAGAATAAGGGGAGTTGGTCATAGATTTGATGATAAGGTCTGCCGTGACTCCCAAAAATGATGCCGCCGAATGAGCAGCTGCCATAAGGGGCGTCCGAAATATTGTTTAACAGCCCCATGGAAATTCGTAAAGCTCTGTCGTCGTCGTCACTGGGAGATGGGGATATGATCACATTATGATCGGGAAGTATCACGCATGATGCAAAGCGCATGCGCTGCATTATTGCGAACCTCTTTCCCGTGATTTCGTCCTGAAGCAGCAGAAAATTACCGAAAACGCCATCTTTCGAGGATTCGGTGTAACCGCCGGCAACAACGGATGCTGTTCCGTCGGAATATGGCGACCTTATCGTATATTTATCGGTGCAAAAATCTCTTGCAACTTCATATGCAGAATCATTGGAGAATATGAATTTGATAAATTTACCTAAATATTCATCCTGATTATCAAGAAAATCCGGAGATTTATTTAAGTAAATTCTTTCCATGGGAAATTCCAATTCTATTCTTACTTATTATATAATATTCTTTTGATCGACTGAAATTCATCGATTGCCTTTTTTGCCTGAACCGTTTCACGAATGGCCTTCGACTGTCGATCCAGGTCGTTCAACCGTCGTTCCAGGACATTCAGGCGGCGATTTATCTCATCCAGGTTCTGGTTGGTCCGTTCACCGCGCAGAGCCTCAATGACGTCCCACCCATTGCCCCGACGGATTTGTTCCGCGTAGCGCCAGGCGTTCGTGCCATGCAGATCCTGTAACCCGGCATCGGTCCAGATGCGGGAATCGAGGTTCTGCAGGGTCTTGGCCGCGGCGGTGACATATCCATTGAAGGCGCCGGGCTGCAGCCGTGCTATATGCCAGGATATGTTGCCGATCAGCCAACGGAGCGCTTGCCGTTCATAATCCGGCATTCCGGCGGGAATATTGGCCCGTATTGTTTCAAAATGCGTGAAGAACGCCGCCAGTTCCCTGCCGGTCGAGGCCATCGTCTGACCGGGACGGTTCACGCGGTGATGGCAGACGATATGGTTCGAACATTCGATCGTCCGGGCGGCCAGACATACCCGCCAATGGAATGGATTGTCTTCGAAAAAGAAATCGCCCTCCGGATAGCGGATATCGTTCCTTTTCAAAAAGGCATGGTTGTAAAATTTGCGCCACGGCACGGCGATCATGTCCAGAGCCGCGATTCTGCGTGCTTCACCGAGGTTCGATGCCTCCAATCTTGACCATTTTTTCCAATCCGCCGGCTTTTTGATCTTCCTTTCCCGTTGATCGAACTCTTCATAATTCGCTATGCAAATATCCGACGGAGCCGCCTCATAGTCCCGCCGCGCCCGCTTGAATGCTTCGGGTATGAGGTAATCATCACCATCGACAAAGAATATGGTGTCGCGCAGGGCATGATCCAGGCCGATATTGGCCGCGATACCCACGCCGCCGAATGTATTCGTCCCCAGCCATATGGGCGTCCAAAGGACGTCCGGCCCGAAGCCGCCCGCGGCGAAAAAATCTTCGATCCGGTCGGCGATGTCGTCGGTGGACCCGTCGTCCACCAATATCACCTGATCGCCAGGACGCACGCAGGAAGCGAGGCTGTCCAGGCACTCCCCGATATAGGCGGCGACATTATAGGTCGTGATGATGAAGGAAATGCTCATCCCAATTTGCCTTGAGCCAGCAGGGTGTTGATACTGCCGGCAAGGGCAGGGTTGCGATATGCAAGCAGCGTCATCAAATCCGTGTCAAGGCCGTCGAGGAAGAACTCCTGGGATCGCCTGATCATTTCGTCATGGTGGTCTTCATCCATATTCTCGCCGATCCAACTCATGAGATTCCGGGCAAAAAGCAGGAACGGTTCCAGGAACCGCAATCGGCGCGCGGGTGGAATGCGCGCCATGCAGGATCGGACATTCTCAAAAGCCTCGAACACCCGGATTCGTTCGTCATTGCGGCGATTTGTCAGCCGCTCGCCATTCATCGCGACGAAGTGGGTTGCGCCGATCACGCTTGTGCACAAAACCGCCTCGGCGCGCAGAAAGCTGGTCCAATGTAGTTCGATATCGTTGTGGACGGGCAGTTCGGTGCACCGCAGGTCGTGCTGCTTCAGGAAGGCGGTCCGGTAAATCTTGTTCCATGGGTAGGCGGCAAGACTGCATAATTTCAATATTTGGGAAGAGTCGAGCAGCCGCGGCGCTTCTTCCGCCTGCACGGCCTGCCACAGTTGTTCTTCTTTCGAAAACGTGCCGGTCTGTCCCAAGGAGAGCATCCGGCTGTCATGATGGCGGAAAATGCAGAAATCGAAATCCGGAGCGATGTCGGGCTGCGCCAGCGCCGCCACGATCTGTAGAAACCCTGCCTCGAAAAGATCATCGGAATCGAAGAAAATCAGATAGTCGCCGGTCGCCCGCGCCAGCCCGATATTCCGCCCATGGCCCGCGCCGCGCTGAACCTCGCTTCGCAGATGGATGATCTTACCCTGAAATTCAGGGGAAAGTTCCCATGATGCAAAGTCGTATTCATTGTCGGAGGCATCGTCACAGACGATCACTTCCTTGAAAATGGCAAACGCATCTACCTGGCGCAGCAGGCGCTTCAATCCGTCGGGATCGTTCCAGACAGGAATGACGAGGGAGATTTCCATATAAGGCTCCCTGGCTTCAAACCACGAAGAACTTGAGTTCGCTTATCGTGATGTTTGTGTCTGCCACGGGAAGGAAGATCACAAGCTCCCGCCAATCCGCCTTCATAGCCGGACCGGATGCAGGCGCGGCTGGTGACGGCGTGATCTGCGTGGGATTTGCAGATCAGGCCTGCTATGCTTCTGCCCTGAAGATCGAAATTGCCGGCGGCGATGTGTAGTCCCACCCATCGAACCGGTCTGATAATGCGATAGGATAATTTCAGAACATTCCCGTTGCCGGTTTCAAAATTACCTTTGATTTGCCCTTCGGGGTCTATGACGAAAAAAACATTAGGGCCAACTCTTGCGCCGTCGGTGATCGATCCTTGCGATTTTTCTGTCTGCATCATGCCGATGGTGTGATTGACTTGGGCATCGGGGCCAAAGAAAAGATTGTCGGACATTCGTCGCTGCTCTCCAGATCGGTTCCGCCCCGGCCCTACCGAATTCGGGTTTGTTCAGCAATAAAATCGTCTGGCGCTTCGCCGTCCATCGGTCTTGCCGGCGAAGCGCCGCATGTCAGGCTCTGGCCGCGACGATGATGATCTCGACCTTATATTCGGGCGCGGCGAGCTTGGCTTCGCCCGTGGCGCGGGCGGGAGCGGGGTGGCCCGCCACCCATGCGTCCCAGACGCCGTTCATTTCGGCGAAATCGCCCATGTCCGCCAGCCAGATCGTCGCCATCAGCAGATGATCCTTCGAACTGCCGGTTTCCTTGAGAAGCGTGTCCACCTGCGCCAGCACCGCGGTCGTCTGCGCGGCGACGCTCTCGCCGGGCGCGCCTACTTGTCCCGCCAGATAGACGGTATCGCCATGCACCACGGCTTGGCTCATGCGCGGGCCGCATTCGATCCGTTCGATGGTCATTGTCTTGCATTCTCCTTGATGTTGCCGGCGGCATTCCGCCCAGCGGAAAGCCGGTCGCAGGTCGATCGCCCATGGGTCAATCGCCTGTACCCTGTCCAGTGCCGCCGGCGCTTTTTCCCACCGCCGGTCGATCCTTCGCCCGAGGCGTGTCGGTTCAAGAATGTCCCGGCGCAAGATCGGGATGCGCGGCCTTGACGGCGGGATGTTCACGCGCATGGCGCACCGCCGCCGTCAGGGCGGGATAGGCGTTTAGCGGCACCGCGAAGCGTTCAGCCGAATAGACCTAGGGCACGAGATGGCAGTCGGCCATGGTCAGGCTGTCGCCAAAGGCGTAACGGCCGCCGTGGCGGCGATCATGTCCTCCAGCGCGGCGAAGCCGCCCGTCCGCCTCCAGCGTGGGCACCAGTCCCAGCGGATTGAGCGCCCGATAATCGGCGGCGCGCTGCTCGCCGCTCAACAGATCGACCGGCGCCTGCCGATAGTCCAGTCCCTTGGCGTTCAGGGCTATGCGCGTGCGATAGCTGGTGCCGGACCGCCAATAGCCGTGCAGGACGAGATTCGGCACATCACGTCTCCAATCGGAGCGCGGGCGCAATGCGGGCGCGGCAGTCGCCAAAGCCGATCCGCGCGAAGCCGGGCGCCTGCGCGAAGGCGGTGATGACGACTTCGTCGCCATCCTCCAGGAAAGTACGGCTTTCCCCTTCGGGCAGGCGGATCGGCTCCTTGCCGCCGTCCGTGAGTTCGAGCAGGCTGCCCTTGCTCCCGTCCGCCGCGCCCGACAGCGTGCCCGTGCCCAGCAGGTCGCCGGGGGAGAGATTGCAGCCGTTGACGCTATGATGGGCGATGAGCTGGGCGGGCGTCCAGTACATCGCCGTCATCGAACCCCGGCTGAGGCGATGCGGGGCTTGCCCTTCGGCCCGCATCCGCGCCGTGGACAGGAACACCTCCATCGTCACGTCCAGCGCGCCGCGCCGCTGGTCGGCGGGGTCGAGCAGATAGGGAAGCGGCAAGGGATCGCCCTCCGGCCGCGGGGGCTGCGCGGCGGCGAAGGGCGCGAGCGCAGCCATGGTGACGATCCAAGGCGAAATGCTGCTGTGGAAATTCTTGGCGAGGAAAGGGCCGAGCGGCTGATATTCCCACGCCTGTATGTCGCGCGCCGACCAGTCGTTCAGGATCGAAAGCCCCGCGATATGATCCGCCGCCTGCCCGATGGGGATGGGCCGGCCCAGCATGTTGCCGCGTCCGACCCAGATCGCCATTTCCAGTTCATGATCCAGCCTTTTGCAGGGACCGAACACAGGGGCCTGCGCGCCGGGCGGCAGGGTCTGTCCATTGGGGCGGACGACGTCCTCGCCCGAAATCCGGATGGAGGATGCGCGGCCATGATAGCCGATGGGGACATGTTTGTAATTGGGCAGCAGCGGATTGTCGGGCCGGAACAGCCTCCCGACATTCACGGCATGATGGATGCCGGTATAGAAATCCGTATAGTCGCCGATCTGGACGGGCAGATGCAGCCTGCATTGCCCCGCCGGGTAAAGGGCGGGACGGACGGCCTTTTCCCAAGCCGGATCGGTGAGCAGGCGGAACAGGCCGTGGCGCAGGGCGCGCAACGTATCATTGCCTGCCCCCAGCAGAGCGTTGAGCGTGGAATCGTTCGCCAGCAGCGCGGCATCGCGCGCGTCTTCCGGCAGCAGGGCGGCGATCGCGCCAATGTCGAGAATCTCCGTGCCGATCGCGACCCCGCCGCGCGGTTTGCCGGATGGCGGCGCGAATATGCCCAGGGGAAGGTTCTGGACCGGGAAATCCGGGTGGCCGTTCGCGCTCTCGGCCCAGCTTCGGGCGGCGGGATCGTGCGTGAAATCGGTCCGGTCCGTCAAATCCCTTCCTCCTTGTGCAGCCAATCCGCATGGCGCGGCGCTTTCCTGGTTTGCGACCATTCCTCCAGCATCAGCGGCGCGACGCGCGCCAGTTCCGCATATTGTGCCGGCGTCCCGATATTGCAGGCCAGTTCGATGCGATGGCCGTTGGGGTCGAAAAAATAGATGGACTTGAAAATGCCATGATGGGTGGGACCGAGCACTTCGATGCCCTCCGCCTCGATATGGGTCTTCGCGGCGAGCAGGGCGTCCATGTCGGGCACTTCGAAGGCGATATGCTGGACCCAGGCGGGCGTGTGGGGATCGCGGCCCATCTCCGGCTGGTTCGGCAACTCGAAAAAGGCCAGCACATTGCCGCCGCCGCAATCCAGGAAGACGTGCATATAGGGATCTGGGGCCCCGGTCGAAGGGACATGATCTTCGGCAAAGGCCGTGGTGTAGGTCATGCCCAGCACGCGCTGATACCATTGCACGGTTTCCTTCGCGTCGCGGCAGCGATAGGCGACATGATGGATGCGGCTGATCCTGAACGGCGGAGGCATGACCCTCTCCTTGCGATTGCTCGCCTTGTGAAGCTGGTAACAATTGAAACCAATTTACGCTTTGCGCGATATGGTGTCAAATGATACCGGTTCGATATGGCACGGAAACCGCTGCGGCTCGATCAGTTTATGCCTTATCGCCTGTCGGTCGCCGCCAATCGCGTAAGCGGCGCGGTCGCCAGCGCCTATGACAGGCTTTTTGCGCTGAGCGTTCCGGAGTGGCGCGTGATCGCCGTTCTGGCGGAAAGCGAGGGCGCAACCCAGAATGCCATCGGCCAGAAAACCGCCATGGACAAGGTGACGGTCAGCCGCGCCGCCATTTCCCTGGCCGGAAGAGGTTTGATCGAGCGTTCGCCCAATCCCCGCGACGGCCGGTCCCACATGCTTTCCCTGAGCCGGGAAGGCCGCAACCTTTATCGCCGGATCGCGCCGAAGGCCCTTGAGCTGGAGGCGGATATATTCTCTGTCCTCTCGCAAGAGGACCTTGCGCGTTTCCGCGAGGCCCTGGATCATGTCGCCCGCAAGGCGGCGGAGTTGTCCGGAAAGAGGGATTGATCCCCAGGGAAAGGCGCGTCCCAACAGAGCGGCGCGTGGAAAATGGCAACGAACGGATATGGACCGACGCTTCCAGGCTGGCTATGCGCGGAAGGCATCACTCGCACATGAAAGGAATCGTAATGAATAACAGCGATCTGGCCGACAGCATTGCAGCCGCGCATGACTTGTCGAAGGCCGATGCGCGCAAGGTCGTCGACGGCGTGTTCGCCGCGATCGCCGATGCGGCGGCCAAGGGGGAGGAAGTCTCGCTGAACGGTTTCGGCAAGTTCAAGGTGAAGGACACGCCCGCCCGCGAGGGACGCAATCCCGCGACCGGCGCCACCATTCAGATCGCCGCGTCCAAGAAGCTGACTTTCGCGCCGGCCAAGGCGGTGAAGGACAAGCTGAACGGCTGATCCGGTAAATGAATTTCGACGATCAGCTTCACCGGTATTTCGCAAGCGCCCGACTGGATGATCTGGCGCCCGAAGCCATCGCGGCTGGCGTGGAAAAAATGCGCGTCGACTTCGGTCTGGAAACGGACCGGAGTCGGCGGTACGCGCTTTGGTGCCTGTTATTCCTGCTCGGAGAAGCGCCGGACATCGATGGGGCATTCACCCACCCGGCGGATCGCGACGCCGCGCGTAACTTCATAGAATTGATGGACAAGGCGAAGTGAAATCCGGCGCCGGCCCATTCCTTTCCGGTCATAATGGGACAGGATGCCTGCTCTTCCATAATATCCGCATCAAGGCATAGATTTACTTCCGTCGAAGAAAAATCCAATAAATGACGTCATCCGATTCGCGAGAGAAGGCGGCATATTATGACAGACAGCGTTAATCCTGACCTCAATGTGCTGACGGTTCAACTTCTGAGCGCTTATGTCACCAACAATACGGTGCCCCGAGAAGATCTGGTGGAGCTGATCCGTTCCACACGATCAGCGCTGGATGAGCCGGTGAAGGAATCCCCGGCGCCCGCCGAACAAATGCCGGTCGCGGCCGTATCGGTTCGCAAGAGCCTTGCTTCTCCCGATCATATATTGAGCATGATCGACGGGAAGCCTTATAAGACATTGAAGCGTCATCTTGCCACGCATGGCCTGACACCGGACGAATACCGGGAAAAATTCGGCTTGCCCAAGACCTATCCCATGGTGGCACCGAGCTATTCGGAACGTCGGCGCGCGGTCGCCAAGGAGGTGGGCCTGGGACGGAAGCGGGCCGAAGACGGGACTCGGCCGGGCGAGCCGCTGAATGGAGCGGCGAAGGAAACGGCGAAATCGGGCGGTGCGGGGAAAGCGGCGCCTCGCAAATCGCGCAATGCTTCCGCGGACGCCGCTGCTTCGGCCGCGATCACGCCGCAGGGAAGCGGATCGCCCGGCGGCAAGAACGGAGGCGCGAAATCTGCCTCGCGAACAGCCAGGTCGACGAGAAAGCCTGCCGCGCGCAAGGCGGAATAGCTTTGGCGCATCCGGGAATGGAGCGGCTCGCGCCTGCGCCGTTCCCTGTCGCGTTTCGCACATCCTCCCGAAATTTCGGTGGCGCGGTTCGATGAACGGCGCCATGAAGCCTCCGCACCCGCAACAGAGCGCATCGTGCGCTAGGGTATTTTCAAGCTGATCGTCTACGGTCAAAGGTTGGGGAAAAGCGACCGTCAAGGACGAGGAGGATTTCGGAGACATGGCAGGCACCGCATTCATCACCGGCGCAACGGCGGGCATCGGCGCGGCATGTGCGCGGCGCTTTGTCGCCGCGGGCTGGAAGGTGATCGTGACGGGCCGCCGCGCGGACCGTCTGGACGCGCTCGTCGCCGAACTGGGGGCGGACAATGTCCACGCCGCCCGCTTCGACATGCGCGACGACGCCGCGATCGATCATGCCGTTTCGACCTTGCCCGCCGGCTTCGCGGACATCGATCTTCTGATCAACAATGCCGGTCTGGCCTTGGGAACGGCCCCTGCGCAGCAGGCCGATCTTGCCCAATGGCGGCAGATGATCGAAACCAACGTGACCGGCCTTGTGACCATCACTCACAAGCTGCTGCCGATCCTGATCGCGCGCAAGGGCGGGATCATCAACCTGAGTTCGGTCGCCGCGACCTATCCCTATACGGGCGGGAATGTTTATGGCGGGACCAAGGCATTTGTCCGCCAGTTCAGCCTGGGGCTGAGGTCCGATCTTCACGGAACGGGCGTTCGCGTCACGTCCATCGAACCGGGCATGGTGGAAACCGAGTTCACCCTGATCCGTACCGGGAGCAAGGCCGCGTCGGACAGCCTGTATGGCGGCGTCATGCCCATGACGGGAGAAGACATCGCGGAAACGCTTCTTTGGGTGGCGACGCAGCCTGCCCATCTCAATTTCAATACGATCGAACTGATGCCCGTCAGCCAGTCTTTCGCCGGTTTTCAGGTTGCCCGCGATAGTTGAGCGTCAGAACTTCCCCCCAGGAAGCACGGCGACGTGCGCCCCGGGGGGAAGCCATGAGAGATCAGTTCCTGTATTTCCTGGCGGTCCTGGCTGCTTTGCTGGCTGCTTCAGCCAGTTCCGCCGCCTCGATCCCGTAGATCGCGGCGGCAGCCTGAAGCAGGGAAGCGGAATAGCCGGTTTGCGGCCGATGGTCCGAACGATATTTGTGCATGATATCTCCTTTCCCGCCGATCGGTATCGGCGGAATGGCAGGAAGCTGGCGGCTGTGAAGGACCGTGCCATGGCTTGCATGGCATGCGGTCGCATCCAGATGGTTTGAACGGCGGCTTGGTAAGGCCGGTTTCTCTATTTGGTCATCATTGTATCGCGCATCATATCAACCCCAATCCTTGTGGGGGAACACGACACTGACGTCATCGCCCGGGCGTCGTGCGCTTTAGCCGTTGGTGACGCGGAGCAAGCTGCATCCCGATCAAAAGCCGCGGGTCGAATGCCGATATTCCATCCGGCACGGCGACCACCCGTACCGCTGAGGCAATCTCTATTTAATAGATAGACTTGAAATCGGCAAGACAAGTTATGCTTGCCGACGGAATAGCTGCATTGCGCCGACGGTTGGTGCGAAAATCTGTCAGGGACGGAAATCCCAGCGCCGCAGTTCGGCATGGCCCGAAGCGTCGATCAGCACTTCCCCAAAAGCGCCGGTCCGCAATTTCAATGAAGCCAGCGGCAGGCCCAAGGCCGGCAGGGCGAAGCGCGCCGCGCCGTTGCTGGTGACAAGCAGGTCCGTGCCTTCCCCGCCGCCGCCGGAGAGATAGGCCCGCCAAGCCGCGATGCGCGTGTCGGCATCGGCGCGCCAGCCCGGCGGCGCGACAGCCTGCTCGTCCCATGCCGCGATCGCCTCCGCGCCCACGCGCGCCAGCACATCCTCTTCCGAACGCCCCTCATCCGGGCCGTGATCGATTTCATTGAGCCAGGGCAGGAACCCGTCGACAGGCTTGCCCAGGACGGCGCCGATCCGTTCCGCGGTTTCGCGCGCGCGCAGCAACGGGCCGGAAAAGATGTGTCCGACGCACAATGGCTGGGCCGCGAACCACGCGCCCAGGCGATCCGCCTGCTCCCGGCCCCGGGCCACCAGCGGAAGGTCGGTCCGCGCGCCGATGCGGCGGGGCGGCGTGCCGTCTTCAAACGTATTGCCATGCCGGATGATGAAGATGCGGCGCGTCATGGGCGGCCTTACGGCAGACAGGGCGTCGGATCGCCGTGGATGGCGATCAGGGCCTCGACCCGGACGATGTCCTGTTCGGTATCGATGCCCGAACTGTCGAAGAGAGGCGGAGGCACCGGCACCGTCATGACCGGGATTCCCGATTCCAGCAGCCGCAATTGCTCCAGTCCCTCCAGCGTCTCCAAGGGCGTCGGTGCGGTTTGCTCGAACCGCTTCAACGCGTCGATGGCATAGCCATAAAGGCCGACATGACGCCAGACCGGGGAGAGCGGCTCTGTCTGGCGCAAGGCCGCTTCATCGCGGATCGCGGGAATGATCGTCTTGGAAAACCATAGCGCCCGGCCGTCGGCCGCGCGCACGCAGGTGGTGCCGCTGAAAGGGGAACGCATCTTGTGATCCCGCAATGAATCCAGGGCGTCCCAGTCGAGCGCGATCACGGGCGTCGCGACCTGCGTCCCGTCCAGCAGCGCGGAAATGACGGCGCTTAGCGCGCCTTCGGGCTGGAAGGGGGAGTCGCCTTGCAGACTGACGACGAACCGGGGCGGCGAAGGCCGCGCCAGCGCGGCGGCAAGCGCGCGTCCCGATCCGGTGGCGATGGCGCTTTGGGTCATCACCGCCTCGCACCCCGCCGCCTGGGCGTGATCGGCGATTTCCCGGTCGTCCGTGGCGACCACAAGATCGATGTCCGGCAGATCCCGAAGAGACCCGCGCGCCATGGCGATGGTTCGATGCAGCAATGTCCGCCCGGCGATCGGGCGCAGCGGCTTGCGCGGAAGGCGGGACGATCCTGCCCGCGCCGGAATGACGACCAATATGGTCAGGCGACCCCGGCTTCGAGCAGATCGTGCATGTGCACCGCGCCGATCAGACGCTCCTCCTCGCAGACGAAGAACAGCATCACGCTGCTGTCATGCATCCGGCGCAAGGCTTCCGATGCCAGTTCGTCCGGACCGACGGACAGCGGCGTGACCGTCATGAACTGTCCGATCGGCTCCGTCAGATTCTGCTTCGTCGTGAGGGAACGGCGCAGGTCCCCATCGGTAAAGGCGCCGATCAGCCGGCCCCGGCCATCGACGACCGCCGTGCCGCCCAATCGGCCCCGCGTCATTTCGATCATGGTTTCCAGAAGCGTCGCATCCTCGCGCACCTGGGGGACGCTGTCACCCGATGCCATCAATTCGCGCACCTTGACCAGCTGCGCGCCAAGACGCCCGTTGGGATGGAATTTATGGAAATCGTCGGCGGAAAATCCGCGCATCTCCATCAGGGAAACCGCAAGGGCGTCGCCGAAAGCCATTTGCACCGTCGTCGACGTCGTGGGCGCCAGGGAATTGGGGCAGGCTTCACGGACGGCCGGCATCAGGATGGAAATGTCCGCTGCCTGCGCGACCGTGCTGTCCGGCTGCGCCGTCATGGCGGCAAGCGGAATGGCGAAGCGTTTGCAATATTGGATGATCGGGCCAAGTTCCGTGGATTCGCCCGAATGAGAGAGCATCAGCACGAGATCGGCGGGCGTGACCATGCCCAGGTCGCCATGCCCGGCATCCGCGGGATGCAGGAAGATCGCGGGCGTGCCCGTCGAGGTCAGCGTGGCCGTCATCTTCCGCGCCACGATGCCGCTTTTCCCGATGCCGGTGACGATCACGCGGCCCCGCACGCTCATGATGACGCCGACGAGGCGGAGGAAGGTGGCAGCAAAGTCACGATCCGCGAATTGGGCTTCCAACGCGTTCAATCCGCTGGCGGCGACGGCAAGACTGCGGCAGGCGGTTTCGACGATGTGCCTGCCCGACTTGAATGGCACGATATTGGATACTGTAGACACGCATTCGCCCTTTTTCGTGCATCGCCCCGGCCCCATCCGGTCGGCGAACACGCGACGGCGACTATTATGTCGACCGCCTGTTATTGTTTTGGCCCGGATCTTTTCATTCGGGTGACAACAGGCTTACGCCATTTTGCCGACTTGTGGCAATCTATTATACCATAAGGAAATAACGCCAATTTGGACCCGCTCGAAAGAAAAGCAGACCAAAGCGCTGGAAATCGCGCCAAAGCGCGGAACTTTTCCTAAAGTGGCGAACGCCTATTTCCCGATGCCGTGATAGTCGCGATACCAGGATACGAATCGCGGCACTCCCAATTCGATGCCGGTGGCCGGAGCGAAGCCGACATCGCGCGCGATCGCACTGATGTCCGCATAGGTGGCGGGCACGTCGCCCGGCTGCATGGGCTGGAAATCCATTTGCGCCTTTCGGCCGCACGCCTCCTCCAGCAACGCGATCAGGTGCATCAATTCTTCCGGACGGTTGTTGCCGATATTGTAGAGGCGATGAGGCGCCCGGCTGCCGCCCGCCTTCACCGCGCCGTCGTCGTGCGGCGCATTGTCGAGACAGGCTATGACGCCGGTGACGATGTCGTCGATATAGGTGAAGTCGCGCTGCATCCGGCCATGGTTGAACACGGGTATCGGCTCGCCCGCGAGGATTTTCGAGGTGAAGATCCACATGGCCATGTCGGGCCGTCCCCACGGACCATAGACCGTGAAGAAGCGCAGCCCGGTCATCGGCACGCGGAAAAGATGGGCATAGGTTTCGCTCATCAGTTCGTCCGCGCGCTTGGTGGCGGCATAGAGCGATACGGGATGGTCGGCGCGATCCTCCACGCGGAACGGCAATATGTCGTTGCCGCCATAAACGGACGAAGACGACGCATAGACCAGATGGCGCACGCGGCGTTCCCGCGCCAGTTCCAGCATGTTGACATGGCCCGCCAGGTTGGAGCGCACATAGGCATGAGGATTGATCAGCGAATAACGGACGCCCGCCTGCGCGCCCAGATGGATGATCGCTTCCACCGGATGGTCCGTCAGGGCGTCCTTGAGCGCGCCCATGTCGGCAAAGTCGAGTTCGGTGAAGGTGAACAGCTTGCCATGCCGCCGGGAAAGGTCGGCGATGCGGTCCTGCTTGAGCGACACCGCATAATAATCGTTCATATTGTCGATGCCGATGACCGCGCGTCCGTCCTCCAGCAGACGGTCGGCCACCTGCATGCCGATGAAGCCGGCCGCGCCGGTGACGAGAATGGTCATGTTCGGGTCCGATGCCGCAAGAGGTCGTGATCGCGCTGCATGAAGCTGTTTCCCTGCCTTTCCGTCAAGACGCCGCTCCTCCTGATTTTCCCGATCCGTCCACACAGACGATCCCGCCCATGATGTAAAGGAACTTGCGGCGGATACCGGCCGGGAAAAGCTTCATGACGATCGATGCTTAGCTATTCCCTAATCATTCCATTCTATGAGCAGGGGCATGGATATGGCAACGCATCCTTCCGTGCCGGCAGGCTATCCCCATGCGCCCTTGCGCCGCGCGCGCTGGGCCGACCTGGCGGGCGCGGCGGCGGAAGCGAACGCATTTTATGCGCCCGACATGCTGGGCGCCGCGCTGGATCACCTCGCGGCGGGGCATGGCGTGCGCCTGATCGAGGCGCAGGAGGACGGCCGCTCCATCGGCCTTTTGCCGGTGGTCACGGCGTCGAGCCATGGGCGCTTGCCGGTTTCCTGCGTGGTCAACTGGATGCACGACCATTGTTTCTTCGGCGCGCCCATCGTCCGGCAGGGGCATGAGGTCGCCGCATGGCGCAGTTTCCTGGCGCAGCTCGACGCCGCCGATTGGGCGCCGGGTTTCCTGCATCTGGAATGTCTGGACGCGGCGGGCGCCAATGCCGCGGCGTTGGAGGCTCTATGCGTCGAACAGGGACGGGGGCGCCGGGAAATCCATCGCTACGACCGCGCGATGCTGCGATCCGATCTGTCCGCCGACGAATATTGGGAAACCCATGTCCGCGCCAAGAAGCGCAAGGAATTGCGCCGTCTGCAAAAGCGGCTGGCGGAACTGGGGCAGGTGGAAACCCACCTGCTGGCCTGCGCGGCGGACTTGCCGGTCTGGTGCCAGGATTTCCTGACACTCGAAGCATCGGGGTGGAAGGGACGCCAAGGAACCGCGCTGGCCTGCAAGAAGGCGGACGAGGCGTTTTTCCGCGCGGCCTGCGCCGCCGCCTTCGATGCGGGGCGGCTGCATTTCCTGCGGATGGATATGGACGGGCGCGCCATCGCCATGCTCGTCAATTTCCGCCATGGCGAAGGAGCCTTTTCCTTCAAGATCGCCTTTGACGAGGCGCTGGGCCGCTTTTCGCCCGGCATATTGATCGAGATCGCCAATCTCCATGCGGTGCAGGGCGATCCCGACATGGCATGGATGGATAGCTGCGCCGCCGTCGATCACCCGATGATCGACAGCCTGTGGGCGGAGCGGCGGACGATCGTGCAATATCGGATCGCCCTGCACGGGAGCGGCTTCAAGCGGTTTCAGCGGGCGGCGGCTTTCGCGCTCGCCACCGGAGTCGAACGGATAAGCCAGATCATGAAAGGACAGGCATGACCGCCCAGGGTTCGATCACGCCGGGGAAAGAAACGATGGCCCGGATATTCCCCGACAGCGCGCGCGTGGCTTTCACCGCCGCCTATCCCGATCGGGCGGCGGCGCTTGTCCATGATCTTGCCGGCCATCCGCTGCTGGAACCGGCCGCGCTGGCCGATCTGGCCGAACGGATGCCGGCGGGCAGCGTGGAATATAATCTGGGCGCATTGCCGCTTGGCGTGCGGCCGGACGAGACGCCGTCCAACGGCCTGACGCTGGGCGAGACGATCCGGACCATAGAAACCAACGGCAGTTGGGCCGTGCTGAAGAATGTGGAGCGCGATGCGGCCTATGGCGCGCTGCTGGATCAGGCGCTGGCGGAGCTGGAACCGCTGGTCGCGCGGTGGACGGGGCCGATGCTGCATCGGGAAGCGTTCATTTTCCTGTCCTCCCCCGGCAGCGTCACGCCTTTCCACATGGACCCGGAGCATAACATCCTGCTCCAGATTCGCGGGAGCAAGACGATGACGGTGTTTCCCGCCCGCGACGAAGAGTTGGTGCCTCCATGCAAGAGCGAGGATTTCCACAAGGGCGGCCACCGCAATCTGGAATGGCGCGATGCATTCATGGCGCGCGGCGTTCCCCTTCTGCTGGAGCCGGGCGACGCCATCCATGTGCCGGTGAAAGCGCCGCATTTCGTGCGGAACGGTCCGGACGTTTCGATCAGCCTGTCAATCACATGGCGGTCGGAACGCAGCGTCGCGGAGGGAGAATTGCACAGCTTCAACGCTTTGCTTCGCCGCTGGAAAATGCCGGTCGGCAAAATCACGCCGCAGCCGGAAAAGCAGAGGGCACGGCGCTTCGTCTATCGCCTCATGCGGAAATTGGGCGCCTGAGCAGGCGGCGCAGGGCGGCTTCGGCCTCCAGGCGCGGAGAGAAGCGTTCGAGCGCCCACCATTCGAGGCGCTCCTCGCAGGTGGCGAGGCTCTGCTTGTATCGGTCCTTGCCCGCGAGCAGCGAATAGAGCCGGAAACCGCGCGCCGCATAGTCGCCGACGGCTGCCGCATGGCACAGCAGGCCCGGCTTGTCCTTGGCGGAACGGGGGGCAGCGAAGGCGGACTGATAATTCAGCGCCACGCCGCGATGGATGAAATTGAGGAGCAATCCGACCGGGCCGTCCGCGCCGGTGAACCGCAGCAATTCGACCTCTCCCCCCTCCAGTCCGCGCCCGGCGATGACGGCGGCGAAATGGCGGAAGGCGTCGTCGTCCCAGGCATTGTCCGCATGGCGGCCCCGGTTGAGCCTGTGCATCTCGTCCAGCCAGGGTCCGATGTCGGCGTGGGCGGCCCGGGTGACGGCAGGAAGCGCATTGCCATGTTCCCTGACGGCGCGGCGGATCTGGCCGCGCGTGTTGGCGCTGAGCAGCGAGAGATAATCCCCTCCGGCCGCGCGCACGGCTTCAAGATCGACCTGATAGACCGGGGAGTCATCCAGCTTCGTCCGGCGGTGCGCCGGCAGGTCCAGCAGCGCCGATCCCGGCGCGACGCCCGCCAGATGCATCACGCGCCAGTCGCGACGGGCCGCGAGGGCCGACAGGACGGCCTGTGCGGCGGGCGCTTCCCGGCCGGTTTGTGTGAGCAGGCCGTTATATTCGATGAAGGGGCGGTCGACGACGCCATGGCCTGCCTGATTGAGGCAGAGCGTGGCCGTTCGCCCCAGCAGGCGCGGCGTCATCGCATGGCCGACGAGCGCCAGCGCGACGTCCTGATCCCCGTCGATGACCGCCAGAAGCTCCGGCCGCACGTCATAGGCGTCGAGCCATGCGCCGATCCATGTCCAGCCGAGAAAGAAGGACGCCTCCGACCGCGCTTCCAGCGCCCGCCAGCGCGCTTCGAGTGTCGTTCTGTCGGGCAGGGGGAGGAAATGCGCGCGTAGGGTCATGCCCCCTTGTGGCAAAGGCGCGGCCATGGTCAAGCGGATAGGGCGATGTCAGGGATGGAGCCGCCGGACGGGATCGATCGAACCGTCCGGCCGCACGCCGGCTACCGCCAGATCGTGCCCCATGCGCCCGGTCAGGAACCGATACCACATGCGGAAATCGGCGCGCAGGGACCAGAAGGGATAGTGGAAGGTCGCCGGCCTGTTTCGCTCGATCAGGCTATGGCCGCCCATGCAAAGCCATAGCCGGCAACCGGAATGGCGGCCAGCAGCCACCACCACCGCTCAGCCAGGAGCAATGCGCCTATCGTCAGCGCGATCACCAGCGTGGTGCCGACATAATGCAGCGCGCGCGTGCCGGGGCGCGCATGTTCTTGCAGATAGTAGGGCCAGAATTCGCGGAAGCAGGTAAATCCATTCACCTCGCACCTCTCTGACCCGACGGTAGCCGCGGCGAGCGCCGATGTTAAGCCGCTTGCGTCAGGCCGTGCGCCGGGCAGGAGCGAAGAGGAAATAATCATAAGCGGCGCGGGCGGCCTGCGCCATGATGCGATCGCGCGTTTCCCGCCCCCTGTAATCCTTCATCACGAATACGGAGATCGCGAACATCCGCCCGTCGGACAGGGTGACGATCCCGACGTCGCCGCCATAGCCGTTGAGCGATCCCGTCTTGTGCGCGATCCGCGCGCCGGGCGGCAACATGCCCTTGAGCCGCGCCTTGCCCGTATGGCAGCGTTCCATCATGCCCAGCAGATAGACGGTGCTGGCCGGTTTGAGCGCCTTGCCAAGCTGGATGGCGGCAAGCAGCGCGTTCATCGCGCGCGGGGTGGCGGTATCGCGCGGATCGAGCGTGAAGGCGATGTTCGGCATGTCGCGCGCATCGCGTTCGCGCAAGGTCAAATCCGCCTCCAGCGCGGCGGCCGCGTTCCGGCGGAAGCTGCCCGCGGCGGGGCTGATGCCCATGGCGCGATAGAGCAGGTGCGCGGTATCGCTGTCCACGCGCAGCGCCTTGACGCCCAACGCCTTGACCCAGCCGTCGACGGCGGCGGGGCCGCCCGCGCGCGCGACCAGGGCATCGGTCGCGTCATTGTCGCTATGGGTCAGCATCAGGTCGATGAGGTCATGGACGGAGCGGGCCTTGGCGAGCAAGGCCGGGCCGAGCGGCACCTGATCCTGCAAGGCGAGGACGCCCGCGTCCGCCATCGACAGGATCTTGCCCGCCACGGCGACCTTGTAGGTGCTGGCCATGGGAAACAGCGTGTCGCCGTTGAGCGATTGCTCCTCCCCTGTCGACAGGTCCTGCACGGCGATACCCACGGTGCCGTCGCTCAGCGCGGCAAAGCTCTGGAATTGAGCAAGCAGGCGCTCTTCGGCGGTTTGCTGCGAAGCGCCTTTGACCGGGCCGAAAGCATCCGCCGTGGGCAGCGGGGCGAAGAACAGGCCAAGGGCGGCAAGCATAGCGCCAAAAGTGCGGGAAAGCGGCATGGCCATTCTCTCCTCCATCCCGCCGCCCGAGGCAAGAGGCTTTGGACCCGCACGGTTGACAGGGGATTGCGGGCCGGTTCATCACCCGAAATTATGAATGACACCATCAAGCTGCATGAAAGTTGGCGGGAGCCGCTGCTCGGCGAATTCCAGAGCGCCTATATGCAGGCGCTGAAGCGCTTTCTGGAGGGAGAGAAATCCAACGGGAAGCGCATATTCCCCAAGGGCGGCGAATATTTCCGCGCGCTCGACCTGACGCCGCTGGACAAGGTGAAGGTCGTGATATTGGGTCAGGACCCCTATCATGGCGAGGGGCAGGCGCATGGGCTGTGCTTCAGCGTGAAGCCGGGCGTGCGGACGCCGCCTTCGCTGATCAATATCTACAAGGAGTTGAACAGCGATCTGGGCATCGCGCCGCCGCGCCACGGATTCCTGGAGCATTGGGCACGGCAGGGGGTGCTGCTGCTCAACAGCGTGCTGACCGTCGAAATGGGCCGCGCCGCTTCGCATCAGGGCAAGGGGTGGGAACAGTTCACCGACGCCATCATCCGGCTGGTCAACCAGAAGGAGGAGCCGGTCGTCTTCCTGCTGTGGGGCGCCTCTGCCCAGCGTAAGGCCGCGTTCGTCGATCCGTCGAAACATCTGGTGTTGAAGGCCGCGCATCCCTCGCCGCTCTCGGCGCATAACGGCTTTCTGGGCTGCCGGCATTTTTCGCGCGCTAACGCTTTTCTGGAGGAGAAGGGGCGCGGCGCGATCGACTGGGCCTTGCCGGAAGGAACGGCGGCAGCTTCGGGTGAGCGATGAGATGAGCAACGTCATCAACCTGCGGCAGGCGCGCAAGACGAAGGCGCGGGGCGAGAAGGAGCGGCTGGCGCAGGCCAACCGCGCGAAATTCGGGCGCAGCAAGGCGGAGCGGTTGGAAGCGGAAGCGCAGGAGGCCCGCCGGGTTCGCGCGCTGGACGGGGCGCGGCGGGATAAGGACATGCCGGACACGCCCTGAATCCACGCGCCGGGCATGGATGCGGTTGCGTTGAGGGCCTGTGCCTGATACCGGCCCGCCGGTAATTCGCACCCGTTCAAGGCCAGTTCCAAGGAAGGTCGTTTCGTCCATGTCCGCTTCCCATCCCGACAAGATCAATCGCATCGTCCTCGCCTTTTCCGGCGGGCTCGACACCAGCGTGATCCTGAAATGGCTGCAACAGACTTATAATTGCGAGGTCGTGACCTTCACGGCCGACTTGGGGCAGGGCGAGGAACTGGAACCCGCGCGCGCCAAGGCCCGGCTGATGGGCGTCAGGGAAGAGCATATCTTCATCGACGACCTGCGCGAGGAATTCGTGAAGGATTATGTGTTCCCGATGATGCGCGCCAATGCGCTCTATGAAGGGTTGTATCTGTTGGGCACGTCCATCGCCCGTCCGTTGATCGCCAAGCGGCAGATCGAGATCGCGAAGCAGGTCGGTGCGGACGCCGTGTCCCACGGCGCGACCGGCAAGGGCAATGATCAGGTCCGCTTCGAGCTTGGCTATTATGCGCTGCAGCCCGATATCAAGGTGATCGCGCCCTGGCGCGAATGGGACCTGACCAGCCGCACGAAGCTCATCGAGTTCGCCGAAAAGCATCAGATCCCAATCCCGCGCGACAAGCGGGGGGAAAGCCCGTTTTCGACCGACGCGAACATGCTCCATACCTCGTCCGAGGGGAAGGTTCTGGAAGATCCGTGGGACGAAACGCCCGATTATGTCTATTCGCGCACGGTGAACCCGGAGGACGCGCCCGACGCGCCGGAATATATCACCATTGATTTTGAGCGCGGCGACGGCGTGGCGATCAACGGCGTGGGCATGTCGCCCGCGACGCTGCTGGAGACGCTCAACGACTATGGCCGCAAGCATGGCATCGGCCGGCTCGATCTGGTCGAGAACCGCTTCGTCGGCATGAAGTCGCGCGGCATGTATGAAACGCCGGGCGGGACTATCTATCACCTTGCCCATCGCGGCATCGAACAGGTGACGCTGGACCGCGGCGCGGCGCATCTGAAGGACGAACTCGCGCCCAAATATGCCGAGCTGATCTATAACGGCTTCTGGTTCTCGCCGGAGCGGGAGATGCTGCAGGCCGCCATCGACCACAGCCAGGAGAAGGTGACGGGCACCGTCCGCCTCAAGCTCTACAAGGGCGGGGTCTATGTCGTGGGCCGCAAGTCGCCTTATTCGCTCTACAGTGAGAAGGTCGTGACGTTCGAGGACGATGCGGGCGCCTATGACCAGCGCGACGCGGCGGGCTTCATCAAGCTCAATGCGCTGCGGCTGCGTCTGCTGGGCCGCCGGGATCGCTGAGATTTCGGCGTCTCGCCGTTACACATTGCGACATTTTATTCCGTGACATGACATAGTTGCGGGACAAGTCTTGCCGATAAGCGTTTCCAGGGACGGCCTTCGCCGTTCGTGGCAGACATTTGGAAGGAAGACTGACATGATCCGCAAGTTCATGATGACGGTGGCCGCTGGCGCTTTGTTGACAGGGGGCCTTGCCGCTTCGCACATCGCTGCGGCGCAGGACGGCCCCGGTCGCGGCGGTCCGCGCGGCGGCATGATGATGATGGCCGATGCCAATAAGGACGGCAATCTCACCAAGGCGGAACTGACCGCCTCTCTCGAAGCGCGCTTTGCGAAGATGGACGCCAACAAGGATGGCAAGCTGAGCAAGGAGGACTGGGAACTGCGCCGCCAGCAGCGGCAGGAAGCCCGCTTCGCGCAGCTTGACACCGACAAGAACGGCCAGATCAGCAAGGCCGAATTCACCGCCAAGCCTGATCGCAGCGCCGAGGCGGGCAAGCCCGGCGGGCCGGATGGACGTCATTGGGGCGGCCGCCATCATCGCGGCTTCGGCAAGGGCATGAAAGCTGGACCGGACGGCGCGCAGGCTGGTCCCGTCACGCGTGAGCAGTTCGTGGCGCGCGGCGTGGCGATGTTCGACCGGGCCGACGCGAACAAGGACGGCACTGTCACCGCCGAGGAGATGAAGGCCGCGCATCAGGCCATGCGGAAGGCGTGGCAGGACCGTAAGGGATCGGATTCTGCGCCTGCCGCAGACACGCCCGCCGACTGACACGCACAATATGGGAAGGGCGGGGCAGTTTGCCTTCACCCTTTCCCTCTCTTCCCAGCCGTGACAGAAGCCTGAAACATGAGCGAACGACCCCATTTGCTGCTCGTCGATGACGAGCGTTCGATCCGCGAGCCGCTGGCGCAATATCTGACGCGCAACGGTTTTCGTGTCACCGCCGTCGAAAGCGCGGCGGAAGCGCGGGTGCGGCTCAATGCCAACGCGATCGACCTGGTGGTGCTCGACATCATGATGCCGGGTGAGGACGGCCTCTCGTTGTGCCGCCATATCCGTGAGACGAGCGAGATTCCCGTGATCCTGCTGACCGCCAGGTCGGAGGAGACGGACCGCATCGTAGGGCTGGAAATGGGCGCGGACGACTATGTGCTGAAGCCCTTCTCCCCGCGCGAACTGGTGGCGCGGATCAAGGTGATCTTCCGCCGCGTCGCCACCGGCGGCCAGCGGGTGACGGCTCCCGACGGCGCGACCTATGCTTTTGCCGGATGGCTGCTCAAGACGCAGGAGCGCACGCTGGTGGATGCCGAGGGCGTGGCGCTGCCGCTGTCGACGGCGGAATATAATCTGATGATGGCGTTCGCGACCCGGCCCAATCAGGTGCTGAGCCGCGACCAGTTGCTCGACATCACGCAGGGGCGCGAAGCCAACGCCTTCGACCGCGCCATCGACAACCAGATCAGCCGCCTGCGCAAGAAGATCGAGCCGGACCCCCGGAACCCGACGCTCATCAAGACGGTGTGGGGCGGCGGCTATACCCTGTCGGCGGAGGTGCGCAAGCTGTGAGGTGGCGGCTGTGGCCCCGCAGTCTGGTGGGGCAGATCATCCTGCTGGTCGCCATCGCGCTGTTCGTGGCGCAGGCGATCAATTTCGCGCTGCTGTTGCAGGAACGGAACCGGCTGGATCTGACCAGCCAGACCGCGCCGGGCGTCTATCGCATCGCCGATGCGCTCGACAATCGGGGCGAAAGGCGCGGCGATGACAGGCCGCGCGCGCGTTTTGCCGACAATCCCCCGCCCCTGAACGGACAGCGCCGCGCCGATGTGGAGAATCGCGCGGCGGCCATGTTCGAGGATATCGGGCTGAATGTCCGTTCCATTCATGTGGTGCAGGACAATGAACGGCTTCCGATGCGCCGGTGGGAACGATTCCGGAGGCATGAGGGTGGGGGCGGTTCCGTCATGCACACGGTCGGACGGCTGGTGATGGCGGTCGAATATGAACCGGGCAAATGGGTCAGCACCCAGATTCGGACGGGGAGCCGGCCGCAGCGTTTCGGCGGCTGGCTGATTGCGCAGACCGGCATCCTTTATGTCATCGTGCTGCTGCCCCTGCTGTGGGTGGGCCGCCGCCTTGCCCGTCCTCTGGGGCAACTGACCCGTTCGGCGGAGCAGTTTGCCCGCACCGGCGCCGCCGATCCGGTGGATGAACGGGGGCCGGGCGATGTGCGCCAGTTGACGACGGCCTTCAACGCCATGCGCTCGCGTATCTTCCTCATGCTGGACGAGAAAGACCGGATGCTGGGCGCGATCGGGCATGACCTTCGCACCCCGCTCGCCTCCCTGCGCGTGCGCGCAGAATCGGTGGAGGATGAAGGCGAGCGCGCCCGCATGTCCGAAACGATCGACGAGATGAACCGGATGCTGGACGACATATTGTCGCTTGCCCGCGCGGGGCGCAGCAGCGAGCCGATGCAGAAGGTCGACCTGTCCGCGCTGGCGGACGCGGTGGTGGAGGATTTCCTGGAGTTGGGATCGCCCGTCGGCATGGCGGACAGCGAGCGGGCCGTGGGCAATGTGCGCCCGCAGCAGATCCGCCGCGCGCTCCGCAACCTGATCGAGAACGCCACCGTCTATGGCGAGCGGGCGCATGTGTCGGTGGCGCGCGAAGACGGGGCGATCCGTCTGATCGTGGCGGATGACGGTCCCGGCATCGCCGAAGATCGCATGGAGGAGATGATGGAGCCTTTCACCCGGCTGGAAGGATCGCGCAACCGCGATACCGGCGGGGCGGGGCTGGGCCTCGCGCTGGTGCGGGCGATCATGACCGAGCATGGCGGCTCGCTGCGCCTCGCCAACCGCGCGGAAGGCGGGCTGGAGGCGAGCCTGATCCTGCCGGGCTAGGTTTCATGTGATCATGGCGTAATCTGGCGGCGGTTTTCGGCCATTTTCCTCCATTCAATGTCCGTCATCCCAGCTTTCGCTGGAATGGAAGAAGAGGGCCTACGCAACATCTGCGTTCCACCCAAACCAGTCTGATCCAACGCTGTCCTACAGCGCCGCCATGCTGTGGCGCTGTCCGGAGCGTCTCTGCCCGCGTCGCCCTTCAAAGCCACGCTTCATCAATGCTTGCCGGGTTTGCTGGATGTGCTTGCGGCCGTCGGATTGATGAGATTCGCGCCTGCGGGCAGGCCCGTGCCGCCCATGTTGAGCCGTAGCGCCTGTTCGCGCGCTACGCGCAGGGGATTGTCCCGCTCCTCGATGGCGGCTTTGGTTTCCGCGTCATTCGCTTCGTCGGCGTCGGACGTTTCCGCGCCGCCCGTCCAGCCCAGGACGATCGACATGCGCCGGTTGCGCGGGTCGTAGGCATCGCCCTTCACGAAAGGCTCGCGGTCGGCCACGCCCTCGATCCGGGCGAAGCGGCCATTGCCGATCCCTTCGTCGGACAAAGCCTTGCGGGTCGCTTCGGCGCGGGCGGAGGACAGCATCCAGTTGTTCATCGTCCGCCCCGCCGCATAGGGCAGGCCATCGGTATGGCCGCGCACGATCAGCGGGTTGGGCATCGTCTCCAGCACCTTGGCGACTTCGCCCACCAGCGCGCGCGCCTGCGACAGCAGCCGATCAGTGCCCATCGAGAACATCGCGAAATCCGCCTCGTCGATCAGGTCGATGCGAAGCCCCTCGCGCGTTTCGGTGAAGCGGACATTCTTGCGGAGATTCTGCATACCTCGGCGCGTCATGCGCGCTTCCAGCTCCTTCTTGAGGGATTCGAACTTGGCGCGGTCGGCCGCCTTCATGGCCTTGCCGCCCTGATCCTTCGTCCCGGTCGCGTCGCGGGGGATGGTGATGGACATGTTGCCCTGACCGCCGGTGGTCGGGTAATTTTCCTTGCCCATCAGGCTGTCGCCGCCCAGCAGGCCGGTCGCGCCCGCCGATCCCATCTTCAATTCGACCAGCGTCGGCGTGAAATAGTCGGCCAGCGCCTTGCGCTGCTTTTCCGTGGTCGCGCCCAGCAGCCACATCAGCAGGAAGAAAGCCATCATCGCCGTCACGAAGTCGGCATAGGCGACCTTCCATGCGCCGCCATGATGGCCGCCATGCCCTTCGACGACGATCTTCTTGACGATGATCGGCCGTGGTTCAGGCTCGTTCGCGCCGCGTTTCTTTTCCGCCATGGCTTATTTGCCCCGCATGCCGTCGAACACTTCGGCGAAGGCCGGCTGGTTCGCATGGGTGAGGCTGGACCGCGCGGCTTCGATGACGAGCGGCTGGGGATGGCCGTGAAGCGAAGCGATAATGATCTGCTTGACGACATGATACATGGCCCCGTCCGCCTCGATCACGCTGCGGCAGCGGTTGGCGAATGGATTGACCATGCCATAGGCGAGCAACACGCCCAGAAAGGTGCCGACCAGCGCCGAACCGATCATCGCGCCCAGGATGGCGGGCGGCTGGTCGATCGCGCCCATGGTCTTCACGACGCCCAGAACCGCCGCCACGATGCCGAGCGCGGGGAGGGCGTCGGCCAGCCCTTGCAAGTTGTCGGCGGGCTTCAGCGCTTCATGATGATGGGTTTTGAGCGCATTATCCATGACCTCCTCGACCGCATGGGGATCGAGCGTGCCCGAAGACACGACGACCAGCCGCAGCGTATCGCTGATGAGATGGATCAGCGTCTTGTCGCCCATCAGGCGCGGATATTCGGTGAAGATGGTGGAGCTGGCGGGGTCCTCGATATGCGGTTCCAGTGCGACCGGCCCCTCGACGCGCAGCGTTTTCATCAGGCGGCTGACCAGGAAGATGCAGTCGAGGAAATCCTGCTTCTTGTATTTCGGCCCCTTGAACACCTTGCCGACGCCGCCGCCCAGCGCCTTAAGGTCCGCGCCCGAATTGCCGATGATGAGCGCGCCGACCGCCGCGCCGCCGATGATCAGCATTTCATGGGGAAGGGCATGCAGAACCGGGCCGATATCGCCGCCGGTGAAGATGAACCCACCGAACACCATGACGAGCAGGACGACGAGGCCGATGATTGCGAACATGAATATCCCCGAAAAATTCTGCCCGAAGGCGCCAACCTCGCCAGCATTCCGTGGGCGCCGGCTTATTGGTTAATACGGACTGGTTAGCGTTCGGTTTAGGACGTGCGCCCTTTTTTCCGATCAGCCGATCAGGTCGAACAAGGTCTGCTTGTTGATGCGCGCGAAGGCCGATTGGGCCGCATTGAGTTGCAGCAGCTTAGCCTGAACCGAGGAGAAGACCTCCGCGAGATCGGTCGATTCCAGCGTCGAGCGCCGTTCGGTCAGGTCCAGATCGACATTGGTGAGGCGCGTGCCCACCACATCGAGCCGGTCGGACCGGACGCCCTGCTTCGCCAGTTCGACGATAATATGGCTCTGGCCCGCCTGGATGCTGTCGAGCGCCGTGCCGATATCGCTGTCGCTGCCGCTGGTGACGGCGGTGATGCTCTGGTTCAATATGTCTTCAATGGACATGGCTGTGCCGTCGACGTCGATGCCTTCGGATACTTGTTGGCGCGTGCCCACGACCGCGAGGTTGAGGCCCCGGCTGACCGGGACGAGCGTGCTTTGTCCGTCGTCGAATATGGGCACGCCCTGATAATCCTTCTGGTTCAGCAGTTCGCCAATGGTGGTGCGGATGGTCTTCAATTCCTCGACGATGGCGCCGCGGCTGGTGTCGTTGAGCGAACCGTTGCGCGCCGAGGTCACGAGATCCTGCGCCCGGACCAGCAGATTGTTGATCTCCTCCAGATTGGATTCGGCATTGGAGGCGCGGGTCGTGCCATAGCCGACATTGGCCTGCCATGCGGCCTGCTGCGCCTGTGCGCGGCCGATGTCGGACACCTGCACCCAGGCAAGGGCGTTGTCGGACGGCTTGGTCAGCGTCACGCCGGAGGAAATGGCGGCCTGACCCGCGATGATGCTCTGCGAAAGCTGCTGCTGGCGGCGGATTTCGGCGGTCAGGGTCTTGTTGGTGATGCCAACCATGGTCAGGGCTTTCCGGTTCAGATGAGCTTCAGGATGGAATCGACGGTTTCCTTGGCGACCTGCAATATCTTCGCGCAGCCCGAAAAGGCTTGCTGAAGGCGCAGCAGATCGGCGGCTTCCATATCGAGGTCCACGCCGCTCACCGCCTCACGCGCGGCGACGGCCTGATCGGCGCGGCCCTGCGCGGTGGTCTGTTCGGCCTTGGTGGCGGTCAGCAGATTGGCGTGGGTCGCGATCAGCGCGGTCCAGTTCTGCTCCACGCTGCCATTGCCGCGCAGGGTGGTTTGCACGGTCAGGAGATTGCCGTTCAGCGTTCCGTCCGCGGACTTCGTGGCCAGCGCCGCCGGATCGGTGATGAGCGCCGTCATATTGGCGGCGCTGGTGCCACTGAGCAGCGGAGCGCCAGCCGTGCTGGGAGTCGTCGTGGTCAGTCCCTGCGCGTGCCAGGCGTTCATGTCGCTCACGAACTGCTGGGCGAGAGTGTCGAGACTTGCGCGCCGGTCGGTGACGGTCTGCGCGGCGGAGAACAGGCCGCCCAGCGTTCCGTTGGCGGGCGCGGTGAGCGCGGTGCCGCCGCTGGTCGCGAAGGCGAGCGTGCCATTGGGGTTGGCGCTGACCGCCACCTTCGTCGCGGCGTCGCCCTGCACGAGCGTTTGCCCGTTGAAGCTGATCTGCACCGAATCATGCGCGCCGAAGCTGATGTCGACGTTCAGGTTTTCCGAAAGCTGCTGCAACGCCGCGTCCCGGCTGTCGAGCAACTGGGCATAAGCGGAGGTGCCCGGCTGCGCCCGCAGCAGGCTGCCGTTGATATTGGCGAGCTGGTCGAGGGCGATGTTGATGTTCGCGACCGACGCCTGCGCTTCGGTCGCGATGCCGGTGGAGGCGCTGCCAAGTTCCGCGGCGGTCTGGCGGAAGGCTTCGGCCACACGGCTGATGCTGTCCAGCGTCGTCACCCGCAGCGACGTGTCGCCGGGGCTGGCGGCCAGCTTGTCCATGTTCTGGAACATGCCGGTCATCAGCTTGCCGATGCCGGTGTCGGTATCGTTGAGCGCGGTTTCGGTATCGGTCAGCCAGCGCATCCGCGCGGTCGAACTGCCCAGCGCCATGCCGGTCAGGCGCACCGCCGTGTCCAGATAGGGATCGGTGGCGCGATTGACGCCGGCGATCTGCGTGCCGCCGAAATTGGCCCTTGAAATGTACAAGGCCATGGTGGCGGTCGAAGCGCCGGATTCAATCGTCGTCACCGAGCGGCGCGAATAGCCGTCGGTGTTGGCGTTGGCGATATTTTCCGACACGGCCCCCATCGCGGCGCGATAGGCCCGCGTGCCGGACGCGCCGATGACGAAGAGGTCGCTCATGGGCTCTTATCCTGTGTGGGAGTGGCGGGCGGCTGCGCCTTGCCGCCGAACTGGCTCAGCAGCAGCTCGGCAATGCCAAGGCTGCCCTTTTGCGCCATGCTGTCGGCGGTGCGGGCGTCGGCCATGTCGCGGAACTGATCCGACGCGCTGGTGTCGAGCAGGCCATCCCCCATGCTGGAGGAGCGCATCGCGCCGATCATCTGGCGCAGGAAAATGGCCTCGAACTGCTGCGCCGCCTTTTGCAGCGCGGTTTTGTCCGCAGTCCCGCCATTGGAGGCGGAGGTTCCTGTAACGGTCGAAATCTGCATCACAACACCACCAGATCAGCTTTCATCGCGCCCGCCTGTTTCAAGGCTTCGAGGATCGCGACCATGTCGGCGGGAGAAGCCCCGATGGCGTTGACCGCCTTCACTATATCGGCCAGAGACGCGCCACCTTTAAAATTGACCATCGGTTTTTTCTGTTCGTCGATCTGGATCGAACTGGATTGCTCCACCGCAGTCTGCCCGCGCGAGAAGGGGGCGGGTTGGACGACACGGGGGGCTTCGTTGACGGAGACGGTCAGTTTTCCGTGCGCCACGGCGGCGGGATGGATCTTGACCGCGCCGTTGATGACCACGGTGCCGGTGCGGGCGTTGACGATGACGCGGGCGGGCGCGTCGGCGGGCGAGACTTCGATATTCTCGATCATGCCCATCATCATGATGCGGTCTTCCGCGCCGGGCGCGGCGCTGATGGCGACCGAGACGGCGTCCATGGCGCGGGCGCGCTGGTCGCCGAAGGTGCGGTTGATGCCGTCCGCCACGCGCAGCGCGGTGGTGAGGTCGGCTTCCGCCAGATTGAAGGTGAGCGTCGGCGCGGTGTCGAAGCCGGTCGCGACCGCGCGCTCGACGGTCGCGCCGCTGGGGATGCGCCCGGCGGAAGGGACGTTGACCGACACCTGGCTGCCGTCCGCGCCGGAGACGCCGAGGCCGCCGACGGCGAGGTTGCCCTGCGCCATGGCGTAGATCTCGTTATCCGCGCCGCGCAGGGGCGTCATGATGAGCGTGCCGCCGCGCAGCGACTTGGCCTTGCCGAGCGCGGAGACGGTGACGTCGAGGCGCTGGCCGGGCTTGGCGAAGGCGGGGAGGTCGGCGGTGACGAGCACCGCCGCCGCGTTCTTGAGCGCCGGGTTGACGCCCTGCGGCAGCGTGAGGCCGAAGCGCGAGACGACGCCCTTCATGCCCTGCGTCGCATAGTCGAGGCTGTCGTCGCCCGTGCCCGCGAGGCCCACCACGATGCCGTAGCCGGTGAGCTGGTTCGGGCGCACGCCCTGGAAGGTGCCGAGGTCCTTGATCCGTTCCGCATGGGCGGGGACGGCGAGCAAAGTCATGAATGAGATGGCGAAGAGAACGATTGTTCGCAGCGGCTGTAGGAGATTGGACATGTTGGAAATCTCCATCAGAAGGGGCTGATCATCGAGAAGAAGCGTTGCAGCCAGCCCTGACGGCTGGCGCGGGCGATTTCGCCCTTGCCGGTATAGATGATCTTCGCGTCGGCCACGCGGGTGGAGGCGATGCGGTTGTCCGGGCTGATGTCCGCCTGACGGACCAGGCCGCTGATCTGGATGAATTCGTCGCCGCGATTGAGGGTCAGGGCCTTTTCGCCCTTCACCAGCATCGTGCCGTTGGGATAGACCGCCGCGATGGTCACGGTGATCTCGCCATTGAGGGCGTTGGACTGGGTCGCGTTGCCCTTGCCGGTGAAGCCGCTCTGGCCGCCCATGGCGACGTCGCTGGCGGAGAAGAGCTTGGAGAGCACGCCGGTGGTGGGCGGGGTCAGGCCGATATTGCCGTTGCGGCTGGTGTCGGCGCTGTTGCTCTTGGTCGCCTGCGTGCGTTCGACCAGGACGATGGTGATGATGTCGCCCACGCTGGTCGCGCGCGCCCCGCTGGTGAGCGGCGTGTAGCCCATCGACGCCTGAAAGATCGAGCCGTTGGCGGCGGGCGCGGCGGGCTGCGCCACGACCGTGGGGGCGTAATATTGCCGTTCCTCCTCGCGCTGCTTCTTGCCCGCGATGGCGGGGGAAGCGATCAGCGACAGGGCGGCGATGGAGGCGGAAAGGGCGCGCATCAACCGGCTCACAACTGCTGGTTTACATATTGGAGCATCTCGTCGGTCGCCTTGATCATCTTGGAATTGACCTCATAGGCGCGCTGGGTTTCGATCATGTCGACCAGCTCCTCGACCACATTGACGTTCGAGGTTTCGAGATTGCCGGAGCGGATCGCGCCGCGCCCATCCAGGCCCGCGACGCCGACCTGCGGCGTGCCGCTGGCCGCCGTTTCGAGCAGCATGTTGCCGCCGATCGGCTGGAGGCCGGACGCGTTCATGAAACTGGCAAGTTCGATCTGGCCGAGCTGGGTCGCTTCCGTCTGGCCCTGCAAGGTGGCGGAGACGGTGCCGTCATTGCCGATGGTGAGGCCGGTCGTGCCTTCGGGCACGGTGATCTGCGGGATCAGCGGCAGGCCGTCGCTGGTGACGACGACGCCTTCGGCCGTGGTCGTGAAATTGCCCGCGCGGGTATAGGCGATGGAGCCGTCGGGCCGCTGCACCTGAAAGAAGCCCGCGCCCTCGATCGCCATGTCGAGCGCGTTGCCGGTTTCCTGCAACGTGCCCTGCGTGTTGATCTTGCTGGTCCCCTGCATCGAGACGCCGGAGCCGAGGTTGAGGCCGGTCGCGAACTTGTTTTCCGTGTCGGAGTTCGCGCCCGCCGCCACCATCTGCTGATAGGCGAGGGTTTCGAAATCGGCGCGGTCGCGCTTGAAGCCGGTCGTGTTGACGTTCGCCAGGTTGTTGGCGATCACGCGCATCTTCGTGTTCTGCGCGTCAAGGCCGGTGCGGGCGACATGAAGGGCTGCGTTGGTCATCGTCTCTTGTCTCCGTGGAGCCGTATCGGCTCAGTCCTGCCTGTTGAAAAGCAAGGTTCGTGCCAAATTAACCATCAAGGCGCATGAGCGATGCGCCGCCGTCATCGAGCTGTTTCGCGGTGTCGATCATCTTGACCTGCGTTTCCCACGCCCGGCTCGCCTCGATCATCTGGACGAGGGCCGCGGTCGCATTGACGTTGGAGCCTTCGACCGATCCGGCGGTGACGGTGGCGAGCGGGTCCTGCGGCAACGCGCCGCCATTGGTTTCGCGGAACAGGCCGTCCGTGCCCTTGGCGATGGAGGAGCCGGTGGCGTTGACGAGTTTCAGGCCATCGACGCGCTGCGGGTTGGCGGCGTCGCCCCCCTGCGGCACGCCCCAGATGCTGCCGTCCTGCGCGATGGATAGGCTGTCCATCTGCGGCAGGGTGATGGGACCGCCTTCACCCAGCACGGGCAGGCCGTCGCCGGTGGTCAGCAGGCCGCTGTCGGTGAGTTTAAGGTCGCCCCGGCGCGTATAGGCTTCGCTGCCGTCCGCGGCCTGAACGGCGAGCAAGGCGTCGCCGTTCATCGCCACGTCCAGCGGATTGCCGGTCGCGGTGACTGCCCCCTGCGCCATGTCGGCGGCGATCACCTGTTCGGATGCCTGCGCCCGCGTGTCGAAGGTATCGCCCTTGATCCAGCGCGTCTCGGCATTGGCGATCTCCGCGCGGAAGCCGACGGTGTTGACGTTCGCGAGATTGTTCGAGATTGCCGCCTGCCGCGCCATCGCGCCGCGCATCGCGGTGAGAGCCGTGTTGACGAGCCGGTCCATGGGTTTGTCCTGTTTCCTGTCTTGTCCGACCCGTTCGCTCTGTTTGAACGAGCCGCTTGTCTCGTCCAAAATGTCGAAGGCTCTGCTGAGGCGAAGCCGAAGCACTTCGCTTCGCTCAGCGGAAGGCTTCGACTTCGCTCAGCCCGAACGGGAAAGAGCTTTAATTTCCGGCTGGTTTATGACCGCATGTTGACGATGGTGGTCGACAGCGTGTTCGCCGCCTCGATCGCCTTGGCGTTCGCCTGGAAGTTGCGCTGGGCGGAGATCAGGCTGACCAGTTCCTCCGTGATGTCTACGTTGGAGCGTTCCAGCGTGCCGGACTGGATCGATCCGAAAAGGCCGCTATTGGCGGTGCCGAACATCGGGTCGCCGCTGGCCGCGGTCGAATACCAGTGCGCGTCGCCGCGCTGGCGCAGGCCGTCCTGGCTGTTGAAGGCGGCCATGGCGGCCGTGCCCAGATGGACGGTGGTGCCGTCGGCATAGACGCCCGTGATGTCGCCATTTTCCGCCACGCCGACGCTGGAAAGCTGGTTGCCGGTGCCGCCGTCGGGCCAGTTGGTCGGAACCTTGAGATCGACGAGGTCGCCGGTGCCCAGCGTGCCGGTCGCGGTGGGCGCGCCGGTCACGGGATCGACCGGGATCACCTGAAGCCGCGCGCCGGTGGTGTCGACGACATAACGGTCGTTCGTCACCGAAAAAGCGCCGTTGCGGGTGTAGCTGACCTGATCGTCGGCGGTGCGCTTGACGGTGAAGAAGCCTTCGCCGGTGATGGCGAGGTCCAGCGTCTTGTCGGTGCCCTGCGTCGTGCCCTGCGTGAACTGCTGGGTGATGCTCTGCACGCGGACGCCCTGGCCGGACACCTGCGTCGTGGTCTGCATCGGCGCGGCGGCGAAGATGTCGCCGAAATTGGCCTGGCTGCGCTTGAACGCGGTGGAGTTCACGTTGGCGACGTTGTTGGAGATGGTCGCAAGGTCGGTCTGGGCCGCCTTGAGGCCGGAAAGCGAGATGTAGAAGGACATGGCGTTGCTCCCTGGGTGAAAAGGATGAGGTTAAGCGAGACTGATGGCGTCGGCGGGGCTGTAGGTGCCCAGCGCGGTGATGAGTTTGGACGCGCTGCCGTCGGCGGGCGACTGGACGGCGGCGATGGCGGCCCAGCTTGCGACCCGATTGGGGTTCGCGCCGTTGACCTTGATCTGGAGCGGGCCGTCGGCGACGGTTTCGCCCGCCTCATCCTTGCCGTCCCAATAGAAATTGACGTCGCCCTTGGACTGGGCGCCCAGGTCGATGGTTTTGACCGTGTTGCCGTTGCCGTCGACCAGATCGACCGAGACGTTTTCGGCATCGCTGCCAAGCGTGAGCTGGCCGATATACTGGCCCGCCGCGTCGGGGGCGGCGATATTGCTTTCGACCAGCATCGACTTGCCGATCCAGCTTGCCGCGTCGCCCAGGCGCGAGCCGGTAAGCTGCGAGGCGAGGCTTTTCATCGTCGCGTTCATTTCCGCGATGCCGCTGGAGTTGGTGATGGTCGCCATCTGGGCAACCATCTGGGCATTGTCCATCGGCTCGAACGGGTCCTGCGTCTGCATCTGGGCGGTGAGCAGGCGCAGGAAATCCGCCTGCCCCATTTCCGACTTGCCGGTCGCCTTGACGGTGGAAGGGCTATAGGCGGGAATGCCCGCGCTGTCGGTGACGTTCGAGGTCGTGCTCATTTGCCGATCCTTATGGTTTCCATCATCAGCGATTTGGCGGTGTTCAGCACCTGCACGTTGTTCTGGTACATGCGGGCGGTCTCGATCATGTCGACCAGCTCCGCATTGCTATCCACGGCCGCTTCCCAGACATCGCCATTGGCGTCGGCCAGCGGGTGATTGGGATCGTGGCGCTTGGTGGGCTGGGCGTTGGTGGTGACGACCTGCTCCACCTTCACGGTCGACACGCCGGGGCTGTCGGTGACGGAGCGGAAGACCGGCTTGATCGCGCGATAGGCGTCCGCCGCGCTGCCCGACACATTGCCCGCATTGGCCATGTTGGACGCGGTGGTGTTGAGGCGGACGAGCTGCGCGCTCATGGCGCGGCCGGCGATGTCGAAGACGTTCATGGGACCGGAGCCGCTCATGCTCATTCTCCCTTCAAGGCGCGGGTGATGGTGTTGATGCGGCCCTCCAGGAAGGAGAGGGTCGTGCGATATTTGACGGCGTTTTCCGCGAACAGCGTCTGTTCGGTGCTGAGTTCCACCGTGTTGCCGTCGAGGCTGGGTTGCAGGGGCACGCGGTAGCCCATGCTATCGTCGGCCGCTTTCGATACGTCGGCGGCGGATTTGCCCGCCTGCGTGGTCGCTTCCTTGAGCGCGGCGTCGAAATTGATGTCGCGCGCCTTGTAGCCCGGCGTCGAGGCGTTGGCGATGTTGGACGCGAGCAGGGACAGGCGCTGCGAGCGAAGCGCCAGCGCCTTTCCATGTATCCCGAACAAACCGTCTTCCAGCGACATTTTCGTCTTGCGTCCCTTTTTGCCCCGATGGGCCTAAAACTTCGGTTCGCCGCGCCGTTCTGAAGCCTGATGGCGTGCAGTGCGGGCGATCCAGCCTGATATTCGCAAGAGCCGTGCCAATTTGCGTGGGTGACGCATCGGCAAAGGCGAAAGTGGCGGAAATCCGGGGGATTGCCTCAAGCAGGCGGCAAGGGCGGCAAATTTTTGCCGGGCGGCGGCAAGGCTTTGCCGGGCCTGGATGGAGCGGCGAGTCATGGTGGGAATATTGGGGCATCTGTTCGATCCGCTGACCTTGACGGCGATGGTCGCGGGCATCGGGCTGGTGGCGCTGTTGCAGAATGGCGGGGCGCATTTCGCGCGCGCCTTCGCGGCGCTGAGGCCGCTCGTCACGGCCCGCCCCGCGCGGGATCGCGATGCGGCGCGCGCGGCGATGCTCAGGATCGACCAGGTGGCGCAGTTGCGCGGGCTTTCCTGCACGGACCGGGTCAAGACCGCCGATCCCTTCCTGGGGGAGGCCGCGCGCCGCCTCGCCAATTGCGAGAAGGTGGAGCAGTTCGAACTGTGGGCCGCGCAGGCGCTGGCGGATCGCGGGCAAAGGCACGCGGCGGTCCGCAATGTGTGGCTGTCGATCGCCGACGCCGCGCCCGCGCTGGGCATGGCGGGGACGATCATCGGCCTTGTCGGCATGTTCGCGGCGATGGACGATCCCGCCAGGCTGGGGCCGTCCATGGCGCTCGCGCTGCTGACGACGCTCTATGGCGTGGTGATCGCGAATATCGTCGCCGCGCCGATTGCCGCGCGGCTCGCCGACCTGTCCGAGCGGGAACTGGCCTGGCAGCAGGAAGCCGTGGCGCGGATGCTGGCCATTGCGCGGCGCGAAAATGCACCGGTGCGGCGCGCTTCGATCCGTGAGGTCGCATGAGCGCGCCTCCTGCTCCAGCCATGGTCCGGCGGAACCGATGGGCCGTCAGCTTTGCCGATCTGCTGCTGTTGCTGCTGGCCTTCTTCGTGCTGTTGCAGGCGAGCGGGCAGCGGCGCGACGTCATGCTGGCGGGCCTCAGCCAGCAATTTGGCGGGCGGGCGATGCGGCAGGGGATCGAACTGCGCGCGGCGGAGCTGTTCGTGCCGGGCGAGGCGCTGCTGACTGGCGCGGGCAAGGCGCGGTTGACGGCCATTGCCCGCGAATTTTCGCGCGACAGCGGCGGGATCGAGGTCCGCAGCCATGGCACGGACCCGGCGCGGCAGCGGTTCGACGACTGGGATCTGGCGGCGGCGCGGCTGGGCGCGGTGGCGCGGGCCTTGCGGGCCGAAGGGATTGCGGGCAGCCGTCTGGCGATCCGCGGGCTGGATCAGGCCGAAGGGAAGGCGGGGCAGGGGCAGGTCATCCGCATCGCGGCGAAGTCCGACTGAAGCGTTCCGCCGGAATTGGCACGGAAATTGCGGAAACACACGGCAAGACATCCGCATTCGGAGACTGATCGTGTTGAAACTGCCCACAATCTGCCTTGTCGCCTTCGTCATGATGAGCGCCGGACCGGCGCTGGCGCAGCAGAAATTCGAGAATCTGGATCGGATTGACAGTCTGGTGGCGATGACCGTGGGCGCCAATCTGGGCGAGCCGGGCGGACCTGCCGCGCCGGTCGACCGGCGGCTCAAACTCGCGGCCTGTCCCACCACGCCCAATGTCGAGGGGCCGGTTTTCGGCGCCGCGATGGTGAAGTGCGATGCGCTGGGCTGGCGCATCCGGGTGCCTTTGGTCCCCGGCGGCGCGGCTGGGGCGTCCGGGCCGGTGGCGCGCTATGGCATGGCGAGCAGGCCGGCGCCGAAGGAAAACGCGGTCAAGCGCGGCGACCCCGTGCAATTGATGGCTGGCAACGCGGTGTTCAGCGTGTCGCGCATGATGATCGCGGACGAGGATGGCGCCATCGGCGAGACGATCCGCGTGCGCGAGGACAGGAAATCGTCGCCCATTTTGGCGCAGGTCGTGGAAATGGGAATTGTGCGCGTTCCGGGATTTAATGATTTTTGAACTTGTCCGTTATAGACGGTAGGGACGAGTGAAGGATTGAACCCATGATCAAGTCAGTTGGCCAGAGCCTGAGCGCCGCAGTCGAAGCTTCCCGCATCCGGGATGGCGGCAAGGTGCGCGCATCCTCCGTGGGCACGGCTGGCGCGCCCGCTTCATCGGCGGCTTCGGCAAGCCCGGCGGCCCGCATGGCGGCGCAAGGCGCGCCGGTCGACATGGATCGCGTCGCGGCGATCAAGGCGGCCATCGCATCGGGCAATTATCCGGTCGATCCGGCGGCGATTGCCGACCGGATGCTGGCGCTCGACCTGCCGGTCGCGGGATAGTTCATGCCGCTCGGCCTTGCCGCCCTCGATCATCTGCGGACCGCCTGCGAGGATTTGCGGGCGATGCTGGACGGATATGATGCCGCCGCGATCGACGCGGCGAGCGCGAAGGTCGGGCAGGCGGCGGCGTCGGTGCGCGCCATCGGGGCATGGCGTTCCGAACCGGACGTGACGGAACGGTTGAAGGCCATCGCGACTCTGCTGGAAATGGCGCGGGTGCGGACGCGGGTGCTGTCCGATCGCGCGAATCAGAAGCTGAATGTCCTGGCGGTCCGTGGCGCGGAAAACGCGCCGCTGGTCTACGGGCGTTAGATTTTTCTTCCTCGCAATGATGGGAAAGGGCGCCTTTGGGCGCTTTTTTTGTGGCTGATGGGTTTCGGGCGTGAGCGGACATAGCCCAACGGAGGCGGGATTGGCGGAGCGTTCGCCTTCCCCCCAAACCATGCGCCAGCACGCTCCATCATCCGCCTCTCCGAATAACGCACCGAATTTTCTTGCGAGCGCGTTAACCAAATATTGGCATAAGGCTTGCTCTAATGATCCCCGCTAGCAAAGGGGATTGTTCACAGTGTCGGCATTCGCGGACATCACGGTAACGGGGGCTTCGGCCGGCAATCGCGTCACCAACGCGATCGCCATGGCCAGCCGTCGCACGGGCGTCGATTTCGGCTACCTGCTGGGGCAGGCGAAGATCGAAAGCAGCCTCAATCCCAATGCGCGCGCGTCGACGTCGTCCGCGCGGGGCCTTTATCAATTCATCGACCAGAGCTGGCTTGCCGTCATCGACAAGCATGGCAGCGAATATGGGCTTGGCTGGGCCGCCGATGCGGTCAGCCGGGGCAGCAATGGCCGCTATTATGTGTCGGACCCGAATTTGCGGCAGCAGATACTGGATCTGCGGAGCCACCCGGAGACGGCCTCGGTCATGGCGGCGGAACATGCCGCCGACAACAAAGCCTATCTGGAACAGCGGCTGGGCCGTGAAGCGCAGCCGGTCGACCTCTATCTCGCGCACTTCCTGGGCGTGGGCGGGGCGGCCAAGTTCCTGTCCACGCATGATCGCGCGCCGCAGGCGACGGCGGCTTCGCTGTTCCCGGCGGCGGCGCGGGCCAATCGGTCGATCTTCTACGACAGGCAGGGCAATGCCCGCAGCTTCGCCGAGATTCGCGACCGTTTCGCGGGCAAGCTGCAAAAAGGCATGGATTCGATCGGCGGCGATGTCCGCTATGCCGATGCCTCCGCGTCCCTGCCCGCCAATGCCAAGACCATTCAGCCCGCCGATTATGTGCGGATCGAAACCCAGCGCCTTGCCAGCGCGGCGGACGTCACCGTGACGCCCCAGCCGCAGACGGCGCGCCTCGCCTATCTCATGCTCGCCACCCTCGGAAGGTAACGGCTTCTCATGACTCCTGCCCAAGTCAAAGCGAAGATCTGGACGAATGCCGCCAAGGGGGCCGTGTTGCCCCTTGCGACGCTCATGGTCGTGCTGTTCATGATGGTGCCCGTGCCGGCGGTGATGCTGGATATCGGGTTCATCACCAACATCATGATTTCGCTCGCGGTGCTGATGGTGGCGCTCAATGCCGCCAAGCCGCTGGATTTTTCGAGCTTCCCGACGGTGCTGCTGTTCGCGACGCTGCTGCGGCTGGCGCTGAACGTCGCGTCGACGCGCGTGGTGCTGGTGCAGGGCCATGAAGGATCGGACGCGGCGGGGCATGTGATCGAAGCTTTCGGCCATTTCCTGATCGGCGGCGATTATGTCGTCGGCATCTTCGTCTTCGCGATCCTGATGATCATCAACCTCGTCGTCATCACCAAGGGCGCGGGGCGCGTGTCGGAAGTGTCGGCGCGCTTCACCCTCGACGCCCTGCCGGGCAAGCAGATGGCCATCGACGCGGACCTCAATGCGGGCCTGCTGACGCCGGAGGAAGCCAAGGTGCGCCGCCGCGAAGTCGCGACGGAAGCGGATTTCTATGGCTCCATGGACGGCGCGAGCAAGTTCGTGAAGGGCGACGCGGTCGCGGGCATACTGATCCTGGCCATCAACATCGTGGGCGGCATCATATTGGGCGTGGTGAGCCATGGCCTGTCGATGGGCGAGGCCGCGCAGACCTATATCGTGCTGGCCATCGGCGATGCGCTGGTGGCGCAGGTGCCCGCGCTGCTGCTGTCCATCGCGGCGGCGGCCATCGTCACCCGCGTCGGCAGCGAGCAGGACCTGGGCGGCCAGATCACCAGCCAGTTCGGTTCGGGCCGCGCCTGGGTGCCGGTCGCGGCGATCCTGGCTTTCCTGGGCGTGCTGCCGGGGATGCCGCACTTCATCATCCTGACCGCCGCCGCCGTGGCGGGGGGGATCGCATGGCAGCTCCGCAAGGCAGGCCAGCGCAAGGCGGCGGAACCCGCCCCCGCGCCGCCGCCCGCCAATCCGGCGCTGATCGAATGGGATGACGTGTCGGACGGCGCGATATTGGGGCTGGAGATCGGCTATGGCCTGATTTCGCTGGTCGATGAGCGCAAGGGCGCGCCTTTGATGGCGCGGATCACGGGCATCCGGCGGCAATTGTCCAAGGAGCTGGGCTTTGTCGTGCCGATGGTGCGGGTGAAGGACAATCTGTCGCTGGAACCCAATCAATATCGCATCACCATCGCGGGCGTGGTCGTGGGCGAGGACGAGATCTGGCCGGAGGATCTGCTGGCGCTGGACAGCGGCGCGCTGGAAGGCACGGTTTCGGGGCGCGAGACGAAAGACCCCACTTTCGGGCTGGAAGCCGTGTGGATTTCGCCCGCCAGGCGCAGCGAAGCGGTGATTGCAGGCTATACCGTGGTCGATCCGCCGACGGTGGTGGCGACCCATCTCAACCAGCTTATCGCCATGAATGCGAGCGAGATGTTCGGGCTGGACGAAGCGCGCAAGCTGCTCGACAACCTCAAGGACGCCGCGCCGCAACTGGTCGATGGGCTGACGCCGGGGCTGCTCAGCCTCACGCAGATTTCCGCGCTGTGCCGGGCGCTGCTGTCCGAAGGGATCGCGCTCAAGGACTTCCGCCGCATCTGCGAGGCGATGGTCGACGCCGCGCGGCCCGACATGTCGCACGAACAGCTTGTCGAAGCCGTGCGGCAGCGGATCGGCGCGCTCATCATCCAGGGCCTTGTGCCGGTGAAGATGCCGCTGCCCGTCATCACGCTGGACGGCGACCTGGAGGCGCTGCTGGCGCAGGCGATGCGGGTGGCGGGCGACGCCAAGCATCCCATCGAGCCTGCGCTCGCCAACCGCATCATCGAAGCGGTGGTGCAGGCGGCGCGGCCCCTGCTGGGGCAGGCGCGCAACTTCGCCATCGTGACGTCGCCGATCGCGCGGCGGGCGCTGGCGCGGCTGTTCAAGCCGCATCTGCCGGAAACGCCGGTGCTGTCCTTCCTGGAAATTCCCGATGGCAAGGGGGTCGAGGTCGTCGCCGTGGTCGGCGGCGAGCAGCGGCCCATCCCGCGCCATGATCCCGCACCCGCGCGCGAGCGGGTCGCTTGAGGAGACTTGATCCATGTATATGAGCAAAGTCGCCGCCGGATCGGACGTCCATACCTACGGACGGCGGGGAACCGTCAATTCGCCCGAGCAACTGGCGCGGCAATATATGCCGCTGGTCCGCAAGATCGCCTGGCATGTCCATGGCCGCGTATCCAGCGCCATCGAGATCGAGGACTTGCTCCAGATCGGCATGGTCGCGCTGGTCGAGGCGGCCAACGGGTTCGAGGATCGCGGGCTGGGTTTCGCCTCCTATGCCCAGATGCGCGTGCGCGGGGCGATGATCGACCATTTGCGGCGGCAGGCGACGCTTTGCCGGTCCGCCATGACGCGGCGCAAGGAGCTGGCGGGCGTGCGGCGCAAGCTGGAGCAGCGGCTGGGCCGGATGCCGACCGAAGCGGAAATGTCCGATGAGATGGGGCTGGACGCGGCGGCCTATCGGGAAGTCGCCGACGGGGCCGAGATGGTCCAGCATATGAGCATGGACGAGGTCTATTCCGATCAGTCCATGTGGTTCGCCGATGTCGAGGACCGCGCCGACGATGTGATGGAGCGGGAGTCGCTGAAGGCGGCCATGACCCAATATATCGGGGAACTGCCGCAGCGCGAGGCGCTGGTGCTGCAACTTTATTTCGTCGAGGAACTCAATCTGGAGGAAATCGGGCAGGTGCTGGACATCGGCGCGGCCCGCGTGTGCCAGATCAAGAAGGCGGCGCTGGACAAGCTGCGCGAGAAGCTGAGGGACTGGGACTGATATCGCGGTCCTGCGATGGCGGGTTCCCAGCGAAAGCTGGGAATGACCGCAAACCACCCCCGAAACAGCCGCTTTGCATTAACCGTCGTTCGCCGGCCAGATCGGCGTGATGAGCTTTCCATTGACGCTCAGGCGATAGCGTAGCGGGCGATAGCTTTGCGTGCGCCACCAGGGTTCGGGCACCTGGAAAAGCCCCTGCCGGTCCGCTTTCCCCCCCAGATCCTTGCGCGCGGTGACGGCGGCCAGCAGCGGGGCGAGCACCAGACCCGCGACCACCGGCAGCACCCAGCCGAGCGGCGTGCCGCTCCGCACAGCCAGGAAGGTGAGGCCGACGCCCAGCAGGACATGCCATTTGAACAGCCAGACCGCGGTGCCGATCGCGATGCCGTCCCGGTCGCGGGTCTGCCCGTTCCAGGCGCTCTTGCGGCCCATGAGGATGCCGAACAGGTTGATGGTCTGCGTCAGCATGGCGACCGGCGCCATCAGGATCGACAGGACGATGTCGAGCGCGACGCCCCGGCTCATCCGCGCCGCGCCGCCAAAGCCGATGCGACGGGCAGGGTCGGCGAGCGCCCATATCATCGACAGCAGCTTGGGACCGAAAAGCAGCACGGCGGTCAGCGCCAGCAGCCCGCCCGACGGCAGCACGGCGCTGGCCGGCCACAGGCCCGCGACCGCGCCGCCCAGCACGACCAGGATCAGCGCCAGCCACAAGGGCGACGTGCAATAGGCCGATGCGCCGACGAACAACTGGAAACGGCTGACCGGGTGCAGCCCCTTGATCCTCGCGATCAGGGGGACGTGCTGGATATTGCCCTGGCACCAGCGCCGGTCACGGGTGGCGAGGTCGGGGAGGGACGGCGGAAATTCCTCGAAACTGTCATCGGCCGTCACCATGTGCACGTCCCAGCCGCGCCGCCGCAGCAGCGCCGCCTCGATCATGTCATGGCTCATGATATGGCCGCCGAAGGGCGCGCGGCCCGGCAGTTCGGGCAGGCCGCAGCTTTGCGCGAAGGCGCGCACGCGCAATATGGCGTTGTGGCCCCAGAACATGCCTTCGGACCCCGCCCACCAGATCATGCCGGCGGCCGAGATCGGGCCGAACAGGCGGCTGGCGAATTGCTGCCAGCGGGCGAAGAGCGTGGATGCGCCCACCACCGTCGGCACGGTCTGGATCAGGCCGAGATGCGGGTGCCGTTCCATGTCGGCGGCGAGGCGCGCCATCGTCTGCCCGCTCATCACGCTGTCGGCGTCCAGCACGATCATATAGTCATAGCCGCCGCCGAAGCGCTGCACCCATTCCGCGATATTGCCCGGCTTGCGTCCGATATTGAGCGCGCGGCGGCGATAATGGACGGCGCGGGAGAAGCTGTGGCGGATCGCCTGATAGGCCTGCCGCTCGACCTCTCCATTTTCGGCGTTGGAATCGCTTAGGATGAAAAATTCGAAGCGTTCCCCGCCCATCACCTGCGTCAGGGACCGCTCCATGATCGACAGCCGGCCCAGCACGCCCAGGAAATCCTCATTGCAGACCGGCAGCAATATGGCGGTCCGGCCGCGCAGCGGATCGCCGGGCCGCAACGCACGGGGTTGCACGCCGCGCCCGCGTCCGATGGTCAGCAACAGGAAGCCGATGAAGCTGGTCGCGAAGCCGAAGGCGATCCAGGCGAAAAGGGGAATGAACAGCGCGAGATAAATGCCCTCCCACAAGGATATGCCGTCCAGCCCGATGGAAAGCCGCATTTCATGCGCCGCCATCGATGCCGGGAGAAGCGCCAGCAATATGACGAGCGCCCGCCGCGCCCAAAGGTCGATATTGAGCGGACGCGGGGATGGACTGGCCGGAGCCGAGGAAAAATCCTGCACCGGCATGGCAAGCGGCATTTCCGCCGGCACCTGTTCGAATGCCTGCGTCACGGTTGCGCCTTGCGGTTGTTCATGCGCCGGCCTTATGCCGTCCCTGCCCTTCATTCCCGTTCCGTATCCACTTGACCCCCACGCTCAACCCCCCTTGCTGCCCAAGTGTTCCGGTCATCCGCCGAGCGGATAATGCACATATTCGCTGATGGGGCGATCGCCGGAGCGGAGTTGAACCCGAATATCCGTCGCTCCGCCGCCGTGGCGCGCCACATCCAGCACGACGCGGAAGAGATTGCGCTGGCCCAGCACGGGATAGCCGGCCTTTTTGAGAAGCGCGCCATGGGCCACATCGGTCCAGATTTCCGACTTTGCCTCTGTCACATCCGCGAAGTCGACGACCAGCCGGTCCTGGCCTTCCTGATCGCCGTGTCCGCGCCAGACATCCGTGACCCATGCCGTTGCGGCGGATGCGGGCCTTTGCGTCGCCGACCAGTCGAGCCGATAGCTGGCGTCGATCCGCCTGCCGGGGCGGACGGAGGCGGAAGGGGTCCAGTAGGCGGCGATATTGTCGGTATATTCGCTGTCGGTGGGAAAGGCATAGAGGCGCACCTCGCCCGGCCCCAGCCGCTTCGACGGGGTGGCCCAGAGCGAAGGGCGGCGGTCGTAGAATACGCCGTCGTCCTGATAATGACTGAAATCGCGGTCGCGCTGGAGCAGGCCGAAACCGGCGGGATCGCGCTCGGCAAAGACATCGACGCGCGGGGCGGCCGGGTTGGTGAGGGGGCGGCAATGGGCCGTGCCGTTCGCGCTGGCGATGGCGAGCATGTCGCTATCGTGGATTTCCGGCCGCCAGTCGGTGCCCTGCGTCCGGTTCGCCTGATCGTACCAGAACATGCTGGTCATCGGCATCAGGCCCAGTTCCTCGATCGGCCTGCGGGGGAAGAGGGCGGCGGTCACGTCCTGCCGGACGCCCTGCGGCCCAAGCTGGCTGACGAAACGGAAGGCGCCGGTGATCGACGCGCCATCCAGCAGCGCGTGGACGGTGACGCTGTCCGCGCCGGTGCGCTCCAGCCAGAAATGGGTGAAGCGGGGAAATTCCTCTTTTCCCGCAATGCTGGTGTTGATCGCCACGGCGCGGGCGGACAGACCGAACTGCTTTTGCGGGCTGGGCGCGCGGAAATAGCTGGCGCCAAGAAAGGAGAGCCAGTCCCCGTCCCGCGCCGCGTTCATGATGCGGAAGCCCGCAAAGCCCGCGTCGGGGCCAAGCGCGGCCACGGCATTGCCCGGCGGCGTGTCGAACATGGAGGGATCATAGCGCAGCGGCGTCGCGCGGCCATTTTCCACGATGGCGATGGAGACGGGCTGGGCGGCGTTGGCGCTCAGGGGAAAGAAACGGATGCCGGTATGGCCGGGCAGATCGCCCCAGAGCGTGCGCTCCTCCCGGAAGCGGGCCTGGTGCAGGGCGTCATAATCCACCTTGGCCGCGCCGGGGTGAAGGGGCGTTTCCTGAAAGGGCGCGCGGGCCAGCCGCTGGGCCATGGCGACCAGCGCATCCCAGGAAAAGGCTTCGCTCCGGCCCTGGGCCATCAGCGGACGGGGGAGGAGGAGAGCGGCGCTGGAGGCGGCGATCATCGCGCGCCGGTCGATCATGGTCATGGCCCCATCATGGGAAGGACGGCGCGCTTTGCAAGCCATGGCCCGCGCAAATGCGATGAAGCCTCCGTCCGGGGGGACGGAGGCTTCGGAAAGCTGGTCTTTGATCGAAAGGTGTCGCCTCCGGCACGGTGGGGACTGTTGATGTGCCGGAGGCTCCATGTCCGGTGAGGCGACCAGACCTCACCGTGCATTCTTATGCAAGCGGATTACTGGATCAGCTTGAGGACGTTCTGCTGGCTCTGATTGGCCTGCGCCAGCATCGCGGTCGAAGCCTGGCTCAGGATCTGCGCCTTGGCGAGGGCGGTCGTTTCCGTCGAGAAGTCGGCGTCTTCGATCCGGCTGCGGGCGTCGCTCAGGTTGGTGACGTTTGCGGTCATGTTGTTGACTGCCGATTCAAGCTGGTTCTGCGTCGCACCCAGCGTGGCGCGGGCGTTGGACACCTCCGAGATCGCCGCATCATATTGCGCCAGCGAGGCGCTGGTGGCGGCGTCGGCGAAGGTCAAGGTGTTCACGATATTCAGCTTGGAAGTCGCATCCGCGAAGTTGACCGATTTCAGCGTGATCGAGTCGGTGCTGTTGGCGCCGGTCTGGATTTTGAAGCCCGTCGCGGCGGCGGCGTTGAACAGCGCCTTGCCATTGAAGGTCGCGTTGGTGACGACGGATTTGATCTGGTCATTCAGCGCCTTCTGTTCGGCGATGATGTTTTTCTTGTCGTCATCCGAATAGGTGTCGTTGGTCGCCTGGACCGCCAGTTCGCGCATCCGCTGCAGCATGTTGCTGACTTCGCCGAGCGTGCCTTCCGCCGTCTGCGCCATCGAAATACCGTCATTGGCGTTGCGGATGCCCTGGGTCATGCCGCGGATCTGGGCGCTCATCGAGTTCGAGATCGCGAGGCCGGCGGCGTCGTCCTTGGCGCTGTTGATGCGCTTGCCGGTGGACAGGCGTTCCATCGCGGTGCTGAGCGCCTTGCTCGAAGCGGCCGAAGCGCTGGTGGCACGCAGAGCAGAGGTGTTGGTTCCGATAACAGTCATGGTGGTCCCTTTCGTTTCACATCAGGTCGCTGCCATCAGGCTGCTTGCGGCCTCGAAAGGGGATAACGGCGGGACGGGAAAAGCTTTTAGGGGCAGATGCGATTTTTTTGAAAAAGACCGGGAAAACGGCCTCTTACGCGCGCGTGCATATAAGAAGTGCGGAAAAATGGTCTGCCGGGCGGAAAAAAATTGCCGGTCGGCGGCAAGGGGAAGGCGAGGTTAACCATATGATAACCATGAAGGGCGCAAACATGGCCCTATCGAAAGGGGGCTGGAAGTGCGGGGGCACTGGCTAGCCACATATATGGGGAATGTGCATGTCGTCTCTCGACGTGAGCCAAAGGGTCTGCGCGCTGGTTCCGGGGTTGCAGCACTGGCTTGAAAATGCCTTTTTCGCCGTGCGGGCGGTGGATGCCGCGTCGCCGCGCGACCGCGACGACCGGCGCGTGCTGCTGGCGGCCGAGATCGCCCATGCGACCCATCGCGATATTCTGATCAACCTGATCGATGGCGCGCCTTCGCTGGTGCCCGCCGCCAATGGCCTGCCCGCCCGCGTGGCTTTCGGCCTGGAGGATATGGGTTTCGCCTTCGCGCTGATCGCGGAGCTGGCTCGTCCCGACGCCATTCCCGCTGTCGGCGACAATGCCAGCGCCCGATTGATGACGCTGGCGGGGCGGGTGGCGCGCAGCGACGCCACCGTGCTGATCCAGGGCGATACCGGCACCGGCAAGGAAGGCATGGCGCGCTTCCTTCACGCCCAGTCGGGCCGTATTTCGCGGGACTTCATCGCGGTCAATTGCGCCGCTTTGCCCGAAACCATGATGGAAGCGATGTTGTTCGGCCACAAGAAGGGCAGCTTCACCGGCGCGGCCAATGCGTCCGAAGGGCTGTTCCTGGCGGCGGACGGCGGCACGCTGTTCCTCGACGAGATCGCCGAACTGCCGCTGGCGCTTCAGGCGAAGCTGCTGCGCGCGTTGCAGGAGGGCGAAGTCCTTCCCGTCGGCGCGACCCATCCGGTGCCCGTCAATGTCCGCGTGATCGCCGCGTGCAACCGCAATCTGGCCGACGAATGCGCCGCCGGACGGTTCCGCGAAGACCTTTACTGGCGTTTGAACGTCATGCCGCTGGAATTGCGCCCGCTGGCCGAGCGTCCCGGCGACATCGCCGCTATCGCCGCCGCCATGCTGCTGCGTCATCAGGATTTGGCGAAGGACGCCTTCGTCTGGCCGACTCCGCAAGCGCTGGCGAAGCTGGAGGATCATGCCTGGCCGGGCAATGCCCGCGAGCTGGGCAATGTGCTGCAACGGGCTCTGGTGCTGCGCGACGGCGCGCGGATCGACGCCGACGACCTGCATCTGGCCGCCGCGCCGCAGCCGGTTCGCCGTTCCGCGCCGATCCTGGTGCCGGACGAGCCGATCCGCCTGCGCGACGTGGCGCGCATGTCCAAGCTGGAAGCCATCCGCCTTGCGCTGCGCGAAACGGACGGCCACCGCGCCGCCGCTGCCCGCAAGCTCGGCATTTCGGAACGCACCCTGCGCTATCGGCTGGCCGAGATGCGCGAACTGGCCGCGGCGTGAGGAATTAGAGGATGAGCAGCATCTCTCCCACCGATAGCGTGATGGCGATCCGCAACGCCATCCTTCAGAAGAACGCCGCGCTGCGCGACGTCGCTTCGACCGGCAATGCCGGCGGCGTGGCCGGAACGGGCGGCGCCGATGCGACGGCGCCCGGCAATTTCACGCAGGCGCTCAAGTCCGCGCTGGATCAGGTCAATGGCCTGCAAAGTCAGGCGGGGGAAGCCGCCGCCGCCTTCGAACGGGGGGAAACGACGGACATCGCCGCCGTCATGCTGGCAAAGCAGCAGGCGTCGGTCAGTTTCGAAGCCACCCTTCAGGTCCGCAACAAATTGCTGTCCGCTTACAAGGACATCATGAGCATGCCGGTGTAATATGAGCGAGAACGCACTTACCCTCGATAGCGGCGCGGCCGCTACGCCTGCCCTCACGGCGACCTTGTTCGGCGGCGGCGCGAAAGGCGTCGATGCGCTGAAGGCGCGCTTCACCGGCTTCATGAAGCAGCCTGCGGTGGCGAAGAGCCTGCCGCTGCTGGGCCTGCTGGGCGTGGTAGCCATGGCGGGTCTTGCCTGGCTGGCGCTGCGCGAACCGCCGCAGCGCGACCTGTTCCGCGCCTTGCCCGACGGGGACAAATCGGCGGTGGCGCAGGTGCTGGACCAGAACGGCGTGCGCTACAGCTTCGACAATGCGGGCGGGATGACCGTATCGCAGGACGATTATTTCAAGGCGAAGATGATGCTCGCCGCGCAGGGCCTGCCCAAGAGCGCGCCCGACGGCAACAGCATGATCGACAGCCTGCCCATGGGCGCAAGCCGCGCGGTGGAAGGCGAAAAGCTGCGGTCGGCGCGGGAAATGGACCTTGCCCGCACGATCGAGGCGATCGATTCCGTGGAAAGCGCGAAGGTGCATCTGGCGGTCGAGCCGCCCAGCGTGTTCCTGCGCGACCGGGCCAAGCCCACCGCCTCCGTCATGCTGCGTCTGGCGCAGGGACGGACGCTGACCGACCAGCAGGTGAGCGCCATCGTGCATCTGGTCGCCTCCTCCATCCCGGAGCTTAATCCGCAGGATATTTCGGTGGTCGATCAAAATGGCCGTTTGCTCAGCAATAATGACGCCAATTCCGCCGACGACCGCCAGCTTGCGGTGCAGGACCGGGTGGAGGATCGCTATCGCCAGTCGGTCGTCGCGCTGCTGACGCCGATCCTGGGCGCAGGCAATTTTTCGACCGAGGTTCATGCCGAACTCAACTTCGCCGAGCGTCAGGCGACGCGGGAAACCTATCCGCAGGATGAGGCGCGCCTTCGCAGCGAGCAGGGAAGCTGGCAGTCCGACCCGCGCGGTCAGGGCAATGGCGAGGCCGGCGGCATCCCCGGCGCGCTCAGCAATCAGGCGCCGGTCAATCCGACCGTGACGCAGACCAATCCCAACGGCCAGGCCGTGCAGCAGGGGCAGACCGGAAATGGCGCGAACGCCGCCGCTCAACCGGGCACGCCGCCCAATCCGGTCCTGAAGACCGAGGAAACCTTCAACCGCAATTTCGAGCTGGGCCGCGAAGTGTCCGTCACCCGCGACGCGGTGGGCACGGTCAAGCGCCTGTCGGTCGCCGTCGCGCTCGACAATGGCGCGGACGGCAAGCCCCGCAGCGCGCAGGAAATCGCCGCGCTGGAAGCCTTGGTGAAGGGCGCGATCGGTTTCGACCAGAGCCGGGGCGACGTGGTGGCCCTGTCCTCACGCGGTTTCGTCAAGGCGGAAGAGGTGAAGGCCCCCTGGTATGAAGCCGACTGGATGTCGCCGCTGGTCCGCAATGTGTCGGCGCTGCTGGTTGCTCTGCTGCTGATCTTCAGCATTGGCCGCCCGCTGCTCAAGCGCCGGGCCGCCGCGCAGGAGGCCGCCGCCGCTGACGCCGCCGCAAACGGCCAGCGCATCGGCCGCGAGATTTCCGGCGAACTGACGCGCCATGCTGCGGAAAATCCCGGCGAGGGGCGACCGATCACGCTCGACATGATCTCCTCGGCGCCGGACTATAGCCAGCGCGCCGATCTGATCCGCAATTTCGTGAAGCAGGACCCGGACCGGGCCGCGCTGGTCGTGCGCGACCTGCTCAAGGAGGGGAAGAAGGACAATGCCTGAGGCCGCCTCCGCAACCCCCGCGGCGCTGAAAGGCAGCGCCGCCGCCGCCGTCCTGCTGATGCTGTTCAACGAGGATGAGGCCGCGCAGATCCTCTCGCGGCTGGAGCCCGACGAAGTGCGCCAGCTCGGCAACGCCATGTATGACGTCGCGGATGTCGAGGTGGACGAGGTCAATCAGGCGCTCGACCATTTCGTTTCCAAGGCGAAGAAGCGCACCACCATCGGCTATGGCGCGACCCAGCATATCCGGGGCGCGATGACCAAGGCGCTGGGCGAGGAGCGGGCCGAAACCATATTGGCGCGGATCACGCCGCCGACGCGCTCGACCCAGCTTGAGATGCTGAAGTGGATGGACGCGAAGGAGATCGCGTCCCTGATCGAGGCGGAGCATCCGCAGATCATGGCGATTGTGCTAGCCCATCTGGAAGCGCCCGTCGCGGCCGATGTGCTGCAATTGCTGCCGGCGGAATATCAGGAAGAGATCGTCTATCGCATCGCCACGCTGGGGCCGGTTTCCAACGAGGCCTTGGACGATCTGGAACAGCTTCTGATGCGCGGCCCGGCGACCAAGAAGCAGGGCGCGGCGTCGCAGCGGGGCGGCACCGTCGAGGCCGCCGCCATCATGAACAATGTCCGCAAGGATAATGAGCAGCGCATCATCAAGGCGCTGGCCAAGCGGGACAAGATGATCGCCCAGACCATCGAGGAGGAGATGTTCGTCTTCGACAACCTCATCGACATGGACGACAAGAATCTGGGCACGCTGATGCGGACGGTGGACAGTCAGGTGCTGGTGGTTGCGCTCAAGGGCGCGAACGAGGTGCTGAAGGCGAAGATCTTCGCCTGCATGTCCGCCCGCGCGGCCCAAGCCATCGCCGACGAGATCGAGGAGCGCGGGCCGATCCGCCTCGCCGAAGTCATCGACGCGCAGAAGCTCATCATCGGCACCGCGCGCCGCATGGCCGACGCGGGCACGATCATGCTGGGCGGCAAGGGGAACGACTTTGTCTAATTTCTGGGCGGCCGAGAGCGGCAGCGACATCGCCAGCATCCCCGTCGCGGGTGTGGCGCGGATCGAAAGCAGCGGTTTCCGCAGCCTCTACACCGCGCCGCCGGGCGCGCAGACGCAGGCGATGCGGATGGCGGCCTATGCCGATGCGGAACCGGAAGGCGATCCGCTGGAGCAGGCGCGGATCGAAGCCTTCGCGCAGGGGTTCGATGAAGGCTGCCGCGTGACCGAAGAGGGCATGGCCAGCGATGCGGAAGCGCGCAACCGGCTGGCCGAGGCGTTGGAGATGCTGACGCCCGCGCCCAGCGGAACCCTGGCCACGATGCTGTCGGCCACGGTCATCCGGCTCGTCTCGCAGATTGTGGGCGAAGTGGCGATCGACGCGGAGCTGCTGCAACAGCGATGCGAAACCATTGCGGCCTTCATCGACGAGAATGAGGGCAAGAGCGCCCTGCACCTGCACCCCGACGACATGCCGCTGGTCGATGGCGGGCAGGTCGGCGTGAAGCTGGTCGCGGACGCGTCGATGAGCCGGGGCTGCGTGCGGCTCGATACGGCTGACGGCTGGGTCGAGGATGGGCCGGACGTGCGGCTCGCCCGGCTGCGCGCTTTGCTCGACGATATGGAGGGCCGTTCATGAAAGGAGATTGGGCATGATCCGGGCCGCAATCGCCCAGGCGGAGACGCTGTTCGATCATTTGCAGGTGCAGAACCGCCAGCCCCGCCATGTGGGACGGCTGGTGAGCCACGATGCCGGTATGCTGGAAGTGACGGGTTTCCGCCGCCCCATCGGCGCGGGCGCGCGGGTGATCGCTTCCGATGGAACGATCGCGCGGGCGGAGGTCGTGGGTTTCCGGGGGGAACGCACGCTGCTGGTGCCGCTCGACAATGGCGCGCCGCTGGAAAATGGCGCGCGGGTCGAGCCGGACAGCCAGGCGAACATGGTGCAGGTCGGCGAAGGGCTGATCGGGCGCGTCATCGACGCCATGGGGCAGCCGCTCGACCGCAAGGGACCGATCATCGCGGGCGGAAGCTGGCCGCTGAACGGCGTTCAGGGCAATGTGCTGGATCGCGGGCGCGTGACTGAGCCTTTTGACCTCGGCGTGCGCGCCGTCAATGCGCTGCTGACCGCCGGGCGGGGACAGCGCATCGCCATCATCGCGGGTTCGGGCGTCGGCAAATCCGTGCTGATGGGCCAGATGATCGCGGGCGCGGAAGCGGATATCGTGATCGCGGGCCTGATCGGCGAGCGCGGACGTGAAGTCAGCGATTTCCTCGAAACCAAGCTCAAGGGCACGATGCACAAGAGCATCGTCGTCGCGGTTCCGGCCGATCATCCGCCGATCCTGCGCCTGCGCGCGGCGGCGCGGGCGACGGCCATCGCCGAATATTTCCGGGCGCGCGGCAAGAAGGTGCTGCTGCTGATCGACAGCCTGACGCGCTGCGCCCATGCCCAGCGGGAAATCGGGCTGGCGCTGGGCGAACCGCCCGCGATGAAGGGCTATCCCCCTTCGGCGCTGGCGCTGATCCCGCGTTTGGTGGAGCGGGCGGGCGTGGATTCGCGCACGGGGGGATCTATTACGGCGCTGTATACGGTGCTGGCCGATGGCGACGACACTGACGATCCCATCGTGGATGCGGCGCGGGCCATTGTGGACGGCCATTTCGTGCTTTCCCGTCATCTGTCGGAGCAGGCGATCTTTCCCGCCATCGACATCGGCAAGTCCCTCTCGCGCGTCATGGCCGATGTGGTGCCGGACGAGCATCGCGTGGCGGCGGCGGCCTATCGGCGGCTTTGGGCCGCTTATGAGGAAAATCGCGACCTGATCCTGATGGGCGCCTATCGCCCCGGCAATGATCCGGTGATCGACGAAGCGGTGCAGCGGCGGCAGGAAATCCTGGACTTCATCCAGCAGGACCAGAAAAGCCGCGTCGACCTTTCCACCAGTGCTGACGCGCTGATGGCGGAGTTCGGCGCGTGAAGGGCCTTGTCGCCCGCCGCCAGCGCGTGCTGCGCGTGCGCCATGTGCAACATGCCATGGCGGCGGCGGAAACGGCGCGCGCGCGGGACGAGGCGGAGGGCATCGCCCATAATGCCGAACGCCTGCGCCGGGTGCGGAGCGACCTGTTCCAGGCCGAGGGCGCGGCGAACGGCGCGTCCTTCGCCGCGATGCAGGAGTTGGCGGGGCGGCTGGAGCAGGCGGGACGCCAGCTCGACGGCGCTCTTTATGATGCGCGGCGCAAGGTGGAGGTGAAAGAGAATCTCAGCCTCGCGGCGAACCGCGACAAGGAAATCGCAACGAGATTGAAGGACCGCGCTCGGGCGGACCTGGAAGAATGGCGTGAAAACCGGCTGGCGGCGCTGCCAAGCTATCGCCGGATGCAACGCAGGGGAGAACTGTGACATGACCATGTTGACCAGTCTCAAGGCGCTTCTGTTTTCCTCCGCCGCGATGAAGCTGCCCGTGCCCGGCGATGGGACCGGCGCGGCTTCTCCGGCGGGCGAGGTCGATTTCGCGGCCTTGCTGAACGGCTCCATGAAGGGGGATGCCGTTGCGGTTTCCGACGCCCCGCCGCGCCTTGGCGAAGCGGAGATGGAGGAGGGCGGCGCGGATTTCGTTCCGCCCATGACGATCGTTCCCGGCAATCCGGGGGAGCGGTTCTTCCCGACCGCGCCCGCCACGCCCTTGCCGCCCGTCGAAGCGACGGACGTGCCGGTCGAACCGGAGGACATCGGCAAGGCCCCGGCGGTGGCCGTGCAGGCCGATCCAAAGCCCATGGCGGTCCCTCCGTCGGAGGAGCGGCCCGAGGCCGCCAGTGACGCCCTGGACATGGAGGCCGGTGACGCCAAACCCGTGGAGGACGAGAAACCGGCCGATAAGGCCCAAGCGAAGACGACGGACGAGACCGCAACGGCGATTGCGTCGCCGGCATTGCCAGCCCCGCCGGTGATCGTCGCGCCTGCGGTCCCGGCTGTTCCTGCCCCGCCGCATGGGTCGGCCGCGAAGGACGGGGAGGTTGTGCTATCCGCGCCATCGGCTGCGAAGCCGGGCGGAATGGTGGAGCGGGCAGAAAAGATCGATGCATCCGCGCCGCCGGTTCCGGTCCCGCAGGGATCGGCGCGCGCGGCCGGCAAGCCGGAAAATCCCGTGCGGACGCAGGCCGGGCCCGTCGTGACGGATGAAGCCCCCAAGCCCGATGGCAACGCCCCTCCCGTGCCGGAAAAGGAAGGCAAGGGCACGGCTTTTGTGGAAGCGAAGCCGTCCGTAGCCCCGGTGGACAAGCCGCCGGTCGCCCCGATGGACAAGGCGGCGGCGTCGACGTCGGATGACGATGCCGTGGCTGCTGCGATGACGGAGAAGGCGCCGCCGTCCGCCGCCGCTGCCCCGAAGCTGCCGCGGTCGGAAGCGCTTTCGCTGCTCCAGATGGTGCGCGAGCAGTTTGCGCGCCCGTCGCCCGAAACCGCCCGCGCACCCGAAGCCATCGCAACGGCGCATGCAGGCGGACGGGACGCGAAGCGGGTGATCGTGGAAATGGCGCCTCTCGCGGCTCCCATCGGCCAGACGGACAGCGCCGGGAATGGGACGGCGCCCTTGCCGCAAGTCGCGCCTGCCGGCGCGCCTGCCGCGCCTGCCGCCGTCATGCCGGCCGCCGATATCGGCGCGAGCCTGGGCGCGCAGGTCGTCGACATGGGCGTGTCGGGTCAATGGATCGACGGTCTGGCGCGCGACATTGCCGGGCTGGCGCAGCATGGCGCGCAGGGACGCTTCCAGATCAATGCCAGCCGGTTGGGGCCGGTTCAGGTCGACATCCGCCATGGCGCGGATGGCGCGGCGATCAGCCTGACGGTCGCCAATGAGGCGGCGGAGCTGGCCCTCAAGCAGGACAGCGACCGCCTTCGTCTGGACGCGGGTTTGGCGGCGGTCCGCATCTCCGACGTGAAGATCGAGCGCGCGCCCCCTATGACGGAGGCCGCGCGCCCCGATGGAGCCGGGCAATCCGGCGGCCAGCAATCCGGGCAGCAGCAGCCGGGGCAGCAATCCTCCTCGCAGGGGGCCGCATCCGCTTGGCAGGGCGGCGGACAGGGCGGACAGGGCATGGGCCAGTCCGAACGGCAGGGGCACTGGCAATCGCGCGAAAATTTCGCGTCCGGCCTTAAAGCAAGCTCCGACCGGGCCGTTATTAACCAAAAGGACGCAGGCGACGGCGCGGGCGATGCCCGCCGCGCGCGCTATGCGTGACCGATCATTTCCGGGGAACATGAACCATGAGCGATGAGGCGAAGGCCAAGAAGAAAAAGGGCGGGAGCATGAAGATGATCGTCATGCTCGTCATCGCCACGCTTGTCGGGGGCGCGGGGGCCGCCGGCGGGCTGTATGCGGCCGGTTTCTTCTCGCACAAGGAAGAAGGCCCGAAGGAAGATCCGAACAAGCCGGTGCTCGTGCTGGCGGGCGAAAATGCCGAGGAAGTGGCCAAGGCGCACGGCATGGGCGGTGCAGGACATGGCGGCGGCGCGGCCGTCGCGGGCCATGCGCCGGGCAAGGGCATCGACCTGCCCACGCCGGCCAATCCCGCCGCCTATCAGGCGACCTATTTCCAGTTGCAGACGCCCTTCACGTCCAACATGTCGGACAGCGACGCCTTCGCCCAGATCGCGCTCGCCGTGTCGACCTATTACGACATGCGCGTGATCGAGGCGATCAAGACCCATGAAATGGCGATTCGCAGCCAGGTGCTGATGCTGCTGGCACAGCAGCCCGAAGCCATGCTGGCGACGCCCGACGGGAAGAAGCAGCTCCAGACCCGGATCAAGGGCGTTATCAACGATGTTTTGAAGCAAAAGACGGGCTATGGCGGCGTCGATAACGTTTATTTTACCAATTTCGTTATTCAATAGGGCTGCCTGAACGTCGGGAAGTCCCCTGACGAACGGGTTGGGGACTTTCATGAACGACGTTCAATCCTATGCATTGGGACGCGGGGAATCGCAGGCTCCGGTCATGCTGTCGGGGCTGGACCGGCTGGGCGAAAAGCTCGGCCGGCGCATCCGCACGCTGATCGAGCCGATTTCCGGCATCCGCCCGCATGTGACCGCCGAAGCGACGCGCGTGCTCGACTTCGGCCAATGGTCGGCCGAGCTGCCGGATTTTTGCAGCATGTCCTTCTATCGCCTGGCTCCGCTCAAGGGGCAGATGCTGCTGCGGATGGATGCGGCGATGATTTCCGTGCTGGTCGACTGCTTCTATGGCGGCGTCGGCAACCGTCCCATGCCCTCCCGGGGAGAGTTCACGCCCACCGAAGACCGGCTGATCGCGCGGATCGCGGAATCGCTCGTGACGCGGCTGGTGGAATGCTGGAGCGAGGTGATCGCGCTGGATGCGGGGCTTGCCGCGCGGGAGACGGGGCTGGGCTTCGCCGCCGTCGCCCAGCCGGGCGACCAGATGGTGCTGCAACGCTTCACGCTCAGCCTCAGCCGGAATCACGAATGGCCCATCGACCTTCTGTTTCCGCTGTCCGCCCTGCGCGGCGTGGAAGCCTTGATGGGCGTCAGGATGCCCATCGACGAGGAGCATGTCGATCCCGTCTGGCAGGCGCGTATCGCCCGCCGGATGCAGGACATCCGCCTGCCCGCCCGCACCGTGCTGGCGCGGCCCAATCTCTCGCTCGCCGATCTGATGCAATTGAAGACGGGCGACGTCATCCCCGTGACCATCGGGCGCAGCCTGCCGCTGATCGTGGGCGACCGCATCGTCGCGCACGGGACCATCGGTGAACAGGACGGGCGCGCCGCCTTCCAGATCGAAAAGCTTGCACAAGGATCGGATCAATGAGTGACATGACTGAAGCGCCGCGTTTGGACCGGCAGGAAGACGCCGCGGTCGGCATGACCGCCAATCGTCAGTTCAAGCTGCTGGCGGACATTCCCGTCCGCATGTCGGTGGAGGTGGGATCGACGTCCCTGCGCCTGGCCGAAGTCATGGACCTGGCCGAAGGCTCCATCGTGGAACTGGACCGTCAGGCCGACGATCTGCTCGACATCATGGTGAACGGCGCGCTGATCGCCAAGGGCGAGGTGGTGACGGTCAATGGCCGCTACGGCATCCGCATCGTCGATATCGCCGCCACCGAGACCCGTCTGGCGGGCGTCGAGCGGCGCGGCTGATCGCAGGCGCAAGTCTTTTCGCTTGCGTTGCGGGCCGTTCTTGCGGATCGGATGGCGCATTAACCATAGTCGCGGGGCCGCTTCATGTTCTGGTATTTCGTCAAACTGCTGATCCTGCTGCCGCTGGTCGGCGGCATGGCCTTCGGCGCGCTGTGGCTGTGGCGCAAATATCAGCCCGGCATGATGGCGGGTCAGGACGGCCGGTCGCTCAAACTGCTTGAGGCATTGCCGATGGGGACGTTCGGCAAGCTGGCGGTGGTGGAGTTCGAGGGGAAGAAAATCCTGCTGTCCGTCACGCGCGGGCGGATCGAGAAGATCGCGGAAGGCGATCCGTTCCGTGCGCGTTAAGACGCTTCTGATCGGTTTTGCGCTGCTGGGGGGCGGGTTGCTGCTTGCCCATCCGGCGCTGGCGCAGGCGGTTCCGGCGGCACCCGTCGACAATGGCGGGGCGCTGAGCCGCGCCATGGGGCAGATTTCCGGCGACGGCCGTCCGCTGTCGCTAAGCCTCCAGATATTGGTGCTGATGAGCCTGCTGACGGTGCTGCCGTCGCTCGTGCTCATGATGACCAGCTTCACCCGCATCATCATCGTGCTGTCGCTGCTGCGGCAGGCGCTGGGATTGCAACAGACGCCGCCCAATCAGGTGCTGGTGGGCCTCGCGCTGTTCCTCTCGCTGTTCGTGATGCGCCCGTCCATCGACCAGATCAACGCGCAGGCGTTCGATCCCTATGGCAAGGGCCAGATTTCCATCGAGGAAGCGGTGGGCCGCTCCGGCAAGGTGCTGCACGGCTTCATGGTGAAGCAGACGCGGGAGACGGATCTCAAGCTCTTCGCCAACATGGCCGAAGCGCCCGCTTTCCGGTCGTCGGCCGACATTCCCTTTTCGATCCTGCTGCCCGCTTTCGTGACGAGCGAACTCAAGACCGCCTTCCAGATCGGGTTCATGATCTTCCTGCCGTTCCTCATCATCGACCTTGTCGTCGCATCCACGCTGATGGCGCTGGGCATGATGATGCTGTCGCCGACGATCATATCCATGCCGTTCAAGCTGCTGCTGTTCGTGCTGGTCGATGGCTGGGCGTTGACCATGGGGTCGCTTGCCGGCTCCTTCGCGACATAGGGCCGGACCGATGGAGAACGCCGATTTCTTCATGGGGCTGGCGCAGCAGGCGCTGTGGATCACGGCGCTGGCGGCGGCGCCGATCCTGATTCCGGCGCTGATCGCGGGCGTGCTGATCGGCATGGTGCAGGCCGCGACCTCGATCAACGAACAGACGTTGAGCTTCATTCCCAAGATCATCGTGGTGTGCGCCATGCTGGCGCTGTTCGGCGGGTCGATCATGGTGCTGGTCGCGGACTTCACTCGCGAAATATTTGAGCGGATACCGGACCTGCTGCAATGATGGCGCCCGGCTTTGCGGGCGTGGAAACACAGCTCTGGATCTGGCTGATCGCGATGATCCGGCCCGGAGCGGCCTTTATCGCCGCGCCCGTGTTCGGCGCGCCTGCCGTGCCGTTGCAGTTGCGGCTGATCCTGTCGCTGGCGCTGGGGCTGGCCGCGCTCAACGCCGTGCCGATCCATCTGCCGCAGGACGGCGTGGCGAGCTTCGAAGGCGTGATGCTGGTCGCGGGGGAAGTGCTGGCCGGGCTTGCCATGGGGTTCGCCGTGCAGATCGGCTATGCCGCCGCCTTCGTCGCGGGGGAGGCGATCGGCAACAGCATGGGCCTGGGCTTTGCCGCGATGGTCGATCCGCAATCGGGCCAGTCGACACAGGTGGTGGGGCAGTTCCTGTCCATCCTTGCAACCTTCCTGCTGCTCGCCATGGATGGGCATCTGATGCTCGCGAGCTTCGTCGTGCAGAGCTATCAGGCGCTGCCGCCGGGCGCGGCGATGCTGAGCAACGATGCGGTATGGCACCTGATCGAATTTGGCGGGGCGCTGCTGGGGGCGGGCGTGACCATCGCGCTGCCGGTGGGTTTCGCGCTGGTGCTGGTGCAGATCGTGATGGGGATGCTGGCGCGGACCGCGCCTTCGCTCAACCTGTTCGCCGTTGGGATGCCGGTTGCGCTGATGGCGGGACTGGTGCTGCTCGCCATCGCCACGCCGGTGATGGGCGAGGGTATCGCCGCCGCGCTCAAGGCCGGGCTGGAGCAGGCCCAGTCGATTGCGGAAGGACGCTGAGCCATGGCGGAGGGCAATGGCGGCGAAAAGACCGAAAAGCCGACACAGAAGAAATTGCAGGACGCCGCCAAGAAGGGCGACATCCTCCAGTCCCGCGAGCTGGGAACCGCGCTGGTGGTGATGGCGGGAATCGGCTGGCTGGCGGTGATGGGGCCTTCGCTTGTCGAGGCTTTGTCGCACATGCTGATCGAAGCGCTGCGTTTCCGGCGGGAGGATATTGTCGACTTCGCGCCTGCCGACCGGGGCATGGCGCTGCTGTCGGGGATCGCGCTGCCGGTGGGCGGCATATTGCTGGCGACGCTGATCGCCGCCATCGCCGCGCCCGCGCTGCTGGGATCGCTGGGGTTTCGGCCGGGAGCGTTCGCGCCCAAGGCGTCGAAGCTCAATCCGGCATCGGGTCTCAAGCGCATGTTCGGCGTCAACGGGCTTATCGAACTGATGAAATCCATGGCGAAGGTCGGCCTGCTCGGCGCGATCGGCGTGTGGGTGATCTGGGACCGGCTGACGGCTATAGTCGGGCTGGGCAAGGCTGGCGTCGCGCCCGCCATGTCGAGCCTGGGCGATATGTTCATCATGACCTGCCTCATCATGGCGGGCGGGCTGTTCCTGATCGCGGGGATCGACGTGCCAGCGCAGATATTCCAGCGGGGCAAGCGCCTCGCCATGTCGAAGCAGGACTTGAAGGACGAGAATAAGGAAAGCGAAGGATCGCCCGAACTGAAAGGCCATATCCGCCGCAAGCAATATGAGGTGCTGAACGGTTCCACCCGCAAGGCCGTGGCCGAAGCCAGCGTCATCATCACCAACCCGACCCATTTCGCGGTCGCGTTGCGCTACACGCCGGGGCAGGACGCCGCGCCTGTGGTGGTGGCGCGGGGATGCGATGCGATTGCCGCCGCAATCCGCGATCTTGCCGACCAGAACGGCGTGCCGGTCATGCAGTTTCCCGAACTCGCGCGCGCGATCTACTTTACCTCGCGCGCGGGGCAGATCGTCAATGAAGGGCTGTATATGGCGGTCGCGACGGTATTGGCGTTCGTCTTCCGCGTGGAAAACCGCATGGCGAGCGAGATGGACCGGCCGTTCATCAGCGTGCCCGACGACCTGCGTTTCGACGCGGACGGGCGGAAGGTTTGATGGCGGGTGAGCCGGTGTGATGGATAGTGGTTTGGGATGACGGATTGGGGCCGGCCAATTACAACCATGGCCGCACCGTGCATTCGCAAGCCGCACCACCGCCAGAAAAATCGCCATGGTGAATTAAAGTTTAGCTGAACTCGTCCGTATTCCCTTCATGGGGACGCATTAGGATGGTGCGTCATGAACGAGTATCTTTCGAAGACCGAGATATCGTCTGTCGACCGGGTTTCCGCCCGGACCAATGCCGTGCCGGCCGTTTCGGCGGCCCAGTCCGCGACCGTGAGGCCGGACAATGGCGATGCGGCAGCCTCTCGCGGGCGCGCTCCTCTCGGGTCCGCCAGCGATAGGGCGGCTCTCGACGATGAGGTCGCCAGCGCAGCGGAATATGCGCGCATTCACGCGGAAATCGCCGACATCATGGCGGACGTGCGGGCCGGCGCATCGGTCACGGTCGAAGCGGCGGCGTTGGAAATCCAGTCCATGCTGCCGACGCCCACCGTCATCGTGCCGCTCCCTCCCGCCAGCAAGGAAGCGGTGGAAAGCACGGTGCTGCTCGCGCGGCGGCTGGCGGAACAGTCCCGCTATGCCCATGCCGCGCAGGCGCATCTGCGGCGCGGGACAGTGGACCAGATCCTGTCCGCGGTCGTCTGAAGGGCGCTTTTTCCCCCGACCGGCATTCCACGAAAATCTTTCCTAAAGGTCTGTGCGCTAGGGCCGTTCTTCTATTCTGAAAGGACGGGCACATGGCTTCGATTGGCAGCAGCATCTCAAGCGCTCTGGGCGTCGGGTCCGGCATCGATACGGGCGCGCTGGTTTCCAGTCTGGTCAGCGCCGCCCGCGATCCCAAGCAGCAGGTCATCACCAGCCGCCAGAACCTCAATAGCGCGCGCATTTCCGCGCTGGCTTCGGCGTCCAGCTCGCTCGACACCTTTGCCGATGCGCTCAATAGCCTGCTGTCGGGCACCGGCTATTCCGGCGTGCCCGCTTCCAACGATCCCAGCATCGCGGCGGTCAGCGCCCTGCCGGGCGGCACGCCGCAGGGCCTGCCCGCGCAGCTTCAGGTGCAGCAGCTTGCCGCCAGCCGCACGCTCGCGACCGCGCCTGACCCGAATGTGTCGGCCACCTCCCTCGTCGGGGCGGGCACGCTGACCCTGACGGTGGGAAGCGGCACGCCCAGGGATATCGTCCTCACCGCATCGAGCACCTATGCCGATCTGGTGAGCGCCATCAACGCCAGCGGAACCGGCGTCACCGCCTCGCTCGTCACCGATACGCAGGGCACGCGGCTGGTGATGAAAGGCGCGACCGGCGAGGCGAACGACTTCTCGCTGACCGCCGATTCCGCCGCGCTGGAACCATTCGCCTGGTCGAAGACGGGGCCGAACGCCAATTCCGCCTTCACCTCCGTATCCACGGCGCAGGATGCCGTCATCCTGCTGGACGGCGTGGAGCAGCATTATGCGACCAACACCGTCGACACGGCCATTCCCTATCTGCGGATCGACCTTAACAAGGCGTCGCCGAACACGCCGGTGACGCTCGCCACGACCGAGCCTACCACGTCGATGCGCGACCTGATGGTCGAGTTCGTCAACGCCTACAACACGCTGATGAAGGCGTTGAACACGGCGACGGCGAAGGGAACCGATTCCTCCGGCGCGGGCGTGCTGAACGGCGAATCGTCCATCCGCGACATGAAGCGCCAGCTTTCGCAGATGACGTCGGCGGCGCTGTCCCCCACCGGCACATACAGGACGCTGGCGGACCTGGGCATTGCGACCAATCGCGACGGCACGCTGACGCTGGACACCAAGGCATTGGACAAGGCGATGGCGGCCGATCCGTCCGCGATCACGCAATTGCTCAATCCATCGGTCAAGTCGGACAGCAATCCGGGTCTGGCCGGCCTGATGGACAAGGTGCGCGACAGCATCCAGAAGAAGGACGGTCCCCTCGCCGGCGCGCAGAGCAAATATGAGGCGCTGGCAAAGAGCCTGTCCGAGCAGCTTGAGAAACTCAGCGACCAGATGACCGACTATCAGGCGCAGCTCACGAAAATCTACACGGCCATGGAAACGCGGTTGACCGCGCTCAAGGCCACCCAGAGCTATCTGCAGCAGCAGATCGACGCCTGGAACAACAGCGACAATTAAGCAGGGACGCACAGGGCGATGTTCTACAATCAGGGATATGCAGGCAATATGGCGGCGCGGCGTTATGCGGCCGTCCATTCGGGCGCGCGGACCGAAGGCGCGACGCCCCATGCGCTGGTGAAGATCCTGTTCGACGAACTGCTGATCGCGCTGGACGCCACCATGCTGGCCGAGCGGCAGAACGACCGGCTGAAGGTTTCGGACAAGCAGGCGCGGGCCATGTCGATCCTCTTCGCGCTCGAATCGAGCCTCGATTTCGACAAGGGCGGCGACATCGCCGTGGGCCTCGCCCAGATCTATCGCGAAGCGCGCCGCCTGCTGCTCGTGGGCGCGAAGGAGCGCGATGCCAGACCCGTCGAACAGGCGCGCGCCATGATCGGCGAAATCGCGGACGCCTGGGGCCAGATCGGCTGAAGAAGCGGTCCTGGGTGGTTCGTCATGCGAGCGAAACGTTCCCTCCTGACCGAAAACCTTCTCCTCCGTCCGGGGTTGCGCGGGGTTCGGCGCGCTTGTATAGGCGGCTCTCGCACAGGGCGGCCCGGCGGGGCCGCCTTTTTGCGTTTCGCCAAATGGCCTTCGGACGATTCATCATCAGCCCAGGAAAGGGAGCATCATGTCGATCACGCCGCTCATGCCCGTCTACCCCCGGTGCGATGTCCGTCCGGTGCGAGGCGAAGGCTGCTACCTGGTCGGCGAGCGCGGCGAGTGCTATCTCGATTTCGCCAGCGGCATCGCGGTCAACCTGCTGGGCCACGGCCATCCCCGGATCGTGAAGGCGATCGCGGATCAGGCCGCGACGCTGATGCACACGTCGAACCTCTACGGGATGCCGCTGGGCGAAAAATTCGCGCAGCGCCTGGTCGATGCGACCTTCGCCGACACGGTGTTCTTCACCAATTCGGGCGCGGAAGCGGTCGAATGCGCGATCAAGACCGCGCGCCGCTATCATTATGCGAACGGCGCGGCGCACCGGCACAAGATCATCAGTTTCGACAACGCCTTCCATGGGCGGACGCTTGGCACCATTTCGGCCACCAGCCAGCCCAAGATGCGCGACGGGTTCGAGCCGCTGCTGCCGGGCTTCACCGTGGTGCCGTTCAACGATCTGGCGGCGGCGAGCGCGGCGGTCGACGACGACACCGCCGGTTTCCTGCTGGAGCCGGTGCAGGGCGAAGGCGGCGTCATGCCCGCGACGCGGGAATTCCTGACGGGCCTGCGCACGCTGTGCGACGAGAAGGGCCTGCTGCTGATCCTCGACGAAGTGCAATGCGGCTATGCGCGCACCGGCACCTTCTTCGCGCATGAGCAATATGGCGTCGCGCCCGACATCATGGCTGTCGCCAAGGGGATCGGCGCGGGCTTCCCGCTGGGCGCATGCCTTGCGACCGAGGACGCGGCCAGGGGCATGGTGTTCGGCACCCACGGGTCGACCTATGGCGGCAATCCGCTGGCGATGGCGACGGGCCTTGCCGTGCTGGACGAAGTGCTGGCCGACGGTTTCCTCGATCGCGTCAAGGCGATGGGCGCACGCCTGCGGTCCGCGCTGGAGCAGCTCATCCCCAATCATGACGGCATGTTCGAGGATGTGCGCGGCATGGGACTGATGCTGGGCGTCAAGATGAAGGACGCCTATGACGCGCGCGCTTTCGTGGCGCATCTGCGCGACCGTCATGGGCTGCTGACGGTATCGGCGGGGCAGAATGTCGTGCGCATCCTGCCGCCGCTGGTGATCGAGGACAGCCATGTCGCCGAATGCATCGAGAAGATTTCCGCCGGCGCGCGCAGCTTTGCCGGAGAAACGGCGGCGGCCTGACACCAATCATCCCCATCCGTTCGCGTCGAGCGCAGTCGGGAAGCCTTGCACGGCGTCTCGACAAGCTCGAAACGAACGGAGGCAGGGAGGGGGTTTCGATATGACCAGACATTTCCTCAATCTTTCCGACGCGGGCGGCGACGCCATCGCCGCGATGATCGCCGACGCGATCGACCGCAAGGCGGCGCGCAGGGGTCTGCCCAAGGGCGCGGCGGATGCGGATGCGCCGCTCGCCGGGCGGACGCTGGCGATGATCTTCGAGAAGAATTCGACCCGCACGCGCGTCTCCTTCGACATGGCGATCCGGCAACTGGGCGGCAATTCGCTGATCCTGGACGGCGCGACCAGCCAGCTTGGGCGCGGCGAGACGGTGGCGGACACCGCCCGCGTGCTCAGCCGCATGTGCGATGCCATCATGATCCGCACGGACGACCATGCGAAGATCGAGGAAATGGCCCATCATGCCGGCGTCCCGGTCGTCAACGGCCTCACCGACCTGTCGCATCCCTGCCAGATCGTCGCGGACCTGCTGACGGTGGTGGAGCATGGGCTTGCCCTGCCGGGGAGCCGGTGGGCATGGCTGGGCGACGGCAACAATGTGCTGCATTCCATCGTGGAAGCGGCGGGTCTGCTCAAGTTCGATGTCCGCATCGGCGTGCCCGAGGGCTATGATCCCGATCCGTCCTTCGCCAGGGCCGCGCAAGCGCTGGGATCGCGCATCACCCTGACCCGCGATCCGCGGGCGGCCGTCGCGGATGCGGACGTGGTCGTCACCGACACATGGATTTCCATGGGCCAGGCCCATGCCGACGAGAAGCTCAAGGCCATGATGCCCTATCAGGTGACGCCCGCGCTGATGGCCGGGGCGAAGGCGGACGCGAAGTTCCTCCATTGCCTCCCCGCCCATCGCGGCGAGGAAGTGGCGGCAGAGGTTATCGACGGCCCGCAATCATTGATCTGGGACGAGGCGGAAAACCGCATCCATGCCCAGAAATCCGTCCTGCTGTGGGCGTTCGGCCTGCTCGGTTGAGTTTTGCGGCGGCATTCCTATCTAACCGGGGTTCGCGCCCTGTCCCACGGGGATGCCGCCACTCTCCCGCAGCATGATGCCCGGATGAACGGAGCCTGATTTGACCTTTTCCGCCGATGTCGACCAAGCCCTTGGCTTCACCATTCCCACGCGCCATGTGCGCGGGCGGATCGTGCGGCTGGGCCCGGTGCTGGACGATGTGCTCGCCGCCCACGCCTATCCGCCCCAGATCGAGCGGCTGCTCGCCTCCGCGCTGGTGCTGGCGGCGCTGCTGGGCAGCACGCTCAAGGGCGCGGGCGGGCAGTTGACGCTCCAGGCGCAGACCGAGAATGGCGTCGTCAGCCTGCTGGTCGCCGACTACAAGGCGGGGGAGCTGCGGGGCTACGCCAAATTCGACGCCGACCGCCTGGCGGAGCTTGGCCCCGATCCCACGCTGTTCGGGCTGTTCGGCAAGGGCTATCTCGCCATCACCTTCGACCAGGCCGTCACCGGCGAGCGCTATCAGGGCATCGTGCCGCTGGACGGCGATTCGCTCGCGCAGGCGGCGGAGCATTATTTCTTCCAGTCCGAACAGATCCCCAGCGTCATCCAGATCGCGACCCGGCATGATGCGGGCGAAGGCTGCTTCGCGGCGGGGATGCTGCTCCAGCATCTGCCCGAAGGGGAGGTCGGGCGCGAACGCCTGCACGTCCGCCACGACCATCCCGAATGGGAGCATGTGCAGGCGCTGGCGATCACGCTCAAGGACGCGGAACTGACGGATGACACGCTCCCCTTCGCCGACCTGATCTGGCGGCTTTTCCATGAGGAGCGGGAGGTCCGGCTGACCGAGCCTTCGGTCCTGGCCAAGGGGTGCCGCTGCGACCTTGATCATATTCGCGACGTCATCGGCCGCTTTTCCGAGCAGGAGCGCGCGGAGATGGCGGACGAACAGGGCGTGATCGGCGTCGATTGCGCCTTTTGCTCGCGCCTTTTCCCGCTCGCGCTCGACAGCTTCACGCGACATTGATGCCCGCCGAACACACAGGATCGCATCCAGCAATGGGGCAGGGCCATCGTTCCGGCGCTATCAAATTGCCGCAATTGAACGCTATTGCGCTATCGGGGAAGCGCATCGGAACGGTCGGCGGTTCGCCGTCGATGCGCGGCGGGGATTATAGAGGATCTATGGTGACGATGTGGTTGCGCGCGATGCTCGTGGGAGCGCTGATGACGGCGGGCGGGACAGCCGCGGCGGCGCCGGAGCGGCTGGTCGCCCTCGATACGGTGCAGCCGGGCGAGTGGGAATTGCGCCCGCTGGAGAAGGACGGGGGCAAGCGCCGGCTGTGCGTGCGCGATCCGCGCCAGCTTCTCCGGACGGAACATGCCCGCCATCAATGCCGGCTTTTTGTCGTGAAGGACGGGCCGGCCGCCGCATCCGTGACCTATGACTGCGCGCAAGCGGGCGGAGGGCGCACCGATGTGCGCGTCGAAACGCCGCGCCTGGTGCAGATCCGATCGCAGGGCGTGGCCGACGGCGCGCCCTTTGCCCGCGTCATGGAAGCCCGCCGGCTTGGCGCCTGCCGTTAATCCGGCTTTGGCGGACGGACCAATTCGCGCGGAGGGGCGGAGTTTCGGGCGCGGGTCCAAGGTATTTCCCGCCTCTGACCGGCACCCCCTTCGCGCTTGCTGTGATCGGATACGCATGGCCGGCCTCCTGGAGGCTTCGCGTCTCCGCGTGAACCCGTCCGATCCGGCCTCGCGCTCAGACGTGCGCGCACCAGTTGTAGCGCTGGGGCGCCCAGGGCTGGGCGACCCCCTTGGCGATCATGATCTGTCCGATGGATACGCCGTCGCGCATCAGGATGCGCGCGCCGGGGTTGGAATCGGCCGGATCGGGCAGCGATTCGAATGCGCCTCCGTTAAGGATGCCGATAAAGGTCCGCTTGGCCTTGCCCGCGAGCCGCTCCTCCGCGTCGCAGGCCGGGAGCCGCCCGTCGGGCGTGCGTATGTCCGACAGGTGATAGGTGGTGTTGCCATAGGAAAATTCCCGCGGCGAAAGCACGCAGGCCGAGGCCGAGAAGGCAGGAGACTTGCCGCCGCATGAATCGAATGTCGTGTTGATGACGAAGCCGCCGAAGCCGCCGCCATGTTTCGCTTCCGGCTGCGACCACAGCAGGTGCGGGCCGGCGGCCAGTATCATCGCGATTCCGCCCGCCAGTGCCAGAAACAGCGTTTTGAGCGGAAAGCCGATCGGCTTCTTCTCCGCCTCCGCCTGATGCAGGTTGAAGCGCCCCACCGTGCGGTCGTCTATATCGTACAGGCCTCTTGCCATGATCCTTGCCTTTCACGCGGGGAGTGTAGAATCAGGATGAAAAAATCCGGTTAACGCGCCTGCCCTCCCTTTGCTTGACGGCGGGCCGGGATCGATGCCAAGTCGGCGGACGTGAGGGAGCGAGCGATGAGCGAAACCTGGTTATATGATGAACATCCCGCGATGTTCCGGGCGCATCCCTTCCTTTTTCTGCTGCTGCTGATCTCGGTGGTCGGCATCCTCGCCATCGGCGTGTGGTGGGTGATGAACAAGGGTGAGCGGCTGGCGCTCAGCGAACGCGAAGTGCTGATGGAGCGCGGCCTGCTGGCCAAGCAGCGCACCGAAATCGCGCTCTCCAGCATCCGCAGCGTGCGGATCACGCAGAGCTTCGGCCAGCGCCTGCTCGACGTCGGCAATGTGGAGCTGTTCAGCGCGGGCGACATAGCGGAAATCGCGATCAAGTCCATGCCCCGGCCCGGCCGCATCCGCGCCATCGCGGCGGCGCGCAATCTGGACCTGCTGCCCCAACGATAGCCTGTCCGGCGCAATCCGCTTGACTTGCGGCCATATATTACAACGATAAGGCCAAAGGGGCCACGAGAGTTCTCATAGGCAGGAGGACGCTGCAAAGGTGTCGCCGGTCCGCATCAGGCGGACGGCGCTTGCCAGGGAGCGTCGTGCATGGCCTTGCGTGTGATGCCTTCACTACCGGACCTGACGGCGGAGGAGCGCGCCGCGGTCCGTCAGGCCTGCGGGTTCGCCTGCGTCCGATGCGGCGTCACCATCTACCGCTATCTGGGATTGCCCGAGGGACGGGGCGTGACGCTGATGTGCCCCACCTGTCACGGGCTGGTGGAGGAAGGGCGGCTGACCCCGGCGCAGGTCCAGAATTTCCATGCCAATCCGGTCGTTCGGCAACGCCATTTCTCCCGCGACCGCTTGCCTTTTTCCGGCGACCTGCCGCAGCTCGCCATTGGCGGTTCGCGCCTGCTGCGGGACACGCCCATTCCCCTGACGCTGGACGGCGAGCCGATCCTGATCTTCGCCCCGCCCCGGCGCGGGAACGGCGCCACCCGCATCAGCGTGCGGATGGGCGCGCCCGATGGCTCGCCGGTTCAGGTGGTGGACGGCAATGAATGGCTGCCCACGGACGGAAGCTGGCATTTCCTGCTGCGCGGCGACCGCTACAGCATCATGGCCGCGCGCGGAGACGGGCTTGCGATCCTGCGGATCATCGCCCGCAACCGCATCGCCGTGGAGCATCTGCGCACCACGATTCGCGGCCGGCGGCTGGAAGCCACGCCGGATTGGCTGGAAATCGACGGGCAACGCCATGTCGGGCGGATCGGGGGCGGCGCGCTAATCGGGCTGGAATGCTGATTCGGGGTGCTGGATTCCGGCTTTTGCGAACGGAGGGCGGTTTGGGGTGGGGAGCGGGCGTGGCGCAGGCCTTCTCTCTTCATTGAATGCCGGAAGATGGCCGAAACATTCCTCCGATGCGGGCATCGGCCTCCAAAAATGTGCTGCGCTGGCCGTTTCTCCGCTTTATGCTGGACATATACCGGACAGCAAAGGCGGGGAGAGAAACGCGAATGGTCGATCTGTTGGGCGCCTGGTCGCTGCTGTCCTGCACCAATATCCGGGGGGAGGACGCCGCCACGGCCTATGGCGATCCGCCCGCCGGTCAAATCCAGTATACCGCCGACGGCCGCATGTCGGCCTTCCTGATGGACCCCGCCTGGGTGGAACGCGGCAACCAGCTAGCGGACGGCTTCACCGAATTCTTCTCCTATGGCGGCACATGGAAGCGGGACGGAGACAGCATCACCCATCATGTGATGTTCAGCTCCCACCCTCAGCGCGTCGGCAGCAGCTTCGTGCGGAACATCCACGTCATCGACGACGACACGATGGAGCTGGCCACGAACCCGGAAGTGTCCAGATCGGGCCGCGTCTATGTGACGCGCCTGCGATGGAAGAGGGTCAAGGCAGGCGCCTGACCCCTTGGCCTCAGCTACAGGAAAGCGACGTGATGGCCATCTTCTCGTCGTAAAGCACAGTCAGCCGGTCGGGCCGCAGGTCCATCGTCATCGCCATATTGGGACCGCCCCAGCGCAGGACCTTCGCGCCCGAAGCCTTCTGCATCTGCGCGCCCAGTTCGGCCGTGGCGGTCCGGCCCACGAAACCGGCGACCGGCTCGTCGCGGCATGTCCCTTGCGCCGTGGCGGGCGGCGTGGACGGGCCTTCCTCGCCCGCGCCCGCGCAAGCGGCCAGCGGCAGCAGCATTGTCATCATCATCGCAAAGCGCATCCTATTTCTCCTCTTCCGTCCGCGTCATCTTGAGCCGGCCGTTATCGACCGCGAAGGCCAGCCGCCCCTCGACCAGATCGACCGCATCCCGTCCGAACTGATCGTAACGCCAGCCTTCCAGGATCGACAGCCCGTCGCGCACGCCTGCCGCCAGCGCGTCGATATCGTCGGTCCGGGCGATCAGCCGCGAGGCGACATTGATATCCCGCGACCGGATTTTGAGCAGCAGCTTGAGCAGATCGGCGACCAGCGCCCCATCCTTGCCCAGTCCCGGACGGCGCGGCTCCCGATCCGGCATCTCATCGCGCGGCAGCGGCTGGGAAGCCGCCAAGGCCGCCATCAGCCGCCCCCCTATGTCGTTGGTCTTCCATGTCGCGGAAAGCCCGCGCACCTTGCCCAGATCCTCCTGCGTGCGCGGCGGATGGCTGGCGATGTCGGCCAGCGTCTCGTCTTTGACGATGCGCCCGCGCGGCAGGTCCTTGTCCTGCGCCTCCAGTTCGCGCCATGCCGCCAGCGCCTTCAGCCGTCCCAGCACATCGGCCTTGCGGCTGGCGATGCGGACGCGCTGCCACGCTTCCTGCGGATCGTTGCGGTAGTTTTCAGGGTCGCACACCCGCTCCATCTCCTGATCCAGCCAGCCGCCGCGCCCGGTCTTGCGTAGTTCCTCCAGCATCATGGGGAAAATCTGGATCAGATAGGTGACGTCGCCAATGGCATAGTCGATCTGCCGCTTGTCCAGCGGCCGCCGCCCCCAGTCGGTAAAGCGCGCGCCCTTGTCCAGTTGCACCCCCAACCATGCGTCGACCAGATTGCCATAACCGATCTGTTCGCCAAGGCCGAGCGCCATCGCCGCGATCTGCGTATCGAACAGCGGGTGGGGCGTCTTGCCGGTCAGGTTGTAGATGATCTCCAGATCCTGCCCGCCCGCGTGGAAGACCTTCAGCACATCCTCATTGTCGACCATCAGGTCGAGCAGGGGAGAGAGGTCCAGTCCCGGCGCCTTCGGGTCGATGGCGGCAGCTTCATGCGGGTCGGCCACCTGCACCAGGCACAGGTCGGGCCAATAGCTGTTTTCCCGCATGAACTCGGTATCTATCGCGATATAGGGGGATTTGGCGATGCGGGCGCAAAATTCGGCGAGTGTCTTGCTGTCGGTAATCAGCGGATGGATTTGCATATGGTCTTCGATCTTATTATGGGCAGGCCCGCGCCCCGGCGGGCTGGTCGTTGCTCGACAATCCTGCTCTTAGCGGGGCCGCAACACTTTGTCATTTCCGTAAACGCAGTGGGAAGAAACAGACGCCATGCACGCCTATCGCACTCATAAATGCGGCGAACTGACCGCCGCCAACGTCGGTGAGACGGTCCGCGTCTCCGGCTGGGTGCATCGCAAGCGCGATCATGGCGATCTCGTCTTCATCGATCTGCGCGATCATTATGGCATGGTGCAGATCGTCACCGAGGTGGACGGCCCCGTCTTTCAGGTAATCGAGAGCCTGCGCGCCGAAAGCGTCGTGACGGTGACGGGCCGCGTCGTCGCCCGCGCCGCCGAAGCGGTGAATCCGAACCTGCCGACCGGCGCGATCGAAATCCGCGCCGACGATGCCGTGGTCCTCTCCGCCGCCGCCGATCTGCCGCTGCCGGTCGCGGGCGAGCAGGACTATCCCGAAGACATTCGCCTGCGCTACCGCTTCCTCGACCTGCGGCGGGAGACGCTGCATGCGAACATCGTCAAGCGCACGAAGATCATCTCCGACATGCGCCGCCGCATGGAGGATGCGGGCTTCACCGAATATTCGACGCCGATCCTGACGGCGAGCAGCCCCGAAGGCGCGCGCGATTTCCTCGTCCCCAGCCGCATCCATGCAGGCAAATTCTACGCCCTGCCGCAGGCGCCGCAGCAATATAAGCAGCTCCTGATGGTCGCGGGCTTCGACCGTTATTTCCAGATCGCGCCCTGCTTCCGCGACGAAGACCCGCGCGCCGACCGCCTGCCGGGCGAATTTTATCAGCTCGATCTCGAAATGAGCTTCGTCACGCAGGAAGATGTGTGGAACACCATGGAGCCGGTGATCGCGCAGGTGTTTGAGCGTTTCGCCGACGGCAAGCCCGTGACCCCGGCGGGCAGCTTCCCGCGCATTCCCCATGCCGAAGCCATGCTGAAATATGGCAGCGACAAGCCGGACCTGCGCAATCCCATCCTCATCACCGACGTCACCGAGCATTTCCATGGCTCGGGCTTCGGCATCTTCGCGTCGCTGGTGGAAAGCGGCAGCGTGATCCGGGCGATCCCGGCCCCCGGCGCGGGCGCGGGTAGCCGCAAATTCTTCGACGACATGAACAACTGGGCGCGGGGCGAGGGCTATTCGGGCCTTGGCTATATCAACATCAAGGACGGCGTCCCCGGCGGCCCCATCGCCAAGAACCATGGCGAGGAAGCGACCGCGAAGCTCGTCGCCGCGCTGGGCCTTGGCCCCAATGACGGCGTGTTCTTCGCGGCGGGCAAGGAATCGCAGGCCGCCAAGCTCGCCGGCCTCGCCCGCATCCGCGTGGGGGAACAGCTCGGCCTCATCGACAAGGATCGGTTCGAACTGTGCTGGATCGTCGACTTCCCCTTCTACGAATATGACGAGGACGAGAAGAAGATCGACTTCGCCCACAACCCCTTCTCCATGCCGCAAGGCGGGCTGGATGCGCTGAACGGGCAGGATCCGCTCACCATCAACGCCTATCAATATGACATGGTCTGCAACGGGTTCGAGATCGCCTCCGGTTCGATCCGCAACCAGTCGCCCGAAGCGATGGTGAAGGCGTTCGAGCTGGTCGGCCTGAGCCAGCAGGATGTGGAGGACCGCTTCGGGGGCCTTTACCGCGCGTTCCAATATGGCGCGCCGCCCCATGGTGGCATGGCGGCGGGCGTGGACCGCATCGTGATGCTGCTCTGCGGCGCGCAGAACCTGCGCGAAATCACGCTGTTCCCGATGAACCAGCGCGCCGAAGACCTGCTTATGAGCGCGCCCAGCCCAGCGGACCTCAAGCAGCTTCGCGAACTCCACATCCGCGTCGTGGAGCCGCAGGCCAAGGCATAGGCGGAACCTCCGTTCGGCCTGCGCTTGTCGAAGGCCTGTTCTTCTCTACAAGGAAGGACAGGGCATTGATTTTGCTCAGACCGGACGGAGGCAGCGCATGGCCATCAATCTCGCGGATCACGAGAATACTCCCCGCTTCAAGGGCGATTACGACGCCGCCCTCGCCGATCTCCAGCAACGCCTCGCCAAGGTCCAGGTCGCCCACATCATCCACAAACGCCGCAGCGTCATCCTGTTCGAAGGCTGGGACGCGGCGGGCAAGGGCGGCATCATCAAGCGCATGACCGCCGACTGGGACCCCCGCTATTATCAGGTCCACCCCATCGCCGCCCCGACCGAGGAGGAACGCGACCATCATTTCCTCTGGCGCTTCGCCACACGCCTGCCGTCCGGGCGCAACATCTCCGTCTTCGACCGAAGCTGGTACGGCCGCGTGCTGGTGGAACGGGTGGAGGACTTCTGCTCGAAAAAAGAATGGAAGCGCGCCTATGACGACATCAACGCCTTCGAGAGGCAGCAGATCGAAGCGGGCAGCCACATCGTGAAGCTGTTCGTCCACATCACGCAGGAAACGCAGGACAAGCAGCTTGCCGAACGGCTCGACACGCCCTGGAAGCGGTGGAAGACCGGCGCGGACGACTATCGCAACCGCGCCCGCCGCGCCGATTATCTCGACGCCATGCACGACATGTTCGCGAAGACCGACACGAAACATGCGCCCTGGCATGTGATCGACAACAACCACCGCAAGACCGGCCGCATCGCCGCGCTCAGCTATGTCGCGGAAACGCTGGAAAAGCTGGTGCCGATGGATTTCCCGGACGCCGACCCCGCCGTGGTCAAGCTGGCGCGGGAAGCCTTCGGTTATCGGCCCGCGAAGAAAGAGATATGAACGCCTTCGATGCGCCGGGCGCTCAATCGCCCGCGTCGGCGGGGGACACGATGATCACGACGCGCCGGTTTTCCCGCCGCCCGCTGACCAGATGGTTGCTCTCCACCGGGACGCGCGAACCCATGCCGATGACGCGCATCGCCTGCCGCGCCATGCCGCCGTTCACCAGCGCATCGGCGACGGCCTGCGCGCGCCGCGCCGACAACGCCTCATTATAGCTTGCCGATCCGGTCGAATCGGTATGCCCCTCGACCCTTGCGCCGCGAATGCCGACCGCCGCCAGCACCCTGGAAATGCGGCTTATGGCCGCTTGCTGGTCCGGGATCAGCGTGCTTTCGTCGGTCGCGAACAGCAGGCGGTCGGCCATGCCGAACTGCCAGTCGTCCCCCGCCGGTTCGAACCCCTGCTGCTGGAGCGCCGCGACCTGCTGCGGCGTGAAACCGGCCTGCTGCGGTTGCGGCTGGACGGTCTGGCAGGCGGCCAGCGCGAACATCGGCAGCAGGAGGGTGAAGATCTGGCGTATCATGGCTGTCCCGTGTCTATCGGTTATGGGTTGCGGCGGTCATGGGGCCCGGTCCGGCCGGTCTTGGCGGCATACATGGCCGCATCGGCGTGCCGCAGCAGATCGCGGGCGTCGGCGCTGTCGTCGGGATAGAGCGCGCTGCCGACGCTCAGCGATGCGACGGTGCTTTCGCCGCTGGGCAGCATGATCGGCTGCTCCATGCCCGCAAGGAGGCGGCGGATGAGGATGGCGACATCCTCCCGCGTGATGTCCGGCGCCAGGATCAGCGCGAATTCGTCGCCGCCCAGCCGGAAAGCCTGGTCGCCGGGCCGCAGCACGGCGCGCAGCCGCGCGGCGATCACGATCAGCATCGCGTCGCCCGCATCATGGCCGTGCCGGTCGTTGACCTGCTTGAACCGGTTCACGTCGATATAGACGGCGGCAAAGGCGCTGCCCTGGGCGTCGGCCCGCGCGATGGCGACGGGCAGGACCTGTTCGAACATGACGCGGTTGCCCAGCCCCGTCAGCGCATCGCGGGTGGCCTGCTTTTCCAGCATCCGGTTTTCGGACAGCAGGCCCGCGTGCCAGTCATCCAGTTCATCCAACAACGCGTTGAAGTCGCGGCCCAGTTGATCGACCTCCAATATGTCGGATGCGGGCACGCGCCGGTCGAACTGGCGGTCGGCGCGCACGGCATGGGCGACCTCGGCGATGCGCGCCAGCGGTTCGGTGACGTCGCGTTGCAGCCGCCGCGCCAGCATCTGCGTGGCGATGACGGTCAAAGCGAGGCAGGTGAGCGCGGCCAGCAGCCCCGCCAGGATATAGCGGCCCAGCCCGCCCGCATCGCCGAACACGCGGACATGGCCGACGACATCCTGGCCGCGCCGGACCGCGGCCAGCGCGGGAGATGGCGCGAACAGGCCGCCGCCTCGTCCGATCGCCGCCATCACGCCGCTATCGGGCCTTCGCCATTCCACCAGCAGGCGATTTCGCACATCGCGCACTTCGACGGCGCGCACGCTTTCGGATGCGGCGACCGTGGCGATCCCGTCGCGGGCCGCCTGCATGTCGTCGAAGACGAGCGCCGGTTCGACCGTATAGGCGACCGTCTGCGCGATCAGGGACAGGTTGCGTTCGGCATAGCCGCGAATGACCACGACCCCGGTGATGAGCAATGTCGCGCCGGCCATCAGCACGGCGAAGAGGATCAGGCGCATGTGCACCCGCGCCAGCACGGTGCGAAGCGTCGGCATGGCGGGACCGGACGGAGCGGCCATGGCTCAATATCCCCCTTTCGACATGCGCAGCACGCGCGGGTCGATCCGCACCGCGGACCGCGATACCGCATCGATGTTGAGTTGGAAGGACAGGGTTTGCGGCGTGAAGATCAGGCAGAACATCGCGCCGCTCCGGCAGTCGGGATCGTCTTCCGCGATGGTGACGACGGGCTTGCCGCGCATGTCGCCAATCAGGCGGCGCAGCGGAACGGGCGCGAGCTGCCCGATGTAGAGCGCGTCGCAACGGTTTCGCGCCGGTTCGGTCGGGTCGGACAGGGGCGACAGGTCGATTCTCGCGCCATGGGGCGGGCTTGCCTCGTCCAGCCGGCCCGCATGGCGCGTCGCGCCTACGACGCACAGCCTGATGACGGGATGTTCGGCCGGCCAGCGCGTATATTCCAATATCGCGCCGACCATGCGCGCCGCGCCGGAAGCCAAGGGGTCCGCTCCATTGCCGATCGGCATCGCCACGGGCTGGTAGGCCGGAACTGCCGTGACGGCGGCCGATGGCATCAGCAGAAGGCAGAAGAACGATAGATGACGCAAACCTGATTCCACCCCCGACTGTCCGCGCGTCCTCATAGTTTCCCCGCATGGAAAATGCAGCACAAATCATCGACTTGGATCAAGCCCGGTAACGGTGCGCTTGCGCGCTGCGCTTTCCTATTCGGGGTAGGTGATCGTCATCACTTCATATTCCTTCTCGCCCGCGGGCAGCGCCACCCGGCGCAGATCGCCCGCCGCCGCCCCGCGCAGCGCCCGCGCGATGGGCGATCCCCATCCGATCCGTCCCGCGCCGGTCTCGTCATTGCCGACGATGGTGACGGTGCGGCGGTTGTCGTCCTCGTCCGCGATGGTGACGGTCGCGCCGAAATAGACGCGGCTCTTGTCCGGCTGGGCCTTCGGGTCGACGACCTTGGCGTCCTTCATCTTCCGCGACAGGCGGCGGAGCTGCCCGTCGATCTCCCGCATCCGCTTGCGGCCGTAGAGATAGTCGCCATTCTCGCTGCGGTCGCCATTGCCCGCCGCCCAGCTCACCACCTCCACGACGCGGGGCCGCTCATGCCCCAGCAGATGGTCATATTCCGCCCGCAGCTTCGCGAAGCCTTCGGGCGTGATGTAATTGGGTTGGCCGGTCATGCCCTGCCTTTTAGCGCAGGTTCAGCCCGGTGTCTGCTTCCCCAGATAGCGGCTCAGCACCGCCTGCGTGCCCCGGAAGCGCGCCCGTTCCGGGTTCATCGCTTCATAGACGACGGCGTTTTCCAGCACCCGCTGGACATAGTTCCGCGTCTCGAAGATCGGGATCAGCTCGATCCAGCGGAGCATGTCGCCGCCGGGCATGCGCGGGTCGCCATTGGCCGCCAGCCATTTGTTCACATTGCCCGGCCCGGCATTATAGGCCGCCACCGCCAGCGGATAGCTGCCGCCATAATAGCTCATCATGCGCTCGAAATAAGACGAGCCCAGCATGATGTTGTAGCTGGTGTCGGTGGTCAGCGAACCGGGATTGTAACCCATGCCCAGCTTCCCCGCCTGTTCCCGCGCGGTGCCGGGCATGAGCTGCATCAGGCCCCGCGCCCCGGCATGACTGACGGCGGCGCGGTCGAACTGGCTTTCCTGCCGCGCGATGGCGTGCACCATGGTCCAGTTGGACTGGGCCGAAGGGGGCACCGGCACGCGGGGGAAAGCGCTTTCGCCATAGCCGGTGAGGCCGTTCGAAACCGCGCGCCGCCCCACCATCACGCTCATGTCCGGGCGGCCGATGCTCTTGGCGAGTTCGGCGGCCAGATAATGATCGCTGTCGCTGTCGGCATTATTGGCGATGGCGCGGGCGAATTTGCTTTGATCCTCCCAATAGCCCATCGCGCCCAGCGCCCGGACGGCGCGCACGACCGAACGGCCGTTGAACTCGCTGCGCTGCGCGGCGGAAATCTCCACCGGCCGCTCATAAGGGACAGGGGCGGGGATCGGACGGCCCAGCCGCTCCAGCGACAGTTGTCCGTAGAATTGGTCGGGGAAGACCGCCGCCTGCTGGAAATAGCTGTTGGCCGATGCCGCGTCCCCCGCCGCCAACGCGGCGCGTCCCGCCCAATAATAGCCCTTGGACTGGGTCTGCGGCGACTTGGCGGCGGCGGCGTAGCGGCGGAACATGCCCACCGCGTCGGTGGGCCGGTTGAGATTGTAGAAGGCCGTGGTCCCCGCCAGCCAGGCGAGGCTGGTATAATCGTCGCGCTCGCCGATGGGCCGTCCGCTGACGTCGGTGCCGGGCGCATAGGCATCGTCGATCCGGCTCGCTATGCCCCAGGCGAAGCTCCACTGGCTGTCATTTGCCGATGCGCGGGCTTGATCCAGCAGCACCTCGTAGAATTTCTCGGCATTGCTCGGCCGGAAGGACAGGGTGGCGCGATTGGCCAGATATTGCCGCGCCGCGACCCAGTTGCCGGTGTCGCGCAGCCACATCGCCTTGTCCGCGACGAAGCCCGCATCGGTCGCGCCCAGCGCTTCGGCGGCCTGCATCTTCATCGCCGCGTCGGGCGCTTTCTGGCGGAAGGCGATCCGCGCCGTATAGACCGGGCGCCGCGCCGGGGAGACATAGGCGAGCATCCTTGTCGCGCCCATCACGTCATTGCCCCACAGCAGGGCGTCGGCGCGCTGGTCATGGTCGGCGGCGCTGAAGCCCGAGCCGAACAGCGACAACAGCCGCACTTCGTCGGTCGGCGCCAGCGATCCGCCGATCCACGCGCTGCGCGCCGCCACCCGCGCCTCGTCCATGCGGCCAAGCTGCATCAGCGCCAGCGCGTTGCGCGCATGACCGACCGCCGTGCGCGCCGGGAAGCGGGCAAAGAAGGCGGCGACCTGCCGGGGATCGTAGCTGTCGGGATTGATCCCGGTTTCCGCCAGCCGCCGCATCCGGTCCTCGCCGGGCCAGCCGGGATTGGCCATGATGAAGCTCGCATAGGTGGAAAAGCCCAGGCCGTCGCTCTGCTGCAAGGCGCGCCACTGGCTGATCGCTCCATTGACCGACGCGTCGGACGACACGCCGATGCGGCTGCTCACCCGGTCCCATTGGCCGGAGCTGGAGGGCTGGCCGCCCTGGCCCGGAAGGGGCTGGACCACCGCGCCGGGCGGATAGGCGGGGGCGGGGGAGGCAGGGGTATCCACCTGCGCGCTGGCGCTGGCGGTGGCAAGCAAAAGGGCAATAAGGGGCATACGAACCATCAACATTTCAGGAGGAGCGGGTGAGCGCATTATGGACATAATCGTAATTGCATCCTTATCAGGCTCTGAATGAAGCGCTATAGCGCCCCGTTCAACCAGACAATGCCCCGGAATCCCGGAGAATTGAAGGAGTAAAATCATGTTTTCCGGGTCCATACCGGCTCTTGTGACCCCCTTTCGCGACGGGGCGATCGACGAGTCGGCTTTCCGCGCCCTGGTCGACTGGCAGATCGCGGAAGGCAGCAGCGCCCTCGTCCCCTGCGGCACCACGGGCGAAAGCTCGACCATGACGGTGGCGGAACATAATCGCGTCGTCGCCGTCTGCGTCGACCAGGCGGCGGGCCGGGCGCCGGTGATCGCGGGCTGCGGATCGAACGACACGCGCATCGCGCTTGAACATATGTTCGCGGCGCAGGCGGCGGGGGCGGATGCGGCGCTGGTCGTCGTGCCCTATTACAACAAGCCCAGCCAGGAGGGCGTCTATCGCCATTACGCCTATCTGGCCGAGCGTTGCGACCTGCCCATCGTCATCTACAATGTGCCGGGCCGCACCATCACCGACATCGGCGTCCCGGTGATCCATCGGCTGACGCAGGATTTCCAGACGATCGTCGGCATAAAGGACGCGACCGGAAATCTGGGGCGTGTCACCGCGCAGCGCCTCGCCTGCGGGCCGGATTTCTGCCAGCTGTCGGGCAATGACGAAACCGCGCTTTCCTTCAACGCGTCCGGCGGACGGGGCTGCATATCGGTCACGGCCAATGTCGCGCCGCGCCTGTGCGCCGAATTTCAGGCGGCCTGCGCGCGCGGGGACTGGACCGGGGCGCTGGCGCTGCACGACCGCCTTTATCCGCTGCACGATGCGCTGTTCAGCGATTCTTCACCTGGACCTGTCAAATATGCGCTCACCCGCGTTCGGCCCGACATGCCCGGCGACGTCCGCCTGCCAGTCACTTGGCCATCGGAATCGAGCCGCGCCGCCGTCGACCGCGCGCTGGAGATCGCCGGTCTGGTTTAAGGGGCCGGCGGCCCCATATAGAAAGCATAGCGGTTAGTTCTGGAAATCATGGCCCGTCCCCGTCCCGAAACATTCGACAAGAAGAAGATCGTCGCCGAAAACCGGCGCGCGCGCTTCGAATATTTCATCGACGACGTGTTCGAGGCCGGGATCGCGCTTCAGGGCACGGAGGTCAAATCGCTGCGCTTTGGCGAAGGCAACATCGCCGAAAGCTATGCCGAGGTGCGCGACGAGCAGGTGTGGCTGGTCAACAGCAACATCCCCGAATTCAGCCACGGCAACCGCTACAACCATGAACCGAAACGCCCCCGCAAGCTGCTGCTGCACGAACGGGAGATCGCGAAGATGCACGGCGCGGTCGCCCGGCAGGGAATGACGCTGGTGCCCCTGAGCATCTATTTCAATGGACGCGGCAAGGCGAAGGTCGAGCTGGCGCTCGCCCGCGGCAAGAAGACTCATGACAAGCGCGAGACGATCAAGGAACGCGACTGGAAACGCGATCAGCAGCGCATCATGAAGGCGCACGGCTGATGACCAGCCGCTTCACACGCTGGTGGCACGCCAACGCCCCGACTCGTGAATCGCTGGAGAACAACCGCTTTCTCGCCCCCGTCGCGCATCGCGTGCTGGAACCCTCGCTCTGGCGTTTCACCCGCCGGTCGGTGCCGCGCGGCGTCGCGCTGGGGCTGCTGGTCGGCATCTTCCTGCTGATCCCCGGCGTCCAGATCGCGGGCGCGGCGCTGCTGGCCCTGCCGTTCCGCGCCAATATCCCGGTCGCGGCGGCGATGACTTTCCTCTCCAATCCCGCGACGACGCCGTTCATCCTCTGGGCGTCGGTCTATATCGGCAACTGGACGCTGGGGCGCTCCGCCGATGCGTCCGGCTTCATGGCGCTGGTCAACGATCATGCGACCATCGGGCAATGGTGCGCCTGGCTCTTTTCGGAGGCCGCGCCTGCGATGCTGTTCGGCCTGGCGCTGATTTCCTGTGCCGCGGCGGCGGTCGGCTATTTCCTGGCCGACTGGTTCTGGCGGCATCGCATGGGCCGGAAATGGAATGCCCGCAAATTGAGGATTGGCAAGCAGGCCGAAAGCAGCGCATTGGAGGAAATCGCGCCCGTCTGATCGAAGAGGGGCACAGTTCCGCAATGGGCGCAGGGGGTACGCGGGCATGGCCACGCGGTTGAAAGGCAAGGACGATGCGTGGCTGGCGCAGCCGCCTTCGCGCCTTGCCCTGCCTCTGCTGGTCGGCGGGGCGCTGCTGTCGGCGGGGCTGGTTCTATTCGCGGCGGGCGAATGGGCGCCGGCGGCGGGCTTTGCCGCCGCGGTGCTGGTGATCGCGGCGCTATTGTCCTGGTTCCGCCATCTCTATCCCCCCGCCCCCGCCGATAGCGAGGCGATGCCCGACTGGACCGTGGCCCGCGCCGCCGCGGACGCGTCCAACGTCGCCATCGCCGTCACCGACCGCACCGGCCGCCTGCTGTGCGCCAGCGACCTGTTCGGGGAATGGTTCGCGGGCTATCCCACGCCGCCCGCCCTCATCGCCGACCCCGCCGCGACCGAAAAGCTGACGGCCGCCGCGCGCAAGGCGTGGAAGGATGGCGAAGCGGCGGTGCGCGGCATGGCGCATGGCGCGCTGCGGCTGGACGTCGACATCTGCCGGACGGGCCGTGCGGAGGATTATCTGCTCTGGCGCTTCACGCCCGTCCGACAGCCCAGCGCGTTGGACGACGTGCATCGCCTGCTGACGGGCGAGGCCGGGCGCCAGCTTGGCGAGGCGGGCGTCATGGCGGTGATGATCGGCGGCGAAGGGCGCATCCGGGCGGCCAATGGCGCTTTCCTGCTCCGCGCCGTGGGGCGGATCGACGCCAACGCCACGGGCCGCGATTTCGCCCAGCACATGCGGGTGGACGACAAGGGACGGCTGTTCCTGGCGCGCGAGCAGTCAGGCGGGCTACCGCTGCGCCTGCTCCAGGTGCCGCTGCGCCGCGCGACCCAGGCAGGCGGCGGGCAGGACGGGCCGATGCTCCTCCTCCTCATCGACGAGCCGGGCGGCGGAGGCGGGACGTCGGCGCTGTCCTATATCGAAACGCTGCTGTCGCTGCTGCCTTTCGGCCTCGCCATGGCGGACCGGGACGGGCGCGTGCTCTTCCTCAACAACGCATTCGGGCGGGCGGTGGGCCTTAATCCCGGCGAGAAGCCCAGCTATCCCGGCGACCTTGTCGTGCGGGAGGATCAGGCGGCGGTGGCCGACGCCGTGCGCCGCTTCGCCGTCGGCCCGCAAATGTCGGGCGACATCGCCGTCAGGATGCGCGACCAGCCCGACGAGCCGACCGCGCTCAGCCTCGCGGGCGTGCGCGGCCTGGGCGAAGCGGCGGTGCTGCTCAGCCTCAAGGACAATAGCGAGGAAAGCAAGCTCAAGCGGCAGGTGGCGCAGGCGACCAAGATGCAGGCCATCGGCCAGCTCGCGGGCGGGGTCGCGCATGACTTCAACAATATCCTGACCGCGATCATCGGCCATTGCGACCTGATGCTGATGCGCCATACGCCGGGCGACAGCGATTATGACGACATCCAGCAGATCAAGTCGAACAGCAACCGCGCGGCGGGCCTGACGCGCCAGCTGCTCGCCTTCTCCCGTCAACAGACCTTGCGGCCGCAGGTTCTCCAACTGCCGGATATCGTGGCGGACGTGTCCAACCTCCTGAAGCGCCTGCTGGGCGAAAGCGTGAAGCTGGAAGTCAGCCACGGCCGCAATCTGGGCGCGGTGCGCGCGGACCCCGGCCAGCTTGAGCAGGTGATCGTGAACCTGGCCGTCAACGCCCGCGACGCCATGCCGCAAGGGGGCACGCTCAACATCCAGACCTATGCCGTGCCCGCCGCGCGCGTGCGCGAGATGCGCAGCCAGATCATGCCCGCGGGCGATTATACCGCACTGCGCGTATCCGACACGGGCCTTGGCATAGCGCCGGAGGTGCTGGCGAAGATCTTCGAACCCTTTTTCACCACCAAGGAACTGGGCAAGGGCACGGGCCTGGGGCTGTCGACCGTCTATGGCATCGTCAAGCAGTCGGGCGGCTATATCTTCGCCGAATCGGAATTGGGGCGGGGCGCGAGCTTCGTCATCTACCTCCCCGTCTATCAGGGCGCGGACGCGCATCAGCCCGCAAAGCCGCAGGCTCCCGTCCGCCGCAGCGAGACATGGGGCACCGGCACCGTGCTGCTGGTGGAGGATGAGGACATGGTCCGCGCCGTCGCCGAACGCGCGCTCGTGCGGCAGGGATACAAGGTGCTGACCGCCAGCGACGGCGAACAAGGGCTGGAGGTGCTGGCCGGGGACGAGCGGATCGACCTTCTCATCTCGGACGTGGTCATGCCCAATATGGACGGTCCGGCGATGGTCGCGCGCGCGCGCCGGACGCACCCCGACCTGCCGGTCCTGTTCATGTCCGGCTATGCCGAGGAACAGCTTCGCAAATCCATCGACATCGCCAACGTCGCCTTCCTGCCCAAGCCCTTTTCCGTCAGCCAGTTGGCCGAAGCCGCGCGCGACGCGCTCGCTTTGCGCCCGCCGGCGGCGGAATGACTTTGCGGTGGATCAGGGGATTGGGGCTGGGCAAGCCGCATCCGATGCGATAGCGAAGCCTTTCGCAACAGGGAATGCAGGCATGTCGGACGGCAAATCCATCCTGATCGTCGAGGATGAAGCGATGATCGGCATGATGCTGGAGGATTATCTCGACACGTTGGGCTATCGGTTGCACGGTCTGGCGACGTCTCTGGACGAAGCCTGCATGCTTGCTCGGCAGGGCGGCTTCGACGCCGCGTTGCTGGACTGCAACCTTCAGGGCGAAAAGAGCTGGCCGGTCGCCGACATCCTGGTCGAACATGCCATACCCTTCGTCTTCGCGACCGGGGGCATGGCCGACGATCTGCCGACCACCCATGCGGCGCGGCCCACCCTGGCCAAGCCGTTCACCATCGGAGCGGTGGAGCGCGCCCTGAGCAAGGCGCTGGAGGGGCGATAGGAAAATTCTGTTCCCCTCTTGTTCTTGTGGAACAAACAGGATACATGATGGCCAGGCGCCGGAAGAATCGGCGCGTTCCACTTGACAGGGGACAGGGCCATGACCGCAATGCTCTCACTCATCGATTCCAAGAAGACAGGGACAATGGACAGACAAAAAGCGTTGGAAGCGGCCCTTTCCCAGATCGACCGCGCCTTTGGCAAAGGCTCGGCGATGAAGCTGGGCAGCCGCGAGAAGATGGAGATCGAAGCAATTTCGACCGGCTCGCTCGGCCTCGACATCGCGCTCGGCATCGGCGGCCTGCCGCGCGGGCGCGTCGTTGAAATTTACGGGCCGGAAAGCTCGGGCAAGACCACGCTGGCGCTGCATGTCATCGCCGAAGCGCAGAAGGGCGGCGGCGTCGCGGCTTTTGTCGACGCCGAACATGCGCTCGATCCGGGTTATGCCAAGAAGCTGGGCGTGGATATCGACGAACTGATCGTGTCGCAGCCCGATACCGGGGAACAGGCGCTGGAGATCGTCGATACGCTGGTGCGGTCCAATGCGATCGACGTGCTGGTGGTGGACTCGGTCGCCGCGCTGGTGCCCCGCGCGGAGATCGAAGGCGAAATGGGCGACAGCCATGTCGGCCTCCAGGCGCGCCTCATGAGCCAGGCGCTGCGCAAGCTGACCGGCTCGATCAGCCGTTCGCGCTGCATCGTGATCTTCATCAACCAGGTACGCATGAAGATCGGCGTCATGTACGGGAATCCGGAAACGACGACGGGCGGCAATGCGCTCAAATTCTACTCTTCCGTCCGTCTCGACATCCGCCGCACGGGGCAGATCAAGGATCGCGACGACTTCGTCGGCAACGCGACCCGCGTGAAGGTGGTCAAGAACAAGGTCGCTCCGCCCTTCAAGCAGGTCGAATTCGACATCATGTATGGCGAGGGCATTTCCAAGATCGGCGAGATCCTCGATCTGGGCGTCAAGGCCGGCGTAGTCGAAAAATCGGGCGCATGGTTCTCCTATGACTCGGTCCGCATAGGTCAGGGCCGGGAGAATGCGAAGACCTTCCTCAAGGAAAATCCCGAAATGGCGGATCGTCTGGAAAGGGCGATCCGGGGCAAGACCGAGGAGGTCGCCGAAGGGATGATGGCGGGATCCGAAGCGGATGACGGCGGCGAATAAGCGCTGACCGGCTTCCGGACGGATCAACCGGAAGCTGGCCGGCGCGGCGCTGCCCGTCTCACGCTTCACGCACTGAAAAGGCCCGCCGCGCAAGGAAGCACGGCGGGCCTTTTACATGAGCGATGATGGCGTTTGCAAAGCCGAGCGACTGAAAATCGGCTAACGATCAGAAGGAGACGTTGCTTGCGCCGTGCTCCTGCGAAGGGGGGGCGACGTTTCCACTGGGAAGCGGTTTGTCCTCTCTCCACCACATAACCGCCATTCAAGGTTGCAAGCGGCATAATCGCCTTTTCCTTCGCGTGGATCATGTAAATAGCTGGAGCACAGCGCGGAAGGAACGGACGCGGGATTGACCGGTTATGTTGCGGGACAACGGAAAGGGCAGGGATGCGCCTCGAAATCGAAACCGTGCTGGACTATGATTTTGCCGGGTCGGCCGATGTCCTGCTGGCGCTTGAGGCGGCGGAAATGCACGACCAGCATGTGCTGGAACAATCCCTGATGGTCGAAGGGGCGGGGCCTGTCTCCACCCTGGGCGGAGGAAGCGCCGTGGGCCGCCGGGCCTGGACGCGCGCGGGCGGCGGGCGCATGACGCTGCGCTATCATGCGGCGGTGGAGGTGGAGCGCATCGCACCCGATCTTTCGGGGCTGCGCAAATCGCCCTTGCCCGATTTGCCGGAATCGGTGCTCCCCTTCATCTGGCCCAGCCGCTATTGCGAGGCGGACCGTTTCGGCGGCTTCGTCGAAGGGCATTTCCCCGGACTGGAAGGCGGCGTGCTGGTGCAGGCCCTTGTCCAATGGGTCCGGGACAATCTGCGCTATGTGTCCGGCAGTTCGGACGCGACGACCAGCGCGGTCGACAGCTTCGTCACCCAACAGGGCGTTTGCCGCGACTATGCCCATCTGACCGCCGCGCTCATCCGCGCCTGCGACATTCCGGCCCGGCTCGTCTCCGTCTATGCGTTGGATCTCGATCCGCCCGATTTCCATGCCGTGGTCGAAGTCTGGCTGGACGGAGCCTGGCATCTGGTCGACGCCACCGGCCTTGCGCCCATTGAAACCATGGTCCGCATCGCCGTGGGCCGCGACGCGACGGATATCGCCTTCATGACGGTTTTCGGAAGCGCTGTCCTCAATCGCCAGGCCATCCGGGTGAAGCGGCTTTGACGATTGGGGATCGGACAGCATCCGCATCCTGCTTTTTTACAGCCTATCCCGGTCCCCGGCGCAAACCGGACGGCGCATGAGCACGCTCTCCTCCCCGTAGGATGACTTCCCCGCATCGTCGCGCCTGCCGGCAATGGCGGCGAAACCCTGCCTTTTCCAGAAAGCCTCCGCGCCGCCGACGGCGATGAGGAGGATGGTCTCCTGCCCCGCCGCGCGCGCGGCACGCAGGGCGCAGTCCGCCGCAGCCCGGCCAGCTCCGCACCCCCGCGCCTCCGGCAGCAGCGCGAGGTCGTGCAGATAATAGCAATCCGCATCGGCCGGCATTGCTCCGACGGGCCGGTTCAATGGGGGCGGTGTCGCCGCATGCCACGGATGGGTAATGAGATAACCCGATATGCGTTCCTGCCGTTCCAGCACGAAACATCCCGCCGGATAAAGCGCCAGCCTTTCGGCGTAGATTTCCGCATCCTCCGTGAAAGGTCCGTGCACGGCATCGGAAATGGCCGACACGGCCGCGATATCGGCTGCCTCCATCTGCCGCCAGCCGCCGGGCAAGGTCATTCCGGCGCTCCCATGATGCCGCGCATCGAACGGCGACGGTCCGAAAGGAGAATGCCCGCGGCCGCTTGAACGAAGCGGGGGTGGCGCGTTACGAGGACGCCATGAACGCCAAACCCGTTTCCTCCTCGCGCCGTTTTTCCCGCTGGATCACCGTTCCGATCAGGATCGTGGTCGTCTTTGCGGTGTTCTCGCTGCTCATGGTGGGGATTTATCGCGTCGTGCCGCCGCCGGTGACGTTGACGATGCTGTTCGATTCCAGGGGCTTCACGAAGGACTGGATGAGCCTGGACGATATGGACCCGAACATGGCGCGGGCCGCCATCGCGGCGGAGGACAGCCGCTTCTGCACGCATCACGGCTTCGACGTCGACGCCATCGCGCAGGCCATGCGGCATAACGCCAGCGGCGGCCGGATCAGGGGCGGATCGACGATCAGCCAGCAGACCGCGAAGAATGTGTTCCTGATCCAGGGCGGCGGCTTTGTCCGCAAGGGGTTCGAAGCGTGGTTCACGGTGCTGATCGAGGCCATATGGGGAAAGCGGCGGATCATGGAAGTCTATCTGAACGTCGCGGAAACCGGCATTGGAACCTATGGCGCGAACGCGGGGGCGCTGCGGTATTTCCATCATGACGCCAGCCGCCTGACGCGGGCGGAGGCGGCGCGGATCGCCGCTGTCCTGCCATTGCCGAAGAAGCGGGCGGCGGTCGCACCGAGCGGTTTCACCAGGCGCTACGGCAACAGCATCGCCGCGCGCGTCGGCGTGGTCCAGCGGGACGGGCTGGACAGGTGCCTGCGCTAGGAAAGCCGGAGCGCGATGACCCGGCAGCGTCATGAAACATCCCATGAACATTGACGAAGATTGGCGCTTTTTTCGCCGCAGGTCCATTGCTGGCCTGCAAAAGGGGAATGACGCACCTTGCAAACCCTCGCGCCGGCGGCTTCTTTCGGCCAGTTGCGGACGTTCATTATCCGCCATCCCAGCGAAAGCCGGGATCTCCCTTAGGCTTGGTTGCACCCTAAGAAAGAGAGATGCCAGCTTTCGCTGGCATGACAACGGGGAGGGGGCGACCGCAAACCACCCATAAACGCCATCCGGCGCGAGGGTTTGCAAGCGACCTGACCCAAAAAAAAAGGGCGGCCCGCAAGGGGAGCCGCCCTTCTTCCTGCGATCGGCCGCGCTTAGAAGCGGAAGCCGACGCCTACCAGGCCGGCATTACGGCCGCCGAAATCATCCTCATATTCGGTCCGCTGATATTCGGCCGAGATATAGGTGCGCGGGGTCACCGCATATTCCAGGCCGCCGCCGAAACGCACGCCTTCCAGCGACTGATGCGCGCCGGCATATTCAAAGCGGGTATTGGCATAGCCGACCTTGCCGAACGCCAGCACCTGCGGCGTCACGACATAACCGAGGCGCAACGAAGCGGCGAGGTCGCGGCTGGCATGGACGCCGCTGTCCTTGGTGGTGGAGTCGCTGAACGACACTTCCGGGCCGACGGTGACGCGCGGCGTGACCGCGATGTCATAACCGGTGGAGCCGCCATAGGTGAAACCGTCGCTGCCTTGGATATTGTCATAGCCCAGGACCACGCCAGCGCGCGGGCCAGTAAAGGGAGCTGCATCCTGTGCAAAAGCGGGGACGGAAACGGTAGCAGCAGCAATCGCCGCGATAAACGCAGTCTTCATCATATTCCTCATATATTATTCGACACCCTGAACCGGGATGAGCTTTATCTAGATACTCAATCAGTTTTTAAAAGGGACTGATCTATAAATTTATTCTGATCCTGACCCTCTTGAAAAATACAGCTATCATTCCATAGTCGTTTCAGGGCCCGCCGGCTTACTTGCGGTGGGAGCGCGCTTATGCGCCCGCCAGATGGCTGCCAGATGAACGGCGTCCTTCCTTTTGCGCCCCGAACATCCATTTTGACCTGACTGATGCAAAAGGGTAACAGTTGCCGTCATGGGACAGGGCCAGGCCGCCGCCGTCATGCCGCGCATGGTGCAGCGCCATCGGCTTTCGACGCGCCTGTGGCATTGGCTGAATGCGATGCTGCTCTATATGCTGTTCACCAGCGGCCTGGGTATCTTCAACGCGCATCCGCGGCTTTACTGGGGCCAATATGGGGCCAATTTCGATCATGCCTGGCTGGAACCGGGTCGCTTCCCCGGCTGGATCACGCTGCCAGCGCTCTACGATCTCGCCATGGCGCGGCACTGGCACCTGACCGCCGCGCCGGTCCTTCTCTTCTCGCTGCTTGTCTATATGTTCTGGAGCCTGGGCAACGGGCACATCCGCCGGGACCTGCTCTTCCGCCGGGGAGAGCTGGCCCCCGGCCACGTCTGGCGGGATATCCAGGATCATGCCCGCCTGCGCTTTCCCACGGGGGAGGCGGCGCTTCGCTACACTGTGCTGCAAAAGGGCAGCTATGGGGCGGTGATCTTCCTGCTGCTGCCAGTCGCGATCCTGACCGGCCTTGCCATGTCGCCGGGCATGAACGCGGCCTGGCCGTGGCTGATCGACCTGTTCGGCGGGCGGCAGTCCGCCCGGTCGATCCATTTTATCGCCGCCTTCGCGCTTGCGGCCTTCTTCCTCGTCCACATCCTCATGGTGCTGTTGGCGGGTCCGCTCAATGAGGTTCGATCCATGCTCACGGGCAGATATCGCGTGCCGGAGAAAAGGCGATGACGCGCCTTCTCTCCCGCCGCGCGCTGGTGCTGGGGGGAGCCGCCGCGCTGGCGGGCTGCGACCGGCTGGCGCGCCATGAAACGGTGCGCGATGCGCTCTTTTCGGCGGACAATTTCCATAAATGGGCGCAGCGTGGCCTGATGCGTCCCGACGCCCTCGCGCATGAATTCCGGCCGGATCAGATCTCCCCCTTCTTCCGCGCCAACGGCACCGCCAATCCCGACACGCCGGCCTATAGGGCGCTGTGGCGGAGCGGCTTTGCCGACTGGCGGCTGCGCGTCGGCGGGATGGTCGCCCGGCCCCTGTCGCTCTCGCTCGCCCAACTCCACGCCATGCCCCATCGCGAGCAGATCACCCGCCATGACTGCGTCGAAGGCTGGAGCGCCATCGGCAAGTGGCGCGGCGTGCCGCTGTCGCTCATCCTCGACGCCGCGCGGATGCACGGCCGGGCGCGCTATGTCGTCCTGCGCTGCGCCGACGATATGGGCGGGGGCGCGCGCTATTATGAAAGCATCGACCTGATCGATGCCTTCCATCCCCAGACCATCCTGGCCTTCGCCTTGAACGACCGGCCGCTGCGGGTGGCGAACGGTGCGCCGCTGCGGCTGCGGGTGGAGCGGCAATTGGGCTACAAGCACGCCAAATATCTGATGGCGATAGAGGCGGTGGAGAGCCTGTCCGGTATCGGCGCGGGCAAGGGCGGCTATTGGGAAGACCGCGCAGGCTATGATTGGTACGCAGGCATTTGACGCCCGCGTCATGACAGGGCAGGTTGCGGCACATGAAGATATTCGAACGGATTCTCAGGCGGTTGGTTTCGCAGGGCCAGCTTACGGTCATCTATCATGACGGCTCCAGCAGCACGGTGGGGACGCCCGATCCGGCCTTCCCCGGCCTGACGCTCACATTCCTCGATTCGCGCGTTCCGCTGGACATATTGAAGGACCCGCGGCTCGGCATGGCGGAAGCCTATATCGACGGGCGGGTCGCGATCGAGGGCGGCGGCATTATGGAGCTGATCTCCCTCATCCGCGTCAACAACGCCTGGGAAAAGGGCCGATCGATCAGCAGCAGGGGACCGCTCAAGCGCGGGTTCAAGGCGCTTCGCCAGACGCTCTGGCGCGCCAACCACCGCTCCCGCGCGAAAGCCAACGTCGCCCATCACTACGATCTGTCGGGCGCGCTCTATGCCCTGTTCCTGGACAAGGACCGGCAATATAGCTGCGCCTACTGGCCCGATGCCGACAATCGGGCGGGCATCGGCCTGGAACAGGCACAGGAGGACAAGAAGGCGCACATCGCCGCCAAGCTGCTGCTGAAACCCGGCATGAAGGTGCTGGACATAGGCTGCGGCTGGGGCGGCATGGCGCTCTATCTCCATCGCACCTGCGGCGTCGACGTGACGGGCATCACCCTGTCGGAGGAACAGCTCAAGGTCGCGCGCCAGAGGGCGCAGGAGGCGGGTGTATCCGATCATGTCCGCTTCGAACTGATCGACTATCGCGACATGAACGGGCCGTTCGACCGGATCGTGTCGGTCGGCATGTTCGAGCATGTGGGGACGGCACATTACCGCACCTTCTTCAACAAATGCCGCGACCTGCTGACGCCCGACGGCGTGATGCTGCTCCACACCATCGGCCGCATCGACGGCCCCGGCATCACCGACGCCTTCACGCAGAAATATATCTTCCCCGGCGGCTATATCCCGGCCCTGTCCGAAATGCTGCGGGGCAGCGAAGGAACGCGCCTGATGGTGACGGATGTGGAGGTGCTCCGCCTGCATTATGCGCTGACGATACGCGAATGGTACAAGCGGACAATGGAGCACAGGGAAGAGATCGTCGCCCTGTATGACGAAAGCTTCTTCCGCCTGTGGACCTTCTATCTCGCCGGAGCGGCGACGGTGTTCGAGCATGGCGGGATGGTGAATTATCAGGTCCAATATGTCCGCGACCGGCGCACGTTGCCGATCACGCGCGACTATATGACGGAGACCGAAGCGGCGCTGCGGAACAGTAGCGCAGGCTGAACGCAAACTGACAGGCGCGTTCCCGGACCGTTCAGCCGCCATTGTCCATCCTCTCCATCACGTCCCGCCGGTGGAGCGGCGGGATCGGTGAGGAGAAGCATCATGACCTTTTTATGGAAAGGCGTAGCGGTGCTGGGACTGGCCATTGCCGGACTCGGCGCGACGGCTATTCCCGCACAGGCGCGCGACCATCACTATCGCGACGGCTGGCGCGGCGACCGGGATCATCGCTGGAACGACCGGCGGCACTGGCGCGACAACCGCAGCGACTGGCGCGGGCATCGCCAGCGCTGTTGGATCGAATGGCGCCGCAGCCCCTATACCGGCCGGCGCGTGCGTGTCCGGATATGCCGCTAGGCCGGATCGACGTTCAGGGATCGTCCTGCGCAGCCGGCTGATCTGACCGAGTCACGCGGAGGCGCGGAGAAGCGGAAAAGGGCGCGCCGAAAGGCGCTTGTTGCCCTGCTGACCGACCCTCCGCACGCTGATGGGTGGGCTGCGCATCGTGACTTCCGGATACTTCACGCCTCCGCGTGAAAAAAGGTTCGATCGCATGAATGGGAACGGCCCGCCTGCCGTCGCTGAATGCCCATCGATCCTGGGGCTGCTCTCGTGCCGCCGCCCATGGTTGACGGAGGGCGGGGCGGCGGCTAGGCGCGCCGCATGGCCACAGGAAGCAAGATATGAGCGACACGCCCCCGGATCGTCTTTCGACCAACCCGCGCAGCCCCCATTTCGACATGGATGTCCTGCAACGCGGCATCGGCATCCGCTTCAAGGAGCGCGAGCGCAAGGATGTCGAGGAATATTGCATTTCCGAAGGCTGGATTCGCGTCGCGGCGGGCAAGACTCGCGACCGCCACGGCAATCCCTTGACGATCAAGCTGTCCGGCCCCGTCGAAGCCTGGTTCGAAAACGCCGCCCAGGATGCGCCCGAAGCGGCCGGGGAATAATCCTCAGCGCAGCCGCGCTTCCTGCTTCACGTCAGTGATGATGTCGTGCAGCGAGCGTGAAGCCGGCGTGCCGTCGGCATATTCGAGAACGCGCGGATCGCTTTCCAGACGCGGGCCGCGCGGAGCCCTGCGCACTTCCCGCGTATCCGCCAGCACAGCCTGCCGCAGTTGGGCGTCGTCCGAGGCGGAACGCAAAGCCGCCGGACGCGCCGGAACGCGAACATCCTTCCGCAGATTCTGATCGACGCCGGCGAAACGCGTGCTGGTCCCAAGAGCTGGATCGGGCGTGAACGGACGCAGCTTCCCCTTTTCGCCATAGATGAAGCCGAACGCAGGATTGACGCGCGCGCCCATCTGCCCGGTCGGGCTGTGCCACACGCGCACTTCGCTCCAGTCGCCGGCCGGGGATACATCCACAGCCATCACGTCTTCCTCGATCGCGCCGGGCGCGGACCAGTTGGCATGACGGATCAGGATGCGCCGATCGCCCAGCACCTGGCTGACCACCGCGACATGGCCCAGCGTCATCGGTCCCGCCGGACGAAAGGCGAGGACAGCGCCCGTCCGCGGCCTGTGCCCGCGCTGATAGCGATTCTCCGCCTGATCCCACCAGGTCAGCGCGTCGCCGTAGATCTCCACGCCGGACACGATGCGCGCATAGGGAACGCACTGGAGCGCGGTCGCGCCCAGCACGGGCGCGGCCATCACGCCGGACAGCAGCAGCGCCGCCGCCCAGCGAACGTAACGAAACATCATGCGACCTCAATCGGAGAATCGCCCCACCGGGGACGATCCTAGGCCGCGAACTTTTAGGAAGTGGTTAAGCGCTCAGTAGGCGCCGCGCGCGGCCTCCGCGCCGGCGGTGGCGCGGTCGGCCGAAGCGAACCGCACGCCGCTTGTCTCGTCGCGCGGGGGGTTGGCATAGATGAAGCCGCGCGCCGGATTGGAACGCAGGCCCAGCTTGCCGATGGGACCGTACCACACGCGCACATCGGTCCAGTCATTGTCCGGCGACACGTCGATGGCGCGGACATTGCGCTCGATCCCGCCGCGATAGGACCAGTTGGCATGAGTCAGCAGCACTTCGCGGTCGTTCACCACCTTGCTCACCATGGCGACGTGGCCGACCGGCATCGCGCGGCTGGACGAAAAGGCCAGCACCGCGCCGACGCGCGGCTCATGCCCGCGATCGTAACGGCCCTCCGCCTGGCCCCACCAGCTATTCGCATTGCCGTAAAGCTCGATACCGGAAGCCTGTCGGGCAAAGGGTACGCACTGGAGGACGCCGGCGGCGGCGGGCGTAACGGTCAGGGCGCCGAGCGCAAGCATCATTGCCGCGAACAGAGCGCGAAAACCACCGATCATCCGTGCAAACCCCCGACTATTCAAAGACGTTTCATCCCCGTGACGGCCTTAGGGCAGAGGCGGGACGAATTGAAAAGTGCGGGGCGACGAATCGTTGCTGCGGTGCGTTAGCTGGCGGAACGAAAAACGTGCCCGGACGTGACGGAGAGCCGAGTCGCCTCCCCAACATCCTGGAAAAGCGCGCGTTCCGTACCGGTCATCCACACCTGCGCGCCCATGCCGCGCAGCCGGTCGAACAGGGCCGCACGGCGCGATGGGTCGAGATGCGCGGCCACTTCGTCGAGCAGCAGCACCGGCGGCTGCCCGCGCGAAGCCGCCACCAGCGCGGCGTGGGCGAGCAGGATCGACAGCAGCAGCGCCTTCTGTTCCCCCGTCGAACAGAGCGCCGCCGCCTGCCCCTTGGCTCTATGGGTGACGGTCAGGTCCTGTCGGTGCGGTCCCGACAAGGTGCGCCCGGCCGCTGCGTCGCGCCGCCGTTCCCGCGCGAGGCGCGGGCCAAGCGGCTCGTCTCCCCCGCCCTCCGCCTCTTCCAGCGCCAGCAGCGGCCGGGCGAAGGGCGCGTCCGGCTGATCCGCCAGCATCGCGTTCAATCGCGCGGTCAGATCGGCGCGCGCCGCCGCCAGCGGCGCGCCATGCTCCCCCATCTGCGCCTCCAGCGCGTCGAGCCAGAGCGGATCGGCGCTCCGCGGGTCGGCCAGCAGCCGGTTGCGCGCGCGCATCGCCGCTTCGTACCGGGCGCTGTGGACCGCATGGCCGGGATGGAGCGCCAGCGTCAGCCGATCCAGGAAGCGCCGCCGTCCGCCGGGGCTGTCCATGAACAGCCGGTCCATGGCGGGGGTCAGCCACACGATGGCCAGATGATCCGCCAGCGCATTGGCCGATGCGGCGACGCCGCCGATCCGCACCTGCCGCCGGTCCGGCGCGCCCGCCGCGACGCCCGTGCCCAGCATCACGCCATCCACTTCCGCCGCTATGCCGAAGCCGCCCGCGCCGTCCTGCCGCGCCATGTCCCGGAGCGCCGCCCCGCGCAGGCCGCGCCCCGGCGCCAGCATGGATACGGCTTCCAATATGTTCGTCTTGCCCGCGCCGTTTTCGCCGGTCAGCAGGATGAAGGCATGATCGGGCACGATCAGCGCATCCGCATGGTTGCGGAAATCGCTCAGTGTCAGTCGGCCGATCATCAGGCCGCTCTAGCGATGCGGAGCCGGTTTAGGAAGCGCGACCCGTGCCTCTCAGCCGCACCGCTTGCGCGTCACGGCCACGCCGTCATCGATCATGGTCAGCTCCTGCCCCCTGGCGGAGGGTTTGAGCGTCAGGCTGCGGGTCCAGCTCTGTCCTTCGCCGGTGAAGGACGCGTCGATCCTGATCCGCCCGTCCGCCTGCCGTTCGATGCCCGTCACCGTCCCGACGCTCTCATGGAAGATCAAATCCTTCGGCGTGATCGAAAGCTTCAGTTCAGCGCCCTTGTCGCTGCAATCCTCGTCCATGCCCGTCCAGCGCCCGCGCAATGCCGCCGGGATCAGCGATCCGGCCTCCGTCTCGTTTGGCGAGGCCGCATTTTCCGGGGTCGGGACGGCATTGTTCGCGGGCGCTTCCTCCTGCCCGTCCGGCGGCGCGGCGTTCTCGATATCGGCGGTCATGCCGGATTGCCGGTCATGCCCCCCATCGCAGGCAAGGAGCAGGAGCGGCAGGGCGAAGAGCAGATAGATACGCATCCGCAAGGAACCGGCGACGCCTGAAAGAGTTCCGCTGCGGCAAGGGCAGCGACACGCCGCCCCTCCATCAGGAGCGCAGCCATGCCGGTATTGGGAATGGGCGGATTATTCTTCCGGGCGCGCGATCCCGATGCGCTGGCCGCATGGTATCGGGAACATCTGGGCGTCGGCGCGGGCTGCACGTCCGATCCCGCCGCACAGGCGAATGAATGGGTGTGGCAGACGCTGGGCGGCCCCATGGTCTTTTCGCCCTTCAAGCAGGACAGCGACTATTTCGCCGCCGACAAGGCGTTCATGATGAATTTCCGCGTGGCCGATCTCGACGACCTGCTTGCCCACTTGCGCGCCGCGCGGATCGGGGTCATCACCAAGCCCGAATGGGATCATCCCAATGCGGGCCGTTTCGCCCGCATTCACGATCCGGAAGGTAATGCCATCGAATTGTGGGAACCGCCCGCTTCGCCAGACAAGGACAGTTGAACCATGCCAAGCCCATTGATCGCGCGAATCGCGGCCCTTTTCCTCGGCACCGCCGCCGCCCTGGGCGCGACCGGCGCGATGGCGGCGCTGGCCGTTGGAGCCAAAGCGCCCGACTTCACCACGCGCGGCGCCCTGGCGGGCAAGACCTTCACCCTCACTTTGTCGCACCAGTTGAAGCGCGGCCCGGTCGTCCTCTATTTCTTCCCCAAGGCGTTCACGCCCGGCTGCTCGGCCGAAGCGCGCGAATTTGCCGCCCATATCGATGATTTCAAGAAGGCGGGCGCCACCGTGATCGGCATGTCCGCCGATCCGGTCGACGATCTGGTCGCCTTCTCCACCAGGGAGTGCGCGGGCAAGTTCGCGGTGGCGTCGGCGGGGCCGGGCATCGTCCAGGGCTATGACGTGGCGCTCAAGATGCGGCCGGGGCTGACCGACCGCACCTCCTATGTCATCGCGCCGTCGGGCCGGATCGCCTTCGTCCACAGCGAAATGAACTATGTCGATCATGTGAAGAGCGCGCTGGCGGCGGTGAAGGCGATGACCGGGAAATAATCACGTGCCCGCTTTCACATAACGGTCGAACCAGCCCAGCGCCGCCTGCCATGCCGCCTTGGCGGACGCTTCGTCGTAGCTGGGGCGGTAATCCGCCATGAAGCCATGGTCCGCGCCGGGATAGACGGTGATCTCGTCGGGCGGGGACTTGCCCGCCTGTTCAAGCGCCGCGCGCATCGCGTCCACATCGGCCAGCGGAATCCCCTGGTCCAGCGCGCCATATTGACCGAGCACCGGGGCCTTGAGCTTCCCCGCCTCCTCAATCACGCTGAGCGGTTGCAACGCCGTCTTCTGGCTGACGAGGCGGCCGTAGAAGGCGACGCCCGCATCCAGTTGCGCGCTGTGCGCCGCATAGAGCCAGACGATCCGCCCGCCCCAGCAAAAGCCGGTGATGCCCCGCCGCGACCCGTCCGCGCCATGGCCGCCCGCCCAGGCATAGGCCGCGTCGATGTCCGCCAGCACCTGCGCGTCCGATGCCTTGGAAACGATGCCGCTCACCAGCTGCTTGAAGTCGGCGATCTTCGTCGCATCGCCGTGGCGGGCGAACAGGTCGGGCGCGATGGTATAATAGCCTGCCCTGGCGAAGCGGCGGCATATGTCGCGAATCCATTCATGGACGCCGAAAATCTCGTGAACCACGCAGAGGAGCGGGGCGTTTTCCTTGTCTGCCGGACGGGCGGCGAAGGCGGGCATGGCGAAGCCGTCGGCGGCGGGAATCGACACGCTTTCTTCCACCAGCCCTTCGGCCGAGGTCTGGATCGCGCTGCTGGAGACGGGGCGGCAGGCCGCGGCGAAACCGGCGGCGAAGGTGCCTGCGACCAGCAGGCGGCGGCGGTCCAGTCCGGCGGAGGCGATCCAGTTGCGGTCCTCGGGCAAGCGTTCAGGCTGGTGGCGCTGGGTCATGACATGGTCTCTCCTGTTTCCCGCCCGACCCCAGACTAGCGGCAACGGCTTGCGGCGCAACCATGGTCGGGCAAGCCGGCCGCTGTCTCTCCCGCCTGCTTACAGTTCGAAAATATTCCCGATAAAAGGGAAATAATCCCAACTTACGGAATTTCTCTCACCGCAATTTCGCCGGCACTTCATCCCAAAACCCGCATTTCAGCCGGAAAGCACAATTGGCACGGCTCCTGCTTACGGCTCCTGCAAACGAATCTGCAATCGAAGGGGCATCAGGCCGGATGGTTCGGCTGCCCCAAGTCAAGGGAGTCACCGCCATGTCCATCGTCAGGATTCAGAACGTCGCCTTCGCCCTCGCCGGGGCTTTCCTGTTCGCCGGCATCTTCGTCGGCGCGGCGGTTCCGGTGGTTCCGATCGCCTGAGCCGCCCCGCTCCGCATCAATCGCAACATCGCATCGAAAGGCCGGATTCATGAACGACAGCTTCACCCTCGACCGCCGCAACGGAAAGATCATGGGCGTGTGCGCGGGTCTTTCCAACCGCATCGGCGTGGACGTCACGCTCATCCGCATCGCCGTGGTCCTGCTGACGCTTTGCGCACTCGGGCCGGTCGGGCTTGTCGCCTATCTGCTGGCGGGCTGGCTGGCGGAGGGCTGACACGCCCCTTTACGCAGCTTGCGAGTCCTATTCTCGCGACGACCGTTCGGCCAGGAACGAATATCGCCCAATCCGTCATCCCGGCGAGCCGAAGGGCGGCATAAGCCAATGCTGGGATCTCCCTGGGCCGGATCATGCCTAAGAAGAAGAAAGAGGCCAGCGTTCGCTGGCATGATGAAAAATAAAAGAGCCGCCCTTGGCGAATGCCCGGGGCGGCCTTTTGAGTCCCGATCAGATCGGGAATGAGGAAAGCGCGGAAAAGCGCTCAGGCAAAAAGCACCGAATAGAAGGTCAGCACCTGTGCACCGACTGCGACCACCAGCGCGATACCTTGGAAAGCATGACGCATATTGAAATTCCTTCGAACATTTGACTTTTTTATATTACCCGACGGGCCGGGACCGCGCCTATGCGCCCGTCTCACGGTTGTAACAATCGCAAAGCACGCCTTCGCAGTTGCGGCAAATGCAACAGCCTGTTGCGCATGGAACACAGTCAGTGGGGAAAGGCCGCCGTTTCAGCGTTCCAGCCGCGCGATCATCGCCATGGCGGCCGCCGGGTTCCTGACCTTCTCGCCGCTGATGAAGAAGGCGAACACGTCGCCGTCCCGTGCCTTTTCGCGCGCCGTATCGGCCCATTGCGCGATATCCGCCGTGGCGTAGCCCGTCGCTTCCTCCTCGCGGCTGCGCATCAGGCGCAGATAGGAAAAGCCCGCATCATGGCCATGCAGGGCGGGATATTCCGGGTGATCGGCCAGCACCACCGCCGCGCCCGCATCCCGCGCAAGCGCCAGGAAAGCAGGATCGTCGAAGCTTTCATGCCGTACTTCCAGCGCATGGCGCAGCGGCATGCCCTCGACGCTGGCGGGGAGCAGTTTCAGGAAAGCGCCGAAATCGTCGGGATCGAAAGTCTTGGTCGGCATGAACTGCCAGAGGATCGGCCCCAGCCGGTCGCCCAGCGCGGCCAGACCCTGCCCCACGAATTTGGCGACGGACTCGCCCGCGTCCGCCAGCACGCGCCGGTTGGTGCAGAAGCGCGACGCCTTGACCGCGAAACGGAAGCCGTCCGGCACCGCCCCGGCCCAGTTGGCGAAGGTCGCCGGCTTTTGCGTGCCGTAATAGGTCGCGTTGATTTCCGTCGCGGTCAGATGCGCGCCGACATAGGCCAGCTCATCCTTCTGCCGCAGCCCTTCGGGATAGAAGGTGCCGCGCCACGGCTCATAGGTCCAGCCGCCGATACCGACCCTGATCCGTCCGCTCATGGCTTGATCCTCCTGCCTCTCCACTATCGATCGGCCGAAGCGATCGTGCCAGCGGGAAAACGCGCCTGGAAACCGATCGGGCGCGAATGGATAAGCGGATGGACGCGTTTTGGCTGAAGGGGACATTCAACATCCTTCATCCCAGCGACCCGAAGGGCGGCGTAAGCCAACGCTGGCATCTCCCTCCGGCTGGGCGTGCCCAAGTAGAAGAGCGTCCCACTCTAAATCGGACAAAGCAATGCCAAGCCTGCGTCCGGCTAAGCGCCGCGTCCTATTTCCCTGCTTCGTTCTCCGCTTCGGCGCGCTTCAATTCGGCGGGCTTGCGCCGGGCAAAGACAGCCGCGAGCCGTTCTTCCTCTTCCGCCGTCAGTTCCCTGGCGGCATCGGGGAACATCTCTTCCTCTTCCTCGTCGATATGGTGGATGTAGCGCTTCTTCATCGTGGCGAAGGTGCGTCTCCACGCCTCGCCGTCGAAGGGGAGGCCGTCCATCTCCTCCAGATAATCGCCGATTTCCTTGTGCTCCGCCACGCTGTGCTGCGCGTCTTCCCGCAGGTCCGGCCGCGCCAGCATGGTGGCATAGAGCGTTTCCTCCTCCGCCGCGGCATGGGCGGTCACTTCGACCTTGAACTGCTCGAACAGTTTTTCCAGCCGATCCGCCTGATCCCCGGCATCGTCCATCTTGTCCAGCAATTGCCGATGCGCATCGTGATCCTGCTTGAGCCGGTCGAAAATCGTGGCGTCGGCCATGTCCGCTCCTCCTGTAACAGGCAAGGAACGAAGGAAAGGCTCTTTAGCTCCGCGGATTCAGCCGAACAGCGCGTGGTATATGATGGCCACCGGAATCCACAGCAGCGCGCCGATCAGGCTGGCAGCCCAAAGCTGGAGCAGATCGCGCCGGAACCGCAGCGCCAGCCCGTTCTGGGACAGTCCGGCATGTTCGATCATCTGCCAGCGCCGTTCCAGCCCTCGCGCGGCCACGGCGAAGCCGCCGATGGCGATGATGATCCCCAGATGCAGGACCAGCGACCCGCCCATTTTCGCGACGATGAAGATTTGGAGCAGGCAGAAGACGACGAGCGCGGCGGCAAGGTGCGAACTGATCCGCTTGGCAAAGGAGGGGTTTCGATGGCCCCGCGCCGCGCGATTGTTCATAATTGTCGCCAACCTCATCCTCCATTTCGCCCGGGCGGAGATAAGGAAATCACGAAGTGCCGCGCCGATCAACCGCAAAGAGCGGGAAAAGGCCGGAAAATTGCCCGCCGGGCTGGATAAAGGCGGGTCGCCATCCCCTCCGCCGCGCAAGGCGGGGACCGCTTATGCGGCGGATTGCCGGGATTGGATGGCTTTAGGGTTGAATTTGCGCGACTCTGCTGGTAGGGCGCGCCCCACACGGCGCAGGGTGACTTGCGACGACTCATGGATTTTTATTCGGGAGGCCCGCCGGGAAGGGTTTTATTCCTGGCGGACCGCCCGTTTTCGATTGGAGATTGACTGGCTTATGCAAATCATCGTTCGCGATAACAATGTGGATCAGGCTCTTCGCGCTCTCAAGAAGAAGCTGCAGCGTGAAGGCGTCTATCGCGAGATGAAGCTGCGCCGTCATTACGAAAAACCCTCGGAAAAGCGCGCCCGCGAAAAGGCCGCGGCCGTCCGCCGCGCCCGCAAGCTGGAGCGCAAGCGCGCCGAGCGCGACGGCGTCCGGTAAGCATGTCTGACGGGGCGGCCGCAGGGCCGCCCTTTCCTTAATAGTCTTCTTCCAACTGCAAGGCGCGCGCCCATGTCCACGACGGCTGTTCCCCTTCATCCCATTGCCAAGGGGTCGCTGACGCGCCTCTGGATCGGCGTCGCCGCGATCGTGCTGGCGGCGGGGGGCCTTGCCTGGGCCGGGCAGCGCAATCTGGAACCGTCGCCCGCGACTTTCCTGACGCAGAATGCGGAGGCCGACGGCGTCGAGACGACGCAGTCGGGCCTCCAGTTCAAGGTGCTGGAAGAAGGGGCCGGTCCCAGCCCGACCGCGCAGGACGTGGCGCTGGTCGGCTATAAGGGCACGCTGCTCGACGGCACGGTGTTCGACGAGAATCCGCAGACCGCCATGCCGGTGGACGGCGTCGTGCCGGGCTTCTCCGAAGGGCTTCAGAAGATGAAGAAGGGCGGCAAGTACCGCCTGTGGATTCCGCCGCAGCTCGGCTATGGCGACCAGGCCGCCGGACCGATCCCGGCCAATTCGGTCCTGGTCTTCGACGTCCAGCTCCACGACTTCAAGTCGCGCGCGGAAATCATGCAGATGCAGCAGATGATGCAACAGGGCGCGCCGCCGCCCCCTCTGCCCGGCAACTGACCGGCGCTTCCATCGCAGGATCAAGGAAGAGGCCCCGCTTGCGGGCCTCTTTTTTTGCTTGGGGATTGCAAAAACTCGTTGAATGGCGGCTTACGCCGCCCTTCGGGTCGCTGGCATGACGGAAGAAAGAGGGCCCACGCTACGTCCGCTCCCCACCCATAACCGCCATCGAATGCGCGTTCCTTAGGGCGTTTCCTGATCAACGGCGAGGCCGTCCGTCCGCTCGGCCTCCAGCATCCTTGACCGTTCCTCCAGATAGACCTTGAGCATTGCGATCATCGGGTCCGCCAGGAACAGGCCCAATATGCCGAACAGCGCGCCGAACAGGATCTGCGCCGCCAGCACCAGCGCGGGGGCGAGGTCCGTGGCGCGCTTGGCGACCATCGGCACGATCAGATAGCCGTCCACGATCTGCACGGCCAGATAAACGCCAAAGGCATAGAATCCGGCGTTCACCCCTGCCGAAAAACCGACCAGAACAATCAATATGCCCGATATGATCGACCCGATATTGGGCAGGAAGGCGAACAGGCCCGTCAATATGCCGAGCAGCCCCGCCATCGGCACGCCGCCCGCCCACAGCAGCAGCCATGTGCCCACGCCCTCCACCGCCATGCCGATCAGCCGCCCGAACATCAGCCGGCGCAGCGTCCAGCCCATCTTGTCCGCGATCCTGTAGAAACGCGCGCGATTTTCCATCGGCAGCATCCAGGCGACGCCGCGCTCGTAGAGCTTCGGCTCGACGGCGATGAAGATGGCCAGCACCAGCATCATGACCCCGCTGGTCAGCGCGCCCACCATCGTCCCGACCGCCGCCGTGACGCGGCCCAGCGAACTCATGGCTTGGCTCGCCAGGTTCTTGAAGTCCTCGGGCGTCGTCGTGATCCCAAGCTGCTGCATCCATCCGCCGATCCGCGTCACTTGCGCCTCGACGATGACGCGCATGGCTTGCGCCTGCGCGGCGAGGCTCGATCCGGTGAGAAAGAAGGTGTAGATCAGGAAGGCCAGCGCGGCGAGCAGCACGATGGCAAGCCGCCAGCCCCGTCCGATGGGCAGCACGCGGCCCAGCAGACGGGTTCCGCCATCCATCATCGTAGCCAGCACCAGCGCACCCATGATGAGCATGATCGGTTGGGCCAGCAGTACGATGAGCGCGACCGCGACGCCCATCGCAATCCATACGCCCGCGCGCTTCATCTCATGCTGGACAAGGGGACTGCGGTATTCGCTGGGGCCGGGTTCCTCGATATGGATCTTGTCGCTCAAACCCGATTCCCCCATGGATCGTCTATTTCGGCGCGTCAACGCTCCGGGGACGCAGGCTGTTCCCGGCCCGCCCGCTGCGCAGGGCGTGAAGCCAGGTCAGGGGGTTCCAGGTGGAATCGCCGTCCAGCGAGAAGGTGATGAATTCCGCCCGTCCGCCGATCGCTTCCCACGGCACCGGCCCGCCCAGGCCGTTCTCCTCCAGCGGCGCGCGGCTGTCGGCGCTGTTGTCGCGATTGTCGCCCATCAGGAAGACATGGCCGCGCGGAATGCGGACCGGCCCATACCAGTCCAGCGCGCTCGGCCCCATGTCGATGGTGACATAGGTTTTGCCGCCCGGCAGCACTTCCTGCTTCACCGGCAATTCGCAATAAGACGCGCCGTCCGCGCCCGTCCGCCGCGCGCCGGGGAACTGCATGGGCGGGCAGGGGGCATTGCCGTCGATGGGCACGCGGATGGGTTTCAGCGCCTTTTGCGGCACGGGCTGGCCGTTCAGGATGACCTGTCCGCCGCGCACTTCCACGATGTCGCCGGGCAGGCCGATCACGCGCTTGATATAATCCTCCCGCCGATTCTGGGGCGACACGATCACGATGTCGCCGCGCGCCGGCATATGGCCGAAGATACGCCCCTTCAGGAAAGGCAGCGGGTGGAAGCTGGGCGAGACATAGGACCAGCCATAGGGAAATTTGCTCACCACCAGCCGGTCGCCCTTCAACAGCACCGGCATCATCGATTCGGATGGAATGTAGAAAGGCTTGGCGACGAAGCTGTGGAAGGCGAGCACCGCCAGGATCAGCAGCGCGATGCTCCGCGCCTCATGCCACCAGTTGACGGGGCTTGAGGCGGTATCGGCCTCCTGCGGCGCAGGGCTTTCCTCTGCGGGGGGCGGGCTGTTCTCGGTCATGTCGGATGCCGTCATGGATGGGGGCTTGGCTCTGGCGCCGCATCGTCCTGCGGCAGGATTTCGATGATGACGAACGCCTGCGCCCATGGATGATCGTCCGTGAGCGTCAGGTGAATGACCGGCTTGTAGCCCATGGGCACCATGGATTGAAGCCGCGCGAGCGCGCCGCCGGTCAGCGCCAGCGTCGGCGCGCCGCTCGGCGCGTTGACGACGCCGATATCCTTCATGAACACGCCGCGTTTGAAGCCGGTGCCGACCGCCTTGGAAAAGGCTTCCTTGGCGGCGAAGCGCTTGGCGAGCGTGCCCGCCTTGGTGAAGGGGCGGCGGTTGGCCTTGGCTTGTTCGATGTCGGTGAAGACACGCTGCTCGAAACGATCGCCGAAGCGGTCGAGCGAATTTTGTATCCGCTCGATATTGCACAGGTCGGAACCCAGGCCGATAATCAACGCACCAGATCCATCTGCCGCCGCATTTCGCGGATGGCGTTTTCCAGCCCGCCGAAGATCGCCTCGCCGATCAGGAAATGGCCGATATTGAGTTCGGCGACCTGCGGAATGGCGGCGACCGGTCCCACATTGTCGAAGGTCAGGCCGTGCCCGGCATGAGGCTCCATGCCGTTCTTCGCGGCCAGCGCCGCCGCGTCCGACAGCCGCCGCAATTCCCGCGCCCGTTCCGCGCCGCTCAGTTCGGCATAGCGGCCCGTGTGGAGTTCCACGACCGGGGCGTCCAGCCGGATTGCCGCCTCGATCTGGGCCGGATCGGGTTCGATGAACAGGCTGACGCGCACCCCGGCTTCGCCCAGCGCGCCGACGATGGGGCGCAGGGCCTCGATCTGCCCGGCCGCATCCAGCCCGCCTTCGGTGGTGCGTTCCTCCCGCTTTTCCGGCACGATGCAGACAGCATGAGGCTTATGCCGGAGCGCAATGTCCAGCATTTCCCGCGTCGCCGCCATCTCCAGATTGAGCGGCACCGCCAGCGCCGCGATCAGCGTGGCGATATCCTCGTCGCGGATATGGCGCCGGTCTTCGCGCAGATGCGCCGTGATGCCGTCCGCGCCGGCCTTGACGGCCATGAGCGCCGCCTTCACCGGATCGGGATGCGTGCCGCCCCGCGCATTGCGAATGGTCGCCACATGGTCGATGTTGACGCCAAGCCGGAGATGCGCGGGAGAGGCCGCCATCGCCTACTGCTTCCGGCTGCCCGGTTTTTCAGCGGGAATCGCTGCCAGTTCGGGCGGTATGTCATCCGCGTCATAGACCGGGAAATTGATGCTGACGAGCGGATAGAAGGGCACGCCCAGATCGACTTCGCCCGCCGAACGGTCGACCAGCGCCGCTTCGGCGAGGACGATGCCGCCCGCCGCCTCCACGGCTTCTATCGCCTGCCGGGACGAAAGGCCCGTCGTCACCACATCCTCGACCATCAGCACCTTCTGCCCCGGGGTGACGGCGAAGCCGCGCCGCAGTTCGAACGTCCCTTCCGGCCGCTCCAGGAAGATTGCGTCCCTGTCCAGCGCGCGCCCGGCCTCATGGCCGATGATGACGCCGCCCATGGCGGGGGACACGACCAGATCGATGTCCTGCCGCAATTCACGCGGCAGCTGCTGCACCATCGCACGCGCCAGCCGCCCGGCCCGTTCCGCGTTCATCAGCACGCGCGCGCATTGCAGATAATTGCCGCTGCGGCGCCCCGATGACAGGATGAAATGTCCTTCCAGCAGCGCACCCGCCGCCCGGAATTCCGCCAATACTTCGTCGTCGGTCATTCGTTACAGATCCATTCGCGCGGCCGACATCGGGAAACCCCGTCTCGTCGCGCTCCTTATTAAAGGGCGTCCGCGCCCCGTGAAACAGCGCCCTTGTGCGCGGGAGCGGAATAGGCGGGCAAGGGAAGCGTTGCAACAGAGAAGAAAATCTGCTCCTGAACGCTTGAGGCAGGAAAAAACCATGCCTATAAGCCGCGGCAGACCGACCGGGCGGGGACGAAGCGTATGCGCGTGCGTCTCCGCTGCAGGGGCGCGAAGGGGTTACGGGGTAAGAAGACGCTATGAACAAGGTGAAATCGCTCATTCTCGCCGGGATGCTGGCCTTTGCGCCGGCTTTGGCGATGGGCAGTCCGGCGCTGGCGCAGGATAATGCCGCCGCCGCGGCGCCGGCTGAAAATGCCGCCGCGCCGGTCGAATCGGCCGCCAATGCCGCCGATGCGGCGCCCGCCGCAAAGGTTGCCGCGCCGCCCCGTATGAAGCCGACCGAAGGTATCGGCATGCCCCGTCCGGGCGAAATCACCCTCCAGCAGCAGTTTACCTCCACCGGGCACAGCGCCCGCTGGCTGCATGACATGATGCTGCTGCCGATCATCACAATCATCTCGATCCTCGTGCTCGTCCTGATGCTCTATGTGATGGTCCGCTTCCGGCGCGGCGCCAACCCGACCCCCTCGAAGACGTCGCACAATACGGTGATCGAGGTGATCTGGACCGTGGTGCCGGTCGTCATCCTGCTGGTGATCGCGGTGCCGTCCATCGGCCTGCTCGCGGACCAGTACAAGCCCGCGCCCAAGGATGCGATCACCGTCAAGGTGACCGGCTATCAGTGGTATTGGGGCTATGAATATCCCGACAACGAAATCCCCGAATTCGTGTCGAACATGCTGACCAAGGAAAAGGCGGCCGAAAATGGCGAGCCTTATTTACTGGCGCCCGACAACCGCTTGGTTCTGCCCGTCGGCCGTCCGGTTAAGCTCATCATCACCGGCGCGGACGTGATCCACAGCTTCGCGGTTCCCTCGCTCTGGGTGAAGATGGACGCCGTGCCCGGCCGTCTCAACGAGAAGAGCTTCACCATCGACAAGCCCGGCGTCTATTACGGCCAGTGCTCGGAGCTTTGCGGCGCGCGTCATGGCTTCATGCCGATCGCGATCGAGGCGCTGCCTCCCGCGCAGTTCGACCAGTGGGTGCTCTCGCAGGGCGGCAAGCCCAAGGCCGCAGAAGCCGCGACGGCCGCGACGGCTGAGGCCCCCGCGCCCGCTGCCGCTCCCGCCAAGATTTGATGTAAGGGCAGATAGGCCATGACCACGATTACCGCAGACCACCACGGCGACGCTTCCGGGCATGGGGCTCACGAGCATCACGACGCCGATCACAAGCCGGCTTTTTTCCAGCGCTGGTTCATGTCGACGAACCACAAGGATATCGGCACCCTCTATCTGATTTTCGCGATCATCGCCGGGATCATCGGCGGTGCGATTTCGGGCCTGATGCGCGCCGAACTCGCGCAGCCGGGCATCCAGTATCTCCAGGCATGGGCGCAGTTCAGCGACGGTCCGTCGGCCACGCTCGATCAGGCCTATCACCTGTGGAACGTGCTCATCACCGCCCACGGCCTCATCATGGTCTTCTTCATGGTGATGCCCGCGATGATCGGGGGCTTTGGCAACTGGTTCGTGCCGATCATGATCGGCGCGCCGGACATGGCCTTCCCGCGCATGAACAATATCAGCTTCTGGCTGCTGATCCCGGCCTTCGCGCTGCTGCTCGGCTCGACCTTCGTTCCCGGCGGCACGGGCAACGGCGCGGGCACCGGCTGGACGGTCTATGCGCCGCTATCGACCAGCGGTTCGGCCGGTCCGGCGGTGGACATGGCGATCCTCTCGCTCCACCTCGCGGGCGCCAGCTCGATCCTGGGCGCTATCAACTTTATCACCACCATTTTGAACATGCGCGCGCCGGGCATGACCCTGCACAAGATGCCGCTGTTCGTCTGGTCGGTGCTGGTCACCGCCTTCCTGCTGCTGCTCGCGCTGCCGGTTCTGGCCGCGGCGATCACCATGCTGCTGACCGACCGTAATTTCGGCACGACCTTCTACGATGCCGCTGGCGGCGGCGATCCGGAACTCTACCAGCATCTCTTCTGGTTCTTCGGCCATCCCGAAGTGTACATCATGATCCTGCCGGGCTTCGGCATGATCAGCCAGATCGTCTCGACCTTCAGCCGCAAGCCGGTCTTCGGCTATCTCGGCATGGCCTATGCCATGGTTGCGATCGGCGTCGTCGGCTTCGTCGTCTGGGCGCACCACATGTTCACCACCGGCATGTCGGTCAATGTGAAGATGTACTTCACCGCCGCCACGATGGTGATCGCGGTGCCCACCGGCATCAAGATCTTCTCGTGGATCGCCACGATCTGGGGTGGGTCGATCAGCTTCAAGACCCCGATGGTCTGGGCGCTGGGTTTCATCTTCCTGTTCACCGTGGGCGGCGTCACCGGCGTCGTGCTGGCCAATGGCGGCGTGGACGACGTGCTGCACGACACCTATTATGTGGTCGCGCACTTCCACTATGTGCTGTCGCTGGGCGCGGTCTTCGGCCTGTTCGCGGGCTTCTACTACTGGTTCCCGAAGATGTCCGGCCGGATGTACAACGAATTTCTCGGCCATCTGCACTTCTGGGTGTTCTTCATCGGCGTGAACATGCTGTTCTTCCCGATGCACTTCCTGGGTCTGTCGGGCATGCCGCGCCGCTATCCCGACTATCCGGAAGCCTTTGCCTACTGGAACCAGATTGCCAGCCACGGTTATGAAATCATGGCTGCCGGTATGGTGATCTTCTTCGTGAACCTGATCTGGTCGATGGTCGCGGGCAAGAAGGCGGAAGACAATCCCTGGGGTGAAGGCGCGACGACGCTGGAATGGACGCTGACCAGCCCGCCGCCCTATCACCAGTTCGAAACCCTGCCGGTCGTCGACTGAGACGCGGCATCAACCAGGCGTCCCGGTGAGCCGGGACGCCATGGGCACGGCCGAGGCCGCAGCCTGCTTTTCAGACCCGGCGCAAACACGGCGCCGGGCTGGCCCGTGAGGAGATTATGGCAAGTTCGCCGATCATGTCCAAGGCGATGTCCCCCGCGCTTCCGGCGCACTGGCGGGATTTCGTGGCCTTGACCAAGCCCAGGGTCATGACCCTTGTGGTCTTCACGGGCCTGTGCGGACTACTCGCCGCGCCGGGGCGGATTCACCCCGTGCTGGCGTTCACCACGATCCTCTGCATCGCGCTGGGCGCGGGGGCCGCCGCGACGCTCAACCAATGGTATGAGAAGGATATTGACGGTCTGATGAAGCGGACCGCCAATCGTCCGTTGCCCGCCGGCCGCATGGACCCGCAATCGGCGCTGCATTTCGGCGTGGGCCTGTCCGTCTTCTCGGTGCTGCTGATGGGCATTGCGACCAACTGGCTTGCGGCGGCGGTTCTGGCGGTTTCGATCCTCTTCTACGTCTTCGTCTACACCATCTGGCTCAAGCCGCGCACGGCGCAGAATATCGTCATCGGCGGCGCGGCGGGGGCATTCCCGCCCGTCATCGGCTGGGCGGCGGTCACGGGCGACATATCGGCTCTGCCGGTGGCGCTGTTCATGCTGATCTTCTTTTGGACGCCGCCGCATTTCTGGGCCTTGGCGCTGTTCGTGAAAACGGATTACGCTGCGGCGGGCATCCCGATGCTGCCCGTGGTATCGGGCGAGGTCGCGACGCGGCGGCAGATCTGGCTCTATACGGCGATCATGGCGGTCGCGGCCATGGCGCCGGTTCTGCTGCGTCTGACAGGACTGGTTTACGGCATCGCGGCGCTGCTGGGCACGGGGCTCTTCGCCGTCTTCGCTTTCCAGGTGTTCCGCCGCCGGGAAAGCGATCCGGCGCGCATGGGGCCGGAGCGGCGGCTGTTCAAATATTCCATCCTCTACCTCTTCCTGCTGTTCGGGGCGGTCGTGGTCGACCGCTGGTTGCTGGCATGACGCCGGAAGAGGACCGGCAGGTGCGGGCGCGGCAGAAATCCCGCGCCATCGTGACGGGCATATTGCTCGCGGCGCTGGTGATCCTGTTCTACGCCATCACCATCGTGAAGATCGGCGGAGGCCATTGATGGCGAGCCTTCCTCCATCCCCCTTTGATCGGGACCGCCGCAATCGGCGGACGCTGGTGACGATGGCGGGCGTCGGCCTGGCCATGCTGGGCCTGGGCTTCGCGTCGGTGCCGCTCTACCGCATCTTCTGCCAACAGACGGGGTTCGGCGGGACGACCCAGCGCGCGGCGGCCGATGTCCAGGTGAAGGAAGCGGTGGGTCACACGATGTCCATCCGCTTCGATTCCAACGTTCAGCCCGGCATGCCGTGGACATTCCACCCCGAACATCCCACCGACACGGTGACGGTCGGCGCACGCGACATGGCGATCTTCATCGCGAAGAACATGTCGGACAAGCCCGTGACCGGCACGGCCAGCTTCAATGTCACGCCGACCCAGGCTGGCGCGTTCTTCACCAAGATCCAGTGCTTCTGCTTCACGCAGCAGACGCTGAAGCCCGGCGAGGAAGTGCGGATGCCGGTGCTCTATTATGTCGATCCGAAGATACTTCAGGATCCCGACAACAAGGACACGCAGGAAATAACGCTGAGCTACACCTTCTATCCTGTTGAGCAGGACAAGAAGCCAAGCTAAGGCAACAGGCAATAACGCGAACAGGGAAGAGCAGGTCATGGCAGGCGCCAAGAATCACGATTATCATATCCTCCCGCCCAGCATCTGGCCGATGTTCGGCTCGCTGTCGGCGCTGGTCATGGCGTTCGGCGCGATCATGTGGATGCACCCCGACGCGCTGCCCACCGGCGGCGGCTGGGTGTTCCTCATCGGTGTCGCGGGCGTCCTCTTCACCATGTTCAGCTGGTGGAGCGACGTGATTCGCGAAGCGCATGCGGGCGACCATACGCCTGTCGTGCAATTGCACCTGCGCTACGGCATGATCCTGTTCATCGCGTCGGAAGTGATGTTCTTCGTCGGCTGGTTCTGGGCCTTTTTCGACTTCTCCCTCTTCCCCAGCGAGCTTGCCCCGATCGACGGCCTGTTCCCGTCCAAGGGCATCGAGGTCATGAACGCGTTCGAGCTGCCCCTGCTCAACACGCTGATCCTGCTCTGCTCCGGCACCACCGTCACCTGGGCGCATCATGCGCTGATCCACGGCGATCGGGATGGCCTCAAGAAGGGCCTGTGGTGCACCGTCCTGCTGGGCATCCTGTTCTCGTCGATCCAGGCTTATGAATATGCCCATGCGCCGTTTCCCTTCGGCGGCAGCCCCTATAGCTCGGCCTTCTACATGGCGACCGGCTTCCACGGCTTTCACGTTCTGATCGGCACGATCTTCCTGATCGTCAACCTCATCCGCGCCTATAAGGGCGACTTCACGCCCCGCCAGCATTTCGGCTTCGAAGCCGCCGCCTGGTATTGGCACTTCGTCGACGTGGTGTGGCTGTTCCTCTTTGTCGCCATCTATGTGTGGGGCGGCTGGGGCGCGCCGATCCACGGCGGCTGAGGGGTCCGATCCTTTCCAGGGAAATAAACGGCCGGGGATTATTTCCCGGCCGTTTTCTTGTGGGGATTGGGTAGCCTGCAAACCCGCGCCGGATTGCGGCTATGGTGGATTCCCGCCACTCATCCGTCATCCCGGCGGAAGCTGGGATCTCGCTTACGCTTGGTTGCGCCCTAAGAAAGAGAGATTCCAGCTTCCGCCGGGATGACGGACACTGAACGGCGTAGAGGCCGAAACCGGCCCCGTTCTCGGCGGCTCTTACTTCTTCTTGCCGAAATCCACCGTTACGACATTGGAGCCGTCTTCGTTCTTCACTTGCGGCGCGTCATTTTCCGCCTCGTCGTGCGGTTCGGGCGCGATGTCGCCCTGCACCTGGAACTGGAGCGCGAAATTGACCGCCGGGTCCACGAAAGCCGTGATCGCCGCGAAGGGAATCGTGAGATGCGCCGCGACCTGATTGAAGGTCAGGCTCACCTGGAACATGTCCTCGCTGACCTTGAGGTCCCAGAATTTGTTCTGGAGCACGATGGTCATTTCATCGGGGAAACGTTCGATCAGCCGGACCGGGATGTCGACACCCGGCGCCTGCGTCTTGAACGTGATGTAGAAATGATGGCTGCCCGGCAGGCCGCCGGTCTGCTCCACCTCCCCCAGCACGCGGCCGACGACGGCGCGCAGCGCTTCCTGCACGATTTCGTCATAGGGAATCAGGCTGTCGGGCAGGTCTTCGCTCATGGCGCACTGTCCTAACGAGGCGATACGAAGCGTCAAGCCCGCCTGTCATCTGCGCGTCATCCTTGCGCGCGCGGATTGCATGGCGCGCGCAAAGCGCTATAGGGCGGCCATGCGTAGAGCCGAGATTCATCGCAACACTGCGGAAACGCAGATCGACGTCACCGTCAACCTGGACGGCACGGGCCTCTATTCCGTTTCGACGGGCATTGGTTTCCTCGACCATATGATCGAGCAGTTGTCGCGCCACTCGCTGATCGACATCGATGTGAAGACAGTCGGCGACCTGCATGTCGACCAGCATCACACGACCGAGGATACCGCCATCGCCATCGGCGAAGCGGTCGCCCGGGCGCTGGGCGACAAGCGCGGCATTTCCCGCTACGGCACGGCCTATGCGCCGATGGACGAGACGCTGACGCGCGTGGCGCTCGATATTTCGGGACGGCCGTGGCTGGTGTTCAAGGCGCCCTTCACCGTGCAGCGGCTGGGCGAATGGGACACCGAGCTGATCGAGCACTGGTTCCAGAGCTTCGCGCAGGCGGCCGGCATCACGCTGCATGTCGAAAATCTCTACGGCGGCAACAATCACCATGTCGTGGAAAGCTGCTTCAAGGGCCTGGCGCGGGCGCTGCGGCAGGCGGTTGAGATCGACCAGCGCAAGGCCGACGCGATCCCGTCGACCAAGGGGATGCTGTGACGACCCTTGCCCTCATCGATTACGGGGCGGGCAATCTTCATTCGGTCCACAATGCGTTGCGCAAGGCCGGCGCCCGGAACGTGACTATTACCGCCGATGCCGACGTGGTGGCAAAGGCGGACCGGATCGTGCTGCCCGGCGTCGGCGCCTTCCGCGCGTGCCGCGACGCGCTGGTGGCGATTCCCGGCATGGTGGACGCGATGGACGCGGCGGTGAACGGGCGCGGCGTCCCCTTTCTGGGCGTGTGCGTGGGAATGCAGTTGCTCGCGGATGCGGGCGAGGAGTTCGGGCGGCATGAAGGGCTGGGCTGGATTGCGGGCACGGTGAAGCGGATCGAAACGGCCGATCCCGCGATCAAGGTGCCGCATATGGGCTGGAACGACGTCATCCTGCGCGGCGCGCCGCCGCTGCTGGAGGCGGGGGAAGCCTATTTCCTGCACAGCTATCATTTCGAGGCGAACGATCCGGCTCATGTGGCCGCCGTCACCGACCATGGCGGGCCGCTGGTCGCCGCCGTGGCGCGCGACAGCATCGTCGGCTGTCAGTTTCATCCGGAAAAGAGCCAGAGCTACGGCCTTTCCTTACTCTCCCGCTTTCTGGAGTGGCGTCCTTGAGCGTGCTCCAATGGATGATGATATGAGCCTGATCGTCTTTCCCGCCATCGACCTCAAGGGCGGCCAGGTCGTCCGCCTGGCCGAAGGCGACATGAACCGCGCCACCGTCTATGGCGACGATCCCGCCGCGCAGGCGCTGCTGTTTGCGCAGGCCGGGGCGCGGCATCTGCATGTGGTCGATCTGGACGGCAGCTTCGCGGGCCATGCGGTCAATGCCGAAGCGGTGGAGAAGATCGTCGAAGCCTTTCCGGGCCATGTGCAACTGGGCGGCGGCATCCGTAACCGGGAAGCGGTGGAGCGCTGGTTCGATCTGGGCGTGGCGCGCATCGTCATCGGCACGGCGGCGCTCAAAGACCCGGCCTTCGTCAAGGCGGCGGCGCGCGACTTCCCCGGCGGGATCGTGGTGGCGGTCGATGCGCGGGACGGCTTCGTGGCGACGGACGGCTGGGCGGAAACGTCCGACATGCCGGTGGCCGACCTCGCCCGCCGGTTCGAGGATGCTGGGGTCGCCAGCCTGCTTTTCACCGATGTGGGCCGCGACGGGCTGCTCAAGGGCTGCAATATCGACGCGACCGTGGACCTTGCCCGCGCTACCGGCATTCCGGTGATCGCCAGCGGCGGCGTCGCGGGCATCGCGGATATCCGTATCCTCAGCCTCCACGCCGATGAGGGGATCGAGGGCGTCATCACCGGGCGCGCGCTTTATGACGGGCGGCTGGACCTGAAAACCGCGCTGGCGGTGGCGCAGGCGGCGGCGTGAGCGTGGATAACATCCGTTCGTATCGAGCGAACGGCGGTGGGAGCATAGCATGACCGTCCGCACCCGCGTCATTCCCTGTCTCGACGTCGCCAACGGCCGGGTGGTCAAGGGGGTCAATTTCGTCGACCTGCGCGATGCGGGCGATCCGGTGGAACAGGCCAGGGTCTATGACGCGGCGGGCGCGGATGAACTCTGCTTCCTCGACATCACCGCCACGCAGGAGGCGCGCGGGACCATCCTCGACGTGGTGCGCCGCACGGCGGAGGTGTGCTTCATGCCCGTGACCGTGGGCGGCGGCGTCCGCAGCCCGGAGGACGCGCGCGCGCTGCTCCTCGCGGGGGCGGACAAGGTGGCGGTGAACAGCGCCGCCGTGGCGCGGCCCGAACTGGTCGCCGATATCGCCGACCGTTTCGGCAGCCAGTGCGTCGTCGGCTCGGTCGATGCGCGGCGGGTCGGGGAAGGCCGCTGGGAAATCTTCACCCATGGCGGGCGCAGGCCCACCGGCATCGACGCGCTGGAGCACGCGATGCGCCTTGCCGAACTGGGGGCGGGCGAGCTGCTGGTCACGTCGATGGACGGCGACGGCACGAAACAGGGCTATGACATCGCCCTCACCCGCGCCATCGCCGACGCCGTATCGGTGCCCGTGATCGCCAGCGGCGGCGTCGGCACGCTCGATCATCTGGTGGCCGGCGTGATCGAAGGTCATGCGAGCGCGGTGCTCGCCGCATCCATCTTCCACTTCGGTCAATACACCATAGCGCAGGCGCATCGGGCGCTGGCGGCGGCGGGCGTGCCGGTGCGGTCGGCCTGAAAAAGCCGCAAAGCGTCGGCTTATTTTACATTAACCAGAACGCCCGGACGCGCGTTAACGCATTTCCGCCACGGGAATCCGTCATTTCCCGGCTTTGGCACAGCTTCTGCTTAATTCTCTGCATCACGTTTACGGGAAACAGGGAGTAAGATGATGAAAGTGAACAAGATGCTTCTCGCCGCTGGTGTCGTCGGCCTGATGGGCGCGGCAGCGCCCGCTCAGGCGACTTTCGGCTGCGGCTTGTGGAAGCAGTGCGGCGGTTCGTCTTCCTCGTCCTCCAGCTCGGGCGGTTCCAGTTCGGGCGGTTCCAGCTCGTCGGGCGGCGCGACGCCGGTTCCCGAGCCGGAACAGCTCGGCCTCTTCGCCATGGGCGTCGCGGCGCTGGGCTTCCGCGCCGTCCGCGCCCGCCGCAAGCGCAAATAAGCGCCGGGCGAACCGATTTCCTGTTGACGGGCCGCGTGCCGGGCGCTTGATGGCGGCCATGCGCGCGACCCTTCATCAGTTGGAACAGACCATCGCCCAGCGGCGGCGCGCCGATCCGTCGCAATCCTATGTGGCGAAGCTGACCTCCAGGGGGCGCGGCAAGATCGCGCAGAAGGTCGGCGAAGAGGCGGTCGAAACCGTCATCGCGGCCCTTGCCGGCGATCGCGCCGAAACCGTCGGCGAAAGCGCGGACCTGCTGTTCCACCTCCTCGTCCTGCTGGCCGATTGCGGCATATCGCTCGATAGCGTGCTGGATGAGCTGGATCGGCGCGAAGGGTTGTCGGGGCTGACGGAGAAGGCCTCGCGTCGCGAGCAAATGTGATCGTGCGCTGGGCTGCGGTGACATTTTGGCTGGCGCCCCATCGCAACCCGCTACGACAAACTAAGTTCGCTGCATAACGTCCGGTCTACCGTTCGGCAGAAGCGCTTGACGGAGGTGAGGATGTCGTCGGCGGACTTGGTCCATCGATAGGCTTTGGTTTTCATTGTGCCCCTCGGTGAACGCGCGGATGTCGCTTTCGAGTCGGTTGATCGAGATATGCACGCCGCGATGACGCGTGATCTGCTCGGCGCAATGGATATCGCTGATCGACTCGCGAACTACTCCATGTCGTGGACACGATCCAGTTCACGTCACTTGCCACGATGACTCAAAGTGAGAGGCTCTTGCCGAGCCGGCCCTCCTTGACGAACTTCTTCCAGGTTGCGTAACAGGTTTTATAAGGCCACAATGTTGGTCGTGAGAGGAATCCGTGAAATGGCGTTGCGGATCGATACGCAGCCGTCGGCTTGACGATGGCTGCAAGAATAGATTTCGAAGGCGAGTGCCAATCGGCCCGTAACGCTGCTTTTTGTATACGGGAATTGCCATAGTCATGGGCCGTCCACGTAAACAAGTCACGAAAAAAGTATCTCTTCCCCGGATAAAACTTGGCGAAGATGTGGTGAAATCTGCCGCCAGAGCTATGCAGGTTATTGAGTTCATGGATACGATCCGGCGCCCGGTGTCGGTCGTCGAACTGGCGCGCTATCTGGATTATCCTCAATCAAGTGTGTCGGGCTTGGTTCAGACATTGTTGGTGCTGGGGTATTTGCATTTCGATCCCGTCGATCGAACATATACATTGAGTAGCAAGGTGAGCTTCATGGGTCTTTGGGTACGGCCGATATATTTCGTGATGGCGCCCTCTGGAAGTTGCTCAAGGACATCAGGACAGCGACAGGTGAAACGGCTGTGCTCGCGACGCGTCGCGGAGCCTATTCCCACTATATCTATGTCGAACCGAGCGGGCTTTCGATACCGCTTACCATGTCTGTCGGCGCCCATGTCCCAGTGACGGCGTGCAGCACGGGGTTCGCCATGCTAAGCCAACATTCGGCCGATGAACTTTGGAAGATCGTCGCGCCGCTCTATCCCCCGGAGGGCCGGATCGGCAACAGTGTCGCTTATCCGCGCGTCGCGGCGCTGGCCTGTGAAGCCCGGAGAAACGGATTCTCCTATATCGAGGCGGCACAATTCGGCACGGCCGCGCTGGCCGCACCGCTTTGCGTAAGCAACCGGGAGATGGATTTGTCGGTGGGCGTCGCCGCGCCCATCGCATCGATGCGCCAACACCGAGACAGCATTCAGAAGATAGTCGTCAAGGCCGCGGAAACCTATCGGAGGCTCGACGCCTAGCATTGCCGCCCTAAAGCGTTGCGATCGTCCCGAGCAACTGTCCTTCAACCACCATTTGCCCCTCCTCGACCGTCAGGCTTTCAACAATCCCGTCTTTCGGACAGGTCACGGGAAATTCCATCTTCATCGATTCCAGAATGATGACTGGTTCGCCTTCCGCTACGGGATCGCCGATCCGCACGGATACCTTCCAGACGGCACCTGCTGTCTCGCTGAAGATACGCACTATCGCCATAGGATCCGCCTTTCTGAGTTTCTCCTCACTCTATTGCAAAGCGTGGCAGGCACGGCCCCAACGACGCCGGGATTTCAATCGGTCCTGTGATGGATATGACCCTGCCGCAGTTGAGCCTGTAACGTGGCCTTCGGTAGAATGCGGCTGTCACGATCAGGATAGCCAGTCACGATGCCAGCCACCGAAGATACCGATCCAATCCATACAATAGCGACCGATCTGGAGGCTCGTCGAAACCATGGCCGGTCGATGGGCGGCGCCGAACGCGTCGCACGCCACAAGGCAGGAGAACAGGAGCAGGGTGGTCGGCTGACAGTCCGGGATCGGGTGGATGCGCTGCTCGACATGGGCAGCTTCTTCGAGGTGGGACTCCTGAACCATTCGGACATGCCCGGCATATGCGGGGAAACACCGGCCGATGGCAAGGTTGCCGGATTCGGCACGGTCGATGGTCGGCCGGTGGCAGTGATCGGTAATGATGCCACCACCCTGGCGGGCGCGGGCGGACGCTCCGGCGCGCGAAAAATGGATCAGGTCTCTTCGACGGCCTTTGAAAAAGGCTATCCGCTTATATTGTTTGCGGAGTCCGGTGGAGGACGAATTCCCGATATCCTGACCCCGGTCGGTATCATCTCCTATCCATCCCCGCCCGGCGCGTTCGGCAAGCGCCAGCGGCGCGTGCCGCTGGTCACCGCGATCATGGGCAATGCATTTGGCGAGTCCGCCTTCTCTGCCGCGCAATCCGATCTCGTGGTGCAAGTCAAAGGCACTTGCATGGCGGTATCGAGTCCCCGGGCGCTCGAAATCGCCACGACGGAGAAGGTCACTGCCGAGGAACTGGGCGGATGGGAGGTCCATGCCAAGGTGACCGGACTCGCCGATCAGGTTGCGGATACCGACGCCGACGCGATTGCTCTGGTGCGCGATTTCCTCTCTTACATGCCATCGCACAATGACGCGCTTCCGCCGCGGTCCGCAGACCGGGATGATCCCGCCGCCGATCGTCAGGGCAAGCTCGCATCGATCATCCCGACGCAGCCCCGTCGCGGTTACGACATGCGGGCGGCGCTACGCATCCTCTTCGACCACGGCCGGTTCCTGGAACTGAAACCGCTGTTCGATCGCAGCGTCATCACGGCGCTGGCGCGGCTTGACGGTCACACGGTCGGCGTCGTTGCCAATAATCCGCTCGGCAATGGCGGCGCGATGGGTTTCGATGGCGCGGACAAGATCACCAGCTTCATCATCCTGTGCGACTCCTTCAACATTCCGCTTGTCTTCCTGTGCGACACGCCCGGCTTCTTTGTCAGCCGCAAGGCGGAGGAGCGGCGAATGGCCGGACGCATCTCCACCCAATGGGTCGCGCTCAGCGCGGCCACCGTGCCCAAAGTATCGGTAGTATTGCGCAAGGCTTATGGCGCGGGCTATTTCAGCATGGGCGGACCCCGCATGGGCATGGACTGGCACTTTGCCTGGCCGACCGCCGACATCGGCTTTGTCGCGCCCGAAGTGGCCGTGAATATCGCGCATGCCCGCAAGCTGCGCGAACCGGATGCCGATCCTGAACTCCGCGAGACCCTGATTAGGGAAATGCGCGCAGCGAACAGTCCCTGGGAGGCGGCGGGACACCATTATATCCACGATGTCATCGCCCCGCACGAGCGAGCGGGCGCATGCCGTCATCCGGGTCGCGGACGGCGCAAGTCCGCCGACGCTCGCCGGGATCAAGGATCATCTGAAAACCATTGGCCTGGCAAAGCAGAAATGGCCCGAATCGCTGGAATGTGTCGATGATTTCCCGCGAACTCCTCTCGGCAAGATCAAGAAGTTCGAGCTGCGCCGGCGCATGACCGACATGCGGGGCACCGAATAAAGATGATCGGGCGCAAGGGATCGACCGCGATGATCCGGAAGGTCCTGATCGCCAACCGCGGCGAGATTGCGTGCCGCATCATGCGAACCTGCCGCCGGCTGGGCGTTGCAACCGTCGCGGTCTATTCGGATGCCGACGCCGGCGCGTTGCATGTCCGCATGGCAGATGAAGCCATTGGCATCGGTCCGGCGCCGGCCCGCGACAGCTATCTGGTGATCGAACGGATCATTGCGGCGGCCGGGAAGAGTGGCGCTGATGCCGTCCATCCAGGCTATGGTTTTCTGTCCGAACGCGCCGAATTCGCGGAGGCGTGCGCGGCGGCGGGCCTGATCTTTATCGGGCCGCCGCCCGCCGCGATTCGGGCGATGGGGCTCAAGAGCGCGGCCAAGGCGTTGATGATCGGGGCGGCTGTTCCCGTGGTGCCCGGCTATCATGGCGACAATCAGGATGAGGCCCATCTGCTCGGTCAAGCGGAAGCGATCGGCTGGCCGATATTGATCAAGGCGGTCGCGGGCGGAGGCGGCAAGGGCATGAGGCGGGTCGATGACGCTGCCGCCTTCGCTGCCGCCGTCGACGGCGCACGAAGAGAGGCGGCGGCCGCCTTTGGCGACGACCGGGTTCTGATCGAGAAATATCTCGTCCGGCCACGCCATATCGAAGTACAGATTTTCGCCGATGCCTCGGGGGAGGTCGTGCATCTTTTTGAACGCGACTGTTCGATCCAGCGGCGCCATCAGAAAGTGATCGAAGAAGCGCCGGCGCCTGGAATGGCGGAGCATATGCGGCGCGCGATGGGCGAGGCGGCGGCCGCCGCCGCCCGGGCGATCGGCTATGTGGGCGCGGGCACTATCGAGTTCATTGCGGACGTGACCGAAGGCTTGCGGCCCGACCGCTTCTATTTCATGGAGATGAATACCCGCCTGCAAGTGGAGCATCCGGTAACGGAGGCGGTTACCGGGCAGGATCTGGTGGAATGGCAATTGCGGATCGCGGCCGGTGAGCCCTTACCGCTTCCGCAGGAACGGATCGCGCTGTCCGGCCATGCCGTGGAGGCGAGACTCTATGCCGAGGACCCCGCTCGCAACTTCATGCCCTCGGCCGGACAGTTGCTGCGTCTTTCGTTTCCCGACGACGGGGAGGGCCTGCGCATCGATACGGGCGTGGCCGAGGGCGATAGCGTCACGCCCTATTATGATCCGATGATCGCCAAGGTCATCGCGCACGGCCCCGACCGAGCCGCCGCGCTCGAACGGCTGGCGACGGCCCTTGATGCCATCGAGGTGGCCGGGGTGCAATCGAACACCCCGTTTCTCGCGCGGGTTTTGCGGCACCGCGATTTCGTGCACGGTGACATCGATACGGCCTTCCTCGACCGCCATGCCATCGACCTCAAACTCGGGACGCCGGGCACAATGATCGCTGCCGCGGCAGCCTTCTTTCAGGGCGGAGGGGGATCGCGATCCGCCGGATCAAACGACATCATGCGTTCCTCTCCGTCTCGGGAACCGGCCACAGCGGAATCGACAAGGTCATCAGCGGATTTTTGATGCGCGATGGCGTCTGGTCCAGACTTGCCTCAGGCAAGCGGACGGTGACGCGCGATGCGCAGGGACGCGCCAGCCGTTTGGAGGTGACCGCGACCGATGAACTGGGCCGCGAATTTTCCGCTCAGGGAACCGTCGAAAGCCGGTTCATGAGCATGAGCTACGCCAGCATGTTGTGCTGGTGCAATCTTGTGAAATGGTCCTTCGATGGCCAGACCGTCTGGGGCGAAGACCAGGACTGCTGGGGGCCAAGGCTGTGGCGTGACTTCGCCCGCGAACTGAAAGGCTGAACGGCCGGCCTTTTGGGTCTCGCTCTATTCGGCAGGGCATCGGCCAGCCGGCGCCCTGGCGCCTCCATCATATCGATCGAATTCCTGATGGAAACTGCGCCTCTCCATTTTGGCGCCGCCCGATAGCGTGGCACCTTTGCACCCACAGGGAAGATGCTTTGCATAATTCGGCATCCGGACACGGATAACCGGATTGGGAACGGTGCTTTTCGGCATTTTGAACTGCTCAGCAAAAAACACGACCGTTTGTTTGGGGAGGAAAAAATGAACAATGCTCGGACTCATGCAATCATAGAATTTCTCAACAGGAAGCCGCCGCCTGATTGATGACCCCCTACGCAATCGAACCCGTGTTTCAGCCGTGAAAGAGCAGTCGAAATACCATTCGGGAACGGCTGCGAGCTTCCTTCGGATAGATATTGCCTCAGGCGCGTTTCTGTTCCAGCTTCCTTGCAACAGGCGTATGGAGGGCATCATGGTGCGGACGATCCTGGGCGGACTGCTGGGCGGTTTTGCGCTTTATATCATAGGCTTCATCTTCTGGGGCACGCCGCTGGGCGCGCTGGCGTTCCATCGCGCGCCGGCCGAGGCCAGCGCCAATCTTCAGGCCGCCATGGCGCAGGCGCTGAACGCCACCGGCACCGGCGTCTATGTCGTGCCCGATCCCGCGACGGCGCAGGGTACGGTGCTGTTCGGCAAGGGGCCGATCGCCACGATCTTCTACAATAGCGGCGGCTATCCGGTGACGGACGGGTCGGCGCTGATCGGCGGGTTCGTGCTGGCGCTGGTCGTGGGCGTGATCATCGCGTTGGCGCTGCGCTTCACGGCGGCGGATTTCGGCAGCCGGGCACGGGTGGCGGTGCTGTTCGCGCTGGCGGCGGTGCTGTGGCCGCATGTCGGGCAGGCGGTTTTCAACCATGCGCCATGGGGCTATATCCTCTATCTTGCTTTGAGCGATTTCGTGGGGCTGGCCGCGGCAGGGCTGATCGCCGCGAAGCTGATGGAGGGCAAGACCGCAGCCTTGCCCGTGGGCGACACCGTTCATTGACAGGCCGGGGAGGCCGCGCTTCCAATCCCCTCCAGCGTTGCGGGAAAGACATAGTCGGATGGCGAACGACGTGGCGCATCATCTTTTTCCGCGATCATAAGTTTGACCGCTCCGGGCTTTGCGCTATCTGGTCCAGCATGAACCGTCCCGATCTGATCCTTCTTTCCGGCGGCGCGCTGCTGGCCTTCGCCGTCGTGCCCGTTGCCGCGAAGCCGCCCGCGCCGACATCCATTCTGCCGCCGGTCGTGGCGCCGCAGCCCGCTATTCCCGCGCCGGTCGCGCCGGTCGCGCCGCCCGTCATCGTGACCCCGCCGCCCGTGCCGCTGCCGCCGCTGTCGTCCGCGCAGGAAAGCTGGCTCAACGACTGGCTCCGCAGGGGTGCGGCCGAAGGACTGATGGCGAAGAGCAAGGCCGCCGCCGCGCTGACCGGCGATGCGCTGCTGTCCGCCACGCTGGACCGCGCGCGGGCGCTCAGCACCGGGCGGGTAAGCACCGCCGACTTCCTCAACATCTGGGCGCTGCGGCCCGCCCCTTTCGACCCGCGCCCCTCTCTGGCGAAGGCGATTGCGGAGGACCGGCTGCCGCAATGGGCCGCCGGTCTGACGCCGCCCTATTCGGGCTATGACGGCCTTCGCAAGGGACTCGCCAATTATGAGCGCATTCGCGACAGCGGCGGCTGGCCGAAGCTCTCCGCCGATGCCTCCCCCGACGCGATCCGCAAGCGCCTCGCCATCGAGGACAAGGCCGTGACGCCGGACGAAAAGCTGGTGGACGCGCTCCAGCGCGCCCAGCGCCGCTATGGCCTCAATCCCACGGGCCAGCTCGGCGCGCGGACGCTCGCTGAACTCAATGTGCCCGTGGAGGACCGGATCGCCGCGATCATGGCGAATATGGAACGCTGGCGCTGGATGCCGCGCAGCCTGCCGGTCAACCGGGTTCAGGTGAACATCGCCGCCGCCGTGCTCACCATGTTCGAAGGCGACCAGCCGGTGAAATCCATGCGCGCCGTCACCGGCAGTCCGGACAACCAGACGCCGATGCTGTCGTCCAGCATCCATTCCATCGTCGTCAACCCGCCGTGGAACGTCCCCGCCTCCATCGCCAGGAAGGAGCTGTTTCCCAAGGGCCGCGCCACGCTGCTGCGGCAGGGATACAAGATCATCGGCACGCCGGAGGGGGGGCAGCGCATCGTCCAGCCCGCAGGACCCAACAGCGCGCTGGGCCGGTTGAAGTTCGATTTCAACAATCCCTTCGCGGTCTATCTGCACGACACGCCCGCGCGGGCGAAGTTCCAGAGCTATGACCGGCTCGCCAGCCATGGCTGCATCCGCCTGGAAAAGCCGGTGCCGCTTGCCGAGATGATGGTGACGGGCGATCCGAAGCTGGCGGGGCAGATCCAGACGCTGATCGACGAAGGCAAGACGCAGCGCGTGTCCCTGCCGCAGGAAGTGGCCGTCTACCTGCTCTACTGGACCGCTTTTGCGGGGAGCGACGGGGTGATGAACTTCCGGTCCGACCCCTATGGCTGGGACAAGCTGCTCGCCCAGAAGATCGAGGCGTCCAGCCGCCGCGTCGATCCCACCGCCGACCATTCGACCGCCATCGCATCCAAGGATTGACCCCATGCGCAAGATCGCCCTCATCGCCCTCGCCGGCGCGCTCGCCCTCTCCGCCTGCGGCAAGAAGCAGGAGGAGGCGCCCGCGGCCAACAATCTGGTCGAGCCGCCGGTCGAGAATGTCATCATCGACGAACCGGATACCGTGCCCGAGCCGAGCCAGAACGTCACCAATACAGCCCCGGCCGCGCCGCCGCCCGCGGTGTCCGAAGACCAGCAGATGCTGGACGATGCCGCCGCCACCGGCATGACGTCCCGCCTGCCATCCCAGGCCGACGCGGACCGTCATGCGGACGAAGCGAGCAACGCGGGCGGATAGGCTGCATCACGGCGGTCTTGGACCGGGGCCGCCGCTCTGCTATATCAATTCCATGGATCGCCGCAGTTTTACAAAGTTCGCTTTGAGCGGACTGGCCTTATCGTTTCTTTCCGACAGCATCGGCAAAGCCGCCGCGCCGGAAGGGCTTCTTCCCAAAAACCCGCCGCCAGCGCCGGTTCCCGCCGCGCCGCGCGTCGTTTCCTTCGCGGGCAAGCCCTATGCGCGCCTGCTGGAAAAGGCGAAGGCCGCGCTGGACAGCCACGCCCATGCCTTCACCCTGCGCGACCGAATCGCCATTGCCGATTTCAACGCGCCCTCGCGCGATTTGCGCCTGCATGTGGTCGACCTGATCGGCGGGCAGTCCAGTTCCTATCTGGTCGCGCATGGCCGCGGTTCGGACCCCGGCCATTCGGGGTGGCTCCACAGCTTTTCCAACGAACCCAATTCGCTGGCCAGTTCGTCGGGCGCCTATCGGACGGGAGATATCTATTTCGGCCAGCATGGACAGGCGATGCGCCTCATCGGCCTCGACCCGACCAACAACAACGCCGAAAATCGCGCCATCGTCGTCCATGGCGCGGATTATGTGAGCGAGGACCATATCGCCGCCTGGGGCAAATGCGGGCGGAGCGAGGGCTGCCTGGCGGTCGCGCGGCACATGCTGCCGCAGTTGATCGGCCTGCTGGGGCCGGGCCGCATGGTCTATGCCGACAAGATCACGGTGGCGGGGGCTTGAGGAAAGCTCCGTCCGTCCGGACGCCTCAACGCCCGGACGGAAAACGGATCAGCCCGCTTTCTGGCCGGTCATCGCCTCGATCGACGGCTTGTTGATGGCGTCGATCGTGCCGTCCGCCATCATCGCCTTGCCCATGTCCAGCGCTTCCTTGCGGAGAGCCTCGTCATTGGCGGTCTGGCTCGCGCCGATCAGGGCGGACAGCAGGATGTTCTTGTTGGTCTTGTCCGCCGCATTTTCCGCCACGGACTTGCGGGCCAGGGTGAGCGCTTCCTTGTAATAGGGATCGGCGCCCGTCATGTCCTTGGCCGCCAGCTTCTGATTGCCGAGCTGGATCAGGATGCCCGCCAGGATATTGCGGCTGGCCGCGTCGGCGGGCTTGGCTTCGACGAGCTTGCGCCAATGGGGCAGCGATTCGCCGTAAAGGGCGATCACCTTGTCCATCCGGCCTTGCGCGCCCTGCGCGGCGGCATCGGCATAGAGCGCGTTGGCGAGGAAATTCACATTGTCGATCTTGTCGGGCTGCGCCTGGACGGCCGTGCGGATCGCGGGCAGGGCGGCTTCATATTTCGCGGCCGCGGCCGCATTGTCGCCCGCCTGCTGCGCCTGCTGGCCCGCCGTGAAGTCGGTGACGGCCTGGTTGAAGGCGGCGATCTGCTCCGGCGTCATCTGGCCCGCAGCGGGGGCGGTTTCCGCAGGGGCGGCTTGCTGAGCCGGAGCGGGAGCATCCTGCGCCTGTGCGGGCGCGGCCAGCGCCAACGGCGCGGCAAGGGTCGTCAGGGCGACATAAACAGCACGGGACAAAACCAACTCTCCATTTTCGTTCAATTGTTCCGGGTCGGCGCAACAAACGCCTTCAACAGGGATAATGAACGAAATGGGCGGCCGGTTCCCAGCCCGTCAGGATCGTGTCAACGCGCAAAAGGCGCAGTTCGTGGCAAACTCCTCGCGGCGGCGGGCGGCGCGGGCAGCGGCTTCGGCGTCCTCGCCCCACTGCTCGGTCTGCCAGCTTTCGTCGATCTCCGCGGCGGCCCATACCGCGTCCGGCACATGGCCGCCTTCCACCACCGCCAGACCGCAGACCAGCGATCCGCTGAGCGTCACCAAAGTGGAAAGCCCGGCGAGCGTGAAGGGATCGAAGGCCGCGACAGCCGCCCCCAGCCGCTCCAGGGTCTCGGACGGCTGGGCGACGTGGAGGACGCCCTGCGTCACGCGGAAGGTCACGTCATAGCGCGCCCGCGCCCAGTCCAGCAGCCGGTCCCACGCCGCCGCCTGCCGCGCGGCCAGCGCCTCCGGACCATCGGCACGATAGCAGAGCAGGTCCGTTTCGGCATAGCGCGCGATCCCCGCCGCGAAGGCTTCGCGATCGGGCGCGATCCGGTCGATGGCCGCGTTGGCAAGGCCGGTGAAGGGCATGGAACGCGGATCGAGGCTGTCGCCCTGCGCGCGCCATTCCGCCGCCACGGCTTGCGCCAGCGCGACGTTCGGCAGGGCCAGCAAGGCGCGCGCGGGAGTCCGAACGGGCTTGCCGTCCAGCTGGATGCCATAGCCCCCATCGCCGGCCGCCACCGCGGCGTCCTTGTAGAAACGCTTCATTCCGGCGGCTTCTGACGAAAGAGGCTGAGCAGCAGGCGCGGGACGATCATATATTGGACGAGGCCGACGAGGACGAGGATCGACCCCATCGCCTTGGCCTTGCCGCCCTGCACCCAGGAAAAGCGCTGCATCAGGATCAGCAGGCCGAACATCACGATGAACGCGCCGGACAGGCGGAAAAGGCCGATGGCGAAAAATCGCTGGCGCGCGACCTTCTCGGGATCGACCGGGGGCGGAGGCGGGGGCGTTACTTCATCCATGCGCGCCGATATGGCCGTGCAATTCGCCGCTGTCCATCGCCACGGCCACAGCGCCCGCCGCGACCAGTTCGGCGGGCGCATGATAGCCCCAGCCGACGCCGATGGACCGGACGCCCGCCGCAAGCCCCATGTCGATGTCGAACACCGTGTCGCCGATCATCACGGTGTTTTCAGGGACCGCGCCCGCTTCGGCCATGGCGGTCAGCAGCATGGAGGGATGGGGCTTTGACGGGTGGCGGTCGGCGGTCTGAAGCGTCACGAAATGCGCGGCGATGCCGTGGTTCGCGAGGCACAGGGCCAGGCCGCGATCCGACTTCCCCGTCGCCACGCCCAGCAGCCAGCCGTCGCCGTCCAGCCGCCCGATGAGGTCGGCGATGCCGGGATAGAGCGGCTCCGACACCGCCTTGTCCCGGCGCATCTGCTGGAAGGCCAGCTTGTAGCGTTCGGACAGATGGTCGTGGAAATCCGGCTCCGCGTCGGGCAGCAGCCGCGCCATGGCATGGGGCAGGGAAAGCCCCACCACCGACAGGATCGCCAGCCGGTCGGGCGCGGGCAGCTTCTGCTCCTCGAAGGCGCGGGTCATCGCCGCGCAGATGCTGTGCTGGCTGTCGACCAGCGTGCCGTCGCAATCGAAGACCGCCAGCCGGTTGCTCATTTGCGCCGCCCGGGCGCTTTCGCATCCGCGCCGCCGCGCGAGCGCCGCTCGCCGCGACGCTCCTTGCGCACCTGCTTGGCGTGCTGGCGGGCGAACTTCTTCTCATCCTCGCGCGTCACCGTGCGTTCGATCTCATCGTCCAGCGGCAGGTCGCCCGCCGACAGGTCGAAACCCAGCGAAACGAGGCTGGCGGCGAAGTGGTCCGGCAGGTCCGCCTTCACGTCGATCCGTCCGCCATCGGGATGATCCACCCGGATGCGGCGGGCATGGAGGTGCATCTTGCGGCTGATCGAGCCGGACAGGAACGCGTCCTTGCCGCCATATTTGCCGTCGCCGACGATCGGATGGCCGATGGCCGCCATATGCACGCGAAGCTGGTGCGTGCGGCCGGTATAGGGTTGCAGCTCGATCCAGGCGGCGCGGTTGCCCGCGCGCTCGATCACGCGGTAGCGCGAGCGGGAGGGCAGCCCCTCCGCCTCGTCCACATGCATCTTCTCGCCGCCCGTGCCCGGCTGCTTGGCGAGCGGCAGTTCGACCATGCCGTCCTCGATGGAGGGAACGCCCATGACGATGGCCCAATAGACCTTGCGCGCGGTGCGGCTGGAAAACGCCTTGGCAAAATAGGCGGCGGAGCGCGACGTGCGGGCGATCAGCAAAGCGCCGGACGTGTCCTTGTCCAGCCGGTGCACCAGCTTGGGCCGTGTCTCCAGTTCGAACGTCAGCCCGTCGAGCAGCTTGTCGACATGATCGTCCGTCCTGGTCCCGCCCTGCGTGGCGAGGCCCGGCGGCTTGTTGATGACGATGGCCTGCCCGTCGCGATGGATGACCATGTCCTGCGCGAAGGCGATCTCGTCGGGCGTCAGGTCGATGACGCGGGCGCGTTTCGGCTTGTCCGCCGGCGCTGCTTTCGGTTCGGCGGGCGGCACGCGGATCATTTGCCCTTCGGCGATGCGGTCGCCCGGCGCGGCGCGCGCGCCGTCGACGCGAAGCTGGCCGGTGCGCGACCAGCGCGACACGATGTTGAAGCCGACATCGGGCAGATGCCGCTGGAACCAGCGGTCGAGGCGGATGCCGTCATCGTCCGCGCTCACCCGATATTGCCGCACGTCGAGCGTCACGCCCTTGCCCGGCACGGCCTTTGCGGGGGCCTTGGCTATAGCGGGCGCGGTTTTCGATTGCGGCTTGGCCTGAGACCGGGATGCCGGCTTTACGCCATCGGACTTGCGCGCCTGCGCCGCCTTGGCCCCGCCGCGCGCACGGCCCGTTGCGCCCGATTTACCCGTGCCGCCGGGATTGCGCCCACGCGAAGGGCCGGACGGCTTGCCGGGAGGGCGCCCCTTCATGCGACGCTCCGCATGAACATGAGGCCGCCGGCCAGCGCGCCCACGGCGCAGACCACCGAAAACAGCGCATAGCCCAGCGCCATCGCCATCTGCCCGCGCTCGATCATCAGCATGGTTTCGAGGCTGAAGGAGGAAAAGGTCGTGAAACCGCCCAGCAGGCCCACGCCCAGCAGCAGCCGGACCGGCTCGCCCGACACGGTGCTGAACCGCGCCAGCCATCCCGCCAGCAGGCCCATGGCAAGGCCGCCCAACAGGTTCGCGGCGAATGTCCCCCAGGGCCAGGCCGCGCCCGGCAGCATGTGCCCGGCCAGCCGCCCCAGCAGGTAACGCAGCGCGGACCCGACCGCGCCGCCGCCCATGACGAGAAGCAGATTGTTCATGCCGCCCGCCCTAAAGCCAAAACGCGGCAAAGGAAATGGCGCTATGCGGACGTTTGGCTGGAAGGCGTCATGCTCCTGCCTGCGCGGGAGCACGATTTTCCTAAAAGAGGCGGCGGCTATGCGCGAAATCGGTTCGATTCAGCGGCCGTTATCGGCGATGATGTCGACATTGGTCCTGCCGCCCGGCGCGTCGGTGAACAGCAGGAAATAGGCCGCGCCGTCATCCTTGCGCGTGCCGCCCAGCACATTGTCGCCGTCGATGATGCGATGTTCGGCATCGAAACCGGCGCGGCGGGCCTGCGTGAAATAATAGTCGATCACGCTCTTTTTCGGCACCGGCGTGGTGAAGCTGGCGGCGCGCAGGGTGCAGCCGTCCTTCTCCGCCCCCGCCGCTTCCAGCAGTTGCGCGCCGGGATAGAGGGTGAAGGGATCGGGCAGGCGCTGCGACCATTGGTTGCCGTAGACGAGCTGCTTGCTGCAATTCCTGCCGCCGGTCCGCTGCGCCTGTTCGCGGGCGAGCGCGCCCAGCGTCACGGCCGATTCCATCTGCCCGCCCTGCGCCGGAGCGGGCGCGGCAAGCAATCTGCCGCCGGCGCGCTTGACCGCTTCCGCCAGCGCCTTGGCCGCGTCGCCCGTCAACACCGGCAGCGCGGCGTTGGCGGGCCTGTCGGCGGGGCGCACGGCGTTGCGGTTGGACTGGCCGGTGAGCTTGGGATCGACGACGATCTGGTCGGCCAGCGCGCTTTTGAGCGCCGGATCGACCATATTATTCGTGAGCTGCGCATCGAGCGCGGCGAGATTGGCGTCCTTGTCATCCTTGCCGCAGGCAGCCAGCGGCAAGGTCATCAGAACAGCCGCCGCGCAGAAAGACCGGGAAAACGCCATAGCTTCACTCCTTCGTAAACAAGGCATGAAGAACGGAAGTTAATTTTCCGTTAGGACTTTTGGTGAATCGTGGAAATTTTTGAGCCTGTCAGGCCAGTTCGTGCGCAATGGCATCCCCGGGATGCTTGCCCTGATGCGGCGGAAGGGCCATTTGACCGCCATGCTCAACATTCTGTCTGCCCTGATCGGCCTTGTCACCCTGATCCTGATGATCCCCGCCGTGCTGCCCCTGCTGGGCGCGCTCAACTGGATATTGGTGCCGATGGCGCTGGTCGGCGCGTTCGTCGGCATGGTCTCGTCCAAAAATGGCGGACGCAATTTCTGCCTGATCGTCGCGGCCTTCGGCGCGCTCAGGCTGTTCGTGGGCGGCGGGCTGCTTTGAGCGCCAGCCGGCAGCCGGCGGATGAGATGCGCAGCGGCTTTCTGGCCGCGCTGGCGGCCTACGGCCTGTGGGGCCTGCTCCCCATCTTCTTCAAGCTGCTCCACCATGTCGGCCCGTTCGAACTGGTGGCGCAGCGGGTCATCTGGTCGCTGGTCCTGATTCTGATATTGCTGGCGGCACGCCGGGCGCTCGGTCCGCTGTGGGCGGCGCTTTCGACGCCGCGCCTGCTGCTGCCGCTCACGGCCAGTTCGCTCTTCATCGCGATCAACTGGACGACCTATATCTGGGCGGTCAACGACGATCATGTGGTCGCCGCGAGCCTGGGCTATTTCCTCAACCCGCTGGTCAATGTCGCGCTGGGCGTGCTGGTGCTCAAGGAAAGGCTGCGACGCGGGCAGACGCTGGCGATCGGCGTGGCCGCCATCGGCGTCGCGATCATGGCGGCGGCGGCGCTGACGACCCTGTGGATCAGTGTCATGCTGGCGCTTTCCTTCGCCTTTTATGGGCTGGTCCGCAAGCTCACGCCGGTTGCGCCGATGGCGGGCCTTGGCGCGGAAACGCTGATCCTGACGCCCGTTGCGCTCGCCTATCTCGGCTGGCTGGCGGGGCATGGTGGGCTGGCGTTCGGTCAGGACAGCTTTACCACCGTCATGCTGGTGGTGAGCGGCGCGATGACGACGGTGCCGCTGGTGCTGTTCGCCGTGGCCGCGCATCGCCTGCCGATGGCGACGCTGGGCCTGCTGCAATTCGTCGCGCCTTTATTGCAGTTCCTGTGCGGCGTGCTGCTGTTCGGCGAGACGCTGAGCCATGGCCAGATGGTGAGCTTCGCGCTGATCTGGCTGGGCCTCATCCTGTTCGCCAGCGACAGCATGGCCGCCGCCCGCCGCAATCGGCCGGCGACGGCTTAGGAAAATTCCGTCGCTTCGAAACGCACCGGCTCGCCCACGGCTTCGTTGGCGAGGGCGTCTTCCCACATCACGCGATGGCCGCGAATGATCGTCCCGACCGCCTTGCCGGTGAGGTCCATGCCCTCGAAAGGCGACCAGCCGCAGCGTGAGGCGAGCCAGTCGCTCCCGACCGTCCACCGTTTCTTGAGGTCGACCACGGTGAAGTCGGCGTCATAGCCGAGCGCGATCCGGCCCTTGCCCACCAGCCCGAACACGCGCTGCGGTCCGGAAGAAGTGAGTTCGATGAAGCGACGCAGCGTGAGCCGCCCCTCCGCCACATGGTTGAGCAGCAGCGGCACGAGCGTCTGCACCCCCGGCATCCCGCTGGGCGAGGCGGGATAGACCTTCGCTTTTTCCTCAATGGTATGGGGCGCATGGTCGCTGCCCAGCACATCGGGCACGCCCTGATTGAGCCAGCGCCAGAGACCCTCGCGGTGCGCGCCGGACCGGATCGGCGGGTTCATCTGGGCATGGGTGCCAAGGCGCGGATAGGCATCCTCCGCCGCCAATGTCAGATGCTGCGGCGTCACCTCGCAGGTCGCGATGTCCTTGTTCTGGCCGATATATTCCAGTTCGGCGGGCGTCGTCACATGCAATATGTGGATGCGCCGCCGCGCCTTGCGGGCAAGGGCGATGATGCGCTTCGTGGCGATCATCGCGCTTTCATCGTCGCGCCAGACGGGGTGGGAGGACGGATCGCCCTCCACGCGCAGATCCTTACGCGCATTCATCCGCGCCTCGTCCTCGGCATGGATGGCGACGCGCCGCCAGCCGCTCGCCAGCACGCGGGAAAGCGCATCGTCGTCGTCCACCAGCAGGCTGCCGGTCGATGCGCCCATGAAGATCTTCACCCCCGCCGTGCCGGGGATACGCTCCAGTTCCCCGAGTTGCTCGGCATTGTCCGCCGTCGCGCCGACATAGAAGGCATGATCGCACCACATGCGATGGTGCGCGCGGGACAGCTTGTCATGGACGCGTTCGGCGCTGTCGGTATTGGGATTGGTGTTGGGCATTTCGAACACGGCCGTGACGCCGCCCAGCACCGCCGCGCGGCTGCCCGATTCGAGGTCTTCCTTATATTCGAGGCCCGGCTCGCGGAAATGCACCTGGCTGTCGATGCAGCCGGGCAGCACGTCCAGGCCCGCGCAGTCGATCACCTCGCCCGCGTCGCCCAGCCCTGTGCCGATGGCGGCGATCCGCCCGCCCCGCACGCCCACATCCACGCTTTCCGCGCCGCCCGGCGTGTGCACGGTGCCGTTCTTGAGGATCAGGTCGAAAGTCTGGGCCATGATGGTTCACCGCTTGGATATGGGACGCGCCTGTCCTACCTAAAGCCGATGACCGGCACCACCCTTCGCGACCGCGCGATCTTGAGAATTTCGGGCGAGGACGCCCGCTCCTTCCTCCAGGGCCTGCTGACGCGCGACGTGCCGGGCTTGAAAGAGGGCGAGCCGCGCTGGACCGGCCTGCTGACGCCGCAGGGAAAGGCGCTGTTCGACTTCATCCTGTGGGCGGACGGCGATGATGTGCTGATCGACTGCGAAGGAAGCCAGGCCGACGCGCTGGCGAAACGCCTCACCCTCTACCGCCTGCGCCGCAAGGTGACGATCGCGCGGGAGGAGGGCCTTGCCGTGCATTGGTCGCTCGATGCCGCCGACAGGCCGCTCGATCCGCGCCTGCCCGCGCTCGGCCATCGCTGGCTGGCCGCGCCGGAGGAAGGCGACGCCTCCCCCGCCTTCCGCGCCCATCGGCTGTCATTGGGCGTGTTCGAGGGCGCGGCGGAACTGGGGCAGGACCAGACGCTCTGGCTCGAAACCAATGCGGAGGAACTGCACGGCGTCGACTATGACAAGGGCTGCTATGTCGGGCAGGAAAACACCGCGCGGATGCATTACCGCAACAAGGTGAGCCGCCGCCTCATCGCCGTGCCGCTGGGGGAGGCCGACGAAAAGCGCCAGCGCGCCGCCCTGCCGGACCTGGGCCTTTCCATCGAGTTGCGCCGGGTGGAGGGTCTGGACCCCGCCGCGCTGCCCGGCTGGCTCGCCGCCGCCATCGGAGAGCGGGCCGCCGGATGAAGCGCCTCCCGCTCGCGCTCATCGGCGCGCTGTTCCTGATCGCGCCAGCGCGGGCCGACACGCCATGGGAGCTTGTCAAAAGCTATCCCCATGACCCCGCCGCCTTCACCGAGGGCCTGTTCTTCCATGACGGCGCGCTCTACGAAAGCACGGGACTCGCGGGCCGGTCGGAAATCCGCAAGGTCCGCCTGAAGGACGGCAGGGTTCTCCAGCGCCGCACCCTTGCCCGCCCCTATTTCGGGGAGGGCATCGCCCACTGGAAGGACCGGATCGTCAGCCTGACATGGCAGCATGAGCGCGGCTTCGTGTGGAAGCTGGGGGATTTCTCTCCCGTCTCGACCTTCCGCTACAAGGGCGAGGGCTGGGGCCTGACGCAGGACGGACGCAGCCTTATCATGAGCGACGGCAGCGCGCAGCTTCGCTTCCTCGATCCCGACACGCTGACGGAAGAGCGCCGCATCACCGTCACCTGGAACGGCCGCCCGGTCGACCGGCTCAACGAACTGGAATGGGTGAGGGGAGAGGTCTGGGCGAACATCTGGTACGACACCCGAATCGCCCGCATCGACCCGCGCACCGGCGGCGTCATCGACTGGATCGACATCGCGCCGCTGCTGAAAGACGCGGGCGTGCGCGACAGCGAAGCCGTGGCGAACGGCATCGCCTATGACGCGGCGGGCGACCGGCTGTTCGTCACGGGGAAGAACTGGCCCAAGCTGTTCGAGATCCGCGTGGAGAGATAGGCGAAGCGAAGCGCATGACTTGCTTCGCCATCTCTCTTCCCAGGATGTCCCCTCCTGCCCGAAAACAACCGTCGCATGATCGGCATTTGCAGGCTACATAGTCGCCTTCTTTCGGGGCTTGGGCAGTATGGGAGGAAGCGATGGCGACGCAGGATGATCCGGCCTCTTCCGCGGCGGTCCCCCTCCTCCGCGCGGCGGTGAAGGGCATGTGCCCGCGCTGCTCCGCGCCCGCGCTCTTCGCGGGGCCGGTGCGTTTCGCGCCGTCCTGCCGCCCATGCGGGCTTGATTATGAACAGTTCAACGTCGGCGACGGACCGGCGGCTTTCCTGACCCTCGAATATCGCAACAGGGCGCGCGAAGGCCGCATCGCGGATAAAACCGGCTCATGACCGCCCGCCGCCCCTTGCCGCTGATCGCCACCGTCATCGTCGCCGGAGCCGTGCTGGCGATGATCGCCCTTGGCATCTGGCAGTTGCAGCGGCGCGGCGAGAAGGAAGCGATGCTGGCGCTGGCGGCGGCCAATCCGGGCCGGGCCGCCGTGACCTTTCCCGTCATGCCTCCGGTCGATCCTGAAATCCTCTTCCGCCCATCCTCCGTTCATTGCCTGCGGGTCGTGCAGTGGCAGGTCGAGGCGGGCCGGGCGGCGGACGGGTCCATGGGCTACCGCCATATCGCCCACTGCGCCACCGGGGCCGAAGGGCCGGGCGTGCTGGTCGCACTGGGCGTGGGGCAACGGCCCGACGCCCGGCCGCAATGGGCCGGCGGGCAGGTGGCCGGATGGGTTTCGCAAGAGCCGGACCATCGCTCGTTCCTGTCGCGGCTGGGCGGGCGGGCGATGCCGCTTCGCCCCATGCTGATCGCGCGGCAGGCTCCCGCGGGCCTCAAGCCCCTCGCGCCGCCCAGCGTGGAGGACGTGCCCAACAACCATCTGGCCTATGCCGTGCAATGGTTCCTCTTCGCCGCCGTGGCGGTGCTGATCTATATCCTCGCGCTCCGCCGGAAGGCCGGATCGCGCTAAAAGCTTGCCCGGAAGGCCGCGCGCCGTTACCGCGCTTTCCCATCATGCAATATGTGAGCACCAGAGGGAGCGCGCCTGCGCTGGGTTTTGAAGATGTGACGCTGGCTGGGCTGGCGTCCGACGGGGGGCTTTATGTCCCGGAAAGCTGGCCCAGCTTCTCGCCCGACGACATTCGCGCCCTCGCCGGCCTGTCCTATGTGGAAACCGCCGTGCGCGTCATGGCCCCCTTCGTGACCGGATCGCTGGGTGAAGAGGAACTGCGCGAACTGTGCGAAGCCGCTTATGGCCGATTCAGCCACGATGCGGTGACGCCTCTGGTCCAGCTCGACCATCGCCACTGGCTGCTGGAACTGTTCCACGGCCCGACGCTGGCGTTTAAGGACGTGGCGCTGCAATTGCTGGGGGAACTGTTCGAACGCTTCCTGTCGCGCCGTGAGGATCACCTCACCATTGTCGGCGCGACGTCCGGCGACACCGGATCGGCCGCGATCGACGCGGTGGCGGGCCGGGCGAAGGTCGACATCTTCATGCTGCATCCCGAAGGCCGCGTGTCCGACGTGCAGCGGCGGCAGATGACGACGGTGCGCGCGCCCAATGTCTACAACATCGCCATCGACGGCAGCTTCGACGACGCGCAGGCGCTGGTGAAGGCGATGTTCAACGACGCGGACTTCTCGCGCCGGTTCAACCTGTCCGCCGTCAACAGCATCAACTGGGCGCGGCTGATGGCGCAGGTCGTCTATTATTTCTACGCCGCCGTCCGTCTGGGCGCGCCGGAACGGCCGGTCGCCTTCTCTGTCCCCACCGGCAATTTCGGCGATGTGTTCGCGGGCTATGTCGCCGCGCAGATGGGTCTGCCGGTCGCCAGGCTGATGGTCGCGACCAACGTCAACGACATCCTGCACCGCGCCCTGTCCGAAGGCGACTACAGCCAGGGGCAGGTGGTGCCGACCGCGACGCCCAGCATGGACATCCAGGTCAGCTCGAACTTCGAACGGCTGCTGTTCGACGCAGGCGGGCGCGACGGCAAGGCGTTGGCGCAGCAGATGCACGGCTTCGAAGCGAGCAAGGCCATGCGCCTCACCAACGCCCAGCGCGACGGCGCGTCGAAGCTGTTCGCTTCCACCCGCGTCGATGCGGACGGCATGACCATGGCGATGCGCTGGGCCTATGACGCGGCGGGCCAGATCATCGATCCGCACAGCGCCATCGGCCTTGCGGCGGCGCGGGCGATGGACGTCGATCCGTCGGTTCCGGTGGTGACGCTGGCGACGGCGCACGCCGCCAAGTTCCGCGACGCGGTGGAGCGCGCGACCGGCACCCGCCCGCCGCTGCCGCCGCGCGTGGGCGACCTGTTCGCGCGGGAGGAAAGCTATGCCAAGCTGCCCGGCACGTTCGAGGCCGTCACCGCCTATGTCGCGGAGCGCGCGACGCCGCGGGCATAATGCGGGCATGAAGCTCCACACTCTCGTCGGCGAACCCTGGGCCGATTATGGCCTCATCGATTCGGGTCATGGCCGCAAGCTGGAGCGCTATGGCCGTTTCCGCTTCATCCGGCCGGAGCCGCAGGCGATGTGGGCGCCCGCGACCGGGGACTGGCGCGCCGATGGAGAGTTCGTCCCCGGTTCCGATGAGGAGGGCGGCGGGCGCTGGTATTATGAGCAGCCCGTGCCTGCCGAAGGATGGCCGCTCACCTGGAACGAGGTGACGTTCCAGTCCAGTTGCACGCCCTTCCGCCATCTGGGTTTCTTTCCCGACATGGCGCCGGTGTGGGACTGGATGCGCGAGCGGACGGCGGACAAGCGGCAAGCCGATGTCATGAACCTGTTCGGCTATACCGGCGTGGGCACGCTGGCGATGGCGGCGGCGGGCGCGAAGATGGTGCATGTCGACGCCTCCAGGAAATCCGTGGCGCAGGCGCGGGCCAATGCGGCGCTGTCGGGGCTGGAGGACAAGCCGGTCCGCTGGATCGTGGACGACGCCGCCAAGTTCGTGGCGCGCGAGGTGCGGCGCGACCGGCGCTATGACGGCATATTGCTCGATCCTCCCAAATATGGGCGCGGACCGGATGGCGAGGTGTGGCGGCTGGAGGAAGACCTGCCGGGCCTGATCGCCCATTGCCGGCAGTTGCTGGACGCGGACAGCCGCTTCCTGTTCCTGACCGTCTATGCGGTGCGGATGTCGGCGCTGGCGATCGGGGAACTGCTGAATCAGGCTTTCGCCGACCTGCCCGGCACGGTCGAGGCGGGCGAACTGGCCGTGCGCGAGGAAGCGCGCGGCCTGCTGCTGCCCACCGCCATATGGGCGCGCTGGAAACGCTGACGTCCGACGCGCCCCGCTTTATGGGAGAGCGGAGAGGGAAGGGCGGGAATCCACCCGATCCCGCCGGGTCAGTCAAAAATCGCTCTTGGCTTTTCCCGCTCCCGCCCTACATCCCTTGCATTATTGCGATTTGTTCTCATTTGGAAGGCGAAGCATGGCTGATACCCGTACCGAAACCGACTCGATCGGCGCCATCGACGTGCCCGCCGCCGCCTATTGGGGGGCGCAGACCCAGCGGAGCATCGAGAATTTCCCCTTCGGCGATACCGAGCGGATGCCCATCGGCCTCATCCATGCGCTCGCCATCGTGAAGCAGGCGGCCGCGCGCGTGAACCGCAGGCATGGCCTCGACGCCAAACTCGCCGACGCCATAGAAACCGCCGCCGCCGAAGTCGTCGCGGGCCGGCACGACGACCAGTTTCCGCTCGTCATCTGGCAGACGGGCAGCGGCACCCAATCCAACATGAACGTCAACGAAGTGATCGCGGGCCGCGCCAACGAAATCCTGACCGGCGCGCGCGGCGGCAAGTCGCCGGTCCACCCCAACGACCATGTAAACATGAGCCAGTCGTCCAACGACAGCTTCCCCACCGCGATGCACATCGCCGCCGCGCTGGCCGCGACCCGCGCGCTCCTCCCCGCGCTCGAACGGCTGGAGGGCGCGCTGCTGGCCAGGGCGGAGGCGTGGAGCGGCATCGTCAAGATCGGCCGCACCCATTTGCAGGATGCGACGCCGCTGACGCTGGGGCAGGAATTTTCCGGCTATGTTGCCCAGCTCCGCCTTGCCCGCACCCGCACCATGCCGCTGGTCGAACATGGCCTCGCCAAGCTGGCGCAGGGCGGCACGGCGGTCGGCACCGGCCTCAACACGCCCCCCGGATTCGCGGAGGATGTGGCGGCACAGATCGCGGCGCTCACCGGCCTTCCCTTCGAAACCGCGCCCAACAAGTTCGAGGCGCTGGCGAGCCACGATACGCTGGTCGACTTTTCCGGCCGTCTCAACAGCATCGCCGTCGCGGTGACGAAGATCGCCAATGACATCCGCCTGCTGGGCAGCGGCCCGCGTTCGGGCCTTGGCGAACTGGACCTGCCCGCCAACGAGCCGGGCAGCTCGATCATGCCGGGCAAGGTCAACCCGACCCAGTGCGAGATGCTGACCATGGTGGCCGCGCAGGTGATCGGCAATCATCAGGCGGTGACGATCGGCGGCCTGCAAGGGCATCTGGAACTCAACGTCTTCAAGCCGCTGATCGGCGCGGCGGTGCTGCGGTCGATCCATCTGCTCGCTATCGGCATGGACAGCTTTGCCGAGCGCTGCGTCGAGGGGCTGGAGGCGAATGAGAAGCGCATCGCCGAACTGGTCGACCGCTCGCTGATGCTGGTGACGGCGCTCGCGCCGGAGATCGGCTATGACAACGCCGCGAAGATCGCCAAGCACGCCCATGCGCAAGGACTGACCCTCAAGGAAGCGGGCCTTGCGCTGGGGCTGGTGGATGAAGCGACCTTCGACCGGCTCGTGCGCCCTGAAAATATGGTCTGATTCAGAACGACATGGTGGAACGGACGGCGATCCGATACATTGATGCGGTATGAAGAGGAAAGCCGCCCCCGCCAAACCGGCCGTGCCCCCCGCATCGGCCAAGCCCCCCCGCAAGCTCGGCCTGCTGCGAAAGGCGGCGCGTGTCGGAGCCGTGGTGGTGGGAACCCGCGTCGCCGCCGAAACCGGCAAGAAGGGTGTGTTCGGACTGCTCGCGGGGATGGGCGCCAAGCGGCTGATCCTGCGCTATCCCGCGGGCGCGATGTTCGTGACCGGCGCCTATCTGGCCGGCCGCCTCTATGAAGCCAAGCGGGAGGCGGACCGCAAACGCGCGGTCAAGGCGCTGCCCGACGACAGCGCCGAACCTATTCTCATCGACGAAGCCCGATACCGGAAAGCCAAGATCTGATCCCGCGCTGCGGCGACCCGTGCCGCTTTCGGTGCGGCGTGACGGATGGCGGCTGTTCTCCTTTCTGCACAGGCCATAGGGTTTTGCGCGGCGCAGCATGATGCGTCTGCCAGCGGAGAGCCTGATGACCGATCCTCACGCCCCGGCGCAAAGCCCGGTCCTTCCCGCCGGTCAGCCCCGGCGGGAACGGCAATTATGGATGGACCTGCTGCGGGGGTTGGCGATCCTGCTGGTGATCGCCTTCCATTCCGTCACCATCCTGGAACGGCACAGCTATGCGGTCCCGCCATGGATGCGCGATTTCAACCAGTTGTTCGTGCTCTACCGGATGCCGACTTTGGTGTTCCTGTCCGGCCTGCTGCTGGCAGGTTCGTTCGGCAAGGGGATCGTGCTCTATCTGCTGGGCAAGGGGCGGCGGATCTTCTGGCCGCTGCTGGTCTGGTCGCTCCTCTATTCGCTGATCGTCGGGCCGCCGGTGGACGGGCCGATGCAGTTGCTCAAATATCTCTCCGGCCAGTCCTATCTCTGGTTCCTGACCTTCATCCTCTTTTACTATCTCGCCGCCGTTCCGCTGCGCCGCCTGTCGCCGCTGCTGGTCGCGGCGGCCGCCTTTGGCATCGCGATCCTCGCGCCCGACGGCAGCAAGAATGGCGAGCGGCTCTTCTACCTGATGGCCTTCTTCTTCCTTGGATCATGGGCGGGCGGCCATTGGGCGCTGTGGATGCGCGTGGTGCGGTCGCGCGCGGCACTGCTGGGGTGGATCGTCATCGTCGGCGCGTCGGCGGCTGCCGTGATCTATGAGCTTCACTACGGCCCGCTTTATGCCGCGCCCGCGCTCTGCTTCATCGTCGCGGTCAGCGCGACCGCCTTCTGGATACAGGCCGCCCGCTGGTGCGCCCCGCTGATCTTCATGGGGCAGCATTCGCTGATCTTCTACGTCTCCCACTTTCCGGTTATATATCTCATTATGGGCTTTTGCCGCGCTCTGGGCATCGAAGCGGCGGAGGTCGCGACCATGGTCGCCTTCCCGGCGGCGTTGCTGGCCGGTCTGCTGCTTGTTCTCGCCGCGCGCGCGAGCCGGATTGTCGATCTGCTGTTCGTGGGGCCGCAGCCGCCCCGGCGCGTGATCGGCGCGTTGCAGGCTGTCGAGAAGCGGCTGGCTTTCGTCTAGAATGTCGATTGCCAGGCCTTCACCGCCTCGACCGGCCATGTCAGCATCAATATGTTGAGCGTGAGGTTATCGCGGATCGCCCACAGCGCCAGCAACTCCAGCCCGATGCCCCCCAGCACCGTCAGCCACAGCGGCGCCCGCGCGGCAAAGGCAAAGCCCAGCGCCATCATGCCGATGTCGCTCATCGAATTGACGATGCTGTCGCCCGAATAGCCGAGCGCAATGGTCGCCGTGCGGTATCGGTCGATGATGATGGGCGAATTTTCCAGTATCTCCCACAGCGATTCGACCGCCACCGCCGCCGCGAGGCGCATCCCTCTGGGCTGCCGCCGCATCACCGCCCATGCCGCCAGATAGAACAGAAATCCGTGGATGATATGGCTGAGGCTATACCAGTCGGAGAGGTGCTGGCTGTTGCCGCTGTCGATCGCGCCATGCCAATATTCCACCGTGCCGCAGGTGCAGATCGGCGGCCGTCCCATCAGGAACAGCATCGCGCAGGCCGCCAGCGCGATCAGCCCGGCAAGGATATAGCCCCGGCGATTCCGGTTCCGTTTGCGCTTCGACACTGCGTCGTCCCCTTCTTGCCCTCTTGCAAATCGCCGCTTCTGGCGGCACTAGCGGCCATGGCCGACAGCATTCCGACCGAAACGCCCGATTTCAAGCGCCGCGGCGTTCTTTTCGTGCTCTCCTCGCCCTCGGGCGCGGGCAAGTCCACCATTGCGCGCAAATTGTTGGCAGCAGAGCCGGACCTTGCCATGTCGGTGTCCGCCACGACCCGCCCGATGCGGCCGGGCGAAGTGGATGGCAAGGATTATCATTTCGTCGATCTGGAGGAATTCCGCCGCATGACGGCGGATCATGAATTCCTCGAATGGGCGCATGTTTTCGGCCAGCGTTACGGCACGCCCCGCGCGCCCGTCGAAGCGATGCTCAAGAACGGGCGCGACGTGTTGTTCGACATCGACTGGCAGGGCGCGCAGCAATTGCACCAGATCGCGGGCGGCGACGTGGTGCGCATCTTCATCCTGCCCCCCTCGATGGAGGAGTTGGAGCGCCGCCTGCGCGGCCGCGCTACCGACAGCGATGAAGTGATCGACGCCCGCATGGCCCGCGCGGCGGGAGAGATCGCGCATTGGGACGGCTATGACTATGTGCTCTGCAATGTCGATGCGGAGGAATGTTTCCAGCGAGTCCAGACCATCCTCCACGCCGAGCGCATGAAGCGCAGCCGACAGACGGGCCTGATCGGCTTCATCCGCCGTTTGAGCCGCTATCATCAGGACGACTGAGCGCGCTCTAGGACGGATCGACATTCAAGGGATCATCCTGCGCGGCCGACTGATCTGACCGATTCATGCGGAGACGCGGAGGACAAGGGTGCGCTGAAAGGCGTTTCTTGCCTTGCTGGCCGATCCTCCGCGCGCGGGGGCGGGCTGCGCATCGTTGAGTTCTGCGTCTCGAGCCTCCGCGTGAAAACGGATCGCCTGCCGCTTCTGCTGAATGTCGATCGGTCCTAAACCCCGAACCCCGCAGGGTCGGCCCACGCGGGATGGACCCATGCCATCGCCTTGAACAGCGTGCCCATGGCATCGGGCGATGTCAGCCGCAGTCGGGCGGCTTCCACTTCCTCGGCTCGCTCCGGGCTGGCCTGCGCCAGTTGCGCAGCGCGAGCGTCGATGCCCAGCTCGCCCAGAAACGCGCCCTGACCCACCGGTCCCAGCACGCGCAGCCCTGCCTGCCGCGCCATATTGCCGATCATGGTGAAATCCACATGGGCGGTCAGGTCCACCTCGCCCGGATCGGCGAAGGGATCGGCGAACTGGTGATCGCGGACCGCCTGCAACGTGTCGCCGATGGCCGGTCCTTCATAGCCATAGTCGACGACGATCGCCGCGCCTCCCTGCTTCGCGATACGGTGGGCGAGGGCATAGGCGGCCTCCGCTCCGGCCAGCGGCGTTTCGATGATATGCCCGTCGTCCGCCATGGCGGCGATGGCGGGCAGACCCGATTCGATGCGGCGATAGCCGACGGCGGGAATGAAGCGGATGCCTTCCTCGCTACGGTTCGCCAGCACCACGCGCTCGCGCCATTCGTCCTGCACGCGGATGCACTGGCGGACGGGCAGGGCGTCGAAAAACTCATTGGCGACGACCAGCAACGGTCCCGTTTCCGGCAGTTGCTCTATGCCGTCATGATGGACGATATGGGGCAGCAGCGCCCTTTGCCGCTCGCGCAGCACCGGGCTGGTTTCCACGAAATGCACGCGCGGGGCGAAGGCGGCGCTCTCCATCGCGCGCAGGGCGTCGGCCGCCAGCGTCCCGCGCCCCGGCCCCAGTTCCGCATAAAGTGCGCCGGGCCGCCGCCCCGACCGCATCCACACATCCGCAAGGCACAGGCCGATGAGTTCGCCGAACATCTGGCTGATTTCCGGGGCGGTGGTGAAATCGCCGTCCATGCCCAGCGGATCGCGGGTGGCGTAATAATGCTGGTTCGCCTCGCCCATGAAATGCGCGACGGAAATCGGCCCGCCCGCCTCGATCTGCCGGGCGAGCCTTTCGCGCAGCGGCAGGCCGTCAATTGACACTCGCGCTGCCCGCGATCGGTTCGACGCGCACGCGCCGTCCCTTGGCGGTGACGATCAGGTAGAGGCCGCCCAGGATCATCGGCACGCACAGCCACTGGCCCATGTGCAGGCCGGTGCGCGCGGCGAAGTCCATCAACTGCGCGTCGGCTTCGCGGAAGAACTCCACGCCGAAACGGAACAGGCCGTAGAAGAAGAGGAACAGGCCCACCAGCATCCCGGGCTTGTAGCGCGCCTTGGTCCGCCAGAAGGCGAAGGCAAGGATGCAGAACAGAACGACGCCTTCCAGTATCGCCTCGTAAAGCTGGCTCGGATGCCGGGGGAAGGGGCCTCCGGTCGGGAAGATCATGGCCCAGGGCACATCGGTTTCCTTGCCCCAAAGCTCCCCGTTCACGAAATTGGCGAGCCGCCCGAAGAACAGGCCGAAAGGCACGCAGCAGGCGACATAATCATGCACCCGCAGCCAGCTCAGCCCCTCCTTGCGCGCGAGGTAGAGGATGCCGAGCGACACGCCGATCACCCCGCCATGGAAGGACATGCCGCCGTTCCACAGCTTGAGGATGTCGAGCGGGTGCCGCAGGATTTCGGGCTGGTAGAAGACCACATAGGCCAGCCGCCCGCCGATGATGATGCCCAGCGTCGCATAGAAGATCATGTCGTCGGCATGGCGGCGTGCCATGGGCGATCCGGGCTGCGCCACCAGTTTCAGCAGATACCAGTAGCCGATCAATATGCCCGCCAGATAGGCGAGGCTGTACCATTTCAGCGTGAAGAAGCCCAGGTCCAGCGCCACCGGGCTGAGGCCCAGATCTTCGAAACGGATGGCGTGGGCGGCGGTAGCGGCAAGGTCCAGGATCAAGATGCGGTTCCCCTTGGGAAATATGCCGCTGCCATAGAGCAAGCGCCGCCCAAGACCAAGGGGGCACGCGCGCTCAGGGCCATCACCCCAGCGCGGCCTGTTTCTCCGCCGCCAGCCGGTCCAGTTCGGCACGGCTCTTCTTCTCCGATGCGGATTTGAGCTGCCCGCAGGCCGCCATGATGTCGCGCCCGCGCGGCGTGCGCACGGGCGCGGAAATCCCGCCCTCGAACACGATGTCGGAAAAACGCCTGATCCGCTCCGGCGTTGAACATTCATAGTCGGTGCCGGGCCATGGATTGAAGGGGATCAGGTTCACCTTCGCGGGCAGCCTGAACTGGCGGAGCAGGCGGACAAGCTCATGCGCATCCGCGTCGCTGTCATTCTTGTTCTTGATCATCACATATTCGAAGGTGATGCGCCGCGCATTGTTCGCGCCGGGATAATCGGCGCAGGCCTGCAACAGTTCCTCAATCCCATATTTCCGGTTGAGCGGCACCAGCTCGTCGCGCACATCCTTGGTCACGGCATGGAGCGAGACGGCGAGATTGACGCCGATCTCCTCGCCTGCCCGCGCCATCATCGGCACCACGCCGGACGTCGAGAGCGTGACCCGCCGCTTCGACAGGGCCAGCCCGTCGCCGTCCATCACGACCTTCAACGCATCGCGCACATGGTCGAAATTATAGAGCGGCTCCCCCATGCCCATCATCACGATGTTGGTCAGCATCCGCCCGTCGGCCGTATATTGCGGCGCGTCGTCATCCTCGTCCTCGATGGTCGAGGCCATCGAGCCGCCCATATTCCCCTTGGGCCATTCGCCCAGCGCGTCGCGGGCCAGCATCACCTGCCCCACGATCTCGCCGGGCGTCAGATTGCGGACGAGGCGCATCGTGCCGGTGTGGCAGAAGCGGCAGTTGAGCGTGCAGCCGACCTGACTCGACACGCAGAGCGTCCCCCGGTCCGCGTCCGGGATAAACACCATCTCATAATCCTGCCCGTCGTCGGAACGGAGCAGCCATTTGCGCGTGCCGTCGCTCGACACCTGCGCCTCCACCACCTGCGGGCGGCCGACGATGAAGCGTTCCGCCATCCAGCCGCGCAACGGCTTGGCGAGGTCGGTCATCTTCTCGAAATCGGTCTCGCCGCGATGATAGAGCCAGTGGAAAAGCTGCTTGGCGCGCAGCTTCGCCTGCTTCGGCTCCAGCCCGGCGCTTTCGAGCACGGCGCGGATCTGATCGCGCGCAAGGCCGAGCAGGTCGACGCGGCCATCCTCGCGCGGGGTCACGGCGCGCGGCACGGGCACAGGGTCGATAGCGCCGGGAATCGGCATGAGCGGGTTGGCGGCTGTCTGCATGAGCGCGCACATAGTCGACTTGCGCGGATTTTGAAAGGGCGGGCCCTATATCAGCGCAGTTTTGCGCATCCCAGAGCCGCCGCGTCGATCGCCGTCGCCGCACCGCGCAGGGCATAGGTGTCGGCAAAAGCCCGCCCGCGCCTGTCGGCGGACTGCACGCTCATGCTGGTGGCCGACCGCATCGCCGCGACGATGGCGACGTCGCCGCGCGCATCGGCCGCCCAGGCGTCGACCTGTCCCGCGACAAGGGGAAAGCGCCGGTCGCCGATGCTCAGGATTACCGGCGCCTTGCCGCCGCGCATCCGGCTCAGGCGGAAATGCACCTGTCCCCGCAGCTTCTGGCGCGGCCAGTTCCCCACCGATGCGAAGCCGCCGGGCGCCGCGCCGGAACGAAGGTTGACGGGTTGCGCAATGGCATAGCAGCGCGGCGCCGCCGGATCGCGAAAAGCGCCCCAGCCCTCGAATATCCCCAGCGAATCGCGCGCCTGCGCCGACGCGGCGGCCAGCATCAGGGCGGGGATCAGGACGAGGAAACGTCTCATCCCACCGGGAAAGCCCAAGCCGATTCCTTTTGCAAGCCCGGCTTTGCAGGAAAGCATGAGCGAGTGCTTGCCGCCGCCGTCACAGCGGTTATGAAGGATCATCCATCATTGTCGCCCGGATTCGACCGAATCCGGGCTATCGGCTCAAAAAGAAACGGACAGAACAGGGACATGAAGGCCACCATCGAACGCGCAACGCTCCTGAAAAGTCTGAGCCACGTCCAGTCGGTGGTAGAGCGGCGCAATACCATACCGATCCTGTCGAACGTGCTGATCGAAGCGTCGGCGGACGGCGCAATCAAACTGATGGCGACCGACCTCGACCTTCAGGTCGTGGAAAGCATTTCCGCGCAGGTCGAGCAAGCGGGCGCCACCACCATTTCGGCGCATACCCTGTTCGACATCGCCCGCAAGCTGCCCGAAGGCAGCCAGGTGCTGCTCCATGCGGCGGAGGGCAAGATGTTGATTCAGGCGGGACGGGCGCGGTTCAACCTGTCGACCCTGCCGCGCGACGACTTCCCGGTGATCGCGGAAGGCGACCTGCCGACCAGCTTCGAACTGCCCGCCGAAACATTGAAGCAGATCATCGACAAGACGCGCTTCGCGATCTCGACGGAAGAGACGCGCTATTATCTGAACGGCATCTATTTCCATGTGTCGGACGAGGGCCAGCCGGTGCTCAAGGCAGCGGCGACCGACGGCCATCGCCTCGCCCGCGTCACGGTGCCCCGGCCCGACGGGGCGGACGGGATGCCCGGCATTATCGTGCCGCGCAAATGCATCGCGGAACTGCGTAAACTGCTGGACGAGGTCGAGGGTTCGGTCGAAGTCTCGCTGTCCGCCGGCAAGATCCGCTTCGGTCTTGGCAGCGCGATCCTGACCAGCAAGCTGATCGACGGCACCTTCCCCGATTACAGCCGCGTCATCCCCACCGGGAACGACAAGCTGCTCAAGATCGACCCGCGCAGCTTCGAGGAGGGTGTGGACCGCGTCGCGACCATCGCCACGGAAAAGACGCGCGCGGTCAAGATGTCGCTGGACCGCGACAAGATCACCCTGTCGGTGACCAGCCCGGAAAACGGCACGGCGGCCGAAGAAGTGCCCGGCGCGTTCCAGGGCGAAGGCTTCGACATCGGCTTCAACGCCCGCTATCTGCTCGACATATTGGGACAGATCGACAGCGAGCTTGTGGAACTGCATCTGGCCGACGCGGCCGCGCCCACCCTGATCCGGGAGAATGACCGCAGCCCGGCGCTCTACGTGCTGATGCCGATGCGGGTCTGACGGAGTTCGCCTCGTTCGCTTGCAGACCTTTCGAGGGTTTGCAAACCGCCGTCATGCGAAGTTTTGCGGCGAGGAGCGGACATTTCCCCAAATCCGTCACCCCAGCGAAAGCTGGATTTCTCTTTCCGAGGGCGCAACCAAGCCTAAGGGATATCCGGCTTTCGCCGGGATGACAGAAGAAAGAGGGTCTGCGCTACGTCCGCCAACCACGCAAACCCGCCATCCGGTGTGGATTGGCAAGCGGCATCATCCTCTTAGGTAAGTTTCTCTCAAGGATTTTGGGATAGGCACGGGGCATGAATCCCGTGCGCCCAGCTTTTCCGGAGACCGCCGCGCCCCTTCCGGGGTTGATGGCGTCCCTGGGGCTGGCCGAAAGCGGGGGTGATGTTTCGGCGACCTGGGTGTCGCGGGCGTTCACACTTATCGCTGCCTTGTGGCCGCTCGTCCTGCTGGCGAAAATCTGTATCCTGGCCCTGTTCGGCGCGGCTTTCCACCATGTGGACGGCGTCTGGCAGGCGGTTCTGCTGGCGGCGATGCTGCTGGCGGACGGCGCCATCATGATCGCACCGCGTCGGGCCGCGTTCCGCGCGCTGATGCCCCATGCGCAGATGTGGCTGATGCTGTCCATGGCCTTCCTGTCCGGACTGACGTTCAGCCTCTGGTGCAATGCCATCGCCTTCGCGTCGCATTTCATCATTCCCCAATTCGCCGTGGCGCTGCTGGCGGTTTGCATCTTCGGCGATCGCAGGCTGCTTGGCCTGTCCTATCTTCTGGGCCTGCTGATGGTTTCGGCGGCGCGGCAGGGGGAATGGGCGCAGGCCGGACTGGCGGTGACCTGCGTATCGATCATGCTGATCGCCACGGTGCGGCAGGCGCGGGTGGACCGCGATCAGGCCATGGTGCGATACAGGCAGGAATTGAGAGCGCAGCGCTCGGACCGGCTGCTGCATGAATATGAGCGATCGGGCCGCGGCTGGTTCTGGGAAACCGATCGGCAGGGCCTGCTGGTCTATCTTTCCGCGACATTGGCGGCGACATTGGGCAAGCCGGTCGAAAAGCTCATGGGACGGCCATTCACCGATCTTGTCAGTCCCGGCAATCGGTCCCATGGCGACGGCGAGCGCACTCTGGGCTTTCACCTGTCGGCGCGTTCGGGTTTTGCCGATATCGCCGTTCAGGCCGCGATGATCGGGGAGGAACGCTGGTGGTCGATTTCCGGCCAGCCCGTCTTCAACGAATATGGGCAGTTCCAAGGCTTTCGCGGCAGCGGCACCGATCTCACGGAAATGAAGCGCAGCCAGGCGGAAGTGGCGCGTCTGGCCCAGTTCGATTCGCTGACCGGCCTCGCCAACCGGGTTCAGATGATGCACGCGCTGGAGCACGCCATCAAGAGCGCCCTGGGCCAGACCGGCGAATGCACGCTGATGATGCTGGATCTGGACCGCTTCAAGAGCGTCAACGATACGTTGGGCCATCCGGCCGGCGACACGCTCTTGCGGCAGGTCAGCGACCGCTTGCAGCGGGTGGTCGGCAATCAGGGCCTGGTCGGCCGGCAGGGCGGCGACGAGTTCAAGATCCTTCTGGTCGGGCGTCAGAACAGGGCGGCGCTGGGCAATCTGGCGCAGGCCATCATCAGCACGGTCTCCCAGCCCTACAGGATCGAGGATACGTCGGTCGTGATCGGCGTTTCGATCGGCATTTCCAGTTGTCCGCAGGACGGCGTGACCACCGACGCCCTGATCCGCAACGCCGATCTGGCGCTTTACGCGGCGAAGGGCGACGGCAGGGGCGTCTACCGTTTCTATTCTTCCGACATGCACGCCGACGCGGAGGACCGCCGCCAGCTGGAGGAAGACCTGCGCGACGCGCTGGCGTCCGACGCGCTGCACCTGGTTTATCAGCCCGTGGTCTCGTCCGTCACCGAACAGATCACAGGCTATGAGGCGCTGCTCCGCTGGCAGCACCCCCGGCGGGGCATGATCGCGCCCGACATCTTCATCCCCATTGCCGAGGATACGGGCCTGATCGCGCAGATCGGGGACTGGGTGATCCGCACCGCCTGCCGGGATGCGGCGCAATGGGTGGAAACGACGCGCGTGGCGGTCAATGTCTCGCCGATCCAGTTCGCCAATCCGGGTTTCCCCTCCACCGTCATGAACGCGCTGGCGACGTCGCAACTGGCGCCCGGACGGCTGGAACTGGAGATAACCGAAAGCGTGTTCCTGAGCGACAATGCCGACACCGATGCGATGTTCGCGCGGCTGAAGGCGCTGGGCGTGCGTTTGGCGCTGGATGATTTCGGGACGGGCTATTCCTCGCTCGGCTATCTGAAGAAAGCGCCGTTCGACAAGATCAAGATCGACCAGAGCTTCGTGCGGGGCGCGGCGATCAAGGGCAACCGCAACAGCGCGATCATCAAGGCTATCGTCAGCCTGGCAGAGGCGCTGGGCATGGACACCACGGCGGAGGGCGCGGAAACCCATGACGAGCTGGAGCTGATCCGCCAACTGGGGTGCAGCCATGTGCAGGGCTATGTCTATGGACGGCCCATCGGCGCGGCCGAGGTGCTCGAACGCCAGTTGAACGCGGGCACCCTCGCCACGGTCGAAGGCTTCAAATCGAGCCGCCCTGAGCGCAAGTCCATGCTGCGGACGGTCGCCGTGCACAATGACGGCGACATATATTCCGCGCGCATCCGCAACATTTCCGCCACCGGCGCCCTTGTCGAAGGATTGTGGAACGTGCCGGAAGGAACGGCCTTCATCATCGAGTTGGCCGACAATTACTTCATCGATGCCGTCGCGCGCTGGTCGAAGGAAGACCGCATGGGCGTGGAATTCAGCGAGGCGCTCGACCTCAGCCGCCTCAAGACCGCCGCGCCCAGATTGCTGGCCTCCTGATCGCGCGAGATACCGCTTCGAGGACTTTCGGCCAGGACGGAAATCCCCGGATGAGTGGCGGGAATCCACCCAAAAACCGCCATCCATATTTACAAGCCGTTCGCCATGAAAGGAGGCCGCAACCCATGGGTCGCGGCCTCTTCCCCCTTTTGGATGCAGATCAAAAGGATGCGGTGACCGATCCCACGACGCCCGCCTTGCTGATGTTGCGGCCGCCCGGCGAATAAGCCGACTTGTCCGTGTCGACATAGCTGACGCCGAAGGTCAGGTGGTCCCAGGTGTAGGTCGCGCCCACGCTCCAGTCGGTGTATTCCTTGCCGCTGCCGATGATCAGGTAGCTCGGTCCCCAGCTATGGCCTAGATGCGCCGAAACGCCCACCGGGCTGTTGGGGATGCTGGCCGACAGGTCGCCCGCGACATAGAGATTGTCTTCCTTGTGCACGCCGTCCAGCGTCAACGCCTTGGTCTTGGGCGCATAGTTGACGGTCAGCTTCGCGGTGGCGGGGCCGAACGTGCCCTTCACCGACGCATAGGGCTCGACGAAGTCGCTGTTGATGCCGCCCGAACCGGGATAGTAATAATAGAGCACGCCCAGATCGAAGGTCGCCGCGCCCACCGTCTTGGAATAGCCCGCGATCAGGTCGATTTCCTGGTCGCTGCCATTGGCGACATAATCGTCGATGGAGGAACCCCAGGTCGACACATAGAAGCCCGATTCATGGGTGACGGTGATGCCGCCCTGAATGGCGAAACGCTTGTCGGTCTGGGATACGCCGCGGAAGCGGTAATCGGTCACCACCGCCGCGCTGCCGTTGACGGTCAGTTCCGGCGTCGGCTCGTCCTGAGCGAAAGCGGGCGCAGAAAGCGCGGCAAGAGCAATGGCCGACAGGCCAAGAATGGACTTACGCATGATAAAACCCCTTTGATGGTTATGCGATCGTCCCACCTGCGCGAAGGTCCCTGCCTCTTTCTCCCGCAACGGGGCGGGCCGGGTGCCTTGACCTCCAATGGATGCGCTTCCTTGCTGCGCTGCACAAGGATTTATTGCTGGATCATGTCATTTGCCGACGAAATGTTGCTGTTCTGCAACAAGCGCATGGGCGGCCTTTCGGAAGCACCTCTTCCGACCCGATTTTAGTCAGAACCTCGTTATTTTATTGCGCGAGCGATGCGTCTTCACGGATCGCGTGGATGACGCGCTGCGGATAGGGAATGGTGATGCCATGGTCCCGGAACAGCAGCCACAGGCGATTGAGCACGTCCGACCGCACATTGCCCACGCCTTCCTCCGGGTCGCTGATCCACACCAATATCTCATGCTCCACGCGATTCTCACCAAAGCCGGTCAGGCGCACGGTGGGGCTGGGCATGTCGAGCACGCGGTGGCTTTCCTGCGCGGCGCGTAGCATCAACTGTTGCGCCAGCGGCAGGTCGCTGTCGAAGCCCACGCCCAGGGTAATGCGGACGCGGACATTGCGGTCGGAATAGGACCAGTTCTCCACCTCCTGCGTCATCAGGTTCTCGTTGGGGATCAGATGCTCCTTGCCGTCGCGAGTGATGACGCTGACGGCGCGCACGCCGATCTTGTTCACCCATCCGAAGCTGTCGCCCACCACGATCACGTCGCCCGGTTTGATGGAGCGGTCCATCAGCAGGATGATGCCCGCGATCAGATTGCCGAAGGTCTTTTGCAGGCCGAAGCCGACCGCCAGGCCCAGCGCGCCGGAAAAGACGGCAAAGGCGGTCAGGTCGATCCCCAGCAGGTCGACGCCGATGAAGAAGGCCGCGATCACCACGGCGATGGCGGCGAGCTTCTGCGCCAGCAGCTTTTGCGTGGGATCGAAGCCGTCCGCCCGGGCGATGCTGCCCCCGATCAGCCGGTTGGCCAGCCGCACCATGGCGAACAATGCGACGCAGATCGCCGCCATGGTGATAAGGCCGAGCAGCGTGACCCGCCGCTTGCCAAGGCCGATGCCGATCGCGTCCAGCATCGTGCCCACCGGCGTCAACCCGCCATTGGTGCCCGACACCGTGGTCAGGAACAGCAGCAGCGCCAACGGCGCGACCGCCCAGACCGGTATCGCCAGCGCGCGCAGGCAATGGGCCGCCAGCAGCGCGACCGACAGGCCGAGCGCGATCCCCAGCACCAGATGCGGCGCGGTGTCCACTGGCCAGAGCGCGGTCGCGAAACCGATGAACAGGGCCGACAGGGCATAGCGCAGCATGGCGCGCAGCCGCCCGGCCAGCGCCTCGCTCAATATCGCCGCCTTTTCCCGCAGGCGCGGCGCGACGACGCGCGCCGCCGCCGTCGCCGCCAGATGCAGCAGCAACGCGATGCCCAACGCGATCAGCGGCTGGACGATCTCCGCATCGCCCGGCACTAGCGCCAACAGGGAAGAAAAATCCGGCGTCATCCCCGCGCCGCGCGGAACCGGGCAAGGCCCGCATCGAGGTCCGCGATCAGGTCGGCGGGATCTTCCAATCCGATATGCAGGCGCACGGCTGGCCCTTCGGCCTCCCATGTCGTCGCGCTGCGGTAACGGGCCGGATCGACCGGCAGGGCAAGGCTTTCGAACCCGCCCCAGCTATAGCCGATGCCGAAATGCGCAAGCCCGTCGATCAGCGCGGCGCGCGCCTTCTCATCGCCGCCTTTCAGGATGAAGCTGAACAGGCCGGAGCAGCCGGAAAAATCCCGCGCCCACAGATCATGCCCCGGACAATCGGGTAGGGCGGGATGCAGCACCCGTGCCACATCGGGCTGCTCCTTCAGCCAAAGCGCGATGGCCAGCGCGCTCTCCTGATGCTGCTTCAGCCGCACGCCCAGCGTCCTGAGGCCGCGCGAAGTCAGCCATGCGTCGTCGGGACTGGTCATCTGCCCGAACAGATAGGCCGTCTGCCGGACCTTGGGAAACCACGCCTCATGGGCGGTGACGGAGCCGATCATCACGTCGCTATGCCCGACGATATATTTGGTGCAGGCGAGGATGGAGACATCCACCCCATGCCCCAGCGCCGGGAAGAACAGCGGCGTCGCCCATGTATTGTCGATGAGCGTGACGATGCCCTTCTCCTTCGCGACCGCCACGATGGCGGGCACGTCCTGCACTTCGAAGGTCAGGCTGCCGGGACTTTCGAGGAAGATGGCGCGCGTCCGTTCCGTCAGCAGGCCAGCGATCCCCGCGCCGATAGTCGGGTCATAATAGACCGTCTCGACGCCAAAGGGCCTCAGCACCTGTTCGCAGAAAGCGCGCGTCGGATCATAGGCGCTGTCGGTCATCAACAACTGGTCGCCCGGCCGCAGCACCGCCATCAGCGCGCAGGCGATGGCTGCCACGCCGGAGGGAAAGAGCATCGTCCCCGCCGCGCCCGGCTCCATCTCCGTCAACGCATCGGCCAGGCTCCATGCGGTCGGCGTCCCCTTGCGCCCGTAGAACAGCCGCTCATGCGTGCTGGACCCAGCGGCGCGGCGCAGATGCGCCACATCGTCATACAGGATCGTAGACGCGCGCCACACCGGCGGGCTGACGATGCCGCCCGGCTGCCCGGGCATTCCGGTCCATTCGGCCTTACGTCCCGCCTGCGCCAGCTTCGTCAGCGGCTTGCGTTCATCCTTCCCGCTCATGCCGCGCCCGTCGCCTTGGGCGTGGCGGGGTCGAATCCCCATTCGGACCAACTCCCATCATACAGCGTCACGTCCGTTTTCCCGATCAGTTCCAGCCCCGCCAGCAGGATCGCCGCCGTCACGCCGCTGCCGCATGTGGTGATGACCGGACGTCCAAAATCGAGGCCCGCCTGCGCGAACAATTGCCGCAATTCCTCGCCCGACTTCATGCTGTTGTCGGCGTTGAACAGGGCGGAGGAAGGCAGGTTGCGCGACCCCGGAATATGTCCCGACGCCATGCCGGGGCGCGGTTCCTTCTCTTCGCCGGTAAAGCGCGCAGCCCCGCGCGCGTCGATCACCGCTTCGGCGCGGCTTTCCACATTGGCGATCAGATCGTCCATCGTCCGCACCTGCCCGGCAGCCCGCCGCGCCACCGCATCGCCCGTCGGAGGCGACACCGCGCCGCTTTCCGTCGGACGCCCCTCCGCCACCCATTTAGGCAGGCCGCCGTCGAGGATAGCGGCCCCCTTGCCCACGCCATAAAGCCGCATCATCCACCATCCCCGCGCTGCGCTGTGCGTGGGGCTGTTGTCATAGACGATGATGCGGCTGTCGGTGCTTATCCCCAGCGCCCGGCACCGCTCCGTCATGAAGGCGTCGGTCGGCAACATGCCGGGTCGCGGATCATTGGGATCGGCCAACGTCGGCAGGTCCAGAAAGGCGGCACCCGGAATATGCGCCTGCTCGAACTCGGCGCGGGGATCGCGCGGCGCACCGGGCAGGAACAGGCTGGCGTCGACGATCCGCAGATCATCCTTGCCCAGTTCCCCGGCCAGCCATTCGGTCGACATCAATATGTCCATCATCCATCCCATGCGCTGCTGTCGCCACCCTTGATAGGGTGGGCGGACGGCGCTGCAAAGGGGGCCGTCAGTTTCGCCCGAACTGCCGCGCGACGCGCGCGCCTGGCCGCCGGTACTGGCGCGGGCCAAGGTCGAGGCGGAAGGGCGACAGCCGCTCGGCGCGCGGCTCCTGCTCCTGCCCGATGATGAAGGCGCCCCCGGCGCGGCCCGTGCCCGCCGGATCGGCGCTGTCCTCGCCCCAGCGATATTGCGCGTCAAAGGCCGCGAGCGGGATCAGCAGCAGCCGCTCGCCCATCGGCACCGGCACGATCTGGTCCGCCGTCAGCCGCAGTTCGCCGGTCAGGCGCTGGCTGGCCCCCGGCGCGATCGCCACGGCGGAATGGAGCGGCAGGCCGGTCTGGCCGCTCACGAACGGCTGGAGCAGCGTCTGCTGATCCCCGCCCGCATTGCCGATCAACCCGCGCACCAGCACATCCTGCGCGGTCCGCTCGCCCCGATTGGTGAGCGTCAGCGCATAACCGACCGTCAGCCCCATCAGCGAATTGCGCGCCCCCGTCACCTCCAGCGAAAGGTCGATCCGGGCGCGGTCCGTTATCGTGTCGGCAACCGCTTGGGGGGCGGGCGTGAGCGGAGGCGGTGGAGGCGCGACGGGCGCGGGCGAAGGGGGAGGGGCCGTTTCCTCGGCAACAGACTCGGCCGCGACCGGCTCCACAGGCTCCGGCACAGCCTCGTCCTCGTTGGATTCGTTCCGTCTGCGCCCAAGAAAGAAGGCCGCAGCGAGCAGCACGATCCCGCCAGCGATCCAGAGCCAGGGCAGGCCTTCGCTCGAAGCCTCCGCCGCCGGAGCCGGTTCGGCAGGCACAGGCGCGGCGTTGGCGGCTTCATCCGGCGCGGAAGCAGGCACGGCCTGCGATTCCGGCGTGGCGGTCGAGGGGACCTCGCTGGTTGTGCGTTCAGTCTGGTCAGGCGCGGACCTGTCGGCTTCACGCGGTTCGCGGCGTGGCGCGTTCCGCTCTGTCCGGGCCTCGGGCGCGCGCGGCGCGGGCGTCTGCGTCGTCGGCTGAGGGACGACAGGCGGCGGCGCGGTCGGCGTCACCACCGGCGGCAGGACCACGGCAGGGGGCGGTATGACCGCCGGCGTCGCCGAATCGCGGAACACGTCCAGTTCCGGACCCTGCCGGTTATCGGGCGGCACGCTTTGCGTGTTGCCGCGCGGCAGGTTCATGACCGGTCCGCTGCCCTCGCCCTGCTGGGCAAGCGCGCTCGTCGCCAGCAGCAGCGGCACCAAGGAAAGGATCAAGCGACAAGGCCCCATGGGCGCAGCCAAGGCAATGCACCACCTGAACAGTAGATGAACGGATCGTCCCCCATGACTTTATGCGTGCAATCGCGTAGATGGGCCGCCATGACCGACACGCCCCACCCGATCCACCTCGGCCGGACCAGCGCGCTGCCCCAGCGCCCGGAAGAGGCCGTCCTCGACTATGTCCCCAATCCGCGCCCCGGAAAACCTTATCTGGTGCGCTTCACCGCGCCGGAATTTACCTCGCTTTGCCCGGTGACGGGGCAACCCGATTTCGCCCATCTGGTGATCGATTACGCGCCCGCCGCCACCATCGTCGAATCGAAGTCATTGAAGCTCTTCCTCGGCGCCTTCCGCAACCATGCCGCCTTCCATGAGGATTGCACCGTCGGTATTGGCGAGCGGCTGTTCACCGAAATGAAGCCGCTCTGGCTCCGCATCGGCGGCTACTGGTATCCGCGCGGAGGCATCCCCATCGACGTGTTCTGGCAATCGGGCGAGCCGCCCGCAGGAATGTGGCTCCCGCCGCAGGACGTGCCGGGCTATCGCGGGCGGGGTTGAAGCCCGCTAAGGATACAGCATCCCCTCATGCCATTCATCACCATGCCGTGTGAACAGGCGGCGTTCGTGCAGCCGGTGCTCGCGATCCTGCCAGAACTCGATTCGCTGCGGCTTCACGCGAAAGCCCGACCAGTGCGGCGGGCGCGGCACCAGCCCGCCCTCGAACCGGGCGCGCATTTCCTCATAGCGGGCCATGAACACCTCTCGCGAAGGCAGCGGCTGCGACTGGTCGGACGCCCATGCGCCAAGCTGGCTGTCGCGGCTGCGCGTCGCGAAATAGGCGTCAGCGGCGGCCTCGTCCACGCGCCCCACCGGCCCCTCGATCCGGACCTGCCGCCGCAGCGACTTCCAATGGAACAGCAGCGCGGCATGGGGATTGTCCAGCAGCTCGCCCGCCTTGCGCCCCTCGAAATTTGTGTAGAAGACGAATCCGTCCGGCCCATGCCCTTTGAGCAGCACCATCCGCGCCGAAGGCCGCCCACGCTCGTCGGCGGTGGCCAGCGCCATGGCGTTGCTGTCGTTGATCTCGCTCTGGCGCGCTTGCGCATACCACTCATCGAACAGGGCAAAGGGGTCTGTCATGCCCCCGACCTTAGGAAGAAGCGCTTCGGCTGTCGATACAGGCCAGCCGCAACTTGAACGCGGCGGCGCTTTTCTCCACATAGATGGGCAAATTCGCTTTCCACCGTTAAAGATAAAGGTAACACAGCGTAGATGGCCGATCCCTATTCCACATTGGGCGTCGCACGCGGCGCGAGCGAGGCGGAAATCAAGTCCGCCTATCGCAAGCTCGCCAAGGAACTGCATCCCGACCGGAACAAGGACAATCCCAGGGCGGCGGAGAAATTCTCCTCCGTCACCAATGCCTATGACCTGCTGTCCGACAAGGACAAGCGCGCCCGCTTCGACCGGGGGGAGATCGACGCAGACGGCAATCCGACTGCGCCCTTCGGCTTTGGCGGCGGTGGAGGCGGCGGCTTTCGCGGGCATCCGGGCGGGGGCCAGGCGGGCGGCTTCGAATTTAACGGCGGCAGCGCGGATTTCGGGGATATTTTCGAAGGACTATTCAGTGGCGGGGGCCGGCGTGGCGGCGGCTTCGGCCGCAATGCGCCTCCGCAAAAGGGCGCCAATGCCGCCTATCGTCTGGCGGTGTCCTTCGTCGACGCCGCCACGCTCGCACCCCAGCGGATCACGCTTCAGGACGGCAAGACCATCGACCTCAAGCTTCCCGCCGGGGTCGAGAGCGGCACGCAGATGCGTCTTTCCGGCAAGGGCCAGCCCGGCCCCGGCGGCGCGGGTGACGCCATCGTCACCATCGACGTCAAGCCGCATCCCTTCTTCAAGCGGGACGGCGACAATGTCCTCCTCGACCTCCCCGTCACCCTCGACGAAGCGGTAAAGGGCGGCAAGGTCAAGGTGCCGACCGTCGACGGCCCGGTGATGCTCGGCGTCCCCGCCGGGTCCACCTCCGGCAAGACGCTGCGCCTGCGCGGCAAGGGTTTCACCGCGAAGGGCGGCCAGCGCGGCGACCAGCTCGTCACGCTCCAGATCGACGTGCCCGCCGACGATGCGGCGCTCAAGGTGTTTATCGATGGTTGGCAGGACAGCCGCGCCATCCGGTCCCATCTGGGCGTTTGAGGGGTTATAGGGCGAATGCCGCAGCCTTCGCCCCTTTCCCCTGAATCGCGCCGCCACGTCGCGCATCAGGCGCGCAGCCGCCTCAACCGCCAGATCGACCGGGTCCGTCCCGGCAGCCACGCCTTCGAAGTCATGAAGCGCGTGGCCGTCGGCACCTATAGCGACGGCTTCATCCATGCCGGGAACCTTGCCTATCTCTCGCTGATGACGCTGTTCCCCTTCTTCATCGTGGCGGCGGCGGTCGCCAGCATCTTCGGCCGGTCGCAGGACGGGCTGGCGGCGGTGGGCGCTTTCCTCGACAATCTGCCGCGCGGCGTCGCCGATGTGATCCGCCAGCCGATCAACGACGTGCTGACCGCGCGCACCGGGCCGCTGCTCTGGTTCGGCGGGCTGGTGGGCCTGTGGACCGTCGGCAGTCTCATCGAAACGATCCGCGATATATTGCGCCGCGCCTATGGCACGAAAAGCACCCGGTCCTTCTGGCATTACCGCCTGACCGCGATCGGCATCACCATGGTCAGCGTGTTCGCGGTGATGTTCGCCTTCTCGCTTCAGGTCGTCATCATCGGCGTGGAAGAGTTTCTGAACCGGCTGTTCCCCTTCGCCGACGACGCCATCCGCATCGTGACCCTCACCAAGCTGGTGCCCGCCGCGATCCTGGGCGTCGCGCTCTGGTCCCTCTACTGGTCGCTGACGCCCAGCCTCTACAAGGACCCGCGCTTCCCCAAATGGCCCGGCGCGGTCGCGACGACGCTCTGGTGGTATGGGGTGACGCTGCTGCTGCCGCCCACCTTGTCGCTGCTCGGCGGTTATGACCGCACCTATGGCAGTCTGGCCGGTGTGATGATTGCCCTCATTTTTTTCTTCCTCGTCGGGCTTGGCGTGGTAATTGGCGCGGAACTCAATGCGGCGCTCGCGGAATTTCCTGAGGAGGAAGAGGGGGAGCCGGCGCCGGACATAAAAGGGAACGGGACATAATAATGAACGGCTTGATGGCAGGAAAGCGTGGCCTCATCATGGGCCTTGCGAACGACAAGTCGCTGGCCTGGGGCATTTCCAAGGCGCTACGGGCGCAAGGGGCGGAACTGGCTTTCTCCTACCAGGGCGAGGCGCTGGCCAAGCGGGTGAAACCGCTGGCTGAGGAATTGGGATCGGATTTCCTGATTGAATGCGACGTGTCGGACATGGAAAGGCTCGACATCGCCTTTGACGAGATTCGCGCGCGCTGGGGCAAGCTCGACTTCGTCGTCCACGCCATCGGCTTTTCGGACAAGAACGAGTTGCGCGGCAAATATGTCGACACCAGCCTCGAAAACTTCCTGATGACGATGAATATTTCCGCCTACAGCTTCGTCGCGGTGGCGAAACGCGCCCGCGCCCTGATGGCGCAGGGCGGCAGCCTGTTGACGCTGAGCTATTATGGCGCGGAAAAGGTCATTCCTCATTATAATGTGATGGGCGTGGCGAAGGCGGCGCTGGAAACCAGCGTCAAATATCTGGCGATGGACCTTGGCCCAGAGAACATCCGTGTCAACGCGATCTCCGCAGGACCCATCAAGACGCTGGCGGCGAGCGGCATCGGCGATTTCCGCTACATCATGAAGTGGAACGAACTGAACAGCCCGCTCCGCCGCAACGTCACGATCGAGGATGTGGGCGGTGCTGGCCTCTACCTCCTCTCCGATCTCGCATCGGGCGTGACCGGCGAAGTCCATCATGTCGACGCAGGCTACAACGTCATCGGCATGAAGGCCGAAGACGCGCCCGATATCGCGCTGGACAAGTGAGAATAACCCCTCTCCCTGCGGGGGAGAGGGAGGGACCCGCCGCGCAACGGTGGGAGGGTGAGGGGGCAAAGATGCACCAACTCGAAAAAGCCCGAAACCTGAGGCGCAATCAGGCCGAACCGGAAAACGCCTCTGTTCCCGCCTGCGAAACCGGCAGCTTGGCGGCATGAAATTCCGTCGCCAGACGGGGATCGGCCCCTATATCGTCGATTTCGTCGCCCCGAAGCCGGACTCGACATAGAGGTTGACGGCGACACCCATGCGTTTACCGAAGCGGAAGATGCCTATCGCACTGCCTTTCTGGAAAGCGAGGGCTTTCATGTGATCCGCTTTGGTAATGTTGAAGTGATGACGAATATCGAGGGAGTGCTGGAAGAGATCATGGCCGTGGCGCGCAACTACCCCTCACCCTCCCACCGCTATGCGGCGGGTCCCTTCCTCTCCCAGGGAAAGCGGGCATAATGAGCTTCAACACCTTCGGCCGCGTTTTCCGCTTCACCACATGGGGCGAAAGCCACGGACCCGCCATCGGCGCGGTCGTTGACGGCTGTCCTCCCGGCCTGCTTCTGAGCGAAGCGGACATCCAGCCCTTCCTCGACAAGCGCAAGCCCGGCACGTCCAAATTCACCACCCAGCGCCGCGAGCCGGATGATATCCGTATCCTGTCGGGCGTGTTCGAGGGGCGCACTACCGGCACCCCGATCAGCCTCATGATCGAAAACACCGACCAGCGCTCGAAGGATTATTCGGAAGTCGCAAAAGCCTATCGCCCCGGCCATGCCGATTATCCCTATGACGCCAAATACGGCTTTCGCGACTATCGCGGCGGCGGCCGCTCCTCCGCCCGCGAAACCGCGAGCCGGGTGGCGGCGGGCGCGGTCGCGCGGCTCGTCATTCCCGATGTCGACATTTTCGCCTATGTGAGCGAGATCGGCGGAGACGCCATCGATCCTGCCCGCTTCGACGCGGCGGAGATCGGCAACAACCCCTTCTTCTGCCCTGACCCGGAGGCCGCGAAGCGCTGGGAAAAGCTGGTCGACGAAGCCCGGAAGGACGGCTCCTCCCTCGGCGCGGTGGTGGAATGCATCGCGTCGGGCGTTCCGGCGGGCTGGGGCGCGCCCCTCTATGCCAAGCTCGACAGCGAACTCGCCGCCGCGATGATGAGTATCAACGCGGTCAAGGGCGTGGAGATCGGCGACGGTTTCGCCGCCGCGCGCCTGCGCGGCGAGCAGAATGCCGATCCCATGCTTCCGGGGGAGGATGGTCCCCACTTCCTCGCCAACCATGCGGGCGGCATTGCGGGCGGCATCTCCACGGGCCAGCCGATCAGGCTGCGCGTCGCCTTCAAGCCGACCAGCTCCATCCTGATCCCGGTTGAAACCGTGACCCGCGAAGGCGCGGCGTCAAACATCGTGACCAAGGGCCGCCACGACCCATGCGTCGGCATTCGCGGCGTTCCGGTGGTCGAAGCGATGATGGCGCTGGTGCTGGCCGACCAGAAGCTGCTCGACCGGGCCCAGTGCGGGGAGCGCTGAGCCCGTCGCGCCAGCGGCAAGACGCCTATTTCCTTCGATAAGGCCGTATCGAAAGCGAGACGACTCGCCCGATCTGCGCTACACTTCCCTTACGGATCGCCCGCGGGAGGGCGAAGCGGCAGAGCGTAAGCCTGGGGAGCGTCACCGCCTTCGCGCGGACTGACGGTCAAAGCGTCCCCTTCACGCCGCGAACACGGGCCAGCCATGCAACCATGGCTGGCCCATTGCGTTGGATGCCCTTAAAGATCGGGCCACGCGACAACGCGAGCAGGGGAATCGACCGACATATGCACATGGTGACGGCGCTGTTGGGCGTCTATCGCGCGGAGATCGGCCTCGTCCTCCTCGCCTGCATGTTCGTCGCCTTCCTGCGCGAACGCTATCCGGCCAGCGTCGTCGCCGTGCTCGGCGCCTGCGCCTATGCGGCCTTGGGGCTGATCGACGAAAAGGGCCTTTTCTCCGTCTTCGCCAATCCCGCGCCGCTGACCGTCGCGGCGATGCTGGTGCTGTCGGGCGCGCTGATCCGCACCGGCACGATCAACCGCGTCGCCGACCTTATCATGACCCGCGCGCAGCGGCATCCGCGCCTCGCCCTTGCCGAAGTGACGGTGGGCATCGTCATCATCTCCTGCTTCCTCAACAACACGCCGGTGGTCGTGCTGCTGATCCCCATCGTCTTCAAGCTGGCTCAGGCGACCAGTATCCCGGTCAAGAAGCTGCTGATCCCGATGAACGCCGTCGCGGTGATGGGCGGCTGCATCACGCTGATCGGCACGTCCACCAACCTGATCGTCGCCGGGATCGCGGCGGAGCAAGGAATGGAGCCGATCGGCATCTTCGCCATTTCGCCTTATGGCATAGCGGGCACAGTGGCGGGCATCGCGACGCTCGCCTGCCTGTCCTTCCTGCTGCCCAGCGACGAACCGTCCATCGGCGGTGAGAATGGCGGAACGGTGCAGGATTACCTCACCGAACTAGTGGTCCCGCATGACAGCGACCTTGTGGGCCGCGAGATCGGCTCGCTCAGCCTGTTCAGCCGCTCGGTGGTCCTGCTGGGCCTTAAGCGTGCGGGAGAAATCCGACGCGGCGACCTGAAGGAGGAGGAGCTTCATGCCGGAGACCGGCTGATCGTCCGCGCCGACGGCGCCGCCATCATGACCCTGCGCGAATCGGGCCGTTTCGAACTCGGCATCGCGGCGGATTCCGAAACCTCCTCCCATGAAGGCACGGTGATCGAAGCGATGGTCGCGCCCAGCCATCCCTCCACGGGCGAACGGCTGATGGACATACCCTTCCTCCACGCGCTGCGCGTCCGCATCATCGGCATGCATCGCTCACGTCATCTGGCTGGCCCCGATCTGGGCGATGCGCGCGTCCGGGGGGCCGACCGCCTGCTGATCGCGGGCAGCGACGACGCGGTGCGTTCGCTGCGCGACAACCCGCATCTGATGGGCGTGGACATCAGCCGCACCCGTGCCTTCCGCCGCAACAAGGCGTGGATCGCCATCCTGTCCATGGCCGCCGTCGTGACCTTCGCCGCGCTGAATGTCATCAGCATCGGCCTTGCCGCCTTCCTCGCGGTGGGCGTCATCCTCGTCACCCGCTGCATCGACGCGGAGGAGGCATGGAGCGCCATCGACGGCGACGTGCTGGTGCTGATCTTCGCGATGCTGGCGGTGGGTCTTGCCTTGGAACAGGCGGGCAGCGTCGCGCTGATGGTGGGGTGGATCACCCCGCTGCTGGAAGTCGCGCCCACATGGTCGCTGGTCTTCGTCATCTATTTCTTCGCGCTGATCCTGTCCGAATTGCTCAGCAACAATGCGGTCGCCGCACTGATGACCCCCATCACCATCGCGCTTGCCCGCCAACTGGGAGTCGATCCGTTGCCGCTGGTGATCGCTCTGATGATCGGCGCGTCGGCCTGTTTCGCGACGCCTATCGGCTATCAGACCAATGCGCTGGTCCACGCGGCGGGCGATTATCGCTTCGCCGATTTCGTGCGAATCGGTGTGCCGCTGAATATCGTCGTGGGACTGGCGGTGTGCACCACGCTTGTGCTGCTGAATTAGGTAAATTCGGGCCATCCGAAAACGGCCAATTGCGGGCATTTGCCGAAACATCAACATCCGTTCTTCCTGGGTAGGGGCTGAGCGAAGTCGAGGACCCGTATCGAAGGGTCAAGCGTGCCCTATGTCCTTCGATACGCCCTTTCGACAAGCTCAGGGGCTACTCAGGACGAACGGATGTGGGAATGGCGGATAGTCCGCTCTCCGCCCATCTCGCATCAGGTTTTCTCCACGTACCCTGGGAAACGCCAATCCCTGACGGGCGGCCCTGTCCCCTGTCGCGCCAACCGGGCAAACGGGCACGGCAAGGAGAAACCCCATGACCAGCCTGCCCTTCGTTCAGGTCGATGCCTTTGCCGATGCGCCCTTCACCGGCAATCCCGCCGCGGTGATGCCGCTCGGCCAATGGCTTGCCGACGATGTGCTGCAAGCTATCGCCGCGGAAAACAACCTGTCCGAAACCGCCTTCACCGTGCCCACGCCCGACGATCCGGATGCCGATTATGCGCTGCGCTGGTTCACCCCGGCGGTCGAGGTGAAGCTATGCGGCCATGCCACGCTGGCGAGCGGCCATGTGCTGATGGAGCGGGACAGCGTCCGCTTCCGCACGCGCCATGCCGGCATACTCACCGTGTCGCGGGCGGAGGAGGGTTATGCGCTGTCGCTGCCGGCGTGGACCATGGAACCGCGCCCGCTCCCCGATCTCGCGGCGGGCCTTGGCGGCGCGCCGCTCGAAAGCCACTGGCGCGAGGAAGGTTACAGCCTGTTCCTCTTCCCCGATGCCGCCGCCGTCCGGGCGCTCTCCCCCGATTTCGCGCGGCTCAAGGCGCTGGGCGACATCATGCTAATCGCCACGGCAGCGGGCGCGGGACCGGATGGGGACAGCGACATCGTCAGCCGCGTCTTTGTCCCCGGTGGCGGCGTGGATGAAGACCCCGTGACCGGATCGGCGCATGGCCTGCTCACCCCCTTCTGGGCGGAGCGGCTGGGCCGCAAGCGGATCAGCGCTTATCAGGCGTCGGCGCGCGGCGGCCGCATTGGCTGCGCGCTGGAGGGCGACCGGGTGATCCTGACCGGCGCATGCCGCACGATGATAGAGGGTCGCTTTTTCCCTTAACCCGGAAACAGCGCCATCAGCCTCGCCAGCCCCTCCTTCAACGCCTCGCGCTGTTCCTTGCGCGGCGACATACCGATCCGCACCACGGTCAGTTTCTGCCCCGGCGACACGAGGATATATTGCCCGTTATGCCCGACGCAGCCGAACAAGCTGTCAGGCGCGATCCCTGGCATCAGCGCGCTTTCCCCGCTCGCCCGGTTGCGCCACAGATGTGCCCCATAGGCCGGGTTGCGCGGCGAAGGCCGCCGCATGAAGTCGATCCATTTCTCCGGCACGATCTGGTGCCCGTTGGGCGAGCGCCCCCGGTTGCGGAGCAATTCCCCAAAGCGCGCATAATCCCGCCCCGTCATGTGCAGGAAGCTGCCGCCGATCATGGTCCCCGCCGCGTCATATTCCATCGTCAGGCTCTCAAGCCGCGCGGGCGTCTTCAGCCTGCCGTCGATGAACGTCTGCATCGCCCGCCGCCGCGCGTCGGGGTCGCGGCTGTTCGTCAGCATCCGCGCCATCAGTTCCGCCAATATCGTCGTGCTGCCCGTGCTGTAGGAGAAGGTCGAGCCCGGCGCATGGGCGAGCGGCTTCGCCTCGGCATAGGCGGCCATATCCTGCGCCCCGTCAGTGAAGAGCATCCGGGCGGTGTCGCCCCGCTCGACCGGCTTCGTCTCCTCCACATGGTCGAGGCCGGAGGTCATCGTCAGCAGCTGCCGCAGCGTGATCCGTCCGCGCGGATCGCCCGGCTGGCCCCATGCCTCGACCGGCACCGGCGAATCGAGGCCCAGCCGCCCGTCCGACACCATCAGGCCCACCAGCACCGCCGTCACGCTCTTGGCGATGGACCAGGACAGGAGCTTCGTCTCCGCCCCGAATCCCGGCGCATAGCGTTCCGCGACGATCCGCCCCCGGTGCATCACCACCAGCACGCGGGTGTCGCCCATAGCGCCATCCTCGAACAGCGGATCGATCGCAGCGCGGATCGCATCCTCACCCACATCGCCGTCGCTCGCCACGCTATAGACCGACACGGCGGCATTTTGTGCATGCACGGCCCAGGCCCCCGTCGCGCCCAGAACGGACAAAAGAGCCACCCCCGCGCCAAGGCGCTTTACGCTGATCCGATGGAGCTTCATAAGCCGCGCCTTAGCACGCGTTTTCGGAAAGGGGAGCATGTCCGCACGCCGCACATGGTTTTATGGGCTGACCGCGCTGGTCGTGCTGCTGCTCGCGCTGCTGGCGTGGAACTGGCGGGCCCTGAACGCGCGCGGGGCGCTGGGTGCGGCTTATGGCGCGCGGGTCGCCTGCTCCTGCCGTTATGTCGAGGGGCGCGACATGCCGAATTGTCAAGGCGACAAGGAACCCGGCATGGCCATGGTCTCGCTCAGCGACCATCCCGATGCGCGCGCCGTCAGCGCCAGCGTGCCGCTCATCGCCTCGCGCACGGCGCGCTACCGGCCGGGCTGGGGTTGCCTGCTCGATCCCGTGCGTTAAGGCAGGCCCCATGCGCCCCGATATTCCTACGTTGCTGCACGACATATTTGGTTTCCCCGGCTTTCGCGGGGTGCAGGAACAGGTGGTGGGCCGCGTCATGGAGGGGCAGGCGACCCTCGCCATCATGCCGACCGGTGCGGGCAAGTCGCTCTGCTATCAATTGCCGTCCGTGGCGCTGGAGGGATGCTGCGTCGTCATCTCGCCGCTGATCGCCCTCATGCACGACCAGCTTCGCGCGGCGCAGGCGGTCGGCATCCGCGCGGCCAGCCTCACTAGCGTCGATGCCGACTGGCGCGAAACGCAGGACCGCCTGCGCAGCGGAGACCTCGACCTCCTTTACGTCGCCCCCGAACGCGCGAGCGGTGAGGGCTTCCGCACCCTCCTGCGCTCCGCAAGGATCGCGCTCTTCGCCATAGACGAAGCGCATTGCGTCTCCGAATGGGGCCATGATTTCCGCCCCGACTACCGCCTGCTGCGCCCGCTGCTGGACGAGTTCGCGCACGTCCCCCGCCTCGCGCTCACCGCCACCGCCGACGCGCACACGCGGGAAGACATCCTCGTCCAACTCGGCATCCCGCGCGAAGGCATGATCATCGCGGGTTTCGACCGGCCCAATATCCGCTACGCCGTCCACCCCCGCGACGGCCTGCCGCGCCAGCTTGCCGACCTCGCCGCCGCCAATCCCGGCCCCGGCATCGTCTATGCGCCCACCCGCGCCGCGACGGAGAAGCTGGCCGACGGCCTCGCCAGGACCGGCCGCCCCGTCCGCGTCTATCACGCTGGCCTCGACCCGCAGGTCCGCGCCGCCAACCAGGCCGCCTTCATCGCCAGCGAGGACATGGTGATGGTTGCCACCATCGCCTTCGGCATGGGCATCGACAAGCCCGACGTGCGCTTCGTCGCCCATGCGGGCCTGCCCAAATCGATCGAGGGCTATTATCAGGAATCGGGCCGCGCAGGCCGCGACGGCGAACCAGCGCAGGCGCATCTCTATTGGGGCGCGGAGGATTTCGCCCGCGCCCGCCAGCGCATCGCCGAACTCGATCCCACCCGTCAGCAAGGCGAGCGCGCCCGCATCGCGGCGCTCGGCGCGCTGGTCGAAACCGGCACCTGCCGCCGCGCCATATTGCTCCGCCATTTCGGCGAAAGCCCGCCCGCGACCTGTGGCAATTGCGACAATTGCATGAGCCCGCCCGCCAGCATCGACGCCACGCAGACCGCGCAGAAATTCCTCTCCGCCGTCTATCGCACCGGCCAGAGCTTCGGTGCGGGCCATATCGAATCGGTCCTGACCGGCGCGACCACCGACCGCATCCGCGAGCGCGGCCATGACAAGATCTCCGTCTACGGCATCGTCGACGCGGATGAGACGGCGCTCCTCCGCCCCGTCTCCCGCGCCTTGTTGGTCCGCGACGCGCTCGAAATCACCGAGCATGGCGGCCTGATGCTCGGCCCCAACGCCCGCCCCATATTGCGCGGCGAGGAAGAGGTCCGCATCGTTCTCCCTCCGCGCCGCGAACGGCGCAAGCGCAACGCCCGCACCGGCAGCGAAGCCAACCCCGTGGGCGATCCGCTGTTCGACGCCCTGCGCGCCTGCCGCCGCAAACTGGCGCAGGAGGCGGGGGTACCGCCCTATGTCGTCTTCCACGATTCCACCTTGCGCGAAATGGCGGAACAGCGCCCCACGACCCTTGCCGAACTCGGCCGCATCAGCGGCATCGGCCAGCGCAAGCTCGACGCCTATGGCGACGCCTTCCTCGCCGCGATCCGCCCTTATCTTTGAAGCGACTATATCCTCGGCAAACGCTCCGACTTGATGACCGCAAATGGCCGAAAGCAGCCATCGCAACAAAAGGGGTTTATCCTGCGACATATGCGACGCCAAGCATGGGACAGGCCCTTGACCCGCAACGGCGAAACGGCAACATCGCCCTATCCTGAAAAACCCCGAAAGGACCATCGCCTTCCATGTCCGTCGCCTATCTGAACGGCCAGCTCCTTGCCTTGGAGCAAGCTCAAGTTTCCGTGCTCGATCGCGGTTTCCTGTTTGCCGACGGCATCTATGAAGTCGCCGCCGTGATAGACGGCCATCTCGTCGACAGCGCCGCGCATCTGGCCCGGCTGGAACGTTCGGCTGGGGAAATCGGCATTTCCCTTCCGATCTCCCCGGCGGAAATCGAGGCGGTGCAGAAGGATCTCGTCGCCCGCAACAGCCTTGGCGAGGGTCTGGTCTATCTCCAGCTTACGCGCGGCGCGGACGCAGCCCGCGATTTCCTGCCCTCCGCCACGATCCAGCCTACGCTGGTCATGTTCGTGCAGGACAAGCCCTTCCTCGACGTCCCCGCCGTCCGCACCGGCATCTCGGTCGCGACCATGCCCGACCTGCGCTGGAAACGGCGCGATATCAAAAGCGTCATGCTCCTCGCGCAGGCGATGGCGAAGCAGGCCGCCAAGGCCGCCGGCGCGCAGGAGGCATGGATGGTGGAGGACGGCTTCGTCACCGAAGGCGCTTCTTCCACCGCCTTCATCCTGACCGATGAAGGCATCGTCACGCGCCCCTACTCCCAAGCCGTACTGGCAGGCTGCACCGGCGCGGCGCTCACCGCGCTTGCGGAGGAAAGCGGCCTCAGGGTCGTCCGACGCCCCTTCACCGTAGAAGAGGCGCTAGGTGCGCGCGAAGCCTTTATCACCAGCGCATCGACGCTTTGCCATTCGGTCGTGCGGATCGACGGCCGGACCATCGGTTCGGGGCTACCCGGCCCGGTCGCGATGCGGCTGCGCGAACTTTATATCGACGTTGCCCGCCGCACCGCTTCCTAGAGCGAATAGGAAAAAGCATCCGATCTGGAGGGAAATACCGAACCGCGCACAGCGGAGAATTCGGCAAATGCGGGTTGCGTGATCGGCCCATGCAGACCCTGTCGGGCGCATGATCGCCTTTCCCTCCACATTGGAGAAAAGATGGGGCTACCTTAGCCAGACATTGCGATAGAATGAGAACATAACAAGCACGGGAGCAGTCACATGACCATCGATTTTCCCTACGGCAAAGAAGAGGGGATCCTACCCTTGTCTTTCGGGAAAAGGGATGACCGTCCGGGCCTGCTGGTTTTGACCGATATGGCGGGAACGGATGGCATCGCGGCCGTCGCCGATTCCGCGGGGTTGCGCCTGCTGGAGGTGATCGGGCTGGAGGATGGGCCGTACCGGCTCGACATCCAGCTCGGCTGCGACATCATCCTGCTGTTTTGCGACAAGCCCAGTCCGATCTTGGAACGGCTGCTGGTTCAGGTGGAAACCTTTGCCATCCAGCGGGAGATTCCCGTCATCCTCGTCGCGGGCCTCGATACCGTCGACCTTGCCTATGCCTGCACCCGCAATGATCGCACCCAGTTGTTGTGCCAGCCTGACGAAACCGATCTGGCCGCCGCCCTCCTCACCGCCGGAGAAAGCGCGGAGGCGGTCCAGTGCGTCCACGACATCAGCAGCGATAGCGACGGCATCCGCCTGCAAAAGCTGAGCGATGAAGTCAGCCGCATCGCCCGCACATTGGAATCGCTGACCCAGAGGCGGCCCCAGGCTGCGCCGTCCTTCGAGCTGGGCCCCCGCATTTCCGATCGGCCGAGCGACTATGTCGGAATGCCCGTGCTCGCGCCCCTGGGCGGAGAATCGGCGGGTCTTGACGGCAAGGAACACGTCACGGCCCAGCAGGTGCGCGACCTGCTTCGCGCCCGCCGCCTGCGCGACGAGTTCCTGCCGGGGGACCTGTTCGCCGATCCGGCATGGGACATGCTGCTCGATCTGTTCGCCGCGCGGCTGGAGCAGGAACGCGTATCGGTGTCCAGCCTGTGCATCGCATCGGCCGTGCCGCCCACCACCGCACTCCGCTGGATTCGCACGCTCACGGAAAAAGGGCTGCTGCAACGGCAGGCCGATCCCCACGACGGCCGCCGCATTTTCATCGCCTTGGCTGACAATGCCGCCGCCGCCTTGACCGAATGGTTCAGCGCCAGCCGAAGATTTCTAAGCTATGAAGGAAGAAGCGGTTCCTTGATTGACCCCGTATGAAGCGGCTGCGCGGTCTTAAATCAATGAGAGTCCGCGCGCGATCCGGGCCTGCGCGATTTCATCCATCAGGTGGAATTGATCTTCCCAATCAATGTCCATCGAGGCCCCTTCTTCCATGGGGAAGAAGCAGGATTTGTCCGTTATGCGATCTCCGGCTGAGCGCATCACCTCGAACGGCATAATGTAGATCGCATGATTGATCTCCCATACAGGGGGAAGATCCTGGCTGCGCGGCCACTTTTCAGCCGAGTTGTCATAGTTGAACGGCCTTCCGTCGCGCCACAGAAATTTCTGTATCCGGGTCGCGCTGACAAGGCTGTCATACCCCTCCGTCAATGCCTGCTCATAGGCGTCGATTGCCTCTTCGTAAATCCGACTCGTCGCGAAAGGATGGGTGACGTGGGTCCAGAATATGGTTCCGTTATCGCGCAAATGAGCGATATAGTCAGCGATGAACCGCTCCATCGAGGTGGCGCTGACCCCATATTGGTCGGGACGCTCAAGCGCGACGACCCGGTCGTCCACTTCCGCTGCGAACTGCCGGGCATAATCGAGCACTATGGGATCGTTGGAAGAGACGATGATCTCATCCAACCTGCCAACCTTGTGCAATTGCCGGAGTTTCAATTCCAACAGACCGCCGTCCAGACCGGCGAAGGGACGGGTATTCTTATTCTTCACCCGCTCGCTGCCCGCTCGGGCCGGTAGAAAACCTATATATCCCAAAACCACCTCCGGACGACCATTCCTGTCTTGCCGCTGTTAGTCCTTTCACGCATGGACGCGCAACAGGCCGCTTTCAAAAGGGCATTGGCCCATCTATATGCCCAACCTCGCCCATCGGAGACAGGTTTAGATGTTCCCTTCCTATGATGACCCGATTGAAAAAAGAATAAAGCGCTTCAACTTCGATCCGGCATTGGCGAATAAAATCAAGTCCACGAAACGCTGCTTCGTGCTCGGCATGGGGCCGAGTTTGGAAAAAATCGATCCTGCAGGCTTAGGAGATGAATTTGTTATCGGTACGAACTTCATTCTTCGGACGGACTTCAAGCCCGACGTAATTTGTGTCGTTGACAATCGGCGTTTCGATTATGAGAACTGGTCCAAATCAGATGTCAAAGTCATTACGGTAAAGCAGATATCCGAACGCCGTGGCGAACAGATGAACGATATAAACCATTACGCTGATGTAGATTATATCGATTACAATACCGGCTTACAAACAAGCGTTCTTAAAATTTCTGATTTTGATAATCGCTTTGCGACTGTAAATTTTTCCGGTTCTGTCATAACGGACCTGGTTATTCCATTTGCCTGCTATCTTGGGATGAAGGAGATATATGTCCTCGGCCTCGATGGGGCCGTGGCAAGCTTCCCTTCTACTCATATCACAGGACATGAAGCGAACTATCAGGCAGCTCTTCCTTCAAGGCTGTTCCATCTTCATGAAAAAAGCGCGCAATTAGCCGCACGCAGGAACGTGAAGGTTTTCAACGCTTCCCCGGGCGGCGTGGTAGCGGCCCTAGAGAAGGTCTCGCTTGAGAGGGTAAAGCCAAATGCCGTTCGCAAGGCATATGACGGGGTGGTAGACGGACGCTTCATCGTGGTCGATGGACATATTACAAAGGTGGAAGCAGTCGACGGCGGATACCGCATTGTCCACGAACGTTCCAGAAAGGTCATTCGTCACAAGAATGGCAGGGTGATCTTCGATATCGATGATGGATCGGCGGCTTTCAAGGCAGACTCCACTTTTTCGGTAGAACCTTCCTTTGTCCGCAGGGATTGGGTTTGCTTTCTGTCCACCAATGCAAAGGGCCGATATATCACGGCCTTGGATGAGCTAGGCGGTTACCGGCTCAAACCTTATGCGGAAATCTTCAGCGCTTACTTTTCCTCCTTCAAACTGTTCGAGGATTGGGATAGCGCAGTGGAACGCGCCGAGCATATGAAAGCCCTGAAAAATCTGGACAAGATCAGGCAATCCATTGGGACCGCGATGGTGGCCGACGACAAGCGATAGAGCATTGTTTGCGCCAAGGGCGCGTTCGGAACTCTCCGTTCCGAGGCGCGCGGGATGTTTCCCGTTCGGCGCGCGAAAGTTCTCTTGACCAACCAGCCTTAACGCCTGTAACCCGCGCACACCCCCACGGGGGCGATTAGCTCAGTTGGTAGAGCGTCTCGTTTACACAGAAACTACGTGGATGAGTTACGGCGTTGAAATCACGCTGTTTTCTTCTGACCTGTGTTCGGGACTTCGGGAATAGTTCGGGACTCCGACGCTTCCAGGGCATTGCGGACATCGTCGTCAAAAGCATGGGCATAGCGCAGCGTCGTGCGGATATGCTTGTGGCCCAGCGCCTTTTGCGCGGCGGCCAGATTCCCGGTGCGCCGCAGGATACGCGTGCCGCGCGTGTGGCGCAGATCGTGGAACCGGAAATCCTCGATCCCAGCCTCGTCCAGGGCGGCTTTCCAGACCTTGCGCCATCCATCCTTGGAAATGGGGTAGCGTTGCCCTTTCCGGCGCTTCTGGCGGCTCGAGGCGGCCACGTAGGTGAATACCTGCGCGCACACCTGTTGCTGAGTCGCGATCAGCGCGATCATCTCAGTGGTCAACGGGCGCTTCACGCGGTTGCCGCCCTTCACTGTCCGCCATGCGATCTTTGATGGGAAATCCAGATCGGACCAAAGCAAGGTGCGGACTTCGCTGACGCGCCAGCCTGAGAGCAGCGCGAATTTGACGAAGGGGTGATAATCCTCCCTGATCGCATCCAGCAGCTTGTCTTCTTCTGCGAACTGAAGTTCGCGCGGGTCGTTGTCACGCTCCGCATAGCGCATACTGCCCCAATCCGGCATTTCACCGATGTCGTATTTGGCGCGATCGGCAAAGCGCCACAGGGCGCGCGCGACATCGATTTCCCGATTGACGCTGGCGCCGGAGACGAGGGCAGCGCGGTGTCGGAAATAGTCGCCGATCGCGACTTGGCTGATATCGCTGATGAAAGCATTGGGGCCGAGCGCATTGATGAGGGAATCAAGCCACCCTTCGGTGGACCTGTCCCAACGGCCCTGACGGCGCAGCTTTTCTTCGTAGATCCCGGCGATCTTATCGAGCGAGATGACCGGCTTCGGTTTGAGATTTAGAACTGCCTCGACGCGCTTCTGGCTTTCTACCGTTTCGGCCGCGCGTTTCGTTTTCTGGCCCGTCGAGCCGTGAAATCTGCGACCACGATGTTGGAAGTCGTAGAGGTAGACCGCTGATTTTTTCGGCTTGTAGACGGACATTGATGATCCTCGCGGACGCGGCTCGCCACATAGGCGTCGCAATCCTCAGGGCGGTAACGAATCTTGCGCTGCGTTATGGCGACGTAACGAATATGGCCCTGCTGGCGCAGGCGACGCAAGGTCTTGTCGCTCACATGCAAGCGTTGCGCCGCCTCTTCGGGTGTCAGGAGGATCGGCGGTTTCACGCCGCGAGCCTCTTGGCGACCAACTCTTTTTTACGCGGCGGTATCCAGTAGGTCGGGGCGAAGGGTCGGCCCCCGGCATCGAGCATGGGCGCGCGCTGCATGTCCCACACGATCCACATATAGTCGATCTTGCCATTTTCGAATGCATCGTCGCCCAGCTGGGCGATGACGTCGCCGGGGGGCATGGAAGGCCGTTCGGACAATATCCAGATGCTCGCGGGCGTCAGGTGACTAAACAGACGATAGCGGCCTTCGCTGGACAGCCATTTGACCGGCAACAGGGCGCACACCTTGTGGGTGGCGATCGTCATGGCGCGGCGAATGCATTTTTCGGCCAGGCCACGCACCAAGCGTCCATCCTGAAAGGAAAAGGGCGGGTTCATAACGATAGACAGGCGATCCGATGCTTCCAGCAAATGGAGCTGGTCGCCAAGAAAGTCATGGCGGCCGAGAAACTGACGATGATCGATGCGACGGTCGAACAGGTCGGTCCCAAAGGCGCTGAAGCCGCGTTCGGCCAGCGCCTCCGGGATATGAAGCTGGCCACAGAAAGGATCGAGATAGGTGATGCCGCTTTCCAGATCGAGCATGTCGATCAGGCGGTGAGTCACCCATTTTTCCTCCACATACCAATCCCAAGGATGGCGGGTGCTGCCCTTCGGGCGCGAGGTGAGTTCGCCACTCATGCCGCAATCCTCATCTCTTGAAGTGCTGCGGTGCCCCATTGATCGGCCATCGCGGCGGCAATGCCGGGGAAGAACCGCGGGCGCTCTTTTGCCTGTTTTGCATTTCCGGGCATCCGATGGACCCGCGACCAGCGCTTATGCTCGTCAGTCCCTCTGGCTGGCGGGACTAGCCGGTCAGTGTCGACCAGCGCCGGAAGGTTCTTGAGCCATAGACAGGTGCGTTTGAATTCGGGATGGCCGAATTGCCAAGGCTGCACCGACTGGCTGAACTCCCGATAATTAATGATGCGCTGCTTTGCGTGCCGGTGCATGATCGGGTTCTCGACGGCGATGCGCTCGATTGGCGCGTTCCAGAAGTCGGAGAACAGTGCCGCGCCCTCGTCCAGTTCGGCCCACATATCCGCAATGGTGCGGCCCGGTGGCGGCGTCGTCAGCCAGCGCATACCGCTGTTGCACAGTCGAGTGCAGGGCGGGTGAGCGACGATCAGCAAATCCCAGCCGTCATCCAGATAATCGCGGGCATCGCCGGTGATATGACGGTTGCTGCGCTTTTCATCCGGCAGCAGGTCACATGACCATGCATCATAGCCTCGCGCCAAAAAGGCGTCCCGGATCGTGCCCGAAAATTCGCAAGCGACAAGGATGCGAGGAATCATCACGGCTGCACCGCATTTCGGCCCGCGTCAGTGATCCTCCACAAGGCGTAGCCGCCGGGTGTCGTTGCTGGCTTTTCGACATAGCCCCAGCGTTCCAGTCGCCGGAGCATGGTATAGGCCGCAGCCGGGGTTCGGCGGCGGATGAACGTCATGCCGCAGGCGTAAGCGACCCGGCAGGTCAGATGTGGCCCTTCTTCTGCGAGGTAGGACAGCGCCTTGTGGTCATTGAGGGAGAGTTTGTGATTCACCGGCGTTCTCCCTGGGCGTTGGCGAGCGCCCATGCGATGATGAAGGGGATCGCCAGCAGGGCGGCGATGATGAACAGAGCGCGGATCAGGGCTTTGGTCATGACCGATCCCCGGTGATGCGGTCAGCGACGGCGCTGGGCGTATTTTCCGCGAGGAACCGGCGGGCTTCTAGGCAGTTGGCCGACCATGCCCTGACCTGGCCGGCGCGCCATGTCTGGCTGATCGCCTGACGAAGCGGCTGGGGAAGCTGGAACCAGTGCGGGCGACACATGAGGATGCCGCGACGGACCGGGACCGTGCATCCCGGCGCATCGCAGGTGCGCTGGGCGGGCTTGCGGGCGGCGACCATCAATCGATCCCCAGCGCGTTTTTATAGGTTTCGAGCAAGGCATCAGCTTCCAAGCGGGCGTGACGTTCCACCTTCCGCAAGCGAACGATGGAGCGCATCGTCTTCGTGTCGAAGCCCTTGGACTTGTATTCGGCGTAGACCTCCTTGATGTTGTCGCTGATCCCCTGCTTTTCTTCTTCGAGACGCTCGATGCGCTCGATGCCGTTACGCAGGTCTTCGGCTGCTGCATTATCGTGGGACATGGAAATTCCTTTCAGCGGTTAAAAAATTGGAGGCAGGCGGAGAGAAGGCGCGCGAGGCGCGGCCTGTGCGGCGCACAGTGGGCGCAGGCGCAGGTCATGGGATGAATGGCGGAGCGATTGCGGCGGCGCATGATCAGCGCGCCTCCCTGGCCGCGATCTGCTCGCAGCGGGTGCACAGGGCCTCATTCTCGCGTGACCATGTCACGTCGTCGCCGTTGGTGTCATATTGGCTGGTGAATTCATCCCAACCGCAGCCGGTGCAAAGCCGGGGATGCTGTTCGGGCGGGAGGTCGGCCAGCTGGCGGTAGACGTCCGCCGAAAAGGGCATGGCGCGGGACAGGTTCACATTCCATTGCCCACGGACACCGGGATGCTCCAACCCCGCGACATTGCGTTCGACATCGGCCTGATGCTCTGGCCGGTGCCAATAGGGCCGCGCGACTTCGGCGATCGACAGGCGAGCAGACTTACGGCGCAGCCGGACATAATCCCAAGGCATCATGACGGGCTTAGGCGGTTCGGGCGTGGCCAACATGGACAGGAGGGAGGGAACGTCTCGCATGGTTCGTCCTTTCATGCTCAGGATCGGCCGACCACCGCGCGCGATGAGTCGTGAAAGACCCAACAGCGGACGGCGGGGGCATTTTCGTTGCGGGAGTTGACGGTCGTGACTTCGATAAATCGGCGCGCCTTCGAGGTTTTGAGCGCGCGGATCAGTTCGGCATGGGTGGGCAGGCTGAGGCGACGTTCAGCGCAGCGGGCCTCCATCTCGTTCAGACGCACCGCGATCATCCCGTCTGCGGCGCGGCGGTGATGGTTGATGCGGTTATCGGTCTGGGTGGAAAGCTCGTTTTCTTCGAAATAGTCGAAGCGTTCCCAGAACAGCGCGACGATCGGGTCTTCGCTGTTGACCGCCTGTTGACGTTCCTTCGCCATCTGCACGATCATGCGGGCGGCGTCGGCCTGCTGCGCTTCGGTAAGCGGGACTATCTCGCGGAGCGCGTCGAGGAAGGCGAGCAGCTGGCCATGCGTCTTGGCGAGGCGGTTGGTGCGGACTTCCGGCAGCGAAAGCAGTTCGGCTTCATATTGTGCGAACGCCTGACGGAAACGCGCCATGATGGCGCTTTCGCGCCGCGCGGCATGGATGATGAAACCGGATATCTTCTCGATCGGCCATTGTTCGAGGTTCTGCGCCGCGACCTTCGTCGCGGGCGACCAGTTGGACATATCGAAGCCGAGCGACATGATGCGTTCAAGAATCGCGCGGCTCGCGTTCACCGGCTCATTCTGCTCGATGACGATCGCGCCCCGGAACGGCGGTTCGAATGTCTCCATGCCGCTGTTCTTCACACCGCGCGCGCGAACCGTGCGGCCATTATAGGCCGTCTTCAGTTCCTCCCATTCGAACTTGCGGGCGTGGCTGGCTTCCTCGCGGCGGTCGCCCTCGATCAGGACGACGGGCAGATTGCCGACCTTGCCCAGGTTGCGCGCCATGGCCGCCGGGGTCGCCTTGGCGGGGTCGAAGCCTTCGTAATTTTCGCGGCCGAGCAGCTTCCACAGGAATTCGACCAGCGTGGTTTTGCCGGTGCCGGGAAGGCCGTGCATTTCGAGGAAGGGAAAGGATTTCATCTCTATGCGGACCTGTTCCGCAAAGAGGGAGCCGAAATAGAAGGTCAGGCAGACGATGCCCTTTGCACCATAGGCCGCCCACAAATCCTCAAGCCAACTGGTGTCCAGGCTGTCGGCGTCATAGTCGATGTCGAGCAGCCGTTCGGACGTGCCCAGCTTGAGCGCCTGCTTGCCGATCTGGAAGAAATCATCGTCATTGGGGCGATAGACACGCCCTTCCGCCACGGCGATATCGCCGAACACATAGGCTTTCGCATCGCGGCAATATCCGGTGAAGCCGAGCGGGCGGACGTCCGGCAAATCCGGCGTCTGCTTTTGCAGGATGCGGGTCAGCTGATGGCCGTTGCCGGTCCACACGCCACCGAAGGCGAACAGGCGATCTTCGAAATTGGAGGCTTTACGCAGCTGGGCGGCGGTAAAGTCGCCCTTGATCGACGCCTTCCTGTCGCTGGGGAAGTCGATCGCGAGGAAATATTTCGTTTCGTCGGTCGCCTCGTCCCGTTGCCGATACAGGACGCGAAAGGCGCAGTTGGCGATTTCCTCGACCATGAGGGCTTCGCGGGACGCCTCCATGCGGATGCGCTGTTCCTCGTCCCGGTCGATGTCGGCCAGCTTGCGCGTCTGCTGCTGGCGATATTCCTCGATCTTCTCCTGCACGGTGCTGGCGTCGATCGCGCACCAATAGGTGCGGGCGCGAAATACGAAATGGAAGCTGTTCCAGCGGTAACGGTCCCACAGCAGAAAGGCTTTGTCCTGCGCCGTTGGCGCCAGCAGCACGTCGCCATGCCAGAGATAATCGGCCCGGTGCTTGTCGGTCAGCCGATCGAGGCCGAGAAGATCATTCCAGTCCAGCTTGTTGCCGTCTTCATCTTCGGCCATCGGCTGCGCGGCGGATGCTTCCCATCCCTCGTCCTGCGCCAGCTTGACGAATTCGCGGGTTTTGCGGGTGCCCGCTGCACCGGCGTCAAAGGCAAAGATGATCTTGGGGAAGGTTGTCGGTTTATCAGATCCCGCGATGTGCAGGCGCAGCGCCTTCAGAAACTCGCCGGGATAATTGCTGCATGACATGGTTGACGCGGCGCGCTGGCCCGCCTGTTCCAGCGCCCAAGCATTGAAAATGCCTTCGGCGAACCAGATCGACTTAGCCGCGGCGAAATCGTCCATGGTAACGTCGGGCCGATGCCATGCCTGTCCGCGATAGCTTTTCCCCGCCGCGAAGTTCGCTTTCTTGTCGAAACGACCAGGCTGATCGATGATGCGTTCCCACCAAGACCCGCCGGGGAGCGGAAAGCGGACGGTGGCGGACCCGATCTTGCGGGCCGGGTCGAAGAAGGATTCCTGCGTATAGGCCCCGCGCATCCCCATGAGGTCGAGGCGGCGCGCCTGACTGAGATAGGCGTCGGCGGCGGCGGTCGGGTTCTTTTCCGTTTTCTCGTATCGGTTCGACCAGCTGTCGAATATTTCGGGATAGAGGTCGCGGACGGACCTCTCCCATCCGCAGCGATCGAGGCGGCCGCACTTGACCACCCATGGATTATCGGCGCGCGCGAACACTTCGTGGCGTTCGCAGTCAGGACATTTGCCGCCCTGCAGCCAATCGCCCTTCTCTCTCTTCCATTTGAAGTCGCGCTTCAGGAGTGAGAGCAATTCACGGCGTGTATCGTCGCGCATCTGCATGGGAAAACGGGGACTTTCGAGGGCAAAGAGATAGCGTTCCCGGCGGCGGGTGTGCCGGGTCGAGCGGATGCCGATCGGATCGGCGCGGCAGTTTAGCCGTCAGGCCTGCCTGTGCGGGCTGACGTGGCCGCCCTGGTCGTCATTGGCGGGAACGGGTGGAGGATCGTCGTCCGATTTCCGGCGATTCCAGCGCAGGTTCGGATTGCCGAACGGGATGATGATGTCCGGCTTCGGATTGATGCTGGGCGCGATCGTGCGAATGATCGCCAATTGCGCGATGAACACATGACAGCATTCGTCATTCGTGCAGATATGGCTCGATTCCCGCACCAGCGGCGAAATCTGGCTGCTCTTCCTGACCAGCGAAGGTTGCCCGCAATGGGGGCAGTTGATTGACGTGCCACGTTTAACGACCCCTGTTTTCGACCTTTGCATTTGCCCTCACCCGCAAGATCGGACCGGCACCATTGCCGACCGAAACGATTTGAGCCGCCGGATCAGGCGGGTGAATGAACCCATGCCCTGTTCCGTTTCCTCAATGGCTCGGTCCACGATGGCCAATGTCACGCGGTCGTGGACCAATAGGATGCTGGCGCTGACGGCCTCGCCGCTTTCGCGGGCTGCCTCTGCGATATCGTCGGTCAGTTCCGACCGGCACGGTGCGACGGGCACCAATTCAATATCGAAGCGGCGCGCGTAGCTGGTGAGGATCGGCGGATATTTGCCGCCCGCATCGACATAGGCGCGGTCGAGGGCGAAAGCCTGCTCCAGCGAGGGAGAGGCTTTCCTGTCGCCGTCGCTCCAGTGCCGGACCGCCCGTTCGCCACGGCGCGTCAGGTGGGCCGCAGCGCGCCAGCCTATGTGCGAGCCGATTTCATAGACGGCAGCGGCAAAGGATAGGGATGCGCGGACCTTGGTCATTCCATCGCCTCACGCAACGACGAAATTACAGCCTCGAAGTCGAAGGCTTCTATTTCATCATAGGCACTGGACAGGGCTTCCGCAGAGGCCTCCGCGCGATAATAGCGTTCGCTCCTCTGTAGATTTTCGGGAATGTTGTCCCGATATTCTTCCTCGTCGCTTTTTGCGCCGTCGATCATTTCCACGATCGTCCCGATCTGCATCGCGAGGTCTTCAAGAGAGGCGATGATGCCAAGAATTTCCTTGCGTCTTTCGCGGTTCATGCCGCCCGCCTTTCGCGGCGGATGCCGTCAACCAATTTGGTCGCCAGTTCCTCGACCTCGTCGCGGCTGTCGGCTGCGGTGCAGCCATAGGCCAGATGAAGCGGTCCGTAGCGGTCGGGATTGAGGACGTGGACGCGCCACGCATTGCGGCGGATTTCATGCTGGCCCGCTTCGCGCTCCGGCGTCACTGCGCCCCATACGGAATAATCGGGATCGGTGCTGATATCGACCCAATCGCCCAATTCGGCGCTGATCGCGTAGCCGTCGATATCGATATTGATCATCGGCGGGAAGACGGGCCGCTGTTCCTTCACCTTCTTGCGGGCGCGGGCGTCGGCCTGTTTCGTCGCGACATCGTGGATGCCGATGTCGAGCATGGCGATGATTTCGTCCGACTGGTCGGGAGCCAAATGGTTCAAGGCAGCGGCACCGGCCTGGACAAGCCGTTGCAATGCCCGCGCCTCCCGCAAGGTGAATGTCGCCCGCAGGGCGCTGGACATGGCCTGGACCCTCATCCCGGCAGCGCTCCAAGCGCGAGCCAGAGCAGCATGAGCGTGGAGGCGATGAAGATGACATGATGATGCCAGCGATAGGGCTGGGGAATCCGACTGTCGTTGGCGTCGACCTGTTCCAGCCATTCGCGCTGATATGGGCGCAGCTGCCGAGGGTGATGGGCGCTCTTCATGCTGCCACCTGCGCGTCGGCATAAATGCTGCGCAGGCGCTCCAGCTTGCGTTCGGTCGCTGCGATCTGACGGGGGAGCCGCAGCAAAACGACGCGCTTGCGGGCCTTGAGGCGTTCAGCCTCCGCTACCTCTGCCGATGACAGGCTGCGCGCCCGTGAGAGGTCGTCCAGTTCGGCTTCGCGCCGCGCGATGATTTCAAGAGGGCTGGCCATCTCAGGCATGGTCCTTTCGGTTCAAACTGGCCTGCGGATTGAACCGGACAGGCAGGGATGACGGGTCTAGAAAGGGCGTGGCCGGCGCATTGCACGAGCCGCCGAAACTGATCGGGGAAGGATCGGGATAGATGTCAGGACGAAGGCGGTGGCGCGACACGCCAGTGCCCGCCTCAACATTCAGGACGAAGCGGCTGGGGAGCAGCGAGCCACGGCGCACAAGCTGCGAAATATTACCCTGTGTGCAGGGACATATCTTGGCGAGCGGTCCCTGCCCTCCCGCGATACGCAAGGCTTCCGCGAACGCTTCGTGCGCTTCGATTTGCCATCCGGGGTTGTGGTTTGCGTCGAACATGAGGCCGGAATAATAGCTATCTATTATCCATGCAATAGCAATCTATATGAGGCAGCTAATATTTTTTGGCTATGTCAGTTTCAATGAACACTTTGGCATCCCGACTCCGCAAAGCGATGGCCGACCGCCAGTTAGACCAACAGGCGTTGGCTGCAGCGGTCGGTTGCACGCAAGGCGCGATCAGCCAAATCCTATTGGGGAGAACGCTTCGGTCGAGGTTTCTGCCGGATATTGCCACAGCGCTTGGCGTCGACATTGAATGGCTTCGCGGCAATCAACATGATGAGGAAGTCGCTGACGCCCCGCGCAGGACGTCCCAAACGATATCTCTTCCAGTTATCCTACCTAGTGCAGCAGATTTGGCTGAAATGTTCCAAAGCCTGCTGGCGCTGGTGCCCGCTGAAGCGACACGGGAAGAAGCCGCGCAAATTCTTGCTGAGCGGCTGCCATCTGGCTTCGCAGCGATAGGATTCGCCGCGCCCGCGTTGGACAATTCCGGCGCTCCTGTTGCTCGGAAAGTGCCGCGATCTCGTGGAAAAGCTCGTCCCGCACAGCTGCGATAGTCGCGCAGCGGATCGAGCATCGCGCACAGGCAAAGGCGCAGCCGGGCGATTTTCTGAAGTTTTGCAATATCCTAATCTCCGTTGTTCTCTATTCGTTCCGTTTGCGTTGACGCAAAATTATGAACATTACGCAAACGAATCGATGGACATTGCCGCCTCCGGTTGGGCTATTTGCGTCGTGGCCATAGAGAGGGGTGAATTATGCGTGATTTAATAGCGGGCGTCGCATTGCTGGGATCGCTCGCGGCATTTGGTGCGTCCGTAATCGCGATGTTCAAGCCCCTGCCCAGACTGGGTATGCCGACGCGCAGGAGGGCGCTGGCAGGCATCGGTGTTGCATTTGCCTTGTTTGTGATGACCGCCATCGTCATCCCCGCTCCATCACCCGATCTGGCGAACGCTTCGGCGGGAAGGCGGCCCGCACCGGAAGCGGGGACGGTCAGAGCGGCCGATCCCCAGATCGCCGAAGTGCAGGCATATCTGGCGACGCGCCATGCCAGCATCAAGGTCAATCTCGATCAGATGTGGAGTGACGGTGATCTGACCAAACATGCCGCGCTGGTTTTGAAGGCCGCCGGGCAGGCTATCAAAAATGAAGCCAGCGATTTGCCCGCGTCCATCGAAACCGTCAATTTCTGGTTTACCGCGCCGCTGATCGATGGTCATGGGAAGGAGACGCGCGGAAAGGTGCTGGAATTCCGCATGAAGACAGCGGAATTGAAATTGGTCGAGTATGGCAAGATCGCGCCGGAAGGACTGCTGGAGTTCGCCGACGATATCGAAGTGCGGGTTCCGGCTCGTGAAGGTATCAACACCTATTGCCGCCAAAACAGGCCGACGAGTCCGCTGTTCTGCACGAAGGCTGGTGGCTAGGGCGCAATCTCCATCTTCAGGGCGGTGACATATCCGCCGCCCTTGTCCAGGCTGTGCGTCACTTCGGTGATGAGCCATGTCGCCCCGTCAATCTCGTCCTTGAATCCCGCCACGGTGACGCGGGCTTCGGGATAGGCGTCGGGGCGGCCGAGCGCCAGTTTCAGGTCCAGCGTGGCTGGGGCGCGTTTCAGCCGGTCATTTTCGGCGCTGGCGGCGCGCCTGGCCGAATCCTCGTCCGCATAGATTTTCCGCAGCTTCTTCGCGCCGTCCTTCTTGCCCACGGTCGTGCTTTTTCGCTTCGCCGCGCCCTTGTCATGCCAACTGGCCGTCACGCCCTCCTGCCCGTCGCGCTTCTGCCGCTGCCATGAATGGCCGTCGCCATTCCGGCGGGTGAGCGTGAGCGAGGGCAACGCCTTGCCGCTGGCTGCCGCGCCCGCACCCTTCCGCGCGAAAATAAGGTGGCCATCCTTGACTGTCGCCACCGCGTCATTCTCGCGGCCGAGGCGGCGAAGAAAGGCAATGTCGCTTTCCCTGCTCTGGCTGATCGACGGGACGGCGACGGCGGCCAGATCGGACGCGATGCGCGGCGTCAGCCCATTGCGCCCCGCGACGTCCGACAGCACGGTTCCCAGCGTGGTTTCATGCCAGCTCTGTTCGCGCCGGTTGCGTATCTCGCTGGTGAAGTCGGCCGACCGCGCCCGAATCCTGATGACATCGGGCGGGCCGCTATGGGTGACATCGTCCACCTTGAAACTGCCCTTGTCGACCAGGCCGATGGTGACGTCCCGGCCCTGACGCCAGCCCAGCGACACGCGCAGCAGCGCACCTTCCTTCGGGATCGCCAGAAGGCCGTCGCTGTCATGCAGCGCAATATCCAGTTCGTCGGCTTCGTCGCCGCGTTTTTCCGACAGGGACAGCGAAATGAGGCGCGGGCGCAGCCGGTCGGTCAAATCCTTGCCATCCAGCGTGACGCGCCAGTCCGCGAAATTGTTGATGCCGGTCATGCGAACGCCGCGCCACCGGCGGCGGCAGGATCGTCCACGCGCAGCAGATCGATGCCGAAGTCGATCCGGCGCGCGCGCCCATCCGCCATCAGATGGGCATGGCGTTCATCGATCGCGGTGATGACGAAGTCGCCGTAGACGCGGCCCGTGCCGTCGACCAACGGCCATGCATCGCCCTGCGCGGCCATTTCCTCCAGTTCCGCCAGCGAGACGCGCCCGTCGGTGATTTCGGCATAGACCGATCCGGCAAGGCTGACGGTCTGGTCCCCCGGCCCGACATATTGCGTCGCCGCCATCGCGCCGACGCGGTCGGAACGCGCATGCTTCCAGTCCGTCTTGCGCTGCAGATCGTCATGGGCGAGCGTGCCGATCTCGAAGATGAACATGCCCAGCGCTAGAAGATACATCGTGGCCCTTCCTCAAAAATCGCCAAAGCCGCGACCGCGCTTGCGCCGCTCGATATCCTCGATCGCCTTGCGAACCTGTTCGGCTATATCCTCGCCGTCGCCCGCCCCCTTCACGGTGATGCTGATCGCATAGGTCACTGGCGCGGGCGCAGCTGCTCCCACCGCGCCCGCCTGTCCCTGCGCCGCCGCAGGCGCGGCGGCGGCCATGGCCGCGCCGCCAGCGCCCACCGCAAGCGCGCGGGTCATCTGGCCCGACAGATCGGTGATGCGCGACAATGGACCGGACGTGTTCGCGGCAAGCCCTTGATCCAGTCCCTCCATGACGAAGCCGCCCAGCCCCATGAATACGCGGGAGGGCGATTTGATGCCCAGCTTCGACTTGAACCAGTTGGCGACGGAACTGGCGGCGTTGACGATGGTGTTTTTCAGCGCCCCCAGCATCCCGGTGATACCATTGATGAGGCCCTGAATGAGATTGCGGCCGATCTCTCCGAAGTTGAGCGAGCGAAGCCAGTTGATCGCAGGCATGAAGGCGCGGATCAGCAGCCCCAGTGGCGTGAAGTTCAGGAAAGCGTTGACGATGAAATCGAACGCGCTGCTGACAACCGATTTGATACCGGACCAAAGATTGCCGAACCACGCCGATATCGCGCCCCAATTGTCATAGATCATATAGGCGGCGGCCGCCACGGCGGCGATGGCCGCGACGATCAGCAGCAATGGACCAAGCGCAATGCCCAGCGGCGCGGCGGCGGCCGTCAATGCGGCAAAGGCCAGCGCCATGCCGCCGAGCAAAATCAACAGCGCCGATCCAGCGCCGACGAAGATCATGATCGCCTTGGCGATGCCGGGATGTTCCTGCGCCCATTTACGCAGGCCGCTGGCGGCGGTGCGGACCTCCTCGGACACCTTGACCACGGTGGGCAACAGCGCATTGCCCATGGTGATGTTGAGGCCCGATAGCGCATTGGTGGCAAGGCCCGTCGCCCCCTCTGTCGTGGCGATGCGATTGAGGAATTCGCCGTGCATGGACCCGGCGACCGCGCTTTCATTGCCGACCAGGGAAAGGCGCTGCTTCAACCCGTCGAGATTGGTCAGCATCGGTGAGATCGCCGCCACGCTTTCCGATCCGAACAATTTGGTCATCAGCCCCGCCTGCTTGTCGGGATCGAGTTTCCCGATCCGCTCCATGACATCGACGATCGTGCCCGCGGCATCCTTCTGCATCCGCTTGGCGACGTCCGTCGCTTCCAGTCCCAGCGCCTGAAACGATGCCTGCTGCGCCTTCGTCGCCGCGCTGCCCTTGGTGAGCGCCAGCATGGTGTTCTTGATGCCGGTGGCGGCGATCTCGCTGGGCACGCCGATGGAATCGAGCGTGGACCCCAGCGCCGCGATCTGGGGCGCGGCAAGGCCCGCGACCTTGCCCAGCGGGCCGATGCGCGTGATGATGTCGGTCACATTGGCCGCCTTGCCGCCGAAGGTGTTGGTCAGCGCATTGACGCGGTCGCCCAGCGCGCGGACGCCCGCCTGCGGCAGTTCGAAGGCCGTGCGCCATTTGGCCATGGTTTCGCCCGCAATGTCCGCCGTCATGTCGAAGGCCACGCCCATCTCGGCGGCGTCATTGGTGAATTCCAGCAGCTGCCGCCGCTGGTCGCGCATCGGTTTGCCGAACTTGTCCATGCCGACGCCTGCGGCACCGGCGGCGGCCGCGATGGTCGCCAGTTCGTTGGCGGCCATCGGGATTTTCTCGCTCATGTCGATGAAGTCATTCGACATCTGCGCGATCTGCGCCGGGACCATGTTGGTCACTTTCGACACGTCGGCCATGGCGCTTTCCAGCGTCATCGCCTGCTTGGTCGCCATGACGACAGGCACACCGGCAGCGGTGCCCGCCCCGATCATGCCGAGGCCGACGCCGGTCGCCTTCGCGCTGATGTCGCTCATCTTCTGCGAATTGGCTTTGGCCTTGCCCATTTTATCCAGCTGGGCCGTCTGCTTTTTCAGCGCCTGGTTGGCTTCATGGGTCTGGGACGCCAACCGATCCTCATGCCGCGCCAGATCCGCGACGTCGATTCCCGCCGCGCCCAGCTTTGCCGACAGCTGCTGCAATTCCGCGCCGCCGGCATCGAGGCGGGCGGATAGCTGCGCCGTCTCCTTCTGGGCGCGCTCAAATTCCGACCGCAGCTTTTTCGTCGGTTTTTCGGTCGCTTCCAGTTCGTTGCGAAGCGCGGCGAGCTTCTGCCGGTTTTCCTCCATCTTCGCCGTATCAGCGGCATAGCGGCTTTCCGTCGCCTTATATTTGCTGACCTGCTGCTGAAGCGCATCCAGCGCCTTCAACTGCTTTTGCGTTTCGGCCAGATCACGGCGCGCGGCCGATGACGCATTGGTGATGGACTTGAGGGGCGCTGTCACGCGGTCAAGCCCCTCAAGGATCAATTGCAGGCGAAGATTGCGGTCAGCCATCAGCGTTTTTTCTTGGGCGGGTCAGGCGGGCGGGATCGTCGGGCGGCCTGTTCGCGCCAGCCCATCAGTTCGGACAACGACATGGCGTCCATGGCGGCGGGCGGCCAATGGAAGATGACCGCCACGTCCGCCATCGCGTCTTCTACGAATCGAGGACAACCGCACGCTGCGACTTCTGCAACAAAAAACCGCCGATCGCCGCGCCACAGGCGAGCAGGTCGGCAGGGTCCAGATTGGCCGCCTCCGCTTCGTTGATGGTGGGGATGGAAATGCGGGGAATGATCTTGATCAGCGCATCCACCTTCAGCTGCCCCAGATCGACCAGCGACAGGCCGCGCAGTTCGCCCGCGCCGGGTTTACGCATCTGGACGAAAGCAATGCGCGTTTCCCCGCGCTGCACGGGCGTGTCGAGGTCGATGACTTCGGAAAGAATAGGCTGGTCAGTCATGGGCGGTTTCCCCGTTCAAATATGGAAAATGGGCCGCCCGCCGGAAAAGCGGGCGGCATTGGATCAGAACATGCCGAGCGCGGCGCGCTGGGCGGCGAGGCGGTCGACGCCGTCGACGATCTCGATCATGTTGAGCCGGTCGATTTCGATCAGCGTTTCGCCGTTCCAGTCCAGCTTGTAATAAGAGAGGACGGACGTGACCTTGAATTCGCCCGGTTCCCCGCGCTCCTGGTCGCCCATGTCGATTTCCTTGTGCAGGCCGCGCACGATGACCTCCACATTATCGACGCTATCGCTGTCAGGCTGCTGATAGGCGCCGGAAAAACGCAGATAGACGCCGTTGATCCTGGTGATGCCATATTGGCTGAAAATCTGGCGCATCGGGCCGCCATAGGTGTGGGTCAACTCCATGAGGCCGTCCGGCCCCATGTCCATCGGCAGCGCGCCGCCCAGGCCTCCGCCGCCCCATTCCTCGATCTTGCGGGACAGGACCGGCAGCGTGATGGTCTTGGCCTCGCCGACATTGGCGAGGCCTTCGTTGAAAAGCAGCATGTTCATCAGGACGCGGGGCATGCCCATGGCGGTTCTCCTTTACGGAAAGAGGGTGAAAGGAAGCGATCAGGCGGCGGCCAGCTGCTTGGCGAAATCCGCGAAATAATGATCCGTGATGCGCTGGTAGAAGCCGAGGTCTTCGAGCGGCGGCGGCACCGTGAAATCATAATCGATACGCAGCTTTCCGGCCTGAAGGCTCGCGATGCTGTTGTTCGCCGCATCATACCAGGCGTTCGCGCCCAGGATGACGCCCGCCGACTTCAGTTCGCGGAAGAAGCCGTTGATCGTTTCCACGATGTCCTTGGCGAGGCCGGGGGTGAGCGGCTTGTCGATCGCCCACATCATGCCGCCCGCCACGGTGTCGGCGATCAGCTGGGCCACGCGCACCGTGCTTTCGAAGGCGAACAGCGGCTCGTCCGACGCGGTGCGGTTGCCCCAGAAACGGAACCCATTGTCCGACCTGATCAGCGCCGTCACTTCCGATGCATTCAGCAGCCCCGCCTCGGTCGCCTGATCCTCGATATCCCAATGGATATCCTTCGTCAGACCCACGACGCCTTCGACCGCCATGTTCGACAGCGTCTTGTGCGGCCCCACCGTTTCATCGATCTGGGCGCGCAGGCCCATGGCGCGCGCGGCGGCAAAGCTGGTGACGGCCGCGTCTTCCTCCGTATCCCATGCGAGGAAATCGGGCATGAGCAGCATCAGTTCGCGTGCCGCGAAATTGGCGCGATAGGCGGTGGCGGCCGCCACCGTGTCGCCGATGGCGCGGGCATAGACGAAACCGCGCAGCTTCTTCGCCACCACCGCCAGCGCCGTGGTGACGGCCTGCGTTTCAAGGCCGGGGGTTCCGAGGATCTTCGGCTGCACACCCAGCTGCGCCTTGGCCGCCAGCAGCGCCTGCATCCCGGTCTTCATGCCTTCCGGCGTCGTGGTGCCGATGACATTGCTGGCGGTTTCCGCCGCGTCCTCGCCTTCCGCCACGCGCACCACCACGATGATCGGCCGCGCCTGATCGGCGATGGCGCGCAGCGATTTGGCCAGCGTGCCGTCCACGCCCGCCTTGCCGATTGCAGCCTCGACATCCGTGACCAGCGCGGGCCGGTTGAGAGGAAAGGTCGCGGCGTCCGCATCTTCGGCGATGGCGACCAGGCCGATGATGGCGGTCGATACGGCGGCGAGCGATCGCGCGCCGCTGGTGACTTCGGTGATGGTGATGCCATGCTTGAACGCCATGACGGGACTCCTTGACTAAAGGGACAGGGGCTAACGGGACAGGGGCAGGTCGAAACGAAAGGATTGGGGTGCGGGCAAGTCGGTGCGGTCGCCCTCGACCGTCAGGACGCCCGCGCCCTGCGCCACCGCGTCGGCCATCGACACGCGGCGCAGGCGGACGCGATCTTCCCAGCGCGAAATCGCCAGCGCGGTGGCGGCATAAAGGCGCAGGATATTGGCGGGAATCAACGGGCGATCGATCAGTTCGGGCAGCAGCGATCCATAGTTGCGCCGCGCGAGGCGCGAACCGACCGCCGTCGATAATATGTCGTGGATCGACTGGCGGATATCCTCCAGCCCGTCGATGACCTCGCCGGTGCGGCGGTTCATTCCGGCCATGAAATGGGTGCCCCGTGGCCGTGATGCTTCAGGCTGATATTTTCCGCCCAGACATCGTCATCCGACTTGATCAGGCCGGTGGCGCGAATCGTGCCATCCACCGTCACATCGCCCTTGATGCTGACGCCGCCGTCCGCCTCGACATCGATCGTGCCGCCCGACGGCAACTTCGCTGTCAGCGCGTGCGCCGCCATGTCATAGGCAAGGAAGGCGTCGTCATCGAACGCGATCCGCACTTCATCCGGGCTGGACGATGGCGGCGGATTGTCGTCGGAATAGAGGCCGGGAAGGATGATCCCCGCTTCCGTATCGCCTTCGGGGCAGATCAGCAGAACCTGTTCGCCGACGCTGGGCGGCGACCAGATTGACATGCGGCCAGCGCGCATCGCCATCCATGGCAGGGGTCCGGTGACGATATCGCCGGTTTCCACGGTGCAGGTGCGCGCGGCATGATCGACCGATGCGACGGTGCCGATGCGGGCAATATCGCCCAGCTGCTGTTCGATGTCCGACATGGGCCGGACCATGCAACCGGATCAGGACGCAGGCGCGGCCTGCCTTGTGTAGAGCGCCGCCTTACACAAGCAGCCCTTCCCAATCGACCGCCGCCGCCGCGTCCATCGCCGCGAAGGTCGATGCGGCCTGAATCGCGCGCTTGGCCGCCATGCGCGCGCCCTCGATCCGGGCCGCCAACGCCGTCCATTGCGCGGTCGTCGCGGTGATGATGGCCGCGACTTCTCCGATCGTCATGGCGCAGGCCGCAGCTTCGGCCGACAGGAAGGGGAAGTCCTGCGGCTGTGGATCGGCGGCGGCGGTCCAGGCGGCCGCTTCCGTCGCCTTCGCGTCATAGGTCTGCGCCTGTCCGGGCGTTTCGGTGATGAAATGCAGCCGGAACGCGCCCGCTTCGCTGTCCACCTGCGCCAGCAACGCGGCCTGATGCGCCGCCAGTTCCTCCGCCGACCGCGCCACGACCTGCCATGTCTGGACCCATCTGCCGCCCGACAGCACAGGCTGCGATTCCTCGACCCGATGTTCCGCGTCGCAGGCGGGCGGCGCGCCTGGCTCGACCGCCGCCGCGCCGAAATCGGCAAGGTCGATGCCATCCAGTTCGGCGGGAAAGCTGGTGTCGGGATGGTCCGCACGCAACTGCCAGGACGAATAGGGATAGGCGGCGACCGCACCGCCGGTGATTTTCGCAAGGATCATTTCACTTCGCCTCTATGCCGACAAGGGCGCCAATGTTCACATTCTGAGAAGACATGCCGGGTGTTCGGGAGCCGGTCGGTCCAGCCGATAACTCGGCATAAAAATTCGCTATGCTCGGCGCTGGACTTGACGATGCATAGCGAATGCTCATCGAGCCTTCGGGCGTAAATGTTGGACTGGCGTAGGCGGCAACAAAGTGAAGGAGGAATCCATCACTTCCCATCGTGATTCCAGACGCGACGACAGGAGTTGATGCACGGGCAAATGCGCCATAAGCGCCAATCTTCGCATTGCGCCAACATTGGCTAAAAGTATTCGCATAAGCCGAGACGCTGAAAGGCACACTCATATATCCGTTGGAATCTCCAGCCTGGCGCTCCCTGTAAAAAACACAGCCGCATGGTCCGCTGCCACTCCATGCGGTCAAGACAGTCCATCCCGCCGGCGGAGTCATGGAAATACTGCTGCCAGTCGCCGCGACAAACACCAGAATAAGATCGCCGACCTGCGCGCCGGGGGGGATCGCGAAGGTTGCTGAGCTAGATAACATCGATCCGTTTATGACGCTGAATGAATTGATATATTCAGCCTTTCCCTTCGCGGCCGCCGCCATCATCAATCTGCGCGTGATTTCATCCATGGCCGCGCCTCACGAACTATAATTGGCCAGCGCCGCGCCACGCCATGTCGCGCCGCCGTCATCCGTGTGGAAGATGAACAGATGCACCTTGCCGGTGGTCAGGCTGGGGGCAGCGCCGTTCGGCCACTGGACGCCGGAAAACCATGTCACGGTGCCGGATGTGTGAGTCAGTTCCAGCGTGAAGCCATAGGAGCGCGAGGCCGGGACATTTGAAACGGTGAAGGTCGAATTGCCCGCGATCGTCTTGGTGAAATAATTGCCCGCCGCGCAATCGATATTCAGCGCGGCCATGGCCGTGACGTTCGCGCGCTGCGACCCGTTGGCATAGATCGCGCCGCTCAGGGTCGGGCTGGCGGCGGCCGCCTTGCCCGAAAGATCATCGGTCAGGCTGCCTATGGCGTTCGTGATGGCAAGGATTTCGGCGCTCAGCCCGTCAATGTCCGCGATGCCATGGTCATGGGCGATGGCGGCAAAACGTCCGTCCGCCTGCGCCCTCGACCATACTTGCGCCAATAGGGCGGCGGCGAGCGCATCGCCGAAACCGGCGTCGACCCACTCCGTCTGAATGGCTTCCAGTTCCTGCCGGATGGTGTTGACCTGCTGATAGGCCGGAATCAACACTTCGGCCATGCGGTCGAGCATCAGGCGGCGCAGCTCTTCGACGGCGGCGGAAAATTCCGGCTGGCTCGATTCCAGCGCGCGAAGGCGGGCGATGATATAATCCATCGCCCGGTTCATGCGGTCGGGCGTTGCCGATCGATCCTTGTCGAAGTCGAGTTCAGACGGCAGGCTGGACATTGTCGGCCGCCCCCGCTTCTTCCAGCCGCTGCAACAGCAGCGCGTCGACAGTGATCCGCGCGCCGCGCCGGAACTGCGGTCCCAGCAGCCCCGGCGGCACGGCCGACAATGTCACCTCAAAGCGGCCCTGTTCACCCTGCGGCGCGGTCCTGCGCGCCCTGCTTGTCCTGTTCGTCATGGTGATTCCTCCTTAGAGCGCGAAGTCCTTGCGGGCGGCGATGTGGAAGCCGTTGAGGACATTGTCCGTGGTCCCCGACAGCTTGATGCGGTAGCTGGCCACCGGCGCGCCCAGCGCGAAGGTCCACGTCCGTTCGATCGCGCCGTCTTCGGTCACATTGTCCACCGTCGTGGAGGGGGCCGTCTCCGTCGCATAGCCGCCGCCGGTCCGCAGATGGCAGGTCGCCACATGATGATCGCCGTCGAAATCCTCCAGCCGCGCGGTCACATGGATGCTGTCGGACGATGACGGCAGGTTCCGAATGGCGGAAAAATGGGTGAAGGCCGTCCTGGGCCGCGAGACGGCGACCTGCGATCCGGTCAGGCTGACCGCGGGCATCACGTCCGTGGTCCCGCTGAACACCGCGCGGAAGGGCAACAGCGGCGGGATCGCGCCGCCAGCCCCCAACGCCAGTTCCTGCGCGCTGGCCAGCGGATGCCAGATCGAACCGATCTGCACTTCATAGGTCAGCTGCGCGGCGCCCGGAACGACCGTGGGCGCGAGCACGTCGATATCGACCACGCCGCCGATCAGCTGGATCGGGGCCAGTTCGATGACGGTGCGCGATGCCGCGAATTCCGCCGCGTGGAGCGAGAAAGCGATATCCTTCGTCCCGTCGCCCTGCTGATAGGCCCCGTCCAGCACATAGAACATCGTGCCCTGCGGATAGACGCTGCCCTGGACCGTGCCGACCCAATGGTCCGCCGCCGTCAGGATGACGATGGCATAGCGGACGCCGCCGGTCAGGAAGGTCGGCTGCAAGGGAATGACGGTATCCTCCCCCAGCTTGAGCGCCGCGCGCTCGACCGTGGCGCGGGCAATGACCTTGTCCAGCAGCGGCGCGCCGCGATCCGTCTCGCAGATCGCGATCGTCACCGCCCCGTCCGCCGCGAGCCGGGTGAAGCGCAGGCCCACCGCGTCCAGCCACATGTCATTGGCCTGAAGGAAGGTTTCCGCCACCTGCGTTCCATTCACGCTATGCGCGGTGGTGACATCCTCCCAATAGGTTTCCTCATAGCTGTCTTCCCAGAAATAGGGCACTCGCACATGGTGGTGATACAGGACGGCGCGGGAAAAGGCCGTCGGGACCAGCGCTTCGCCGATCAGTCCGAAAATCGAAGCGGTGGCGTTATACAGGCCCGATTTCCACCATGCCGCGCTGGTCGAAACTGTCCAGCTTCCGCCATAGCGGATGCGGGTGCGGCTGACGGTTTTCTGCACCATCTCATGCGTGGCGTAGGTGTAGGCGCTGAGTTGCACTTCGCCGGTGGCGGGGCCGACGCTCATGCGCCTGGCGCGGCTGTAGGCCGGGAACAGCATCCCGCCCACGATCTTGGCCTTCGGGTTGAGCGGATCGAACACCTGCAGGGGCGCGACATTGGCGGCGTCATCGGCGAAGCGCAGCCCTTCCTGCAGCTTGACCGACGATCCCGCGAAGGCCAGGTCCGAACCCGACGCATCAAGGAAGAAGTCGGCGGCGGAATCGAGCGCGTTGCCGGGAATGTCCAGCTTCTTTTCCATGACGGCGATGCGGCCCAGCATCCGGCCATACATGTCGAGGCCGACCACCGTGGCCTGCCCCTTGGTCAGCGCGGCGATATCCGACGCCAGCGATGCGACCTGCGGGTCGACGCGATCGCGGAAGGTTTCGAGCGCGCCGGTGCGGGCGGCGACCGCCTGCACGCTGTCGAGCCGGTTGGCCGTCATCATGGTGACGGACTGGATGCCGGTCGGGATCAGGACGATGCGCGCCACTTCGACCACGCCGGCATCAAGGATGGGCGGCAGCGGGTCCGCATTTTCCTGACCCGATGCGACGTTGATCGTGCAAAGGCGGGCGGTTTCCATCGCGACCGTGCGCGATTCCGACGATCCGGTTTCGACATCGAGCAGGAATTCGCGCGGCCGCACGTCCGTCTGCGCTTCGTCGCCATAGATGACCAGGCTGACGATCTTGCGCGTGGCGATGGGCAGCGACGTGGTGAAGTCCTTGGTGAAGACCGTGTCGCGCTTGTAGACGCGGCCCTGGACATAGAGGCGGCCCGGTTGCACCGTCAGTTCGGCCACGCCGGTGGCGACCGCGTCGAAGCCCGCATATTTGCGGTCGGCGGTCAGGCCGTCCGCGACGATGTCATCCATGGACGACTGCGCGAAAGCCTGCACATTGTTCAGATCGGCATGGCTCAGGTCCATGCGATCGTGAAAATTGACCCGACGCTCCATTAGACGATCTCCCTATTTTCTCCGAAGGTGAATTCCCCGAACCGCAGCCCGGTGCCGAAGCGCGCGATCTCGCGCGTGGCCGTGTCGATCAGGATCGTGTCGCGCAGCGCCTTGGACACGCGGACGGCTTCCAGCGCGCGATGCAGCGGGGCAAGGTCGGCCGCCATGACATGGCCCTGCCCCAGCCAGCGGCCCGCGCGCTGGCGCGGACGGCGCATGGGAACGCGGACTTTCAGTTCCGCGCTGAAGGGCGACATGCCCAGCCGCGAAACGCCATACCAGCTACGCACCTTCCGCATGGTCGCGGCGCGATCGGCCTGATGAAGATAGATGCAATCGAACTGCATCATCGGCCCGTTGGACTGCATCAGGAAACCGCCGAAGCGGCGCGCGAAAGCCAGCGGGCGCGGCGCGATCCGGTTGATCGCCACGCGCTGCGGGCGGACGTCGATCGGCTCGATTCCCGGCGGCACGGCGAAATCGGAGGCGCTATCGTCCAGGCGCAGCGTAACGACCTGATCGGCGGCGGCGGAGGCCTGCAACCAGAATGCGCCATAAAAGCGCCCGCGCCGCATGGTGCGCCGCAGGAAGATGCGGGAGACGATGCCATCGGTCAGCCGCTCGATGCGGACCGGGATTTCATGGCCCTGATCATGCCAGGCCGCGCGCTCGCCCAGCAGCAGGACGCCGCGCGAATCCCGCAGCCAGTCCGTGCCCCACCAGCTGCGCCCGCGCGTCAGGAAGGCGCGCCGATCCGCGATCGACGGCGTGCGGAACGGATAAATCCTGATCTGGGGCAGGCGGGCGCGCCATGACGCCAGCTCCTTTTCCGTCAGCGCGCCGTGCAGCCAGCTTTTGGCCGGGGGCCGCGTGACGCTCAGCAACTCGGCGTCGACCAGCGCCAGATGAGCGCGGATGCCCGCGACGGTGGTTTTCAGGCGGTGCAGCTGGAACGCCTTGCGGCAGACCTCGCGCTTGCGGGTTTCGCTCCAGCCTTCCTGCCAGATGTCCACCGAAAGCTGCCATGCCAGATGGCCCAGCATCCATGCGGGGCACAGATCAGGATTCCCATATTCGGGGATCGTTTCCGCCCGCAGGCGCGTGAAGGGATCGGCCGCGCCGCGCGCCAGCGCCCTTTCCAGCAACGTGCTGCCCGATGGCAACAGCAAGGCGTGGGCGGCCGTCATGCGCCGACCGTCTCGATCGCGATGGACAGGTCGCGCAGCCAGGGCGCGCCATAGGGACCGGGATCGATGTCGCCGCCCGCGATCGTCACATGCTCGACGCCGCCCACGGACGCCGCCGAACTGATCATCTGGGCAAAGACGACAGCGCCGACGCGATGGCGCAGGGCCGCATATCCGCGCACCGCCTGCTGCGCCGCCGCGCGCAGCAGCGACTGGTCGGGGCCGGGCCGGACCCACAGCGTCAGCGCCACGTCATAAGGCAGGATATCCGCCGCGCGCACCGTGACGATGTCCGTCAGCTGCACCGCGTCGTCATCCTGAAAGGACTGCGTGACAAGGTGGACGATGTCAGGCGAAACCGTGCCGTCGCCGTCCCGCGCCAGCAGGACGATGTCGATCTGCCCGCCATCGCGCTTGATGCTGGCGACGTCCTTGATCGCCGGGGTCAACCGGCGGACGCGCGAGCGATAGCCAGCGCCGGTGAGGCCCGCATAGGGCAGCTGCTCGGGCGCAAGCTGGATGCGCGCGCGCAGCGAGTCGTCATCTTCCCAAATCGCAGGTTCGCTATCGGTCGCCGCGCGGATCAGCTGACGCTCCACGCCATAAAATGCGGCCAGATGATCCAGATCGCTATCGCGGCCGAAGGCCAGCATGATCGATCGGCCCACATCGTTGAGCCGCTGGCGCAACAACATTTCGCGATAGGCGAAGACCTGCAGTATTTTTGTCGCCGGATCGCTTTCGCGCGGCGTGAAATCGGGCCATTCCTCCCGCGCCGCCGCGATCAGCGCGGACAGGATCGCTTCATAGTCCAGCGTTTCCACGAACGCGGGAGGCGGCAGTTTCGACAGGTCGAGCGCGACGGAGGAAGTAAGGGCCATGGCGCGCGATGGTCTGCACGGGCGGGCGGGCCATGCCATCGCGCCCTTGTGTAGAGGGCGGCCCTACACAAGGGCGCAGGTCGTTAGTTCTCGCTGAAGGGCGGCCTGGAACGCTCAACCTCAGCGCCGTCGCGATCAAATTCCACGATCGAGACATTCTCGCCGCCAAACCATTCGGTTCCCTCGGATGCCGCATCATAGCTATCGAAGCGGTCAGCGCGCGAAATATCCGAATCCCATTCGTTGGCGCCACTCCAGAATTCAGGGGCTTCATCCTCATCGGATTCACGCAGCACATACCATCCTTCACGCATTTTTTTACTCCTTGAGTATGCAGGACACATCCTGCGCCAATTCAACAATTTTGGGTAATAACGGGCATAAGCGAGCAGCGCTCAGCTTTGTCCATCAGGTAGCACCGCGCGTGACTCATGGTCGGGTAATGCTGCGAAGCTCCCATCAATTTGGCGGACGATGGCTGGTGCGTCAAGCCTGCAAAATCATGCCCCTGTTTAGAAGCGCCCTATCAGCCCAGATCGTCCGCCAGATGCAGATACAGCATGTCGAGCATGTGTTCACGATCGGCGGCGGTGTCGCCCAGCAGTTCGCGGCGCGGATAAGGAATGGCGGCGGCGCGGACGGATGGCTTGTCGCGCAGGCCGCGCTGGTGGACGGTGGCGATCTCCGACACCTTGCCGGAAAAGCCGACCCAGAAGCCCTGATCGTTGATGCCCGTCCGCAGGAACCGCCCGCTGGCGAGGCGGCGGAACATCGCGCGGCGGCGCACGCCACCCCGGCGGCGCAGCTTGCCCGCCCCGGCATTGCGATATTCTTCCGGCACGGGCAGCCATTTCACGACCTTGTCGAATTCGAACGAGCGGATGCCGCCCGCCTCGATATCGAAGCCGGTCATCATGCGCCCGGTCGTCCAGGCGAAACTTTTCATGATGACCCGGCGCGGCGCGCCGCCGCCGCCCGATGGATAAAGGAAACAGGCCGCGCCGCGTCCCATGACCGGCGGCGACTTTTCCTTGCGGGGCGCGAAGGCCGATCCGTCCGGTTGCCGCTGCGCCGCGATCCGCTCGCGCTGGCCCTTCGCCAGTTCCCGCGCCATGCGCCGCATCAGCGTGCGGCGCTGGCCCGATGACAGGCTTTGCAGCAGCGCGCCCGCGATCCGTTCGACTTCGGCCAGATCGTCGGTCATGCGGCGCGATCAGGCATTGGGCGGAACGGCGTCTGTCAGCACCGCGCCGGGATCGGCGCTTTCGGCCAGGCGCTCGACATTGCCGAAGCCCTGAATGAATGTCGCGCTGACACCGCTGAAATGATCGGTCAGGTCGGGTTCCGGCGGATGGGAAAGATCATAGCCGCTGCCGTCCGCGCGCGGCATCACCAGCACATTTTCAGTGAGGTCGATCGACAACAGCAGATCCGACTTGTCGCCGTCGAGCAGGTCCGGTTCGAAGCTGAACGGGCTATTGTCGCTCTGGCTCAGCAGCGATGGCTGTTCCTTTTCGATCCACGCCAGCACCGCGACCATGACATGATCCGGGTCGCCCGCGAAATCCCACAGCCCGACCTTGGCGGTATAGGCATATTGGAAGGACAGGCTGCGCGACTGCCGCGACAACACGCGCACCGCTTCCGCATAGACGGTCATCAGGTCGGGATGCTTGCCATAGTCGGGCAGGCAGAGCGTCAGCCATTTGCGGAGGCTGGCGAGCTTGTGCATCAGCGCGACCCGTTCGACAGGCGGACCTGCCCCTGCAATTCGATCAGGGTCGCGCGGATCTGGCCCGCCACATCATAGAGGCTGGTCAGGCTGCCATGGCATTGCGCGCCGGTCATATCCCCCGCGTCAGTCCGCTGGACGCTCGGCAATCGGGCGGGTGTCGCCAGCAATCCCCCAGATATCGTCGCGGTTGGCGGTGGCGGCGGCGCGGTCGAGCAGGCCGACGCCGTCAGCATCAACGCAGACGTTGCGATAGACCGGACGCTCAATGACCTTCTGGCTTTCATGATAGATTTCCCTGACAGCGGACTGGCGGGCATATTCGCCCGCCTGAAAGCGTTCGTTCGACGCATCGATCTGGCCCTGCAGCTTCTGGCGTTCAGCCTCGCGCGCATCGTCAGCGCGCTTCTGCGCCGCTTGCTCCTGCGAGACGCCCATGCTCACGCCATGGAAATAACCGCCGATCCCCGCCGCGCAGGCGGCGAGCGCCCCCGCCATGGCGACATGCGACAGGCCCAGCGTCATGGCAGCAGCCCCTTGAAATAGGTTCGGCGGGAATAGGTCAGCACGTCCTTTCGCAACCGGCCTTCCCGATAGCTGACGTGAATCCAGCCGCTATTGGGTTGGCCGCGAACATAGTTTTCAAGAATCAGCTGGTCGAACGGCAGGCGGTCGCGGATGAATGTCGCGACGGTGACATTGTCGATGCCGCTGATTTCCAGATCGGCCGCTTCGCCCTGCGCGTGCTGGCTTGTCGACGATGACCCCACCGCCAGACAGAGTTTGATCGACCGAAAGCCCGAGGTGATGCGGATCGGCCTGCCGAAATGAGCGCGCAGCGGTTCCAGCACCTTGCCGCAGAGCAGCTGCATGGCGGCGATCGAGCGGGCACCGGGCGTGTTGTCGATCCGCTGGGCGGTTGCGGTCGCGGACGCGGTGAATTCGGCCAGGCTGAAATGGGGCGAAAGCTGCATGGCGATCAATCCTTGTTGGGCAGGAAGCGGTCGGCGACGCGGCCCGGCACGCTGGTCAGCGTGTCGATGACCGCGCGGGCGATGCGGGGCGTGGCGTCGAAGGCGAGAAGGGCAATCCCGAACGCGATCGACTGCGCGACGAAATCATTCCAGCCGGTGAAGGCGATGATCGCGCGGGTCGCATAGAAGCTGACGGTTGATCCCACGATCCATTGGAGGAAGCGGTGCCGCCATGACAGGCCGGGTTTCCATGCCTGCGCGACCGCCGATCCGATCAGCGACGGCGACAGCGAACCGACGACTTCGGGGGCGTTCTGCAGGAAGGTGCGAATATCCATGTCTAGTCCCAAAGCTGGATGAGGGGCAGCGTCCGCGCGGCGGCCGCGTTATCGGTGGCGGGAACGGTGATGAGCGTCCCCAGCGGCAGGATGGGATCGTGCCGGGAAAGGCCGGGATTGGCTTCCAGCACGCGGCTGACATGCGCCGGTCCCAGCCCCGCGTCGCGGAACAGCAGCAGGTCGATGGTGTCGCCCTGCTTCGCGATCAGGCGCATGGCGGCGGCCATCAGATCAGGTCCACGGTTGTGCGGGTGCGGTCCAGCATGTCGCGGATGGCGTGCTGGGCATCGCGGCGCAGGTCGCCGATCGACTGTTCCAGTTCGTCGGCCTGGTTGACGCCAGCGGCGGTCAGGTCGAAATCGCGATGGCGGTCGATCAGTTCGGCCTTGGCGAATAGCTCGATGGCGCGCTGATAGCGGATGACCTGCACGCTCTGCCCGTCCAGTTCCGGCGCGGGAACAGCGTCCAGCGTCTCATGCCCGCTGGCGATCGCGGCCGAGGCAAAGGCGCGCAGGTCGATTTCCGCCCGCATGATCGCGCCAAGGATCGCGGCGCGCAGGCGCGCAGGCGTGATGCTGGAGGGGATGCGCGCGGCATCGCGCACCGCAACGGGATCGATGTCGGGAAAGAAGCCGTCATTGATGACAGCGGCTTCCGCTGCGGGCGGCGCTTCTTCGGCGGCGAGCGTGGGGCGCGCGACGAAGCTCATGCGAGGATCAGCCGGATCAGCGCCGCGCTGGCATAGGCAAAGATGATGGCGCCCATGGCGACCAGCACCCAGCACAGCCAGCCATAGCGGCGAATGGTCGAGCGGCGCGCTTCCATCCCCATGAAGATGCGGAGCGCCACGCCATAGGCCGCGAACAGGCCACCCGCCGCCATGACGACCAGCAGCAGCGCGGCCTTGAGGATGAAGAAAGCGACGATGGCGAACATGATTCCTCCGATATCGGCCCCCGGTTTACGTGGGTGGGGATCGGGTCAGAGGACGGCCCTTCGGCCCGAAGGCCTCCCGTCTCGCGCGATCCGCCCACGAGCGCCGGGGGCGAGCCTGTCAGGCGGCGCTATCGCCGCCCTGTTCCGTTGCGGGCGCGGCGGCGGCGCAGGCCGCCAGCAGCTTTTCGGCCCGTTTGATCCTGTCCTTGACGCCCACGCGATCGTTGAGGCGCTGCGCTTCGCGCAGGGCCGTCAGAGCATGGTTCAAAGCCGTGGGCGCTTCCTGCGCCTCGACATCCTCCGCATGACGCAGCAGTTCGACGCCCATGGCCTTCATCAGCTTGGCGCGGGCTTCATCATGCATGTCGGCGGTGTCGGTCAGGCCATCGACGCGGAAAAGGATGGCGAGGGGGAATGTTTCGCCCGCATTCTGCACCTTGATCGCGGCGTCCGCGATTTCCTCGACCAGCACGGTCGCGACATCGCGATTATAGCGCGAGGGCATCGCGACATCGTGCCGAAGCAGAAATTCGCCTAGATCGAGCGCGTCGTCGAATTCGCCGATGTCGATAAGCCAGACCATGACGGTCGGCGCGACTTCCGCAGCGGTGCCTGTTCCGACGCCCTTGTCCGCTTCGAACAGGCCTTTCACCCAACTGATATATTCTGGCAGCATCAGCCGCTTCGCTTCGACCTTCTTGTCGATCGATTTGATTTCCTTGAGGCGGCGCAGATCATGGGTGAGGCGAAGGGCAATTTCAGCGGCGGCGCGATCGGCCGCCATGGCGTTGGTCGCCCCCGCTGCCGGGGGAAGGTCGGCAGCGGGGACGTGGCCCGCTCCACCATCGGGAGCGGACGCAGCGGATTGGGCGGCAAGGATGCGGTCCCGGTGTCGGCGAGCAAGGCTCATGTGCGTGTCCTGTCAGATGAAGCGGGATGGCTGCGGGTCAGGCCGGTTTCGGCCCCATCACAATGTTTTCGACCAGAACAGCCTTGCCGTAATCCTCGACCACAAAGGCCTCATTGACGCTTTCATAGTTGGCGATCTGGGTAAGTTCCGGTTCGTCCTTGAGGTAACGGCGGCGCGATTCCTCCTGCTCATAGACCGCCAGATTCTTGTAACTGGTGATCAGAAGGCTGTTGGCCGGGAAGTCCGGGACGCGTTCGGCGGCAAAACCACCGACCTGATTGGCGGCGCGCAGGATGGCATCGCGGGCGATCTGTTCGGTCGGCGTATCGCCCGCCTTGTTGATGATCGGCATATATTTGTCGTGGACGAGGTCGCGGCTGATCATCACCACCAGATCGTCGGCGTCCTGATGCCAGTCATCGAGCAGCGTGCTGGCATCCTTCACCAGCGCATCCAGATTGACATAGTCGCGCTTGGTCGCGTCAGCGACATCCGCGACATAGATCGCCTTCCCGGCCGCCGTCAGAGCACCATCATCCAGCACGCGCTCCGGCGCGTAGGTGCGGATTTTGTGCAGCCAGCCCTTGTTGACGTCCTGCAAGCGAGGATTGGCGACCAGATCGGTCGCGGCGGCGACGGACGTGCCGTGAAAACCGATCGAAATACGGTCAAGCCCCTGCCGTTTGATGATGACGTCGCGAACCAGTTGCTGGAATTCCGGCTTGTGCCGCCAAGCATCGAGCCGTTCCCAGCTGATTGCGTGATCGTAGAAGGTCTGCTCGCACCGATAGCGGCCGCCATCGCTGGTGTCGGTCGGGTCGGTGGGCGTGCGGCGCGTTCCGCCACGCGTATTGACGCGCCCCGCAAGCGGCCGGGTTACGCCCACGCCCACTTTGTCGCCTTCCTGATTCACGACGGTTTCGAACGCGATCTTTTGCAGGAAGGCGCTCGATGCCTGGATGAGTTCGACCATCCTCTGCTGGACCGCAGGCGCGACCGAAAAGCTCTCTGTGGCCTTTTCGACGCCATTGAGACGAGCCAGCTGGCTCAGATAGGCCTTGAAGGCAAGGCGGGTTTCACGACGCATCGATATGCTCCTGGCAGAAGAAAGGGGATTTTTAGGAACGACGCCGGTCAGCAGTCCGTCTGAATGCTGCCGTTGCCGCCAGTCGCGGGCTGGCGGTTGAACCCGCTGTGCTGTTCTCTGGTCTTGAGCTTTGCTTCCAGCGCGTCGAAGCGGCCTGAGAGAGCCTCCATGCGATCGTGACCGGGCTTCACCGCCGCCGCGATCTGTTCGCCCATGACGACCGCGAACTGCGCGATGTCGAAACGGTTGTCATTGGCGGGCGTGGGCGGCGTCTGCGGCGGCTCTTCCTTCGGCTTTTCCTGCGGTTTGAACAGGGCGGCAAAGGCCGCGATGATGCCGCTCTTCGTCGCTTCCGCGATTGTCGCGCCATCGGTCGCCGGTTCGATTTCCAGCGCCGTTTCATGGGCCGGGGTGAAGACATTGGGCCGCGCCATGGCGGCGAATTTCAGCGGTTCGGTGCCCAGAGAAGCCGGATTGTCGGTGACGGCCAGGCCGACCAGATAGGCGGTCCCCTCGCCCGCGAAGTCAGGATGGATTTCGCAGCTGGTGAACAGCTTCTGACCGGCCTTGTTGATGGCGACCAGATTGTCGTTGGCGTCGAGTGCGGCATAGAGGCCGAGCAGCCTCTTCTTTTCGCCGTTGATGATGAGTTCGACTTCCTCCGTCTTGAGCGACAGGACGGAGCCATAGGCGTTGAACGGGCGATCCGGGCTGAGGCCGGGGATATGCTCGCAATTGATGCGGGCCGTGTAGGTCGCCGGATCATAGCTGGCGGCCATCTGTTCCAGCCATTCGCGCTGGATCACGCGCCCGTCAACGGTCGCGCCTTCGACGGCGATGCGGAAATATTTGGTCTTTGCCATGATCGGTCCGGTTCCTGTTCCTGCGTGACGGCGCGCGGGGCGCGAATGACGGTGCAGAAAGGGACCGAAGGCGGCGGCGTCTCAAGTCCGCCCTTGTGTAGAGCGCGACCTTACACAAGCGGCGCGATGCAGCGGGCGGGATCGGCGCGGCATGGTCCGCCGCGATGTCCACGCCTGTCCCTCCGCAACCCGGCGCACCGTCTGTCATGTGGCAGTTCGATCCGCGCCGCCATGCGCGCAGCCTCTATTGGCGGGGCTGGGGCGTCACGCAGATCGCGGAGGAATTCGCGCTGCACGGCGTCGTCAATGACAAGGGCGGTCCGATCCCGCGCGCGACGATCGAAGCGTGGAAACAGCGCGACCGCTGGGATGACGCGCCGTCGATCCGCAAGATCGAGGATAGCCTCGAAATCCGGCTGATGACGCTGATCGCCAAGGAAAAGAAAACTCCGGGCGATCTGGTCGAAATGGATGCGTTGTCGCGGCAGATCGAAAGCCTTGCCCGCGTCCGCCGCTATGACGCTCCCGGTGGCCATGCGGGCGACCTAAACGAGAAGGTCAATAACCGGAACGCGGGACCGCGCAAAAAGCCGAAGAAGAACCATTTCACCGCCGACCAGGCGGCGGAACTCAAGCGCATCTTCCTCGATGGCCTGTATGATTACCAGCATCGCTGGTGGCAGGCGAAGGATCAGCGCACCCGCATGATCCTGAAATCGCGCCAGATCGGCGCGACCTATTATTTCGCGTTTGAAGCCCTGATCGACGCGATCGAAACGGGCCGGAACCAGATATTCCTGTCGGCCTCAAAGGCGCAGGCGCATCAGTTCCGCTCCTATATCGTGGCCTTTGGCAAACTGGTCGGCGTGGCGCTGACCGGCGATCCGATGCTGATCACGTCCGACCTCCGCCCGCCGGAGGAAGCGGCGGCGGAACTGATCTTCCTTGGGACCAATTCGAAGACGGCCCAAAGCTATCACGGCAATTTCTATTTCGACGAATTCTTCTGGGTCCACGGCTTCGAAGTGCTCAACAAGGTCGCCTCCGGCATGGCGACCCACAAGAAGTGGCGGAAAACATATTTTTCAACGCCTTCCAGCGTTGCCCACCAAGCCTATCCCTATTGGACCGGCGAACGGAAGAACAGGCGGCGAAAGAAGGCTGATCAGCTCAAAATCGACGTTTCCCATGCGGCGCTGAAGCTGGGCCTGCTGTGCGACGACAGGACGTGGCGGCACATCGTCACCATCCGCGACGCGGAGGAAGGCGGCTGCGATCTCTTCGATATCGAGGAATTGCAGGACGAATATGCGCCCGACGAATTCGCCAACCTGTTCCTGTGCGAATTCGTGGACGACAGCCTGTCGGCCTTCAAGTTCAACGACATGATCGCCTGCGGCTGTGACAGCCTGGTCGAATGGACGGATTTCAACATCGAGGCGCTGCGGCCTTACGGGATGCGTTCCGTCTGGGCCGGTTACGATCCACAGGAAAGCGAGGACGGCGACAATGCCGCGCTCGTCATCGCCGCGCCGCCGCTGGTCGAAGGCGGGCCGTTCCGCATATTGGAGCGCCACCAGCTGCGCGGCCTCGATTTCGAAGAACAGGCCGAATTCATCAAGCGGGTGCTGTCCCGCTATAATTGCACCTATCTGGGTATCGACGCGCAGGGCGTCGGTGCGGGCGTCTATCAGCTGCTCGCCAAGCCGGGGGCGATCCCTGGCTGCTCCGTGGTGAAGATCGAATATTCGCTCGACGTCAAAGCCCAGATGATCATGAAGGCGCAAAATGTCGTCCGCCGGGGCCGCATCGCCTTTGACGCGGGGATGCTCGACATCGTTTCCGCATTCGTATCGATCAAGAAAACCCTGACCACCAGCGGGCGGAACATCACGTTCAAGGCCGGTCGCGGCGGCAATGACGGCCATGCCGATCTGGCATGGGCGACGATGCACATCCTCATGAACGAGCCGCTGGACGGCAAGGAAAAGCCCAAGGGCACGATGGAGATTCTATGACCAAGCGCGCACGCAACCGCCGCCCATCCACCGCCATGGCGGCGCAGGAAAAGATCGGCGCGAACGACAATCTGGCTGACGATCGCCGCGCGCAGGTTTCCGCCTTCACCTTTGGCGATCCGGAACCCGTGCTGGATCGGGCCACGCTGCTCGACATGATCGAATGCTGGCACAATCAGCGCTGGTATGAGCCGCCGCTGTCATTGGACGGCCTCGCGCGGGCCTATCGCGTCAGCCCGCACCATTCGAGCGCGATCATGTTGAAGCGCAACATGCTGGCGGCCAGCCTTGATCCCACGCCCTACCTGTCGCGCCGCGACTTCATGGCGGCGGTGCAGGACTATCTGGTGTTCGGCAATTTCTATCTGAAAATCACGCGCAACCGGCTTGGCGATCCGCTGCGCCTTAATCATGAACTGGCGAAATATGTGCGGCGCGGGATCGAGGCTGGCAGCTATTGGTGGGTGCCAGGATACAAGAATGAAGTCGAATATCCGCGCGACACCATCGTCCATGTGGCCGCCCCTGACGTCAATCAGGAGATTTATGGCCTGCCCGAATATCTGTCCGCCCTGCAATCGGCGCTGCTCAATGAAAGCGCGACCCTGTTCCGCCGCCGCTATTATCTGAACGGCAGCCATGCGGGCTTCATCCTCCATGCGACGGGTCAATTCACGGAAGGCGATGTCGACGCGATCCGCGAAGCCATGAAGAAATCCAAGGGGCCGGGGAATTTCCGCAATCTGTTCGTGCACCAGCCCGAAGGCAAGGAAGGCGGCATCAAGGTCGTTCCGATCGCCGAGGTCGGCGCGAAGGACGAATTTCTGGGGATCAAGAACACGACGCGCGACGATGTGCTGGCCGCGCATCGCGTGCCGCCCCAACTTCTGGGAATCATCCCGGCCAATGCGGGCGGCTTCGGCGATCCGGCCAAGGCGCTCGACAGCTTCTTCGAACTGGAAATCGAGCCGTTGCAGGCCGTCTGTCTGGAAGTGAACGAAAAGCTGGGCGTCGAAGCCGTCCGGTTCAAGGAACGGGCAAAAGCGCCCGCCTGATCCATCGCAGACCGGCGCTAAGCCGGGAAGCGGGGGGGAGCCGCGCTGTCACGCGGATCACCGACGAGACCTACACTCGCCACGACCAATGGCCACCCTGGCCCGTCCCGCCCCTGTCCAGGGCGGGCGTTCGTTTGAAGGCAAATGGTAAATATGACCCTAACCGCAGTCCGTCCCGTTTCCCCCGCCGCCGGTTACATCGGCGGCAAGCGCAATCTGGCGCGCCGGATCTGCGCGATCATCGATCGCGTGCCCCACGACAGCTATGCCGAACCTTTCGTGGGCATGGGCGGCATTTTCCTGCGCCGCAGCCGCCGACCCGCCGCCGAAGCGATCAATGATGTTTCGGGCGACGTGGCGACCTTCTTCCGCGTCCTTCAGGAGCATTATCCCTATTTCATCGACATGCTGCGCTTTCGCGTGGCGAGCAGGGCTGAATTCGAACGGCTGAAGGCATTGCCGCCCGAGCGGCTGACGGATCTGCAAAGGGCCGCGCGCTTCCTCTATCTTCAGCGACTTGCTTTTGGCGGCAAGGTGGAAGGCCGCAATTTCGGTGTATCGCGCGGGATGGGGAGCCGCTTCAACGTCACGAAGCTGGAACCGATGCTGGCGGATATTCATGAACGGCTTGCGGGCGTCGTCATCGAGCAGCTGGGCTATGACGAGTTCATCCGGCGCTATGACGGCGACGGCGCGCTGTTCTATCTCGATCCGCCTTATTGGGGTTGTGAGCGCGACTATGGACAGGACGTCTTTAGCCGCGGCGATTTCGAGCAGCTGGCCGCCCAGCTGGGGCCGATCAAGGGCAAGTTCCTGCTGTCGATCAACGACACTCCCGGCGCGCGCGCGACGTTCGGGCGCTTTCGCATGGCGGAAACTGCAACGACCTATTCGATCAGCGGCAGGAGCCAGCAAGCGGGCGAATTGATCGTGAGCAATTTCGCCATCGCATAGGCGAAACGCGGGCGGCGGCTCAGGCCGCTGTCCGCATCACGCTCAGGCCGCCTCTTCCAGCATGGCGTCGATCATGCTGGCATGGGCGGCCTCGATCTCATCGGATTCCGGCGCGAAAACCGCATCGCCCCGAACCCTGGCGATCAGCTCCTGGCCGGGATCGCGGACGGCTATCAGGACTTCGCGCACATGCGGCAGGAAATCCCTCCAATACGCGTTCACCCACCCAACCACATAGGGGTCGGCCTCAAGCCAGCTTTGGCTTTTGACCAGATATGCCGTAGCGAAAACACGTGCTGCGCGTTCAAGAGGGGTCACCCCGCCTTCTCCCCTGTATGTCGATCCGCTAGCAACACGTTACGCGCGGCATGGTTCCGTCGCGCATTCATTCGTCGACCTGGCATGTGGGGGAACGGATTGGCCCGCGCGAGGTTATTGGACCTCAGCCAGGCGCCAGCTCCGGCGGCGGCACAGATGAAGGACAGCTGATGACAGCCGCCGGATGGTTCATCGCCGGAAACCTTGTAAGTCTGGGCCTGGCCTTCCGACACCGGCGCGCCATCATGCGCTGGCTCGTCCGTTATCAATATTGATTTCTTGCCCCTCAAAGGGAGATTGATTCCCGGCTTTGAAATATTCTTTCGCCCCCCCCCAGACAGGGACATTTTCTTTCAATTGGAGGATGATCGCCTGTTGCAGTTCAGGAACCGCCCGTATCAGGTTCAGCAACTCCCGCGCGCCGCCATCGCTATGGCCCGCCAGATATTCGCTCGTTTCGTCCGGTCGCCCCAAAAAGCCGCGCGAAGGCAGAAGAAGCTCCAGCGTGTCGCCAATGATGCGAGTCCTGATTTTGAAGTAATGCAGCCGTTCAATGACAGCGGTTGCCACAAGTCGCAGTAACACAGTATCTCACCCCCAGAATACATGTTTTGCGACCTGTTTTTTGCACGGTTAGGCGCGACATTGGATGTTGGCAAGAGTGATCGTTGATCGCGGCGCTCATTCATTGCAGCCTTCCGCATGGCGCAAGCGCGGGCGGCGGCTCAGGTCGCTGTTCTATCCGCATTCGCAGGCCCAGCGCTGGCAGCACCTTCAGCATGGTCGCCAGCGTCGGGTTCCTTCCGGCCCAAGGGCGCGATAAAGCTGCTGAGGGTTGATGCCAGTTTCCTTCGCCAGCTCGACCATGCCATGCGCGCGAGCGACCATGCCGATCGCCTTGGCGATGATCTGGGCATCGCCGGTTGCGACAGCATCGGCCAGCAGTTCGGCCTGATCCTCCGCTTCGGTCAGATGTTCCGCCGCGTCGAAAGGCGCGATTTCCTGCATCACAATGCCAGCGCCTTCCGCAGCACCTCATTGATCCGCGATTGCCATCCCGGTCCGCCCGCGCGCAGGCGTTCCAGAACGTCCTTGTCCAGTCGAATGGCAACCTGTTCCTTGTTCGATCCGCGCGGCCGACCACCCTTCGATTTGGGAAAGGCCGCAGCCAGTTCGGGAAAATCGCTGATCGGACGGGCGCGGGCGAAATCCGCCTCGGTCCATTCCGGGTTTTCTTCGTCAAAAACGACCGGCTTTTCCTTAGACATGTCGCTTTACCTCCTTATCATGGGCGCGCCGAAGACTGATGACGCGGACAGCGCTGCCGCGCAGGGTGACGGCGGCGCAATGCCATTGGCCGTCGATCAGGCCATAAAGGCGAAAGCGCCGTTCGTCATAGCGGTCATCCTCGACAACAACGACCTGTTCGAGGTCGACGGCCCGCGAAAGGGAAATGCCATGCTTGTCGCGGTTGCTGGCGTCCTTCGCGGGGTCGAACTCGATTTCCATGTAAGTTTGTGTATATGCGAAAACTATAGATGGCAAGCGGTTTTTGCATATACAGAAATTAATCCACTACCAGTTCCGGGTTCGGCATCGACGCGATCAGGTCGGCCGCGCTGATACTCCACGCAGTTCGGCGCGGGACAAAGGGCCGCCATATTCGATTGCGGCGAAGCGTCGGACAGGGATGCCGGTCAACCGGGACAGCTTAGCTTCTGGAATGCAGGTCTGCCGCTGCCATGCGCCGAACCACCTGTCGCCGGTGCGGATGGCATGGGCAACGGGATGGTCGACGGACCAGCTGTCCAACTGGCGGGGAAGGGGGCTTGCGCCCTTGTGACGGGACCGGCTCATTGAGCTGGCGCCTTGATCTGCTGATCCCACGCCAGCGCGCCGATCATATAAGGGCCATCGTCCCGCCGCCCTTCGCGAATGTCGCGAAGGAATTGCCGGTTATCCATGCCACGCGCTTCCAGCGCCTTCGCGACCGCGTCGCGAATGTCGTCAATCCGTTCCATCTGTTCCTCCAATATGGAGAACATATGATGAACATTCGGTGAGTCGGTCAATCCGAAATCGACGGACTGCGTCGGCGGGCATGCAGGCAGCGAGCAACATTCTTTCGCGCCTTGCGAAGCGCGCGGCCGCCCCTATCGCGCCTCAATGCCATCACCGTGCCTGGACCCACGCGAAAGCGCGGCCCGCGCGGGAGGCCCGGCGCGGCGACCCCGCGCCGCGCGCTTTTCCCCCCGCCTCGCCCGCGCGCTTTTTATGTCGGTTTTGATGCACCATCGACCACCCCGCCAAAGCCGCCCAGCTTCTAGGCCGGAGGGCAGTCTGCGCGCTCCTTGCGCTGATGCATTTTGATGCAGCTACAGACCCACTCTTATCGTTCGAAAGCGCTTGTGAATGGGCGACGGCTCAGCGGTTCCCGCATCGAGCAAAAATGCCTCCGTAGCTGACGAGAACATGAGGGAGGGGCCGGGAAAGCGCAATATCCGAAATGTGCCCTTTTGGATTGCGCCTAGCGCGTTGAATTACGGTCATAATTCATGTTGCATTTGAGGGATAATGAAATGTCACCCCCAGCCTTCAAAAACGCAACACCCGCAGAAATCCTAGCCTTTTCGAATATCAAATGTTGCGTTTTCAAAATGTAACCTGATTGCGTTGATGTTGCGCCGTTTGTTGCGCTTAAAATGACGGTTTTCCGTCAATGTTGCGGATGTTGCGTTTTTTCCGATACCCGCCACGTCATATCGCCGCCAGCCGACAGGGATCATCTAGGCCGCCCCGACATCACCGCAGCGCCGCCTTGGCGATCGTCGTCAAAAAGGCTTCGGGAAAAGTTCGGGAATAGTTCGGGACTCTCAGGTCCGTTCCTGTCCGTTCGTTGCCGCTCTGTTCCGTGAACATGCTCTTGACCGATGGCCAAAAAGCCCTAGAAGCGCGGGGAAATCCCCACGGGGGCGATTAGCTCAGTTGGTAGAGCGTCTCGTTTACACCGAGAATGTCGGCGGTTCGAGCCCGTCATCGCCCACCATTTCAAAGCCGCATTGCAACTCAGGCGGGATGCCGCATCACCATGAACAGCGCATCGCTGGTCAAGCGGTGTTCCTTTTCCGTCCGCCAGTGCGCCTCGAGCCAGAAGCGATCCTGCCCTTCGAAAAGATCCGGGGAAGCGCCCTGCGGCTTGTTGAAGTGTATCCAATGGAAGTAATTGAATATCCCGTATCTCTGATATCCATAAAGTTCCACGGCGGCATCCCGATCTGCCCGCAGAGCGATCGATCTGAGCGTGGCCGGCGAGAAGTAGGAAACATGCTCCTCCATGAACGACCGGTTCCTGAACGCCTCGGATAACATTATCGTATCGTCATGCAGGTTGGGGACTTCAACGCAGAGCGCCCCATCCGGTTTGACGATCTGCATGGCCAGATTCAGCAGGCCGACCGGATCGGGGACATGTTCGAGAACATGCCACATGGTCACGATGTCGAAGACTCCGCGATTCCGATCCGCAAAGTCCTGATCCAGAACGCCCACCTGGAATTGCGGCGGCCTGATCCCGTTCTCCGCCATCTGCACCGCCCCGATCTCCGTGCGTGTCTGGCTGGGTTCCAAGACCGTAATTTCGGCATTGGGAAATGACCGCGCCATTTCCCCTCCGAAAAAGCCATAGCCGCCGCCAATGTCCAGAAGCTTCATATTTTCGGAAAGCCGGATACCGCGATCTCCGAAGCGCTCACGCCTGCGCCTTGCCTCTATGAAGCTGTGATCGAACAGAGTTTTCTGTGGCGTGCCATAATGCTTGACAACATTGTTGACCTGCCCGTCGCTCTCATAAAAGGCGACATCATATTGAGGCGGGAACAGTTGGGTATGAGCGCATTCCCCACATTCGACTGCGATCATTTCTCCCTTCTGATCGCCAAGAATGGTTTCTTGCACCGGCGTATATTTATCTTTGTTGCCGCAAATAAGGCAACTGAAAGAATATGATTTGCCCTGCATTAATCCGTCCCCTCACGCGCTTCAAAGCGATTAACCCGCCTTATTCACCAAAAGTGTCCTGAAGGGTTGGCGGGAGTGGCGTAAGCCTCTGATCTGAATTAGGAACTGGGTGTCTAAGCCGAACCTGCCGCAGGGCAGAAAATGCCACGGGCCACACCCGCCATGAACGATGATATCGCAAGCTCATTTGGATTCCCAGCAGTCGGCCGCAAGAAAATCACAGCTGCGTTCGACGGTGGCCGGCTTACCTCGGATGGCGGTGTTCTACTGCTTGCACAGGCCGAGCGCGCGATGGGGATTTGCCAGCGCCTGGCGGCTTGTATTGCCGATCCGCGCGATCCAGCGCGGGTGAT
>NZ_VLKK01000006.1 GCF_007830065.1 Sphingobium wenxiniae | reverse complement strand
CGCTCGACAAGGGCCGCGGCGATGCCGAAGGCCAGATAAAGCGCCCCACCGCCAAAATCGCCCACCAGGTTGAGGGGCGGTATCGGCCGGCCGCCGGCTTCGCCTATCTCTTCGAGCGCGCCGGTGATCGCGATATAGTTGATATCGTGGCCCGCCCGGTCGGCCAGCGGCCCGGTCTGGCCCCAGCCGGTCATCCGGCCGTAAATCAGTCGCGGATTGCGGGCGAGCGCCGCATCCGGACCCAGGCCCAGACGCTCCATGGCGCCGGGACGATATCCCTCGATCAGCACGTCCGCCAGCGCGATGGCGTCCAGAGCGGCCGCGCGGCCGGCGTCCGATTTCAGGTCGAGATGGACCGCCGCCCGGCCGCGATTCGTCACGGGATCGGGAAAGGCGTCCTGCAGCGTGCGATCGATCCGGACGACATCGGCGCCCATGTCCGAAAGCAGCATCGCGCAGAAGGGCGCGGGGCCGATCGCCGCGAATTCGATCACCCTGATCCCGGTCAGCGGGCCTTGCGGCGCGGAATAACGATCCATCATTCATCGCTCCAGACAGCGGCGCCCCCCGTCTTGAACGGGGCGGCCTTATGCAACCCCGTCAATCGCGCAGCAGGTCGTTGATGCCCGTCTTGGACCGGGTCTGCGCGTCCACGCGCTTGACGATCACCGCACAATACAGGCTCGGCCCCGGCGTGCCGTCGGGCAGCGGCTTGCCGGGCAGCGATCCCGGCACGACCACCGAATAGGGCGGCACCTGCCCCATGAAGATTTCGCCGGTGGTGCGGTCCACGATCTTGGTCGACTGGCCGATGAAGACGCCCATCGACAGCACCGATCCCTTGCCGATCCGCACGCCTTCCACCACTTCGGACCGCGCGCCGATGAAGCAGTCGTCTTCGATGATGACCGGGTCGGCCTGCAACGGCTCCAGCACGCCGCCGATGCCGACGCCGCCCGACAGATGGACATTCCTGCCGATCTGGGCGCAGCTTCCCACCGTCACCCAGGTATCGACCATCGTGCCTTCATCCACGAACGCGCCGATATTGACGAAGCTGGGCATCAGGATGACATTCTTCGCGATATGCGAGCCCGCCCGCGCGAAGGAGCCGGGAACGGCGCGGAACCCGGCGGCGCGGAAAGCGGCTTCGTCCCAGCCCGCGAACTTGCTGGGCACCTTGTCCCACCAATGGCCCGCGCCCGGCCCGTTGTCGATCATCGCATTGTCGTTGAGGCGGAAGGACAGCAGCACCGCCTTCTTCAGCCACTGATTGACCTGCCAGCCGTCGCCCTTCGGTTCGGCTACGCGCGCTTCGCCGCTGTCCAGCAGGCTGAGCGCCTTGTCCACCGCCTGCCGCACCGCGCCTTGCGTGGACAGGGTCACATTGGCCCGGTCTTCCCAGGCGGCGTCGATGGTGGCGATCAGGTCGGTCATTATGTTTCCCCAATGATGTCGGCCAGAAATGGCGTCAGATGATCGGTTTCGAAATCGATGAAATCGGGATGGTGATCGTGGCTGCCGCCTTCCGATCCGTTATTGACCCAGACGGTCGTCATGCCGATCGCCTTGGCGGGCTTCAGGTTGCGGGCCATATCCTCGAAAAAGGCCGCGCGCACCGGATCGACCCCATGGGCGGAGCAAAGCGCGGCATAGCCGGACGGATCGGGCTTGGGCACATATTGGCAGGCATGGATGTCGTGGATCAACTCGAACGCTTGCCCCAGCCCCAGCCGGTCGAGCACCCGCCCCGCATAATCCGCGTCGCCATTGGTGAAGATCAGCCGCCGTCCCGGCAGCGCCGCGATGCGGGCGTTGAGCGCCGCGTCCACTTCCAGCCGCTCCATAGAAATGTCGTGGACATAGTCGAGGAAGGCGCGCGGTTCGATGCCGTGATGCCGCATCAGGCCCGAAAGCGTCGTGCCATGCTCCATGAAATAGCGCTTCTGCACGGCCTTCGCCTCGACCGGGTCGCAGCCCAGCAGACCCTGGATGAACTCGCCCATCTTCACGTCGATCAGGCCGAACAGGTCCGCCTTCGCCGGGTAGAGGGTATTGTCCAGATCGAAGATCCAGCAATCGATATGGGCAAGGTCCGCGCGCATGACCGCGCCCTATCCCCGCCGGTGGGCAAGGGCAAGGCGAGTTGCGCTTTTCAGTCGCAACCCGGCGCGTCCATATCCTCGTAAAAGGCTTCGACCGCCGCCCATGCGTCCTCGGCCGTTTCGACCCAGGTGATGAGGTTGAGGTCGGACGGCGCGATCACGCCTTCATCGGCCAGCGCCTCGAAATCGATCACGCGATTCCAGAAATCCCGGCCGAACAGCAGGATGGGAATGGGCTTCATCTTGCCGGTCTGGATCAGCGTCAGAAGCTCGAAAAACTCGTCGAACGTGCCGAAACCGCCCGGAAACACCGCCAGCGCCCGCGCGCGCAGCAGGAAGTGCATCTTGCGGAGCGCGAAATAGTGGAACTGGAAGCTGAGTTCCGGCGTCACGAACCGATTGGGCGACTGCTCGTGCGGCAGGACGATGTTCATGCCGATGGTCTGCGCGCCGATGTCCGCCGCGCCCCGGTTGGCCGCTTCCATGATCGAAGGACCGCCGCCCGAACAGACGACGAAATGGCGGCACCCGGCGGGATTGGGCGGATAGGCGGCGGCGATGCGCGCCAGCTTGCGCGCTTCCTCATAATAGCGCGCCTTCCTGCCCAGATTTTCCGCGATCCGCTTTTGCTCCGGCGTGGCAGCGGCGTCGATTCGGGCCTGCGCCTCTTCGGGTTCGGGAATGCGGGCCGAACCATAGAAGACGAAGGTCGATTCGATCCGCGCTTCCTCCATCAGCAATTGGGGCTTGAGGAGTTCGAGCTGGAACCGGACGGGCCGCAAATCCTCGCGCAGCAGGAATTCGGTGTCCTGAAAGGCCAGGCGATAGGCCGCGCTGGTCGTCTGCGGCGTTTCCACCGCCTTGCGGGCGTCGGCGGCTTCCTGCTTGGCGGGACGGAACTTGCGTTCGGCGATTTCTTTCCTGGTCATGCCGACCAACTAGGCAGCAAAGGCGGGCATGCCAAGGGGGCTTGTCAGCGGCAGAAGCCGCCCTTGCCGCCCATGTCGAAATGGAAATGGTCGTGGTGGGCGGTATTATAATTCGGGCTGAGCACCGTGCGGAACCGCTTGCAGGCGCTGGCATGGATGACTTCCAGGAACTGCCGCGTGCGCCGGTCGCCGCTCCAGTCCTTTTCGATCGAAATGCGCCGCCCGTCCGACAGGACGAAGGCGGACACGTCGATCGCATTGCTGTGGGCATGTTCGGAAAGCTTGCCGCTGCCCGCGATGGGACGGCAATTATAGGTGCCGAACGTTTCGATCCGCACGACCTCCGCGCCCAGGATCAGCCGCGCGGCGGGCTGCACGCCAAAACGCGCCCATGCCGCGAAATTGGCGGCGAGATTGCACGTCATCGCGCCCAGATTGGTCGCGGGCACGCCGATGTCGAGCAGCTTGACGCTGCCCATGGCGCTGCACCCGCCGCCGAAATTCTGATCGGGCAGCGGCGTGAAGGCGACGGATTGCGATTGCAGTTTCGCCATGCACTGCCGCACTTCCATCGTCGGCGGAGCGGCGGGACGGGCCGTTTTGGCTTTATGCGGTTTGGACGCGCTGCTCACCCGGCCGCGCGGCACCAGGTCGCCGCCGCATGCCGCCAACGCCAAAGTCATTGTCAACAGCGCGGCAAGGCCCGCGCCGCGTCGAAACAGATTGTCCCACGCCCGCTCTTCCATGAATCAAGCATTTAGCACGTTCTTTTCAGACGGTGGTTAACGCGGGCCTCGATTCGTCGCATTTTGTTCTGCTCTTGACTCTCCCGCCGATCTCTTTAGGGCGACCGGCGGGCCACGCGGTCCCAACGCCGCGCGTGCTCTCTGTAAGGAGAAGCATTACATGACTGAACCGACTGCCGCGGGCGCCACTCTTGCGCCTGCCGCCAAGCCCGCCACCAAGCCGGCTCGCCCCTTTTTCTCTTCCGGTCCCTGCGCCAAGCCTCCGGGCTGGAGCGCCGCTGCGCTCGCCACGGATTCGCTGGGCCGCTCGCACCGTTCGAAGGTCGGCAAGACCCGCCTCGCTTATTGCATCGACCTGATGCGCGAGCTTCTGAACCTGCCCGAAACCCACCGCATCGGCATCGTGCCGGGTTCCGACACCGGCGCCTTTGAAATGGCGATGTGGACGATGCTGGGCGCGAAGCCCGTCACGACGCTGGCGTGGGAAAGCTTCGGCGAAGGCTGGGTGACGGACGCCGCCAAGCAATTGAACCTCAACCCCACGATCATCCGCGCCGACTATGGCCAGTTGCCCGATCTGACGCAGGTCGATTTCAGCAACGACGTGCTGTTCACCTGGAACGGCACCACCTCGGGCGTGCGCGTGCCGAACGCCGACTGGATTCCGGCGGACCGCGAAGGGCTGACCTTTGCCGACGCGACCAGCGCGGTTTTCGCCTATGACATCGACTGGACGAAGATCGACGTCGCCACCTTCTCCTGGCAGAAGGTGCTGGGCGGCGAGGGCGCGCATGGCGTGCTGATCCTCGGCCCCCGCGCGGTCGAGCGCCTCGAAACCCACACCCCCGCCTGGCCGCTGCCCAAGCTGTTCCGCCTGATGAGCAAGGGCAAGCTGGCCGAGGGCGTGTTCAAGGGCGAGACGATCAACACCCCTTCCATGCTGGCGGTCGAGGACGCGATCTTCGCGCTGGAATGGGGCAAGTCGGTCGGCGGCGCGAAGGGCCTGATCGCCCGCAGCGACGCCAATGCGGCGGCTCTGGACAAGATCGTGGCGGACCGCGACTGGCTCGGCCATCTCGCCGCCGACACCGCCTCGCGCTCGAAGACCAGCGTCTGCCTCACCGTCGCGGGCGCCGACGAAGCCTTCATCAAGAGCTTTGCGGCCCTCCTCGAAAAGGAAGGCGCGGCCTATGACGTCGCGGGCTATCGCGACGCCCCGGCCGGTCTTCGCATCTGGTGCGGCGCGACCGTCGACACCGCCGACATCGAAGCGCTCGGCCCCTGGCTCGACTGGGCCTACGCCCAGACCAAGGCCGCTTGATCCAACCAATCCACCGTTCGGGCTGAGTCTGTCGAAGCCCTTCATTGTCCGGCTCTTCCGACCGGCTCAACCGAACGGACCATATTCAAGGAGCATTCCCATGCCCAAGGTACTCATTTCCGACAAGATGGACCCCAATGCCGCCGCGATCTTCCGCGAGCGCGGCGTGGAGGTCGACGAAATCACCGGCAAGACCCCGGAAGAACTGAAGGCGATCATCGGCCAGTATGACGGCCTTGCCATCCGCAGTTCGACCAAGGTGACGAAGGAGATTCTCGACGCCGCGACCAACCTCAAGGTCGTGGGCCGCGCGGGCATCGGCGTCGACAATGTCGACATTCCGGCGGCGTCGGCCAAGGGCGTCGTCGTCATGAACACGCCCTTCGGCAATTCCATCACCACCGCCGAACATGCCATCGCGCTGATGTTCGCGCTCGCCCGCCAGCTTCCCGAAGCCGACGTCTCGACCCAGCAGGGCAAGTGGGAAAAGAACCGCTTCATGGGCGTCGAAGTCACCGGCAAGACGCTGGGCCTGATCGGCGCGGGCAATATCGGCTCCATCGTCGCCAGCCGCGCCTTGGGCCTCAAGATGAAGGTCGTCGCCTTCGACCCCTTCCTCACCCCGGAACGCGCCGTCGAAATGGGCGTGGAGAAGGCCGATCTCGACACGCTGCTGGCGAAGGCGGATTTCATCACCCTGCACACGCCGCTCACCGACCAGACCCGCAATATCCTGAGCCGCGAAAACCTTGCCAAGACGAAGAAGGGCGTCCGCATCGTCAACTGCGCGCGCGGCGGCCTGATCGACGAGGCGGCGCTCAAGGATGCGCTCGACAGCGGCCAGGTCGCGGGCGCGGCGCTGGACGTGTTCGAAACCGAACCGGCCAAGGATTCGCCGCTGTTCGGCACGCCCGGTTTCGTCTGCACCCCGCATCTGGGCGCGTCGACCACGGAAGCGCAGGTGAATGTCGCGCTTCAGGTGGCCGAGCAGATGGCCGATTTCCTCGTATCCGGCGGCGTCACCAACGCGCTCAACATGCCCAGCCTGTCGGCGGAGGAAGCGCCCAAGCTCAAGCCCTATATGGCGATCGCCGAAAAGCTCGGCTCGCTGGTCGGCCAGCTTGAAGGCGACGCCATCACCGGCGTTGCGGTAGAGGTCGAAGGCCATGCCGCCGAACTCAACCAGAAGCCGATCACCGCGGCGGTGCTCGCGGGTCTGATGCGCGTCTATTCCGACACGGTGAACATGGTGAACGCGCCCTTCCTGGCGAAGGAACGCGGCCTTGACGTGCGCGAAGTGCGCCATGACCGCGAGGGCGACTATCAGACGCTGGTGCGCGTTACCGTCACCACGGAAAACGGCGACAAGTCGGTCGCGGGCACGCTGTTCGGCCATGCCCAGCCGCGCCTTGTCGAACTGTTCGGCATCAAGGTGGAGGCAGACCTCACGGGCACCATGCTCTACATCGTCAACCAGGACGCGCCCGGCTTCATCGGCCGTCTGGGTTCGACGCTGGGCGAGGCGGGCGTCAATATCGGCACCTTCCATCTGGGCCGCCGCAACCAGGGCGGCGAAGCCGTGCTGCTGCTGTCGGTGGATGGCGCGGTGACGGACGCGCTGCGTCAGGACATCTGCAAGCTCGCCGGCGTCAAGACGGTGAAGCCGCTGCACTTCGCCTGAGCCGGCAAAGCCCTCTCCCCTCGGGGAGAGGGTTGGGAGAGGGGGAGCGCCGATGCGTCTGGATGCAACCTTGAAGGAACGCGCAAAATCCATGCGCTCCAACCTCACACCCGCCGAACAAAAACTCTGGCTCGCCTTGCGGGCCAACCGCTTCGAAAATCGCCAATTCACCCGCCAGGCGATCATCGCGCCCTATATCGTGGATCTCGCCTCCAAAGCGGCCAGACTCATCCTGGAGATCGACGGGGATACACATTCCGCCGAAGATCGCTATGACACGCGGCGAACGGAGTTTCTGGAATCGCTGGGGTATCGTGTGATCCGTTTTTCGAATCCTGACGTGATGGGGAATATGGAGGGAGTGTTGAGTGTGATTGCTCAAGCGTTGCGCGATGCCCCCTCTCCCCAAGGGAGGAGGGGGCTATGAGCTTTCCCCCCGGCCTCCTGCCTGAAGGATTGTCCGACCGCCTGCCGCCGCAGGCGGAAGCCTCCGCGCGGCTTGCGCGCCGCGTGCTCGATACCGTGGCGACCCACGGCTATGAGCGGGTCATGCCCCCGCTCGCGGAGTTTGAGGACACGCTGGTCGGCCGCCTCAAATCCATGCGCGCGCAGGATCTGGTGCGCGCCATCGACCCGGTCTCGCAGCGCAGCCTGGCCCTCCGCCCGGACATGACCGCGCAGGTCGGCCGCATCGCCGCCACCCGCCTTGCCAGCGCGCCGCGCCCCCTGCGCCTCTCCTATTCCGGCCCGGTCCTGCGCCTGCGCGCCAACCAGCTTCGCCCGGAGCGCGAGCATCTGCAAGTCGGCGCGGAGCTGATCGGCAGCGACAGCGTCGCCGCCGCCGTCGAGATCGTGAATGTCGCGATAGAGGCATTGCAGGCGGCGGGCGTCACCGGCCTCACCATCGATTTCACCCTGCCGGACCTGATCGACACGCTGGCGGCCGGCTCCCTGCCGCTCGACCCGCAGGAGATCGAAGCCGTCCGCCACGAACTCGACGCCAAGGATGCGGGCGCGCTCGCCGCGATCAGCCCCGCCGCCGCCGCCTATCTCCCGCTGATCGAGGCGACCGGCCCCTTCCACGCCGCGATGGAGCGGTTGGAAGCCCTGAACGCGCAGCTTGGCGGCGCCATCGACAGCCGCATCGCGGGCCTGCGCGCCATCGCCAAGCCCATTGGCTGGGACATCACCCTGACGCTCGATCCGACGGAGCGCCACGGCTTTGAATATCAGAACTGGTTCGGCTTCTCGGTCTTCGCGGACGGCTTCATCGGTGAAATCGGCCGGGGCGGCAGCTACGCCATCACCCGGGCCGACGGCACGGACGAACCGGCCATGGGCTTTTCCCTCTATCCCGATCCGCTGATCGATGCCGGTTTCGGCGGCCAGCCGGTGCGGCGGCTGTTCCTCCCCCTCGGCCATGATGCGGACCGCGCCGCCGCGCTGCGCGGCGAGGGCTGGCATACGATTGCCGCCCTGACCGGCGATGAAAATGGGGAGCGCCTGCGCTGTTCCCACTGGCTCGACGGCGCGGAGCCGCGCGCTTACTGACTTGACTTTACGGGGCTGGCGCGGCTAACCGCCGGCCCGCACGGGGCGACACGCGCCCACCCTATTCCGCCCGCTTGCCGAGTCCCGTCGAAGGGCAAGCCGGGTCCGCGCGGCGGGGCGAAGGACTATATCCATGGCAAATGTTACGGTGATCGGCGCCCAGTGGGGCGATGAAGGCAAGGGCAAGATCGTCGACTGGCTGTCGGAACGCGCCGACGTCGTCGCGCGCTTTCAGGGCGGCCATAATGCGGGCCACACGCTGGTCGTGGGAGAGAAGGTCTACAAGCTCTCGCTGCTCCCCTCTGGCATCGTGCGCGGCACGCTGAGCGTCATCGGCAACGGCGTCGTTCTGGACCCATGGCATTTTCGCGAAGAAGTCGCCAAGCTCAGGGGGCAGGGCGTCGCCATCACGCCGGACAATCTCCAGATCGCGGAAACCTGCCCGCTGATCCTGCCCTTCCACCGCGACCTTGACGGCCTGCGCGAGGATGCGTCGGGCGCGGGCAAGATCGGCACCACCCGCCGGGGCATCGGCCCCGCCTATGAGGACAAGGTCGGCCGCCGCGCCATTCGCGTGTGCGACCTTGCCCATCTCGACGATCTCGGCCCGCAGCTTGACCGCCTCACCGCGCATCACGACGCGCTGCGCGCCGGGTTCAACGAAGCGCCTATCGACCGCGACGCCCTGATGGCGGAATTGCGCGACATTGCGGACTTCATCCTGCCCTTCGTCAAGCCGGTCTGGTTGACGCTCAATCAGGCGAAGGCGCAGGGCAAGCGCATCCTGTTCGAAGGCGCGCAGGGCACGCTGCTCGACATCGACCATGGCACCTATCCCTTCGTCACCTCCTCCAACACGGTGGCGGGCACGGCGGCGAGCGGCACCGGCCTTGGTCCTTCGGGCGCGGGTTTCGTGCTCGGCATCGTCAAGGCCTACACCACCCGCGTCGGTTCCGGCCCCTTCCCGACCGAGCAGGAAAACGAAACCGGCCAGCGCCTGGGCGAGCGCGGCCATGAATTCGGCACGGTGACGGGCCGCAAGCGCCGCTGCGGCTGGTTCGACGCGGTTCTGGTGCGCCAGTCGGTCGCCGTGTCGGGCGTCACCGGCATCGCCCTCACCAAGCTCGACGTGCTCGACGGGTTCGACGAACTGCAAATCTGCGTCGGCTACAAGATCGGCGAGACGACCTACGACTATCTTCCCGCCCACGCGCAGGATCAGGCGAAGGCGCAGCCGATCTACGAAAGCATCGAAGGCTGGCAGGACACCACCGCAGGCGCCCGCAGCTGGGCCGAACTCCCCGCGCAGGCGATCAAATATATCCGCCGGATCGAGGAACTGATCGGCTGCCCGGTCACGCTGGTTTCAACGTCCCCGGAACGCGAGGACACCATCCTCGTGCGCGACCCCTTCGCGGACTGATCCGGGATGGCCGGAGATCGCTTCGAGCGCCACAAGCAACCCTGGACGGCGGACGAGCTGCAAAAGCTCCATACGCTCGCGAAGAAGGGCATGGCGCTCAAGGCGATCGCCAAGGCCCTCACCCGCAGCGAGGAATCGGTGAAGGCCCGCGCCAAGCAGGACGGGCTTTCCATCGCGAAGCTGCGCTAAGGCTGGACGCCGCCGCGCGCCAGTGCGACACTTCCTACAACAAGGGAGGCCCGCATGGCGCTCGACATACTCGTCCTATACGGTTCCTACAGGCGCGGCCGTCTGGGAATCCGTTTAGTTGACTATCTCATTCTTGCTTTTGCGGAACTGGGCCATCGCGCCGAACTGATCGACGCGAAGGAAATCGGCCTCCCGATGCTGGACCTGCGCCATGGCGACTATCCACCGGGACAAGCGCCCGCCGCCATGTCCGCCCTTGCCCGGCGCCTCACCGCCGCCGATGCCTTCGTGTTCGTCGCGGGCGAATATAATCGCGGCGTCCAACCGGGCCTCAAGAATCTGGTCGATCATTATCTCAAGGAATTCGACCGCCGCCCCGCCGCCATCGCCAGCTATTCGACAGGCCGTTTTGCTGGCGTCAACAGCCATGCCGACTGGAAGGTGACGCTGTCCGCCATGGGCATGACGGTGATCCCCGAACGGCTCAGCGTCGGCCAGATCGGCGATGCGCTGGATGAAGCGGGACGGCCGCGGGGCGACGGCGGCGCGGCGCTGGAACGTGGTTTCCCGAAGTTCGCGGACACCTTGCTCTGGTGGGCGCAGGCGGCGAAAGCCGCCCGCTGACGCGTTCAGCCCCGTTGCTCATCATCCACCATGTCCTCGGCCAGTTCCAGCCCGGCCCGGCCATGGGACGGGGTATGGGCAGGCGCCTTGAGCGGCGCCGCATATTCCGGTTCCTCCACCTCCAGCATCCCTTCCCATTTGGTGATGACGGACGTGGCGATGGCGTTGCCCAGCACATTGGTCGCGGTGCGGCCCATGTCCATGAAATGATCGACCGCCAGGATGAAGGCGACCCCTTCGACCGGCAGGTTGAACTGGCCCAGAGTCGCCGCGATGACGACCAGGGAGGCGCGCGGCACGGCGGCGATGCCCTTGCTCGTCACCATCAGCACCAGCAGGATGGTGATCTGCGTCATGATCGGCAGGTCGATATTATAGGCCTGCGCGATGAAGATGGTGGCGAAGGTCGCATACATCATCGACCCGTCGAGGTTGAAGCTGTAGCCCAGCGGGAGCACGAAGCTGTAGATCCGGCGCGGCACGCCGAAGCGGTCGAGCTGCTCCAGCATCTTGGGATAGGCCGCTTCGGACGAGGCGGTGGAGAAGGCGATCAGCACCGGCTCGCGCACATAGCGCAGCAGCGTCAGGATCCGCCTGCCCAGGAAAACCCCGCCCGCCAGGCACAGCAGCACCCACAGCGCGAGCAGCGACAGGTAGAATTCGCCGACCAGCTCGCCGAAGGTCTTGAGCACGCCCAGGCCCTCGGTCGTGATCGCCGAGGCCAGCGCGCCGAACACCGCGAAGGGCGCGACGCGCATCACATAGCCCGTCACCTGCAACATCAGCTCGACCATCGCCTCGATCACGACGACGATGGGCTTGCCCCTTTCCCCGATAGCGGTCAGCGCCACGCCCACGAACAGGGAGAAGACGACGATTTGGAGGATCGAATTTTCCGCCATCGCCCCCACCATGGATGTGGGGAAGACGTGCAGGATGAAATCGCGGAAGTTGAGCGCTTCGGTGCTGACGCCCGATTCCGCGCCCGTCCGCACCAGATTGAGGCCCTCTCCGGGCGCGAAGAAATTGACGAGGACGAGGCCCAGCGACAGAGAAATGAGGCTCGCCATGACGAACCAGGCCAGCGCCCGCCCGCCGATCCGCCCCAGTGCCGCGCTGTCGCCCATATGGGCGATGCCCGCGACCAGCGTGGAAAAGACCAGCGGCGCGATTATCATCTTGATGAGGTGAAGGAAGATATCGGCCAGCAGGTGGAAATAGCCCGCCACGTCCTTGGCCAGCGCCTTGTCGCCCGCGACCCACAGATTGGCGGCAAATCCGGTGAGAACGCCCAGAACCATGCCCGCCAGGATGAAGGCCGTCAGTCGATTTCGCATGAACTTCCTTCTACCAGTGGATCGAACGGCTGTCCTGTCAGGGGAAGACGCCTAACAGGCACGGCGCAAGCCCGCAATCGCACGGCGATTTCCCGCCCGCGACCGGCCGCCTGTCTTGACCGACGAACCGAAAGAGCCGATGCCGCTTTGTATCAAGGCGCATGGCCGCCCCGGCTGCGCCGTTCAAGACGTGTCGGAGTCTGAACCGGATGACATTTTCAAAGATGCTGCCCCTGCTGCTCGCCGCAGCCCCGCTGGCCCTGGCTGCCACCGCCCATGCACAAGGACAGGCCGGCCTCGCCGCCGCCGTGACGACTCAGTTGCCGCGCGGCGCCGCGCCCAGCCATTATGCGATCACGGTCACGCCGGACGCCAGCGCCCTCACCTTCACGGGCAAGGTGGCGATCGACATCACCGTATCGCAGGCCATGCCTGCGCTGGTGCTGAACGCGGCCGACCTCCATTTCGGCGCGGTCACGCTGACCCCGGCCAGGGGCAAGGCGGTGAAGGGGGCCGCCAGCGTGAACGCCGCCGCGCAGACGGTGACGCTGGACTTCGGCAAGCCGCTCGCGCCGGGCAGCTATCGGCTGGACATCGCCTATGACGGCGTCATCGCCACGCAGGCGAACGGGCTTTTCGCGCTCGATTATACGGACAATGCGGGTCAGGCGAAGCGCGCCCTCTTCACCCAGTTCGAAGCGCCCGATGCCCGCCGCTTCGTGCCGAGCTGGGACGAACCGAGTTACAAGGCGACCTTCGACCTGACGGCCGTCGTCCCGGCCGGAGAGATGGCGGTCGGCAATATGCCGGTGAAGGACAGCCGGGATCTGGGCAACGGCAAGACGCAGGTGACGTTCGGCACCACGCCGAAAATGTCCTCCTACCTGCTGTTCTTTGGTCTGGGCGAACTGGACCGCGCCACCAAGATGGCCGGCGCCACCGAAGTCGGCGTCGTCACCGGCAAGGGCAATACCGGCAAGGCCGCGCTGGCGCTGGATGCCTCCGCCGCGATCCTGCCCTGGTTCAACGACTATTTCGGCGTCCCCTTCCCGCTGCCCAAGCTGGACAATGTCGCGGGACCGGGCCAGAGCCAGTTCTTCTCCGCCATGGAGAATTGGGGCGCGATCTTCACCTTCGAGCGCGCCTTGCTGGTCGATCCCCGCTTCACCACAGAAGCGCAAAAGCGCCGCATCTACGAAACCGTCGCGCATGAAATGGCGCATCAATGGTTCGGCGACCTCGTCACCATGGCTTGGTGGGACGACCTCTGGCTGAACGAGGGCTTTGCGAGCTGGATGGCGACCAAGGTGACGGACAAGCTGCAACCCCAATGGGAAATGCTGCTGAACCGGGTCGGCGGCCGCGAAAGCGCCATGGGGCTGGATGCGCTGGCGACCACCCATCCCGTCGTGCAGAAGATCGCGACCGTCGATCAGGTCAACCAGGCGTTCGATGCGATCACCTATGAAAAGGGCGAAGCCGTCATCACCATGCTGGAAGGCTATGCCGGAGAGGATGTGTGGCGCAGCGGCATCCGCGCCTATATGAAGCAGCACGCCTATGGAAACACCGTGACCGACGACCTGTGGAAAGCGGTCGAAGGCGCGGGGGCCAAGGGGCTTGTCTCCATAGCGCACGACTTCACCAGCCAGCCGGGCATCCCGCTGGTCACGGTGGAAAGCGCCCAATGCAAGGGCGGCAACACCATATTGTCGCTGGTCCAGGGCGAATTCAGCCGCGACCGGAAGGACAAGACGCCGCTGCGCTGGAACGTGCCCGTCATGGCGCAGACGCTGGGCGGTTCGGCGCAGCGCATGATCCTGAGCGGCAAGGGGCAGATCACGCTGCCGGGCTGCGGCGCCTATGTCGTCAATGCGGGGCAGTCGGGCTATTATCGCTCGCTCTACCCGGCCGCCAATGTGCGGGCGCTGGCGAAGGATTTCACGACGCTCCCCGCCATCGACCAGATCGGCCTGCTGGCGGACAATTGGCAGCTTGGCCTTGGCGGTTATCAGCCGATGGGCCTTGCGCTCGACCTTTTGGACGCGGTGCCGGGCAGCGCAAGCCCCGCCGTGTTGGCGCAGGTGCCGGACTATCTGGAGGGTGCTCATCAGATGCTGGAGGGCGACGCCGCCGCGCAGGGCAGGGTCGCCGCCTATGCCTCGGCAAAGCTGATGCCGGTTCTGGCCGCCATCGGCTATGACGCGAAACCGGGCGAAGGCGCGCAGGTGCCGGTATTGCGGTCCAGCCTCGTGTCGACGCTGGGCGCGGTCGGCGACAAGGCGGTGGTGGCGGAAGCCAATCGGCGTTTCGCCGCGCTCGGCTCCGATCCGGCGGCGCTGGACGGGCCGCTCCGCAATGTCTGGCTGGGCATCGTCGCGAGGAACGCCGATCAGGCGAAGTGGGACAGGCTGCGCGCCATGGCGAACGGCGCGAAGACCGATCTCGACAAGAGCCAGCTCTTCGCGCTGCTGGGCGGTGCGAAGGATGAGAAGCTCGCCGGTCAGGCGCTCGACCTCGCGCTGACGGACGAGCCGGGCAAGACCACCAGCGCCGCGATCATCGCACAGGTCGGTTATGAGCATCCCATGCTTGCCGTCGACTATGTGCTGGCCCATCGCCAGCAATATGAGGCGCTGATCGACGTGTCGGCCCGCTCGCAGGCGCTGGCCCGGCTGGGCGGCGGTTCGGCGGACCCGGCCATGGCGCGGAAGCTGGACGCCTATGCCACGCAATATCTGACGCCGGAATCGCGCAAGGTCGTGGATCGCGCCATAGCGGGCATCCAGACGCGGATCGAAACGCGGGCGCGGCTCAAGCCCGCGCTGCAAAGCTGGTTCGCCGCGAAGAAGTGAAGGGGAGGGCCGCGCGCGGCTCCTTACCCGATCGCTAGCTCCCTCACCCTAGCGGCGAGCCGGCCCAGCGGCGCAGCCGGCCGTAGAGCGCCGCGATCACCCCTACGAAGATCGCCACCGCTAGCGGTGCGGCCCAATGATGCTCCGCCACCAGCGCCAGCGGCGCGTCGCTGTTGGTGGCGGCGACGATAGCCGCGAAGGCGACGCCGAACAGGCTTTCGCCGACGATGAAGCCCGTGGCCATCAGCACGCCCATGCGTTCGGCGAAATCGGGATTCGCCTGGCGCATCGCCCAGCGGTTGTAGAAATGGCCGATCAGCGCGCCCACCGGGATCAACAGCGTGAGCGCCATCGGCAGATAGATGCCCATGCCGACGGCGAGCGGCGGCAGGCGCAACTTGCCGGTCCTGCCCAGAAGCTCGTCGATGGCCACGACCACCGCGCCGATCAGCGCGCCGATGCCGATCAGCCCCCAGTCAAGGTCGCCGCCCAGCACGCCCTTCGCCAGCGCGGAGATCAGCGCCGCCTGCGGAGCGGGCAGCGCGCTGGCCTTCGCGCCCGGCGCGCCGGCAAAGCCGAAGGCGCTGTTGAGCAGGTCGAGGATCGGCGGAATGACGAGCGAGCCGAATATCACGCCCAGCACCAGCGCGACCTGCTGCTTCCACGGCGTCGCGCCGACGAGCTGGCCGGTCTTGAGGTCCTGAAGATTGTCGTTGGAAATGGTGGCGATGCCGAAGACGATGGCGGTCACGAACAGGGCATAGGCGATCAGCGCCTGCGTCCGGCCCGGATCGCCGCCCGAACCGTAGATCGCCGCGAGGATCAGCGAAGCGCCCAACACGGCCAGAATGCCGACGCCCGAGATCGGGCTGTTCGATGCGCCGATCAGGCCCGCCATATAGCCGCAGACCGAAGCGATGACGATGCCCGCGACCAGCACATAGGCCAGCGTCAGCACGATCACGGGCACGGGATTGGCGGCGATCGGCCCGCCCTGCGCGAAAATCCACAGCAAGATGCCGATGGGGATCAGCGAGGCGAGGATGGTGCCGCCGACGATGCCGATCGGGAGATCCCGCTCGGTCAGCTCCAGCAGACCCGCATTGCCGCCCTTGCGCATCCGGTTGGCGGCAAGGGCGGACCGGATGCCGCCGACGATCGGGCCGAGAATCTTGAGCAGGGTCCAGATCGCCGCGATGCCGATGGTCCCCGCGCCTATGAAGCGCGCCTTCGTGCGGAATGTCGCGCCCACCACGTCGGCCAGATCCGCGCCGGCGGGCAGAGGCGTCGTCAGCCAGGGCACGATGCCGGCCCAGCTTATCAGCAGGCCGACGAACATGGCGGCGCCCACCGACAGGCCGACCAGATGCCCCACGCCGATCAGGGCCATGGAAAAGCTGGTGGACACCGATGTCGCGCCCGCGCCGAATTTGAAAAAGGTTCCGGCCTCCTCCGCGATCAGGCGGGTCTTGGCGACGATGGAGAAACCGGCCGCGGCCAGCGCGCTCATGACGATCGCGGCCAAGCCCCGCCTGTTCTCCTCCAGCCCTTCGCGCGAACCCGCGCCGACCTTCAACACTTCGGCGGCGGCGACGCCTTCCGGATAAGGCAGATCCGATCCGGTGACCAGCGCCCGGCGCAGCGGCACGGAATACATGACGCCCAATATGCCGCCCAGCGCGATGGTGCAGGCCGACAGCCAATAGGGAAAGCCCTGCCACCAGCCGATGATGACAAGACCGGGAAGCACGAAGATGATCGCCGACAGCGTCCCCGCGGCCGATGCGATGGTCTGGACGATATTGTTTTCTAGGATCGTTCCCGTCGCGAACAGTCGCAGGATCGCCATGGAAATGACGGCCGCCGGGATCGACGTCGCGAAGGTGAGGCCGATCTTCAGCCCCAGATAGACGTTGGCGGCCGTGAACAGCAGGGTGATGAGCGCGCCCAGAATGACGCCGCGGATCGTGAGTTCCGCCATCGGTGCGGCTTTGGCCGGATCGCTTGTCAACTGATGTCCCCCGCTTCAGGCTTATATCTTTAGCCTGCTTCGTAATAATATTGCTTTCCCGTGGAGCAACAGGAAAGTTGCCCGCCGGACGTCAAATCCGCGGGGATAGCGTCAGGATGTCGCGACGGCCCGGCTATCGGCAATCTGCATGCGGTCGAGATAGGCGTCGACAACGCGGGTCCACCGATCATAGCCGCGCGCGTTCATGTGCAGTCCATCCTTTCGGAACAGGGAAGCATCCGGCAGGCCGTCGGGCGCGAGCAGCGTCCTGCCGACATCCACATAGTCGAAGCGCTGGACGCGCGCGCGGGCCGCGACGGTCATGTTGACAGCCGCCATCTTGGGCCAGAGCGTCCAGCGGATCGGGCTGGGCTTCAGCGAAAGATAGGCGATATGGGCCTTGGGATAATCGGCGCGCAGCCGTTTGAGCAACGCCAGCACTTCGCGCGCCACATTCTGCGGATCGGCGCCGCCGGCTAGATCGTTTTCGCCGACATAGACGATCACGGAGCGCGGCTTTGCATGAGGCAGCAGCCGTGGATAATAATGCAGCACGTCTCGCGTGGTGGCGCCGCCGAAACCGCGATTTACCGTCCCGACGTCGGGAAAGCTGCTGTGGATGTCCCAGAGCCGGATACTGGAGCTGCCCAGAAAAAGCGCGGCGTCGGGAACCGCCGGATCCTTCTCTTCCGCCTTGGCGAATGCCTCGATCTCGCGAGAGAAGGGGAAGAGGGGATCGGCGTTGACCCGGGCCAGGGACGTATCCGGTTCCGCCGCCTGCGACAGGGCGAAGGCCGGCAGGAAGAGCAGGGGGAGGATCGCGCACAAAAGCGTTGCCCGCCTTTGCATCCCCCCGCTTCTAGTGCCGGTGGAGCGGTCGCAGCTTGTACTTGCCGTTCGCATAAGGGCCAAACATATCGGCGATCGCCGGATGATCCACGGGTTCCTCACTGTCGTCCGTTACCAGATTTTGCTGGCTTACATAAGCGACATAGCTCGCTTCGCCGTTTTCCGCGAGAAGATGATAGAAGGGCTGCTCCTTGTCCGGCCGCAATTCGGCGGGAATCGATTCATACCACTCTTCGCTGTTGGCGAAGACTGGATCGATGTCGAAAATCACACCGCGAAATCCGAACACCCGATGTTTGACCACGTCGCCTATGCTGAACCGCGCATGGACAATCGGCGGTGCGGTAACGCCTGCGCCAAAAATTTGAATCGCGTTTGTCATGTTTCCCATTTAAGATGCTATTGCGCATGCACAAGAAAAATAGCCCTCGGGCTGCTTGGCAAGGCGGGAATCATCCGCTAATGGCGCCCCTCGACCTGGCGTGACCGGCTTGGTTCCCTGGCGGAACGAGGCATCGCGGCATTCTGCGGAGAGGTGGCAGAGTGGTCGAATGCACCGCACTCGAAATGCGGCGTGCCGGCAACGGTACCGAGGGTTCGAATCCCTCCCTCTCCGCCAACATCTCAATGCGAATCAATGAGATGCGTCTTTCGGGGGTCGAAAACCCCCAGCTTCCGCGCCGTTCTGGCATTGCCATCCGAACCTCGGAGACTGACGGAAGCGCCAAAATCAGTCTCCGATCGGCTTTCGTCTCTTTTCACCCGAACCCCGTTGGAAAAGGTTCGGGTTCAGAAAATGACGGATTTCCGGGGTTTTTCCGATCAACGGCAGCCGTACCTTTGAGCACCAATCTCGGCTGGCGCGTGTCGACAGAAAACCCGAGGTGGGTGTTCCAGAATAGCCGGAGGCTCGAGAGGGGTCGGCCAACAGCAAGATTGTTTGAAGGGCGCCTGCTTGGTCCGGGCCTGGGATGCAAAATGCTTTGCCCTACCGGTTTCTTGCTGTGCTGTTGGCGTGGTTAGACATGCGCTCAATGATTGGACAGTCTGGGCGGTCGTCGCCGTGGCAGCGTTCGGCCAGTTCCAGCAGCGTGTGGCGTAGCGCCTGAAGGACCTCTGCCTTGCGACCCAGTTCTTCGGCACGGGCCATGGCGAGGGCTTTCTCCTCGGCGCTGGCGCGCTGGCTGTTGCTCCACAGGCCAAGCAAATCGCGGATATCCTCGATCGGGAAGCCGAGATCGCGGGCATTGGCGATAAACTGGAGGCGATGGACATCGGCATCGGCATAATCGCGATAGCCGCTGTCCCGGCGCAGGGGCGCGGGGATCAGCTCGATCTTTTCGTAATGGCGGATCATCCGCTGCGAGACACCGCTGGCGTTCGAGGCCGCGCCGATGTTCACAGCCGCACCCGATTGAGCCGCAGCGCATTGGTGACGACGCTGACCGAGGACAGCGCCATCGCTGCCGCCGCGATCATCGGCGAGAGCAGGATGCCGAAGAACGGATAGAGCAGCCCCGCCGCGATCGGCACGCCAGCGGCATTATAGATGAAGGCGAAGAACAGATTCTGCCGAATATTGGCCATCGTCGCCTGGCTGAGCTGGCGGGCGCGGACGATCCCGATGAGATCACCCTTCAACAGGGTTACGCCCGCACTTTCCATGGCGACGTCGGTGCCATGTCCCATCGCGATGCCGACATCGGCTGACGCCAGCGCCGGTGCATCATTGACCCCGTCGCCCGCCATTGCGACGATCCGTCCTTCCTGTTTCAGCCGCACAACAACAGCCGCTTTCTGATCGGGCAGCACATCGGCCTCGACAGCATCGATACCGAGCTGACGCGCGACGGCTTCGGCAGTCGTGCGATTATCGCCGGTCAGCATCACCACCTTGATGCCATCGGCGCGCAAAGCGGCCAATGCTTCGGCCGTGGTCGGCTTGATCGGATCGGCAATGGCGAACACGCCCGCGGCCCGACTGTCCAGCCCCATGAAAATCGCAGTCGCGCCATCGGCACGAAGCTGCTCGGCCTGCGCCGCGAGGGACGAGGTGTCGATCCCCGATTCACTCAGGAAACGGGCATTGCCAAGCGTCACCCGCTTGCCTTCGACCATACCCAGTGCGCCCTTGCCAGTCGGCGAATCAAAGCCGCTGACAGATGGAATGTCGATGTTCCGATCCAGCGCCGCATTGACGATCGCCAGCGCCAGGGGATGTTCCGACGCACGTTCGACACCGGCAGCGATCCGCAGCAGTTCGCGTTCCTCGAAACCATCCGCCGCGATGATCCGGGTGACGGCGGGTTTCCCCTCGGTCAATGTCCCGGTCTTGTCGACGACCAGCGTGTCGACCTTCTCCATATGCTCCAGCGCTTCGGCGTTCTTGATCAGGACACCAAGCCCCGCGCCGCGACCAACGCCGACCATGATCGACATCGGCGTCGCTAGGCCCAGCGCACAGGGACAGGCGATGATCAGCACCGCTACCGCCGCGACCAATCCGTGCGCCAGGCGCGGGTCGGGTCCCCAGATGCCCCAGGCGGCGAAGGCGACGACCGCGACCGCAAGCACGGCGGGGACGAACCAGCCGGCGACCTGATCGGCCATATGCTGGATCGGCGCCCGCGATCGCTGCGCCTCGGCGACCATCTGGACAATGCGCGACAGCATGGTGTCGCGTCCGACCTTGTCGGTGCGGATCACCAGCGCGCCGCTCTGGTTCATCGTCCCGCCGATCACCGTGTCGGCGACCGTTTTCGTTACCGGCATGGATTCGCCCGTCACCATCGATTCATCGAGCGCCGAGCGCCCTTCCTCGACCACGCCATCGACCGGCACCTTTTCGCCCGGCCGCACCCGCAGCCGGTCCCCCACCGCTACCAGGTCGAGCGAGACTTCCTCTTCGCTGCCATCATCGGCTATACGCCGCGCGGTTTTCGGCGCCAGATTGAGCAGCGCCTTGATCGCCCCTGAGGTCCGCTCGCGCGCGCGCAGTTCGAGGACCTGCCCGAGCAGCACCAGCACGGTGATCACAGCCGCCGCTTCGAAATAGACAGCGACCGACCCGTCGGCGGCCCGGAAGGCCGCCGGAAACACATCGGGCGCCAGTGTCGCGACGACGCTATAGCCCCATGCGACGCCGGTCCCCATCGCGATCAGCGTGAACATGTTGAGGTTGCGCGTCTTCAGCGAGGCCCAGCCGCGCTCGAAGAAGGGCCAGCCCGCCCAGAGCACAACCGGCGTCGCCAGCACAAACTGGATCCAGGCCGACAGCTTCACGGGGACGAAATGATGCAGCGCCGGAAACAGATGGCTGCCCATTTCAAGGATAAATACGGGAAGAGCCAGCACCAGCGCGATCCAGAAGCGGCGCGACATGTCGGTCAGTTCGGCAGAGGGCCCAGTGTCCGCACTAACCAGTTCCGGCTCGAGCGCCATGCCACAGATGGGGCAAGCGCCGGGATGGTCCTGCCGGATCTCGGGGTGCATCGGGCAGGTCCAGATCATCCCCTGCGGGTTTTCCGCAGCAGGTGCATTGGACTTGTTCAGGTATCGCTCCGGATCGACAACAAATTTCTCGCGGCACCCGGCACTACAAAAATGATAGTTGTGGCCGTCATGAACCGCATGGTGCGTAGTTTTGTGCGGATCGACGGTCATGCCGCAAACCGGATCGACAACGGGGACCGTGGAATCTGCCTCGCCGTGGCCCCCACCACAACAGCTATGGGCCCCGGAATGCGCGCTATGGTTCGACTCGGCCACCAACCGTCTCCTTCAATAGCCTGCAATCTGGTGCTTGACATCTTGTCAGAGTCAATAGCCGCTGACCTCGACACAGTGTCAGGTTCGATAATCGCTTCGTCTGCTAACATCTGAATGAGAACCAATGACATGGGTCTTTTTGGGGCCACAAACCCCCAGCTTCCGCGCCATTTTGGCTACGCCGTCCGAACCTCGGATGCTGCCGGAAGCGCAAAAATCAGTCTCTAAATAGCCTTTGTCTCTTTTCACCCGGACCACATCAAGGGTTCGGCCGAAAAATATCGTTAATTTACGTCAGGTTGAACGACGTTGCCCCATCGGGTATTTTCTGCGAGAGCTCGGCACCCGCGTGCATCCGGAGACCCGAGGAGGGCGGTTTGCAGCGAAGCGGCTCGTATGGGCCTGTGACTGTCAGCGCCTGAGCGCAGTCGAATAACCTGTTTTCTTTTACGCGATTGACCAGAAAGCAGAGAGGCGTGCGAACTAGGAGACGCCTCGAGATGCTAAGGTGCGGCAGTCCGGTCCGCTAATCCCCAACGTATTTTGGTCGCCAGAAATTTTGACAGCTGATAGGCCTTCGGTACCAAATATCGAAGGAAGTTGAGATGGCACTCCAGCACGTAAAGCCCGGCGAAGTGATCCATCTGGAGGCGTTAGCTGTCGAGCGGGGCGCCACCAGGACCGCCGCGCTGGTCAAAACGGATCGGTTCGAGGCAATTCACCTCGTCGTTCCCGCGGGATCAACCATACCGCCACACCATGTGTCCGGTTATCTGACGCTGCATTGTCTGGAAGGCCACGTCACACTGGGTCCATCGGACATTGAACTCGGCGCCGGGGACTGGGTCTATCTGGAGCGCGGCGATCATCATTCTGTTCATTGCGTCGAAGATGCACGGTTGCTGCTCACGATATTGTTCGACACGCCCCCGGCGCGGTGATCAGGATTTGACGGGCCGTTCCATTGCCATACGCCCGTAAATGAATAAGAACAGCAGGAAAGCGCCGCCCCACAGACCGCCGGCCAGACGAATGCTCAGCATATAGTCGAACGGCAGCAGCGGAGCGGCGACCCGCAGCAGTGCGCCCAGATTGACCAGCATATAGACCGCGACCGTCGCGCCGTCCGCTTCCAGCGGCCGGCTGGTATGGCCGCGCGTCGCCCGCGTCATGACCGCCAGTGTCATCGCCGCCATCGCGCCGGCACCCAGCGCGTGCATCGCGCTCGATACGGGCACGATCGGCCACAGAGTGGCGGCGCCAAGCAGCAGCAACCCCAACGGCAGCCATGCGTAGGCGACATGCAGCACGAACACCAAAGGGTCGGCCACCGCACGCAGCCCGGCCCAGCGGGTCAGCCGCGCGGCGTGCAACGCGCCGGCGCCAAGCAGCAGCCAGGCCACCAGATGCGCAGCCGGTGCGAGTGTCCAGCCGGCTAGGGCGATCGCCGTGATTGCGAGCACCGCATGGTCGAACCGGTTGGCCATGATCGGCAACCCGTCCGTCTGGCCGCGCCGGACCAGCCAGTTGCGGGTGAAGGCCGGGATGATCCGCCCACCGATGATCGCGATCAGCATGAGGATCAGCGCGAAGCCGGCTCGCATGCCGATCGCCGGGTCGGCGGTGAACCCCATCGCCGCGGCATGATCCAGTCCGCAGGCGGCGGCGAACAGGAGCAGGACGATCAGGATCGGCTTGTTGCGGTTGCGCGCGGCGAATATCTGCCGCGCTGCATAGCCGAACAGCGCAAGCAGGAAGCCGACGTCGAGCACGGTGCCAACGAGCGGCGGCACATAGGCGGAAAACAGCACCGCCAGCCGGGCGGCGACCCACAGGCCGACGAACGCCGCCACCGGCCAGCCGGTCACTACTGGCCGCCCCGTCCAGTTGGGGATGGCCGCGCTCAGGAACCCGGCGATGACCGCGCCGAGATAGCCGAACAGCATCTCATGCTGGTGCCAGGCGAGCGGCTCCATCGCGGTCGGCAGCGACCACGCTCCATCCAGCGCACCGACCCACAGCGCGACGACGACCAGCGCCCAGAGCGCCGCGCCGGTGAAAAGCAGCCGGAACCCGCCTTGGAGGCATATCGGTGTTTCGGCACTGCGATTCTCTTCAGCAGTTTTCCCGATCATGCGCGAGCACCCTTTCGCCACAGGCCCAGAATCACGACCTGCCAGGCGACCGCTACAGCCCCGATGATGAACACGACATCGCCGAACGTCCGGATCCAGCGCAAGGTTTCGAGGAAGGGCTGCTGCAAGAAGGTGTCGCTGCGCGCATACCACATGCCGACGCTGGTGCTCGCCTGGAACTGGAACAGCCCGACTGGCAGCAGGCTGGTGAAGATCATCAGCACCAGACCGGCATTCAGCGCCCAGAAGCCCGTTTTCATCAACCGTTCGTTGAACAATATCTCCGAGCGCAGATAGCGCAGGATCAGCAGCACGAAGCCCAGCGACAGGAAGCCATAGACGCCGAACAGCGCGGCATGCGCATGGACGGCGGTGGTGTTGAGGCCCTGCAGATAGAACAGCGCGACCGGCGTGTTGATCATGAAGCCGAAGACGCCGGCACCCAGCATGTTCCAGAAGGCGACCGCGACAAAGCACATCAACGGCCATTTCACCCGCTGCATCCACGGCGCGCGAGTCCGGTAGCTCCAATGCTCCCACGCTTCGTAGCCGAGCACGATCAGCGGCACGACTTCGAGCGCGCTGAACGCCGCGCCGACCGCCATCACCGGCGTGGTGGTGCCGGAGAAATACAGATGGTGGAAGGTGCCGGGCACGCCGCCGACCATGAACAGCGACGCTGAGGTCAAAGCCGCCGCCGTAGCAATGCGGCGCGACACCAGCCCCATGGAGGAAAAGATGAACGCCAAGGCGGTGGTCGCGAAGACCTCGAAGATGCCTTCCACCCACAAATGCACCACCCACCAACGCCAATATTCCATGATGGTGATGTGGGTGCGTTCGCCGTAAAACAGGCCGGAGCCGTAGAACAGCCCGATGGCGACAACCGAGACGCACAGCAGGGCGATGAGGTTCTTGTCCCCGTCGCCGCGCAAGGCCGGGATCATCGCCCGCAGCATCAGGCCGAGCCAGAACAATATGCCGATGAACAAGGCGATCTGCCACAGTCGGCCGAGGTCGAGATATTCATACCCCTGATGGCCAAGCCAGAAATTGAGTTCGGGCGGCATGGTCTGGGCGATGGCAAAATAATTGCCGGCAAAAGAACCGACGACAACGATCAGCAGCGCTGCGAACAGGATATGGACGCCAAGCGCCTGATATTTCGGGTCCTTGCCGCCGTTAATGACGGGCGCGAGGAATAGTCCCGCCGCCAGAAAGGCTGTGGCGATCCACAATATCGCGCTCTGGACATGCCAGGTACGGCTGAGGGAGTAAGGGAGCCATGACAGGTCGATGCCGTAAAAACCCTGTCCTTCGATGGTGTAATGGGCGGTCAGGCCGCCGAGGAACACCTGGAAGACGAATAGCGCCATCACGACGAAGAGGTATTTCCCGACCGCCTTTTGCGACGGGGTCAGCCCGATGGCGAGGACCGGATCGTTTTTCGGCGCTTGGGGTTCGGGCTCGTGGCTGCGCAGGAATGCCCAGCCCCAGACCAGCGCGCCGACGCCAGCGATCAGAATCATGACGCATGCCAGCGACCACATGATGTTTTCGGGTGTCGGGTGATTGCTGATCAGCGGCTCGGGCGGCCAGTTGTTGGTATAGGTTGCATTCGTTCCCGGCCGTTCGGTGGCGGTAGCCCAAGCGGTCCAGAAGAAGAAATCAGTCAGGTTCTCCCGCCGCGCCGGATCGGGCAGGGTGTTGTCCTTCATGGCGTAATTGTCGCGCTGCTGGGTCAGCGCCGGATCATTGCCGTAAAGTCGCTGATAGTGGTCGGCAACTGCAGCCATCGCCCGAGCGCGCCGGTCGGAAACGGTCAAGGTGCCGGTGTCGAGGTCGTACGTGTTGCGGCGATATTCCTGCTCCAGCCAATAGGTGAGCTTGGCCTGCTCGCCCGGCTGGAGGGCATCGAACGGCTTGCCAGCGGTCTCCTGCGCAGTGAGATCGAGCCAGGTGGTCAGTTCGCGATGCAGCCAGTCGGCGGACCAGTCGGGCGCCTGATAGGCGCCATGCCCCCAGATTGACCCGAGTTGCATTCCGCCGGTGCTTTGCCAGGCTGTCTGTCCGTCGAGGATATCGCCGCGGGTCATCAGTACCGTACCGCTGGCCGATACGACCTGCGCCGGAATCGGCGGCGGCTTCCGATAGAATTCGGTGCCGTAGAAACCCAATATGCTGAATGTGACGGCGAGGACCGCGATCAGCGTCCACCATAACTTGCGATATTCTCCCACGGCAGATCCTCTTGCAGTTTCAACGAAGCAGCCAACCGATAACAGATTGAAGGAGCGTTGTTGATGACATTCTCGTTTGCCGATCGGTGTACGCTAAATGAACGGTCGATAAGACGATTCATCGTGACTTCACTGAAAGCTAGAAAGCGCGGCGCGTCGGCCCGGCCGGCGCGATGGTCGATCCCATACACCGGCCTTGATGTGCTCGCGCGGCTTCCCGCTGCTTTCACCTCCTGGAATCATCGGCGACGCTCGAAACTAACCTGAAATTGGCGGCTTTCGGGATCTATCGAGAGCCGCCTGTTTGACCACATCGAGCGGCGAAGCGGACCTTTATCCCTGACCATATACCACCGCCTCCTGCTCCGCCCACGGCAGTTCGGCAGCGGCCGTCATGTCCTTGATCGACACGGTCGGGGCCATGCGCTGGATCAGGAGCTTTTCCAGCACGGCCGGGGCAAGATAGGCCAGTCGCAGCATGCGCCCGACATAACGATCCGAAATGCCCTCGGCTTGCGCGATATCCTGTATCGTCGCCGCTTCCCCACTCTCCAGCTTCCGCCGCCAGCTCCACGCCTTGGCGATCGCCTTCAGCACATGCGGATCCACCCCGCCGATATCCGGTGCCATGTCGGCGGGAGGCACGATCTTCGGCCGTCCGTTGCGCTTGCGGATGGTGAGCGGGATGAAAACCCGCATGGTGGTGGGGGCGCTCATGCTGCCAACTCCTGTTTCGGGGTGACCATTTCGCGGATGATCGATCCGAGACCCTCGGTGCGCAGATCGACCGCGAGGCCGTCGCTGCTGACCGTGACCCGCTCTATCAGCAGCCGGGCGATGCGGGCCTGTTCGGCCGGGAACAGCGATTCCCACAGCCCATCGAAGTCCGACAGCGCAGTGACGACTTCAGTCTCGTTGACGGTCGGGTCAGTCCGGCGCGCACCTTCAACCGCCCGCGTGACGATCTCTGGCGTGCGCAGCAGCGACCGAATGTGCTGGACTACGGCCGTTTCCACCATCCCCGCGTTGAGCCGGACGAACCCGTCGGTGCCTTCGGCAGCCCGGTTCCGGATGGCGTCCATCGAAGTATAGTAGCGATAATGCCGGCCACCCTTCTTGGTAGCGGTCGGTGTCATGGCGATGCCGGTGGTGGTGAATATCAGCCCCTTCAAGAGCGCCGGGGTCTGCGCACGGGTGTTGGCCGCCCGCTGCCGTGGGCTCTCCTGCAATATGGCATGCACCTGATCCCACAGCGGCTGGTCGATGATGGCCCGATGCTCGCCGGGATAGCTGGTGCCCTTGTGCACGGCCTCACCGAGATAGAGCCGGTTGCGGAAAAGCTTGTAGAGAAACCCCTTGTCGATCGGGCGCCCACGCTTGTTGAGGGTCCCGTTCGCCACCAACTCGCGGGTCAGCGTCGTCGCCGAGCCCAGCTCCACGAACCGTTCGAAGATGCCGCGCACCGTGGCGGCTTCGGCATCGTTGATGATGAGCTTGCGGGCGACCAAATCATAACCCATCGGCACGAACCCGCCCATCCACATGCCTTTTGCACGGCTGGCCGCGAACTTGTCACGGATCCGCTCGCCGGTGACCTCGCGCTCGAACTGGGCGAAGGACAGCAGGATATTGAGTGTCAGGCGGCCCATGCTGGTAGTGGTATTGAACGCCTGCGTCACCGACACGAACGTGACCCCGTGCCGGTCGAACACCTCGACCAGCTTGGCGAAGTCCATCAGCGACCGTGACAGGCGGTCGATCTTGTAAACGACAATCACGTCGACCAGCCCGGCCTCGATATCCTCGATCAGGGTTTTCAGGCCCGGGCGATCCAGCGTCCCGCCCGAGAACCCCCCGTCATCATAGCGTTCGCGCATGCAGGCCCAACCTTCGGCGCGCTGGCTGGCGACATAGGCCTCGCAGGACTCGCGCTGGGCATCGAGGCTGTTGAACTCCATGTCCAACCCTTCCTCGCTGGATTTGCGGGTGTAGATGGCGCAGCGCAGTCGCCGCCGGGGTGTCATCTCCGTCATGCGGCGTCCTTCCTGTTTTCCCGCAGGCCAAAGAAGCGGTAGCCGTTCCATTGCGTGCCGGTGATGTCGCGGGCGACTGCCGACAGGGACTTGTAGCGCCGCCCCTGCCAGTCGAACCCGTCCTTCAGCACCGTGATGATGTGTTCGGCGCCATCCCATTCGCGCACCAGCCTCGTGCCAATCACCGGATTGCGAGGATCGCTGATCACCGACTTACGGACCTTCTTGCCCTCAACCTCGTCGGCCAGCGCATCGAGCAGTCGAATGACCGGCTTGGAAGGCCCGCCCCAGGTCAGCTCCTGGATGCGGTAGGCCAGCCGCTGCTCCAGAAACGATCGGCTATTGTTGGGTGCCGCCGATCCCATCAGGCCCTGCCATTCTGTTTTCAGTTCCCTGACCGTCATCGCCTTCAGCGCGGCCAGCCTGGCCAGCCTGGCCAGCACCTTCGCATTGTCCTGTTTTTGCATCATCATTCTCCAATCCGGGCCTTTGCCCGGGGACGACTGACGCTCTTGGCGGGCAGGATAGCGAGCGAACTATCTCCGCTGCGCGCAGGTAAAGGACTGGACTGTTCGCGCATGCGCAGAATGCCCGCAGCGATGATGCGGCCCAACTCGGACAGTCGGGAATCCACGGACATGATGTCCGGATTGATGCCGTTTTCTCTGCTCATGCTGCCACCCCAACTTTGGTGTCTGGCAACGCGAAACATGGCCCGCGGCGTGCGGCCGAAGGCATATGATCGGGATATATCGGGTACGGGCGTTTCACTTGGCATCTCCGTCTGGCACCCGACTGGGTCGAGCGATAGTACTGAGACGGAAAAGCCAAATGACCCTGCGAAACGGGACAGTGGGTTCGCGGCGCTTCACATGAAGCTATGAATAAATCTGGAATATCATCCTTGCGCACTGCCATGCTGCCAGCAATCATTGATTGCGAATCATCTGAATAGGAAATTGATCAAAGGGGTGAGCGTGGTGTCACGAAAGGCAAATTCTATCGGTCCTCAGGTCCTGGCACTGATCGAGGACGCGCGCATCGATCTTGCCCGGGCAGCTCTTGCTCTCAGAGAGGGTGACAACGAACCGGACTTCAATTTGCCTGAAGACTGCCCCGATCAAGTGGACGAGGAAGCGGTCGAGGCGTTTCGACAAGGGCTCATCCAAACGCTATCGGACTTTGATCAGGACGAATTACGACCGGCAGAGCAGCGATCGCGTAGAATCCGGTCTCTCGCGGACAGCAAAGGTGCCACGTCCCTTACGACAATCGTCAAGCAGCAGCTCGGTGATGACCAGTCGCTGGAGTTCGATCGACAGCCCGATCGGCTTTGCAGGAGCATTTGGGTCTACCTAAACGCGCGCGAAACGTTCGAGGATGCCGAGAGTTTTCATTTTGCCCGGCAGTTCCGCGACCACGGCAAGCTCTACGACGCCTTTGAGGTTGATCTCGAAAATCATGTTGCTCTCGATGCTGTGGGAATCGACGAGGCGGTGCTGGCCACCAGGATCAAGGAGCTGCTCGAGCTCAAGCCCGAGATTTCCTGTACGGTGAAAGCGCTCGATCTGCCCGCCACCGATGCGCACCCCGCGTCCATCATGCTGATCGTCCGGCATGGCGGACCGCTGTCGAGCGTTTACAACCACCGACACGATGGACGTCGGGCAACGATTTACTACCGACCACCGAACGAGGCGACGCTGATCTACACGCCATCGCTGCGGCAGATCGAGATCTGTGCGGACAACCCGGTGGTGCGCCAGACAGTCAGCAACTCGTTTGCCGAAGTCGCACTCGGCCAGGACCTCTCCCAGAAGCCGCTGACCTGGAAGCGTTACAATCTCACGCGGTTCCGCACCTCGCTTCTGCTGCAACCTCCCACGATCGACGGCTACGAGCTCAAATTTTCCCGTGTCGTGGAAGCAGAGGTCCGGCTCGGCCACTGGGGGCGCAAGCTGCAGCTCAAAGTCACCGTCGAGGACAATATCGAGGAGGTGGCTGACCAGTACCTCGGAGCCGGGAACATCTTCCAACGCGCAGAAGCCTTCAGCCGCATCGGGATAGCGGTTGCCTATAATCGGGTCGGCGACGAGAAAGAGCGGACGCTGAACATCACGATCGCAGGCACGAAAAGCTGCAACCTGCAGAGCAAGGCGGATCCGGAAGATCGCAGCCTCGGCTTCGATCTTCTGAAAGAATGGGGAATTCTCAGTGCATTCCGACAGATTTCACCCGACGATCTGCGCGCGATCTTTCCCCAGTTGGTTCAACTCCACGACCGGGTCGAGGACGAGGTCAGCGGTGGGTATCTGCTGGAACTGGGGCTCGACGCGAGCCGACTGATCGAAGGCGGGCTACTCGAGCGGCGCGACCGGCAGGATGTGGTCCTCATCGAGGAGGACGACCTCGACGGGGAAGGCACCATCAAGCCGTCAGCGACAGGAGGCATGGTCCGTATTGTAGGCCCGTTCGGCGAGGATGCCGGCAAACGGCCAGCGTCCGATGTCGAGATGTACACGATCAACGCCCAATGGCTTCACGAGACGCTCATGCGCCTGATGAAACCGCTCCTGAGCAGGCTGGCAGCGCAGATTCTCGACCCTGACCTGACCCTTCTCGGTACGATACAGGTCGATGGCACCGAAGCGCCCATCTATTTCGCCCGGCGTCTCAATGATCCGAAAACGGCGCAGCGGCTGGATCTGGCCCTGCGCGCGCGGAACTCAGCCGGCGTCGGCATCATCCTCGCGGCAAGCGAGGAAATGCCATCGCACCTCGGCCCGAACGTGGTTATGCCGCTCCTGTCCCACCTCGCATCAGCGGACGATGAGATCCTGTTCGCTCGGGACGGCCTCGAACTCGCATATCGGAGCAGCCTTTCGCTCGCACGCGGGGGCGTGTCACCGCGGGTGGTGCGGACGAGCACACAGTCCGGTACTCTGTACATTCCGGGTAAGGAACCGCTGCACCTCGCCGGGAACGATCAGCTTACAATCTTCGAACGCCTCGTCGTCGCAGCCGGGCAAGGCAGCCCCGACATTCAGGTCAAGGCGCTGATGGATGGCTTCGACTCCAGAAGCCCCCAGCAGGCATTCCGGAAGGAGATGTGGGAGAGCATCCGGGACGTCTACATCGGCACCGGCGCCAAGCGTGGCTACTGGCGCCTGCTCGTCGCCGGACTGACGACGAAAGACGCCGTGGAATCCCCGATCGAAGAACCCGTCTGACAACGGTCTAACATGCCGCAGGCGACGGTCTGACAAAGTGCTGATTATTAGGTGTGCTCCTGAAACGAGGAGCACCCCGATGACGACTCCCTACCTCTCGCGCCGTGTGGCCAATCAGAGCCACAACCCCGGCGCCGCCCCTTCCACCACTGAACGCGAATGGCGCTGCAGCAGTTGCGCCAAGTTGCTCGGCGTCTGCCGTGACGGCCAGATGCACCTGCGCTTTGCGCGGGGGCACGAATATCTCGTGGGCTTTCCTGTGGTGGCCACCTGCCGCGGTTGCGGATCGCTGAACAAGGCAACCGGTCCCGCACTGCGCTGAGGCGCAAACTCCACCCAAATCCCAACAACGCAGAGGTGCTCGACGCCCTGACCTGGCCGGAAGGAGGCACTGGACGCCCGGCCGCAAGGCAGGCGTCCAATGTCCTTCACGTGGCACGATTTCCACGGAAATATCATGCATTCATCTTCCACCCTCAACTTCCAGCGCGGCTTCAACACGGTGCGGTCCAGACACCCGGAATTGACCCGTTTTGCGGACCCGGCGGCTTTGCTGGACCACCTGCACCGTGGCGATGCTCCTTCGGACAAGAAGAACATCGTGCTCAGCACGCTGATCCGGAGTGCGAAATCAGACGACCGTGCCGGTGACTGTGCGCTCACGCTCATGCTGCTGGCGCTTTGGCCCGGGCTCGATGGTGTCTTCCTTCGTTCGCGAGCCCGGCGTCTTGGCCATGTGGACGAGCTTGCCTCCGAGATCCTCGCCCGTGCAACCGCCGGGATCCGGAACCTTGATCTCACGAAGGTCAACTGGATCGCGGCCACGATCCTCCAGAATGTCGAACGCGATGTGCTCCGGGCACATCGGCGGGAAAGTCTCCTGCAACAGCAGCAGGACGCGTTCGATCCCGACACCCATGGCGGAACGATGCATGCTCCTGATGCCGACGCGCTTCCCGAAAGCCTGCTGGCCAAATTGACCAGTCTGATCGGCGCCGACGCCGATCTCGTCATCCGCGTTGTCGTAGATGGGTACACGCAGGTCAAAGCTGGCAAGGATCTCGGCCTGTCAGAACCCGCGGCCCGCAAACGGTTCCAGCGCGCGTTGAAGCGCCTGCGCGATCATGTCGACGAAAATTCCTGACCCTTTGTCCCGCTCGGCGCGCGCCGTTGGCTTTTCAACTTCGGACGCACCGAGCGTCTTTTCACAAACAGGAAACCCCAGTTTATGACCGATACGACTGCCATCCCGATTGAGTCTCTGAAGCGGATCCCCGGCCTCTACCGTCGCTGGGAGTTGCCGGAAATCTTCGAGGCTCAGCGCCGGTACCACATCGAAGAGGCCGGCACCCACGCCGACGGCACCCCGCTATTGGCCGTCTATTCCAGCGAGCCTGAGGCCGATTCCCAGGCCAGCGATCTCCCCAAATGAAAGGTCCTCCCATGTTGTTCTCGAACCCTGTCGCGCGCCTGCGCAAGGCGCATTACGCCCTCGAAGGCCTGCCCGATACCATCACGTTTCCGCAGCATCCGGCATGCGAAAGCGAAGATCTGCTCCCCCTCGTGGACGCGACCATCGATGATGTCGCGTTCGCGATCGTCGCTGCCGATCAGGAATACTCCGCGGCCTACCGTCGCGCCTCGGCACTGAGGCGCTTGTACCAGATGGCCCGCGAGGCCGGTGCGACTGGCGTCGACCCTGCTGTGAAATCGGCGCTGAAGAGGAGCGCCAGCTGATGACTCTCCCGATCATTTCGGCGGAGTTGCAGCGCCGGGGTGATCGGGAGTCCATATAATGGCGACCGAGGCCGATAACATTCACAAGCTCGCGCCGTCGTGGAACGCGCGCCAGGTCGTCACCTTCAACGGCCAGCACGATACGCGCATAACAACCGGCGGCGAATATGACACGCGGACCCTCGCCAGCCTGTTCGCGCTCGAACCGGGCAATGCGGACAAGCTGGACGGGCTCGCATTCATCCCCAGCAGCTACAGCGCCCACGACGCCCGCAGCCACGCCACCCAGCGGTCTGACGGGGTCTTCGTGGCTCTGTGCGGCGACGTTGACCATGGTGACCACCCGCTGCACCGCATCGAGTCCATGGTGCGCGGGTTTGCCAGGGACGCGGCCTGGCTGATCTTCTCGACCGCCCACGCCCGCGCCGATGACAAAAGGTGGCGCATTGTCATCCCGCTTGCCCAGCCGATAGGTTTTGATGATTGGCACGACGCGCAGCACGCCTTTTTCAATTTCATGGAATATGGCGGCATCGATATGGACCGCGCGCTCGATCGCGCCGGCCAGCCCGTCTATCTACCCAACGTCCCCGATCACCATGCCAAAACCGGCGAATTGCTCCGCGACGATGACGGGGCGCCGCTGTTCTATAAACGCGCGACCACCGGCACCAATGCCCCAGGCCTGACCACAGACGGCCCGCTCGCATCCGGCATGGCCGCGATCGCCCGCAAGCGCGAGGACGATGAGGCAGAGCGCAAGCAGATGCGCGAGGAGGCAGCCCGGCGCCGTGCCAATCGTCCGCGCAATGACGACGCGCCGATCATGGAGGAGTTCAACCGCGGCACTCCGGTTGCGAACCTGCTCGAACTCTACGGATATAAGCAAAGCCCGCGCAATCCGGCGGATTGGCGCTCGCCGCACCAGCAGAGCGATAGCTACGCGACCCGTATCGTCGAGGATTCCTGGATCAGCCTGTCGGCCAGCGACGTGGCGTCCGGCCTTGGTCAGAAATGCCAGGCGGGGTGCTTCGGCGACGCCTATGACCTTTTCGTCCATTTCGAGCATAGCGGCGATCATAAGTCGGCTTTCCGCACGCTCTATCAGGAGCGCCGCGCCGCTCAGCCGCAGCCATATAGCGCGCCGCCGGCGATGCACCCTGACGATCCGGGCATATGCGCCGAAGATATCGATTCGATGAACGCGGTGGGTGGCGAGGTTTTCGACCAACCAGAAGCCGTAATCGACGAAGCGGATTATCCCGACCCGGTAGATTTATGGGCGCGTTATGATCCCGCCGTTCTGCCGCGCGGACTGCTCCCTGACGTCATCGAAAAATATGCGGAATCCCAGGCGGAACTCATGGGTGTGGATCCCGGCGGCATTGCCATGTCGGCGCTCGCCGTCTGCTCCGCCGTAATTTCGGATCGCATTTGCGTACAGGTGAAACAGCACGATCCCTCGTGGAAGGAAAGCGCCCGTCTATGGGTGGCGCTGATCGGACCTCCGAGCGCCAAGAAAACGCCGATCATGTCCGCAGCCACCCGCCCGCTCAACCGTTTGGACGCCCAGCTTTTCGCCGAATACATGGTGAAATTGGACGCCTATGACGAGGATCAGGCGAGGAAAAAGACCGAGCGCGAGGGCATCCAAAAGCCTTTGCAACGTCGATTGCGTATCAGCGATGCGACGGTCGAAGCCGCCCAAGAGGTCATGAAAGGCTCGCCTGATGGCATCTTGTCGGTGCAGGACGAGCTATCCGGCTGGTTCGGCGCCATGGATAAATATGGATCGGCCAAAGGCGCTGCGGGCGACCGGGCATTCTGGCTGCAAGCCTTCAACGGCGGCGAATATGCGCTTAACCGCGTTGCTCGCGGGGCCGCGCTCATCCCGAACCTATCCATATCCGTCCTTGGAGGAATCCAGCCGGAGCCGCTGCGTCGCCTGGTCGGGGAATCGGTCGATGACGGCCTTGTGCAGCGCCTGTTGCCAATTCCGCTTCACCAGGCATCTGTCGGCATTGACGCGCCCCGCAGTGGCGAGGTCGAGGCCTATGAGCAGCTTGTTGTCGATATGTGGCAGCTGCGGCCGCACGATCATGGCGCGGAGGCTATGCGCTTCGACCCCTTAGCGCAGGAAATACGCCGCGAGCTTGAGGAGCGGCATCACGAGATGATGTCGACCGAGGTCATCTCTCCCAAGATGGCGTCGCACTTCGGCAAATATGACGGCATTTTCGCCCGCCTGTGCGTCCTGTGGCACTGTATCGAGGCGCAGGGGCTCCCATGCGCGCCCAGCGTCATCACAGCCGCCACCGCAGCGCGTGTGGCCAAATTTATGCACGAGTATATCGCGCCGAACGCGGTGGCATTTTACTGCGGGATGCTCGGCCTTGCAGATGACCATGAAACGCTCGTGGATCTCGCGGCGCACATCGTCACGCATAAGCTCGACACGGTGAACAGCCGCGTCATTCAGCGCGCAGGACGGGCTCTGCGATCCCTCACGAGCGATGACAGCCGGAAGCTGTGCGAAAAGCTGGAAAGCATGGGCTGGCTTATCGAGGCCGGACCTGCGGCCCGCAGCAACACGCCGCGCTGGGCAGTCAACCCGATTGTGCATTCCCGGTTCGTCGAACGGTCGGCGAAAGAGGAGGCGCGCAGGGCAAAAGCGCAGGCGGCAATCAAGGATGCAATCGCAATGTCAGCCAAGGGAGCCGGCGATGAATAGGATGATGAAAATTAGCGTGGAGGCGGTTGTGGTGTCAAAAAATGGCAGTTTTGCGTTCCAGTTGTCACCAGTTGTCCCTTGTGTACGCGAGCAGAAGTATATTTTGAACTTCTTCTCTCTTTTTCGCCCGCGTGATGTTTTCGCCTCGCGCCCGCACAAGGGACAACTGGTGACAACTGCCATCGACGCTTCCGCTGCTGGAGGTGCGAGCGATGGCGCGCGGTCGTAAGCGGAAAGCCGGGCGCCGGCACCCATGCGGCAAGCTGGTTCGGGCCAGTGTTGGCGAAACCCAGCGCGACGCAGTCGCCACGGTGCTGCAGGCCCGCCAACGCCATTATGGGGTGACGGCGAAGCAGGCCAAGGATAAGCGTTTGGGCACCGCGCTGGGCCGCCTCGCCTTTTCTGGCAAGATTGCCGCTGACCAATATGCGGCAGGCGACATGTACGGGGAGATCATGGCCCGCAACCGCGCCGTCATGGGTCTGCCCATGGACCAGCCCCGCTCCGTGACCGGCTTGCTAATCAACGAGGGCATCTTCGGTGGCAGTACGCCTGACCATGACCCGGCCTTGGTCGAGAAGGTTCGCCGCCGCGCTGCTGCCGCAATGATGATGCTGCGCACCGCCGACGCGGATGCGCCTGGCGCCGTCGATCGCAAGCCCAGCACCCTCGTTCATGCAGTGGTTTGCCATGAGGTTGAAGCAGCGACCTGGTCGGCAGCGGACATCATCAACCTTGGCCATGGGCTTGATGCGCTGGTGCGTTTGTTCGGGGACCGCAGAGACAGTTCGTGATGGATCCCCTCCCCTACCAATATCACTAACAAACTGAATATATTATATTATTTGTGATTTTCCATTGACCAATCTTGCCAGATGCCGTAGACCTTCCGAAATAGAGAATTCAGAACTGCGCCCGGAGCCCACAGGCTTTCGGGCGTTGTTCATTTGAGGTGTTGCCCATGGCTGAGCGATTGCGCGGACGGGCTGCTGTCGCCCAGCGCCGACGCCGTCTCCAGGCCGAACCGCTTTGCCGCGACTGCAAATCCCGGGACATCATCACGGCCGCGACGGTGCCAGACCATATCGTTCCGCTCACCCAGGGCGGCAGCGACGACGACAATAATATCCGATGCCTTTGTGCTGACTGCCACCAGGCCCGCACCGCCGAGCAGTTTGGATATCGCCGGCGGATCGAGGTCAATGCCGACGGTTGGCCTTGTGCCTGACCCGGGGGGCGGTTCGCTCTCAGTCGCTCTCGGGTGGGAAACCGCTGGGGATCAGAACTTCACGCAGCCGCGAGTTAACGACCGGGGGTCACATGGTGAATTGGCCGGCAGATAAGGTCGAGCGCAGGAGCGTCTCGGCACTGGTGCCCTATGCCCGAAATGCCCGCACCCACAGCGAGGAACAGGTGGCCCAGATTGCCGCTTCGATCCGCGAATGGGGCTGGACCGTGCCGGTGCTCATCGACGAGGACGGCGGCCTGATCGCTGGCCATGGAAGGGTGCTTGCTGCACGCAAATTGGGCATTGCCGACATCCCAGTGATGGTGGCAGCCGGTTGGACCGAGGCCCAGAAGCGAGCCTATGTGCTGGCCGATAACAAGCTGGCGCTGAACGCCGGCTGGGACGCCGAACTGCTCCGCGTCGAGCTGACGGACCTGCAGGCCTTCGACTTCGATCTGGGCCTCACCGGCTTCTCCGATGACGAACTGGCCGCCCTGACGGCCGACAAGACCGAAGGCCTAACCGATCCCGACGCGGCTCCCAACCCTCCGGAAATTCCGGTGAGTTGCCCGGGCGACGTCTGGCTGCTCGGCAAGCACCGGCTGATGTGCGGCGACAGCACCAGCGTCGACGACATGGAGAAGCTGACGTCCGGGCAGATGGTCGACATGTGGCTGACCGATCCGCCGTACAATGTCGCCTATGAGGGCGGCACCAAGGACAAGCTGACCATCCAGAACGACAATATGGGCAATGACGAGTTCCGCCAGTTCCTGCGCGATGCCTATGTCACCGCCAGCACGGTGATGAAACCCGGAGCGGTGTTCTACATCTGGCACGCTGACAGCGAAGGCTATAATTTCCGGGGCGCGGCGATCGATGCTGGCTGGAAAATCCGCCAGTGTCTGATCTGGGAAAAGTCATCGCTGGCGCTGGGCCGGCAGGATTATCACTGGCAGCACGAGCCATGCCTCTATGGCTGGAAGGACGGCGCCGGGCACCTGTGGGCCAGCGACCGCAAGCAGACGACCATCCTCAAGTTCGACAAGCCGTCACGCAATGGCAAGCACCCGACCATGAAACCGGTCGCCCTGTTCGAGTATCAGATGCTCAACAACACCAAGGGCGGCGATATCGTGCTCGACAGCTTCGGCGGATCGGGGACCACATTGATCGCCGCCGAAAAGAACGGCCGCATCGCACGCCTGATGGAACTCGATCCGCGCTATTGCGACGTGATCGTCAAACGCTGGCAGGATTTTGCCGGTGACACCGCGACGCTGGAAGCTGATGGCCTGACATTTGATGAGGTCTCAGCTCAGATCAGCATCGGTGCTGCCGCCAGTACCGATCCCACCGCAGTGCCCAGCCGCCCCTGACCATCGCACAGGAAAGGTCACCTGACTTGGGCGACACGCACCAGGCCGCAGTCCGTGAACCACCAGCGCCGCCTTCGGAACGACAACGCAAAGCCTGGCCGCTCACAAGGATATGGCCCTCGCGGGAAACACCAACCGGACGGCCGATCAAACTGACCAGCGCATCACGGGCCTGCTCGGCCGATGCCTTCGGGCATGGGTGATTGGGCCGGCAGGTGCCATCCATTTCTCGCGCTGCGATACCAGACAGACGGATGCGCGGGCCTTCGGCGCACCAGATCGGCCCATCGCCGTCCCACACCCGGATGGGCGTGCAGGTGAAGGTTTCTCCAGAGGGCGCGACGGCCGCAACGGCAAACAGCAGAAAATTGAAAATCGTCATGACCTTGGCGTTGGTGGTGGGAGCAGGTTGGTCACGACGCATAGTTGAAGGACCGTCCCAGTGAAACCCGGTACCAAACCCAAACCGACGCAGCTGAAGCTGATCGAGGGCAACCGCGGCAAACGACCGCTCAATCGCAAGGAGCCTCGCACCGTAACGGCATTGCCATCGGCGCCGCCGCATCTGACCGCTGACGCGCTGGAGGAATGGAACCGGGTCGCCCATTGGCTACACCGTATCGGGCTCCTGTCTGAGGTCGATCGCGCCGCCCTTGCTGCCTACGCCCAGGCCTATGGCCGCTGGGTCCAGGCTGAACGCGCGATCGCCAAGATGGCTGAGAAGGACCAGCTGACCGGCGGCCTGATGATCAAAACCACCAACGGCAACGCCATCCAGAACCCGCTCGTCGGCACCGCCAACAAGGCCGCCGCAGACATGATGCGCTACGCTGCAGAATTCGGGATGACGCCCAGTGCCAGAACCAGGATTGCAGCCGAAGCGCCGGCGGAAAGCGAGGATCCCGCCGAGCGCTTCTTCGGCTGATCGGACGATCAGCTGAGTCGGTGAAAAAGCCGTGATTATTTGAGTTCAAGCTGCCTGATTTGATTGACCAGGCTTGCCAAGCTGTTTGCGATTTCTCGCATTTTGTCTTCGTTCAAGATTATCCGCCGTTCGATCAGGGGATGTACGAGGCCTGCATTGTCGAACTGTATCTGGACTGACCCATCTTCCAGAACGAGTACCTCAGTCGTCGCGTGGGCGAGCTCGCTGCGGAGTTCCGAGTAAATCTGGAACTGGTCCATCTTTTCGATGATCCGTCCAGGGTTTTTGAATCGTTCGGGGCTCTTGCGCGCCAAGTCACGGATTTCATCTAACCTGTTTCCAAGCAGGACGAGCGCCGGACGACTTTTCCCGGATGTCGCAGGTGTAATGCTGGCCATCATCTGGGCAATCCATCGTTCGACCTGTGCGCAACGTTCGATCAATTTGCTGCGGAAGATATGCGCGGACTGAAGCGCCTTCTCGCGGCTGGCCGGCTCAGGCGGCAGTAAGTCTCGGGGCATGTCGTTCATGCCGCCGATATATCGGCGATTTGTTAATCATCGGTGGAGCGGAAACGTCGGGGATATCGCCCAATATTGTGATTTTGGGCGGACAGGATGCGTACGCTGCGGAATTCGGGATAACGCCCAGTGCCAGAACCCGCATCGCCGCAGAAACGCCGGCGGAAAGCGACGACCCCGCCGACCGCTTCTTCGGCTGATCGCACCACCGATTACGCCCGGGCCGTCATTGCCGGCGAGTTTATCGCTGGTCCGCATGTCCGCAACGCCTGTCGTCGGCATCTCGATGACCTGAACCGCACCGATGGGATCCGCTTCGACCCGGAGGCCGCAGCCCACGCCTTTGGCTTTTTCGAGGAGGTGCTCAAACTTTCCGAAGGCCAATTCGATGGTCAGCCTTTCCGACTGGAACCGAGCCAGGCTTTCATCATCGGCTCGGTGTTCGGCTGGAAGCGCAAGGATGGCCGCAGGCGTTTCCGCCGGGCCTATATCGAACAGGGCAAGGGTAATGGCAAAAGCCCGGTCGCGGGCGGCATTGGTCTGTACGGCATGACCGCCTGCAATGAGGCTGGCGCGCAGATCTATGCCGCGGCCGCCAAGCGCGAACAGGCCGGCATCCTGTTTGCCGACGCGGTCAAGATGGTCCGCCAATCACCCGCGCTGGCAAAGCGGCTGGAGTTCTCGGGCGGCGCCGGCCGCGAGTTCAACATCGCGCATCATGGGTCGGGATCCTTCTTCCGCCCGGTGTCCCGCGATACCGGCAGGACCGGCTCGGGCCCGCGGCCCTATTTCGTGCTGGCGGACGAGATCCACGAGCTGCCCGACCGCTCGATCATCGAGATGCTGGAGCGCGGCTTCAAATTCCGCCGCGACCCGCTGCTGTTCATGATCACCAACTCGGGCTCCAACCGCAATTCGGTGGCGTGGGAAGAGCATGAGCACGCCATCAAGGTCGCGGCCGGCAATATCGATGCCGTAACCGACCCGACCTACCTCGGCGCGGTCATCGACGACACGACATTTTCCTATGTCTGCGCGCTCGACGAAGGCGATGATCCGCTCACCGACCCGGGATGCTGGATCAAGGCCAACCCGCTGCTCGGCGTCACCATCACAGCAGAATATCTCACCGAGACGGTGGCGCAGGCCAAAGCGATCCCGGGGCAGCTCAACGGAATTCTGCGCCTTCACTTCTGCGTCTGGACCGATGCCGAAACCGCCTGGATGACCCGGGCGACCGTGGAGCCGGCACTCGCCGACTTCGAGATTGCCGATCACGCCGGTGCGCGCGTGGCGCTCGGGCTCGACCTCAGCCAAAACCGCGACATCACCGCGCTCGCCGCTATCGTGCAAACCGGCGTCGTGGAGTCCGGCGAACATGCCGGCAAACCGCTGTTCGATGGCTGGGTGGAAGCCTGGACGCCGGGCGATACGCTTGTCGCCCGCGAACTGCGCGACAAGGCGCCCTATGACACCTGGGTGCGCGATGGATATCTGCATGCCCCCAGGGGCGAGAATATCAGCCTGCGCCAAGTCGCCCAGGCACTCGCGGACTATGACCGGATGTTCGACATCAGTGTCGCCGCCTACGATCGTTATGCGTTCCGGAGGCTAGAGGACGAAGTAGCCGAACTCGGGCTTGCCCTGCCCTTTGTCGAACATCCCCAGGGCGGCACAAGGCGCGGAAAACCGACTGAGGGAATGAGCGAAGGCCTGTGGATGCCGGGCTCGGTCCGGCTGGTCGAAGAAGCGCTGCTCGAGCGGCGCCTGCGCCTCAAACGCAGCCCCGTCCTCGTCTCAGCCATCATGTCGGCCGTCACCGATGAGGACCGATGGGGCAACCACTGGCTGGCCAAGGAGAGAGCCGTGAACAAGATCGATTGTGCTGTAGCGCTGTGCATGGCGCTGGGCGCGGCCATGGGCAGCGTGATCGCCCTTCCCGTCTCCCCATGGGATGATCCCAATTTCCGGTTGGTGGCGTGATGGGCTGGCGTGACTGGCTCGGGCGCGAGACGCGGGCTTCGATCGAGAACCCGACCATCCCGGTGAGTTCCGAAAACTTCCTCGCTTTCTTCGGTGTCCAGTCGGGCAATCTACCCAGCGTCACCATCGACAGCGCGCTCACCGTGCCGGCGGTCTCGGCGGCGGTCACGTTCCTGGCCTCATCCATGGCGAACCTGCCGCTCCATGCCTATCGCACCAAGGACGACGGGGCAGAGCGGATCCGCGGCGGCATCCAGCGGCTGCTCAATGAAGCCCCCAATCCGGAATGGACCAGCTTCGGCTGGCGCAAATATATGTGGCAGCAGGTGTTCACCGGCGGGCGCGGCGTGTCGTGGATCGAGCGCAGCGGTGCCAATATTATTGCCATCTGGCCGATGGATCCGGCCGCCACCACCGTCAAGCGGATCGATGGCCGCAAATATTATGCCGTTGCCGGCAAAGCGCAGGCCTATCCGGCCGCCGACGTCATCGACATTCCGTATCTCTTGAAGCGCGACCAGCTTGGTTCCTACAGCCCGATCATCAACGGCGCCAAGGCAGTCGCGCTGGCACTGGCCATGGGTGACTATGCCGGGGATTTCTTCGCGGGCGGCGGGGTTCCGCCACTCGCCCTGTCGGGCCCGCTGCCGCAGGGCGCGGACGCGATGAAGCGGGCGATGGGCGATATTCACCGCGCCATCGAGGCGGCCAAGGCGAGCCGCAAGCCGGTGTTTCCGATGCCGCCCGGTCACGAGCTCAAACAGGTCGGGTTCGATCCCGCCAAGGGGCAGATGACCGAGGCCCGCCGCTTTCAGGTCGAGGAGATTGCCCGGGTCTATAATTTGCCGCCGGTATTTCTGCAGGACCTGACCCACGGCACATTTTCCAACACCGAGCAGCAGGACCTCCACCTGGTCAAACACCTCATTGCGCAATGGGCCAAGGCGTTCGAAGAAGAGCTCAACCTCAAGCTATTCGGGCCCCGCGGCAGTGCACGCTATGTCGAGCATAATCTCGACGGCCTGATGCGCGGCGACTTTGCCGCCCGCATGGCCGGGCTTGCCCAGGGGATCCAGAACGCGATCCTTACCCCCGATGAAGCCCGGGCGCTGGAGAACCGGCCGCCGCGACCGCAAGGGGATCAGCTTTACATCCAGGGCGCGACTGTGCCGCTGGGCAGTAACGCGGCGACAGGCACCGACGCCGCTGCCGTACCCAATGGAGATACCGTATGACGATGGAACGACGTGCGCTGGTGCGTCCCCTTGCTATCCGATCGGCCGGTGATGGCCCCACCATCGCCGGTTATGCAGCAGTGTTTGGCAGCGCCGCCGACATTGGCGGTCAGTTCCGGGAGATCATTGCCCCCGGGGCCTTCCAGGGCACGATCGCCGGTGACGTGCGCGCACTGATCGACCATGACAGCGGGCGCGTGATCGGCCGGACTACGGCGGGCACCCTGCGGCTTATAGAAGATGACGTGGGCCTCGCGGTCGAAATCGATCTGCCCGACACGCAGGATGGCCGCGATCTTGCGACGCTGATTGCCCGCGGCGACATCTCGGGCATGTCGTTCGGGTTCATCGTCACCCGTCAGCTCTGGGACGAGACCGGCGATATCCCGGTCCGCACCATCCAGGCGGTCGATCTGCGCGAGGTCAGTGCCGTCGCCTTCCCGGCCTATGACGATACGTCTCTTGCGCTCCGCTCGCTTGAATCCGCGCGGACGGCGGCCGGACAAGCCCGCGCGGACCATAACCGCAAGCGCGCCGAGGCCCGCATTGCTGAGCGCAAGGCCGCTGCCGAACAGAGATTCCGCAAGATTTAACGAGATTCCCGCGTGTCAACGCGGAGCCCATCGTCTGCCCTTGGGAAAGGCATCGAGGCCGCCGTGTTGGCGGCCTTCTTGCTTTAAGGAATATTCTCATGACCACTGAATTGCACGACAAACGCGGCCGCCTCGTTACCCAGGCCCGCGAAGCCCTCGACGAGATCAAGGCCAACACCGACGAAAGCCGCACCGCCGAACTGGAAGCGCGCCACGACATGATCATGGCCGACTTCGACAAGGTGGAAGTGGAAATCGCCCGCGAAGAGCGCACCGCAGCCGCCGAGGCCCGCGCCGATGAAGCGCGCGCCAGGCAGCGCCCGCACCCCAAGGACAGTGAAGCGCGCGGCGTTGATGAGGTCGAGGCCGTCGAATATCGTACCGCCTTCGCCAAGGCCATCTGCGGCCCGCTCGAAGACCTGACGCAGGAAGAGCGCGCCGTCCTCGCAAAGGGCCGCGCTGAATTTCGTGCACAGACGGCTGGCACCACCACGGCGGGCGGTTTCACCGTCCCGACCGAACTGTCGAACCAGATCATCAAGTCGATGCTGGCATGGGGTCCGATGTATGACGGCAGCGTCGTGACGGAAATGGTCACGGCAAGCGGCAACCCGATCAAGATTCCGACCACCGATGACACGGCTGTTCCGGCTGTGAAGCACACCGAAGCCACCGCCCTGACCGACGATGGCGGCAGTGACGTGACGTTCGGACAGAAGAGCCTTGATGCCTATGCCTACGACACCGAGTTTATCCGCTGGTCGTGGGAACTCGACACCGACAGCATCTTCAACATGGAAGCGCTGCTGGGTTCGCTGCTCGGCGAGCGTCTTGGCCGTATTGCCAACCGTGAACTGACCATCGGCGATGGCACGGGTGATCCGAACGGCATCGTCACCGCGTCCACACTGGGTGTCACGACCGCATCGGCCACCGCCATCATCGCGGATGAGCTGATCGACCTCGTGCATTCGGTCGACCCGGCATACCGCACCGGACCGAAGGTCGGCTTCATGTTCAATGACAGCACGTTGAAGCTGATCCGCAAGCTCAAGGACGGCGCCGGCAACTATCTGTGGCAGATGGGCGACGTGCGCGCCGGCGTCCCCGGTTCGCTGCTGGGCTACAACTACCACGTTAATCAGGCGATTGGCTCTGTGCCTGGCGCCGCGGCCGCCGCGCGGGTGGCTGTGTTCGGTGACTTCGGCAAGTATTTTGTCCGCAAGGTCGGCGCGCCGGTCATCGGTGTGATGCGTGAGCGCTTCTGGCCTGACCTTGGCATCGCAGGTTTGATCCGTTTCGACGGCGAGCTCGGCGATACCGCCGCGGTCAAGCACCTCATCACCAAGGCATCGTAACTGGATCGGGCGGGGCTTCGGCTCCGCCCATTTCCTGAGCGGCGTGTCCGCGCCCTTTTGGAGAGGAGCATCCCATGAAGGTCAAACTCACCGCCAGCCTGTCCGGCGCAAACGGCGCATGGAGCGCGGGCGACGAATATATATGCAGCGACGAGGAAGCCTGCAGCCTGATTGAGGCGGGCTTCGCGGTGCCAGACGCCGCGCCCAAGGTGGAGCGGACGGTGAAATCGGTACCCGAGCTGCGTGCCGGTACCAGGAAGAAGACAGCACCATGAGCTGGTACCCGGTCGCCCCCGTTGCGCCTGCGGTCGAGCCGGTCAGCCTCGCCGAGGCCAAGGCCCAGTGCCGGGTCATTGGCACTGACGAAGACGATGCGCTCGATCTGTACATCGCCTCTGCGCGGGCGCACGCGGAAGCCTATTGCGGCGTGGCATTCGCTGAGCGAACGCTGGTGGCGCATTGCGACAGCTTTACCGATATGGCGCGGCTTCCGTTCGCGCCGGTCAATTCCGTCACGTCGATCGAGTATATTGATGTGGCCGGCGCCGCGCAGTCCATGTCCGCTGCTATTTATGAACTGCGCGCTGACGGGCTTGATGCGGCCATCGTCCTGAAGCCGGGAGCGGCATGGCCGGCGGTTCAGCCGGGATCACGCATTACGCTCACCGCGTCGGTCGGCACCCTTCCTCCCGACGATGTGCTCCACGCCATGCTGTTGTTCATCGCTGACAGCTTCGATCGGCGCGAGCATGCCAAAGCAGGCGACTGGACCAATCTCGACAGCCTGCTGTGCAACCACCGCCGGGGCGTCTGATGAGGGCCGGACCGCGGAATCGCAGGATCGTGTTCCAGCGCAAGACGGTCGTCATAGACGATTATGGCGGTGAGATTGAAACCTGGACCGATTACGCAATCCTCTGGGCGGGCGTCATCTGGGGTACAGGCGCTGAACGGCGAGAGGCGGCGCAGCTCTCAGCCTCGCAGCCAGCGACGTTTCGGGTGCTGGGCAACAGCGAGACGCTGGCGCTCAGCGTCCTTGACCGCATCAGCTTTGCCGGCGGGCTGTGGAATATCACCTCCGTCGTGCCGCTAGCATTGAACGAGGGTGTGGAAGTGACCGCCATCCGCGCGGCGGCGTGACCGTCAGCAGGAGAAACCCATGGATGATATGGAAAAGAAGCGCCGAGCCTGAAGGCGGAGCATGCCGACGTGCGCGCCGAGCTTCTCGCCTTGCGCGCGGATGTGAAGGACCTCCTCGAGGCCTGGAACACCGCGACTGGCATGGTCCGGTTCGTCAAGTGGCTGTCGACCTTCGCGACCGCGCTCGCCGTCCTCTACGCCACCGTCAAAGGCCTGTCCGGCCGCTAACTTCCCGGGAGACATCCATGAAACCGCTACCACCGGCCTATGGCTGGATCGATGACCTGCGTCCGCTGCCCAGGATGCTGGAAGAAGCCCGCAAGCTCTACGGCACCTTCGAGGTCGTCGGACCGGCCGACAATCCCGCGATCCTCGGCTGGGCAAAGGAGACGGGCCTCGCCAAGATCTATAATGACGACGCCATTCCGTGGTGCGGGCTGTTCATGGCCGTGGTCCCCAAACGCGCTGGCAGGCCGATCGTGGAAGGTCCGCTCTGGGCGCGCAATTGGGCGAAGTTCGGAAATCCCGCCGACCGGGCCCAGCTGGGCGATATCCTGGTGTTCCGCCGCGGACAGGGTTCGGGCCATGTCGGGCTCTATGTTGGCGAGGACTACGGCGCCTTCCACGTGCTGGGCGGCAACCAGTCCGACGGTGTGACCATCACCCGGATCGCCCGCGACCGCTGCATCGCCATTCGCCGGCCTACCTACCGCAAGGCGCCTGCAAGCGCGAAGCCGGTCCAGCTCGCGGCCAACGGCGTGCTGTCGCCCAACGAGGCCTGATCGGCCGACATCATCACCAACCCGTCCGCCCGCAATCCCTGCGGGCTTTTTTGTGGAGAAACGACATGGAAGATCTGAAACCCTGGTGGGCGTCCAAGGCCATCTGGACCGGCGTCATCGGCAGCCTTTGGGGCGTGGCCGCCGCGCTCGACATTCTGCCGGACGGGCTGACACAGGCGGACGTCCTGACCGCCGTACTCGCGCTGACCGGTATCGGCAGCGTGGTATTCCGGAGGACGGCGAAAGCGCGGATTGGTTAGCATGGTTGCTGCGGGGAGTACGACATTCACCAAGGCCAGCATCGAGCCGGCCTTGGTGATGGCGTTACCTATTTGATGATCTTCTCGATGAACCCAAGCGTGGTCGCATTCTCGATCAGGGTCCGGACTTTGGCGCGGTCCAGACCTGTCGGAACCTCCGCGTCAATCTCAAGCCTGAGGGTCACCTCGCTGCCGGCCATCGTGGTCAACTGTTCGACAATGGCCTCAACGATCTGGTGCATGACACGCGCCGGCCGATCTGGTGAGATCATGACTGTTCCTGAGAAGCGCGTCGGGTTCTTCTCGACCACTGGTCCAGGTTCGATTGGAGGTGTTCCCGCCTGACCACCGCCGGGGATTGGTGGCGTAGTCCCCGGAGCGGCGCCTCCGCCCTCCGGCACAACCGCTGGCTTGGGCCGATTAGCCTCAGCGACATCCGGCTGGATGATAACGGACTCGCTATCAATGACGATCTGCGCCCCACCTGCGTGGTCAATCGCCAGACCAGCATAGGTCTTCTTGGCCTCGTCCCATCGCTCGGCATACGCAAACGGGCCCGGGAGCATACCGCCGACGGCTGCCTGAACCGTCTTGGCCAGAACCTCGCGGTTCTTGATCCGCGGCATGTAGGTGTAGCGGTTCAGATACTCCCACAGGTCCTTGAGATGCAGGTGGGACTTGCCGTTCCAGATGTATTTCTGCAGCTCGCGGTCAAGGCGGGCCGGGCCGAGCTCGGGGAGCAGGCCCTCATCGCTGACAAGCTTCTTGCTTGCCCTGGCCAGCAATCCGTCCTGGGCCGGAACTTTTGCCGTCGTCCATTCCAGATCGGCCTGTGCGGTTTCCTGCACAGGGTAGATCAGATAGCACCAGGCTTCCTTGAGCCGCGTCTTCAGCGTTTCGTTAGCCTCGACGAGCTTGGCCTTCGCCAGGGCGCTGTCGCTCTGGGTCAGGTTCAGCCGGTCGATTTCCCGGACGATCTCCGCCCAGGCCAAGGCCGAGCGCATGGAGGCCTTAAGGTTGTCTAGCTGGCGCTGTTCCGCAGCCAGGAAGACCAGCATGTTGCGATAGACGCGCGGGGTCGTGCCCCGCTGCAACAAGATATCCTTAGCCTCGGTCATGGCCTCTGAGCCCTCGCGACCGGTGTGGGAGTGCGCCACACCCAGCACGACTGCGCGCACGCCTCCAGCTTCGTCAGGCACGTCGGACGAGCTGCCCGGCGCGACCTGTACGGCGTCGAAATGCCCGCGATCGGACAGGCCGTTGATGTAGCTCCCCAGCGCCTTGTCGATCTCCAGAAGAACCAACGCCTCCTCGATTTGCCCGGCACGATCTGCGGCGATCCGGTTCAGGCTCGCCGACATCGAATACCAATAGCGCCCAAGGTCGCTGTGCATGAACTTGGCCTGGTTGGTGAGACGCCTCAATGCATCCCCGAAGATCGCAGGGCGTTCTCCTGGTTGGACCACACCCAGATTGATCTGCTTGTCGTCGAGCCCCTTGTTCTCCTGCCCATGTGTGGGCGCTGTGCCCATGAAAATGGTGCGCGCGACCCGGCGGGTCGCGGAGTAGCGGTTTAGGTTCGGCGCAGACTGGTCAATCTTGTATGGCGTTGATGTAATGCCATCGACGTCTCCAGCGATGATCGATTGCCAGCTGGCATCGAGATAATGGAGCAACTCTGGCTCCACGCGTGCCGAGCTGATGGCCACGCTCCCTGGCATGATCATGACCGACGGATCATTGCCCATCCAAAGCTCGTGGATGACTTGCGCCATGAGACGCAGCACACCACGCGTGCGCTGGAACTTCTCCAGCGAGCCCCAGCTCGTATAGAGCTGGTCGAACATCTCGGGATGGATCGGGTAAGACTTTTCCAGCTTGCGCCGGTAGTCCTCGTCTGCACATCCCTTCGGGAAATCGTCAGCGTTTTCACGATAGAGTTTTGCGTACTGCTTCAGCGTGTTGTCGCGGTGATGGAAGCGATCGCTGGGGATTTCCTTGAACAGGCGTCGCCGGACAATCTCGTAGCTCTCTTCCTGAGAAGCCGGCCGCCATGATGACTCCACGCGGCTGAAGGTCTGTTTGAGCCGCACGAGCGCTTCTTGCCCGCCTTCGCCGCCGACCTCGATCTGCGATGCTGGAAGCGACGCCACAAGCAATGTGCCTGGGCTCGCCTTTACCGCTTCTGTCAGCGATTGGACGAAGGAGAGGTTGGCGTCGAAGGAGCCCGATGGCAGGCCCTCCACCTTGTAGACCTGACGAAGATAAGCGACCCACTCATCGATCAAGATCAGCGATGGCGAATACTTCTTGAAGAGGGCTTCCAGAAGGTTGGAGCCTGGAGCGATCCCACGCTCGTCATTGTCGGCTACCATGGTAAAGCCTTCGGCCCCGCCCAGCTGCCAAGCCAATTCGCCCCAAGTGGTGCGAATTTTCAGACCACCTTCAACGCTTAAGACATCCTGCGGGCCGCGCGAGGTGCCGACCAAGACAGCCCGGTTGATCTTCTTAGGAACGGTCAGTCCGTGCTGCGACAGCAACTGGTCTAGTCCCGGAAGGTCCTGGGCCGCCGTGCCGCTAGCCATGTGATAGAGCGCCAACATCGAGTGCGTTTTGCCGCCGCCAAAATTGGTCTGAAGTTCAACGACCGGATCGCCACTTGCGCTGGACAGCCGCTTGGCTGCGCCGATCAGTAGGTTGCTCAAGCCCTCTGTTAGATAGGTGCGAGCGAAGAACTCGGTCGGGTTCTTGTACTCTGACGGCGCGCTGCCATTGTGCACCTTGGCAAGATCCGCGGCGAACTCCGCCTGCTGGAACTCGCCGGTGGCGACATCCTGGTGGGGCTCCACCACTTCGCGCCAGGGCATGAGGCCGGCAACGGTTTCGACCGAGATGTCAAGGCGGTGGGTCTTCCGACGTTCCTCATTGCGCTGCAACTCGGTGAACTTGGTGCGCAGGATCGTATCGCGCATCTTGGCGATCTCGGTCGCCACATCCCCTGCACTGATCGACTCCATGAGCCGCCTCATGGTGTCAAGGGCGCGCTCCGCGTCGTCATAGGTGAAGGTCTCATTGTGCGAGAGCTTATTTCGCACATCGAGAAGCTCTGAGATGTAGGAGCGCTCCGGGTGCCCTAGCACCATGGAGAACGCGTCCTTCCAGAACGCCATCATGGTCTTCAAAAGACCCTGCTGATCCCAGCCGACCTCCCCATTGGAGTTGGGCTTCAGGCCGGATACACGCTGCACCACCTCCACCTGCCAGTGACCGGTGAGTGAACTTTCTAGGCGCTTCTCAACGAACGGGACCAGGGCTTCGGGAAGAAGCTCCATGCCTTCAAAGACATATTGGCGGGTGCTCTTGGCCATCTTCTATCGTCCTTAAAGGTCAAGTCGCTGCTGAAGGTCGCCACGCGTATCGTATACCGTCGCAGCTTGGCGGGACAGTTCAGTCCAGTCTGCAATCAGAGCATTGTAGGCGATCGCCTCTTTGGCGTCCTGACGCTTGTTTGCGTTGATATCATAAAGGATATACGCGAGGTCCTTAACAGCCTCGCCCTTGTCGCCGATCTTCTTAAGCAGGACGCTTGTTGCATGTGAAATTCCGTCCTTTTCATGCAAGCGCACAAGATGCTGAAGGCATTCCCAGATCGTCAGGTGTTGATCGGTCCCAGGCTCCCATTTGTCATCCAGTTCGTCCCGGCGGAGAACTCGAACCTTGCCGGCTTGGCTTTCGACGATCCCGGCGTGCTTAACGCTTTCGACCGAAATCCCACGCGCAGTGGCGATGTTGTTCGCTGTGCCATAATCACCGGCCTTCAACCCGTTCTGCTCAAACCAGGTAATGGCAAAACGGGTGTCCGCATCGAACTCCCCCTGAATACCGCCGAGATAGTCATCAAGCTCCCGGTTGATCAGTTGCAAGGCGGCTTTTACGCTCATCGGGCTGTCATCGGACTCTAGAACCCCTTTGTAGCGCGAAAACACACCCATGCCGGGGCCAATGGCCGATTGGGGCATGTCTGCGGGGGCAATGTTGGCGGCCTGAAGCTCAGCGATTGCTGGCGGCAATTCTCGCTTTAGAGCGCGGATGAATTCCGCACGAGTGATGACCTCCGCAGTAGAGATCTTTTTTCGGCACACCAGCACGACGGAATTCGCCAGAACATTCATCCCGACTTTAAGCCCAGTATCGCGTTCGGTCCGGATAGGCCATGTGCCAACTATCTGAAATCCAGCCGACATGACGGCTGATAAAAATGTAGCCCACCCGGTTGAACTAATGCCTTCAGCCTGAATTTCACTCTGCTTGAATGCATAATATATCGTCGTTGGAAAATTCGAATTTGCCCCCCTAGCCATATTAGCAATTGCGACACTCATTCCATTTAGAAAATGGCTTTCCGCGGCATCTTTTCCACCAAACCTTGATGGAGAAGCGACAAGCTCTTCATTTTTTGGAGTCGCAAGAACTTGAAATATATCTGGATAAATATCTGAAGCATTCCTCTTCATTAGTTCGAAAAAGAAATCAGATAAATCTGCATAGTCAATGTTGTCATAGTATGGGGGGTCGGTGCTTATAACCGCATTTTCCGGATAGGACATGGACTGTGCATCGTGCTGCACTTCAAATCCTTCAGATGCAGGGTTCAATCGCACCAACGCCTTAACGATGCTATTCAGAGAAGTGCGGAAGTCTCCTGCCATGTCTGAGAAAAGAGCTGTTTCAGCGAAATCCCAGACCATCGGGATGGCCTGCCGGCCAAATAAGTGGACCGCCTGATTTGCCGACCTGGACCAGTTGCAGTGAGCATTAGATATGTCAGCCAGCCTGCTGACACCAAAAGAAAGATAAAGGCTAACCGCTTCGGAATAAGCGAGTGCGCCTGCACCACCATCTCTGAGATGCCTTGCATCATCAGCCATGCCGCGGCTAATTGCATCGCTCTCGATTTTCTTTTTAACCTCAGATATAAGGTTCGAAATTGTATCTAATGCCAGCAATTGTCTATTTGTGAATAGGTCTCCGACTGTCGTTATGCCGTAGTTTGCGACATTCACTTGTGCCTTACCTTGAAGAACTAGTCTAGGCTTCCACTCTGGATTTGCCGAGTGCGCTATGCGTTCGTGCTCATCATTTGCAGGAAGAAATATACGCCCCCGTTTGCCCTCGGCGACAATTGCTACAAGCCTCGTGCCCATCTTGCCAGCTTGCCCAATAGTTCGAATGTAATCATATGTTATTGCAGCGTCAGAAATCAGGCAACGAAAACCCTGCCGTTTACCAGCAGTTGCTCCCATTTCGGCAGCTTTGATCTCGGCACTGGTCCCTCCAGTGCGGATGCTAAATAAGATTGTTTTTGAATTTTTATCAACAATTGGCTCGATCCAAACTTCACGCCCCTTCTTTGAAGAAAGTGTGAAGCTCGAAAGCAATGGCACTTCGACATCAGCAAATGCTGGATCAGGACTTGGAACCGTTCGAACCCATATCCACGCAACTACCTTGCCATCCTTCTTTCCGCCGGCAGCATTGGTGCCAACGGGAATTTCGACTGATGGATAGTATTCCCCAATTCTCTCGAATGCTCGCTGGCGAATCCACTCGCCATAATGCTGCACATCTTCGGCAAGGCCTTCCGCATACCTATATGATGTGCGACCGCCAGCGCCCAGGTGGACAGGAGCTTGATGCAGGAATTTGGGAGGGATTTCGATCATGGATTTCCCGATCATGACTGCAATCGGGTTCAAATCTGATCCGTAGGAAGGCAATCCCAGCCTCTGGGCTTCTAGTGGAATCGAGCCCCCACCAGAAAATGGGTCGTAGATGTGCGGGAGATCTTCGCCACAAGAGCTTCTGATTTCGGCTCGCGCCCGCTCTAGAACCTCGTCATTTGTCGTGCTTTCCCACTGAACTAGTTCCTCAATAATCGAGAACAGTCGCAGCCGCTCCGCTTCCACGGCTTTAGGGGTCGGGAACCTATCCGGATGGCTCGAGGGGTCGTCAACGAGTTGGGCAAACAGAACTGCGCGACACGCAGCTAAGGGGCGTCGCGCCCACCACAAATGCAGCGTAGATGGATGCCCATGACGTATCGATTTTTCCCTTATCGAAGCCGTATTGATTGCTTCAAGCGGAATGGCGACTTCAATTAGCTTTTTTTTCATCGTCCACTCGCTATAAATTCTGCTTCCATTTTCTCATCTAGATTGGAAAAGCTTTGGGGTGGATTAAATCCAAAATTTTCCTCTAAAAAGTTTAGAGATAGTGGAGTTTTAAATATTTTATGATTTTTAATATAAATGGCATTTATATATTTTCTTTCACCCATATAGGTGACTATTTCGTCTTTAGTTATATGCCCATAAGACTTAATTGAAATAGCTTCGGATTGGGAAATATCTGCAATTTTATCTACCTCTGCATACCCAATTATCTTTTTTATAGGGACGCCTACATATAAATATATGCGTTCTGGTACGTTAACGGGGCGCCGCTTTCTAAAGAACACGCGCACTTTACCAGAGCGGAGCGAATCCTCCCACCTGCCTTCAAACGAATAGACAACAGCCTTAGGCTTTGACCCTATTTTTGCGGTCATGATGGAATCTCGCCCCTTTCCAATAGACGATTGATATTGAATTGAATGGCGTTTTGTTCAAACGGGGGTTCACGCGTGTCGAGAGCGCCGCGAACATAGCGCGGTTCTCGGGCGAACCCGGCCTCGACCTGAACAATCGCCAGGATGAATTTGTCCGGCTCATGCAGGGAGGTGATGACCTCTTGCCGCGTGATCATCACGCTATCGGCACCATCGATCCGGCCCTTGACCTCGATAAAGCGCAGGTGATCCGTCTTGGGGTCGTAGGATGCGATGTCGTAGCCGACCTTCTGGGCCGAAACGTCCTTGGGCGAATTGCCGAGCGCAAGTTCCGCATTGATCACTGCAGTCATGGCGGCGATCTCGATCAACCGGCGGGCAACCGGGTCTTCAGAAAAGCCGCCACCTCCAGCGCCACCTTCTGGCTGACGTGCCTGCAGCAATCCGCGCGGAATGACGATCATGCCGCCCCGCACCCGCGGTGGCTGGGATGAAATGAACCGCTCTTGCTCCAGGATCGCCATCCGGCGCTTAAGCCGTTCAGCCAGGTCTTCTGCACGGCGCTGGGCGTTCTGCCAGTTAAGGCGTGTCTTCTTGCCGGCCCGTTCTTCTTCCTTGAGCTCGAAGGCCCGGGCGTCCCAGTAGTTCACTTCCTTTTTCAGCCGCGCGCGGACTTCCTGTTCGACCTTGTCGATTTCTGGAACCCGACGGGCCTTGACGTCGGCGACATGACTCTGAGCCAGCTCCACCGTGGCAAAGCGAACGGCTGTCTTCTCCAGATCGTTGCGCAGCCAGTCCTCATGCAGGAGGTCATCGACCAGGGCGACCTCGGCGGGGGTGGCCGGCCTCAGATTGAGGTGCGGCGCGATCCCGGCGTCCGTGGCCCTGCCATCCTTGTCGATCGCCGCGAACTGCAGCTTCTCGGAAATAATGTGCGGCTTGCCTGTGGAGGTCAGGCGGCTGTCCTGCACGCTGTGTTCGAGCAGAAACAGGGCCTCGATGCCCTCTCCGGGGTCGGTATCGTCGACCAGAACAGCGCCGCGCTTCATCAGGTGGTCGTACTGCTCGCGGATGACGCTGATCACCGCCTCCATCAGCGGATGCCCCGGGTAGAGGAAGGCCGCCACTGGCTGCTGATTGATCCGGCCCTTTTCAAAGCAGATCCGCTCGTACCTCTTCTGGATCGGCGCGCCCGAGCCGATCTGTCGGTCGCGCTCTCTCAGGACCACGGGCACATGAAGGATTTCCCAGCGGCCTTCCTCCCGGCGTTTGATCTGGCCACCCAGGTGCTGAAAGGCCTCGACGAAGAAGCTCTGAACGTGGTGGGGCTGAAGCCGTTGGGCCTCAGCCCTTTCCATTTCCAGCCGCAACTCATGCACCTTGGTCTGGGGCATGGTGTCGTTGGTGAGCGCCCGGCGCTCAAGCAGCCGCAGTAGGTGGTCCTGATCAACGGCTCCGTCGACCACCTGGAACAGGCGGGCTTTGACATCCTCCTGTTCGCCGTACTGGATTGCCTCGAACAGCAGGTCCTTCAGGGCCGTGCCTTCGAACAATTCGCCCAGGACGTCGTAGACGCGGCCGCCGAGCGCTTCACGGGCGGCCTCCAGCTTTTCCAGCAGACGGCCATAAACCTCGCCCTCACGGGTGTCGGCCGCGACGAGGTTCCAGAGATGACAGACCTCGGTCTGGCCGATCCGGTGGATACGGCCGAAGCGCTGTTCGATCTTGTTGGGGTTCCAGGGCAGATCGTAATTCACCATCAGGTGGCCGCGCTGAAGGTTCACGCCTTCGCCGGCTGCGTCATTGGCGATGAGGACCAGCATGTCGCGGTCCTGCATGAACCGCTCGACGATCTTGCGTCGTTCTTCACGGGTGACGCCACCATGGATCACATCGACAGCGTCAGGCTTGCCAAGGCGCGCCCGCACCTTGTCGACGAGATAATGCAGGGTGTCCTTGGGCTCGGTGAAGATGATCAGCTTGCGCCGGTTGCCATCGGCATCGACCATCAGGTCATCGTCGAGGATGCGGTTGAGCTGGGTCCACTTGGTGTCCTGGCCTGAGCCGAGAACGTTCAACGCCATGCTCTCCAGACCCTTGAGGGTCTGGACCTCGATCTCCAGCTGCTCGATGGTTTCGGCGGTGGTCGCACCGGTCGAGATCAGGTCCTCGATCTCATCGACCTCGTCCTGGCCGTATTCCTCAATGTCGCGCAGGTCGTCTTCCCGCACGTTCACGACGCTGAAGTCGGTCCGACCACCGCGGCGAGCAAGACGCGCCTCTGCGAGCTGGTTTTCGAGGCGTTCGCGACGACGCTTCAGGGACTGGTAGATCGCGGCCGGCGACGATGCGAGGCGGCGCTGCAGGATCTGCAAGGCGAATCCGACGTTGTTGCGCTTCTTGCCATCCTGATCAGCAAACCTCTGAACGCGGTTCATCTCTGTCCGGACGTATTCGGTGACGGCACTGTAGAGTTCGGCCTCCACAGGCGAGAGCTCGTACTTTACGGTGTAGGCGCGGCGCTCCGGGAAAAGTGGTCGGCCATCAAACCGGAGCAGTTCCTCTTTGGTCAGGCGACGCATCATATCGGCCGTGTCGGCATAGTGGACGCCGTCTCGGAAGCGGCCCTCGAACCGGTCGCCATCCAGCAGGGCCATGAACAGCTGGAAGTCCTCCTCCTTGCCGTTGTGGGGTGTGGCCGACATGAGCAGTAGGTGGCGCGACGCCTGGCCCAGCAGTTGGCCCAGCTGGTAACGCTTGGTGTATTTCACGTCGCCACCGAAATAGGACGCCGACATGCGGTGGGCTTCGTCGCAGATCACTAGATCCCACTCGGTGGAACTGGAGAGTTTCTGCTGCAGGTCTTCATTGCGGGCCAGCACGTCCAGGCGCGCGATGAGCCGCGGGTGATCGTTGAAAGCGTTTCCGGACCGGGATGTTTCGATCATGTCGCGGGTGAGTATGTCGAACTCCAGGCCGAACTTCTGGCCGAGCTCATCCTGCCACTGTTCGACTAGGCTGCCTGGCGCCACGATCAGGCAGCGTTCGAGATCACTGCGGGCAATCAGCTCCTTGATCAGCAGGCCGGCCATGATCGTCTTGCCGGCGCCCGGGTCATCGGCCAGCAGGAACCTTAGCGGCTGGCGCGTGAGCATCTCGCCGTATACCGCAGAGATCTGATGCGGCAGGGGCTCGACCAGGCTGGTGTGGATGGCGAGGTAGGGGTCGAAGAAGTGGGCCAGCTTGATCCGGTTTGCCTCGGTCACCAGCCGGAGCAGAGCGCCGTCGGCGTCAAAGGACCAAGCGTGGCCGCGGGTTTCAACGGACAGGCGGTGCTCATCGTCGCGATAGAGCGTGGTCTCTGCCACCGACCCACCAGGGACGCGGTAGACGAGATTGACGGCCTGCTGGCCTATCCAGTCGACGGACACAATTTCTACGGGCTGGCTGGGTATAATGCCCTGAACGACAGCCCCGTTTTTCAGGTCTTCGAGAACAGTCACTTCGAATTCCCCATGGATCAGGCACGCCCCTGCTCTTGAGCGATAATCCATCGGTCAATCTCGCTCTTCCGGAAGCGCCAGGAGGCCCCAACCTTGAACCCGGGGATCTTTCCTTCGGCAGCGAGGCGATAGGCTGTTTTCTCAGCCAGCTTGAGGTAATCGGAAACCTCCTTGATGGTCATTACGTCGCTCTCCAAGTGCCGACTCCCATCAGGAGGGTTGTTCTCATTTGAGAAAATAGGGAAAAATTGGCTGAGCAGCAACTGCAATCGTAGCATTCGCGACTGGCCACAAAATCAGTGAGTTTTGAAGTCAGGGCGTAGCTAAGTTCGGCAGACTGTTAATCCGAACCGCTGCAGCGCGCTGCTCTGCGACGAGAGAGTTCGCCCGCAGGCTCTCGCCCACCGCCATTTATTCATAAGTCATTGATATCGAAGGACGGTTTCCCGGAAGGCGACCAGCTCTGCGCCATTCGGGGCGATGGTCCGGTCTGTAGAGACGGAGGGGCGCTTGCCGACGCCCCGGTTTTGCGATTTTAGCCGCGCTCGACGCCGAATAGCCCGGCCGCGACGCAGTCCAGGTCGCGCGCGAAGGCGTCCGCCAAGGCATGCGGATTGCTGCTGTCGCAGGCGCTTGCCGAGCTGCGGATCACGGCGCAGACTACGCTCGCGATCAATCGGGTCCGGGTCGCGCCCTCGTCCAGCCCCATCCGCGCGGCGATGGCTACCCTCAGCCGAATCTCGGTTTCGGCGATGATGTCGAGCCAGATCGTTCGCAACACGTCGGTCTCGTGCATCAGCGCGCGTAAGACCTGGGCCTGCTCGGTCGATTCGCCCCACCAGGACAGGGCGAAGGCGGCCTTGAGCGCATCGAGCACCGATTCCGTCTCTGGCCGCGCCGCCAACAGCGCACTGAACTGGTTCGCGCCAGCCGACAGCACCGGGCGGACGACATCCTCCTTGCGCGGGAAATAGCGATAGAAGGTGCGTTCCGAAATTCCGGCATGTTCTGCCAATTCCTTGACGCTGAACCTGGTGGTTCCCGCTTTAACGAAAAGCGACAGCGCGGCGTGCGATACCTGCCTCGCAGGGTCGTATGAGGGGGCCGCTTCGTCTTCAACAGCGCGAATCAACTGGATCGGGACCAAACGCATTCTCCTGAATCATGCGCTCGCATCCTAGGTCCGAGGCGGCGAAAAATCTGCCAAAGATTTTGCGCGTTCCCGCATTACATACTAAAATTTATTGGTTGACAGTTTCTGCCAATGCTGTCATTGTAACAATATATCTGGGAAATATGATATTATCTCATAATATAATTCGGATAATCGTCGACGAAATTATGAATTTATTTTATATAAATAAGTAAATATATAATTTTAATCACAGAAAAATGATTATTATATATCGGTAGTCTCTGAGAGGATTAGGAAAATGACGTTGTCGTCAAACCCCTTCATCATCGAGGTTGCGGTCTCCCATTACAGGATAGATCGGCCAAAGAGCGAACAAATCAGCGTATATGAACCTTCCTTGATCGCTGCACGCGAGTGCCTCGACGCCGGAGCTTCCATCATCCACTACCATCACGATTGGGCGTTAAGCCGGGAGCAGCAGATCGAACAGGTCACGCGCTTTCAACGAGAGCTTCGCACGACGCATCCCGATGCGCTGATGTATCCGGCGCCGATGAAGGGCGAACGGCTCTGGGAGATCAACGAACATGTCAAGGCACTCGCAGAATCGGGTGATTTGAACATGTTTTCGATCGAGATGGGCGGCGTTGAATATGCCGTGTCCGATGCTGACGGGCTTCCGTCTTCGGGACGAAAGAATTTCGCCGCTGCGGACTTTGCGGACTGCCATGAGCTTGTGACGTTTGCCAACGAATATCAGGCTCCGATCTCCTTCGGTGTTTATTCCCTTGGTAGCGTCTATTGGATACGCGAATATGCCGCTCGCGGTCTGATCCCGGCGGGCTCGTTCATCAAGATCTGGTTCGCCGGCCGCTATGTCACAGGCTCTCACCTGGAACCGCAAATGCGCTTTGGGCTCGCGCCGACGGAGCGCGCGCTCGACGCTTGTCTGGAAGCCATCGGGGATATCGACGTGCCTTGGATGGTTTCGGCGCAAGGGGACGCGATACTGGATTCAGCCGTGGCGCAACTCGCGCTCGAGCGCGGTGGCCATATTCGCGTCGGCATAGAGGATGTTTCCGGCGCGAGCGGCATGAGCAATCTGGAGATGGTCGAAGCGGTCAAGCTCATGGCCAGCAAGGTCGATCGGACAGTAGTGAGTGGGAAAGATGCCAAGGGATATCTTGGCATGAAGGAAAAGGTGCCGGCGTAACGTCCGGTCGCCGCCGAAGGTAGAAAGCCGACAATCGAGAATGAACCCGGCGTTGTCGGAATGCCGATCCACGCCGGTCGTAAAATCACAAGCCGCGTCCGCGAAATGATGACGTGGTGCTGACCCAGGGAGGATTGATGATGAAAGCTCAACTACGCTTGACGTGCGCGGTCACGCTGCTGCTGTCGGGAACCAGTCCGTTATGGGCCCAAACGGCGCCGCCGCAGGTCGGTGACCAGAGCGCCGACGCGAGTGGCGAGATCATCGTCACCGCCCGCAAGCGGGCTGAAACCGCCTTCGACACGCCGGTCGTGCTGCAGGCTGTGGGCGGCGAAGAGCTGTCGCGCCGGTCTATCACCAATGTTGAGGGGCTGTCGCGGGTAACGCCGTTGCTGCTGATCGGTGAGAATACCGGCGGCGTGCAGGGCGCGCCGATTGCGATCCGCGGCATCGCCGGATCGGAGATCAATCCCTTTTCGGATCAGGCCGTATCGTTCAACATCGACGGCATCCAGGTCGCGCGCTCCAGCGTCCAGCGCCTCGCCTCGATGGATGTCGCGAGCGTCGAAATTCTGAAGGGTCCCCAGGCGTTGTTCTTCGGCAAGAACAGCCCCGGGGGCGTCATCTCGATACGCAGCGCCGATCCAACCGCGGAATTCGACATGAAGGTGTCGGCGGGCTATGAATTCGGAGCGCGGGAGAAGCGGCTGGAAGGCTATGCGTCCGGCCCGATGACCGACACGCTGGGCATTCGCGTTGCCGGCTATTTCTCGTCCATGCGCGGCTATATTGACAATGTCTCTGTGCCTGCCGCCGGATCGCTCAAGTCGTTCGGCCGCGGGCCCGAAGGGCATGAGTTCGCCGCGCGCCTGACGCTGAAATATGAGCCCGACGACCGGTTCAACGCGCGGTTCAAGCTCGCTTATGGCGCGGGCAAGGACAGCGGCCCGACGTCGATCAATCAGATCGTCAATTGTTCGGGCGCGACGCCGCAACTCGCAAGCGCCAACATGGACTGCCAGGCCAATGGCAAGACATCGTTGATCGATCCTGGACCCGCGTTCCAGGCGGTCTTCCCGACCAAACATGGCGGCAAGCTGTTTTCCGACCGAAATCAGGTTCTCACCTCGCTCGAAATGAACTTCAAGCCTGTCGACGACGTGACGGTGACCTCGATCACCGGCGTCTACCGGTTCCACACCAACAACCTGAGCAACACCAGCGCGATCGATATCCAAAGCAACCTGCTCTACACACCGGAACGGGTCACCTACCGCGATATCAACCAAGAACTGCGCGTCCTGACCTCTTTCGACGGCCTGGCCAACATCTCCGCTGGCGCAATGTACCAGTCAGGCGCGATCGACTATCATAACCGTGCCTATTTCTCGCCGGGAGGCGTGATCACCAGCCTCTTCAATGTCGACAACAGCCAGCGCGGCGAATCCTATTCCTTCTTCGGCCAACTCGTCCTCAAGCCGGCCGCCAGCGTCGAAGTGTCGGCCGGCGGGCGCTGGTCGCATGAAAGCAAGCGCATCCGTACCATATCCCGCGGGGTCGAGCAGATTTCCGCGGTGCCGCAGGACAGTTGGTCGAATTTCTCGCCCGAGCTCACCGTCAAATGGAGCGCGACTTCCGATCTGAACCTGTTCGCGTCCTATCGGCGGGGGTTCCTGTCGGGCGGGTTCAACGGCTCGGCCGGGGCGAGCTACACCGGCGTGAATCTCAGTTACGACCAGCAGACCAATCGCGGCGGCGAGATCGGGGTGAAGGCGCGGCTGTTCGACCGGACATTGCGCCTCAACCTGGCCCTGTTCGACTATGATATCCGCGGACTTCAGGTTGCCGCGACCACGGGCGTCAGCAACCTGTCTACCAATGCCGGCAAGGCGCACACGCGCGGTATCGAGCTCGATGGCAACTGGACCAGCCCCGTCACGGGCCTGACGCTGCGTGGCGCCGTCTCCTATAACGAGGCTGAATATGACCTGTTCACCTTCGCCTGCTTCAAGGGGCAGTCGGTCGCGCAGGGGTGCAGCCTCGCCCCGGTCAGCGGCGTGTTCACGCAGCAGAATCTCGCGGGCCAGCCGATCGTTCGTGCCCCCAAATGGGGTGGTTACGGCGGCTTCAACTATGAGACGACCATGTCCGGCCTCAAGGTCGGGCTGAGCGGCGACGCCAACTATAGCGGCGGCTATTTCAACAATGCGTACAACGAGCCGCTGGGCTATCAGAAGTCCTATTGGCTGTTCGACGCGAGCCTGCGCGTCGGTGCGCCCGACGATCGCTGGGAAGTCGCGTTGGTGGGCCGTAACCTCGGCAACAAATATTATGTGGTGCGATCCTCGGAACAGCCGTTCAGCGGCGGGGCGTCGGGTACTGCGGTCGCCAATCGCCAGGCGGACATCATCGGCGCGCCCAATCGCGGGCGCGAGCTGATGATCCGGGTGACAGTGAAGCCGAACCTCTTCTGATCGATGGCCAATAGGGGGGAAGAAGCTGGTGTTGGTCGCACCGGCTTCTTTCGCACGTCAGTTCGCCAGGCACCCGTTCCATGGCGATAGATGCTAGAATATTTGAAGTTTATGACTATACTGATCTCAAAGATGGGACACGGGATGCCCGTCGGAGGGGATCGACCGCCATGCCGGCTCAGCGAATCATGCGCTATGCGTCCAACATCGGTCTCAACTCGCTCGACACGCCATTATTCCGCCATCTCGTGGGATCGGTCGACCCGATCGAGCATATCGCTTTCGCCCAGGATAACGGCTTTGCCGGCATCGAAGACAATTTCCTCAAGGTCCGGCCGGTCGAGGAACAGACACGAATTGGCGTCGAGCTGGCGCGGCGCGGTCTCGATATGGGTTGCTTCGTCAACAATGTAACGAGTTGGAACCTGCCCCTTTGGGTGTCGCGTGACCCCAATGATCGGGCCGCGATGATCGCCGAGCTCGAAGGGTCAATCGAGGCCGCCAGACGCGTTGGCGGACGGTTGATGACCACGTTGATTGGCCGCCGCGACGGCGAGGCGGCGACTTATCAGCGCGCCGCGCTGGTCGAGAACCTCAAGCGCGCGGCCCCGCTTGCCGAGCGGGCGGGGGTGGTGATTTGCCTCGAGGCTGTAAATACCCGGGACTATCCGTCGCAGTTGCTGGCAGATGTCGCCGATGCCTATGCGGTGGCGCAGGCAGTGGGGAGTCCCGCAGTTCGGATGGTCTTCGATATATATCATGCCCAGGCGCGAGGCGGTGACGTTATCAACGCGCTCACCCGCTGTTGGGACATGGTCGCTGCTATCCAGGTTGCCGACAATCCGGGGCGCGGCGAGATGGGCAGCGGTGAACTCAACTGGGCCAATGTGCTGCGCCATATCCGCTCGCTCGGCTATACGGGGCTGATCGAATTGGAACATGACGTGTCGGGCGAAGGCGCCGAAGGTGAGCGGATCGTGCTCGACAGGCTCGCGGCGATCGACGACGCGATCTGAACCTCAGCGATTGCCGTCGATGGTGTGACCGGCGGCAACATAGCCGAAGACCAGAGACGGCGCGATGCTCGCGCCCGCGCCGGGATAGCTGCGACCCATCACCGTCGCGGTGCAGTTACCGGCGGCATAGAGGCCTTCGATCGGCGACCCGTCTTCACGCAGCACCCTGGCATGCTCGTCGGTCAACACGCCGCCCGCCGTCCCGACATCCGCCGGATAGAAGGGCATCGCATAGAAGGGCGGCTTCTCGACGGTGCCCAACCCTGGTATCGGTTTGTGCAACGGATCGCCGAACAGCCGATGATAGGCGCTGCGACCTCGGCCGAAATCCTCGTCAAGGCCGGTGCGGGCGAAGCCGTTGAAGCGGTCCGCCGAGGCTTTGAGCGCGTCTGGAGATAGCCCGCATTTGGCGGCAAGGTCGGCCAGCGTCGGCGCCTCGACGATAATGCCCTGATCGAGCCAGGCTTGCGGCACTGTTTTCATCGGCTGGCCCAGGATCCAGTATTTTTCCATATACTGGCGATCCATCACCAGCCAGCTCGGCACTGCGGATACGGTCTTCTGCCGTTCGTAGACCGCGCGGCCGATCGCGACATAGGAGGTCGCCTCGTTCATGTAGCGCTGGCCGGTCGAATCCACGACGAAGCCATGCGGCTGCTGGAGTTCCGGCACCAGATAGAGGCGGATGCCGCCGGGCAATGTCGTGCCGGGCAACCACCAGCTTGCATCCATCAGGTCGATGGCCCCGCCGAGATCGCGAACCATCTCGATCATCTCGCCGGTGTCGCCCGGATTGGCGAGCGTCCAGTCGACCGACGCGGGCTTCGGCTGCCAGGTTTCGCGCATCCGCGGATTGTGGGCGAAGCCTCCGGTGTTGAGCAGGACCCCGCGGCGCGCATGGATCGTCGAGGGCGTCCCTTGCCACGTGATCTCCGCGCCGCTGATGCGCGCGCCGTCGGTCTTGAAGGCCCGAACCGTGATTCCCGAGCGGAACATCACGCCGCGCTTTACCGCCTGCTGGAACAGCCGTCCGTACAGCGCCGGCCCCATGCCGACGAGGCGTGCGCCCAGCCTGTTGCGTATCATCCGCCAGCCGACTCGCAGGAAGGCGAGTCTGCTTGCCCATGTGCGTCCGCGCGAACGCAGCGGCACCGTCTCCTGGAACATCACCGGCGGCAGGTCCAGGTTGAAACCGATCCGCTCTGCCCAGTCACCAAGCTCACGCAGGTCGAACATCGGCGCGACGATAGCCCGCCCGCGTACGCTGCCACCCGGATATTCGCCCTCATGATAGTCCGAATAGCCGTCGCCATAGGCCCAGCGCATGCCGAGGCCTTCAAGGAAATCGAGGCAGCGCGGCCCCTCTCTCAGGAAGGCGTCGCGCCGCGCGCGCGATGTGGCGCGCGTCTCAGGGCCCAGGCAGGCGTCAAAATAGGCATGGGCATCGGCGGAGTTGTCCTGGGCGCCCGCGCGCCGCGCGACGGAACTGCAGGGCACCCACAGCACGCCGCCCGATACCGCGGTCGAACCGCCGAAGCGATCCTGCTTTTCGACGACCAGCACCGAGAGGCCGGCGTCGGCGGCACGCAGCGCGGCGGACATGGATGCGGCGCCGCTGCCGACGATCAGCAGGTCGACAGTCTCGTCGGGGATCGTGTCGGCGCTCACTGGCCCGATCCCCCGGGTGGCAGCGCCGATGTGCGTTCCTCGACGATGAAGCGCCTGATCGAAGACAGGTCGAACAGTTTGCGCTCGTCCTCGGCGAGTGCGTGCGCCGCCGCCGGATCCTCCAGGCTCTTCATCGATGCCTCATAGGCTTCGCGGTTTTCGTACCAGAGCTCGGTGAGCACATCGAAGTCGAGATCCGGTGCGCCGGGATAGAGAAAGGTCTGGTCCGGCACGACATAACGGCGGACATAGCCGACCATGCCGGGAATGAGCTTGGCGCAAAGCACGGCATGGCCGTTCTCATAGCGATCGATGAAAGCCTCGCGCGTCATGCCCGGCTTGCGCCGGATCAGGCATATGGCCTTGAACATCCCGTTTCTCCTCTTCGTTCCGGCCGCCGGAAACGGCCCGACAGGCTAATCCCATAGGTCGCCGGCGGCGCGACGAAACGCGTTACCGTGTCGAACCCGAGGAAGGTGCTCGACCAATGATAGTTGTCGGTGACATTCTTGCCCCGCAGGGTGAACCGATATTTGCCGTCGCTGGTTTCGACGCCCGCTTGTAGACCGGGCAGAGTGAAGTCGTCGATCGTCGGCACCGCGGGCGAGCCAATGCTCGAATTCATCCTGCTATTGTAGGTAAATGCGCTCCCCGCAAAGAAATCGAACGCGTCGTTGAGGGCAAATTTATAGCGTATGTCGTTCACCGACATCTCGGAATCGTCACAAGTGCTTCGAGCGGCCCGAACACTGGGGCAAGGATCGCCGGCATATATTATCCTCGTTGAGCGTGCGGCTTACTTCGGAGACTGGGCGGAAGCTGTCGGCGAGAGCGGCCTCCAATGGGCTGTTTCGCCAGCATCGAGGAGTTGAACGGCTGGCGGGAGGTGGAATTAAGTTTGGCGCGCGGGCTTCATGGTCCGCGACCATAGCCTCGTCAGTTTCAGCGTGCTGATCCGCCAGGCGCCCGCCACGAGCCGATATTGTTCGTGATAATGGCCATAGCCATGCAGCCATTCCAGGCCGAGTCCTCCGGACAAACTGGAAGTCCAGTGGATACGGTCCTCCATGCCCCAGATTCCGGTGGCGGTGGTGGAGGAGGTCAGGGCGATTTCCGGCATATGGCCGTGATGGATGCTGACGCCCCCGGTCAAGGCCGTGGCGATGAAGGCGATCGCTTCCCGCGCACTGACCGGAGCCGTTTGATGCTCGGGAAAGAACATCGTCGCGTCGGAGGTGAAAAGCGTTGCCAGCGTCGTCCAATCCTTTTCATCCACGCAGCGGAAATAGCGCGCCTTGAGCGCCCGGATATCGGCGATCGCCGCGCGCGTTGCCATGGTGCGCTCCATCATTCGATCCTCGCCTGCTTCCCCCTCGCCTGATGCAACAGGAAAGGGATTGACCATCTTTTCTAAAATTCTAGGCTATCAGAACAAGCGGAAGCGGCGGTGGGTGTCAAGTCCAATGTGGCGCACATTATAAGAGAGGGATGCCGAGCTGTGCTGCACGCTCATTCCGCGTATGCGTCGCGCTGCCGACGAGCGGTCCCTGTTCGACATGGCTTCGATCAGGCGGTTTGCGGTGGAGGAACGGAAAAGCGCGCGGATCGAATAGAAGGGGGCGTCGTCGCTCCCAGGAGCGATCGGACTATCGAAGGCTTTCTTCCAGCCGTTGTTCGGTGGCGGTGATGTGCTTCTTCATCGCGCCACGCGCCTTGCGTCCGTTGCCGGCGGCGATCGCTTCAATGATCTCCTCATGCTCGGCATGCGCGATCTTAAGATTGGGTGCGAACACCTTGTCCTTGAAGCAGGCAATGTAGAAGTCCGATCGATCGCCCAGACTTTCGACGATTTCGGCAAGCGCCGGGGAATGCGCGGCGCGGCGCATTTCCGCGTGCAACTGCCGGTTGAGGCTGCGATACAGATCGGAACGGCCAGACACTTCGTCCGGCTGTTGCGAGAGCGCACCGATCTGCGCGGAGATAAGGCGAAGCGTCAGGACGACATTGGGATCGGCGCGTTCCGCCGCCAGTTCCGCGATAATCGCTTCCCCTTCGGCAAAGAGCCGGAAAAAGTCGCGTATTTCATTGATTTGGGGTCTGCGCGGGCGGCAGCCCACCTGGGGGACGATCTCAACGAAACCCTCGATGGAGAGGCGGCGCAGCGCATCCATCACGGGCTGGCGGCTGGTGTCCAGCTCGGCGGCGATCTCATCGATCGGAAACCATTGCTGATCGGTGACGATGCCGGTCACAAGCATCTGCTTGAGGTGGTCGTAAGCCCGTTCCGCCAATCCTCCCCGCCGCGAATTTTTCAACGTCATTTTCCCCCGATGAAGGCCCGCCGCATCCCGGCCAAGGCCCACTGCATCGTCAGGCCTCGTGAGATACACATCTTGAAAGGGGTTGCCAACTCTGACGCGCACACGTTTAGGCCGGCCGGGTCGCTTCGACCTGCTATCATCCCGCATCTATGCTGAAATCCGTTCTCTTTTGAGGGTGGATTCCCCTTGGGCGGCGTGCCGGCCGGCGCGGCGCCCCGAGAACATGCCGTCGCCGATCGACATGCCGCTGATATAGCCGTTTGAACAAAGGCCAAGGGCGGCCCGGCCCGCGGCATACAGGCCGGAAATGACGGTCCCGTCGTCCTTTGTCACGCCACCGGTTTCCTCATCGACGCGCAGCCCGCCCAAGGTGAAGAGATAGGTGAAGGCGTATATGTTGGGAATGGACATGTTGATTGCATAATAGCTGCGATCCTCGAGTTTCCGATGGTGTTCCGCCGATTTGCCGAGCGGATCGTCCTCTCCCGCCGCCACATGGGCGTTCAGTTCAGCGACGGTTTCCTGGAGGCCGACAGAATCGATACCGCATTTTGCCGCCAGGGCCTCCATGGAGCGCGCGCGCCGCGTCCCGCCCATCACGAAGTTGAGCAGCGCCGGGACGCCATAGAATTTGAAGAACAGCCACCCTCCGAACAATGCCTGCCTGATCGCCTGGCGGAAGCTGCGTCCCGTCAGGATCACCCAGGCCGATCCCTCGGGCTGGTCGGCGATCGCCAGGCCCAGATAGCCGGAATAGGATTCCTCGTTGATGAACCGCTTGCCGTGCCGATTGACCAGGACGCCATCCAGCAAGGCGCTGGGCGGGGCAATGTTGCGTGCCGCATAGATGCTGTCCATGCGATCGGTCGCGCCGCCGACGGACTGGCCAAGGGCAATGCCCGATCCGTCGCACCCCATCGATCCCAGCCGCATCAGCGCCCGGTAATTGCTGGCGAAGAAGGGGCGGTGCCGACCCAGCATGTCAAGATTGAAGGCAAAGCCGCCGGTGGACAGAATGACGCCGTTCCGGGCCCGAATCCGTCGGGTTTCGGCCACCCGAGCCTCCAGTTCCCGCGCCTTTGCGCCGGCCCGTTCCGCCGTCACCGCCTTGAACGGCAGCATGGGGACCACCTTGGAATAAAGGCGCTGGTGCGCGGGTCGATGCCGTTCGGGGATGCGTGCGGTCTCGACCCCGATAACATGTCCGCGCGCATCCGTGATCAGGCGCACGACCTTTTCATGCTGACGCAAGCGGACACCCAGTGCCTGTGCGGCGGTTGCCAGGGCCTTGAAATAGACATGCCCCGTCATGCCCGTCCCGACGGGGCGGTGCCCGCGCGGTGCAGGTTTCGCGCGGGCCGCGAATTCGGGCACTTTCTCGTTTCCTGAATAATACAGGAACTTGCCGTCAGGCGGATATATGGTCTTTTCTAGATAGGTGTCGGCCGCATAGGGGACACCATGCCGCATCAGCCACTCCAGATTGCCGGCGCTTTCGTCGCAATAGCGCCGCAGGGTTTCCGGGCGGACGATGTCGCCGACTTCTTTCGACAGATAGGCGAACATTTCATCCGCATCATCATCGAAACCGGCCTCCTTCTGAAAGGGCGTGCCGCCCGCGTAGATGATGCCGCCGCTATAGGCGGTGGCGCCTCCTCCCGCGAAGCGGTCGATAGCGAGGACGTCCGCGCCGGCTTCCTTAGCTTCGATGGCGGCACAGGCGCCCGCGCCCCCGAAACCCACAACCAGCACATCGGCCGTATCGTCCCATTCCTCCTGATCCGGCCGGGTCAGGACAAGCGGTGGGCGCGGGTCGTTAGCGACGTCTTTCATGAACCTCTTCCTTCCGCATGCCGGCTGCGATGATTCGCTTAGCGTGCAATCGATTTGCAATCTAGTATTCTGGAACGTCAGTAACGCTTGACTAACTAAAATTCTAGAACCAAAAGAGTTTTGCGCAATTTCTATCAGACGCAGATAGCCGGGGAAATCACTGGCATCCGAGGAGGGAATCATGCTGAAAGCCGTCGTGCTGCTTCGACGAAAGAATGACCTGACGGTCGATCAGTTCATCGATCATTATGAGAATCGCCATGTGCCGCTGGTGCGCGAAGTGCTGCCTACGATCGGGCGCTATGTCCGTAACTATCTGGACCACACGTCGGTATCGGCGGGGCGGCAGGAAGGCGACGCGCCGACGCCCTATTTCGATGTCATAACGGAATTGTGGTTCGAGGATGACGCCGCCTATCAGGCGTTTGTGGCGGCGCTGTCCGATCCCGAAGTGTCGCGCCGTCTGCAGGAGGATGAAGAGAGATTCCTCGATCGGTCGATCGTCCAGACCTATCCGGTGCGGGAATATGTCGCCTGATCACCAGGCATCGATAGCGATCATTTGATCTGGTCAGGATTGTCATGGATTTGTTGCAAGCTCTTTGCGAGCCTTTTTCCTATAAGTCGCTTGAACTGAAGAACCGGTTCGCGATGTCGCCGATGACGCGGTATTTCGCCCCGGATGGCCTGCCCACGGAAGAGATGGCGGCTTACTACCGGCGCAGGGCCGAAGGCGATGTCGGCCTGATCATTTCCGAAGGGCTGGGCATAGATCGGGCGGCCTCCCGGGCGGTCACCTTCATTCCCAATTTCTGCGGGGACGAAGCACTGGCGGGATGGGAGCGGGTGCTGGACGGCGTACATGCGGCAGGCGCCAAAATGGCTCCGCAGCTATGGCATGTCGGCGGTGTACCGGACTATAACTTTCCCGACGCGGAACATGCGCCGCTGGAAAGTCCCTCCGGTCTGATCGGGCCCAATGTGAATGGCGGACGGGTCATGACGGAGGAGGATGCGGCCGATGTCGTGGAATCCTATGCTCGGGCGGCCGCTCATGCGAAGCATCTGGGCTTCGATGCGCTGGAGGTGCATGCGGCCCATGGCTATCTGGTGGACCAGTTCTTCTGGGGGGAGACCAACCGGCGCGGAGATCGTTTCGGCGGCGCCACATTGCGCGATCGCGCGCGTTTCGGGGCGGAGATTTTCCGCGCCATGCGCCGGGCGGTCGGCGAGGATTTTGTCCTGCTCATGCGCATATCGCAGTGGAAGACGGGCTATTACGATACCAAGCTGGCGGAGTCGCCCGCCGCGCTGGAAGAATGGCTCAGCCCGCTGGCCGAGGCGGGGGTCGATATATTCGATTGTTCCCAACGGCGCTTCTGGGAACCTGAATTTGAAGGCTCGGACCTCAATCTTGCGGGCTGGGCGAAGAAGATGGTCGGCCAGCCGACGATAACCGTTGGATCGGTCGGCCTTGACCGCGACCTGTTCGCCGATTTCGAACAGGGTGGGGAATCGGGCGTCAATGCGGCGTCACTGGCTGAACTGGTCCGCCGCTACGAACGGGGTGATTTCGACATAGTGGCCATCGGCCGGGCGCTGCTGTCCGATCCGTCCTGGCTCAGGAAGGTGCGGGAAAACCGCCTGGGCGAACTGACGCCCTATTCGGCCGAGGCCATGAAAATTCTCTTTTAGAATGCCGGAAGCCAATATCAGAGTTGAACATTCTAAACATCTAGAATATTAGAAAAAGATATCATCAGATTTAAAAGGGGAGAGGGTAGATGTCCAAGATTTGCAGGTTCGGCCGCCAACTTCTGGGAAGCGGCTCCATCATCGGCGCCGCGACGTTCTGCATCGCGGCGATGCCCGGAGGGGCGCTGGCTCAGGACGAGACGTCCGTTGCCGAAAGTGCGCCGCCGGATATCGGCATTGTGGTGACGGCGCAGCGGCGTTCCGAACGTCTGACAGACGTGCCTGTATCGGTCACGGCCCTGTCCAGCGAAGCGATCGTCGCGGCGGGTGTCACCGATACCTATTCGCTACAGCAGATTTCGCCCGGCCTTCGCATGGAACGTCTGGGGGGTTATACGCAGCCGTCGATCCGTGGCGTCACCGCCGGATCGACATCGCCGGGCTCCGAGGCGAACGTCGCCATGTATGTCGACGGCATTTATCAGCCCAACCAGGCGGCCAATACGATAGATCTTCCCGATGTCGCCAGGGTGGAAGTGCTCAAGGGCCCTCAGGGGACATTGTTTGGCCGTAACGCCACCGGCGGCGCCATCCAGATCTTCACGCGCGAGCCCAGCTATCAGACCACCGCCGATTTCACGGTCAGCTATGGCCGGTTCGACAATTTCGCGGTCAAGGCCTTCATCGCCGCGCCGCTTGTGGAAGACCGCTTGGCCTTCTCCATTTCCGGCGCCTATGAGGACATGGACGGCTGGAACCGGGATCTGGTCAATGGTGGCAGCATAGGCAAGATCGAGTCCCGCCTGATCCGCGCCAAGCTGCTGTTCGAGCCGGCGGACGGCGTGAAGTTCACCCTGGGCGGACAATATTCGCGTCGTCGCGACGAGAGCCTTTTCGCCTATTCTGCCCTCGACGGCAACACGCTGGGGCCGAAAGTCGGCATCAGGCCCTATGACGTCGCGGTGAACACGCCGTCGCTGACGGAAACCGAAAGCTGGAACGTGTCGTTCAAGAGCGCCTTCGACACATCGATCGGCACTTTTTCGACCTTGACCGCTTATTCAAAGACGCAGCTTAATATTTCAGCGGATGGCGATGCCAGTCCGGCCGATATCATCAGCTTCACGATCGATTCTCCGGACAAGAACTTCACACAGGAAATCAATTTCGCGTCCGAGAAAATCGGTCCTGCCCACATCGTTGCCGGTCTTTTCTATTATAGCGATGATTCCAGCTACGACCCGCTGATCGGATTCTTTCCCGATCCGTTCGTCAACTATGCTGACGTGACGACCCGAGCGTATGCCGCCTATGCCGAAGCCAATGTCGAAATAGCGCCTGGGTTGGTGGGTATTGCGGGTATTCGATACTCCCATGAAAAGCGGACCGTTCAATATGTGGGCGGCGATGCGGCCATATTCGTCGGCACCGACCTTCACAAGAAAACGTACAGTGCCTGGACGCCGCGTTTCTCGCTGCGTTACGAGGTCGCGCCGCGGACGAACATCTATGCGACCTACAGCAAGGGGTTCAAGAGCGGAGTCTACGATCTGAACGGCACCGCGACGACTCCGGTCAATCCCGAAAAGATCGAGGCATGGGAAGCTGGCTTCAAGACCAGCCAAGGCATGTTCGATTTGAATATCGCTGCTTTCTATTATGATTACAAGGATTTGCAGGTTCAGATCAACAGCGGCGGTTTCGACCTTCTGACCAATGCCGGTGCGGCCCGAAACTACGGCGCGGATATCGAAGGAACGCTGCGGCTCAGCCCGGAATTCCAGATCAGCGGTGGTTTCGCCTATCTCCATGCGCGCTATCGCAACTATCACGACGCCACCATTCTCGTGCCCAATGTGGGCGGCGGCAATACGCCGGTGTCCAATGTGGACCTGAGCGGGTTCAAGGTTACGCGCGCGCCCACATGGACGCTCAATCTGAGTGCCCAATATGAGCGGGAATTCAATTTCGGGACGATCGCCCTATCCGGCAATATGTACCACACGGATGATGTTCCGCTCGAACAGAGCGGTCGTGTTCAGCAGGACGCCTATACCTTGTTCAACGGCTCGATTTCCTTCCGGCCGCTCCATTCGAATTTCAAATTCACGCTCTGGGGCAAGAATCTGAGCAACGAAAAGGTGATCCAGGGAAGCTTCTTCACCGGCGCGGGCGACCAGGTGTCTTATGCTCCGCCCCGGACATATGGCGTTTCCGCCAACTACGCGTTCTGAACGGAAAGGTCGTCATGCAGCCTGGTCAGGCCCCCCACGGCAATCTTCACCATCGCCTCTGGATGTATGAGGCCATGGTGAAGAGCCGCGAACTCGAAAGCCGGATCAAGACGATCTATTTCGAGGGGAAAACCCCGGTGTTCAATATGGCGAAGGGGCCCATTCCCGGAGAGATGCACCTCTCCATGGGACAGGAGCCTTGCGCCGTGGGGGTCTGTGCGCATCTGCGGCCCACCGATTTCGTGACGGCGACCCATCGTCCGCATCATGTCGCGGTGGCCAAGGGCGTCGATCTGCGAAAGATGGCGGCGGAAATCTTCGGAAAGAAAACCGGCTTGTCCCGGGGGCTTGGCGGCCACATGCACCTGTTCGATGCCGCGGTGAACTTCAGTTGCAGCGGTATCATCGGCGAAGGTATCGCGCCAGCGGTCGGTGCCGCGATGGCTGCCCGGATACAGGGCCGGGACGACGTGGCCGTATCCTTCATGGGGGAAGGGGCGACCAATCAGGGCCAGTTCCACGAAGCCTTGAACCTGGCCGCCCTCTGGAAAGCGCCGGTGGTCTTCATCATCGAGGACAATGCCTATGGCATTTCGGTGTGCAAGGCGGAGAGCACGTCGGTCGCGAGCAATGCCGATCGCGCTGCGGCCTATGGCATTCCCGGTGTTTTCGTGCCGGGCAATGATCCCGACGCCATCCATGCGGCGGCGGGCGAAGCCATCGCCCGGGCGCGGGCCGGGGATGGGCCTACGCTGATCGAACTTGAGACTCATCGCCTTGAAGGTCATTTTGTGGGGGATACGGTCGAATATCGTCCGGTGGAAGAGCGCGAACGACTGGCCGAACTCGACCCCATTCAGCTTTTCCGGAGTCGATTGATCGGCGATGGCCACGAGGCGTCGGAACTGGATGCATTGGACGCGGAGGCCGTGCGCCTGGCGGACGATGCGATCAGCTTTGCGCGCAATTCGGAATATCCCGCTCTCGAGGAGGCCTTCGCCCATGTCTTCGGTTGACGTCATGCAGGAAACAGGCGCCAAGACCCCGGCCCCCAGGCAGCGCCGGTTGACCGTCGCCCGAGCGCTCAATGAAGCTATTCACCAGGAAATGGCGACCGACAGTTCGGTCGTCGTGCTGGGCGAGGATGTCGCCAAGATCGGCGGCGTATGGTCGACCACGGTCGGATTGCTCGATGCCTTCGGTCCGGCGCGCGTGCGCGACACGCCGATTTCCGAATCCGGATTTATCGGCGCCGCGGTCGGCATGGCCGCCGTCGGACTCCGGCCGGTCGTCGAACTGATGTTCGTCGATTTCGTCGGCGTCTGCATGAACTCGATCTACAGCCTTGCCGCCAAGCAGCGTTTCTTTTCCGGCGGACAGGTCACATGCCCGATGGTGCTGATGACGTCGGTCGGCGGCGGCTACAGCGACGGCGGACAGCATTCGCAGACGCTGTATGCGACCTTCGGCCATCTGCCGGGATTGAAGGTGGTGGTGCCGTCCAACGCCTATGACGCGAAGGGTCTGCTCGCCAGCGCGATCCGCGATGACGATCCGGTCGTCTTCATGTTCCACAAGGGCGTGCAGGGACTTGGCTGGCTGGGCACCGTTCCCCGCGCCGCGACGCATGTGCCCGAGGAGGCGTATCTGGTCCCGCTCGGCAAGGCGGCGGTGACCCGTGAAGGCAGCGATGTTACGCTTGTGGGCCTCGGCCTGACCGTCCATCACGCCATCGACGCGGCCGACCAGTTGCAGAAGGAAGGCATCTCCTGCGAGATCATCGACCTGCGGTCGATCGCGCCGCTGGACCGGGAGACTATCCGGGCGTCGGTGCGCAAGACCGGCCGGCTCGTCGCCGTGGACGATGATTATATGAGCTATGGCATTGGCGGGGAAGTGATCGCCTCGGTCTGCGAAGACGCATCGATAACCCTGAAGGCGACCCCGCGGCGCTTGTCCTTTCCCGACATTCCGATTCCGTTCAGCCCGGTGCTGGAGCAGGGGGTTCTGCCCAATAGCGAGAAACTCGTCGCCCTGGCGCGACAAGCCGTTCTGGAGAAATAATCTATGACTGACGTGGCGATTCCCGACGACCTCTGGGACGATGACAGCGAAGGATCGATTTCGTCCTGGTTCTTTTCGAACGGGGATCAGGTCAATGAGGGAGATTTGATCGCCGAAATCATGAATGAAAAGGTGGCGAGCGAGCTGCTCGCCCCGGCGAGCGGCGCTCTGGAAATCCTCGTTCCAGCCGAGGAGCCGATCCGCAAGGGTCAGATCGTCGCGAAGATCGCGGGCTGATGGCGAACGCATCGGGGGCGGAGGACACTGGCGTCCGCCGCGTTCGCCTGGGCGGGGTGCGACGGTTCATTGCTGACAGGATGATGGAAAGCCTGGGCACGGCCGCCCAGCTCAGCTTCCATGGCGAAGCCGATGCGTCCCGCTTGCTGGCCTTGCGCGCGTCGTGGAAGACCGAGGGCAAGGCAACGGGAATCGAGGATTGCCTGATCGCCTGTTTCGCGCGGGCACTCGCGTCTCAGCCGGATCTGAACGGCACGGCGGGCGCGGATGAGATACTATTGTCTCCAACCGTCGATATCGCCGTCGCCATTGCCGCGCCCGACGGCCTGAAAACGCCGGTGATACGCAATGTGGAGCAGAAATCGGCCGAGGCCATCGGAGCGGAACGCAAGGACCTGGTCGCGCGCGCCTTCGCCGGAAAGCTGCAGGTATCGGAGATGAAGGGCGGATCGGCGACAATCAGCAACCTGGGCAACAGCCGGGTTCAGCACTTCACGCCCATTCTCAACAGCGGACAGATGGTATTGCTGGGCATAGGCGCCATCACCTCTCGCCTGGCGCTGGGCGAGGGCGGCGCGATCCGTGAACGCAAGATGATGGGCCTGTCGCTGACGGTCGATCATCGGGTGGTCGACGGGGAACCCGCCGCCCGGCTTCTCACGCGGATATGCGAGGAAATCGAGACCTTCGATCCGGCTGCCTGAAACGCCCGTCAGGCGGGTCCCGCGCGCCGATCATGGTTGGTCGGCCTGACTGTCATGCGCGTCTCTCGAGGGATGTTTCCAGGAATTTCTGCAATTTGGCCAGGCACGGATATGCAAAAAGTCTTTCCCACATAGGAATACTAATATACTACGCTCTTGGTGGTCTCACGAGAGGATTGAGGTGTGAGTTACTGGAATGCAATGAACAAGGTGGCGTTCAGCCACCGCTGGGTGGATGTCGGGGGTTTGAGCACCAGAGTGGTTGAAGCCGGAGAAGGCGATTCCACGGTTCTCTTCCTTCACGGCATTGGCGGCCATATCGAAACATTCTGCCTCAATATCGCGGCGCATGCGAAAGCGGGGCATCGCGTTCTTGCCATCGATATGCTGGGCCATGGCTATACCGCCAAGCCCGATGGCGATTATGAGATCGAACGCTATGTCGATCACGTCCTGGAATTTCTCGAAGTCATGGGCGTGAAGAGCGCGACGTTCGCGGGAACCTCTCTGGGCGGCTGGATATCGGCTCGTATCGCCGCCCGCTATCCCGAAAAGGTCGATCGCCTGTCGCTGATCGCCAGCGCCGGACTGACCGCCCATCCGTCGGTGATGCATAACCTCAAGACCCTGACTGAACGCGCTTCACTGGTCAGTGGTCGCGAAGGCGTTCGCATCCGCCTCGACTTCGTTCTGAAGCATCCGGAATCGCTGACCGAGGAACTGATCGATATTCGGCAAGATATCTATTCGGCTGAAGACTATAAGCGATCGGTCAAGAACATCATGTGCCTTCAGGATATGGAGATCAGGCAGCGCAACCTGTTGACGCAGGCGGAACTTGCAAAGGTGGAGGCGCCGACGCTGGTTGTCTGGACCCATGATGATCCGACCGCGACGCTGGAAGACGGCAAGAATTATGCGAACGGAATTCGCGATTCGCGTTTCGTCGTCTTCCATGAATCCTCCCACATGCCGCAACTCGAGGAGCCGGACCGGTTCAATGCCCTGCACCTGGCCTTCATCGCGGATCCGGCCGCCGTCCAGTCGAGCACAGAAGACCAGGCGTCTTCCAACACCAGCCAGGCGGAGAGCGTATAATGACGATCCAAAAGCTTCATCACGTCGCCTATCGCTGTCGCGATGCGAAGCGGACGGTCGATTTCTATACCAAGGGGCTTGGACTCAAGTTCACCATGGCCATGTCGGAAGACCGTGTGCCCACGACGGGCGCGCGCTGTCCCTATATGCACATCTTCTTCGAAATGGCGGACGGCAGCCATATCGCCTTCTTCGACCTTTCCGAAGCGGAGCCGATGCAACTCGACCCAAACACGCCGCCCTGGGTGCAGCATCTCGCACTTGAAGTGGAGAATGCCGAGGCGCTGGAAGAGCATATCAAGCGGCTGCGCGATTATGGCGTGGACGTGATCGGTCCCATCGATCATAATATCTTCCAGTCGATCTATTTCCATGACCCCGATGGCCATCGGGTGGAACTGACCTATCGCACCGAAACGGCTGAGGCGCTGAAGGAACTAAGCGAACTCGCGGAACCCATGTTGCAGGAATGGGCGGAAACCCGCCAGGTTTCGACAAAAGCTGCCTGGGTCCATCAGTCGCTTCACGCCTGAAGGGAAGGCAATGGATCGGGTTCTGTATGGCTATTGGCGATCGACGGCCGCTTATCGCGTTCGGATCGCGCTGGCGCTGAAGGGGCTTTCCCATGACGCCGTTTCGATCAACCTGCGAACCGGCGAGCAAAAGGGCGACGCGTTCCGGGCGATCAATCGACAGGGATTCGTGCCTTGCCTGGTGGATGGCCCGCACAGCCTGAGCCAGAGCCTGGCGATCCTGGAATATCTGGAAGAGATATATCCCGACCCCCCCCTCATCCCGGGAGACGCGGCGGAGCGGGCACATGTCCGTGCGCTGGCCCAGATCGTCGCCTGCGACATTCATCCGCTCAACAATCTGCGGGTGCTGAAATATCTGGCCGGAGACCTCGGCCTTGAGCAGGAGGGCATCAACGTCTGGGCACGGCACTGGATAGAATCCGGCTTTGCGGTTCTGGAGGATGCGGCGGCGGCTTCGGGCGCCTTTCTGGCAGGAAACAAGCTCAGCATCGCCGATATCTGCCTTGTTCCCCAACTCTATAATGCCCGCCGTGTCGAGACGGACCTCTCGCGCTTCCCGGCGTTGTTGGATCTGGAGGCGCGTCTGCTGCAGATACCCGCCTTCGCTGATGCCCAGCCGGAGCGCCAGCCCGACGCCGTCCCGGTCTGAGCGCCCGGTCGCATCGACCCTGCCTCATCGGGACGGTCGCCGGTGTCCGCCAAGCCCTCAGGCGGGCGTGGTTTCCCTGGCCAGAGCCGGTATCTGACAAATGCCATCGATGCCTAGGGCATGGGCGACCCTGCCAAGGCCCATCCAGCAGGCTATGCAGTAGGACAGATCGACAATCTCTTCATCCGAATAGACAGCCTTGGCGCGCCGCCAGAAATCCTCGTTCCCGGCGATGCCATGCGGGTCGAGGCCCAATCCTTCGGCATATTCGATCGCGATCCGCTCGCGTTCGCTGAAAAGCGGCGCGGTTTTCCATTCCGCCACCGAATCATAGAATAGCTCGTCGGGCGCCGGACCGCCTCGCGTGGCGACCGAATCCGCTTTGCTGCCAAGGGATTCGAGATAGGCTGCCGTATCGCGATCGGAGCGCCAGGTCTGGCAGAGAAGGCATCCGTTGATCTGTGCGGTCCGCGCCCGTGCGGCCTCGAATTCGCGAAGAGAAAGACGGCTATGCTCGTAGGTGGCCTTGGAATAGGCGAAGGCGGGTCCCACCACGTCGGGGGCGTAATGTGTCGCCACAAAGGCGGTTGGCTGCAATTGATGCTCGGCTGGGACGTTTACGCGCATGACATTCTCCTCTGTGGTTCGCCGTCCGTTGCTGGCGGCGGCGTCTGTCGGCCAATCGATACTCCGCGAACGGCTCAAAACAATAAAATATTAGAACTTAAGTTCCTTGCTACCGGTTCGTGGCCGTTGTAGACAAGAGAAAAGAACGGATTTGAGAGGAATGCGATGAGCACCCAGTCAAGGCAGCAATTTCCCACGGCCGAAGTGACCGACAATTTCCTGCCCAGGGATGACCAGTCCAGCGCCGCGTTCGCGCGCTTCGAAGAAGAGCGGCTGTGGCCCTATGTGTGGCAGATCGCCTGTCGGCTTGAAGAGATCCCCCATGTCGGGGATTTCGTCACATACGAAGTGGTGGACGATTCCATCATCGTTGTCCGCTCCAGCGAGACGGAGGTAAAGGCCTTTCATAACGTCTGTCCGCACCGGGGCCGGCAACTGACGGAAGGATGCGGTAAGGCCAGGATGTTCAAATGCCGTTTTCACGGCTGGGAATTCGACCTCGACGGCAAGAATGCCCTGGTCATCGACCGCAAGGATTTCGGTGATTATTTCTCGGACGCGGACATCGCCCTGAAGCCTGTCCGGGTGGACATGTGGGGTGGTTTCGTCTTCATCAACATGGACCCCGATTGCGAGCCGCTCGCCGATTTTCTGGCGCCGGTGGATGACTATTGCGGCAAGTTCAATTTCCAGAACCTGCGCTATCGCTATTACAAGACCGCGATCATGCCGTGCAACTGGAAGACCGGCATGGGCTTCTTCAACGAATTCTACCATGTGCAGCAATCGCACCCGCAGTTGATCGAGCATATGGAGGATTATTCGGCCAGTAGCGGTTTTGGCCGTCATGCCGCGATGTGGTACGACAATGACAGCATTTACCCGTACCAGCGGTCATCGCGTCTTCCCCCCGCGCCCAAGCGGGACGTGCGCGACCACATTCGCGGCGTCGTGACGGAATTCCACAACAATCTGGGGGCGATGGCCAGCGGCCGTTCCTATCGCCTGCTCGAAAAGCTCGATGCGATCCCTTCGACTCTGTCGGATTTCGAGGTGCTGGCCGAATGGGGCCGGATTCAGGTGGAGGAAGCGACCAAGGAAGGCGCGCCCTGGCCCACTGAACTTACGCCCGAATATATCATGGAGAGCCGGCTCGACTGGCATGTGTTCCCGAACACCATCTATCTGCACGGGAGCATCGACAGCGTGATCTGGTATCGTTTCCGTCCCAATGGGCATGACCACGACACCTGCATCATGGATGTCTGGTCGCTGGAATTATATGGCGAGGGGCAGGCGCCTCCGCTCAAGCGGCAGTTCTTCGCCGACTGGAAGGATCCGGCGGCGGACTGGGGGCGCATCCTGGTCCAGGACTTTGCCAATATGCTGGCGGTTCGCAAGGGCATGAAGTCGCGAGCGTTCAACGGTTCGCTGATGAATCCGATACAGGAAAAGTCGGTCACCAATTTCTATCGGTCGCTGCGGCAGTTCATGAATGAAGGGCCCAAGGCGGGGACCTATCAGCGCGACCGGGCCGAAGCGCTGGCGGCTGAATAGGCCATGGATCGCAGGGCAATGCTGGGCGGCGCCGGTGCCCTGGCGGGCGCCGCATGGCTGCCCGCTGGCCTGGGTGCCTCAGTCCATAAGGAAGTGACCATGCTCAGTGTCGAAGAACGGCTGCATGCCATAGAAGAGATATCGGTCCTCAAGGCGCGCTATTTCCGGTTCGCGGATACCCAGGACTGGAACGCCTTGCGGGATCTGTTCACCCCCGATGCGACATTATTCTTTCCGGAGGGGCAGGAGAAGCCTCTTCCCCGCGACGAATCCATCGCGCACATAAAGAAGGTGCTGGCTGGCGTGGTCAGCGTGCATCACGGCCATATGCCGGAGATCGAACTGCTGTCGGCCGACCACGCAACGGGCATCTGGGCGATGGAGGACCTCGTCTTTTTCCCGCCCGACCGCGCCAGGGAGACAGGAGTCGAATCCGTCCACGGCTTTGGCCATTATCATGAGGAATATGTGCGCAGGAACGGCCGGTGGTCCATCCATCGGCTGAAGCTGACGCGCTTGCGGCTGGAGCGGCGCAGCCCCGCCATTGCGATAAGCTGAACTACGTTTCGAAACCAAAGGAGTTATAGACTTGGCCTACATGATCGCGACTTATGACAAGCCCGGCCACGAACATGTCCGGGACCGTGTGCGTCAAAGCCACCTGGAATATCTCGAGGCCAATGTGACGAAGGTGATCGCCGGCGGCGGTTTCCTGAATGACGAAGGGACGTCGGTGATCGGCGGCCTGATCCTGCTGGACGTGGAGACCCGCGATGAGGCGCAGGCGTTCATCGATGCCGACCCCTTCACGGCCGCGGACCTGTTCGAACGGGTCGAATTCGTCCGGTGGCGGATGTCCTTCCTCGATTTCAAGCGCATCTTTCCGGTCGCGGCGCGGTAACGGCGCGTGACCCTGAAGGCGCCTCCCGAACGATGGGACGAGGAAGCGGATGTCGTCATATTGGGATCGGGAGCCGGCGGCCTGACCGCCGCCACGGTCGCGGCGAATGAGGGGCTACATGTTCTCCTGCTGGAAAAACTGCCGGTCTTTGGCGGCGGCGCCGCCATTTCCGGCGGTGTGGTCTGGGTTCCCAACCATGGCGGCATGGATGCGTTGGGGGTCGAGGACAGCCGGGAGAAGGCGGCGCTCTATCTGCGGCGTATCTTGGGCAATCGGGCGCGGTGGGATCTGATCGACGCCTATCTGGATACCGCGCCGGAAATGGTCGAATATATGCATGCCCGGAGCGCCGTGAAGCTGGTGCCGCGGTCGGTGGGGCCGGATTATTATTCAGAGGAAGAGGGCGCGACCTCCGGCGGTCGCATGATGGACCCCGTCATATTCGATGGCCGCGAACTGGGCCCGGCGTTCGATCAGCTCCGCCCGCCATTGCCGACATTCCTGCTCTTCGGCGGAATGATGGTGGGGAAATACGACATTGAAGCACTTTTGAAAGCGCACAAGTCCTGGTCCGCCTTTCGTCATTCGGCGGCGCTGGTGGGGCGATATGTGCGGGATCGGCTGACCTTTCACCGGCGTGGAACGCGGCTGGCGCTGGGTAATGCCCTTGCCGGCCGGCTGCTCCGTTCCGCCATGGATGCCGGCGTTGATCTTTGGAACGACACCAGCGTCCTCGACCTGTTCCAGTCCGCCGATGGTACTGTGTCCGGACTGCATGTGGAGCGCGATGGACGGCGGATTCGGGTGAAGGCCAATCGCGCCGTCGTGCTGGCGACCGGCGGCTTTCCGGGTAGCGGGGATATGATGCGCGCGCATATTCCCTTCCCTGATCTGCATCATTCCATGGCCCCGGCCGCCAATGTCGGGGACGGCATCCGGCTAGGCCTGGCGGCGGGTGGGCGGCTGGATGACATCAACCGCGACAATGGTTTCTGGACGCCGGTTTCCATTCTCCAGCAGGCCGACGGGACCCTGCTCAAATGTCCCCATCTCATCATGGACCGGGCCAAGCCTGGCCTGATCGCCGTCAACGGGGTCGGGCGGCGTTTCGTCAACGAAGCTTCATCCTATCACGACTTCGTGGCCGCCATGCATCGGGACCATGCGTATGTGCCGACGATTCCGGCGACGCTTATCTGCGATCATCATTTCATCCGCAAATATGGAATGGGGCTGGTCCGCCCGGGGCCGGGATCGCACCGCAAGTTTCTCAAGGCGGGCTATTTGTTCCGCGCCGACAGCATTGGTGAACTGGCCGAGGCATTGTCGCTGCCGCCCGAGACGCTGGAACAGACGGTGGAGCAGTTCAATGCGGATGCCCGGTCCGGCGTGGATCGCGCCTTCGGCAAGGGAGACAGCGGCTATAATCGCTACCTTGGCGATGGTGATCATGCGGGCGCGAACCCCTGTCTTGCACCCATAGTGCGCGCGCCCTTCTATGCGGTCAGGGTCTATCCCGGGGATATCGGCACCAGCCTGGGGCTGCGAACCGACGCGCGCGCGCGGGTCGTGGATGACGATGACCGGCCGATACCGGGGCTCTATGCCTGCGGGAACGACATGAACTCTGTCATGGCGGGGACTTATCCTTCGGGCGGCATCACATTGGGGCCGGCGATGACCTTCGGCTATGCGATCGGGCGGGATCTCGCGGCCGCCGCGCAGCAAGCAGCGCCGTAGGCAATAGCGGCATGGACTCCCCCGGAAAACTGCATTAGAATGTTAGAATAATTAATGGAGGCGGATGAATGAGATATAGGGAGGGTAATCCGCCGCTGCCCCTGTCCGCACGGACGGGGGGATGCGATTTCAGCTCGCCCCTCGGTCGACGCCTCGTCCGCGCCCTTCAGGACGCCGCGCCGGGGCCGCTCCTTGTCGACACCGGCTTTCCCGGGCGGCAGCAGGCGGTCGACCGCGACCTCAACCTCCCTGATCGCGGTCCGCTCCTCTTTCGCCTCTGGTCCAACCAATCGTCCATTATAGCATCCTGTAAACAGGCGCGATCTCCCCGTTTCGCCGCCGCCCGCGCGCAAAGCGCCGCCGCCGGATGGCCGGTGGTCGCTCGCCGGTCAGGCGGGACGGCGGTGGTGCATCGTCCCGGCATATGGAATTTCAGCTTGATCCGCTTTGCCGCTCCGGCAGAGGATGTCGCGATAGAGCGTGACTATGCGATGCTCCTGTCCGTCCTGCGCCAGGCGATGGCCCGGATCGGCATCCTCTGCGATCAGGGCGACGTCCCCGGCGCCCATTGCGACGGCAAATATAATCTGCGTTGGCAGGGGCGGAAGCTCGCCGGAACCGCAGCCTGTATCACGCGGCGCGACGGTCGGCCCTTGCGGATCTTTCATGCTGCGCTGGCGGTGGATGGATCAGTGCGGGAGGATCTGGCGGCCATAGAGCGATTCGAGCGCGCGCTGGGAGAGTATCGCGATTATGCGCGCGACGCGCATGTGACGGTGCGCCAGATTCTGGACGAAAACCATATTGGCGGGCGTCCGCATGACGCCCGTCGACCAACAGCCATGGCAGTATAAGGAGTGGAAAATGGCGAATTTCAAAAGAGGATCGGCTTTTTCGTCCGGTGAGGTGAATGCATCGGCCGACGCGATATGGGCCATCCTGCGGGACTGGCCGGCGGTCATGAAATGGGCGGCCAAAGGCCCCGATGCACCGGCCCCGCTTACGGATACGACCTTGAAGGAAGGCAGTCGCGTGGATGTGCTCCCCTGCACCCGCGTGTGCCATTTCGCGCCCGATAGCGGTTTTCCGCCGACTTTTGAGGAAACGCTGATCCACGCCGACCCCGAAGCGCGGCGCATCTATTACAATGTCGAGGGCGTCGCGGCGGGCGGCATGCGCAACTATCTGGCGACGACGATCGTCGAGGATCTGGGCGCCAACCGTGCACGGATCACATGCGAAAGCCGCTTCGACGTGCCCGAGGATGGCGATCCCGACTTTGTGAAAGGCTTTCTGGAGAAGGTTTACAGCATGTCGGTCATCCAGGGGATGGAGCGCGTGGCCCAGCAGGAACAGGCGGCCGTTGCAGCAAGCTGAGCAGAATAATGACGGTGCCTCCATCGGCGTCACCTTCGTCACGGCCGATGGGCGCGAATGTCCGGTCCGGGCGATGAGCGGGACAAGCCTGATGGAGGCCGCGGTCGAATATGGCGTTCCAGGGATCGAGGCGGATTGCGGCGGAAGCTGCGCCTGCGCGACCTGCCATGTCTATGTCGATCCGGAATGGTTCGGCGTCGTGGGAGAACCATCGGAAATGGAGAACGGCACGCTCTATTTCGGCGCTGATCGCCGGCCGACGAGCCGCCTGTCCTGCCAGGTGGTCGTAACGCCGGAAATGGATGGAATGCGGGTGACGGTCGCCCCTTATAGCTAGAAGAGGAGAAGGACTATGGGTGAGTATAAGTTAGTGGTGTTGACCCGGCCGGTCGAAGGCCGGGAAGAGGAATTCAACGATTGGTACAACAATCAGCATCTCGACGACGTGCTGGCCATCCCTGGCTTCACCGCTGCCCAGCGGTTCAGGTTGAAGGGCGATCCCATGAAGCCCGGCGCATGGAACTATTTCGCCATTTATGAAGTCAGCCATGATGACCCCAAGGCGGTGATCGATGACATGATGTCGCGGGTGGGCACCGACAGGATGCCGATGAGCGAGGCGATGGCGGAAGACCTGTATTGCGAACTGTTTGAGGAAATCACGCCCCGCAAGGTGGCGAAGGTCGCTCAGGCGGCCTGATGACGCGCGCTTCGGCGCGCATGGGAAAAGGGCGCGGCTTCCTCAAGTCGCGCCCTTTTGTTTATCTCAGCGCGCCAGGACCGGGCTCTGGGTTGCCAGCTGCTCCTTGGGCGGCGCCATATGGCCGGTTCCGGTGCCGGTGTTCACCTCATCGCATTTCAGCATGACGACCAGTTTGCGATCGAGAAAGCGATGCTCGTCATCCACGAAAATCTTGCCGATGACGGGATCGTTGAAGATACGCAGCATTTCCTCTGCGGCTTCCTCATCCTTGATCCGCATCTCGGTGATGCAGTCATAGTCATATTCGAACGGCTCGACCACGCCGTCCTCGCGCTTGCTGCTGGGTGCGAGCCATCCTTCGATAGGGTAGTTGCGATGATAGCCTTCCAGCAGATGCCCGACATATTTGTGAGCCAGCACCACATGGCTGTTCTCATAATGTTCCCGGAACGCTTCCTTCGACATTCCGGGCTTGCGCTTCAGCAACCAGATAATCTTGATCATGACTCACCTCTCCTTGTTCCGCTTCATGCTAATCACTAACATTTAAACAATCTAGTATTTCAATAAAGGGAGGGGCAGCCTGCATCGGTGGTCGCTTCGCTACGCGCTGTTTCGCAACTTGGTGGGATTTCCGCCGAGGCAAGTGCAAGAGTCTTAATTCCACCGAAAGAGCGGATCTGAATTCCCGTTATTGGTCCGCGGGAAATCCATGGGGATGTGGGAGCGGACGGCGGTGTCGCGGCTCCCAGTGTCGGGCATCTATGCTCCCGAAACAGCCGATTTCCGGTTAACTCCCGTCAAAACGGAAAGGCGCACCAGAGAGCGGCTCGCAGGTGACTGCTTCCACCGCCATAACGCACTGATTAAAGAATTTCCCCAAATCAGGAGCCTGTTTCCGATATTCCTCCCGGGACAACGCCCGTGCGAGCAGCAGGGTTGCGAAAGCGCATGAAGACCAAGGACGCGATACCGATCGGCGTGAAGGGAATGCTGTGATCCGTGCAAGGATAACCGGATGATGATTTGGCGGAGACGCCGGGATTCGAACCCGGGGTGCCCCATTCAGGGCACGACGGTTTAGCAAACCGCTGGTTTCAGCCACTCACCCACGTCTCCGCAATCATGCCCATCCCAATGAGGCGGGCAGCGGCTTGGCTGGGACGGGGCTATAGCGAGGGACCGGCCCCATGGCAACGGCCATATTCGCCTTGCCGTCATCGGAAAACACATGCCGGATTCGTTCCGGCGCGGAATCGACTCGGGTCGCCGTTCGTTCATTGCCGTTTCAGCTTGACTGGCGATAATCTGTGGGATGGTTAAGAGTGGGAATGCGGGGAGCCTCAAGGCATGATCGGGACTTTGGCGCGGGTCACGGCCCGCTTCGCGCGCGGCGGCACGCTGGCCGCGGCGATCGCCGGCATGGCGCTGACGCCGCTGGCCGCGCAGGCGCAGGTGCGCACGGTCGACCCCAATACCGCCATCGACGCCGATCTTGCGCCGCCACCCCCGGCCAGCAGCGCGCCCACCGATCCGGGCATCGACCCGGCCGTCCGGAGCGATAGCGGCGTCTATGACGGCAGCAATGCGTCGTCCGCTCCCGGCGCGGCGGCGCCTTCCCTTGCCTCGGACGCTCCGCCTGCCGCGCCCTCGCCCGGCGACTCCTATCAGGAAGACGATCTGATCGGCGCGGCCGAAGGCGTGTTCGGCAAGGGCGCGGAGGGGCTGGCCGGCATCATCGAGAAGATCCTGAAGGACCAGGGCCGCCCCAATGCCTATATCGCCGGGCGTGAGGCTTCGGGCGCGCTGGTTGTCGGCCTGCGCTACGGATCGGGCACGCTCAACCACAAGATCGAGGGCAAGCGGGAAGTCTATTGGACCGGTCCCTCTATCGGCTTCGATGTGGGCGGGAATGCGGGCAACACCTTCGTGCTGGTCTATAATCTCTATGACACGCAGGACCTGTATCACCGCTTTCCCGCCGCGGAAGGCACGGCCTATCTGGTCGGGGGGTTCAACGCCAGCTATCTGCGCTGGGGCAGCGTCGTGCTGATTCCCATCCGCATGGGCGTGGGATACCGGCTGGGCATCAATGCCGGTTATATGAAGTTCACCGAAAAACGGACCTGGCTGCCCTTCTGAGCAAGGCTCACAGGGCGAGGGCGAGTTGATCGTCGCCGTGCGGTTCGCCTTCCAGATTGTGCACGCCAAGGCCCAGCAGCCGCGCGCCCATGCGAAGCGGAAGCTGTCCGCGCAGGAGCGCGCGTCCCGTTTCCGCCAGCAGTTCCGCTGAGCGCACCGGCGCGGAAAAGCTGCGCGAGCGCGTGATGATGCGGAAATCGGCGAACTTGATCTTGAGCACCACGGTCCGGCCATAGCCGCCCGATCTTTCGATCCGGCCCCAGAGATTGGCCGCGATCCGGTCGATCTCCTCCACCAGCCGCGCCTCTTGCGTGAGGTCGTCGAAGAAAGTGTCCTCCACGCTCACGGACTTGCGGTCCTGCCGTTCATGGACGGCGCGGTCGTCCCGCCCGCGCGCCGCCCGGTAATAGAACAGCGCAGAGCTGCCGAAATGCGCCTGGAGGAAAGCGAGATCGCGGGCGCGCAGGTCTGCGCCGGTTTCGATGCCGAGCGCCTGCATCCGCCGCGCGGTGACGGGGCCGACGCCGTGGATGCGCCGCACCGGCATCTTCGCGATGAAGGCTTCGCCTTCTTGCGGGCGCACGACGCATATGCCGTCCGGTTTATTCTGGTCGGAAGCGAGCTTGGCGATCAGCTTGTTGTAGGACACGCCAGCGGAGGCGGTGAGACCGGTTTCCTCGTGGATGAGCCGGCGGATCTCCTCCGCGACGCGGGTGGCGGAGACGATGCCCGCCTTGTTGGCGGTGACATCCAGATAGGCTTCGTCGAGCGAGAGCGGCTGGACGATGTCGGTGAAGCGCGAAAATATGTCGCGCACCTGCGCGGAAACGGAGCGGTAGACTTCGAAACGGGGCTTCACGAAAATGAGGCCGGGGCAGAGCCGCCGCGCCCGCGCGCCGGGCATGGCGGACCGCACGCCGAAGGGCCGCGCTTCATAGCTGGCGGTCGCCACCACGCCGCGCGGACCGCCGCCGCCGACCGCGATGGGCTTGCCGCGCAGGGTGGGATCGTCGCGCTGCTCGACCGATGCGTAAAAGGCATCCATGTCGATATGGATGATCTTTCGCGGCGGGGGCGGCGCGGCTTCCATGGCGCGGCCTTATGCCATGGCCGGAACGAAAGGAAAACAGAACTCAGTCGGCCGCGATCCGCAGAGTGCCGAGCATCCATTCCAGATGGGCGCGGCTGATCCGGCTCCACACATTATAGGTGCATCGCTGTCCCGCGATCCGCACATAGGCGAGCGATTGCAGGCCCGCGCCTTCGGGATTGCCGGCGGGATAAGGTTCCGCCCCTTCCTGCCCATAGCCCGCGAAGGACGGTGCGGGGAATTGCGCGAGATCGCGGAAATACGGCCATTGGCGATAGAGCCTGTCGCGCTGGACCGCCGCATCCGCATCATCGTCCGGCAGCAGGCCCGTGCCCGCGAAGCCATAGGCGCTGCGAAGCTCCGGCAGGTCGAAGGCGACGCCCCATCCTCCGCCGAAGGCGGCGGCGCGCGGCGCGCCTTCCGGCTCGCCCGATGCCGCGAGCGCCAGCGGGGCGCAGTCCTGGCGGTTTTCCGCCTTCGCCCATTCCGCCCGCGCGCGCCTTTCGCCGATCAGGGCGGACGGCTCGGCGGCGAAGGCTGGCAGGGTCAGGCCGCAAAGCAGCAACGCCCCGAGGAGCGACCTCATTTCCCGTCCCCCTTGAGCGAGAGCAGCGCCGCGAAGGGGCTGGCCTGTTCCTCCGTCAGCACGCCCGCGTCGCGCAGGTAGGCGTCGGCTTGCGGCGAGCGGGGAAAGGGCGTCATGGCCAGCGCCACCGTTTCCGCGACCGCCTCGCCCATGTCGATGACGTTGCCGCTATAGCCGATGGTGTCGCAGTCCTCCGCGTCGAGCTCCAGTTCCTCGCTTTCGGCTTCGGCGCCGTCCTCGGCCACGAAGCGCAGCGTGAAGCCGGTGTCGATCGTCTCCGGCACTGGCACGCCGGTCGCGACGCAGGGCTGGGCGAGGGCGGCACGCACATGGCCGCGCGCGATGATCGCGCCCTCCTCTTCGGAGAGCGCATAGTCCGCCTCCAGCCGGTCGAGCGCCAGCAGGTTGAAGCGGCGGGCCAAGGCTTCGCGTTCCGCCGCATCCGCCGCGATGACGATGGGACCGGCATGACGGCCGAGCTGATCGAGGCGGACGGGGCGGGAAAATTCGGGCGCGGGCGTGACGCTCATCCCATATCTCCCGTCAGCAGCGCGTCGCGGGACAGGCAGCCCAGACGCACCCAGCGTTCCCGCAACGCGCCCTCGACATGGGCGAGCGCTTCGGGCGCAGGCTCCGCGCCGCGATAGAGGTTGCGGCGCAATGCCTCGCGGAAATCCCCGCCGCCTTCCAGCGCGCCGCGATAGGCGGACAGACGCCCGCCCAGCGCGCTCACCATGCGGCCGATATGCTTGCCCACGACGACATCGCCAATGCCTTCCTGCCGAAGCTGGCCGTCCATGTCGTCCACGAACAATTCGGTCAGCCAGACGCTTTCCTGCTTGGCCCCCTGCTGCTCCAGCCGGATCAGCGTCTGCGCCAGAATGGCGACGATCATGTCGAAGCGCCCGTCGATGGTATCGGGAACCGCGCCATCCAGATACCAATGCGGCCGACGGCCCTCCGCCACGATGGCGTTGTAAAGCGGCATCATCCCCTCTTTGGGATCGCGCCGCCCGAACAGGCGCTGGAGGAAGGACGGGGCGGTATCGGACATGGTCTGCCTGCTTTTCACGGTCGGTTGAAGGGCGGCATGGGCCGCCCGCGCCGCGGCCCCTTGCCGAGGCCGACGCATTTCCATATTGATCGGCGGGCCGCCCGATGCAATGGCGGCTTTATGTTTCTTGGGTTTGGGGGCCGGTCCCCGCAGGAGAAGTTCATGCGCCAGTTCAGCCGCCAGTCCCGCAGCGGGCGGATCATGCTCGCGGTCGGCCTTTGCGCGCTGCTTCTGGGCACGTCGGGCTGCGCGCGAATCCGCACGCATCAGGGGTATCAGGTCGACAAGCTGCTGGTCGATTCGATCCAGCCGGGCATCGATAACCGCGCTTCGGTCGAAGGCACGCTGGGCCGCCCCAGCTTCGCGGCGCAGTTCGGCGACCAGGATTGGTATTATGTGTCGCGCGACATGCGCGCGCTGGCCTTTTCCAATCCGAAGCCCGTGGCGCAGACCGTGCTGCATGTGCGATTCGATGCGGCGGGCAATGTCCTGGCGGTCGACCGCATGGGACTGGAGCAGGTCGCCAAGGTCAGTCCCTGGGGCGAGAAGACCCCCACCCTTGGCCGTCACCGCAGCCTGTTCCAGGAGATTTTCGGCAATATCGGCGCCGTGGGCGCCGGCGGCATGGGCGGCATGGGCGGCGGCGCGACCAGCCCCGGCGGTGGTCCCAACGGGAGCTAGACTCCTTTCCCCTCAGTCCGAAGCATGGCCGGGCTGCTGGGATAAGAGATGTGATGGGCCCCGATTTGCGAGCGGCCCATTGCTTCGCCGGAAACTCATCGCATCCGCGTCAAAAAGGCTTCCGTCCGGTCGAAGACGCGTCCCAGCCGCCCGCGCGAATAGGTAAGTCCCTGATAAAGGGCGAGGGCGGCGCGTCCCCAGAGGATGAAGACGCGCGGCCTGCGCAGCCATCTGGCGAGCCGGAACATGACGGCGCTGCCGCGTGTGATGCAATGGCGGAGCCGGTAGACCAGCTTGCGGCGCAGCGGCAGATGACGCCGTTCGGGGGCAACGCGCTTGCGCGGCTTCACGCCCGATCGTTTCCACGCGAGGCGATAGGCCAGACCTTCGCGCCTTTGCCGAAAGCCGGCGGCCTGCGTTTCCCTGACGAACGCGGCATCTATGGGATCGAGCGCCAGGCGGCCCTCCGTGCGGCCGTCTTCCAGCATCCTGTGCAGAGCAGGCGAACGGACCACCACGACATTTGTGCCCCGGCCATCGGACGAGTAAGGTTCCACCCAGGCGTCGCCGAAGGAGATGTCCGCCGTCTCCGCCACGACGTCGTCGCAGAAGTCGCAGGCCCGGTTCTGGAAGAAACCCGATCCCCAGTCGCCATCGACAAGGTGCCACCAGTCCCGCATTCGCACCTCGCCGTCGCGACGTGCAAGACGGGCGGTGTACCAGTTCGCCGGCCGGTCCGGGTTCTTCACGCGGAAGTCGACCTCGCGCACTTCATCGATCCCGAGTCCCATCTGCCAGGCAAAACTTTCCACCATATGACGGCTCTTCATATGGCCGCACACGAGTCCCAGAGTGAAGGCGATCCGTTCCCGCAGGACGGGATCGCTCCGGCAGGCGAGATGAACCGCCTTGATGAAGCAGGGTATGCCCACCACGGCATAGCGACCGGGCACCTCCCTCATCTCCCGCAGGACGGCCGACATCTCGACCGGATAGTAGCGGGACTTGGCGCCGCCCCGCAACGAAGCCTGATCGCGTGCGATCCGATAGCGGAAAAAGGCGCCCTCGCGGGGATCGGCCGGTGCGACATGGGCGATGCCGTCGACCATTTTCCGCCGCAGAAGCTCGGCCGCGACCCAACTCACCATGCCGCCCGAACTGCCTTGCTCGCGATAGCCCGCTTCCGCGGCATGTCCGACGTAAGCGGCTTCGAAGCGTCCGATCCATGGGTCGGCATGGGGCGCTTGAGGAAAGCGCATGGCGGCGATCGCATCCTCGTTCGCGGCCAGCGGGGAAAAGGGGCAGCGCTCGGAAAACGGCGCGCTTCGGCCTTCGTGCCAGCGCCTGTCGCCCTGCGGCTTCAACTGCCCGTCGGCGTCCCAGGCCATGCGGGCCTGTGCGCCGCCGGCCAGGCTCACGCAGCCGCCGCAGCCGGTGCATAGCCCCGAAGAAACCATGTCGCGCGGGCTGACGAGTGCATCGCGATCGTTCATGACGGCATCACCGCCCGGCGAAGATAGGCCTCGGAATGCCGCCGCCATGCCGTGATCCGCGCGTCGACAGCCGCATCCATCGGCTCTTCGAGGAGGCGCGCATAGGCAGGATCGTCCGTCGCTTCCGAGATCATCCGTTCTTCCGTGCCCAGACTGTGCATGAGGCCGCGCACCTTGTTGACGCGGTAGGGGGACGGCGCGGTGATGAAAGGCCGCTTGTTCAGGAGGGCGAACACGCAGCCGTGGAAGAAATTCGTGACGACCGCGTCCGCGCCGGCGATCAGATCGGAGAACGCCTCGGGACCGGCCGCGATGCGCTGCTCGTCCGCCCAGTCGTTCCGATAGCCGATGCTGAGGACGCGGCGGCCGGTCGACCGCGCCCACCGCCGGACGGGTTCGCTGAGCCAGGTCGGAAAATTGTGGCCATAGAGTGCGACATAAGCCTTGTCTTCGCGCGCTTCCGCTGCGCGCGGCGGCGGAAATTGCAGGCACGGATCAAGGACCAGCTCGGCTTCGTATCCGAGCGCTCCGCGCACGATCTCCCGGCTGTTCGCGTCGCGGACGGACAAGGCCGCGAAATTCCGAAGCCGCCGTGCCCAATGCTCCGACAGACCGTTTGCGGCATCATGATTGCCGAAGCTCGCGGCATAGGCGACGAGCCGCGCGGATATGCCCGCCCCATAGAATGTCGCGCACCCGCCATACCAGGGGTGCTGCAAATTCCACACCTCGTCGCTGCCGACGACGACGCTGTCATAATCCTGAATCTCTTCCGGACGGTCGAGCGGGAAGGCGGGGGAAAGGGGCAGCCGCTCGAAGGCCTGCCGGAACTTGCGCGCCTTTCGGGCATAGGCCGGAAAGTCGGATCGGGGCGTGCGGGTCGGCAAAACGGGACGGAAGGCACAGCGCAATTCGGCCCGTTCCACCCGGGTGGACTGATGATCGAGCAGGACCGCGTCCGCGCCCATGCCGCGCAGACCTTCGACCAGACAGCGCGCCTGCCAATAGGAGCCATAGTTGATGCAGCGGTGAAAGGTGAGGACGCCAAGCCTTTGGACGCGCATGGGGGTGATCGTCTGCGTCCCGTGCATCAGCGGCCGTTTCCGGCCCGGCCCGCCATGCCCCGCACCTGTGCCCCCGGCGGCATGGCCGGCCCGGGCATCGGCGCCGGAGCGGTGCTGTCCGGACGAGCGTAGCTCTTTTCCTCCACGAGTTCGGAGTCCAGCAGGGCGTTGATTTCGCGTTTTATAGCCGCGCGCCGGTCGTTCACCTTATAGACCGTCCGGGCAAGACGGATGAAGCCGGGTCCAAAGTCCGCGGCTGCCTCCTGCCCCCGGATCGCGTCCTCGACCTCCCAAAGCCGCTCGTTCACCTGCCGGAGCCGCTCGACCAGGCGGCCGACCTCCTGTGAGACAAGCGCCTGCGCGCCGATCGATTGCAAAAGGCGATATTCCCTGTCGACATGCGCGCGTGCGGCGGGGGCCGCGATGCGCTTCCGCTTGATCGCCAGGATCGTCAGCTTGTCGAGCAGCTCGCCCCACGAAACGGGCACGCTGGGACTGCGCATGGTGGCCATGGGCGACTTACCTTTCTGCTGTCCTGAACCTGAGCGCCGCGAGATCGTGCCACACTTGCGCGAGTACGCCGACCCAGTCCCCCGGCGCGGACTGGGCATAGATGTGCATGGAAGGATACCATGGCGTGCGGTGGCTGCCGACGGGCCAGCGCCAGTCCGGCTCGGCCTTCAGCAGCAGCCAGGTCGGCTTGCCCATCGCGCCGGCAAGATGAGCGATCATTGTATCGGCCGTGATGACAAGATCCGTGGCCGCCGTCAGGGCGGCGGTGGTTTCCATGTCGAAGGGACAGCCGGCCGGGTTCAGGACGTCGAGGGCGGTCGGCTCCGGCATCAGCGTGAGGCAAGGGGCAAGGCTGCAGACAGGCGCCAGCAGATCGGGCGGCACGCAGCGCCCGCTGTCCCATGCCCCCGCCCCATAGCACAGGCCGACGGTGCCGCGCGGCAACAGGGCCTGGCTGACGGAAAGATAAGGGAGGCGCGCATCGGCCGGCGTGGCGCGCAAGGCGAAATCCAGTTCGGTAATCTCGATATCGCAGTCCGAAGGGGCGGCGGGACGGGCAGGATCGAAGGGGATGAGGCCGATGCCGCTGCCTCCCGCCTTGCTCACGACGGCATCGATGAGAGGGAGCAGCCGGGGATCGGCCTCGACGCGCAGCGACGCCGTTCGTTCCGCCAGCAAGGGCAGGAAACGCGCGAACTGGATCGTGTCGCCCAGGCCATGATAGCAGCGCACCAGGCAATGCTTGCCGCGATAGTCCCGCCCATCCCAGACCCATCGCAGATGATAGGGCAGCGCGGGATCGTCGCGGCTGGCGGCATCGCGCTGCGCAAGCGCTTCGTCCGAGATCGCCCAGGCCGCGGCGTAATCCTGCGCGCGCATTGCCGCGATCCAGCGATGCGTGCGATCGGTCATGCGCGCGCGATTTCCCATAGCCCTGAAGCCGCCTGTCGCATGATAGAAAACGGTTCCCTGTGATGTCGGCCCGATGATCCCAACCGGAGCGCGCGTCGGCCGTTCCCGGAAAGCGCCGCCGGACTCACACAGATTAGTCCGATTGGCCCGCCGCTGCTGGCGGACGCGATTGCCGGCGCGGCGGCCGATCCGGCTCAGTTTCGGGTGCCGGCGCCTACATCGTCGCGCTTCTTGCCCCGCGTGGTGCGCTGCGCGCTCGCGGTTGCCGCCGACAGCACCGGTCCGCAGGCCGCGGATTTGGCATCCCCGATATCCACAAAGGTGAGGACCCCGGCCAAGGGCGTCGCCACAATCGCCAGGCCCAGCCCGGCGCCCGCCCGGCCGAGTAATTCCGGGCTGATCACGTTCAGCGAGGGCCGCGCGAATGTGCCGCCGAGGCCAACCGGCGACTGTCCGGAAAACAGGCTGAATTTCTTCCCGTCGGCCCTGATCGCCAGATCGACCGCTTCGGTCCGGAAGCTGAATCCGCCGCGTCCCAGGATGACGTTCTTCCTGGTGTCGATGAGGATCGGGTCGGCCGCCGCGATGCCGTTGCGAACGGTGAACGCGATCAATCCGCAATTGATGGCGACCGGCTCCTTCAGACGGCCCTGGAACATCTTGTAGGCGAACGTCCCCACGTCCAGTTCCGACAATTGCACGTTGCGCGTCCAGAAGCTGCCCCTGGGCATCACGAAAGCGATGCGGCCGGACGCCGTCGACAGGGCGTCATGTATCGTATCGCCCCGGCCATCCAGCTTGATGCGGCCGCTCACCATCCCCGTGGTGCCCGCCTCAGCGACGCCATATCCCGCCAGCAGCCGGCCCATCGGCGTGGGCGCCAGCCGGATATCGTAGCTGTTGGCGGCGGGACGGCTGCGCGTGTCGAATATGAGGTCGGAGGCGACATTGCCCCGCGCCATGGAAAATGTGAGGGGAGACAGCGCCAGCCGGCCTCGATCCAGCGCCAGCGTCAGATCGATATTCGAAACCGGCACGTTCCGCGACCGCACGACGCCGATCGTCCATTTGAGGGCGGCGTCGAAGCGCTGCATCGTCGCCACCGGCAGCGCGGCTTCGGGCAGGACCCGTTGCGGCCCCGCGCCTGTTGCCGCCGCGGCTGCCACAGCGCCTTTCGACGCCACGATGTCCGGATTATAGCCTATGAAAGGGGCGGCATCCACGATGTCGAGGCGCCGTGTCGTCAATGCGGAATCGAGGCGGAGGCGTTGACCGTTCGTGACGGTCAGCCTTCCCGCCAGATCGCTGTTGCCGAACGTGCCGCTGAGGCCGGTGAAGCGGAAAGTCTCCTTATCCTTCACCAGTTGCGCTTTGAGGGCATAGGTGCGCGTGGACGGGATGGCGACGCCGATGATCCACAGCAGCTCGGACAGGTCCCGCCCCCTTGCGCGGGTTTGCAAAGGGACGTTCTCGACATCCGCGATGGAGGGCAGGACACCCGCGATATCGACGATATTGTTCGCCGCCCAGATGCGCAGCGACAACTGGTTCCGGCCCCGATTGACGGTTGCATCGGGGGACAGGAGGTCTCCGGCGAGGCGGAACGGCGTATCGCGGATACGGCCGGTTCCCTTGACCTTGACCGCCTTCCCGATCCGGGCATTGGCCGATGTAATGGTGTCGATGCCGAGTTCGGCAAGAAGAGGCATTTGCGGATCCGCATAACGCATTGTCGTCCCCGCGACGGTCGCGCGATCGATGCGCGGGAACTGGAGCGGCTCGCCGCCCTTCTTGTCGCTGAAAGTCCATGTATTGCGATCATGCGCCCTATTCCATTCCAGGTCGGCCGCCCCGTCCGTCAGGTCGAGCCGATAGAGGCGGCGCTTGCCGAATATCAGCGAGAGCGGCGCGATCCGCGCATCGATCTTCCTGGCCGTGAACAGATGAGGCCGGCTGGCCCAGCCGGGATTGGAAATGGACAGCCCTTCCGCGTAGAACTTCAGCTCCAGCGGAGCGAAGTAGAGTTGGAAATCGCCTTTCACCGCGACGTTGCGGTTGATGAGGCTGCCGACGGTCCGTTCGACGGGGTGCTTCAGGAATCGGCCCTTGGTGACGAACAGGATCAGCCACGCCAGGACAATCGCGCCGAAAACAGCGAGCAGCGCGGTGCGCAGGACATGCAGGCGCCGGCCTTTGCGGCCGGTGCGCGGAGGGACGGGTTCTCCTTCATCCAGCGTGCTCATATCCATCGCCAGGGTGAAGCGCGCGGGCGCCCTATTCGTTGCATGACGCCGCGCGAGATGAAGCGAATTTCAGGCGGGCCTTCCTCTGTCCGAACCATGGCGTCGCGTCGGGGAACAAGCGCGACGGGATCTTGTTGTCCTTGCGAAGGAGAGTCTCGATGCGCAAGGAAAATGAAGACGGCGAGGTGGTCACGCATGTTTCCAGGACGGAAGCCCGCAGCGGCGCGTCCACCCATGTCACCCGCTATGTTCTGGGCATCAGTCTGGCGCTGGTCGTGATCGCCTTCGCAATCCTGCTTGCCACAGGGTTCTTCAACACGGCGCAAACAGGGGCCGACAATTCGCACATGGCGAACGCCGTGGAGGCCAACGGCAGCTAGAACGCGCGCCCGTCGAGCGAGGATAACCGCTCGCAAAGCGCAAGGGCATCGCCCGTGGCCGCCGCCGCCGCGGTATTGTCGAATATGCACCAGGGCGGCTCGGCGGCGGCATGTTCGCGCGCGAGCAGCGCCGCATAATGGTCGAGCTGTTCGGCGCTGTAGGGCGAGCGGTAGATGACGGGCGATCCGTGCAGGCGCCAGTAGGATAGACCGCGCCAGCCGCCCGGCACGGCGGCCGCTGGAACCCTGGCGGGATCGGCGGCGACCCGCGCGATTTCGAAACGCGCGAGGAGGTGATCGGGCGCCGTTTCGAACCAGCTTGCATGTCGCGGCTCGCAAACGATGCGCGCCGGGGTCGCGGCGGTGAGTTCGAGAAAGAAGTCTTCGGCCACGCCGGATTGATAGCTAAGGCTGGGCGGAAGCTGCACGAGCAGAACTGCGAGCTTCTCGCCAAGTCCGGACGTCTCGTCGAGCAGCCGGGCGACGAGGCTGCCGCAATCGCGGAGTTTGCGCTCATGGGTGATCGTGCGGGGCATCTTGACCGCGAAGCGGAATCCCGGGGGCACGATCGACGCCCAGCGTGTCCAGGTCGTTGGACGGTGCGGCCGATAGAAGGAGGAATTGACCTCGACGCAGGAGAATCGCTCGGCATAGCGTTCGAGCACGAAGCCCTGGCCCGGAAACCGCTCTGCATGGTGCGAGGCGATACTCCACCCCGCCGTTCCGATCCTGAATGACATCCGCCTTCAACGCGCGGGGGCCGCGCGTGGATGCATGCTATCCGCTGGCCAGCCTTTCCCTGCGTGGGACCGTCCTGCTCCTGAACGCCAGAAACGCCTCGACATCCTCCATCGGCATGGCCTTGGAATACAGAAAGCCCTGTCCTGTATCGCAGCCCATGGCCATCAGATGCATTTCCTGATCCGCCGTTTCGACGCCCTCCGCCACGACTTCGAGGCCGAGGCAATGCCCCAGGTTGATGACCGTCGCCGAAATCGCTTCGGCATCCGCGTTCGATCCGATCTTCTCGACGAAGGAGCGGTCGATCTTGAGCAGATTGACGGGAAACTGGTTCAGATGGGACAGCGAGGCATAGCCGGTGCCGAAATCGTCGAGCGCAATGCGGATGCCGTGATCGCTGAGCCGCCGCAGCGCGTCTTTGACGTCTTCGGCGCTTTGTCCCAGGAACACGGTTTCGGTCACTTCGATCTGGATGCACGAGGGCGGCACGCCCCTTGCGCCCAGCCGAGGCAGGATGGTTTCGACAAAGCCGCCCCTTCGGAAGTCCGCGGCGGTGACATTGATCGCGACATGACCGAATGCGATCCCGGCCTGCACCCAATGTCCGACATCATCCAGGATCCTTTCCAGCATCCGTTCGCTCAGGGGACCGCTCAGGACAGGATCGCCGAATGCCGCCTGGATAAGGCCCGGATGCCGCAGTTCGCCGTCGCGATCCCTCCAGCGCAGCAGCGCCTCGAAGCCCACGACCTGCGACGTGCGAAGCGAAATCTTGGGTTGATAATGGGGAATGATGGTGTCGCACTGGAGCGCATAGCGCGCTGATGCGATCATGGTCTGATGCCTGTCGACCTCGACCATCATCGCAGGCTCGAAAATCCGCAGCTGCGCCCTGCCACCGGCTTTTGCGGCGTAGAGCGCGATATCGGCCGCCTTCATGATTTCCGAACGCAGCTTGCCGTCGCGCGGAATGAAGCTCGCGCCGATGCTGGCGCCGCAATCGATCAGGCGGCCGCCATGGGCGAACGGCTCACGCAATCGCTCGAATATCTTCTCCGCCGTGCGCTCGACCTCCGCATCCGACCGGGCGGCCAGGATGAGCGCGAATTCGTCTCCGCCGGTCCTCGCGACGATGTCGTCCCCGGCCGCCGCCGCGCGGAGGTGATCGGCGAAAGCGCAGAGCAATGCGTCGCCCGCGTCATGGCCAAGCGTATCGTTGATCGACTTGAAATTGTCGACGTCGACGATGAGCAGGGCGCCGGTCATCGCGGGACCCGCATCATCGAGCATCTGGTCCAGGCGATCCTGGAGCAAGGCCCTGTTCGGCAGGCCGGTCAGCGCATCATGCCGCGCCATCCAGATCGCTTCCTCCTCGGATTTCTTCTGGTGGGTGATGTCTCTCGACACCACGATCAGGCGTCCGGAGCCGTCGCAGATCTCATTGACGATGATGTCGAACCATCGTTTCCGGCCGCTTGCATCGAAGTGATGGGTGACCAGGTTGGCCGACTTGCCGGCCTTCGCATCCTCGAGAGCCTGGATGCCCAGGGCATGATCCTCTTCGGGCAGCAAGCCCATCCACTCGCGGCCCATCAACGAATCCTGATCGGAATCGGCCGAATTGGGCCGATTGCAGAAGATCACCCTGTCCGTGGGGTCGAGAATGAGCGTGTAGTCCGGACTGGCCTGAAGGATGGTCTGGTTGAGTAATTCGCTGCGTTGAAGGTCGTTCAATGCAGTCATCCGCGACACCATCATCCGGTGCAGCGAGTAGGACGCAGAGAAGATCGTCAGGAAGAATATCGGTAACTGCACGCTGATGATCGGCATGATCGGTTCGGCCGTCCGCAATCCCGCGACGACACAGGGCAGCAGCGCCAGAAAAACCATGATCGCCGCGAGTCTGGGCGTACCGAAATTCCTCAGGCATATGCCGCACACCATCGCGGCGGCCGACAGGCAGGCGATCGTCGCCAGGACCCAGTCGCCGCTGGTGATGCAAAGATATGTGCCGAAACCTACCGAACCGGCCCAGACGCAGGAAAGCAGCGCGGACAGCAGGCATGGCGGCGTTCGTCCCGCCCGGATCGCCCGCCGCCCATGAACGAGGATAGCCAGCCGGAGCATGCCGAGTGCGATCTCGAACAGCAGCCAGCCGATGAACGCGGCCGACGGATGGCGCGACGCCGCGACGGCGGCCACCGCGGAGATGTTCATGATGCCGCCAAGAAAGATGGGAACCGACGTGAACAGGCCGTTCATCAGTTGAACCGCAATGGCTTCGGGAACGCTCAACCGCGAACCCAGAAGCCATGTCGTCAATCTGTCAACGGATGCCCGTCGCGAATGCATCTCAATCCAAGCTCTTGCTGCTGCTCCGAAAAATCCTACCGGCTATTAGTTAACAACCCGCAATGAAAGGGACGCCGCAGACTCCGCCATCGCATTTCCGAAGCGCGCTGAATGGCCAACGGATGAGGGGAAATGTCCGCTCCTGGCCGAAAACAACCATCGCGCAGGATCGGGGCTGCAACTACATATGGCCAAAAGCAAACCCGGATTGGGGGGACGCGACAAGAGAGGTCATTGCCCGGACGCCTCACGGCGCATGGTGCCGGGAAGGTCGGTCAGGCGGCCCCGGGCAGGCGGTCCAGATGCTTTTCGAGCGTCACCGGATAGTCGCGCACGCGCACACCGGTCGCATTATAGACCGCGTTCGCGACCGCCGCGCCTACGCCGCACAGGCCAAGCTCGCCCACGCCCTTCGCCTTCATCGGACTGGCCTTGTCGTCGGTTCCGTCGAGGAACAGCACTTCCTGATGTGGAATGTCGAGATGCACGGGCACTTCGTAGCTGGCGAGGTCGTGATTGACGAAGAAGCCGAAGCGCTTGTCCACGGCCAGTTCCTCCATCAGCGCGCCGCCCACGCCCATGGTCATCGCCCCGATCACCTGGCTGCGCGCCGTCTTGGGATTGAGGATTCGGCCCGCGTCGCAGACCGCCAGCATCCGGCGCACGCGCATGACGCCCGTATAAGCGTCCACGCCCACCTCGACGAAATGCGCGCCGAAGGTGGATATCTGGTACTTCTTTTCAAGGTCGCCCGGTTCGACCTTGTCTTCGCCGGTCAGATCGCCCGCGCGCGTGGCGTCGGCGAGGTCCGCGGAGCGGTTGCCGCTCTTCACCGTGCCGCCTTCGAATACGGCGTCGGTGGTATTGAAGCCCAGCCGCTGGGCAACCGCCTCGCGCAGCTTGAGGCAGGCGGCATAGACCCCCGACGTCGAACTGGCGGCGCCGAACTGTCCGCCCGATCCCGCTGAAACCGGAAAGCGGGAATCGGCCAGCCTCACCTGTACCTTGTTCAGCGGCAGGCCCAGCATTTCGGCCGCGGTCTGGCCTATGATGGTGTAGCTGCCGGTGCCGATGTCGGTCATGTCCGTCTCGACGACGAGGATGCCGTCCCGGCCGAGCCGCACGCGCGCGCCGGACGGGACGAGCGAACTGTTCCGGAATGCCGCCGCCATGCCCATGCCGATCAGCCAGCGGCCGTCGCGCACCTGGCCGGGGCGGGGATCGCGGCGCGCCCAGCCGAAGCGGTCCGCCCCCTCGCGCAGGCAGCGGACGAGGTTGCGTTCCGAGAAGGGGCGCTCGGGCTTTTCCGGATCGACCTGCGTATCGTTCTTCACCCGAAAGGCGATCGGGTCCATGCCCAACCTCTCCGCCATCTCGTCGATCGCGATTTCAAGCGCCATCATGCCGGGCGCCTCGCCCGGTGCGCGCATCGCATTGCCTTCCGGCAGGTCGAGGACGGCGAGCCGCATCGCCGTCAGCCGGTTGGCGCCAGCATAGAGCAGCTTGCTCTGGTTGACCGCCGTTTCGGGGCGGCCGCCCGGCAGGTCGCCCGATCCGCTCTCATGCGCGATCGCGGTGATGGTTCCCTCGCGCGTCGCGCCGATGCGGATGCGCTGGACGGTCGCCGGGCGGTGGGTGGAATTGTTGGCCATCAGCGGGCGGGGCATGGCGACCTTGACCGGCCGTTTCGCCGCTCTTGCCCCCAGAGCGGCCATCACCGCATCGGCGCGCAGGAACAGCTTGCCGCCGAACCCGCCGCCCACATAGGGCGACAGGAAGCGGATCTTCTCCTTGGGGATGCCCAGCGTGATGGCAAGGTCGGTCCGTCCCCAGTCGATCATCTGGTTGGAAGTCCAGACTGTCAGCTCGTCGCCGTGCCATGCCGCGAGGGATGCGAACGGCTCCATCATCATGTGGCTCTGGTCGGGCGTGGTGTAGGTGGCGTCGAGCGTTACCGGAGCGGCGGCAAAGGCCTGCTCGAAATCGCCGACGCGGGCTTCCTTGGGCGGCGCGCCGCCGTTGGAATTGCCCGTAAGCGGCGCTGTCTTCAATTCCTCGGCCAGGTCGAAGCGGCCCTTGGCGCGAATATAGTCGACGCGGATCAGCGCTGCCGCGGCCCGGGCCTGCTCGAACGTCTCGGCGACGACCACCGCGATCGCCTGATGGTAATGGTCGATATCGGGGCCGCCCAGTAGTTTGGCGGTGTTGAATTTCCCCTTGCCCAGCTTGCCCGCATCCTGCGCGGTCACGATGGCAAGCACGCCGGGCGCGGTCTTCGCCTCGGCCAGGTCCATCGCCCCGATCCGTCCCTTCCCGATGGCCGAACCAAGGATGTAGCCGCAGGCGGGGTTCCGCACCTCGGCATGATGCTCATAGGCGTAAGGGGCGGTGCCGGTGGTCTTGAGCGGCCCGTCTATGCGGTCGTGGGGCCGGCCGACCACCGCCGTGCGGTCGATGGGGTTGGCGCCGGCCGGCGTGTCGAACTTCATGCGGTCCTCGCTTGCATCATTACGGCCGCCAGCGCCCGTTCCGCGAGCGGCACCTTGAAGGCGTTGTCATGGGTGGGCCTGGCCCCCGCGAGCAGGCGGGCCGACACCGCCCGCGCGCCCTCGGGCATCGCCGTTTCGGCCGCCTCGACGCGCCACGGCTTATGGGCTACGCCACCCAGCGCCACGCGGCCCGTGCCGTCCTTGTGGATCACCGCGGCAACGGACACGAGCGCGAACGCGTAGGAGGCGCGGTCACGCACTTTCTCATAATAATGCCGTCCGCCGATGGGCTTTGGCAGGGTCACGCCGGTGATGAACTCGCCGGGCGCCAGCGCCGTTTCGATATGGGGCGTATCGCCGGGCAGGCGGTGGAAATCGGCGATGGGAATGGCCCGCGCCTGACCGGCCGCATTCACCGTCTCCACCGTCGCGTCGAGCGCGCGCAGGGCCACTGCCATGTCGGACGGATGGGTGGCGATACACGATTCGCTGGAGCCGATCACCGCAAGCTGGCGCGAATAGCCGCCGATCGCGGCGCAGCCCGATCCGGGCTTGCGCTTGTTGCAGGGCTGGTTGGTGTCATAGAAATACGGGCAGCGGGTGCGCTGGAGCAGGTTGCCGGCGGTGGTCGCCTTGTTGCGCAGCTGCCCGCTGGCGCCCGCCAGCAGCGCGCGGCTGAGCACGCCGTAATCCTTGCGAACGCGCATGTCGGCGGCCAGGTCGGTGTTCCTGACCAGCGCGCCGATCCGAAGGCCGCCGTCGCCGGTCTTCTCGATCCTGTCGAAGCCCAGGCCGTTCACGTCGATCAGGTGGCGCGGCGTCTCGATCTCCAGCTTCATGAGGTCCAGCAGGTTGGTGCCGCCCGCGATGAACTTCGCGCCCGGCGTGGACGCCGCCCTGGCGGCAGCATCCCGCGCGGAGTCCGCGCGTTCATAAGTGAAGGCCCTCATGCGCGCTCTCCCGCCACCTGGGCCATCGCCTCGGCGATGTTGGAATAGGCGCCGCACCGGCAGATGTTGCCGCTCATCCGCTCGCGCATCTCGATGTCGGTCATCCGGGGACGCTCCGTCAGGTCGGCGGCGACATAGCTGGGCACCCCGCGCCCGATCTCGTCGAGCACCGCCACCGCCGAGCAGATCTGCCCCGGCGTACAGTAGCCGCATTGATAGCCGTCATGCTGCACGAACGCGGCCTGCATCGGATGCAGCCTATCGGGCGTGCCCAGCCCCTCGATGGTCGTGATCCTGTCGCCCTGGTGCATCACGGCCAGTGTCAGGCAGGAATTGATCCGCACGCCGTCCACCAACACCGTGCAGGCGCCGCATTGGCCATGGTCGCAGCCCTTTTTCGTGCCGGTAAGGTGCAGATGCTCCCGAAGCGCATCGAGCAGCGTGGTGCGGGAGTCGAGGGTGAGATCGCGTTTCTCTCCATTCACCTCGAAGCTGAGCGGTATCGGCGCGGGCGGATCGGCTTGCATCGGCTCCTTGTCCTGTGCTGCTGCAACGGGACTCGCCGCGATCACGACGGTCGCCGTGCCTCCGCCGAGCATGCCCCGGCGGGAGATGTCCAGCTCCGGCAAATCCGCCATCGCGCTTGGTCCTTTCCATTTGCCTGGCGCGTTCTCTTCTGCGCCAACGCGCGAACGGCCGCTTGGATGCACCTGTCCGACTATACGCGGTGTCGAAAGATGTTCAACATGCGCGGGGCATCTGTCCGCGCGCCGCCGGCCTATTCCCCGAACGGATAGGTTTCGGGCACGCCGCGATGATGTTCCGGCCCGAGCGGCGTCACCGCCTGCGTCTCGTCGAACCAGACATAGGCGTCGAACTGCTCGGGCAGGATCGCCTGGCTGTAATGGCTCTGCAACTCGGTTTCGGGACGGTAGATGACGCCGATGAAGCGTTCGAGCCGCGGCTCGGCTAGCCGCCGTCGGAGCGGCTCGTTCGCACCGGGAGAAAGGTCCAGCAGGAACCGGTCCCTGCCGCTGTCGTGGCAGAGCCGCTCATAGCTGTCGGGGCGGGAAGGGAGCACCCGCTTCACCTCCATGGCGCCGTCCCAGTCCGCCGCCGCGGCGACCGTGCCGCCATGCGTGCCGAAGCCGATGAGCGCCGCCTCGCGCCCGAACGCCTCGCGGCAGAGCTGGCCGATATTGATCTCGTCGCGCACCGCGCCCATGTCGGTGAAGCGCGCGTCGCCGATATGGCTGTTGTGCGCCCAGACGATCGCGCGGGCGTGCGGCCCCTTGGCTTCGAGAAGATTTTGCAGCGTCTCGAACATATGGGTGTCGCGCAGGTTCCAGCTTTCCGCGCCGCCATAATACATGATCCGATAGTAGCGCTCGGCCGACGCGATCAGCCTGGCGTTCTGCGCCGCGTCGAGGAAGGCGTCCCCGTCCGCAGCGGCATAGTCGAGCTGCTTCTTCAGCAAGTCCCGGCATTGCTCGATCACCGCCTGCTCGCATTCCGCATAGCCCTTGCTGAGCGCGGCGCGGCCATAGGTTGCGGGGTCTGTCTGCCACGGCGTGAGGCAGCCGTACCGCTGGCGCGCCACCTTCGCCGCTTCGGGATCGACGCGGTCGAGATAGTCGAGCACGGCGCCGATCGACCCCGACATATTGTAGATGTCGAGGCCGTAGAAGCCCGCCCGCCGCGCCATGTCGTCGACGCCCGCATTATGGCCGCGCATCCAGGCGATCAGCGCATGGATATCGGTATTGCGCCACATCCACGTCGGAAAGCGCCGGAAGGGCTGTTCCGTATCGCCATGAGGGCCGCGATGGCGGACATAGCGGTCGACCGCCGCTGCATCCGGCCAGTCCGCTTCCACCGCCACTATGGTGAAGTCGTGATATTCGATCAGGTGACGCGTGATCGCGGCGCGGGCCTGATGAAATTCGCTGCTCCCGTGGCTTGCCTCGCCCAGAAGCACGACGCGCCGGTCGGCGAAGCGGTCGAACAGCCGTCCAAAGGCCGGATCGTCGAAGGCGGGCAGATCCTCGGCGGCATCGGCGATCATCCCGGCCGGGCCTTGTCCGCGGGAAGCGCCGGGCAAATGGTTGGTCGCGGCGCGGCGACCGTCCTCCTGCCACCCCTGTTCGCCGATCAGCGGGACGAAGGTGACGGCGCCCAGATTCTCCTCTTCATAACGGGTCGCGGAATGACGCGTGACCTTGCACAGCGTCTGGTTGCCGGCCTGCCCGACCGGGATCACCAGACGGCCGCCGATCCCCAGCTGCTCCTTGAGCGCGTGCGGCACGGCCGGCCCGCCCGCCGCGACCAGGATCGCGTCGAAAGGCGCTTCTTCCGGCAATCCCCTTGTCCCGTCGCCGATCCGCACATCGACATTGACATAGCCAAGCGCCCGCATGCGCTCCGCCGCAAGTTGTCCGAGCGCCTCGTGGCGTTCGATGGCCAAGACGCGGCCGGCGATCCGGCCAAGCACCGCCGCCGCATAGCCCGACCCGGCGCCGACCTCCAGCACCCGGTCGCCCGGGCGCACCTGCGCCGCCTCGATCATGACGGCGACGATATAGGGCTGGGAGATCGTCTGCCCTTCCTGGATCGGCAGGGCGGAATCCTCATAGGCGAACTCGGCCATCGTTTCGATAACGAAATGTTCGCGCGGGACGGCGCGCATCGCGGCCAGGACATGCTCGTCCCGCACGCCGCGCCGCGCGATCTGGACATCCACCATCTGATTCCGAAGCCTGTCATAGCGGGCCATGACGACGATCCTCTCTCTCGATAGCCGGGTTCAGGGTGGCGATCGGCCCGGTTGGGAAGCCCCGGAAGGAGCCGCTGCTGCGCAAACAACCGATCTGCCGTTTTGATCCCGCTTCGACGTGCAACGCCGCCGGGTTTCAGGGCCGGATCGCGCCGACTGGCCCTATACGGGCGTTGGATTCGCCCGCATGGACCTGTTCAAGGCAGGCCGGGATTTGAGAAGGCAGGGCAGGAATGCGGATAGCCATATTGACGTTCGATGGGTTCAATGAACTCGATTCTTTCATAGCGGCCGGAATTCTGGGCCGGATGCGCCCGCAAGGGTGGGAAATCGCCATCGCCTCGCCGACGGAAAGCGTGACGTCCATGAACGGCGCCGCCATCGCCCGGCAAGAGCCGCTGGACTATGCGGCGCAGGCCGATGCGGTCCTGATCGGCAGCGGCATCCATACGCGCCGGATCGCGGAAGACGCCGATATGCTGCGCCAAATCCGTCCGGACCCCGAACGCCAGTTGATCGGGGCGCAATGCTCCGGAACGCTGCTGCTCGCGAAGCTGGGGCTGATCGGCAAGCTCCCCGCCTGCACCGACCTGACGACGAAGCCCTGGGTCGAGGAGGCGGGCGTGGAGGTGATCGAAGCCCCCTTCGTCGCGCATGGCAATGTGGCGACGGCGGGCGGCTGTCTTGCCAGCCAGTATCTCGCGGCCTGGCTGATCCTGCGCCTGGCGACCCGCGCGGATGCGGAAGCGGCGCTGCACTATGTGGCGCCCGTGGGGGAAAAGGCGGCCTATGTCGACAGGGCCATCGCCAACGTCCTGCCCTTTGTCGGGGAGGCTCCGGCAGCCGGTCTGCGCCGCGCGGGATGAGGAAGGGGCGGAGCCGCCTTCGCAACCCCGCCCCGTTCGATCAGGCGTCCCTGCCGCCCGGCGTCGGCGCGCCGGGCATCGGGGGCACCGGCAAGGGCGGCGCGTCAGCGTCCTCTTCATGAATGTCGATGATGCCGCGCCCGACATGGCTCTTGCGATGGCCGTAGAGGAAATAGAGCACCAGACCGAAGCCGCCCCAGATCGGCAGCACCATCTGCGCGTCGACGGGCAGGTTGAGGAACAGGAACACGCAGCCGACGGTCGCGAGCGGCGCGATCACCCAGACGAGAGGCGTGCGGAAAGGCCGGTGGCGGTCCGCATCCTTCACGCGCAGCACCAGCACGGCGATGGACACCATGAAAAAGGCGAACAGCGTGCCGGAATTGGAGATATCCGCCAACTGACCCACCGGCAGCAGGGCCGCGGCGATGGCGACGAAGACGCCCGTGACCATGGTGACGACATGGGGCGTCTTGAACCTGGGATGGATGCTGGCGAGCTTGTCCGGCAGCAGGCCGTCGCGGGCCATGACGAAGAAGATGCGGGTCTGGCCGAACATCATCATCAGGATGACGGAGGGCAGGGCAAGGTTGGCGGCGAGGCCCAGCGCATTTCCCACCACCGTCCAGTTGATCGCGCGCAGGACATGGGCCAGCGCTTCGTTGGAGCAGACCAGATCGCCCGCATGGGCGGCGGTGGCGCAGGCGATGGCGAAGCCCTGCGATCCGGGCGCTACCGGCCCGCCGTCAGGGCCGACCACCGGCTGCGCGCCGATCGCGCCGATCGCGCCGGCGGCGACGAAGAGGTAGAAGACGGTGCAGATCGCAAGACTGCCGATCAGGCCGATGGGCACGTTGCGCTGCGGGTTCTTGGTTTCCTCGGCGGCGGTCGAAACCGCGTCGAAGCCGACATAGGCGAAGAAGATGGAAGCCGCCGCGCCGACGATCCCCATGCCGCTGGTCCCTTCCGGCCCGAACCAGCCATTAGGGGCGAAGGGCGAGAAATTGCCTGTGTCCAGCACCGGCAGCGTCAGCACGACGAACGCGGTCAGCGCCGCCACCTTGATCGCGACGAGCACGGCATTGACGCGCGCGCTTTCCGTCGTGCCGATCACCAGCAGCGCCGTCACCGCCAATGCGATCACAATGGCCGGGATGTTGATGAAGCCATGGGTGAAGTCCGCATGGGGTATCAATCCGTTCATGGTCCACACGGGACCGGCGGACAGCGCCTGCGGCAGTTCCAGCCCCGTCACGCTTTTCAAAAGGCCCATGAAATAGCCGGACCATCCCACCGACACCGCGCTGGCCGCGACCGCATATTCGAGGATGAGCGCCCAGCCGACCATCCAGGCGAGCAGTTCGCCCACCACGGCATAGGTATAGGTATAGGCGGACCCCGAAACCGGCACCATCGAGGCGAGTTCGGAATAGCACAGCGCCGCGAAGGCGCAGACCAGCCCCGCGATCACGAAGCTCCACATCATGCCCGGCCCGGCCTTTTGCGCGGCGGCGGCGGTCAGAACGAAAATGCCGGTGCCGATGATCGCCCCGACCCCCAGAAGCGTAAGCTGGATCGGCCCCAATGTGCGGACGAGGGATTTCTTCTCCGCCGTGGCCAATATGGCGTCCAGAGGCTTGATACGTCCGAAGATCATGGTTGCAGCCCCTTAATCATCATCTTTTCCCCGAGGGCGGCGCGCGCCCTTCCCGCTATGTCCTTGCAGCGGAACCTATCGCCTAATCCGCTCCGCGCAAGTATGTTGCGTATCCGGGACACGCCTATTCAAAGGGCCGCAAAGGAAAACAGGATGATAGAATTGCTGCGGGCGCGGAGCCTGACGGGTGTCATGCACGGCTTTGCGAGCAGGAAAGGCGGCGTTTCGACCGGCATCCACAGCGGCCTGAACGTGGGATTGGGATCGCGGGATGACCGGGAAGCGGTACTCCGCAACCGCGATCTGGCGCGCGACGCGCTGCTGCCGGGCGCTGCGCTGGTGACGGTGCGGCAGGTTCATTCGCCCGATGTCGTGACGGTCGGCGGTCCCGTCGCGGAAGAGGCGCGGCCCGCCGCCGACGCCATGGTGACGGACCGGCCGGGCCTGATCCTGGGCATATTGACGGCCGACTGCGTGCCCGTGCTCTTCGCCGATGCGCAGGCCGGGGTGATCGGTGCGGCCCATGCCGGATGGAAAGGCGCGATCGGCGGCGTCACCGGCAACACGATCGCGGCGATGGAAGCGCTGGGCGCGCGGCGGGAGGCCATCGCCTGCGCCATCGGCCCCTGCATCGGCCGGGCGTCCTATGAAGTGACGGCCGATTTCGTCCATCGGTTCGAAGCGGACGACGCCGGAAATGCGCGCTTCTTCACGCCGGGGCGGGAGGGGCATCATCAGTTCGACATCGCCGCCTATGTCGCCGCGCGGCTGGCCGACGCCGGAATCCGCACCATCGAGATGCTGGACCAGGACACCTATGGCCAGGCCGACCGCTTCTACAGCTACCGCCGATCCTGCCATCGCGGCGAGGCGGATTATGGCCGCCAGATTTCCATGATCGCGCTGAGGGAATAAGCGGAACCCGGCCCCGGAACGGCGATATTACAGGTCCTTAACATCTGGCGGCTAGAACCTCCGTCATGCCCCGGAGATTCTCCTCGCCCATGACCATGCTGTGCATCACCGTCGATACCGAATTGTCCGCCGCGCTTTTCCAGCGCGGAGCGGGGCTGGAGGAGAATCTGCGCCGATCCATATGGGGCGAGGTGGACGGCCAGCCCTATGGCATAGGCTGGCAGATGACGCTGATGGAGCGTCACGGCGTCAAGGGCGTCTTCTTTCTCGATCCGATGCCCGCGCTTGTCTACGGCCCCGACTTCCTGCGGTCCATCGTCGCCGCTGTCGTCGAGCGCGGCCATGAAATCCAGCTCCATGTCCATACCGAATGGCTGCAATGGGCGAAGGCATCGCCGGTGGAGGGGCGGCAGGGCCGGAATATCGGCGATTTTTCCCTGGCCGACCAGACGCGGCTTCTGGATCTCGGCAGGAATTTGCTCGAACAGGCGGGCGCGCCGGCCGTCACCGCCTTTCGCGCCGGGAATTTCGGCGCGAACGACGACACGTTGCGCGCCCTGTCCCGCGTCGGCATCCCATGGGACAGCAGCGTCAACCTGGCCTATCTGGGGAATGGCTGCGACATCCGCGTCGACGGCCTCGCCGGGCCGCATCGCAGGCTGGGCGTGATCGAACTGCCGGTTTCGGGCATAGCGGATCGTCCGGGCCGTTTCCGGCCCGCGCAGATCTGCGCCCTGTCCGCCACGGAAATGCGGGCGGGGCTGCGCCATGCCGCGCAGGAACGGCACGATGTCTTCATGGTCGTCACGCACAGCTTCGAAATGCTCTCCCGCGACCGGGAGCGGCCCAACCGCGCGGTCATGCGCCGGTTCGAGCGATTATGCCGGGAAGCGCGGCGCCTGCCGGGTATCGGGATGGGGGGCTTTGCCGATCTTCCCCTTTCGCTGGCCGACCGTGCCGCCTCCGGCTTCACATTGGCGCGGCCCAGCCGCGCGCGCACCGCGTCCCGCATGATGCAGCAGCTCTGGGCCAATTGGCGCTATGAAAGAAAGCTGGTTCCCGCATGGCGCGCCATGCCGGTGCCGTTATCGGGCGCCGCGAAAGCGCCACCGGCCCCGCCGTGGCGGCTGCGCAGCGGCCGGCGTTGAATCCACGCCTGTTTGATGGATTCAACCGGGCGGCCGCCTGCCTCTTCAGGCCCCGACCGCCACCTTGCGCCCTTCCGCCGCCGACAGCCGGATGGCGTCCAGCAGACGATGATTGTCGAGCGCCGCGGCAAAATCGGCAGGCACCGGCCTGCCGCCCCGTATCGCCTCGACCAGCCGCGCGTAATTCTGTGCGACCCCGATGGCATGGGGACCGACCGAAGCATCGGCCCAGAAGCAGTCGGCGGGCAGCTCCACGGCCGTCAGCGCGCCATCTTCCGCCACCCGCGACAGGGTCAGATCCGACATCTGGATCATCGGATTGGCCCCGGCAGCGGTGATCAGCAGCGAACCTTTCTCTCCATTGACCTCGAAGCGCAGGCCCGATCCGCCCGCCGGAAGGCCCCGCACCTCGCACGATGCGAACGCTCCCGATGCGAGGCGGCCGGAAAAGGCGAAATGATCGGGCGCCGTGCGGGCCGTCGCGCGGCCCGCATCGAACAGTTGCACCTCCGGCACCTGGATCGCCGCGGTTGCCATCAGTTCCGCGACCGGGCCGAGCACATGGCGAAAGGCATCGATCGCATGGCCGCCCGCGATGGTGAAGTAATTGCCGCCGCTCTCCAGCTTTTGCAGATATTCCATGCTGGCGGGAAACACCGGCGACCACTGGCCGGCAATGGCGAGGGAGGCGGAAAGGACGCGGCCGATCTCGCCCGCCTCGATCAGTTGCTTCAGATGCAGGATATGCGGCACCGCGCGCGCCTGCATCCCCGCCAGATGGACGACGCCCGCCGCCTGCGCGGCGGCGACCAGGCGTTCCGCCTCCGCCGTGTCGCGCGCCAGCGGCCATTCGCAATAGACATGCTTGCCCGCGTCGAGCGCGGCCATCACCAGCCGTTCGTGCTCCGGCACGCGCACGCACACGGCAACGATATCCACCGACGGATCGCGCGCCAGAGCGGCGGGATCGTCGAAGGCGAGCGGTGCGCCGAAATGCGCCGCGCTCTCTCTTGCCGTTTCCATCCGGCTGGTCCCGATCGCGGCGAGCGTGAGGTCGGGCGAGGCGGCAATGGACGGAATATGCGCCTGTCCGCCCCAGCTCCCCGCCACGCTCGCCCCGATAACGCCAACGCCCAGAAGTCCGTTCATGATCCTGTCTCCATTTCAGCGGCATAGCACGGATGGCCGGTGCTGTACCGGGCTGTATTTGTCCCGCGGATCGGCGGCGTGCGCTGCCCGGCCTGCGGCATCACCGTTCCTTGCCCGAGGCGGCGCGCAAGGGCCGCACGAAGGCGCGAATATCGCCGGTTATCAGTTGAGGTTCCTCGGCCGCCGCGAAATGCCCGCCGCGCGGCAGGATGGACCAATGCCTGAGGTCGCTGTGCGCGGCGACGAGCGAGCGCGGCAGATGCCCCAGCTCGCGCGGCAGCACGGCGATGCCGGTGGGCGCCTCGATCGCCGGGGACCGGTGATGCGCAAGCCCCATGGGTTGATGGAAAGCGGACGCCCGGTAATAGCGTATCGAGCCGGCGAAGCTGTTCGTGAACCAGAACAGCGAAAAATGGGTGAGCAGGCGGTCCTTGTCGAACCGGGTCTCCACGTCGCCGCCGCAATCGCTCCACGCCCGGCGGCGGTGCAGCATCCAGGCCGCCTGCCCGACAGGGCTGTCGTGCATCGCCCAGGCCAGCGTCTGCGGCTCGTGGATGTGGACCATGAGGTGGGTCAGGTGGCGTCCCTCGAAATCCTGCGCCTCGAACATGGCGCGCTCCTCGGACCCGAAATCGTCCGGGTCTATCGCATCGAAGGGCACGCCCGGCAGCACCGGCAGGTTCAGGTGCACGCCGATCATGGCATCGGCATGCGCATGTCCGAGGCGTGCCGATACGAATGCTCCCGCATCGCCGCCATGGGCGACGAAACGATCGTAGCCCAGGCCGCGCATCAGGCGGACCCAGAGGTCGGCGGTTTCGACATAGCCGATCCCCTCGCGCGGCAGCGGCCCTGAAAAGGCGAAACCCGGCAAGGACGGCACGATCACGTCGAAGGCGTCGGCGGGATCGCCCCCGAAGGCGGCCGGATCGGCAAGCGGGGCGATGACGTCCTGAAAATCCCAGAAGGTCCATGGCCAGCCATGGTTGAGCATGAGCGGGACCGGGTCGGGTCCCTTTCCGCGCACATGGATGAAATGGATGGGAACGCCGTCAATCTCCGTCCTGAAGTGCGGGAACGCGTTCATCCGCGCTTCCTGTGCCCGCCAGTCGAACCCGTTCCGCCAATAGGCCGCAAGGTCGCGCAGATAGGCGCCGTTGACGCCGTAGGACCAATCGGCATTGCCCAGTTCCGGCGCCCAGCGGGTGGCCGCCAGGCGCGCGCGCAGGGCGTCGATCTCTTCCTGCGGCACGGCAATCGTAAAGGGTTCGATCTTCAACGCGCGCCCTCCCGGTCAGCCCGCGGTCTGCCCCTGATCCATGCTGAGGCACGCGCCATGGAAAAAGGCGCCGCGCCCGGACCCCACATACAGGATGAAGTCCGCCACCGCTTCCGGATCGGCCTGCTCGCGGATGCCGGCATAGCGCATCAGCAGATCGACGGAGAAGCCTTCCGGCGGAACCAGATGGCCGGGCGCCGCCATCGGCGTCTTCATGCCCGCGGGCGCCACGGCATTGATCCTGACGGGCGCATGGATAAGCTCCATCGCCATCGCCTTGGTCAAGCCGATCAGCCCGGCCTTGCTGGCGCTATAGGGGCTCATATAGGCTTGTCCCTGGATGCCGGCGCTGGATGCCACGTTGACGATGCCGCCCTTTGTTTCGATCAGATGCGGCAGCGCGGCCTGCGACAGGAAGAAGGGCGCGGCGAGATTGATATCGATGATGCGCCGCCACTGCTCAGGCGTCACGGCGGCGATATAGTCCATCCGCGCGATCCCGGCGATGTTGCAGAGAAGATCGAGACGTCCGAACGCGCCGACCGCCTTTTCCACGACGGCCGCGCAGCGTTCCAGGTCCGAAAGGTCCGCGGTCAGCGTCTGTATGGAACCTGGCCCGGCCTGCGCCGCGGCTGCCGTCGCGGCCAGCCCCTCTGCCGCCACGTCGACCGCCAGCACGCCGCAGCCCGCCCGCACGAGCGCAAGCGCCGTGGCCTGCCCCAGACCCGACGCGGCCCCGGTGACAAGCGCCGCCTTGCCTGTATAATCATGCCCCATTCGATCGCCCTCCATCTCATTTATGATTAATAGTTATTCATTGGTGTATCAGTAAAGATGCGGGCCGTGCAATGGGAACCTGACCCGCCAAATCGCACGGATATGATGGGCCGTCCGGCGCCCGATTGCTACATACCAGTTGTAAGTTATTTCGTGCGCGGGACTTGCGGCACAGGCTCCGCCACGCTATTGCGTCTTCACGCCACGCTGTTCCGCACATTTCCGCGCAGGGCAGTGATAGGCCAATAAAAGACGTTGCGGGGAGGTGCTGTTTTTTGATTTTAGGCATTCCCCAAAGACGTAAAGCCGCACGATGCGACCCGAAGAACGGGCGCCGTCGTCGCGTTTGGGCAATCCACAAATAAACGATCTGGTTAATCAAGTTCCTATTTCAGGGAGGGACATATGAAAAAGTATATTCTTCTATCTTCGGCTGCCGCGTGCATGGTCATGGCGCCTACGGGTGCTTTCGCCCAGGAAACGGATACCACGCCCCAGGCCGCTGCCGGCAATGACAGCGATGCCATCATCGTGACCGCCCGCCGCCGCGCGGAAGACGTGTCGAAGGTTCCGATCGCGATCACCGCCTTTTCCGGGGACCAGCTCCAGGCAAAGGGCGTCACCAACACGCTCGAACTGACGCGGTTGACGCCTGGCCTGAACATTGCCGGCGGCGGCACCGTGGCCAATCCCTTCGTCGTGCTGCGCGGCCAGTCCAAGGCGGTCACGGGCACCGGCGCGCCCGGCGTGCTGACCTATTTCAACGACGTGCCGCTTCCGAACTACGGTTCGCTGATCCAGACGTTCGACATGGCCAACATTCAGGTCCTCAAGGGTCCGCAGGGCACGCTGTTCGGTCGTAACTCGATCGGTGGCGCGATACTGACCTATTCGCAGGCGCCGACCCATGAGTTCAGCGGTTACGGCTCGGTCGACCTCGCCTCCTACGACCGCACCCAGTTCGAGGGCGCGATCAACCTGCCCATCGTCCAGGACAAGATCGCCCTGCGCCTCGCCGGGCAGATCGGCCACGACGGCGGAAACGTGAAAACATTTCTGTTCAGTCCGTACACCATCGACATGAGCAAGCTCAATTTCGCCGATCCGGCCAACAGCCCGGGCTTCGCGACGCCGGGGCAGCTAGTGCCTTCCAATCGCAATGTCGACGAATATCGCACCGCCTCGTTCCGCGCGTCTTTGCTGATCGAGCCGACGGATTGGCTCAAAAACGTCACCGTTTTCGATCATAGCCTGATTCGGGGCATTCCGAGCACGGTCACCGCATCGTTCGGAAGCTTCAACAACGGCCTTCCGGCGATATATCAATTCTCGCCAGCCGCGATTCAGGGAAGTATCGGCGGACCGGATACGCCGCTAGATCAGCAGTTCTTCGGCAATGTCTATGCCAACGCCATCATTCCGGCGCTGGCCCAGTGCGCGACCAACCAGATCCAGTGCAATTACCAGGTCGCCGCCAACGCTTTCAGGGCGGCCGGCAATAAGTCGCGCATCCAATATGCCACGGAGGATCCCTGGGAGGCGCGCACGATCGTCAAGGGCATCACCAACACGACCTCGGTGACCCTGGGCGATCACACGCTGAAGAACATCTTCGGCTATCGCTCGGTCGACTCCTTCAGCAACACCTCGCTGAGCGGTCTGCCGCTGCCGGTCATCACCACGGCCTCGCAGGTTCGCCTGAAGCAGATCACCGAGGAGCTTCAGCTCGCCGGTTCGTTCTTCGACGACAGGCTGAAATATACGGTCGGCGGCTTCTACTACACGGAAAAGCCCGATGGTCTGGGCGGCTACCAGGCACTGGAAGTCAACGCGCTCTTCGGTCTTTCGCACTCGCTCTCGACCACCTATCTGTATAACAAGAGCAAGGCGGTCTACGGTCAGATCGACTATGCGCTGGACGCCCTGGTGGAAGGTCTGAGCTTCACGGCCGGCGCCCGTCAGACCTGGGATTCGCAGTCCGTCTGCACGACGGGCCAGACCGTCAATCCGTTCGGGCCGTCGATGCTCATTACCTCCGCCGGTGGTCAGGCTGGCATCATTCCGTCGGAAGATGCGTGCAATTCCGGTGACGTGGCGGCCGACATCACGGCAGAGTCGCTGCCCAAGGCGAAGTTCAAGAAGCTGACCTATACGTTCGGCCTGAACTGGCAGGTCACGCCTCAATTCATGGTGTATGCGACCACCCGCCGCGGCTATCGGGCGGGCGGCTACAATACGCCGATCTTCGACCCTTATCTGGCGTCCGCGCAGACCTATCAGCCCGAAACCCTGACCGATTACGAAATCGGGACGAAGTTCCGCTGGAATGCCGGCGGTATGCGGGGATCGGTCGATCTGGCCGTATTCACGGGCAAGGACAAGAACAACCAGTTGCCGATCAACACGTCCAACCTGAACGGCGGCACCTGTATTCCGGAAGCCTTGACGGGCGGCCGCGTCTCTGACTGCTCGGTCGGCGGCGTCCCCGGCGCCCTGGTTCGCCACGGCACCCAGACGACCACCGACAATGCGGGCGAAATCACGCTTCGCGGTTTCGAACTGGCGACCAGCATCACGCCGATCGAGGGGCTGACCCTCAGCGGCAATGTCGGCTATGTCGATACCAAGGTGGACAAGATCAACCTTAACCCCGCCCTTCTGAACCTTCTGACGAGCGCGGGTCGCTATGCGCCCACGACCATCATCATTCAGGGTCAGCCGAAATGGACCGTGAATGGGAACATGACCGTGGACGTTCCGGGACAGGTCCTGGGCGGCAATCTTAGCGCATCGTTGGATTTCCACTACAATACGGATTACCAGCAGGTGGAAGTCAGGGTTCCGTCCCAGCACCAGTTCGACTTGCGCGTCAGGCTGGCGGACATCGGCGAAACCGGCGTGACGGCAACCGCCTATGTCAAGAACCTGACGAACGAATATACCCGCATAGGTGGCGGCTCGACCTCGCCGTCCGGCGTCGGCGTGAGCAGCTTCATCCTCGGCCAGTCGCGGACGGTTGGCCTCCAACTGCTCTACAAATTCGGTTCATGATCTCTGGTTGAAGTTGAAGAAAGGCCCCGGGCGAAAGTCCGGGGCCTTTTCTGTTGGGACCGATGCCGCTCAGCCGGCCTTGGTGTTAGCGGCCGCCGTCAGACCGAAAGGCGGTACGGTCTGAAGCAGCTCGCGCGCCGCTTCCAATAATCGAGCGCGCGTTTCAGTCCTTCTTGCGGCCCAGTGCCGTACCTATCCCACCGCTATCCGATCGCACGGGCAAACAATCCTCCACCGTCGTCAGCATCCGCGTCCGGGCTTGCAATATCGGTATTTTTCCTCTCGCTCTGCATCATCACGGACGAAGTTATTGCGCCGTATCAAAAACATTGACTACGGCAGTAAATCAATGTTGGGGAAACATACTGTCTGCGGCAAAGGGGCCGCGCTTATAATATTATGGAGTTTGCCATGCTTCGCATCCTGTTTCCTATTCTCGCTATCGCCGCAATGGTCCCTGTCGCCGGCAGCGCCCTGGCGCAGGATGATGCGGCAACGCCGGCCGCTGCGCCTTTGACGCCCAAGGTCGGTCAGGTCGTGCGTGACGCCAAGGGCCGCCGCCTGGCCGCCATCGAGAGCATCCGCGGCGACTCCGTATATGTCATTATGGATATGCGCATGTATCGCATTCCCACATCGACGCTCAGCATGGGCGAGAAGGGTCTCCAGACGAGCCTGAACCGCTCGGATATCAACTGACCGCTGGTTAGGGCGGACATGATAGGGCGTGCCGCGCCATATCATGTCCCGCCGGCCGTACCGGCCTTATGCGCCCTGGAGCCGATAGCCCGCCCGGATCAATAGGACCGCACCTCGATCAGTTCGACGCGCGCATCGCGCGGTGTGAGCAGGAGGTTGACCAAGGCGAGTGCGGCTGACGCGGGCTGCATGCCCGCCCCCGTCCAATAACTTGCGCCCGTGACCTCGCAACGGTCGATGAAGCGCGGAAGAAGGTCGGGCGAACAGCTGGTATTGGCGGCGCCGTGGCTATGCATCCGGCCGACGCGGAAGATCGTGCAGCGAATGCCGTCCTCCCGCAATTCCTCTCCCATAAGGGTCGTCATGGTTTCGAGCGCGGCCTTGGTCGAGGTATAGATGGAAAAGAACGGCGTCGATTGGCGCACGGATTCGGACGATACATTGACGATGTCGCCATGTCCGGCCCGCCGCATCCTCGTCACGGCCTCCCGCATGCAATAGACCGCCCCGCAAAAATTGATGTGCACCAGCGGCAATATCCGCTCCGCCGTGGCCTCCTCGATCGCAAACGGCTCGAAGATCGCCGCGACGTTGACGAGCGTGGTGACCGGGCCCATCGCCTCGTCCACCTTCGCAAAGCCAGCGGCAACCGAGGCTTCGTTTCCGACATCGACGGATACGCCAAGGACGTCGCCGCCCAGATCCGCCACCGCTTCATCCAGCGACGCCTGGCTGCGCCCGAATATCGCGACCCGATATCCCTGTGCCAGCAAACCGCGCGCTACCTCCCGGCCCAGGCCAAGGCTGCCGCCCGTAACAATTGCAATCCTGTCCGACATTTCAGTTCCTCAAACAAAGTCCAGCAAAGGTCGTGCCCTGTAATGGGCTATGGTTTTCCCCTCTGGCAGCTTGTCCCGATCAAAGCGTCAAAGGCAAGGAAGGAAGAACGAGCGCGCCCACGGGCATGGAGCAGGTTAGCCATCTCAAGGGCCGCTATTTTCCAACCCGATGCACCCGTCCCGCTATCTGCCGTACCCATGGACGATTTCGTATCGAATGTGCTGGAGATATCGCGTCCGTTCATGACGACACCGCTCAGGCATCCGGGCCATGGAGGACAATCCGGTCATGCCGAAAGGCCGCGCATGACCCGTTAGGGCCATGATCATAGGATATAGCGGCGGGCCGGCGGGACGCGGTTTATTGCCGGTGCGTGCCTCATGCGGCTGCATATCGTGAGGCACCAACCCTCTTGGCGGCTCCCATCGCCTCCTCGTTCATGGGGAGGGGAGGGAAGGCCGGCCTCAGATGCTCGCCATGGCCTTTTCGATCGATCCCTGAATATCGATCTGTCCGGTCATCACGCCGCCGACGAAGCCGCCGTCGACGTTCAGGATATGGCCGTTGATGAAGCTGGCGGCATCGCTGTTCAGGAAGATCAGCGGATAAGCCTGCTCGACGGCCTTGGAGCGGCGATTGATCGGCTGAATGAACACGTCGATCATCTTGGCGCTCGCGACGGATTCGAAGTCGGGCATCATCGGCGTTTCGGTAGGCCCCGGCGCGACGCAGTTGATCCGCACGCCCTGTTTGATGGTGATCGTTCCCATCAGCATGGTCCAGAAGGAGCTGACCTCCTTGGAGAAGGCATAGCCGTCGCCGACCAGATCGGGATGCGCTTCGGCCCACGCCACCGCGCCGGCAAAGTCGGGGATCGCGATCAGTTCGCCGATTTCCCTGGCGTGCAGCATGTGGCCCATGCCCGCGGTCGACGTGATGATGCCGATGGCGCCGCCCTTCCTGATCCGGGGCAGCCATTTTTCGGTCCAGTAGCGCATGCCGATATAGTTGACCTTCATCACCTCGATGGCGGGGAAGGTCTGCGGCAGGCCCGCGCAGTTGAACAGCGCGTCGATTTCGCCGCCGATCGCCTCGACCGCCGCATCGATGGACGCGGGATCGCGAAGATCGATCTTGGTGAAGGATGCCAGCGGGACAGGCGACTCCTTGATGTCGACGCCGTGCACTTCGGCGCCTAGCGCCACCAGTTCGCGGGCCGTCGCCTCGCCCATGCCGGAAAAGCAGCCGGCCACAACGACCCGTTTGCCCTTATAAGACCAGACACTCATCCCATTTCTCCCAGAGGCTCCGTCAACGCCGGTTTTGGCCTAACTGAACGGTTCAGTATTGCAATCGAGGATTTCAAGGAAGCCGGCGTATCGGGTGATCATCTATCTGATGGATAGGGGCGATCGGGTAAAGCTGTGCGGGACGATGCGGTGCTGGGGCAGAAGGGCATGGCGCTGTCGGCGCCGTTGCGAACGGGAATCGCCCGGGCGGGCCGTGGAGGAGAGGAATATGACATCGATCGAGGAAAGGCTGGCGGCTCTGGAGCAGGAGGTGCGGCTCCAGCGCGATCACATCGAAATCCGCCAGCTCATCGCCAGCTACGGCCCGCTGGTCGATACGTCCGACCGGCTCGAACGCGCGCGCAATCTGGCGGAGCTGTGGACCGAGGACGGCGTTTACGACATCGGCGGCCTGGGCGCCTATGAAGGGCGCGAGGCGATCGCCGGCGCCTTTGAAACGCGGCATTTCAGTCAGGTGCCCGAAGGAATCTGCCATGTCATGGGCCTGCCCTATGTGACCGTCGCGGGAGACGAGGCGGTTGCACTCAACTACAGCTGCGTCTTCCAGCATGAGGGCGAGGATCGTTTCTTCCCCTGGCGCATATCCGCCAACCGGTGGGATCTGGTGCGGCGGAAGGCGCGATGGATGATCAGGCGGCGGACCAATCGGCTGATGACCGGCGATCCCGATGCCCTTGCAATGTTGCGGCACATTGACGAGATGGTGCCCTGATGCCGGTCGGGTCCCTGATGCCGGTCAGGCCATTGTGAGCCGCGACCAGAAATCGGGAGTCATGTCGACCCGGATACGGATGAGCTGACGGGATGTGAACAGCCAGCGGCCGCCGGTCTTGCGGAACGTCTCATGATAGTGGCCATAGCCGTGGAGATGTTCCTCGACATCGCCATTCCGCCACCAGAGCGAATCTTCCATCGCCCATATACCCCTGGCTTCGGTATCGGACAGGAATTCGATTTCCGCCCCGTGGCAATGATGCACCGAGGTGATCGGCGTCGGGTGGGTAAAGACCCGGGCGAGCTGCCCGGCGATCGCCTCCGGCCCGACGACGCGCCCGCGCTGGCCATCCGCGGTCATGGGCTGTTCGTCCGTGGGCAGGCTGTGCTTCCAGGTTTCGGAATAGGCATCTTCCGCGTGCAGCGAAGCGTAATCGTCCCATTGCTTGAGATCCATATAGCGCAGCTTCTTGGCGAAAATGTCCTTGATCGCCTCGATGGCGAGCAGCTTTTCGAGATCGGTCACAATTCCTCCAAACCTTTCTTCACCGCGCCGCGTCGATGCTTCCGCCGCCGTCCACCATATAGGTGTAGCCCGTCAGATAGGCGGCGCCCGGTCCCGCCAGGAAGGCGACCAGCGGCGCGACATCATCCTCGGGCGATCCCAGCCGGTTGATGGGGCTGCGCGGGCCGCTGCTGCGGACCTTGTCCAGCACGCCGCTGGTGACGGTGTCACGCGCCGCCTCGGTATCGGCGGCGGGGCATATGGCGTTGACGGTGATGCCGTAACGGCCCCATTCGCGCGCCGCGACGCGGGTCAGCGCCCGCACCGCCTCCTTCGCCATGGCATAGGGCAGGAACCCCTCCATGCCGCGCGTCCCCACGGCGGACCCCATGTTGATGATGCGCCCGCCCGACTCCCGCATATGCGGGAGACATGCCTGCATCGCCTCCAGCGCCAGGAAGGGGCTGGTGCGCATCTGGTTCTCGATCTGTGCGATGCCGACCGTTTCGACCGAACCCGTCATACCCTCGACGCTGGTGTCGGCCGCGTTGTTGATCAGGATATCGACCGGCCCCAGTTCGGCGGCGACCCGCGCAACCGCGGCCGCGGTCGCGCCGGGAGCGGTCATGTCGCAGGCAAAGCCCAGCGCCTGTCCTCCGTCCGCCCGGATGTCCGCCGCCGCCTGTTCGACCTGCGCGGCGGTACGGGAGACCACCGCCACGGCCGCGCCGTCGCCCGCCAGCCGCAGCGCGATTGCCCGCCCGAGCCCGCGTCCGCCGCCGGTGATGAGAGCGACCTTGCCGGCAAGGGGGAGGCGCTGCGTCATGCCAGGGTTTCCAGCGCCTTGCGTGAGAAGCGCACAGGTTCCTCGCCGCGCCGCAGCTTGTTCACATAGTCGGGATCGCTGATCAGCGAGCGGCCGATGGCGATCATGTCGAACTCGCCCTCGTTGAACCGCTCCATGAGGAGGGCGATATTATCGTCCGCCTGCTCGGTGCCGGTCTTCATGAACGTTTCGGACGCGGTAAAGCCCAGGCCCACGCTGCCCACCGCGATCACCGGCTTGCCGACCAGCTTCTTGGCCCAGCCGGCCAGGTTGAGCGGCGAACCTTCATAGGCGGGCTGCCAGAAGCGGCGGATGCTCGCGTCGAGTATGTCCACGCCCGCATCGACGATAGGGCCGAGCATCGCCTCCAGCTCCTGCGGCGTTTCGGTATTGCGCGCGTCATAATTGCTCGACTTGTGCTGGGAAAAGCGGAAAACGAGCGGCATGTCGTCGGGCATTTCCGCGCGGGCGGCCTTGATGACCTCCACCGCAAAAGCCGTGCGCTGCTTGTGATCGCCGCCCCAGCGGTCCGTGCGCCGGTTGCTCTCGCCCCACAGGAAGCTGTCGATCAGGTAACCGTGCGCGCCGTGCAGCGCGATCCCGTCGAAGCCGACCGCGACGGCATTTTTCACCGACCGGGCATAGGCGGCGATGGCGTCCGCGATCTCCTCCTCGCTCATCGGCCGGGTAGGCGCCAGCGCGCGTTCGATGAACTGCGGTGCGAAACTGGTCGGGCCGGGGGTGCCGATCGTCCCGGACGGGCGCAAGCTGTTCACCGGCACGTCGGGATTGCCGCCGCCATGCAGCATCCCCTGGTGGAAGAGCTGCGGGAAGATGAGGCCCCCCACGCCATGCACCTCGTCCACGACCTTCTTCCAGCCGGCCAGCGCCGCCTCGCCATGCATATGGGGCGTGCCGCCATGATCGGCCGCCAGCGGGTGGTCGACGCCGGTCGCCTCGGTGATGACAAGGCCGATCCCTCCTTCGATCCGGCGGCGGTAATAGGCCGGCGCATCGGGATGCGGCACATGGTTCTGCGCGAACATCCGGCCCATCGGCGCCATGACGGTGCGGTTGGGGATGGTCACGCCGCGTGCGGTGAGCGGCTTGAAAAGCGTGGAAGTCAGTATTGCTGTCATGTCAGGCGTCCAAGGCTGGTTACATCATAAGGAACGAAGGCTTCGCCGCTGCGCATTTTCATGACCCATTGAGGATCGCTGATGAGCGCGCGTCCAACGGCGATCATATCGAACATGCCGCGGTCGTAAAGGCGGCGTACTTCATCGAGATTGTTGACGGCGATCGTCTCGCCCCGGCCCTTGAACGTGTCCTGAAGCCAGTTGTTGAGGCCGATGCCGCCCACCGCCATGCTGGGTTTCCCGGTCAGCTTGCGCGCCCATCCGCTCAGGGTCAGGTCGGAACCCTCGAACACCGCCATGTCGAAGCGGCGGCTGCTGGCGTCGAACAGGTCGACGCCCGCATCGGACAACGCGCCCAGGATAATACCCAGCTCCTCGGGCGTGTCGGCGAAGCGCGCCTTATAGTCCTGCTGCTTGTGCTGGGAGAAGCGGAAGATGATCGGCATCGCCTCGCCGATCTCCCGCCGGATCGCGCGCACCACCTCGACGCCGAATGCGGCCCGCGCCCGTGCATCGCCGCCCCAGCGGTCGGTCCGGCGATTGGTGTCGCGCCAGAAGAAGGTGTCGATCAGATAGCCGTGCGCTCCATGGATCGCGATGCCGTCGAAGCCGATCGCGGCGGCGTTGCGCGCCGAGCGGGCAAAGGCGGCGATGACGTCGGCGATCTCCTCGTCGGTCATCGGTTCGGTGGGACCGCTCACCCGCGCGATATAGTCCGGTTCGTAGGATACCAGGCCCGGCGTGCCCCACAAGCCGGACGGCCGGTGGCCGGCCTGCTCGGGATAGGCGGAACGAAGCGGATCGCGCAGGCATCCCTGATGCCACAATTGCGGCACGATCGCCGCGCCTTGGGCATGGACCGCGTCGATCACGGCTTTCCACCCCGCGAGCGCCGCCTCGCCATGGAGTTGCGGGATGCTCGTGCCGTCGACGGAAACGGGATGGTCGATGCCCGTGCCTTCCGTGACGATCAGGCCGACGCCGCCGGCCGCGCGCTTTTGATAATAGTCCGCCACGTCCGGCCCCGGAATGCCGCCTGGTGAAAATTCCCGCGTCATCGGCGCCATTGCGATGCGGTTGCGGATCGTCAGGCCGCGCAACTGGAGCGGCAGGAAAAAGGGTGCGGCCACGGGATCGACGGACGCTTCGCGAATCTGTGTCAACATTCACCCTCCGGCATTTCCCGTGACTGAATAGCGATCATCCCGGTTGCATGTCGATTGAATATTACTCACATTGACGGGAACGATGTTCACGGCGCTCACTCCCGCTTCCTCCTCATCGCCCGGTGCAGCCGGCGGGCTGCAACTGCATCAGTTGCGCACGCTCGATGCTCTGTATCAGGAGCGGAGCGTAACGGCCGCGGCGCGCCGTCTTTTTATCACGCCTTCGGCCGTCAGCCACAATCTGCGGAAGTTGCGCGCCACGCTCGGCGACGAGTTGTTCCGGCGCGGGCCGCACGGGATGGAGCCTACCGAGCGGGTGGATGACCTGATCCCCCAGATCCGCGAGGCGCTCGGTATCCTCGACCATGCGCTGAGCGTGCGCCGTTTCGATCCCGGCGACAGCGACCGGCGCTTTCGGATCAGCTGCCTCCTGTCGCTCCGCATGGAGCTGGCTCCGATGCTGGCGGCCGCCGTCGAGGACGCGGGATCGGCGATCAGCTTCGACCTCAGGCAGATTGACGACAGCTTCGAGGCCGACCTCGAATCGGAACGGGCCGACCTCGCCATCGCCACCGTCGACCGGCCATTGCCGGGTCTCAGCAGCACGCTGCTGCGGCACGAAGACGTCGTGTTCGCGGTGCGCGCGGATCACCCGCGCGGGTCCGGCCCGCTCACGATCGCGGAACTGGCGCACTGGCGGCATGTCGACATCCGCGCGACCGACTTCTACCGCGCCACCGCCCGCGACCGGCCCGTCAAGGAAACGATGGAACATGCGGAAATAGCGCGCTCCCTGGCCGAACATGGCTTGACGCCCCGCATCGGCATCATCGTGCCGGACACGCTGTCCGCCCTTGAAGTCGTCAAGGCCACGGACATGATCGCGCTATGCCCCCGCCGTGTCGCCGAAACGCATGGAGGCCCCGCCATACGCCTGCTCGCGCCGCCCTACCGCACGAGTTCCACGCCGATGCGGCTGATGTGGAGCGTCAGGCGGGACCGGGACGAGGGGCTTAGATGGCTGCGCGGTCTTGTGGAAAAGGCGGTAGGCGATTCTGGTTGAATGGCCCGGTTGAATGGCTGGCTGGCATATGCTGAAAGGGTGGGAAAGGATGCGGCATATGCAATAGAAATGCGGGCCGCGACCCGCCCGGAGCCTGCCGGGCCGCTCGCGGACTTGTGGCAAAAGGTTCAAGCAAGAGAGGATGACGAATGTTCAGCCATGTGATGATCGGTTCGAACGATACCGAACGGTCGAAGAAATTCTACGACGCCCTGTTCGCCGCGATGGGCGGCAAGCCCGCGATCACCGATCCCAAGGGGCGGCTGATCTATCTGCACAAAGGCGCCATGTTCCTGGTCGGCAACCCGATCGACGGGGAACCCGCCTGCCACGCCAATGGCGGCACGATCGGCTTCGCCCTGGACGGCGCGGAACGGGTCGATGCCTGGCATGAGGCCGGCGTCGCCAATGGCGGCAAGTCGGTGGAAGACCCGCCGGGCGTGCGTGAGGCAGGCGGGGGGCAGCTTTACCTTGCCTATCTGCGCGACCCGGACGGCAACAAGCTGTGCGGCCTCCACCGGATGTGACGCCGGTGGAAACCGTTTCCATCAACAAGGCGCATGGCGGCGTCCAGGGCGTGTACAGCCACGCTTCGGCCGCCACCGGCACCCCGATGACCTTTTCAGCCTTCGTGCCCGATCATCCGCCGGGCACGAAGCTGCCCGTGCTGTGGTATCTTTCCGGCCTGACCTGCACCCATGCCAATGTGACCGAAAAGGGCGAATACCGCGCGGCCTGTGCCGAACAGGGGATCGTCTTCATTGCGCCGGACACGTCTCCGCGCGGCGAAGACGTGCCCGACGACGCGGCCTATGATTTCGGCAAGGGCGCCGGCTTCTATGTCGATGCGGTGCGGGAGCCCTGGGCAGGGCATTTCCATATGCGCCGCTATATCGAGCAGGAACTGCCCGCGCTGGCCGCGGCGCATTTTCCGGTCGACATGGCGCGGCAGGGCATCACCGGTCATTCGATGGGCGGGCATGGCGCGCTGACCATCGCCCTGCGCAATCCGGGGCGTTTTCGTTCGGTGAGCGCATTCGCCCCGATCGCCAGCCCGCTCAACTGTCCGTGGGGCGAGAAGGCGCTGGCCGGCTATCTTGGCCCCGACCGGGCCGCGTGGCGGGACTATGATGCCTGCGCGCTGATCGATGACGGCGCGCGCCTGCCCGATCTGCTGGTCGATCAGGGCACGGCGGACGCCTTCCTCGACGAACAGCTCAAGCCTCACCTGCTGCAAGAGGCGGCGGCTCGCGCGGGCATTCCCGCGACGATCCGCATGCAGGCGGGCTATGATCATTCCTATTATTTCATCTCCACTTTCATGGCGGAGCATGTCGCCTGGCACGCCGGGAGGTTGAAAGGATGATGCGGCGGACGAAGCGGTCGATCCCCAAGGCGCGGCGTATGCCGGTTCCGCGTCGGCCCCTTAGCCGCGAGCGAGTCTGATCCCGCTGAATGCCCACCGGGCCGAGGGCGGGTAGAAGTTGCGATAGCTTGGCCGCGAGTGCCCCGGCGGCGTCGCCGGCGAGCCGCCGCGAAGCACGAACTGGTTGACCATGAACTTGCCGTTATATTCCCCGATGGCGCCCGTGGCGGGGACGTAGCCGGGATAGGCGACATAGGGCGAGGCGGTCCATTGCCACGCGCGGTCATCGCACTGGCGGAGCCGGGATTGACCGGCCGCGACTTCCCATTCCGCTTCGGTCGGAAGCCGGCAACCCGCCCAGCGGGCGAACGCATCGGCTTCGTAATAGCTGACGTGGAGCAGCGGGACGGAAGGGTCGACGGGCTTGCGCCCTTCGAGTGAAAAACAGGTCCACCCGTCCCCGCCCTCGCGCCAGTAGAGCGGCGCCGCCCAGCCGTCGGCTTCGACCGCGGCCCAGCCGTCCGAGAGCCACAGTTGGGGAGAGCGGTAGCCGCCTGCCTCGATGAAGCGGAGATAGTCGCCGGCCGTGACGAGCCGGTCGGCGATCTCGAACCGCTCAAGCCAGACCCGGTGGCGCGGCGCCTCGTTGTCGAAGGCGAAGCCGTTCCCGTCATGCCCTATCTCATAGAGTCCGCCCGGCACTCCGACCCATTGCGTCGGCGCACCATCCCCGTGCGCCGCCTCTCCTGCGCGATAGGCCGGCTGAAGCGGGTTGCACGACAGCGCGTGTTGTATGTCCATCAGGATCAGTTCCTGATGCTGCTGCTCATGATGCAGGCCAAGCTCGACGCGGTTTCGCCACGAGGCCGCCGGAACGCACGCCATCATTTCAGCCATGGCCGCATCGACATGCCGGCGGTAGGCGTAGACGTCTTCGAGCGACGGCCTGGTCAATAGCCCCCGCCGCCCGCGCGGATGGCGTTCGCCCACCCCGACATAATAGGAATTGAACAGGACGGAATAGGCCGGATCGACTGGCCGGTAGCCGCGCAGCAGCGGCGTAAGCAGAAACGTCTCGAAGAACCAGCTCGTATGGGCCAGATGCCATTTGACCGGGCTCGCGTCGGGCATCGACTGCACCTGGCAGTCCTCGGACGAAAGGGGTGCGGCTAAAGCCTCCGTCGCCGCGCGCACCGCCCGATATTGCCGCTCGGGCAAGAGGTCGGGACCTTCGCACCGCTGGAGCCGCGAACTCATGGCTGAAGCTCGTCGGAGGCTGCGGTCCACACGTGCAATCCGAACAGCCCGTCAGGATCGGTCCAGAAGGCGAGCGGTTCCCAGCCCGAGGCGCGCGCGAGAAGCCGGGCTTCCTCCAGCGTGTATTTGTAGCTGTTTTCGGTGTGGATCGTTTCCCCCGCGCCCATCGAGAAGCGCCGTCCCGCGGCGGCGAACGCGACATCGCGGTTCGCGACGAGGTGCATCTCGACCCGGCCAAGGCCGTCATGCCACACCGCTCTATGCTCGAAGGCGTCGATCGGGATCGTGCCGTCCAGTTCCCGGTTGATGCGGTGCAGGAGATTGAGGTTGAACGCGGCCGTGATCCCCGCCGCGTCATCATAGGCCGCCTCCAGCAGGCGGGAGTTCTTGCGGCTGTCGATGCCGATTACGAGGCTGGCGGCGGGACCGAGCGTCTGGCGAAGCGAGCGCAGCAGGTTCACGGCGGAACGGTGATCGAAATTACCGATGGTCGATCCGGGAAAAAAGCCGGTCAACGGCCCCGCAAGGGGCGGCAGCTTCAGGGGATGGGTGAAATCCCCGGCGATCGGCACTATCCGCAATGCCGGGCGGGCCACCGCGAGCCGGGCCATCGCTCCTTCAAGGAACTCTTTCGAGATGTCGATCGGCACGTAGGTCGTAGCGCCGGTCGCATCCAGCAGCAGCGGCGTCTTGGCTGCCGAACCGGCCCCGAATTCGACCACCGGGCGCCCTCGCCCGGACAGCCTTCCCAGATCCGCGGCATGCCGCTTCAGGAGCAGCGTCTCGGTTCGAGTGGGATAATATTCCGGAAGCCGCGTGATCTGTTCGAACAGTTCGGAGCCGCGAACGTCGTAGAGGTAGCGAGCCGGAATGATCCTGCGCGGCTGGGACAGGCCGCTGATGACCGCTTCGCCAAAATCGCTCGCGACGTCGGCCATAAGTTCAGTCATGCCTGTGCCTTTCACGATGGAGTTTTCACCAGCGGGCGCCCTTCGCCTTTTGCCTGACGCCCTGCGGGCCGGTGCGGCGTCTCAGTTGCTGACGCCCGGATATGCCTCATCCTTCAGCAGCCGCGCGAGGTGCGCGGCGTTCGAAGCCGCCATGGCCGCCGCTTGCGACACCTTCTCCGGCACCTGCGGCAAATCCTGGAAATCCGTCTTACCCATGGCTTCGCCTACCCAATAGGATACCGCGCCCGCCGGGATCGTCCAACCGGTGTCGTTCAACCCCTGATAGACATGCGCGCTGATCCCGTGCGCCCCGTCCTCGTTGCCGACGACAGCCAGAACCGCGACTTTCGAATAGCTCGGCATCCGCCCCCGCTCGTCCGTCTCGCTCAGGAATGCGTCCATTCGCTCCAGCACGCGTTTGGCGAGACTGGACATCTGTCCGAGCCAGACGGGCGTGCCGAAGATGAGGATATCATGCGCGAGGATTCGGCGCCGCAGATCGGGCCAGTCGTCGCCCTCGCCCTCGTCCGACGTGACGCCGGGCTTGACATTCAGATCGGTGACCCTGACCGTTCCGGTGCATTCGACCCCCCTCCCGGCCAGTTCCGAGGCGATCAGCGCGATCATCTTGTCGGTGGAAGAGGGCTCCTTGCCTGAACCTTTCAGGCTGCAGTTGAGGCCGATCGCCTTCAGCGCCATGCTGTCGTTCCTTTGCACGAGAGGATGACGCATGAACCGGCGATCGCCGACGTTAGTTCCCAGCCGGGCCGCACGCGCATGGACGAACCGCACGGCGCTTCCCCCCGTCTGCCGCGCGCCTCACTCGCGATCGCGGCTTTCTCCACGATCGTCGAATGGTATGATTTCACGCTCTATCTCTATCTCGCCACCGTGCTCTCGCGGGTGTTCTTCACAGCCGGCGATTCGATCCTCGTCACCCTCGGCGGCTTCGCCGTCGCCTATCTGATGCGTCCCGTCGGCGCGATGGTGTTCGGCCACATCGGCGATCGCTATGGACGGCGGCAGACCATGCTCGCGTCGATGACGCTCATGACGTTCGCCATGCTGGCGACGGCGCTGCTGCCGACCCACGCCCGGATCGGGCCAGCCGCCGGCGCACTGCTGCTCGCCATCCGTTGCATCATGGGGTTCTCGGTGGGCGGCGAATATACGGGCGTCGTCGCCTATCTGCTGGAAGGCGCGCCGGAGGACCGGCGCGGCCTCATCGCCTCGCTCGCCGCCGCAGCGAGCGAGGCGGGAGCGCTTCTGGCCGCCGCGGTTGCTGCCCTCACCGTCAGCGCCATGTCTGAAGAGGCGCTCGTCTCATGGGGCTGGCGCATACCCTTCCTCGTCGGCGCGGGGCTTGCGGCCGCCATTCTGCTGGCCCGCGCAACCATGCGGGAGTCGCCCGAGTTCGAGCGGCAACGGGTGCGCGGCACGATTCCCCGCAATCCGCTGCGCCACAGCCTCGCCCATCATCGCGCCGGCATCGTTCGCGGATTCGCGATTTCGGCGCTCGGCTCGATCACCTACTATGTCGGGATCACCTATGTGCCGGTATTCCTGACGTCGACGAGGGCGATCGACGAAACCGGCGCGCTGTGGCTGGCCACGATCGCGGCGGTTGCCGTGATCGCCGTCACCCCGTTCGTCGGCGCCTTGTCCGACCGCTGGGGGCGCAAGCCGGTGCTCGCCGGACTTGCCATCCTGAGCGCCGCATTGCCGATCGCGATGTTCGGGTTGATGGGGACTTCGGCCCATGCCTACGGAATGCCGGGCGCGGTTGTTCTCGCCTTGGTTGCCGGTGGCGTGAGCGCCGTCGCCGCGGCGGCAACGGCCGAGCAGTTCCCCGGCGAAGGACGCCTTAGCGGCCTGGCCTTCGGCGTTACCTCCGCGACGGCCATTTTCGGCGGCCTGGCGCCTTATGTCGCCCAGTTGCTGCTGGAGCGGACTGGCTGGGCGTCCGTGCCCGGAGCGATGATCGCGATCGTTGCCTGCGCCGTGCTGCCCATCGTCCTGACGATGCCGGAAACAGCGCCTCGGCGGCTTGCCCGCGTCAATCGGGCTTAAGGCGGATCAGTTCCTGCAACGCAGGCTCCCGTCCGATCCGGACTTCCGTGCGGTTCAGGCGGCGCCGAACTGCGTCGCGGCGATGCAGGCGCGCGCCTGGCGCTGGGCCTCGGCAATTTCGCGCGCGGTCATTTCCTCGGCGATTTCGGCGCGCATCGTCTGTCCTTCCCCGCTGCCCTTGAGCGCGGCGAGATTGAACCATTTATGCGCCTCGACCAGGTCGATGCCCATGCCTCCGGTGCCGCAGCTATAGGCCACGCCCAGTTCGAAACAGTCTTCAGCGGAACGCCGCGCCGCATCCGGCAAGCGGCTTTCCATGAGGAACCGCGCGCTCTTGCTTCCATTCGCCATAACCGAACCTTCCCCTCAAAGGATTTCGACCTGATGGTTTTCAACGCGGAGCAGATTGGACCGGGAAGCGATAAAAAATGGTTAACGCGCAAAAGAGGCCGGAAAGCCCGCTGCCCGCTTTCCCGGCGGCCGGCAGGGTTAACGAGGCCGCCCACGGCCGAAGATAAGGGGTGGCGCAAGGCGGATATTGTCCCCATAGGCTTTCCATGACTCCATCCCCGTCATCGTCGACACCCCCTGCCGAAAAAGACATAAAATTCCGCGAATTCGTGCTGTTGTGCGCCTGCCTGATGGCGATGAACGCGCTGTCGATCGACCCGATGCTGCCTGCTCTGCCGGACATCGGGCGCGACCTGAACATTCCGCATCCCAATGACCGGCAGCTTATCATCAGCATGTATTTCCTGGGGCTGGGTATCGGGTCGCTGCTGTTCGGCATCCTGTCCGACCGCTTTGGGCGCAAGCGCGTGCTGGGCAGCGCCATGGCGCTGTTCATCCTGGCTACCGTCGCCTGCGCGGGGGCGCACAGTTTTGCCATGATGCTGATCGGGCGGATGTGCGCGGGCTTCTTCGCGGGGGCGAGCCGGGTCATTACCGTCGGCATCATCCGCGATCGCTTTCGCGGCGACGCCATGGCGCAGGTCATGTCGCTGATCTTCGCGGTGTTCATCCTGATCCCCGTCATGGCCCCCAGCATGGGGCAGGCGATCCTGTGGATCGCGCCATGGCGCTGGATATTCTGGGCGCTGGCGTTGCTGGCGGCGATGATCCTGCCGTGGATGATGCTGCGGCTGCCCGAAACGCTGAAGCCCGAAAACCGGATCGCGATCAGCGCCCGCACCGTGCTGCGCGGCGTAGGCGGGGTCATCACGCACCGCAGCTCCATCGGCTATATGCTGGCGAGCGGCGTGGCGATGGGCGGCCTCCTGAGTTTCATCCTGTCGGTCCAGCAGATCCTGTTCGATACGTTCGACGCCCGCGCGATCTTTCCCCTCGCCTTTGCCGTCATAGCAGGCAGCATGGGCGTCGGGAGCCTTATCAACAGCCGCCTGGTGTCGCGCTTCGGCGCGCGGCGGCTCAGCCAGGGCGCGTTGATCGCCTCTATCCTCGTTTGCACGGTGCATGTCGGCTTCATCGAGGCGGGCTGGGAAAGCCTGGCCGCGTTCATGGTGCTGCAATCGCTGGCGATGCTGGCCATCGCCTTCACCGCCTCCAATTTCAGCGCGATTTCCATGGAGCCTTTTTCGAAGGGGGCGGGCATCGCGTCTTCCTTCCAGGCTTTTCTGACGACGGCGGTGTCGGCCACGCTGGGCAGTCTGGTCGGGCGCGCCTTCGACGGCACGGTCCTGCCGCTGGCGCTGGGCATGGTTTGCTTTGGCTGCGTGGCGCTGGCGATCATCGCCTGGGCGGAGCGTGGCCGGCTGTTCACCCGTCCCGGCCACGACGCGCTGCGCGACGTGGAATTTTGACGGCCGGTCTTTACTGGACGAACGTCAGCGACAGGTTTTCCGCGTTTTTGGGGATGTCGATCCGGCTTTCGTTGATCGACGCTTCCTCGCCGGGCTTGAGCTTCGCCTTGTCCGCCTTGGTCGTCCAGCTGAAGACGAGGCGGTTCTGCCGGTCGCGCAACTGCACCAGCACCGGCGGCACCGGGAGGGCCTGCTTGCCGCTGTTCACGATCCGCGCGCCAAAGGCGAAATATTCCTCGCCGGTGGGGAGTTTGCGCCGTTCGGCGGGCTTGGAGAGATAGAAGAGCAGGTCGGGATCGCCCTCATCGGGCGCGAGGCCCAGGCTCACGGCCCAGCTCGGCGCGCCGAAACGATAGAGCGCGCCGCCCGCCGCCGCGACGATCAGGCAGAAGGCGACGGCGGCATAGGTCGCGCGCTTGAGCGGGTTGCGGCGCGGCTTGAAGGGCGGCGCGGCGTCGAAGCGGCTCCGATCGGCGGCTTCGGCGGGCGCGCCTTCATAGATATGGTCGAAACGATTGTCCGGCGGTGCGAAGGCAGGCGGGGGAGGTTGCGGCGCATCCGCTTCTTCGTCCTGCGCGGCGTCCTCCATTGCTGCCGGAGCGGCGGGGGCCTCCTCCTCCACGGCCTCCGGCTCCGGCGGCGCGGGGACGGCGACGGACGGGGGAGGGGGCGAAGGCGGGGCCGCCGGTTCTTCACGCGGCGCGGGCGCCATGGGCGCGTCCTCCCGCGTCGGCAGGGCGGGGCCTTCCTGAAACCAGCTATGCTTGCAGGCGGCGCAGCGGACCTGGCGGCCGTTCGGGCCGACGGCGCTGTCCGGCACGATATAACGCGTCGCGCAATTGGGGCACAGCAGGATCATTTCGCTTCATAGCCATGGCTTGGACTCGCACGCAAGCGGTCAAAATCGGACGATGCGCAGGACATGCGACTCGCGCGGTTGCGCGGCGCGGGCTTTACGGCGGGCCGCCCGCTGTGCCATGGCTGCATGTCAGGGGCAGAAGGGAGCGCGCGAGCGCCGGTTTTTACGATCATGTCGGCCATCGTCCAGTTCGAAAATGTCGGCCTGCGCTATGGGCTGGATAGCGAGACGCTGTCCGATGTCAGCTTTTCGCTGCATGGCGGCGGCTTCTATTTCCTGACCGGCGCGTCGGGCGCGGGCAAGACGTCGCTGCTGAAACTGCTCTATCTGGCCCAGCGGCCCAGCCGGGGCGTCATCCGCCTGTTCGGCGAGGATGTGGTGACGCTGCCCCGCAAGCGGCTCCCTGGATTCCGCCGCCGCATCGGCGTCGTCTTCCAGGATTTCCGTCTGGTCCCGCATCTGTCGGTCTATGACAATATCGCCCTGCCCCTGCGCGTCGCAGGCATGGAGGAGGCAGAAGTCGACGCGCCGGTCAGCGAGATGCTGAACTGGGTGGGCCTGGGCGACCGGGGACAGGCGCGGCCCGCGACCCTTTCGGGCGGGGAGCAGCAGCGCGTCGCCATCGCCCGCGCCGTGATCGCGCGGCCTGAGATATTGGTGGCGGACGAGCCGACCGGCAATGTCGACGCCGACATGGCGAGCCGCCTCATGACCCTGTTCGAGGCGCTCAATCGCCTGGGCACCACCGTCGTCGTCGCAACCCACGACCTGCCGCTGATGGGGCAGGTGACGGGCGCGCAGATGATGCGGCTGGACAAGGGGCGGCTGGCCGACCCGACCGGCGCGCTGCGCTATCCGCCGCGCTCGCGGGGGAGCGCCTGATGGCGGGCGTCGCGGATCGGCGCGCGGCGGCGGCCGCGCGTCATCGCCTGCTGCCCGAAGGGCGGGTGGCCGGGCCGATGCCGTGGATCATCGCGATCATGATGTTCCTGACGGTGCTCGCCGCCGCCGCCGGATTGGGGCTGGGCGCGGCGGTGCGTTCGATGAGCGCGGACCTTGCGGGCCGGGCGACGGTGCAGATCGTGGAGGCGAATGTGGAGGCGCGCGACGCACTCGGCAGGCGCGCGGCGCAGGCGCTGCGCGGGGCCGACGGCGTGGCGGGCGTCCGGCCGGTCGATCCCGCGACGCTTGTCGATCAATTGCGCCCATGGCTGGGGGAGGAGGCGTCGAGCGGCGACCTGCCCATCCCGGCGCTGATCGACGTGACGCTGACGCCGGGCGGTGCCGACGCGAAGGTGGAGCGCCTGCGCCGCCTGATGGCGGGCCTGTCGCCCAAGATCCGGGTCGAACCCCATGCCGCTTTCCTGCTGCCGCTCGCCGGGCTGTTGTCGGCGCTGGGCTGGCTGGCGGCGGGGATCGTGCTGCTGATGGCGCTGGCGACTGGGGCGGTGGTGGTGCTGGCAGCGCGCGGGGCGCATGACAGCCATCGCGGCACCATCGAAGTGCTGCACCTGATGGGTGCGACCGATGTGCAGATCGCACGCCTGTTCCAGCGGCGCATCGCGCTCGACGCGATGCTGGGCAGCCTGCTGGGCTTTGTCGTGGCGGCCTGCGTCATCCTGTTGCTGGGCGGGCGGCTGATCGCGACGGGATCGGACTTGCTGGGCGCGGTGCGCCTGCCGTGGAGCGGCTGGGCCGTGCTCGCCGCGCTGCCGCTGGGTGGAGTTCTGCTCGCCATGCTGGCGGCGCGCTGGACGGTGCTGCGGTCGCTGGGGCGGTTGCTGTGATCGTGCGGCTTGTCGCCCTGTCGATCCTCGCGTGGATGCTGGGCTTCGCCTGGTTCGCGATCTTCCTGCCGCAGCCGCTGGACGGCAGGCCGACCGACGCTATCGTCGTGCTGACCGGCGGCGCGGGGCGGATCGACCGGGGACTGGCGCTGTTGCAGGAAGGCGCGGCCAAGCGGATGCTGATCTCCGGCGTCGACCGCTCCGTGCGCCCGGTGGAGCTGGCGGCGGAATATAAGGCGCCCGAAACGCTCTTCGCCTGCTGCATCACCCTGGGCCGGGAAGCGATCGACACGCGCTCCAACGCCATTGAAACAGCGCGCTGGCTGGAGCGGCGCGACTATCGCACCGTGCGGCTCATCACGACGGACTGGCATATGCGCCGCTCCGCGCTGGAGCTGCGGCAGGCGCTGCCGGGGCGCGTCACCATCGTCTACGACGCGGTGCCCAGCCGCCCCAGCCTCACAATGCTGGCGCGGGAGTATAATAAATATCTGCTGCGGCGCGCGGCGGCGCTGATCGGTATCTGAAGCGATGCTGACCGCGATCCGATCCCTTGCCTATCTGATCGCCTTCTACGGCCTGTCGGTGGGCTTCGTGCTGACGGCGCTGGTCGCGCATTGGGTGGTGCCCAGCGCCGTGCTGCCCGTCGCGACGGGGTGGAGCCGCTTCCATCGCGGCTGCGCGCGCTGGCTGCTGGGGCAGAAGGTGCGGGTGGAGGGCGACCTGCCGCACGGACAATATCTTTACATCGTCAAGCATGAATCCATGTTCGAGACGATCGACCTCCTGTGCCTGTTCGACCGTCCCGCCATCGCGGCGAAGCGCGAACTGCTCGACATACCGCTCTGGGGCGGGCTGGCGCGCGACTATGGCCTGCTGCCGGTGGAGCGCAGCGCGGGGGCGAGCGCCCTGCGCGCTCTGCGCGCCGCCGCGAGGAAGGCGAACGCGCAGGGGCGCCCGATCTGCCTCTTTCCAGAAGGCACCCGTGTCCCCCATGGCGAAGCCCCGCCGTTGCGGGCCGGATTCGCGGGGCTTTACGCCGTGCTGGGCCTGCCGGTGGTGCCGATCGCGGTCGACAGCGGCCGCCTGTCGCCGCGCGGGCATTTCCTCAAGCGCGCGGGCGTTATCACCTACAAGATAGGGGAAGTCGTGCCGCCCGGCCTCGACCGCAAGGAGGCCGAAGCGCGGGTCCATGCCGCGATCAATGCATTGAATTGGCGGTCGGGTTGATCAGTGCTTGCGCCCGAAATCGGGCTTGGGATCGTCCTGTCCCTGTTCGATGATCGAGCGGCGGATGGCGCGGGTGCGGGTGAAGAGGTTGAACAGCGCGTCGCCGTCATCCCAGCGGATCGCCCGCTGCAACGCCGACAAATCCTCCGAAAAGCGTTGCAGCATTTCCAGCACCGCATCCTTGTTGGCGAGAAACACGTCGCGCCACATCGTCGGATCGGACGCCGCGATGCGGGTGAAATCGCGAAAGCCGCCCGCTGAATATTTGATGACTTCGGACTGGGTCACATTCTCCAGATCGCTGGCCGTGCCGACGATGGTGTAAGCGATCAGGTGCGGCAGATGACTCGTCACCGCCAGCACCAGATCGTGATGCGCGGGTTCCATCGTTTCCACATCCGCGCCGATCCGCCGCCATAGCTCAGAAACACGCTCGACCGCCGCTGGGTCGGCGCCGGCGGGCGGGGTGACGATGCACCAGCGGCCCTGGAACAGCGTGGCGAAGCCCGCTTCCGGCCCGCTATTTTCCGTCCCCGCGACCGGATGCGCGGGAATGATCGCGCGCCCCGGCAGCGCGGCGCTGAGCTGCGCCAGCACATCGGCCTTGCACGATCCCACGTCGCTGACGATGGCGTCGGCGGGCAGGTCGTCGGCAAAGTCCGCCGCCGCCGCGCCCATGGCCCGGACCGGCACGCACAGCACCACCAGATCGGCGTCCGTCACTGCCGCGCCCGCTGTGTCGGTAACATCGTCGCACAGGTCGATGGCGCGCGCGATTTCCCGCACCTGCGGATCGGCGTCATGCCCCGTCACACGCACGGTCGGCATATATTGCCGGATCGCCCGCGCGAGCGACGAACCGATCAGGCCAAGGCCGATGACGGTGACGCGCGAAAAAGGCAGCATATCAGGCCGCTTCCGCCATGGCGCGCAGCTTCGCGGCGACCGCCCGGACCTGTTCTTCGGTGCCGATGGTGATGCGAAGGCCGTTGGCCAGATCCTGCCCGGCGAGCCAGCGGGTCGCGAACCCTTCGTCCATCAGCCCCTGCATCGCGGCCTGCGCGCTCAACCTGCCATCGAACAGGATGAGCAGGAAGTTCGCCTTGCTCGGCACGGCGCGCAGGCCGTGGTTGGACAGGGCGGTGACTTCGCCCGCCAGCCATGCGCGCCAGCGGCTGTTGTGCGCCCGGCTGGCTTCGACCCAGGCCATATCCTGCACGGCCGCCGCCGCCGCCGCCTGTCCGGCGGTGGTGACGTTGAACGGCCCCCGGATGCGGTGGAGGATGTCCACTACGTCCGCGCTGGCATAGCCCCAGCCGATACGCTCGGCGGCAAGGCCATGGATTTTGGAAAAAGTCCGGGTGACGAGCACATTGGGAGCGGTTTTCGCCAGCTCCAGCCCGCCATCATCCTCATCCGCGTCCAGATATTCGGCATAGGCCTGATCCAGCACCAGCAATATGTCGGGGCGCAGCCCGGCGTGCAGGCGCGCGATTTCCGCGCGCGGGGTCATGGTGCCGGTCGGATTATTGGGGTTGGCGAGGAAAACGACCTTCGTCCGCTCCGTCACATGGGCGAGCAGCGCATCCACATCGGTTGCATAGTCGGCGTCCGGCGCCACCACCGGCGTCGCGCCCACGCGCCGCGCCGCAATGTCGTAGACCGCAAAGCCGTATCGGACATAGAGCACCTCATCGCCCGGCCCGGCATAGCCGCTGGCGGCGAGATGCAGCAGCTCGTCCGATCCGGTGCCGTAGACGACCCGCGCCGGGTCCAGCCCATGCACCCGCGCGATCGCCTCGCGCAGCTTCGTCGCGGCGGGATCGGGATAGGTGGCGAGATCCGCCGAAGCGGCAACCAGCGCCGAATGCGCGGCTGCGCTCGTCCCCAGCGGATTTTCATTGGCGGACAGCTTGATGAGCGGGCGGCCATCATCGGACATGGCCTTGCCCGGCACATAAGCGGAAATGCCGAGAATCCATTCCTTGGGAGCAGGGTGTGTCATGGCCGGGGCTTTAGAGCGATTTCGAGCCGGATGGAAGCATCTGCCAGTGCGGAAATTCGCCTCCTTTTCCCTTGGGGGAGGGCAGGCAGGCCGCTTCCCACCCAAACCCGCACCCCTTGCAAGCCAAGCGTCAGGCGACAGGCGTCACCAAGGGCCGCCCCGAAGCCCAGGCGTCCAGATTGGCAAGCACCAGATCGGCCATGGCCTGCCGCGTTTCGACCGTGGCGCTGCCCTGATGGGGTTGCAGCACGACCTGATCCATGGCGAACAGCGCCTCCGGCACATGCGGTTCGTTGGCGAACACGTCCAGTCCCGCGCCCGCGATGCGCCGGTCCGTCAGAGCAGCGACCAGCGCGTCCTCGTCGATCACGCTGCCCCGGCTGATATTGACGATGACGCCTTTGGGGCCAAGCGCCTCCAGCATTTCCGCGTCGACCAGCCTCCTCGTCTCCGCCCCGCCGGAGGTCGCCACCATGATGACGTCGCTCTGCCGTGCGAAGTCGATCCGGTCGGCGACATAGCGATAATGCGTGTCCGCCTGCGGGCGGCGGTTGTGGTAGAGGATTTCGCCCGCCACCGGCTCCAGCCGCGCGGCGATGGCGCGGCCGATGCGGCCCAGCCCCAATATGCCGATCCGCCGTCCGGTCACGCGGGCGGAGAGCGGCACGGCTTCGCCCCGCGCCCATGCGCCCGATCGCACCATGCGGTCATAGGCCGCGATGTTCCGCGCCGTGGCGAACAGCAGACCGACGGCCAGGTCCGCCACATCGTCGGTCAGCACGTCGGGCGTGTTGCTGACGCGGATGCCCTTGGCGCGGGCATGGTCCACGTCCACCTTGTCATAGCCCACCGAAAACAGCCCGATCATTTCCAGCCGGGGCAGCGCGTCCATGATCGCCGCGCCCGCGCCCACCGCGCCGAAGCTCACCAGCGCGCGGGCGTCCTTTACCGCAGGGTCGAGCGCCGCCGGATCGGCATCGGCGGCCACTTCCAGCACATGAAAGCGGCTTTTCAGGCCCGCCATCAGATAATCGGAAAGCGGACCATAGGCGATGACGGGAATGGCGCGATGATCGGTCATGGCCCTTTCCCTAGCGGCACTTGAAGGCGGTATCCAGCCATGCCGCTTTGCATTTGACAGCGCCGGACCCGCGGCTTAGCGCCAGGACCATGGCGACCATCCCCCCGCATGAAGACAGCCGTTTCGGCCTTCGCCGGCAGGTGCGCCTGACCGGTCCCTTGCGGCTGGACAGCGGGGCGATGCTGGGTCCGGTGGACATCGCCTATGAAACCTATGGCGCGATGAACGCGGACCGCTCCAACGCCATCCTGATCTGCCATGCGCTGACGATGGATCAATATGTCGCGTCCGAACATCCGGTGACGGGCAAGCCGGGCTGGTGGTGGCGGCTGGTGGGCGAAGGGAAGCCCATCGATCCGGCGCGGCATTTCATCGTCTGCGCGAACGTCATTGGCTCCTGCCTCGGCTCCAGCGGCCCGGCCAGCATCGACCCGGCGACCGGAGAGCCTTATGCGATGCGCTTCCCGGTCATCACCATCGCCGACATGGTGCGGGCGCAGGCGATGCTGCTCGACCATCTGGGCGTGGATCGGCTCGCGACCGTTATCGGCGGATCGATGGGCGGGATGCAGGCGCTCACCTGGCCGACGCTCTTTCCCGACCGGGTGGAAAGCTGCATCGTGATCGCGTCCACGGCGCGTCACAGCGCCCAGAACATCGCCTTCCACGAAGTCGGGCGGCAGGCGATCATGGCCGATCCCAACTGGCGCGGCGGCGATTATTATGCGGACGGCGTGACGCCCGGCGCGGGGCTGGCGGTCGCCCGCATGGCCGCGCACATCACCTATCTGTCCGAAGCGGGCCTCACCGAGAAATTCGGCCGCCGTCTGCAAGGGCGGAATGCCAAGACCTTCGGTTTCGACGCCGATTTCCAGGTGGAAAGCTATCTGCGCCATCAGGGATTGAGCTTTGTCGAGCGGTTCGACGCGAACAGCTATCTCTACATCACCCGCGCCATGGATTATTATGACATTGCGGAGGATCATGGCGGATCGCTGGCCCGCGCCTTCACCGCCAGCCGGGCGCGTTTCTGCCTCGTCAGCTTCGATACGGACTGGCTTTATCCCACGGCGGAATCGCGCGTGATCGTCCATGCGCTCCATGCCTCGGGCGCCAAGGCGAGTTTCGTGGAACTATCCAGCCCCTTCGGCCATGACGCCTTCCTGCTCGAATGTCCCGAACTCAACCGGGTGGTGGACGGTTTCCTGAAAGGCGGCCGGGCGTGAGCGCGCCTCTGCGCCCCGATCTGGCCCTGATCGCCCGCACGGTGACGGTGGGCGCGCGCGTGCTGGACGTGGGTTGCGGTGAGGGCGCGCTGATGGCGGCGCTGCGCGATGCCAAGCAGGTGGATGCGCGCGGGCTGGAGATCGACGGCGGCAATGTCGCCTCGGCCGTGGGGCGCGGCCTGTCGGTGGTGCAGGGCGACGCGGACATCGACCTGGCCTATTATCCCGACCAGAGCTTCGACTATGCGATCCTGAGCCAGACCCTGCAAACGACCCGCCGGCCCGACCGCGTGGTCGAGGAATTGCTGCGGATCGGCAAGCAGGCGTTCGTCTCCTTCCCCAATTTCGCGCATTGGCGCGGGCGGCTGTCGCTGATGTGGGGCGGGCGGATGCCGGTGACGCGGCTATTGCCCGACACATGGTATGACACGCTCAACATCCACCATGTGACGGTCGACGATTTCCGCGCGCTGGTGAAGGAACGGGGCTGGGCCATCGACGGCCAGTGGTTCCTGAAAGGCGACAAGGAAACCACTCATGCGAACGCGAACCTGTTCGCCGAACATGCGGTGTTCCTGCTGCGGAAATAGCCGCGTGGAGGGTCAGCGCTCCCGGGTCGCGCTGAACTTCACGTCGGGGTGGCGTTCCTGCTGATAGCTGACGTCCCACGCGCTTTTCGCCATGAAGACGAGGTTGCCGTCGCGGTCCCGGGCCATGTTCGCGCCGTTGAACGACACCAGTTCCCTGATCGCGGCGTCGCTCCCCGAAATCCAGCGCGCCGTGTCGAAGGGCGAGGGTTCCAGCATGGCGGCGACCTTATATTCCGCCTCCAGCCGCGAGATCAGCACGTCGAGCTGGAGCTGCCCCACCACGCCCACGCTCCACGCGCTGCCGATTTCAGGATAGAAAACCTGGATCACGCCTTCTTCGGAAAGGTCGTCCAGCGCCTTGCGAAGCTGCTTGGTCTTGGTCGGGTCCTTGAGCGCCACGCGCCGCAATATTTCCGGCGCGAAATTGGGCAGGCCGGTGAAGCGCACGCCTGCCTTCTCCGACAGTGTATCCCCCACCCGCAGCGTCCCGTGATTGGGAATGCCGATGATGTCGCCCGGAAAGGCTTCGTCCGCGATTTCCCGGTCCTGCGCGAAGAAGAGGATCGGCGAATGGACCGCGATCGGCTTGCCGCTGCCCGAAGGTGTCAGCTTCATGCCCCGCCGGAACTTGCCGGAGCACAACCGCATGAAGGCGATGCGGTCGCGATGCTGCGGGTCCATATTGGCCTGCACCTTGAAGATGAATCCGGTGACTTCGCTGTCCTCCGGCTCCACCGGCGCGGGCTCGGCGGGCTGGGCGCGGGGCGGCGGCGCGTGCTGGCTGAGCGCGTCGATCAGTTCGTTGACACCGAACAGCTTGAGCGCCGATCCGAAATAAACGGGGGTCAAATCGCCATGGCGATAGGCCGCCAGATCGAAATCGGCATAGCCGCCCACGGCCAATTCGGCTTCCTCGCGCAGCTTTTCCAGTCCCTCCGCAGACAGATGCTCCGCAAGGGCATCGTCGCGCAGGCCCTCGACAAAGACCTCCTTGCCCTCGAACTCCTTGCTCGGCCCGGTGGGCTGGCGCAGGCGGTTCTTCGCAAAGTCGTAAATCCCCTCGAATGTCCCGCCCATGCCGACCGGCCAGCTCATCGGGCACACGTCCAGCGCCAGCGCATCTGCAACCTCATCCAGCAGGGCGAAGGGGTCGCGTCCCTCCCGGTCCACCTTGTTGATGAAGGTGATGATGGGCACGTTCCGCAGGCGGCACACCTCGAACAGCTTGCGGGTCTGCGGCTCGATCCCCTTGGCGGCGTCGATCACCATCACCGCCGAATCCACCGCCGTCAGCGTGCGATAGGTATCCTCGGAGAAATCCTCGTGCCCCGGCGTGTCGAGCAGGTTGAAGGTGACGATGTTCCCGTCCCTGTCCGGCCGCTCGAACGTCATGACCGAAGACGTCACGGAAATGCCGCGCTGCTGTTCGATCTTCATCCAGTCGGACCGGGCGCGCCGGTTCGCGCCGCGCGCTTTCACTTCGCCCGCCAGATGGATCGCGCCGCCTTCCAGCAGCAGCTTTTCCGTCAGCGTGGTCTTGCCGGCGTCGGGGTGGGAAATGATCGCGAAGGTGCGGCGGGAAGGTGTCGTCATGGGCTGCCCCTATAGCGAAAATTGCCGCCCGCGCCAGACGCGCTCTCAATCCACCAGCGCCACGTCCATTCGGAACTGCCGAGATGCGCCGGGGGCAAGGCGCATGATCCCCGGCTTGTCCCACACGTCGCCGGTAAAACCGACCGGATCGGCCATCCCCGCCCACGGTTCGACGCACAGATAATGCGCGCCCGGCTTCTGCCACAGGCCCAGCCATGGCGTGTCGGGAAAGTCGATCTTCAACCGCCTGCGTCCCGGCACGCCCCAGATCAGGCTGCGGCTTTCCAGCCGGTCCCAGATCAGCGCGTCCCCTTCGAACATCGCATGGGTCGGCGCGAGCGTGTCGCCCTTCACCGGCGAGGCGACGCCGTCCCGCCCGATCAGGCCGGGTTCATGCCCGACCTTGCGGATTGGCGCGGGTTCGGCTTTCTCGAAGACGATGCGATGGTCCTCGACGCCGCCGCCATAGGGCAGGGGCCAGGCGAAGGCCGGATGATAGCCGAAGGAAAAGGGCATGTCCGCCCCGCCCCGGTTCGTGACCGTCGCCGTCATGCGGAGCGATGCGCCCTCCACCGCAAATCCCATGTCGAGCCGGAAATCGAACGGATAGGCCGCCCGCGTCTGCGCGTCCGCTTCCAGCCGGAAGGTTGCGCCCTCCTCCGTCCGTTCCACCTGCGCAAAATGCCTGTGCCGCGCAAAGCCGTGCTGCGGCATGGGATATTCGTCCCCGTCCAGCCGCCAGGCATCGCCCCGCGATCGCCCGACAAAGGGAAAGAGCAGCGGCGCGTGGCCCGTCCACCAGCGTGGATCGGCGTCCGTCATCAGCGCGCCCCCCTCCGCGTCCGTCAGCGACCATAGTTCCGCGCCTAGGGGGTGGATGGCGGCGCGCAGCCTGTCCGAACCGATGCTCACCAACTGTTCCGTCATGGGCTTCTCCTGCTATGCCCGGTTGCATAGCCGGTGGGTGTCCCCCTGTCTGCCGGTGCGATGAAGCATTTCGAAACGGAACCGATTCGACTTTGCTTTTGTTCTCTTTGCAGGGAGACATGCATGATGAAGATGATTGGAACGGCTGCGCTTTTCCTTGCGCTCGCCGCCCCTGCCTCCGCGCAGGAAAAGAAGGACGACACGCTCAACAAGGCCGGTCAGATCGCCACCCAGCCAGTGCGCGACGTCGGCCTGGACAAGGACAAGATTCCCGAAGTGCTGCAAAGGGCGGTCGAATATCCTTATGCGCCGCCGGGTTCCCGCACCTGCACGGCGCTCAATGCCGACATGACGGAACTGAACGGCGCCTTAGGGGCGGATTTCGTCGCCGACCGGCAGGAAAATGAAAACCGCACCGGCAAGATCGCCGAAGCGGTGGGCAAGACGATCGTCAACGCGCTGATCCCCTTCCGGGGGCTGGTCCGCGAGGTTAGCGGCGCGGCCCCGGCCGAACGGCGGCTGGAAGCGGCTGTAGCGGCGGGTATCGCGCGGCGCGGCTATCTGCGCGGCATGGCGGTGGCTAAGGGATGCAAGATCACGGCAACCGTGCCCCCACCCCCGCCCAAGGAAGAGAAGGACCGCAAATAGGCGGCGTTCCTCCTTGCATCTTGGCGGCTGTGTGGTTCGCGGCTTTGCGATGATTGGTTTCGGCCATTTTCCGCCATTCAATGCCCGTCATCCCAGCGAAACCCGGGATCTCATTTAGGCTTGGTTGCGCCTACGAAGAAGAGAGATGCCAGCTTTCGCTGGCATGACGGAAGAGGGGATGCTGCAACGTCCGAAAACCACCCGAAACGCCATCCAGCGCAGCGATTTGCAGGCACCATAACCGCCTATGCTCCGGGTCGCAGGCGCATGCATCCCTATCCCCGCAACGTCCCGCCCAGCTTCTCCGCCGCCTTCACCACTGCGCTGCTGATCGCGTCCAGCTCTTCCTGAGAGAAGCTCTTTTCGCCCGGCTGCAACGTCACTTCGACGGCGAGCGACTTGTGCCCTTCCTCCACGCCCGGCCCGACGAACATATCGAACAGCCGCGCCTCGACAATGGCCTTCTTGTCCGCGCCCCGCACGGCGCGGACCAGCGCATCGGCTTCCAGCGCCTGCGGGACGAGGAAGGCGAAGTCGCGCTTCACCGCTTGCAGCGCGGGCGGCGCATAGGGCGCGCGCATGAAGCCCGTCCTGCGCTTCGCCGGGATCGCGTCGAGAAAGATCTCGCCCGCGACGACTGTGCCAGTCAGCCCGAACAGCCTGGCGAGGCTGGGGTGCAGCACGCCATATTCGGCCAGCACCGTCTTGGGGCCAAGCCGCAACGTGCCCGACTGGCCGGGATGATAAGCGCCCGACGCTTCGCCGAAGCTTTGCAGGTTCGCGACGGGCGCGCCGGCGGCGGCGAGCAGGGCGGTCACTTCGGCCTTTGCGTCATGCGCGCCGAACGGCTGCGCCTTGCCCGTCTGCCAGCCGCGGGGCGTCTTTTCGCCCGCCAGCACGAAGCCGACGGTGGCGCGTTCCCAGCTTCCATCCTTCTGGCCGGTGAAATAGCGCCGCCCCAGCTCGAACAGCCGCACGGAGGCCGCGCCGCGATCCATGTTGCGCCGCGTGGCCGACAGCAGGCCGGGCAGCAGAGACGGCCGCATGACCTTCAGCTCTTCGGAAATGGGGTTGGCCAGCGTCCAGTCGCCGCCGCCCACGGATGCGGCTTCCTTTTCGGAGAGGAACGACCAGTTGATCGCTTCGGCCAGCCCCCGTGCGGCGGCGGTGCGGCGCACGCGGCGCTCGACCATCTGTTCGGCGGTCGCGGTCGGCCGCGCCACGCCCGGCGCGCGGGGCAGGGGCGTGGAGGGCACCTTGTCCAGCCCCACGATCCGCACGACTTCCTCGACGATGTCGGGCCAGCCGTCCACGTCGCGCCGCCATGTCGGCACGGTGATCGTCCACGCGCCCGCCTCTCCGGCCACGCCGAAGCCCAGGCTTTCAAGAATGCGCTGCTGCTCGTCCGCCGCGACATCCACGCCCGCCAGCGCAAGGCATTGCGCCGGGTCGTAGGAGATCGTGCGAGGCGCAAGCGGCGGCGTCCCCGCGCGTGTCGGTTCGCTGGGCGTCCCGCCGCACAGCTTCACCACCAGATCGGTCGCAATGGACAGCCCATCGTCGAGGAAAGCCGGATCGACCCCGCGCTCGAACCGCCCGCGCGCATCGCTGGTGAGGCCCAGTTTCTGCCCCGTGACGGCGATCCGCTCCGGCGTGAACCAGGCGCATTCGATCAGCACATCGGTCGTGGCATCGGTGGCGCCCGAATGTTCGCCCCCCATGATGCCGCCAATGTCATGCACCGCCGCATCGTCGGCGATGACCGTCATCGTCTCGTCCACGGCGTAGGTCTTGCCGTTGAGCGCCAGCACTTCCTCACCCGCCTTGCCCTTGCGCGCGACAAGTCCGCCTTTCAGCGTCGCCATGTCGTAGACGTGCAGCGGTCGTCCCAGATCAATCATCACATAGTTGGTGATGTCGACCAGCGTGCTGATGGGCTTTTGCCCCACCGCTTTCAGCCGCCGCGCCATCCATTCGGGCGACCGGCCGTTGGCTATGCCACGAACGGTCCGGGCGAAGAAGGCGGGACAGCCCTCGACATCGTCCGTCCGCACGTCCGGCCCGGGCCCTGAACCCTCGACCACCGGAATGGCGAGCGGCTTCATCGTCCCCAGCCCCGCCGCCGCCAGATCGCGCGCAATCCCGCGCACGCCCATGCAGTCCTGGCGGTTGGGCGTGATGCTCACATCGATTACCGGGTCATCAAGCCCCGCCCATTCGGCATAGACCTGCCCCACCGGCGCATCTCCGGCCAGCTCGATGATGCCGTCATGATCCTCGCCCAGTTCCAGCTCGCGGAAGGAGCACATCATGCCGTTCGATTCGACCCCGCGAATGGCGGTCTTTTTCAGCACCATGCCATTGACCGGCACCACTGCGCCTTCGACGCCGAACACGCCGACCAGCCCGGCCCGCGCATTGGGCGCGCCGCAGACCACCTGCAAGGGGTGCCCGTCGCCCTGATCTACGGTCAGCACCTGCAACTTGTCGGCCTGCGGATGGCGCTCGGCGGTCAGCACTTTCGCGATGCGGAACGCGCCAAGCTTTTCCGCCGGGTTCTCCACATCCTCGACCTCAAGGCCGATGTCGTTCAGCGTCTTGAGTATGGCGGACAGGTCCGCATCGGTATCCAGATGCGTCTTGAGCCAGGAAAGGGTGAACTTCATGCGCCCACTCCTCCGCTCAGCGTGGGGACATCCAGCGCGGAAAATCCATAGTGCCGCAGCCAGCGCAGATCGCCGTCGAAGAAAGCGCGCAAGTCGTTCATCCCATATTTGAGCATCGCCAGCCGATCGACGCCGGTGCCGAAGGCGAAGCCCTGCCATTCATCGGGGTCGAGTCCGCAGGCTTCGATCACCCGGCGATGGACCATGCCGCTGCCCAGCACTTCCAGCCAGCCGCCGTCCGGCGCATTGCCGTCGCCGCCGATCACCCGCTGGCCGTTCATCAGCGTATAGCCGACATCGACCTCCACCGACGGTTCGGTGAAGGGGAAATAGCTGGGGCGCAGGCGCAGCACGATATCCTCGCGCTCGAAGAATGCCTTGAGGAACGTCTCCAGCGTCCATTTGAGGTGGCCCAGCGTGATGCCCTTGTCGATCACCAGCCCTTCGATCTGGTGGAACATCGGCGTGTGCGTCGCGTCGCTGTCGCTGCGGTAGACGCGGCCCGGCGCGATGATGCGGATCGGCGGCGGCGTGGCCGTCATCGTGCGGATCTGCACCGGGGATGTGTGGGTGCGAAGCAGCATCTTCGTCCCGTCGGGCGCATCAGGGAAATAGAAAGTGTCGTGCATCGCCCGCGCCGGATGCGTCTCGGGAATGTTGAGCGCGGTGAAATTATGCCAGTCGTCCTCGATCTCCGGCCCGGTCGCGACGGAAAAGCCGAGGTCCGCGAAAATCTCCGCCAGTTCGTCCATCACCTGCGATACGGGATGCACCGACCCCTGCGGCCCGATGTCGGCGGGCAGGGTCATGTCGATCCGCTCCGACGCCAGCCGCGCGTCGAGCGCCGCCTGCTCCAGCGCCGCTTTCTTCTCGGCCAAGGCGGCGGTCACGGATTCGCGCAGATCCTGGATCGGGGGGCCTTTCTCCAGCCGTTCCTCCGGCGACATGGAACCCAGCGTCTTGAGCAGGCCTGTCACCACGCCGTTCTTGCCCATGGCGCCGACACGCAGCGCCTCGACGGCTTCCAGCGTGTCGGCATTGTCGATATCGGCCAGCAGGCCCGCTTTGAGTGCGCTGATTTCCGTCATGATCTTCCCATAGCCATATGGCTGAACGTGCCCGCGCCTTAGCGGGGCTGGGGCGGCAAGAAAAGGGTCAGGCGCGCGCCCAGCAATGCGCCCCGGCCCTTCCCAAAACAAAAGGGCGCCGGAAGCATCTGCCTCGGCGCCCTTTTTGCGATCGGATGATCGACTGGTTCAGGCCGCGGGCAGCGCAGCCTTTGCCTGGGCGATGATGGCGCTGAACGCCTCGCCTTCGTGCATCGCGATGTCGGCCAGGACCTTGCGGTCCAGTTCCACGCCGGCCAGCTTCAGGCCGTGCATGAACTGCGAATAGGTCAGACCTTCCGCGCGGACGCCGGCGTTGATGCGCTGGATCCAGAGGCCACGGAAGGACCGCTTCTTCACCTTGCGGTCGCGATAGGCGTACTGGCCGGCCTTTTCGACGGCCTGACGAGCAATGCGGATCGTGTTCTTGCGACGGCCATAATAGCCCTTCGCCTGTTCCAGAATCCTCTTGTGCTTCGCCTTGGTGGTCGTGCCACGTTTTACGCGTGCCATGTGCCCTGCTCCTTACTTGAGGCCGTAGGGCGCCCAGAGGCGCACATGAGCCACATCGGCATCGGACATGACCGACGTACCGCGATTCTGGCGGATATATTTCGCATTGTGGCTGATTAGCCGGTGACGCTTGCCAGCGACGCCGTGCTTGACCTTGCCGGAAGCGGTGAACTTGAAGCGCTTCTTCACACCGCTCTTGGTCTTGAGCTTGGGCATTTTCGTCTCCTTTTTCAGCGCGACGATCTCGGACGGCCACGGCAGCCCTTTTTAGCCGGGCAGTCCTTCCTTAAATATCGCGAAAGGCGCGCCATAATGACAAGGCGCCGGGAAGGCAAGGCGATTCGGAATGCCTTGCCCGATCCGCGGTCGTCGCTGCCGGGCGCGGCAGATGAGGAGCAGGCGGATGTCGGAAGAGGACATGCACATCCACAGGGTCGGCTGGTCGCGCTGGAGCGTGCTGACCGACGACATCACCCGCTGCGAAGTGGACGCTATCGTCAATGCGGCCAATGGCTCTCTCCAGGGTGGGGGCGGCGTGGATGGTGCGATCCATCGGGCGGCGGGGCCGGATCTGCTGGCCGAATGCCGCACGCTGGGCGAATGCCCCGTCGGCGAGGCGAGAATCACCGGCGGCTATCGCCTGCCCGCGCGCCATGTGATCCATACTGTCGGTCCGGTGTGGCAGGGCGGGGATGAGGATGAAGCCCGCCTGCTTGCGTCCTGCTATCGCTCGGTGTTCCATCTGGCGCGGGAGCATGGGCTGCGTTCCCTGGCTTTTCCCGCGATCTCAACGGGTGCGCACGGCTTTCCGAAGGAGGAAGCAGCGCGGATTGCGGCCCGGACGGTGCATGACGAACTCCATGCGACGCCCGATTCCTTCCGGCACATCATGTTCGTCTGTTTCGATGAGCCGACGGCGGCGGTGTTCGACGCGGCGGTACGGGACGTGACCGGGCCTCGCTATTGAGGGTCAGTGGCCCTCATGCCCCTGCGCGAGCGCTTCGATAATGTCGTCCACGCGCGCGGGGTCGCCCGCCGCGATGACGCGCCCGTCGCTCTGCGCATCGATCGGTTCGCCCGTCCAGTCGCACATGCGCCCGCCCGCGCCCTCCACCACGGGGACGAGCGCAGCGATATCGTGCAGTTTCAATCCCGCCTCGACCACGATATCGACATGGCCCGACGCGACGAGGGCGTAATTATAGCAGTCGCCGCCCCAAACCGTGTCCCGGCATTGTCCGGCGAGACGCGAGAAATGCTCGCCGGTGCAGCCGGGGAAATATTGCGGCCCGGTGCTGGCGACGATGGCTTCTTCCAGCGACCGGCAGGCGCGTGTCCTGACGGACTTGCCGTTGAAGGTCGTGGGCTGACCCATCATCCCGGCCCAGCGTTCCTTGGCGATCGGCTGGTCGATGATGCCGACGGTGGGCCACCCCGCCTGCGTCAACGCGATCAGCGTGCCAAAGATCGGCCGCCCCGCCACGAAGCTGCGCGTGCCGTCGATGGGGTCGAGTATCCACACCCGCTCCGCATCCTCGCGGGTTGCGCCATATTCCTCTCCGATGATGCCGTCGCCGGGGCGTTCCTTTTCCAATATGGCGCGGATCGCGGCTTCGGCGGCCTTGTCCGCTTCGGTGACGGGCGACTTGTCCGACTTGAACTCCAGGTCGAAGCGCGCGCGGAAGAAGGGACGGATGGCGTCGCCGGCGGCGTCGGCAAGGCGGTGGGCGAGGGTCAGGTCGTCGCGGGTCGTCATGCGCTCCCGCCTAGCGGCAAAGCAGGCTTCGCGCTAGGCTGATGCGACAGACGAGTCCCGCCAGAGGAGGACAAGATGCCCGGTTCCCCCGTCATTCCGTGCCTGCGCTATACGGACGCGCCCGCCGCCATCGACTTCCTGTGCGAAGCCTTCGGCTTCGAGCGCCACGCCATTTATGACGACGCCGACGATCCCAACATCATCCATCACGCGCAACTGGTGCTGAACGGGGGCATGGTGATGCTGGGCAGCGTCAAGGACATAGAGGGCGAATCGCTCTACACCTGGTCGACGGCGCGCGATCTGGGCGGGGTGACCGGCTGCGTCTATGTCGTGGTGCCCGATCCCGACGCCCATTGCCTCCATGCCCGCAATGCCGGTGCGGTCGTGGTGCAGGAGCCGCAGGATAATGACGGCTATCCGGGGCGCGGCTATACCGCGCTCGATCCGGAAGGCAATGTGTGGAGCTTCGGCAGCTACGATCCCTGGGAGGGCGTGGTTTAGGGCTTCCGTAACCTCATCGCGCTAGCCTGGCCCCGCAATGCAAAGGGAGGCGCAGGTGGCGCTGATCGGCTGGATATTGAGTTTCGTCTTCCTGTTCGCGGGACTGGCGCTGCGGCAGGATATGCCGGTCGGCGGATCGGGCGCCTTGTCGGCATTGCTGCTGGCGATGGCGGCGCTTGCCTGCCCGATGGTCTGGCGCGACAGTCCGCTCGGCATTTCGCGCGGTCAACGGATCGCCGTCGCGCTCATTCTGATCTTCAGCGCGCCGGTGATCCTGCTGCCCGCCTGAAAGTCGCGCGGCGCGACTTTTCGATCAGTCGAACAGGCTGGAAACCGAGCTTTCGTCAGCGATGCGCTTGATCGCCTCGCCCAGCAGAGGGGCGATGGGCAGGTGGCGGACGCGGGCGGCATTGCACACGGCGTCCGTGCCCTGGATCGAATCGGTGATGACCAGCTCCGTGAGCGCCGACGCTTCGACGCGCGCCACCGCGCCGCCCGACAGCACGCCGTGGGTCACATAGGCGACGACCTCCTCGGCTCCCGCTTCCTTGAGCGCGGCGGCGGCGTTGCAGAGCGTGCCCGCCGAATCGACGATATCGTCGATCAGCACGCAGAAGCGGCCCTTCACGTCGCCGATGATGTTCATGACTTCCGATTCGCCCGCGCGCTCGCGCCGCTTGTCGACGATGGCGAGGGGGGCGTTGTCGAGCCGCTTGGCGAGCGCGCGGGCGCGCACCACGCCGCCTACGTCGGGCGACACGACCATCAGGTTGCGGTCGCCGAAGCGCGCCTGAATGTCGGCCGACATGACCGGCGCGCCGAACAGGTTGTCGGTCGGAATGTCGAAGAAGCCCTGGATCTGCCCCGCGTGCAGATCGACGGACAGGACGCGGTTGGCGCCCGCCGTGGTGATGAGGTTCGCGACCAGCTTGGCCGAGATCGGGGTGCGCGGGCCGGGCTTACGGTCCTGCCGGGCATAGCCGAAATAGGGGACGACCGCCGTGATTCGCTTGGCCGAGGCGCGTTTCAGCGCATCGACCATGATGAGAAGCTCCATCAGATTGTCGTTGGTCGGATAGCTGGTGGATTGCAGCACGAACACGTCTTCGCCGCGGACATTCTCGTGGATTTCCACGAAAACCTCTTCGTCGGCGAAGCGGCGGACGCTGGCGTCGGTCAGCGGAATCTCGATATAGTCGGCGATGGCGGCTGCCAGCGGCTTGTTGGAATTGCCGGACATCAGCTTCATGGCGAAAACCCCGTGACGGAATGATGACGATAGCGGAAATCGAGGCCCCTTTAGCGGCGCATGTCCCCGGTGGAAAGGCGCTTTTGCGCCTTGCGATAAAATGCTTTAGGGCCGGGCCATGACCGACAAACTCGTGATCGCCCTGGCCCAGATGACGCAGTCCATGGGCGGCCTTGCGGCCAATGCCGACGCCATGCTGGAATGGCGGGAAAGGGCGGCGGGCGCGGACCTGATCGTCTATCCCGAATTGCAGCTTATCGGCTATCCGCCCGAGGATCTGGTGCTGAAACCCGCGCTGGTCGACCGCGCCAATCATGAACTGGACCGGCTGGCCCGCGCGACGGCGGACGGCGGCCCGGCGATGCTGGTGGGCACGGTGGCTGCCTCTCAGGGCGTGCTGTTCAATGTCGTGGCGCTGCTCGAAAATGGCGCGGTCACGGCCATCCGGCAGAAGCGCGAGCTGCCCAATTATGGGACGTTCGATGAAAAGCGCCTGTTCGCGCCGGGGCCGCTGCCCGCGCCGATCGAATTTCGCGGCATCAGGCTGGGCGTCCCGATCTGCGAGGATATCTGGTTTCCCTTCGTCACGGCGCATCTCAAGGCGGAAGGGGCGGAAATCCTCATCAGTCCCAATGGCAGCCCTTATGAAATCGACAAGGACGACCGCCGGATCAACGCCGTCGCCGGAACGCGGGTGCGCGAAACGGGATTGCCGCTCGCCTATGTGAACCGTGTCGGCGGACAAGACGAACTGGTGTTCGACGGCGCGTCCTTCGTCATGAACGCGGACCTCTCCATCGCGCATCAGCTTGTGGACTGGGAGGAATCACTCGTCCTCACCACATGGGAGAAATGGGACGGTCAGTGGGTCTGCCTTCCCGGCGAGCGGCATGAACTCGACCCGCGCCCGGCCGACATCTATAACGCCATGGTGCTGGGCCTGCGCGACTATGTGAACCGCAACCGCTTTCCCGGCGTGGTGCTGGGCCTGTCGGGCGGCATCGATTCGGCCCTCTCCGCCGCCGTCGCCGTCGACGCGCTGGGCGCGGACCGGGTGTGGTGCGTGATGATGCCCTCGCGCTTCACCGGTCAGGAAAGCCTGGACGATGGCATGGAATGTGCCCGCCTGCTGGGCGTGCGGTATGACACCATTCCCATCGAACCGGGGATAGGCGCTTTCGATGCGATGCTCGCCGGCATGTTCGAAGGCCGTCAGCGCGACCTGACCGAGGAGAATATCCAGTCGCGCATCCGCGGCGTCACGTTGATGGCGCTGTCCAACAAATTCGGCCACATGCTGCTCACCACCGGCAACAAGAGCGAGATGTCGGTCGGCTACGCCACCATCTATGGCGACATGGCCGGCGGCTATTCGGTGCTGAAGGACGCCTACAAGACCACGGTGTTCGACCTTTCGCGCTGGCGGAACGACAATGTGCCCTCGCTCGGCCTCGGCCCTTCCGGTCCGGTGATGCCCGAACGCGTCATCTCCAAGCCGCCCACCGCCGAACTGCGCGAGAATCAGAAGGATGAAGACAGCCTGCCGCCCTATGAGGTGCTGGACCCCATCCTTTACGGTCTGGTCGAGGAGGAACTGTCGGTCGAGCAACTGGCCGCGCGGGGTTTCGACCGCGACACCGTGGCGCGGATCGAACGGCTGCTCTACATCGCGGAATATAAGCGGCGTCAGGCGCCTCCGGGCGTGAAGCTCGGCATCCGCAATTTCGGCCGCGACCGCCGCTATCCGATCACCAATGCTTTCCGGACCCTATGACTGTCATCACCCGTTTCGCGCCGTCGCCGACCGGCCATCTCCATGTCGGCAATATCCGCGCGGCGCTTCACAACTGGCTGTGGGCGCGCAAGAGCGGCGGCAAGTTCCTGCTGCGCCTGGACGACACGGATCTCGAACGCTCGCGCCCGGAATATGCCGACGCCATCCGCGCCGACCTCCAATGGCTCGGCCTCGCATGGGACCATGAAGCGCGCCAGTCCGACCGCTTCGCCCTTTATGAGGAGCAGTTCGAGGCGCTGAAAGCATCGGGCCATGTCTATCCTGCCTATGAGACGAGCCAGGAACTGGAACTGCGCCGCAAGGTCCTGTTGGGGCGCGGCCTGCCGCCTGTTTACGACCGCGCGGCCCTCAGCCTGACGGCGGAGGAGATCGCGGCCCATGAGGCGGAGGGGCGCAAGCCGCATTGGCGCTTCAAGCTGGATCATGAGCAGCCCATCGTCTGGACCGACCTGATCCGGGGCGAGCAGCGGTTCGATCCGAAATTGCTATCCGATCCCGTCATCCGCCGGGCGGACGGGTCATGGCTCTATATGCTGCCGTCGGTGATCGACGACATCGCCATGGGCGTCACCCATGTGTTGCGCGGCGAGGATCATGTCTCCAACACCGCGACGCAGATACAGATGTTCGCAGCCCTGCGCGCGCCGCTCCCCGCCTTCGCCCACGAGGCGTTGCTGACCGGCAGCGAGGGAAAGCTTTCCAAGCGCCTCGGATCGCTGGGGGTCGCGCATTTCCGCGAGATGGGGCTGGAGCCGATGGCCGTCCTCTCCCTGCTCGCCCGCCTTGGCAGCAGCGTGGCCATCGAACCCTTCGCCGATGTGCGGCCCCTGATTGACAGCTTTGACTTCGCCCATTTCGGCCGCGCCCCCGCGCGCTTCGACGAGGGCGAACTGGCGAGCCTCAATCAGAAGATCGTCCATATGCTCCCCTATGCGGCGGTGGCCGGCCGCCTGCCCGACGGCATGGGCGAAGCGGCGTGGGACGCGATCCGCCCCAATCTGGAAACGGTCGCACAGGCCGCCGACTGGTGGCGGATCGTCACCGGCCCCTTCGACGCGCCCGAACCGGCGGCGGAGGATCGCGATTTCCTGTCCGCCGCCCACCGCCTGCTCGCGGACATCCCCTTCGACGGCGGCGAATGGCGCGCGCTGACCGATGCGCTCAAGGCGGAGATGGGGCGCAAGGGCAAGGCGCTGTTCCTGCCGTTGCGCCGGGCGCTGACGGGCATGGATCACGGCCCGGACATGGCCGGCATGCTCTCGCTGATCGGGAAGGATGCGGCGTTGGCGCGGCTCAGTTCGCGCGCATAGCCTCCAGCGCGCGGCCCACCGCCAATATGCCTTCGGGCGAAGCGGCAAGGCCCATATGGGTGCAATCGACCTTTATCGCGCGGTCGCGCTCTCCCTTCCGGCCCTTCGCGCATTCGGGCAGGATCACGCCGTCGCGCGGCGACCATAGCGCCACGGTCGGCACCGGCGGCTTTTCCTCGCGGCGGCAGGCGAAGGGCGGGCAATCGACGGAATGGCCCGACACGAACTGATAGAGCCGCCAGGCATGATTGGCGCGCGGATCGCCGGAAAAGGGCGTGCCCATCGTCACCACGCCGCCGACCTTGTGCGCCGCGAACTTCGCATATTCGCGCGCGAAGAGGCCGCCCAGGCTCCACCCCACCAGCGTCACCTGCCCGCCGCTCGACCGGCGAATGGCATCGACCTGGCGGTCGATCTGCTCCAGGCTGTCGATCCGCGGCCCCAGATTGCGGCCCAGCCCCCAGCCATGCGCGTCGAACCCGGCGGCATTCAGCACATCGCGCAACGGCTCCATCCGTTGTTCTCCCGCCATCAGGCCGGGGATCAGCAGCACATGCCGCCCATCCCCCCTGATGGAGCGGGCGAGGTCAAGCCGGCTCTTGCGCGTGCGGGCGATGTCGAAAGGCAGCGACGCATTGCCGAGCAGATGCTGGATCGGCGGGCGCGCCGCAGCTTTCGGGCGACCGGCGAACCGGTCCTTCCAGAAAGTCGCAATGGCATCGGCATAAGGCGGCACGACAATGATATCCTTGTAGCCCCAAGGGCAAAGGTGACATTCTCGTGACAAACGCGCCGGACGTCCACGGGGTTCATCGCGGTGGGCATTCGGTTCGCCGATTGTGACAGTCAGGGAGCGGTTGCCCAGAGATTCGCCGCACCGGCCTGCGCGCTCTGGAGCGGGCGCGGTTCCAGAATGGCGGCGGTTTCAATGAGGTCGAGTGCCCGGCGCGCCTCCAGATAGCGCCGCGCCATCTGCATCCAGCGGTCGGCGGTGGCGCGATCGGGCATCCGCTCCACTTCGCTCAGCGCCGCGTCGACGCGGCTTCCGTCCATGTAGCGGACGGCGCGCTCCATCGCCGCCTGCGGGCGGGGCGAAGGCGTGGATGCGCGGTGGATGGTGATGAGCTCCCGCGCTTCATGCTCCAGCGCCTCCCACCAGCTTGCGTTGCGGGGCGGGGAAACCACTTCGCTGGCAATGCCGGCCAGCCCGCTGCGCAGATCGGCCAGCGTCACCGGCTCACGCGCAGCATTGATGATCGTGGCGACCGCGCGCGGCTGCGCCGAACCGAAACGCAGGCGCAACTGCCCCTCGACATAGCCGAGCGGCGCGCCGTTATCGAGCGCGCGCCGCGCCGCAAAGGCGACCAGCAGTCCTTCTGCGCGGGTGGCATAGCCCGAAGCGGCCTGCGCCTCCACTGTGATGCGGCTGAGCCGTTCCTCCAGTTGCGCGACCCGGCCGTCGAGCACCTGCGCGGCGTCGGCGCTGAGCGGGCGCATGGCGCTGCCGGACGTTGCCGCGCCGCCGGGCAGGGCGGCGGCCGTCCGGACCTGCGATCCGGCGCTTCCCCAGCGCTTCTGAAGGAAAGGCGTGGCCCAGATGGTGAGCGCCACGCCGATGACGAAGGCCAGGGCCAGCAGGATCAGCATCGTCCAGGGAACTCGCCCGCGCGCCACGGACGCTGGAGGCGGAGGGGCGATCGCGGCGCTTTCCTGTTCGCTCATCGGCGGCTTTTCTTCCATGGCGGGCAACTCATTCGCACAATCGGTGGGCAAGAGCCAGCATCCTGTCATCGTCGGGCCGTTCGGCGGCTCGCGTGCTTGCCCATCCGCCGCCGCAGGCCGCCAGCGCCGCCGGGCTGATCGCGACGATGTGGAAGCGGGATCGGCTTTCGAAGGGGAGGAGGGCGGCCAGCCGCTCGCCCGCGCGGGGAGAGTGGATCAGCAGGACCGTCTCCGAGCCGATGGCGTCTTCCAGCCCCTCGGCATCGGTTTCCATCATGTCGTAAACGGCGATTCGATGGAGGGCGAGCGGTCCCGCGTCCATCGGCGCGCTGTGGACGCCCGTGAGATGGAGCACCGTGCGATGCCCGTCCGCCGCGATCCGGGCGGCGATGGCGGTGCCGTCCGTCTCGCCCGCCGTCACGGCGGCAAGGCCTGCGCTCTCCATCGCCGCCGCCGTCGCGTTCCCCACGGCATAAGCGGGCAGGGCGCGATATATGGCAAGGTGCGGTCCCGCCAGCCGCGCCGCCTGCGCGCTCGTCAGCAGCAGGGCGTCGAACCTGCCGGGCGGCGGCGCCTCCCATGACAGCGCCTTCGCTTCGAACAGGGGCCAGCGGCGCACGATCAGGCCCAATTGCGCGGCCTTGTCCGCCGTTCTGCCCGCCCCCGGCTCGGGCCGCAGGATGACGAGCGGCCTCACGCCTCGAACAGGGCGCGCAGGGCCGGGCTGGCGCGATCCAGCAGCACCCGGCCCAGCGCCTCCGCCGCTTCCATGTCGCCCCGTGCTATCCGCGCTTCGCCGGCGACGGTCTCCTGCCCGTCCGCGCTCAATATCTCGGCGCGCAGATGGATGGCGCTCCCATCCAGCACTCCCAGCGCCGCGATGGGCGAATGGCATGTGCCTCCCAGCCCCCTGAGCACCCCGCGTTCCGCCATCACGCAATCGAACGTGTCCGCATCGTTGATCGCGCCCAGCAGGTCCAGCATCGCCGCATTGCCGCTCAGCGTCTCGATCCCCACTGCGCCCTGCGACGGCGCGGGCAGCATGGTGTCGAGGGGGATGATCGCCCCCACCTCGCTCCGTTCCAGCCGGTCCAGCCCCGCCGCCGCCAGTAGCGTGGCATGGGCTTCCCCCGCCGCCAGCTTGCCCAGGCGCGTCGCGACATTGCCCCGGAACAGGATGATCCTTGCATCCGGCCGCAGCCGCCTCACCTGCGCGGCGCGCCGGGGCGAGCTGGTTCCCACCACCGGATCGGCGGGCAGCGCTGCGAAGCTCTCCGTCCCGATCAGCTTGTCGCGCACGTCGGCGCGCGGCAGCATCGCGGCGATGCGGATGGCGTCGGGGCGGACCGTCTCCACATCCTTCATCGAATGGACGGCGAAGTCGATCTCGCCCGCCGCCAGCGCCCGGTCCAGTTCCTTGGTCCACAGCGCCTTGCCGCCGATCTCCGCCAGCGCCCGGTCCTGAATCCGGTCGCCGCTGGTCTGCACCACGACCGTCTCTATGGCGTCCCGCGCCCAGCCGAAGCGGGCGCGCAACGCCTCCACGGTCATGCGCGCCTGCGCCAGCGCGAGCGGGGAACCTCTGGTGCCGAGGCGCAATGGTCGATCACTTCCTGTCATATGCGGCTTGCTCTAATGGTCGGGCGCATTAGATGGAAGCGGCAATGACGATCATCCTCGGTCTGGAATCAAGCTGCGACGAAACCGCGGCGGCGCTGGTGACGGCCGAGGGGAAGATCCTTGCCCACCGCCTTGCCACGCAGGAGGACGCGCATCGCCCCTATGGCGGCGTCGTGCCCGAAATCGCGGCGCGCGCGCATGTGGAGGCGCTGGCCCCCCTGGTGGAGGCCGCGCTCGCCGATGCGGAACTGACGCTGGGCGATGTGGACGTGATCGCGGCGACGGCCGGACCGGGCCTGATCGGCGGGGTCATGGTCGGCCTCGTCACCGGCAAGGCGCTGGCCCATGCGGCGGGCAAGCCCCTGGTGGCGGTCAACCATCTGGAGGGCCATGCGCTCTCCCCGCGCCTTGCCGATCCGTCGCTGCAATTCCCCTATCTGCTGCTGCTGGTGTCGGGCGGTCATTGCCAGTTGCTCCATGTGCGCGGCCCCGGCGATTATGCGCGCCTTGCCACCACCATCGACGATGCGGCGGGCGAAGCCTTCGACAAGACGGCGAAGCTGCTCGGCCTGGGCTTTCCCGGCGGGCCGGCGGTGGAGAAGGCGGCGGCCAAGGGAAATCCCCGCGCCGTGCCGCTGCCGCGCCCGCTGCTGGGCACGGACGATCCGCATTTCTCCTTCGCGGGCCTCAAAAGCGCCGTCATGCGCGCCGCCCAGTCGGGCCAGTACAATTCGGAGGATATCGCCGCCAGCTTCCAGCAGGCCGTGGTCGATTGCCTGATCGACCGCACCCGCCGCGCTTTGAAGGCCAGCCCCGGCATCACCGCTCTGGTCGTGGCGGGCGGGGTCGCCGCCAATCAGGCGGTGCGCGGCGCGCTGACCGCGCTGGCGGGCGAGTTCGACCTGCCCTTCGTCGCGCCGCCGCTCTGGCTTTGCACCGACAATGCGGCGATGATCGCCTGGGCCGGGGCGGAGCGTTATGCGGCGGGTCTGGTGGACGATCTTTCCATTCCGGCCCGGCCGCGCTGGCCGCTCGACCCGGATGCGGAAAAGGCGCGCGGCGCGGGGGTGAAAGCATGAGGGCAGGCGTGATCGGTGCGGGCGCATGGGGCACGGCGCTGGCGCAATTGCTGGCCGCCGACGGAGCGCATGTGCGGCTCTGGGCGCTGGAGCCGGATGTGGTGGAGGCGGTGAACCGCGACCGTGCCAATCCGCTCTATTTGCCCGACATCTCGCTGAACGCCGGGATCGAGGCGACCAGCGACATGGCCGACATGGCCGACCGCGACCTGCTGCTCGTCGTCTGCCCCGCCCAGCATCTGCGGAGCGTCGTGGCGCAGGCGCCTGCGGGCGTGCCGCTGATCCTCTGTTCCAAGGGGATCGAAGCGGGCACCCATTTGCTGATGTCGGAGGTTGCCGCGCAGGCCCAGCCCCGATCGCCCATCGCTGTCCTCTCCGGCCCGACCTTCGCCAGCGAAGTGGCAAAAGGCCTGCCTACGGCCATCACCCTGGCCTGCGCCGATGCGGCGCTTGCCGCGCGCATCGCGGCGCGGATCGCGCGCCCGGCCTTCCGCCCCTATCTGTCGGACGATGTGATCGGCGCGGAAATTGGCGGCGCGGTCAAGAATGTGCTCGCCATCGCCTGCGGCGTCGCGGAAGGAGCGGGGCTGGGCCTTAACGCCCGCGCCGCGCTCATCAGCCGGGGCTTTGCGGAAATGACGCGCTTTGGCCTTGCGCGTGGCGCGCGGGTGGAAACGCTGGCGGGGCTTTCGGGGCTGGGCGATCTGGTGCTGACCTGTTCCTCCACCAACTCGCGCAACTTCTCTTTGGGCAAGGGATTGGGCGAGGGGCAGCCTGCCGCCGCGCTGCTCGCCCATCGGCGCACCGTGGCGGAAGGGGCGTTCACCGCGCCCGTGCTGCGCGAAGCCGCCCGCGCATCGGGCGTCGAAATGCCGGTGGTGGAGGCGGTTTGCGCCCTGCTGGAGGATGCCGCGCCCTTGCCGCAGGTGATCGACGCGCTGCTCGCCCGCCCGATCCGCGCGGAATAAGTTCGCCGCGCTGCCTTTTATCTTTTATATCGGGCGCCAATGACAAGACGACAGGGGGATCATAATAATTTGGCGGCCGACGCAGCCCCTTCCGCACCGCAGGACGACATTGCGGCGCTTGCCAAGGGCGGGCGCACCAATATCTTCGGTTTTCTGCTGCGTCTGGCCGCGCGCCTGCCGTTCCTGTTCATCGCCGGGCGCTGGTATGGCGCGGATGCGCTGGGCCGCTTCGCTTATGCCGTGCTGGTGGTGGAGTTCATCGCGCAGCTTGCGACGCTGGGCCTGAAACGCGGCCTTGCGGGCGCACTGGCCCAGACCAAGCGGCCCCATTCCCATGTCGTGACCGACGCGATGGCGGTGACGTTGATCGCTTCCGTGGCGGGGGCGGGGCTGCTGGTCGTCTTTCCGCAGGCCATGTTTCCCAATAGCGGCATCAACGGCCTTGACCGGCTGCTGGCGTTGATCGTCATCGCGGTCGCCGGATCGGACGTGGCGCTGGCCGCCTGCGCCTATCGCTTCGACATCGGCGCGACCGTGCGCGCGCGGTCCATCATAGAACCATGGGCGATCAGCATCGGGGCGTTCGCCTTCGCCTTCTATTCGACCCGCGACGGCCTCATCCTCTCCTATGTGGTGTCGATGATCGCCGCGCTGGTCGCGTCGATCATTCCCATGACCCGCCATTATGGCATCCCCTATGGCTGGCGGCCCGATGTGGGGCGCCTGTGGCGGCTCGCGCGCCGTAACCTGCCGCTGGCGGCGGCGGATGGCGTCGAATGGGGATCGCGGCGGCTGGACATGGCGATACTGGGCCTCTTCGTCAGCCCGGCGGTGATCGGTATCTATTATGTCGCGCAGCAGGTCGCCTCCCTGCCGCAAAAGCTCAAGACCAGCTTCGATCCGATCCTTGGCCCGGTCATCACCCGCAATCTGGCGGAAGGCAACCTGACCGCCATCGCAAAACAGGTGAGCCAGGTCGGCTTCTGGATCATCGCCGCGCAGGCGGGGATCGCCTTGGCGCTCGGCATCCCCGGCGAAGCGGTGATGGGCCTTGTCGGCCCGCATTTCGTCGGCGGCACCGGGGCGCTCGCCTTCCTGCTGCTGGCCGAAGTCGTCGCGGCCACCGCCGTGGTCAGCGAATCCGCGCTGGTCTATATCGCGCGGCACCGAAACCTGATGATCTCGCTGTTCATGATCGCGCTTCAGGCGGGATTGAGCTTCATCCTCATCCTCGTGGCGCGGCGGATGGGATGGTCCGACATGGTCACCGCCGCCGCGCCCGCGCTGGCCCTGTGCATGGCGCTGGGCGTGGGCGCGCTGGTCAAGGCGCGGCTGCTCTCGCACCTGCTGAACGCCCCGATCAATGCATGGCGATGGCCGCTGCTGGGCGCATCCGCCATCGCCTGCATCGTGGGTGGAGCCTTCGTCGCGCTGCCGAGCCATTTCGAATGGGTCGAACTGCTGTTCGGCATCCCGGCGATATTGGGCGTCTACGGCCTCGTTATCTGGCGCTGGGGCTTCGGCCCGGACGACCGGGCCTTGTTCCGGCGCGAGAAGGCGGTCCTGTAACTCAGCGGAACAGCTTGGCGCGGATCAGCTTCAGGTCTTCCTCCGGCCGCGCGCCCCAGTGGGAAATCACTTCCGCCGCAGCCGCCGCGCCCAGACGTAGGCAGTCTTCCACGCCCATCCCATCGATATGCGCGGCGAGGAAACCGGCGGCGAACAGGTCGCCCGCGCCCGTCGTGTCCACGATCTGCGACACCAGCGCGGCTGGCACTTCGTAACGCACGCCGTCGACCACCGCGATCGCGCCCTTTTCGCTGCGCGTCGACACCAGCACCGGCACCTTGGGCGCGATGGCGGCGACCGCCTTGTCGAAATCGTCGATCTGCGCGAGCGACTGAATCTCGCCCTCATTGGAAAAGAGGATGTCGATCTTTCCCGCGTCGATCAGTTCGGCAAAATCCGCCCGGTGCCGGTCGATCACGAACGTGTCGGACAAAGTGAAGGCGACCTTGCGCCCCGCGCTCCGCGCGGCGTCGATGGCCGCGCGCATCGCCTTGCGCGGCTGCTCCGGGTCCCACAGATAGCCTTCCAGATAAAGGATGGCCGCCGACCGAATGAGGTCCAGGTCCAGCGCCGATTCCGGCAAGAACTGCGACGCGCCCAGGAAGGTGTTCATCGTCCGCTGCGCGTCGGGCGTCACCAGGATCAGGCAGCGCGCCGTCGGCACATCGCCCTTCACCGGGGGCGTGTCGTAACGGATGCCCAGCGCGCGAACGTCATGGGTGAACACCGCGCCCAGCTGATCGTCGCACACCTGCCCGATGAAGCCGCATGTCTTGCCCAGCGCGGCGATGCCCGCCAGCGTGTTGGCGGCCGACCCGCCGCTGATTTCCTTGCCCGCGTCCATGTCGGCATAAAGCCGCTCTGCCATGTTCGCGTCGATCAGTTGCATCGCGCCCTTGGTCAGGCTGCGTTCGGCGAGGAAGCCGTCGTCGCTGCGGGCGAGCACGTCGACAATCGCATTGCCGATGGCGATAATATCAAGCGCGGGGGCGGAAGCGGTCACGCGGAATCCTTGTCTGATGGAGGAGGAGGGAAAGGATGATTGCGCGCCCGTCTCTACCGGCGCGGCCGCCCGCGTGCAACGGCGCTGATTGACGGCGCGGCCGGGACGGGGGATAGCGGGCCATGGTCATAGTCGCCGCCCTGCGCGCCTTCCCGATCCTCTTTCACGCCGCGACCCGCAGGCTACTCGCCAAATCGCTGGCGCTGACGCTGCTGATCTTCGTCGCGCTGGGCGTTGCGCTCTGGGCCGCCTTCCATGCGGCGCGCCTGTATTTCGGCTGGGGCGGCGGGGGGCTGGCCGAAGCGGCGGCCACCGCCATCGCCATGATCCCGACGGGCTGGCTGCTGTTCCGCGTCGTCGCCATGGCGGTCATGGGCTTTTATGCCGACGACATCGTGATGGCGGTCGAGCAGGGCAGCTACTCCGAAGCAGCGCGCGAAGCCCGCCCCGTCGGCCCGGCCCGCAGCCTGCGTTTCGCGCTGGCCTCGCTGGGCCGGACCCTGGGCTGGAACCTGATCGCCTTGCCCGCCTATATCGCCCTGCTGGCGGTGGGTTTCGGCACCATCGGCCTGTTCCTGCTGCTCAACACCTATCTGCTGGGCCGCGATCTGGCCGATCTGGTGGAGCCGCGTCACCCCGCGCGCCCGCCCATCCCGCGCGGCAGCCGGTGGCTGCTGGGCCTCGTTTCGACGCTTCTCTTCATCGTCCCCTTCGTCAACCTGCTTGCGCCGGTGTGGAGCGCGGCTATGGCGGTGCACATGCTGCATGGCGTCAGAAGGAAAAGCGCATGAAACCGACCCGTCTCTTGCTGACCGGCCTGCTGTCGCTGCCGCTAGCCGCCTGCGGGGCAGGAACGGTGGTGCCGGCGACGCGTCAGCCGCCTCCGCCCGCCGGCCCGCCCGCAAGCGCCTTCATGAAGACCGGGCCGCTCATGGGTCTGGATGCGAAGCATCTGACGCAGATGCTGGGCACGCCGCGCCTCGACATTCGCGAAAGCACGATGCGCAAGCTCCAGTTCGCCAATGGCCGCTGCGTGCTCGACGCCTATCTCTATGCGCCGGGGCAGGGGAAGGAGCCGGTCGTCACCCATGTGGATGCGCGCGCGCCTTCGGGCGCGGGTGTCGACTCGGCGGGTTGCGCCACGTCCTTGCAGGGCCGCTAGGACTGGATCGACAGCCTTCCAATCGCCCAGTCCGCTGCTTCCGCCACCACGGGATCGGGGTCGCCCGTCAACGCTTGCAGCTTCGCGATCAACCGCCGATCCCCGCTGTTCCCGGCGGCGATGGCGGCGTTGCGGACCATGCGGCCGCGCCCGATCCGCTTGATCGGCGAGCCGGAGAAAATCTCCCGAAAAGCCACGTCGTCCAGCGCCAGCAGATCCCCTATGGCGGGCGCGGCCAGTTCCGCTCGGCCCATGAACGCCCGGTTCGCCGCCCCCGCATCGGCGAACTTGTTCCACGGGCATACCGCCAGGCAGTCGTCGCAGCCATAGACGCGGTTGCCGATGCCGCGCCGCAATTCCTCCGGGATCGGTCCCTTATGCTCGATGGTGAGGTAGGAAATGCACCGCCGCGCATCGACTACATAGGGCGAGGGAAAGGCGTTGGTGGGACAGGCCGTCTGACAGGCGTTGCAGCTTCCGCAATGATCCTGTTCCCCCTGATCGGTCGCCAGCGCGATCTCGCTGTAGATCGCGCCAAGGAACAGCCAGCTTCCATGCGTCCGGCTCACCAGATTGCTGTGCTTTCCCTGCCAGCCCAGCCCCGCCGCCATGGCCAGGGGCTTTTCCATCACCGGGGCCGTATCGACAAAGACTTTGAGCGCGCCGTCCTGCTGCGCCACCAGCCACCGGGCCAGCGCCTTAAGCCCTTTCTTGACGATATCGTGATAATCCTTGCCCTGGGCATAGACCGAAATCCGCGCCCGATCCCCCGCATCGGCGAGCGCCAGCGGATCGCGCCCCGGCGCATAGCTCATCCCCAGCATCACGACGCTCCGCACCTCTGGCCACAGCCCCCTGGGCGATCCGCGCTGCGCCGCGCGCTCCTCCATCCACAGCATGCCGCCATGATGCCCCGCGTCCAGCCAGTCGCGCAGCCGCCGGCCCGCCATCGGCGCGGCGTCGGCGGACGCGATGGCGCAGGCGGCAAAACCCAGCCGCGCGGCCTCCGCCTTAAGGCGTTGTTCCAAGGTTTCGATTTGCGTTGCCATCGGCTGTCACTATTTGGGGCATATGATCGGCGATACACTGACCCCGCAAACCGCCTATGCCGTCGAAGCCCACGGGCTTGTCAAGACATTCGGCGATTTCCGCGCGGTGAACGGCATCGACATCGCCGTGCCCACCGGGACTATCTATGGCGTGCTCGGCCCCAATGGCGCGGGCAAGACGACGCTGCTGCGGACGCTGCTCGGCATCGTCGATCCCGATGAAGGCCACCGCACCCTGCTGGGCGACCCGCAGCCGCTGCGCCAGTCGCGCCTCGTCGGCTATCTGCCGGAAGAACGGGGCCTTTATCCTTCGATGAAAGCCTATGACGCCATCGCTTTCATGGGCGCGCTGCGCGGCCTGCCGCTCAAGATCGGGCGGGAACGCGCCCGTGCCATGCTGGAGGCGCATGGGCTGGGCGCGTCGGCCGACAAGCCCATCCGCCAGCTTTCCAAGGGCATGGCCCAGACCGTGCAGCTTTTCGGCACCATCGTTCACGAACCGCGCCTCATCGTGCTGGACGAACCCTTTTCCGGCCTCGACGCGATCAACCAAGGCAAGCTGGAGGCGCTGATTCGCGAACAGGCGCGGGCGGGGGTGACGGTGCTTTTCTCCACCCATGTCATCGCCCATGCCGAACGGCTGTGCGAACGGATCGCCATCGTGGCGGGCGGCCGCATACGGTTCGAGGGATCGGTGGCCAAGGCGCGCGACAGGCTGCGTCCGCAGGTGACGCTCCGCACCCGGTCGAGCGACGGGCCGTGGCGGCGCGCCCTGCCGGGCGAGACGCTGGCGCAGGACGGCGCCTGGCATTTCGCGCTGCCTGATGGCGGGATCGAACCGCTGCTGCGCGCCTTGCTGGACGCCGACGCCGGGATCGAAAGCCTGTCGATCGAACGGCCCGGCCTGCATGACGCCTTCGTCGCCATCGCCGGGGAAGCGGTCGCGCGGCAGATGGAGGAAGATCGGGCGCGGGAGGACACGGCATGAAGGACATGATGCGATCCGCCATGGTCATCGCGCGGCGGGATTTTTCGGCGGTCATCTTCACCCGGACCTTCCTGTTCTTCCTGCTGGGACCGCTTCTTCCGATCCTGATCGGCATGGCGTTCGGCGGTCTGAGCGAAAAGATCAGCAACGACAGCTTACGCCCCGCCATGGGCCTGTCCATGCCGCCGGCGCAAGCCGCCCGGATGCTCGATGCACGGGAAGCCATCGCCCGCCGGATCGGGGCCGATCATATCTCCGCATTGAAAGCCGCGCCGTGGCCCGCCGATCCGCAGCAGTTGCTGGCACGCAGCGACGCGGGCTATGCTGCGGTCGTTTCCGGATCGGTCGACCGGCTGGTCCTGACCGGCCAGCGCGCCGACATTGCGCGGCTGGAAGGGGATGTCCGCCTGATCGCCAGCGCGGCCGAGATGCGCGCCACGTTGCCGGAGGTGCGGGTGGAGCGCAATCCGGTCGCGCTCAGCGCCAGCGGCCAGGCGCAGGCGCGGCTGACCACCGGACGCGCGGCGCAGATCCTGATGTTCCTCCTCACCATGTTGCTGGCGGGCATGGTCCTGTCCAATATGGTGGAGGAAAAGAACAACAAGGTGATCGAAATTCTGGCCGCCGCCGTCCCCATCGACGCGGTCTTCCTCGGCAAGTTGGTGGCGATGCTGTCGATGAGCTTCATCGGCATATTCTTCTGGGCAGTCTGCGCCCTGGCCGGCATGGGCCTGCTCGCCGGACCGGGATTCGCCCTGCCTACGCCGGCGGTCGGCTGGCCGGTCTTCCTCCTGCTCGCCCTGCTCTATTTCGCCATGGCCTATTGCCTGCTCGGCTCGCTGTTCCTCGGCATCGGGGCGCAGGCGGCGACCGTGCGGGAAGTGCAGACGCTGAACATGCCCGTCACCATGGGGCAGATGGTCGTCTTCTTCTTCGCGACATACGCCGTCGATCATATGGGCTCCGCGCCGGAGATCGCGGCGGCGGTCTTTCCCTTGTCGTCTCCCTTCGCGATGATCGCCCGGGCGGCGCAGGATGCCGCGCTCTGGCCGCATGTGCTGGCGCTGGCGTGGCAGGCGCTATGGGTCGCGCTCATCATCCGCATGGGCGTGTGGCTGTTCCGCCGCCATGTCCTCCACAGCGGTACGAAGCGTCCGTTGTTCAGGCGGCGCTCACCCCCGGCGAGCTAGGATATGCGGCATGAATCGACGGTGGTTCCTTGGCGGCGTTGCCGCGGGCGCGGTCGCGCTTGTGCTGTGGCGGTTCGACCCTGGCCGGGCTGAAGCCGCCTATCCCTTCAGCCTGTCCGACGCGCAATGGCGCAAGCGGCTCTCGCCATGGGCCTATAAGGTGCTGCGCCAACAGGCGACCGAACCGCCCTTTTCCAGCCCCCTCAATCGTGAGCATCGGGCGGGCGCCTTCGCCTGCGCCGGATGCGCGCTGCCCGTGTTCAGTTCGAAGACCAAGTTCGACAGCGGCACCGGCTGGCCCAGTTTCACCGCGCCGCTTCGCAAGGCGGTTGGCACATCGCGGGACTTCGATCTGGGCTATGTGCGGACGGAAGTGCATTGCGCGCGTTGTGGCGGGCATCTGGGCCATGTCTTCGATGACGGCCCCCCACCCACCGGCAAGCGCTATTGCATGAACGGCGTGGCGCTGAGTTTCCAGCCCGCCTGACCGCCCTTCCGGCGATCAATGCCGGAAGTGGCGCATCCCGGTGAAGACCATTGCTAGCCCTGCCTCGTCCGCCGCCGCGATCACTTCCTCGTCGCGGATCGAGCCGCCCGGCTGGATCACCGCGCTCGCGCCCGCCTCGACCGCCGCCAGCAGCCCGTCGGCAAAGGGGAAGAAGGCGTCCGAGGCCACCGCCGACCCGATGGTGCGCGGCTCGGCCCAGCCCGCCTTGTCCGCCGCATCCTTCGCCTTCCACGCGGCGATGCGCGCGGATTCCAGACGGTTCATCTGCCCCGCGCCGATGCCCGCTATGCTGCCGCCCCTGGCATAGACGATGGCGTTGGACTTCACATGCTTGGCGACGGTCCAGGCGAACAGGCAGTCGGTCAGTTCCTGCTCCGTCGGCGCGCGCTTGGTGACGACCTTCAGCATGTCCCGCGTCACCCGGCCATTGTCGCGGCCCTGCACCAGGATGCCGCCCGCGATGCTCTTCATCATCAAGCCGGCGCGCGCCGGATCGGGCAGTTCGCCGGTCAGCAGCAGGCGCAGATTCTTCTTCTTCGCGAAGATGGCCTTGGCTTCCGCGTTCGCATCGGGCGCGGCGACGACTTCGGTGAAGATACCGCTGATCGCCTCCGCCGTCGGGCCATCGAGAGGCCGGTTGACCGCGATGATGCCGCCGAAAGCCGACACGCTATCGCAGGCGAGCGCCGCCTCATAGGCTTCGATCAGCGTCTCGCCCGTCGCTACGCCACAGGGATTGGCGTGCTTCACGATCACCACGGTCGGCGGGCCGTCGCGAAATTCGCTGACCAGTTCCAGCGCGGCGTCGGCATCGTTGTAGTTGTTGTAAGACAGTTCCTTGCCCTGCACCTGCTTCGCCTGCGCGATGCCGTTGGCGGTCGGTCCCACCGGCAGGTAGAGCGCCGCCGACTGGTGCGGATTCTCGCCATAGCGCAGCGTCGCGCCCAGCTTGCTCGACACGGCCAGCGTTTCGGGGAACATCACGCCCTGATCGGCAAAGGCGAACCAGCTCGCGATCATCGAATCATAGGCCGCCGTCGCCGCATAGGCCTTCGCCGCCAGCATCCGCCGGAAATCGTAGGACGTCGCACCGCCCTTCTCCCCCATTTCCACGATCAGGCGGGCATAGTCCGCCGGATCGGTGACGATGGCGACGCTTTCGTGATTCTTCGCGGCGGAACGCACCATGGAGGGGCCGCCAATGTCGATATTCTCGATGATCTCGTCCCGGTCCGCGCCGCGCGCCACGGTCGCCGCAAAGGGATAGAGGTTGACCACCACCAGATCGATCGCGCCGATTTCATGTTCCTGCATCGACGCCACATGCTCGGCGTTGTTCCGCACGGCGAGCAGGCCGCCATGCACCTTGGGATGCAGCGTCTTGACGCGCCCGTCCATCATTTCGGGAAAGCCGGTGAGGTCGGAAATATCCTTCACCTCAAGGCCCGCATCGCGCAGCGCCTTGGCCGTGCCGCCCGTCGACACCAGCTCCACCCCATGCTGCCCCAGCGCCTGCCCCAGTTCAATGAGGCCGCTCTTGTCGGACACGGACAGAAGGGCGCGCTTGATAGTGACGTCTGCGGGTGAGGGGGTCATGGAGATGGGCTTTCCTGCTTTTCGGACTCGGCTTGGCGATTGGCCCAGCCCCTTAGTGCCGCGGGCGGAAAAAATATAGCCCCGTGGCATTGCGCGGCGGACGATTGGGCGGATGGTGGGGAAGGTTAACGGGTCTATCCCACGCGCTTGAACAGCCACCCGATGCTCGATCCGCCGGGCAGCGCCTCGCCGGTCAGGACAAGCTGCTGCGTTCCATGCGGCCGTCCGTCACCGTCGACCCACAGGCTTTCCTCGACGGAAAGCTTCCCCGCGCTCGCCCGGAATTGCCACAGCGCGCCCATGTCGATCCGCAGCAGCGCGCCCATGCCGTCCGCCGTGGTCGTCGGTTCGACGCCCGGCGCCAGATGGAAGCGCAGTTGCAGCGGCAGCCTGCCGGGCTTCTTCCGCCGCTCCGCCGGGGTCAGCATATCCTCGCCCCGTATCTCCTTGCCGTCCCCGCTCATCAGCAGCAGGCGACGGTGGACATAGCCCAGGCGCCGCACATAACCGTCATGGCTGATATCCACGCGGCTGCCGTTCTCCAACTCCTGCCGGTTCAGCTCCACCTCGGTCACGCCCTTGCCCAGCGTGCCGTCGGGTAGCAGCGCGGTCGAATTGCTGTCGTTGAGGATCAGCGTGCTGTGCGCCGCCGTGGTCCTTAGCCCCTGCGCCAGATCGCGGGGAATCCACTGCCCCTCCAGCGCCGCCCCGCCGCAATTGACGATCAGGCGATGCGGGCCGTCGCTGATCTCGATCGCGCCGGTCGATCCGCACCCTGCCGCAGCCAGCCGCGCGACCGGGGGCGGGGCGGCGTCGACCTGCACCACCGTTCCGCCCGCCGCCAACCGCTGATAGCCCCATTCGCGCGCCTGCCGCTGCGGGCGCGTCCGCACGCGGCTGGCCTGCACCACCGCCTGCACCCGATCGGGCGGAATCGCTCCCGCGCCCTGCCAGTTGCCCAGGCCCCCGTCGCCATGGGTCAGCCCCAGCAGCGCCGGCACCGCGCGGGCCAAACCGTCAGGCAGGAAAGCGGGCGCCTGTTCCCGCCGCGCGTCATAGACCGCCGCGACCATCGACAGCAGCATGACAGCTTCCAGCTGGTCCCCTGGCGAGCGCGACACGATGCCGCCGTCGCCATGGAAAGCGCTTTCCATGGCGCGCTTGAGGCCCGCTTCCCCGAACATCTTGCGCGCCGCGCCGCCCGGAATCAGCATGGAGGCGGCGACGATCGCCCCCCACGCCACCAGCCGGGGCAGGCCGACCGGCGCCTTGTCGGCGATCTGGTCCAGATGCCGCGCCGTCCGCGCGATGCAGTTGAGCACCAGCGAGCGGTAGACCAGATCGCTCGACGACAGGATTAGCGGCGCATGGGCGGTCCAGAACAGCAGCCGCCATCCCGCATTGTCCGCGCGCCAGGCCGGTTCGTCGGGCACTTCGGCATGGGCGGCCAGCCATTTCCGCATCACGCTTTCCGCCACCGGCGCGCCCTGCTCGCGCGTGGCGACGCTCGACAGATCGCGCAGCCAGCGGAAGCCGTGGAGATAGTCGGCGAAGCCCGGCGTCAGGCCCAGCGTGCCGAAATCCAGCGTGTCGACCGGCTGCTTCATACCCCGGAACAGGAAATAGCCCGCACGGATCGCCTGACCGGTTTGCGCGTCGCCGGGAATCTCGTCCTCCGGAACGGCCAGCAGCTTCAGCGGATATTTGCCTTTCAGGCGGCGGCCGTGCAGCGGCGTCTTCCAACTCAGCAGATAGAAGCGGTTGGCGATCCGCTGGGCCAGCGACAGTCCCTTGTCATCCGCCAGACGGATGAGCCGCTTGCCCTGCTCGATCCCATCATCCCGCTTCTCGGCCTCGAAATCCTTGGCCCCGGCCGGATCGGGAACGGAATGGGGGGAAAGGCGACGGCGGTCGTTCACCCGCCCCTGAGCTTTCGGATATTGTCGGCATAGGCCCCGGCGCCGCCGCGGAAGGTCGCCGTCCCCGCCACCAGCACGTCCGCGCCCGCCTCTATGGCGCGCGGGGCGGTGGTGAAGTCGATGCCGCCGTCGACCTGCAGGCGGATGTCGCGCCCGCTCTTGTCGATCATCTTGCGGATCGCCTCGATCTTGCGGAGCTGGTTTTCGATGAAGCTCTGCCCGCCGAAACCGGGATTGACGCTCATGACGAGGATCAGGTCGACGTCGTCGATCAGATAATCGAGCATCTTCGCCGGGGTGCCGGGATTGAGCACGACGCCCGCCTTCACGCCCAGCGACTTGATGTGCTGGACGGAACGGTGGATATGCGGCCCGGCTTCGGGATGGACGGTGATGATATCAGCGCCCGCTTGCGCGAAGGCGTCGAGATACGGGTCCACCGGAGAAATCATCAGATGGACGTCGAACGGCTTTGTCGTATGCGGGCGCAGCGCCTTCACCACGCCGGGGCCGATGGTGATGTTGGGCACGAAATGGCCGTCCATCACGTCGATATGAACCCAGTCGCACCCCGCTTCGTCGATGGCGCGAACCTCCTCGCCCAGACGGGCGAAGTCGGCGGAGAGGATGGAGGGCGAAATGAGGATGGAGCGCGTCATTAACCGTTCGCCTTAGCGGCGGGAAAAGGGGAGAGCAACGCATCATTTCGGCCGGAGCATCCTCAAGCCGGGCGAAATCACCTGATGACTCGAAAAGTGCGGAAAACGAAGGGGAATTGGAGCATGATCCAATTCAGTTCAATCGACACGCGCCGGCGTGAGCCGGGACGCGCTTTATGCGCCGGCCGTTCTTAAAGCAGGTTGAAAATCCTCGGGTCCAGCTCCCGTGAAGCCGCCGCGCCCTTCGGCAGCACCTGCTTCACGCCATGCAGGCCGATAACGGCATTGCCGACGATCACCGGCGCGCCGATCAGCCGTATCGCGCATCGCCCGCCATCGGCGCGGTCGATATCGACATCCAGTGTGAAGCCGCGCCGGTGGCGGATCGCATAGGCGCGCAGCCGTTCCATCGGCTCGCGCGTCTCCGGCGTGTAGAGGGCGACGGCCCGTGGGCGGCTGATCTCGCCATCCCGCTCCAGCCCGAACATGTCGAAGATACCGGCGGTCCATTGCAGCTTCTGCGTCGCGAGGTCGCAATGCCACAGGCCCAACCCCCGCTCCGCCAGCGCCGCGTCGCTGCGGGCGGTCCTGTCGTCCAGCGTCACGGACGCGAGACGCTCCCGCAGATCGTAGAGCGGCCAGCTATGATGGAGGGGCAGAGGCTCGGTCGATCGCATGGCAGATAGCTTACAGGCCCCAGGTTAAACTCTGGTTGTCGCGCGTATCAATCTCGCCACGAAGAAGCCGTCCGTCCCGCCCCGGCCCTCCAGCGTGTCGGGGAGAGTGCGGACCCATCCTTGCGGCGTGGGCGGAACACCTTCGGGCAATTCGTTCGTCCCGGCGGGCACGGCGGCAAAATCCGGCCGCCGTCCAATGAATGCAGCAAGCTGCGTCTCCCCCTCCGCTCGTTCCAGCGAGCAGGTGGCGTAGACGATCACCCCGCCCGGTTTCACCCATTCGGCCGCCCGGTCCAGCAACGCCGCCTGCAATTCCGCCAGTTCCGCGATCTGGCGCGGACCGATGCGGTGGAGCACGTCGGGATGGCGGCGATAGATGCCGGTCGCGCTGCATGGCGCGTCGAGCAGGACCGCGTCCGCCTGTTCCCCCGGTTGCCATTGCCGCAGGTCGGCCTGCACGATGTCGGCGGACAGCCCCGTGCGCTCCAGATTCTCCCGCAATCGCTCCAGCCGCTTCTTCGATTGGTCCACCGCCGCGACGCGCCATCCGGCGGCGGCAAGCTGCATCGTCTTGCCTCCCGGCGCGGCGCACAGGTCCAGCACCACGCGGCCTTCGCCCGGCCCCAGCAGCCGCGCGGGGCAGGAGGCAGCGATATCCTGAACCCACCATGCGCCCTCTGCAAAGCCGGGCAGGTCGGGGATCGCCGTTCCCTCCGGCAGGCGGACATGGCCGGGCGCCATGCTGGTTCCGCCAAGCCGCTCCGCCCAGAGCGCCGTCTCCCCCTCGTCGCGCAGGGTGACGTCGACCGGCGGCCGCGCCCCAAAGGCCCGCGCCGCCGCCTCCGGCATCGCCTCGCCCCATTGCTCCCCCCAGCGCGCCACGACCTCCTGCGGCAAGGCGGGAGGATCGGGCAGCACCGGCTGCGCCCGCGTCACCGTGCCGAACACGCCATGGACCAGCTTGCGCGGCCCGCCGTCGACCAGCGGCAGCGCCGTCGCGATGGCGGCATGGGGAGCCGTGCCCAGCGCCAGCACCTGGATGAGCGCGATCCGCAGCACCATTCGCGCCTTGGCGTCGCCGGGCAAAGGCTGGCGCGTCGCCCTGTCGATCAGCGCGTCGAGATCGGGCAGATGGCGCAGCGTTTCCGCCGCGATGGCGTGGACCAGCGCCCGGTCGGCGGGCGCAAGCCCTTGCGCCGCGCCGTGCAGCGCGAGTTCCAGCGGCTCGCCCCGCCGCAGTACGGCGTCAAGCAGCCGCAACGCCGCGCGCCGCGCGGGCAGGCCGGGAATATCGTCAAGTCGGGAAGATCGCGCCATCACCCGCGCCTAGGCCATTTCCGGCTCCGGCGCAAAGCCTCTCAATCCCGCCGCAGCGGATCGAGAGCGCTCGACCGGCGGCGCGAGGGCGCGGCTACCGGCGAGAGCGCCGAAGCGCGGGAAGAACGCCCGCTCGCCGCGGGTGTGCCCATATGCGCCGCCATATCATGCAGCGCTGCGATCCGCTTTTCCGTCGCGGGGTGGGTGGAGAACAGCTCGCTCACATGCGTCGGCACGATGTAAAGCTGCGCGGCGGCAGGATTGCGCTGCGCCACCGGATTGGGAATCCGCTGCGCCTGCCCCGAAATCTTCGCCAGCGCGGACGCCAGCGCGCGCGGATTGCCGCTGATCTGCGCGCCCGCCGCATCCGCGCCATATTCGCGCGTGCGGCTGATCGCCATCTGCACGATCATCGCGGCAAAGGGCGCGACGATCACCGCCAGCAGCCCGGCCAGCATATTTCCATGCCCGTTCCCGCTGTTCCCGCGAAAGAACAGGCCGAAATTCGCCAGCATCGAGATCGCGCCCGCGATGGTCGCCACCATCGTCATGATGAGCGTGTCCCTGTTCTTCACATGGCCCAGCTCATGCGCCATCACCCCCGCCACTTCCTCGCGCGTCAGCATGGACAGGAGGCCCGTGGTCGCCGCCACCGCCGCATTGTCCGGGTTCCGCCCGGTGGCAAAGGCATTGGGATGCGGCTCGTCGATCAGGTAGACGCGCGGCATCGGCAGCCCGGCCCGTTGCGCCAGCTCCCGCACCAGCCCGACAAATTCGGGCGCGCTCGCCTCATCCACTTCCCGCGCATGATGCATGGACAGGACGATGCGGTCCGCGTTCCAGAAGGTGAACAGGTTCATGCCCGCCGCCGCCAGCAGCGCGATCACCGTCCCGCCGCTGCCGCCCAGCGTATAGCCCAATGCCATGAACAGCGCCGTCAGCGCCGACATCAGCATCACCGTCTTGAAACCGCTCACTTGCACGATCCTCCTTTGCCGCCCAGAGTGCAGGCACGACATGAATATGGGATTGCGCCCGCATCCCCGCAATCGAAAGGCCCCACCATGGGAAAGTATAACGGCCAGCGCCCCGCGCATGTGAAGGCGCCCGCGCACCTCTCCAAAAGCCCGCCCGTGCCGCAGCCCGAGCCCATCGACCAACCCTCCATCCAGACGGAAGAACTCAGCCCCACCCGCTATGGCGACTGGGAACGTAAGGGCATCGCCATCGATTTCTAAGTCTCGGCCCGCCGACGATTTTGCACGATTGACGATGATCCGTGCCCATGGCGCGAGGGAGCGCCCGGGGCGCTCTAGCCATATCCGCCTCCTTCCGTGCAGGGTTTCCCTTGGAAATAAAGGGTTGGGGTTGCGCGTTTTGAATCTGGCTGCGGATGTTCAGGTGAAGGCGATTTCGGAATATGCGCCGGAAGACGCAGCGTTGCTGTGCGGGGTCGGGCGGCTGGTTTGCGCCTGGACCATGTTGGAGCAGAGTCTGGAAAAGAAGATCGCGATGATGCGGCAGGCGATGGGTGACGTGCGCACGGTGGGCACGCGCAACCGGCCCAGCATGGCCAAGCTGATGACGGAATTGCGGACCATGGTGACGATGCGCGACCGCCGCAACGCGACCGCCCTCAACGAGATTTCGGCGATCGAGCGCGACATGCAGCGCGTCGACCGTTTCCGTTCGCTCATCGTCGGCGGTTTCCAGGAACCCGCGCCCGGCGGCTTCACCTGCCGCGATCCCCGCAACCAGCAGGTGCATGTGTCGCTTGAACAGCTCGACGCGGAGACAACCGCGCTGGAACAGATGGCGCAGCGGCTGCTGGACGTCTGACATATTTATACTTCAGGAGAGGGATGGTTGACCTTTCCCGCGCGCGCGGCGATGCAAGGCCGTGCCCGCTGACAGCGAGAATGGAGAGTCATGTCGAATAAACCTGTTCGCAAAGCCGTCTTCCCCGTCGCGGGGCTTGGCACACGCTTCCTGCCCGCCACCAAGTCGGTGCCCAAGGAACTGCTCCCGGTCGTCGACCGCCCGCTGATCCAATATGCCGTGGATGAGGCGCGGGAGGCAGGGATCGAACAGATGATCTTCGTCACCGGGCGCGGCAAGGGGGCCATCGAGGACTATTTCGACATCGCCTTCGAATGCGAAGCCACCCAGCGCGAGCGCGGCAAGGATCTTTCCGCGCTTGAAGGGACGCGGCTCGACCCCGGCAACGCCGTGTTCCTGCGCCAGCAGGAGCCGCTGGGCCTGGGCCACGCCATCTGGTGCGCGCGCGACATCGTGGGGGACGAGCCTTTCGCCATCCTGCTGCCCGACGAGTTCATGAAGGGCGCGCCCGGCAAGGGCTGCATGAAGCAGATGGTCGATGCCTATGAGAAGATCGGCGGCAACCTCGTCTGCGCGCTCGAAGTGCCGATGGAGCAGACGCCGAGCTACGGCGTGATCGATCCCGGCGCGCGCGATGGCGCGCTGACCGAAGTGAAGGGCCTCGTCGAAAAGCCCGCGCCGGGCACCGCGCCCTCCAACCTGATCCTGCCGGGCCGCTATATCCTCCAGCCCGATGTGATGAAGATCCTTGAAACGCAGGAAAAGGGCGCGGGCGGGGAAATCCAGCTCACCGACGCGATGGCGGCCCTGATCGGCAGGCAGCCCTTTCACGGCGTCACCTTCGACGGCCGCCGTTTCGATTGCGGGTCGAAGGCCGGTTATATCGAGGCCAACCTGGCGCTGGCGCTGGAGCGCGCCGACCTTGGCGACCACATCCGCGCCTTCGCGACCGCCGAACTGGCCTTGGGCAAGGTGGCGGCGGCGGCTTGATCTGAACTCGCCCCTTCCGCTTGAGGGGCGGCCTGCGGACGATGTTAGCCCGTTCAGGCCTTGGCGCCATCCAACTTTTCCAGCGCGGCCCGGATTTCGCTGTGGCGGCGGCCGGTCAGCGGATAGCGGATCATCGCGCAGAACGCGATCATGGCGCAAACGGTTGTGAAGCCGCCATAGACGACCGCCAGGCCGGTCAGCGCGGCCGGGCTATTGTCCGCACCAAGGGCGGGCACATAGCCGAACGCATCAAGCGCGAGAAAGCCTATACCCACCGAGAGCGCATGGCCCAGCTTGAAGATGCCGGTGAGCAAGGCGAAAAGCAGCGCGGTCCTGTCGCTGCCGTGCAAGAGGCGTTCCTCGTCCGCCACGTCGGCAAGCATTGCCCGCGGCAGCATCGAGACCGACGTATAGGAAAAGCCCCCGAACACGGCCGGCACGAGCAGCAGGAACAGGAGGTTGCCCGGCGGCACGAGCAGGAAGATGAGCTGGCTGAGGGAGAGGCATATGGCGCCGAGCATGAGCGCCCGGTGCTTTTCCATCCGCGCCGATATCCATGCCCAGGCCGGCGATGAGATCATGCCGACGAGGAAATAGATCACGAGCTGCGAGCCGAAATCGCCGATCGTGAAATGCTTGACCGATGTGATAAACATGAGGCCGGTGACGGCCGCGATCCCCGCCGAGAGCCCCAGGAACAGTTCCGCGAGCATCACGCGCCGGGTCGATGGCAGCGCGAACAGCCCGAGATAGGCCTTGAACCCGCCATGCGCGCCCGGCGCCTTGGCCGGACCGGCCTTGCTCAAAAAGACCGTCGCCAGCGTCGAGGTGGTGATGAGGCCAAGAATGGTGATGCCCATCCACTGCACCAGATCCAAGCCCAGCCTTCCGTCCAGCAGCTTGGGCAACAGCATCGCGACAAGGAGTCCGATCGTCGTATAGACCTGCCACCATGCGAAGACCTTGCCGCGCGCCGCATAGTCGTCGGTCTGCGCCGCGCACAGGGCCAGGTGCGATAGCGCCATGATGGAAAAGCCCAGATAGGCCGTCGCCAGCGCGAAGATGAGATAGGGGAAGCTGACCTGCGCGGGCGGGAAGAAGCAGAGTAGCACGCCGACGCCCAAGGGAAGGCTGCCGCCCAATATCCAGATCTGATAGCGCCCCAGCCGCGATCGCGTGCGATCCATGAGACTCCCCAGGAACGGGTCGATGGCGATATCGGCGAGGCGGATGATCATGAAGGCGAAGCCGGCCTGCGCCAGCGTGACGCCATGATTGCGCGTCAGGTCCTGGGGCAGGATGGTCGTCAGCGACAGCGACAGCGATGCGAGCGGGGCCGCGACCGCCGTCAGGAGAGCCAGGTTTTTCGCGCTGATATTGGCGGCCGTCATCCTCATCCTCTCACAAACCGTCGAAGCTATATGTGCTATGGAGAGCAATAAGGCAGTTGTTACAATTAAGGCAGTCGTTGTAATTAGAGCATCACAGACGGATTATTTATCGGCTCGTCAATGGCGCTGCCGATCATGGCTGGGCATGCTGCCAATGCAGCCGGAAGATTGAAGGAAGATTGCACCATGGCGTTGCGTTCCCGCTATCCCCTCGACCCTCGCCGGACCGGCAGGCCCGCGCCGGCCGCGCTGGTCGAAACGCGCGATGCGATCGCGGGCGCCGTTTCTCCCTATACGCTGGCGGAGGGCGCGATGGTCGCCGAACGGACGGTAGGCGGTGTGCGCTGCATCGTGGCCAGCCCGCGCCAACCGGCGCTGGGCGGCATGATCTATTTCCATGGCGGCGGCTATCGGCTGGGCGGCCCGGACCGCATGGCGGGGTTCCTGTCGCGGCTGGCGGCGGACGGCGGCTGCCGCGTTATTGCACCGGCCTATGCGCTGGCGCCCGAAAATCCCTATCCGGCCGCGCTGCACGACGCTGCCGCCGTGATCGATGCCGTCGCCGCGGAGGCGCCGGACGTGCCGATGATGATCGGCGGCGATTCCGCCGGAGGCGGTCTGGCAGCGGCATGCTGCATCGCGTTCGGGGAAAGCCTGCCCTCCCTCAGGGGCGCGGTGCTGCTTTCGCCCTGGCTCGACCTGCGCGTCTGCGCCGACTCGTTCGAGCGATGCGCGCCGAGCGACCGCCTTTTTTCGCGGGAGTCCGCCCAGGACGCAGCGAACAGCTATCTCCAAGGCCTGCCCGCCGACGCCCCGTTGGCCTCTCCCCTGCTCGCCGGGGCGCTTGACGGAATGCCGTCAACGCTCATCATCGCGGGCAGCGCAGAGGTGCTGATCCAGGACAGCATCGATTTTGCTGCACGACTTGCCGCGCAGCATATCGGTGTCGAACTGTCTGTCATTCCCCACATGCAGCATGTTTCCCCGACGCTCTTCCCGGACCTGCCGAGCAGCGCGCGCAGCCTTTCGGCGATCACCCGTTTCATGCGCGAGCGGCTCAACGGGACCGGGCTGATCGCTGACCCGCAATCCTGATCATGACCGACGATGTTCATCCCGCCGATTCGCGGATCAGCCTGCCCGGCACGCGTCGCAATCTCGCCAAGTCGGCGACGCGGGCGCTCGAAGTACTGGAATATTTCGCGGGGATGAAGCGGCCCCTGCGCGCCACCGAAATCAGCCATGCCTTCGGCTGGCATAGCTCCAGCACCGATCAGTTGCTCAAGACCATGGTCGATTCCGGCTATCTCATCTTTGAGGCGGCCAGGAAGCTCTACCGCCCTTCTCCCCGCCTCGTGCGCTTCGGCGGCTGGCTCACCGGCGATTATTATGGCGGCGAACGGCTCTATCGCCTGCTCAATCTCGTCCACAGCCGGTCGGGCGAGATTGTGACATTGGCGGTTCGGCAGGAAGATCAGATGCAGGTCGTCGATATCGTGCAGCCGGTGAACAGTCCCCACGCGGCGCCCAAGGGCGTGAAGGTGCCGCTGATCGGCTCTGCCCTGGGAGGTGCCTATCTCGCCTCGCGGGCCGACGGCGATATCCGGCAGATCATCGAATATCTCGATCGTCATCGCCGCGACCGTCAAGACAGGGTTCCCGGCATCATGGAGGAGGTCCAGGCGATCCGCGTCCGCGGCCATGCCTCCGGAGGGATCGGCGTAGAAACCGACAACTGGTCCATCGCCATGGCGCTGCCCCCCTGCGATGCCGATGTCGGAATCGTTCTGGGCTTTGCCGGGCCGACCAGGAGAATCAGATCGCATGAGGCGGAACTGGCCGCGCTCATGCGCCGGTGCGTCGCCGAAATATTGATGCCCTGATCAGCGGCCGGGACAGGATTTTCCATCACTACGGAAAAATTGCCTCTCACAAGTATTTGATCGGGATCATGGCGGCTTTCATTGACTTCTGACGGCGCCAGCGCCGATTCATCCGCCAACGTCGCGACAGTGTGGCCATGGAAAGTAGACGGGTGGGGATGCCGAATGTGCTCTGCGAGATCGATGTGCTCGAATGCCGGATGGGCGCGTTCGTCCGTGCCTGGCGCGTCTTCCATCCTCACGGCAATCGCGTCGACACAATCGGGGCGCGGCGACTCAGAGCGGCAGGAAGACCGTCTGACAGGCAGCGCCGATAACTGAAGAGAGGACCGAGAATGCAGGACATATTTGGCCTTCAGGGTCGCACCGCGATCGTTTGGGGCGGCGGCCAGGGGATGGGCGAGGCATCGGCGCTTCGCCTGGCCGAAGCGGGCTGCGACGTCGCGATCGTGGATGTGGAGATGGACCGCGCGAGGAAAGTGGCCGACCGCATTGCCGCGCTCGGTCGCCGGTCCGTCGCGTTGTCGGCGAATGTCGTCGAAAAGGAGGCGGTCGAACGGGCAACGCGGGAAGCGGAAGCCGCCCTCGCCCCGCTTGACGTGATGGTCAACGTCATCGGCATGGCCGGCTGGAGCAAGCTGGTCGATATGCCGGAGGAGGAGTGGGATCGCATCGTCGATCTCAACCTCAAAGGTTTCTTTCTGGCCGCAACGGCGGCGGCACGCTCGATGATCGCCGGCCAGCGCAAGGGAGCGATCGTTTCCGTCTGCTCGGTCAGCGGCCTGACGTCGGCTCCCATGCATGGCCACTACGGCGCAGCGAAGGCCGGCATGCAGAACCTCGTGCGGAGCATGGCGTGCGAATGGGGGCCGCTCATCCGCGTCAATGCGGTCGCGCCGGGATCGACCGAAACCGCGCGTGTCCAGGCCACCCCGGAACGGCTGGAGGAAGCGCGCAACCGCATCGCGCTCGAACGCATGGGCAAGCCGGACGAAATCGCCAAGGCGGTGCTGTTCATGGCGTCCGATCTGGGCAGCTATGTGAATGGCCAGACCCTTCCGGTCGATGGCGGCTGGATGGCCGGCGCACTGATGGGCTGGAAGGAACAGAGTTTCACGCCGCCGCCGTCGGCCAATGTCGCCTATGCGGGAGACGCTGCGGCATGAACGAAAGGGAAGGAGCACTCCTTTCGCAGCATTAACATCCGGGGGACGGCGCGGGCCGTCCCCTCTTTGCGATCATGGCTAGTATTAAGCCATTATATTGATGATATGGGAACCGATTTTACTTGGTTGCCTATAGTTCAGCAAACATTGTGCCGGTTTCGGCAAGAGTCATTCTTGATTGAGGTCGAACAGCGACACGCCATCAGGAACCATGCGTATTTGCGCAGCCTTGATAAAGGGGAGGTAATATGAACTATATACGCCGTTATAGTGCCGTGCTGGCGCTTGGATGCAGCACGCTGGCGATCGTGTCGCCCGCCATGGCGGAACAGTCCATGCAGGATCAGGGGGCATCCGCCGATTCCGGCGCCATCGTCGTCACTGCCCGCCGCAAGGAAGAGCGGCTCATGGACGTGCCGGCGGCCATCAGCGTGATCAACGCCGAAACGCTGATGGCCAAGGGCATCACCAGCCCGACGCAGCTGACCCAGGCGATTCCGTCGCTGCAGCAAAGCTCGTCCGGCTTCGGCAACAGCACGCCGCACTTCCTGATCCGCGGCCAGCGCCAGCAGCTCGAATTCATGCAGTCTGACCAGTCGGTCGGCGTCTATATCGACGAAGTCGTCGTGCCGCGCCAGCAGGGCCTGAACGCCAGCCTGTTCGACATCGCCAATGTCCAGGTCCTGAAGGGGCCGCAAGGCACCTTGTTCGGCAAGAACCAGACCGGCGGCGCGATCCTCTTCACCTCGCAGACGCCGCAGAACGACTTCGGCGGCTATGGATCGATCACGATCGGCGACTATCAGGCGCGCAAGGTCGAAGGCGCGATCAACATTCCGATCACCGACGATCTCCAGATCCGCCTCGCCGGGCAGATAAACCGCCGCGACGGTTATATGCACAACATCAGCGACGATCGCTATTATGGCGACACGCATACCGACGGCTGGCGCGTTTCCGTCCATTATGCCCCTGGCGGCGCACCGATCGAAAACTGGCTGATCGTCGCGGGATCGACCCAAAAGGAGCTTGGGGCGCTTTCCAAGCAGTTTGCCTCGACGATCGGCCTTCCGGGCGTGGGGACGTCCGGCCTGTTCACGCTTTTCGGCAGTCCGGAGGGCGATGCGCTCTACACCGCGGCGATCCGGGCACAGGCTGCCTCCTTCGGGCGGTGGGAATCCGGCGGCGTCAGCCCGTATCAGCTGCCCAACGGCGATAATGTGGACATCAAGAATTTCTCCGTCACCAACAAGACCGAATTGCACATCAGCGACGACATGACGCTGCGCAACATCTTCGGCTATCGCTATCTGGAAAGCTATCAGAGCGCGAATATCGGCGGTGTTGCCGGTTTCCACTTTATCCCAGGCACGACCGCCACCAACGCTTCGGCGTCGCGGCTCGTGCTGCCGGTGGGACCGAACGGCGTTCCCCAGCCTGCCGGCAATATCGTCTGCGGTCCGCAGTCCGGCTATAACTGCCTGGCGGTCGGCTTCTATTCGTTCAACTATGTTGAGCAGCGCCAGATCAGCGAGGAATTGAACCTGCTCGGCAGCATGATGGACGGCAAGCTCGATTATATCCTGGGGGGATATTACTTTCGCGAGCATGGCGTGCAGATCACCAGCAACTTCGTGCCGATCTCCCATGCCCCGCGCATAGGCATTCCCCAGAACGAGCCGGCCAACCAGAGCACCGCCATTTTCGGCCAGCTTACCTGGCATCCGGTTTCCACCATATCGGTCACCGCCGGTCTTCGCCAGACCTGGGACAAGCGGGAAACCAACGCCCGCACCGTCACGTCGCTGAGGGATTATTTCCCCTGGAGCGGCGGCATTATCGACGCCGACGGAGTGGACGCCACCTGCGCGTTGCAGGACAGCCCCACCACGACACTGCCGAACAACACGCCGGGCAATCCCGACAACTGCCTTTTGTCCGCCACGGCCAAGTTCAAGAAGCTGACCTATACGGCCAGTGTCGACTGGCACCCGACCCCCGATACGCTGGTCTATGCCGTGACGCGCAAGGGCTATCGTTCGGGTGGCTTCAACCATTCGGCGACGCTTCAGTCGGCCACGAACCCGACCGTGCTGACGCCGTTCAATCCGGAAACCGTGACCGATTACGAGGTCGGCTTCAAGAGCAACTGGCGCTTCGACAACGGTATGCGCGCGGGCCTCAACGTCGCGGCCTATTACAACAAATATAAGGATATCCAGCGCGCCCTGACCACGCTGGTCGGCTCCAAATCGGTCACGGCAAATGCGGCGAACGCAACGATCAAGGGCGTGGAGGTCGAGGCCCGCTTCGAACCGACGCCCTTCCTGGAGCTGACGGGCTATTATTCGTACATCAAGCCCAAGTTCAAATCCTTCATCGTTCCGGATAACGGCCTCTACCGCGACGCGGGCGATTACACCCAATCGAAGTTCAGCGGCGTGTCCGCCCATTCCGGCGGCGCCACACTTCGGATGCATGAAGACCTGCCTGACGACAACGGCACGCTGTCGGCCAGCGTGGACTATTATGGACAATCCGGCACCTATTTGCAGGACAATAACTGGGATGCCGTAACGCAGACCCATCTCGCGGCCGAATTCGTGCCGGGCTATTGGGTGCTGGGCGCGAATATCGCCTGGCAGAATGTCATGGGCAAGCCGTTTGACGCCTCCTTCAACGTCCGCAACCTTGCGAACAAGCGCTACATCACCGGCGGCGTCGACGGATCGACGTCGCGTATCGGTACGCTGGCCTATTTCATCGGCGAGCCGCGCATGTTCACCTTCAACCTGACCTATCGCTTCTGACAGCGGCCCGGTCGGCGGACCGAATGGGAAAAGGGGGCCTCCGCCAAGGCGAAGGACCCCTTTTCCTTTCGCCCGCGCCAGGAAGCGGACAGTCAGCAGTCGATGTCGGCGGGCGCGTCCCAGCCCATCGCCCCGGCCAGATGGCGGGTGAACAGATTGTTGTTGGGGTTGGCCCCCGGCGCCGGCCGGGCATTCAGCCAGCACTGGCGCGTCACCAGCGTCGTCCCGCGCGCGCAGGCGAACACCTCATGCCACAGCAGCGCGTCGGTCGACCGGCCGGTCAGTTCCTTCCACAGCGCGATCGTCTCGTCACGGGTGCCCAGCCCGTCGAGCCGCGCCACGCCGATCCCCGTGCTGAACATGGCGTCCATGACCAGCCACCAGGCCAGATCGTGCAGACCGCCCGCCAGCGACGCCTGCTCCCAGTCCAGCACCACCCGCACCCGGCCGTCTTCGCCGAAGATCATGTTACCGATGCGCGCGTCGCCCCAGGCCAGGCCGGTCTCGTAGGCAGCGGGCATATTGGCGTCGAGCCAGTCATAGGCGCGTTCGAGCATCGGCACTTCCCGTCCCCCGCTCGACCATGCATAGGCCGCCTTCCAATAGGCATATTCCTCGGAGAACCCGTCGCCCGGCCCAAAGCCGCCATAATCCGGCCTTTCGAGGAAGGGCAGCAACGCCATGTCGAAGCGGTGGATGGCCGCCATCTTCGCCATCGCGTCTTCCCATACCGTACGCCGCATCGCCACCGGCGCGTCGAACAGCCAGCCCGAAAGATTATAGACCGGATGCGACACCGGCACGCGGCCCGTCACCCGCTCCATCACGAAGAAGGCGCCGCCCAGCACGGCCGGATCATGCTCTTCCCACAGGATGCGAGGCGCCGGAAATCCGCCCGTGTTGAGCACCCGGATCAGTGCGATCTGCCGTTCGAAGCCGGGATCGAGGAACATCTGATGCGCGCCGGGATGAAAACGCAGCACATAGCTCTGCCGGACGGGCTTGCCGCTTTCCTGCCATTCAGCCTCGAACAGGATAGTCTCGTTGGAGATGCCCGCGCCCACGGGATGGCTGAAGGAGGACAGGACCAGCCGCGTCGCGTCCGGCATCCGTCCCTCCAGCCAAGCCGTCAGCCGTGCCCGCATATCGTCGAAATCGCGGCCCCGGTCCACGACCATCACCCGGCTCTGGCTGCTGGTCAGCGAGCTTTCAGCGCCCTGCATCGCCATAATCGTCCTCCTCCAGTTCCATCGTCAGGCCACGGGCGCGAAGACCGGCAGCGTCAGGCCGCTGACCTCGTCTTCCTCGAACCGCACCGCCACTTCCAGCCCGACATGAATCCCCTCCATCGGGCAGTCGACGATGTTGGTGTGAAAGAAGGGGCCTTCCTCCAGTTTCAGCACGGCCACGCAATAGGGCACATGCGGCGCCATGCGCGGCGCATAGGCATGGTGCATGATGGTATAGGTGTGGACGGTGCCGCGTCCCGATGCGGGCACCCACGCCATGTCGGTTCCGCCATGCTCCACGCACCGGCTGGCGGGCCAGTAATGCTTCCCGCAAATCCCGCAGCGGTGCAGCAGCAGCTCGCCCCGCCGCGCGCCTTCCCAGAAGGGCAGGTCGAGATGATCGCCGCCCAGATTCTTGATGACGGCAAGATCGATGCTCATGGCTGATTCCCCAATAAAAGGGTGGCGTGGTTCCAGCTATTCTGGACGCCCGCATTCAGGCCATGGCCGCTGCACAGGGCGATGTCGGCTTTCTTGAGCTGTCCCGCCCCCGCCTGCCCGCGCAGTTGCACGATGGCCTCGATGATCGGCGTGAATCCGGTCGCGTAGAAGCCGGACAATTGCCCGCCCGCCGTATTGGTCGGAATCGGGCCGTCCGGCCCATTGCCCCCCTCCGCCACGAAGGGGCCTCCGTGCCCTTCGGGCGCGAAGCCATAGGCTTCGAGCTGCATGATGACCGAGATGGTGAAGGGATCGTAGAGCTGCGCCATGTCGACATCGGCCAGCGTTATCCCCGCCTGCGCAAAGGCGCGCGCCTTGGCCGGGGCGATATTGTCGTGATGATCGTAGGGGATGCCCTTGTGCCAGTTAGCGATATTCTGCCCCATGCCCGCGCCAAGGATATAGACGGGGTTGGGCGAAAGCTGCCGCGCCCGATCCGCCTTGCAGACCAGTATCGCGACCCCGCCGTCGGTGTCGCGGCAGCAGTCGAGGCGGCGGAACGGATCGACGATCATCGGCGAACCCTGATGATCCGCCAGCGTGATCGGCTTGCCATAGCCGGTCGTCCCCGGCCGCACGGCGGCATAGGCGCGCTGCGTCACCGCCACGGCGCCGAGCTGTTCGGATGTGGTGCCGAACAGGTGCATGTGCCGGCGCGCGTGCAGGGCGTGCGCGCTCGCCGCGCCCATCATGCCGTAGAGCGAGGGATAGCCGTAGCTGTGCGCGCCGATCGACTTGAGGTCGGGCACGCCGGGTATATAGCCGGATGTGGGCGCGATGCCGTAGACGCAAGCGACCATCTCCGCCTGTCCCGCCTCGATCATGCCGATCGCCGCCAATATGCCCGCCGTGGGCGTCGCGCCGCCGCAGGAGAGAGCCCAGCTGAAATTGGGCGACAGCCCCAGATAGCGCAGATCTTCGCGCTCGCCCCAGCAGTGAATATAGCCGTCGATGGCGTCGCGCTCGAGTCCTGCCTCGCGCAACGCCCGCTCGACCGCATCGCCGCGCAGGTCGCGGTCGCTGCGGCCCAGCCTGATCCCCTGCTCGGTCAGGCCGAGCGCGGCGATGGCGAAGCGGCCCCTCATTGCAGCACTTTGCGCGCCTTCATGTCGGCGATGGCCGCCGCATCGAAGCCGGCGGCGGTCAGCACGCCGTCGGTATGCTCGCCATAGCCGGGCGCGCGGCGCGGATTGATGGGTGCCGCCTGACCGTCATAGGCGACGGGGCCGGACACCAGCTGCACCCTGCTCCCGTCCTCCACGGCCAGGTCGTAGACCATGCCGTTGGCGGCCGCCTGGGGATCGGCGGCGACCTCGCGGACGGACCGGATCAACTCCCACGGCGCATTCCACGCTTCGAACAAAGGTTGCCAGTACGCCCAGTCCCGCGTGCCGATCCGCTGGCGGATGATGGCGCATAATGCCGGCCCATTCTCCATGCGCGCCTGCCCGGTGGCGAAGCGGGGATCATCGACGCACGCCATGATCTCCAGCATCTCGCACAGCCCTGGCCAGAAGGCGTCGGGCGCCAGCAGCATGAGCTGAATCCAGCGATTGTCGCGCGTCTTGTAGGCGCTCATCAGCGGGAACCGATCTTCCTGCCGGATATAGCTGTGCTCGTCGAAGGCGGGCGCCTGCGAATAGGTGATGTCGCCCGACAATATCCACATGGCGTTGGCCAGCAGCGAGGTTTCGACCACGGTCGCCTCGCCCGTCCGCTCGCGCCGGAACAGCGCGCCGGCGATGCCCATCGCCATCGACACCGATCCGGCATGGTCGCCCAGCGCCGGCCGCGAGCGGACGGGGCTTGCGGCGTCCGGGCGGGTCAGCACATGGGCGAAACCGCCGCGCGCCCAGAAGGCGGAGGCGTCAAAACCCGCCTTGCCTGCTTCCTCGCCCTTGAATCCCAGGCCGTTGCCGCGCGCATAGATGATCCTGGGATTGCGCGCGCGCAGGTCGTCCACGTCCAGCCGCAATTTCGTGAGCGCCTGCGGGCGCAGGCTGGTCAGGAACACGTCCGCCGCCTCGACCAGCCTCAGCAGGACCTCGCGCCCTTCCTCGGACTTGAGGTCGATGGCGACGCTCTTCTTGCCATGGTTGTTCAGTTCCATGGCGAGGTTGATGTCGCCCAGTTCCCGGCCGTCATGGACTTTCAGCGAGCGATAGGGATCGCCGCCGTCCGTCGTCTCGATCTTGATGACCTCCGCGCCTTGATCGACGAGGAGCGCCGCCGCGCCCGGCACGAACACATATTGGGCCAATTCGATGATACGAACTCCTTCGAATATCCTGCCCGTCAATGCATATCTCCAAATATGCCCGTGCCCCGCGGCATCAGTTGACCGACGGCGAGCAGCCGCCGTCGACGCGGAAATTCGCGCCGTTGATGAAATCGGCGAGCGGACTCGCCAGGAACGCCACCATCGCGCCTATGTCATGCGGCTGGCCGATCCGTCCGACCGTCTGCTGCACCAGATTCTCGGCCACATAGGCTTCGGTGCGCGCGCGGTCGGCGCCGAATCCCTGCGCCTGCGCGATGCCATCCAGCCAGCCGTCCAGGGCAGGCGTGGCGATCATGCCGGGACTTACGGTATTGGCCGTCACGCCGGTCAGCGTGAGCGCCTTGGACAGGCTCACGGTCAGGTTGACGATCGCCGCCTTGCTCGCGGAATATTGGGGCACGGTCTCGCTTGGCGCGGACGCGGCGGCGCTGGCGATCTGGATGATGCGGCCCCAGCCCCGCTCCTTCATCGCCGGACTCAGCAGGTGGATCAGCCGCAAGGCGGCGACGGCGTTGTTGTTATAGGTGGCAAGCCAGTCGTCGGGCGTCTTATTGTCGAACCCGGCCGCGCTCTGCTGCGCCTGCCCGCCGGCATTATTGACGAGGATGTCGATGCCGCCCAGCGCCTCGGTCGCGGCCTTCGCCACCGCCGCCGCCCCTTCGTCGCTGGCAAGATCGCCCAGCGCCACCCCGACGCGCACACCGCTGCCGCGAAGGTCCGCGGCCACTTTACCGGCCCGCGCCGCGTCACGCCCATGCACGACGACCGCTACGCCTTCCGCCGCCAGCGCCTGCGCGATACCAACGCCGATACCGGAGGTTGAGCCGGTTACAAGGGCGCGCTTCCCCGACAATCGTAGGTCCATGATTTTCCTCTCCGCTTGGTGCCCGTTCTGTCGTTTTATTCGCTATATCGACTAATATGTCTAAAATACGAACCAGTGCAAGCGTAAGCGCGCCCGCGTCCCATCGGGGAAGCGGATGTTCGGCGTTTATTCGGCGGCCATCACTTCGCCCATGTCCATACCGGCTTCCGCCCGTCGCCGCTGCTTCATCATGCGGCGGCTCATCAGCCCTGCGGTATCGGGCTTGAGCACCACGGGGCGCAGCTTGATGAGGTCCGTTTCGCTGCCCATGAACGCCTGCTGCGCTTCCAGCATCGGCCCGTCCTGCGTTTCGAATATCTCCTTGACGGCTACGACCTGCCGGGCGCTCAATTCCGCATTGTCGATCTGGAAGTTGCGCGCGGTCGCCCAGAAATAATGGGTGGTATATTCCGTCTCGGGCGTCAGCAGGTGCGCCGAAGGGATCTGCACGCCCTGCTCGATGCTCCCTCCCTGTTTCCAGAAGGCGGTATAAACGGCCAGCACGCCCGGCGCGTCCCAGCGCGTATGCCCCTGTCCTTCGACCCATTCGGCATCCAGCCCCCACAAAGCACGTCGTTCGGGACTCAGATAATAGCGGGGCCGCCACAGCATCGACCACAGCGTATCGCCCTCCTGCTTCACCTCGTTGCGGAAGCTGGCGAAGTCCGAGCCGTCATGAACGCCGGGATGGAGATAATGGACATGGCTGAGATCGAGCAGATTGTCGGCAACGATCTCTGCATTGGCCTTCATATGGCTGTAGCCGGTCGGCGCGGCGAAGCGGTCGTCCTCCGCCATGAAGCTGAAATCGGGAATGGTGCCGGGATCGGCCAGCGCGGGATCGCCCATCCAGATCCAGATCGCGGCATGGCGCTCGACCGCCGGATAGGCGCGCACGCAAATATCCTTGCGGCCGTCATGGCCAGGCTGGTTCGGATTGTCGACGCATGTCCCGTCCACGCCGAAACCCAGGCCATGATAGCCGCATTGCAGCATGTCGCCGACGCGCTTGCCCATCGACAGCGGCACGAAACGGTGTGGGCAGCGGTCGTCGAGCGCTGCCACCGTCCCGTCGCTGGCGCGGAACATGACGATGCGCTGGTTGCAGATGGTCCGGCTGACGAAATCGCCGTCCAGCTCCGACCCGAAGCCGGCGACGTACCAGACATTCTTCAGAAAGGGCGTATCCGACATACTGTCTCTCCTGATTTTATCTATGATCGGCCGGAAGAATAACGCCGCACGGCCCTTGACTGAAAGGTCATAGTTCCGTCATTTTCAGCCATGGCCCTGCGCATCGCCTGTGTCCTTTATGATGGCTTTCTGCTGCCCGACGTGGCGGGGCCGATCAGCGCGTTCGAATTTGCGGGCGTGGTGGCGACAGGCGGTTACCGCATCGAAGCGGTGGCCTCTTCTGCCCGCGCGGTGCGCAGCAGCGCCGGCATCACCATCAACGCCGCCGATTATCGCGATCTGGAGGGATGCGACATCGTGCTGCTGCCCGGCGGCATCAGCCCGCGCGATCCCGCCGCCTATCGCGACATATTGCCCTTCATCCGCGAATCCGGCCGGTTGCGCCGCCGGATCATCGCGCTCTCCTCGGGCACCTATGTGCTGGCCGACGCGGGCGTGCTGGAGGGGCGGCGCGTGGTGACGCATTGGGGTCTCGCGGCGGAGTTCATGGAGCGTTTTCCGGACGTCGCGCTCGACGTTGCCAACCTGTTCCTGCGCGACGGCCATATCTGGACGTGCGCGGGCATCAACGCGGCCATCGACGTGGCGCTGGCGGTGATCGCGGAAGATTATGGCGCGGCCGCGGCGCAGCGCACGGCCGCCGGTCTGCTCATGCCCTTCCGCCGCCTGGCCACCCAATCGCAGCGGCCGGCGCTGACGGAGGCCGCCACGGCGGACGGCCGCGTCACCGAAGTGCTCGCCTGGGCGCAGGAGCGGCTTCACGAGCCGCTCGGCGTCGAACGGCTGGCGGACCGCGCGGCACTCAGCATCCGCCAGTTCGGCCGGGCCTTCCAGCGCTCGACCGGCATGTCGCCCGCAAAGGCCATAGAGCATCTGCGGGTCGAGCGCGCCCGCGCCGCGATAGAAGGCGGCGCGCGTGCCTTCGACGAGGTCGCCGACCGCTTCGGCTTCGGCAGCCCCGACCGGATGCGCCGCGCCTTCCTGCGCACCATCGGCCGCACGCCCCAACAACTGCGCCGCGAACAGCGTCTTGCCGATCTTCGGCGCAGGCGATCCGGCGGCCACGCATCGCAGACGCGCTGACGCTCCATCGGCTGTCCCGTTCCTTCAGGCCTGAAGCCCGTTTGAACCCGGTTTCCCGCTGTGATATCGACGGACGGAGGCGGATGAGGCGCGACACTTTCCGACCTTGGGGAGAATGGCCATGGCGATCGATTACGACAGGTTAATGGGCTTGCGCATTCCCGAGGCCGCGCACAGCTACACTCCGCGCGACGTGATGTTCTATGCGCTCAGCGTCGGCCTGGGCGCCGATCCCCTGAGCCGGGAACAGCTTGCCTTCGTTACCGAGAAGGACCTGCGCGTCCTGCCGACCTTTGCGTCGGTGCTCAGCCATGTCGGCCTTTGGACGCATCATCCCGATGCGGGCATCGACGCATCCCATGTTCTCCACGGCGGGCATGCCCTGACCTTGCACCGTCCGCTGCCGGTGGAGGCGACCGTCATCGCCCGATGGCGCGTTGCGGACATCGTGGACAAGGGGGAAGGGCGGGGCGCCCTCGTCCTCACCGAAACCGATATATCGGACAAGCATAGCGGCGAAACCTTGGCGACGGTCACGGAAGTGGTCATGTGCCGCGCGGATGGCGGTTTCGGCGGCCCGCCGCGCCCGCCGCTGCCGCCGCCCCACCGCTTGCCGGAGCGCGCCCCCGATCATGTCTGCGACCTTCCATCGCTACCGCAGACGGCCTTGCTCTATCGTTTGAACGGCGATTACAACCCGTTGCACTGCGATCCCGATTACGCGGCCGCCGCGGGCTTTCCGGGTCCGGTTCTCCACGGCCTCGCCACTTACGGCTTTGCGGGACATGCGGTGCTGCGGACGCTATGCGATTACGATCCCGCGCGGTTGCGCGCGCTGTCGTGCCGCTTTGTCGCGCCCGCCTATCCGGGCGACACTTTCCGCACGGAGATCTGGCTGGACGGCGATGTCGTCAGCTACCGCACGCGGGCGCTGGAACGCGACGTCATCGTCCTGTCGAACGGACGCGGGGAGATCGTGCCCGCCTGATCGCTCATGACTCCGGCGCCGTTGGCAGCGCGTGCCGCAGGGCTTCCACCACGGCATTGAGCGCCGGCGAATCGCTGCCCGGCATCCAGGCGGCGACCAGCTCCATCCACTGGTTCGACGGCAGATCGATGATCGGCAGGAACCGAACCCCCTTCATCCCCGTCTCCGCGGCCGATGCCGGGACGATGCTCGCGCCGAAGCCTGCCGCAGTCAGGCTCAGCATCGTGAAAGTCTGGGATGCTTCCTGCCGCACCTGGGGCGTGAAGCCCGCCGCTTCGCAGGCAGCGAGCAGCGGCGCGAGACTGTGGGTCCCGTGCCGGAAGGGCGGCATCACGAAGGGTAGGTCGGCCAGTTCGGCAAGGCGGATTTCCGCCTTTCGCGCCAGCGGCCAGGCTTCCGGTATGGCGGCGATATTGCGCACCCGCTCGATCACCAGCGATTCAAGACCGTCCAGCATGCGCGGCGCGGGATGCACCAGCGCCAGGTCGATCTTGCCGGCGCGCAGGCTCTCGATCTGCTGCGCGGAGGATTGTTCGATCAGCTTGATATGGACCGAGGGCATGGCTTCGCGGGCCCTGCGCATCAGGGTCGGCAGCGCCTTGAACAGCGCCGTGCTGATGAAGCCCACATCCAGTTCCGCGATATCGCCGCGCGCCACCCGCTGCGCCTGTTGAGCGCCGGCCTCAAGCTGCACGAGGGCGCTCTTCACCTCGGGCAGGAAAACCCGCCCCGCGGCGCTCAGTTCGACGCGGCGGCTCGACCGGTCGAACAGCTCGACGCCGAGATCCGCTTCCAGCCGCTTGATCGACTGGCTGAGCGGCGGTTGTGCGATGCCCAGCCTCTGTGCGGCCCGCCCGAAATGCAGTTCCTCCGCTACGACCATGAAATGTCTGAGCTGCCGAAAATCCATTGCTGCTGCTTATTGGGCGGGCAGCGGGACGGCAAGGCTTCATCCTGGCCTTTGGGTGCCGCGGCTATTGACCCTTGTACATATCTTGTTCTTAAATGATCGGGGAAACTGATATTGATTTTGATATGGAGAAGGAAGGCCAATGGTTGGCGACGCCGGCAGCATTGCGGAGCGGCTTTTCCGATGACCTGCGAAGTGGTTCTGGCCCGGCGGCCCCAGGGGGCGCTTCAGGCTTCCGACCTGCGGCTCCAGGCGCAGTCCCTGCCGGCGTGCGGGGAGGGTGAGATCCGGCTGGCGATCCGCTATCTCTCGATCGATCCGTTCACGCGCATATTCCTCGACGAGCAGGCGCTCGGCGGCGCCATGCAGGGCCTGCCGCTAGGCAGCGTCTTGCCCGGCGCGGCCGTGGGCGAGGTCGTCGAATCCCGTGCCGACGGTTTTTCGCCCGGGGATATGGTCGAAGGCCGCTTCGGCTGGCGCGAGGCGATCGTGACCGGCACGGACGGCGTGCGCCGGCTCGATCCCGCGCTGGGTTCGCCTCGGGCGGCGCTGGGCATATTGGGATTGCCGGGCACCACCGCCTATACCGGCATGATCACCGTCGCGGGCATCCAGGCGGGCGAGACGGCGATCATTTCCTCGGCGGCGGGCGCTGTCGGCCTGACCGCCGGGCAGATCGCGAAGATTCGGGGCGCGCGCGCGGTCGGCATAGCAGGCGGACCCGAAAAATGCGCCATGGTTCTCGACCATGGTTTCGACGCCTGCGTCGACTATAAGGCACCCGGCTTTGAGCAGGCGCTGGTCGACGCCTGCCCCGGCGGCGCCCAGGTCTATTTCGACAATGTCGGCGGCCAGGTGGCGATGGCCGCCTATGCCGCACTGGGTCGAGGCGGACGGGTGGCCCTGTGCGGCCTCCTGTCGCTCTATCAGGGCGAGGGCGGGGAGGCAGGCGATCTTGGCCGCTTCATGCGCCTCATCATGTCGCGTGGGCTAAGGATACAAGCCTATGGCACCGTCCAGATCTGCCTGCCGGAGGCACTGCCGGACCTGTCGCGCTGGCTTAAGGACGGCGCGATCCACATACCCGAAACGGTGGTGGACGGGCTGGCCGCCGCGCCTCAGGCCTTCGCCGACATGCTGACCGGCTCGGCCCAGGGGAAGCTGATCCTGAAACTGCCATGACGGGGTGCCGTCCGGCATAGGCATTTTTCGGCAATCAGCCTGCCTTAGCCTGCACTGAGTCCGCCATCGACGGGCAGGTTGACGCCCGTGATATTGGACGCGAGGTCGGATGCCAGGAACAGCGCCGCCTTGGCGCAGTCCATCGGGTCGATGGGCCTGCCGAGCGGATGCATCTGGCCATAGGCGGCAAGCTGCGTGTCGCTGGGCTCCGCAAAGGCTTCCTGCGTTATGAAATTGGTGATCATGCCCGCGGGGCACACCGAATTCACGCGGATGCCGGATTTGGCGACTTCCATGGCGAGCGTGCGGGTCAGCGCGACGATCGCGCCCTTGGTGCTGCCATAGATGACGCCGCCCCAGCCGATCAGTCCCGCCACCGACGCGGTGTTGACGATGGTGCCGCCGCCGCCCTGCGCCTCGAACTGGCGGATCGCCAGCTTGCAGCCGTTGACCACGCCGCCCAGATTCACCGCGACGAGCTTGTCGAACTGGTCCTGCGTCGCGTCCTTGAGCGGGGCCGGCCCGCCGGTGATGCCGACATTGTTGTAGATGATGTCGAGCCGGCCATAGGCCTTCGCGGCCGTGTCGATGGCGGCCTGCACATCGGCTTCCTTCGCCACGTCGCAGGTGACGGCGATCGCCTCGCCTCCCTCCTGCGCGACGAGGCGGACGGTGTCCGCCACCCAGTCGCTCATGATGTCGGCGCAGACCAGCCTCGCCCCATGCCGCGCGAACAGCAGCGCGGCGGAACGGCCGACGCCCGAGCCGGAGCCAGCGATGACCACGGACTTCCCGGCCAGCAATCCCTCGATCATCCTGCCAGCCCCGCTCATGTGGTGACGCTCATGCACTTGATTTCCTGATAGATGCGAAGCCCTTCGACCCCGCGCTCGCGGCCGACGCCGCTAAGGCCGCGCCCGCCGCTCGAGGCATAGGCGCTGAACATCCCGCCATTGACGTTGACGGTGCCGGTCCGCAGCCGCGCGGCGACGGCCATGGCCTGCGTCATGTCCTTGCCGAAGACATGGCCTGACAGGCCATAGGGGGACTCATTGGCCATCTCTATGGCATGGTCGATGTCGCGATAGCCGATGACACAGACCACCGGACCGAAGATTTCCTCCTGCGCGGCGGGGTTGCCGTTGTCCGGCAAGTCGAGGATGGTCGGCTCGAAATAATGGCCGTCGGGCAGATGGACGGGCCGCTTGCCGCCATGGACGATGCGCCCGCCGGCCGCGACGGCCGCGGACACGAAGCTTTCGCAGCGCTCGACCTGCGCCCTGCTGATGACCGGTCCCATCGTCGTGGCGGGTGCATCGGCGGGGCCGATCACGGCCCTGGAGAGCGACTTGGCCATGTTGGCGAGGATCCTGGCCTTCTCGCTTTCCGGCACGAAGATGCGCGTACCGAGCACGCAGCCTTGGCCCGAATGCGCAAGGCAGACGCGATCGGCCGCGCCCGGCGCCATGTCGAGCGCGTCGGGCAGGTAGATCTGCGCCGACTTGCCGCCCAGTTCCAGTTGCAGGCGCTTCATCGTGTCGGCCGCCTGCTTCATCACCATGCGGCCCACGTTGGAAGAGCCGGTGAACGTCACCATATCCACGCGCGGATCGGTGCTCAGGATCACGCCCCCTTCATTGCCGCCCTCGGCGACGATGCTGAACACGCCGTCGGGCAGCCCCGCCACCTGCGCGGCCTCGCCCAGCAGCAGCGCGGACAAGGGCGTCAGCGGGCTGGGCCTGAGGATCACGGTGTTGCCGGTGATGAGCGCCGGGAAAATCTTCCATGCCGCGATCCATAGCGGGAAATTATAGGCGGAGATCGCACTGACTACGCCGACAGGCTCGTAGACCTGAAAACTCTGTAGCGAATAGTGGGGCGTGAACCGCTCCGACAGCGGCAGCGGGTTGTCGGTGACCGACGGCAGGGTCAATGCCATATCGATGATGTCGAGCCCATGTTTGATCGCGAGATCGATCTGCGCGAACTTGACCATGGAGGCGCGGACCAGACCGGCCTCCGCCACCACGAGATCGGTGAAACGGTCGGCGTTGGCCTGTATCCAACCCAGCATGGCGCGCAGCTTTTCGGCGCGCTGCTGAACCGGCAGGCTCGACCAGCCGCCGCCGTCGAAGGCCGTCCGCGCCTTGCCGATCACCGTGGAAATCTGTTCTGCCGATGCGCCGTCGACAGTGGCGAAGCACTTGCCGGTCGAGGGGTTCTCGACCTCGAACGAAGCGCCTGTGCCCTGCCTGTATTCTCCATCGTAAAGACCGGGCCACGCCTGGCGTGTGTCGGTTCCGGGTGCGTGATCCAGCAGCATCAGACTCTCCGATGGCGCGCGCTGAGGCGGCCTTGGGGGAAGGGCGGGGCGTGCCGGCGCAAGTCGATGGGGCGCCGCCCCGATTGGGCAGGTATCGTCAGCCGATACCGAACAGGCGTTTGGCGCGGCCGCAGACGATTTCGTATTTTTCATCCTCCGGAATGCCCTCGAACAGGTCCGCGATACTTTCGCGGCTATGCGGGAAGGTGGTTTCCGAATGCGGATAGTCCGACGACCACATGATGTTCTTCGCGCCGGGCAGGTGGCGCGTGAAGATGCCCGGCTTGTCGTGGATGAACGAGCCGTAGACATTCTGGTCCATGTAGAAGCTGGGCGGTTCGGTCAGGCCGTTCTTGGTCCAGAAGCGCTGCTTCTTCCAGGTCATGTCCATATAATGCGCGGCAAAGGCAAACCAGCCGACACCGCTTTCGATGCTGGCGAAGCGCAGCTTGGGGAAGCGCTGGAACACGCCGCCGAAGATCAGGATGGCAATGGGTTCGGCCATCGAGAATTTGGTCATCAGCAGGTCGGACAGAAAGAAGCGCGGCTCGTTCCACCGCGCCATGCGGGCGCCCAGGTGGATGGTGATGGTGATGTCGAGATCGACGACGGCGGCCCAGAACCTGTCGAACGACGAATCGTCATATTGCAATTCGCCATGGGGATTGCCGGTCAGTGCGACGACTTGCGCGCCGCCCGCGGTTTCCATCGATTTCAGCGATTTCGATTGGGGGAAGGCCGGTATGTTCACGGCCCTGAAGCCGCGCGCCGCCATGCGCTTGAGCATCGCGATCGATTCGTCGACATCGCGCATCGGCAGATAGGCGACGCCCGCCAGCCGCTTCGTGTCATAGTCGCAGAAATCCGCGAGCCACCGATTATAGGCGTCGAAGCTTTCGATATAAAGATCGTCATTGGAGGTCGCCAGCGGACCCCCGCCGAACATCACCGCGGCGTCCAGCCCGTCCGTGTCCATGTCCTTCAGCCGCTCGTCGGGCAGCCAGCCGCCGCCGCGCATATCGGACAGGCGGCCTTCCATCTTGAAGTCCTTGCCGTCGCGGCCCGCCTGCGCGCCGATGAGGTTCAGCTTCTTGCGGCGTCCCTCGAACACCACATAGTCGGCATCGTCGCCATGCTCGATCTTCGGCGCCATCTCGCGCAGCGCGGGGGGCAGATAGTCCTGCCAGAAATCCGGCGGCGGATTCACATGGCTGTCGGCGCAGATCACCTGATATTCAGTCATCATCGCATCTCCCGGGAATTCCATATATGGAATATTACGTCGTTATACGGACTTTGTGTATAAAGTGCGGAGAGGATCAACATCTTCCCCGCTCATGCAAAAATCAGGCGGTCAGCGCCTGCCGCCGCTCCTCGAACTCCGCGAGATATTCGCGATGGCCGAGCGGCTCGCGGCGTTTGGCGGGGTCGTAGAAGGGGGACAGAATCTTCAGCATCATCGGCAGGATACGGCGCGTCGTGATCTTCTTGATCGCTTTCTGCCGGTCGATCGATGCCTGCAATTCCTCGGGCGTCATGCCTTCGCGGTCGCGTTCGTGAAGATAGGCGCTGACCGCGCCGATGAACTTGCCGAGGTGCACGAGAGCATAGAAATAGCCGTAGATGCGGTAGAAATAGCGCGATACCGGATGAAGGCCGCTCAGCTCGTGATAGACGTCCGAGCAGACGCTGCGATGCTCGAACTCCTCGGCCAGGTGCCAGCGCCACAGGTCGGCCACGACGGGGTCCGCCCCGTCCAGCAGATCGTTATAATCCTCGAACCATGCCTCGCAGCCGCTGGCGCTCATCGACTCGAACCCTTCGCAATAGGCGAGATTGAAGCGCAGCGACCTGGTCTTGAGGAAATGCTCATAATCGGTGCGGAGCTTGTCCTCGAATGCCTTGAGGCCGGGATAGCCCTGATCGCGCAGCACCTTGTTGAAGGCGAGGTGATGCTTGCAATGCTGCATCTCCTGCTTGCAGAAGACATCCAGATCCTCGAGCAGCTGCGTCTTGCCGGGATCGATCTTCGACTGCGCGATCTTCATGACCTTGAGCAGGTACGGCTCCACATAGGCCGGGATCAGCGATGCCGCGTTGCACTTCTGCGCAAATTCGGGATCGCGCGCCCAGTGTGCCCGGACCCGGGTGAAATCGAACTTGGGAAAACGGGCATACATGGCCTACTTCCATCTCCTCGACCGGGCGCTATCATTTCACCCGTAGATATCAATTGTGAATAAACTATATCTTATTTCTACAATAATGCCAGAGCGCGAGAAGCGCTTCCGCCCTTGCCCGTCAGGCAACCGCCTCAATCGGCGGTGTGTGGTAATAGCCTTCCTCCATCCGCGTGATCGCCGCGCGGGCATGCGCGCGGGCGAGGATATAGAACAGGATGGCGAGCAGTCCGATGATCGTGCCGACGATGGCCATGGAATCGCCGACCCGTGCCGGATCGTGGAACCAGTGGTCGGTGACGAGCGCAACGAGCAGTGGTCCCAGGGCAAGGCCGCACAGATGCTGCGCGGCCACCGTGATGGCGGCCAGGCGCCCGCGCAGCGAAGGCGGCGTCGCCAACTGGACATGCGCGCCGACGGAATTGCCGATCGTGGCCAGGATATGGATGATCGCATAGCAGCCGACCGCAACCCATATGTCGCCGGTCAGGTGAAAGCCGACGATCGTCAGGACGATGATTACTGGAACGCAGTAGAGGATGGGAATCACATGCCCGTCCTTATATCCGGCGCGGAACAGGCGGTCGGCGAAATAGCCGCTCAGCCCGAAACCGATCAGGCCGCTCAGCGTGACGGCCGACATGACATAACCGACCCACGCCACGTCCTTGCCATATTGGCGCAGCAGCAGTGCGGGCATCCAGGCCGCGAAGGCATAGGCCAGGATGGTGATGAGGGCGAGACCGCCGATCGTGAAGAAGAGATAGGCCCTGTTTTCGGCGAGGAAGGGCATGAGCGGCACGGGTTCGGACGGAGCCAGCGTTTCGGCTTCGGCGGCGGCCGACTTGCCCGTTTCGGGCAAGGTGAAGGCAAGCAGCGCGACGAACAGGCCGGGCGCGCCGATGATCACGAATACCGCCTGCCACGGCTCCAGATGGCCGATGAAGGGGAGCGCGATTCCGCCCAATTTGGTCAGCTTGGCGATCAGATAGCCGCCAATGCCGATGGCGACGGCGCTGCCGATGCCCGAACCCATCGAAAAAACCGCGATGCCCATCGCCGTGCGGTCCTTGGGCAGGATGCGCGAAATCGTCGAATAGGCCGCCGGAACCAGGGTCGCTTCCCCCGCGCCGACGCCGAAGCGAAAGAAGGCGAGGGTCGGGAAGGACCGCGCGAGACCGCAGGCCAGGGTCGCGGCCGACCAGATGCTGATGCCCCAGAAGAGAACCCAGCGCTTCGAAAAGCGGTCGACGATATAGCCCATGGGAAGGCCGAACACCGCATAGAAAGCCCCGAAGGCGACCCCGTGCACCAGGCTGAACTGGACGTCGGAGATCTGGAGCGATTCCTTGATGGGATCGACCATCAGCGCCAGCACGTTCCGGTCCATATAGGCGAAGACGTACATCAGCAGCAGCACGCCGATGGCATATTTCTGCCGCGCGGGAGACAATGTGCCGCCTGTCGCCGGATTAGCCGATGTCATCCCCGTTCCACTCCGTTTTTTTGCAGCTTTGCCTGCCGTCTCTTGTAGGGGGACCCAACACGCCATGCCTGATCTGATCTTATCAGATAGGAGATGGGTGGCCCGGACAGATGCAAAGATAGCCGACTAGATCAATTCGGACAGGATATGTGCCTTGTGGCGAATTGCAATTCGAATTATCGAATAAATCGGACCGGTGCCGGACTCCGGGAAAATGCGCCGGCCGTCGCGATCGGGAAGTGAGGCTGCCGATCACGGGCGCCCGAATGAAGGAGGCGGAATGGCTGATAGGGCCGAGACGTTCAATCCGGCGCCGCTGCTGCTGGATACCGTTCTCAGTGCGGCATGGCTGGGGCGGGCGCTGGGCGGCGCCGGCGATCCCATGGATGTGCGCGCCGTGCATATCGTCGATCAGTTCGGCCCGTCCTGCACCAAGGTGCGCATGGAACTGGAATTCGGCCCTTCGGCGCCGCCGGGCCTTCACAGCGCCTATTGCCTGAAGGGCTTCTTCGGCGATCCGGGCATCGGCTATCTCAAGTCCGGCGTGCAGCTCACGGAATCCGCCTTCTACCGCGATTGCGCGCCAACGCTCTCGATGCGCCTGGCCGAATGCGTTCATGCCGGCAGCGACGAAGCGAGGGGCGCGGGGGTGCTGCTCATGAAGGATCTCATCACCGCCGGCGCGCGCTTCCTGACCGCGCTGGAACCCTATTCGGCGCGGCAGGCGGAGAGCAGCCTCGACCAGCTCGCCCGGCTGCATGCCGCAAGCTGGGGTGACGCCGTGCTGGCGAAATGGCCGTGGGTGCGGTCCAAAGCGAGGGAACTCACCCGATATCAGGTCGTGCCCGCCGCGCGCGTCACCGAACTGATGCGGGGCGAACGGGGCGCGCCGCTGCCCGATGCGATCCGGGACGGCGCGCGCATCTATGCGGCGCTCGGCAGGATCGCCGATCGCGACACCGCCCTGCCGCATTGCCTGATCCATGGCGATGCACATGCCGGCAATATGTTCGAGAATGCGGATGGCTGCGGCATCGTCGACTGGCAACTGCTCCAGCGGGGCCACTGGTCGCTCGACGTCGCCTATCATGTCGCGGCGGCGCTGACCGTCGAGGATCGCCGCACCCATGAGCAGGATTTGCTGCGCCTCTATCTGGACCGGCTCGCCGCGCATGGCGTCACTCCGCCGGCCTGGGACGAGGCCTGGGACCGGTATCGCGAGTCGCTTGCCTACGGCATGTTCTTGTGGGCGATCACGATCCGGGTCGATCCGCCGGTCATCATGGAATTCAACCGGCGGCTGGGCACGGCGGTCGCCGATCATGACAGCTTCGGGCGCCTGGGCGTCTGACGCTGCACCAGGATAATGAAGTTCGGGAGGAAAAGATGGCGAAGCACATATTAATGGCGCTGAATGGCGCGAAACCCGGCGAGGAAGCCGAGTTCGAGCGCTGGTATGACGAGGTGCACATCCCGGAAATCCTGTCCGTTCCGGGCTTCGTCTCCGCCCGCCGCTTTCGCATCGTCAACACCAATGTGCAGGGCGGCGGCGGTTGGTCGAACATGTCACTCTACGAGATCGAGACGGACGATCTGCCCGGCGCTCTGGGCGCGTTGCAGGGAGCGCTGGGTCCGCTGACCCCCGCAATGGACGCCTCGGCATCGGCCAATCTGATCGGCAGCGAAATTCGCATATTCACGGCATGAGCGCGCCGCAGGCAAAGGATTCAGCTTGTCGTGTTCGGCCGGGCGGTTAAGGAAGACGGTTCGAAATAGCGAAAAGCGATCATGTCCAGACCGTCCCCCGCCGCTGCCCGCACGATCGCGGTGCTCAATTTCTTCGTGGAGCATCCGACACAGGCCTTTACCCTGACCGATCTGGTCAGGTCGCTGCGCCTGAGCCGCGCGACCTGCCATGCCCTGCTGGCGACGCTGGTCGACACCGGCTATCTCTACCGCAAGCCCGACAAGAGCTATGTCATCGGCCCGGCGCTGGTCGCGGCAGGCCGGACCGCGCGGGCATATTATTCTCCTCTCGAAATCGCGCGCGAGGAAATGCGGAGCCTCGCGGACGAATATGACGCCATCTGCACGGCGCTGTTCCGGGAGAAGGAGGAAATCGTGCTGCGCGACCGGGCGGGCGGCATGTCCCATCTTGGCTGGCTCCCGCCGATCGGCCAGCGGATCAACATGATGACGTTATGGGGCGGGCTGTCGCTGGCATGGGAAAGCGACGCGACGATCCTGGACTGGATCAACCGGGTCGAAATCGATCCGGCTTCGGAAGAGCGGGCGCGCGCGCTCGACGCGATGCGGGCGGCGCGCGAACGCGGCTATTTCTTCGCCGTCCGGCAGGACAGCTGGTCGAACGAGCTGGCCCATGCGCCGCTCGAGGAGCGGCGCGAGCACACCAATCTGTTCGTCCGCGATCTGGATGACGACCGGAGCTATACCCTGTCCTTCATGATGGCGCCGGTGATGGACAAGAAGGGCGTGGCCTTCGTCATCACGCTGTCCGCGCTCCGGCATGACGTCACCGGCGCGCAGATCAAGCAGACGGCGCGGTCGCTGGTCGACGCGTGCAACCGCGTCTCCGCATTCCTGCTGCGCGCGGATATCGATAGCGACGAAGACTGACCCGACCGACCCCTCGCCGGAAACCGGCGCGCGGCCGTTTGACCGCGGTGAATCGGCGCGGTCCAGATCGAATCCGGCCATGACAGCCGATATTGCGCCGGGGCTGGCCCGCAGATCGAATAATGATGCGCTGATCCGGGTAAATTTCCGTCAATACAGAAAAAAATCTGCCGTCTTGTATTTGCGGCTCGACTCGGCCCGTGCTGTTGACTTGGTCACGCAGCTGCTTGAAATCCTTGTGCATGTTCAAGCGAGTTCAGTGCGGGGCTTGAGACGATCAGGCCGCCGACGCTCGGGAATAGGACGGGGACAGGTGCGGATAGGCAAGTCGGATTATCGATGCTCCATCGGACGTCTGCGAATGGTTCGGTGAAGCGTCCCGATGCAGCGCTGCCGCCGCCCGTCAATCCTATGAGGGCGCGCTGCTCCACGAACCAGTCGTGACCGGACGGCGCCGTTAGTTCCATCCATACTGAACCTGCCTGATCGGATGCCATGGCCGTGGAGAAGTCCCGCCATTTTACGAGCATGCGTGCTACAAAAGGACGATGATTTATGTTGATAAGCAGTGAGTTGGCCAGTGCGACCGACGCCGTCATCGAAGATTGTGTGGGCTGCGCCGATCCGCTGATCCTTCTGGGCTTGCTCTACCAGCTCACCGGGGACGAGGAATTGTCCGCGATGAAGCTGATCCGCGAGTCGTTTGGCTATTCGCATGTCGATCGCATAGCGGACCCGTCCGATGTCGCGCTGGTGCAGCGGAAGGCCGTGGCCTTGCTCAAGAGCTATCGCGACCAGGGGCGTGTCGAAGTAGGCCCGGGACCGGCCGAGCGGCTGCCGCGCAGCCTCGCCCTGATCGCCGGGGCCGAAATCCCGGAATCCGAACGCGAGATGTGGACGGAGGAAACCGGTATCGATCCCATGGCGCGCGGCCTCAAGTTCAAGGGCAATCCCACGCCGGAACAGCTTGCCTCCTTCAAGGTCGGCGTGATCGGAAGCGGGCTGTCGGGATTGAACGCCGCTGTTCATCTGAAGAAAGCCGGCATTCCCTATGTGGTGATCGAAAAGAACCCTGAGGTCGGGGGCACCTGGTATGAAAACCAGTATCCCGGCGCGCGCGTCGATTCCCCCAGCCGCGGCTATCTGCACCTGTTCGGTCTCGAATTTCCCTATCCCTATGCCTTCTGCCCGCGGGACGAAAACCTTCGCTACATGCAGTGGGTGTCGGAACGTTTCGCGGTCCGTGACGACATCGTCTTCAACACGGAAGTGAAATCCCTGATCTGGGACGAAGGCACCCAGATGTGGGAGATCAAGGCGGACGGGCCTTCGGGTCCGCAATCCTGGAAAGTGAACGCGGTCATCAGTTGCGTGGGCTTCCTCTCGCGCCCGACCATGCCCGACATTCCCGGCATGGAGACGTTCCAGGGCACTGCCTGCCACACCGCCCGCTGGCCCGACGGCCTGGACGTGGCCGGAAAGAGGGTGGCCGTCATCGGATCGGGGGCTTCGGGCTATCAGACGACGCCCGTCATCGCCAAGACGGCGGCGCATACCTATCTGTTTCAGCGCACCCCGAGCTGGTGCTACGCCACGCCCTCCTATGTCAGCCCCTTGCCGGACCAGATGCTCTGGCTCGACCGGAACTTTCCCTATTATGTCAATTTCGCGCGCTTTCGCCTCGCGCTTACCTATGGACCGGACAACTCCGGATCGACGCAGCGCATCGATCCGGCCTTCGAGGACCCTCACGCACGAAGCGCCGTGAACAAGGCGATGCGCGAAGATTGCCTTGCCTTTCTTCGCCAGCAACTCGCGGGACGGCCCGATCTCATCGAGAAGATGACCCCTGTGGCGCCGCCCATGTCGTCCCGCCCGATCAGGATCGATCCGGACGACAACATCTACGCTGCGCTCAAGCGCGACAATGTGTCCCTCGTCACCGATCCGATTGCCCGGATCACCCCGGCGGGCATCGAGGCGGGAGGGATCGAATATCCGCTCGACATCATCGCCTATGCGACCGGCTTCAGGGCGAACGACTTCCTGTGGCCGATGGAAATACGGGGCCGCGACGGCGCGCGGATCGAGGATTTGTGGGCCAAGGACGGTCCCCGTGCCTATATCGGATCGATGCTGCCGGGATTTCCGAATTTCTTCATGGCCTATGGTCCGAACACCAACAATTTCGGCGGATTGCAGATCATCGACCTTCTGGAAATCGAGATACGCTTCGCCCTGCAATGCATCGCCGGCCTTATCGAGGGAGAGAAGCGCACGGTGGACGTCACGACCGACGCCTATTGGCGATTCAACGACGAACTCGACCGCGAGGAGAGCCAGATGATCTACATGGATCCGCGCGTGTTCAACTATTACAAGAGCGAGCACGGGCGGTCCTGCGTGAACGGACCGATCGACTACAGGCGCATGTGGCACTGGCTGCGCGATCCCGCCGGTCCGCCGCCCGGGACGACCGATGCCGGTCTGAAACCCTATTTCGGCGGCGACCTCGTCCTTTCCTGAAGCCGCCGCCGCCGGCGCAGCCGCATAACGGCGCGATCGGGCAGCGGCCCGGCGGAGCCGTTATGCGCCGGCGGACCGCGGCCGGGCGATGCCGCGAAACTTCACCAGGGCCGGATCATCACCTTGCACTGGGTGTTGCGGCCGCGCAGTTCCTCGAACGCTTCGGGGGTTGCGTCCAGATCCACGACATTGGTGATCATCGCGCGCGGTTCGACATGGCCGTTGTCGAGCGCTTCCACCGCGATCTCGAACTCGCGGGTGTCGTAGATGTTGGTGAAGCGGATCGTCACGTCCTTCAACATCGCCCGCATCGGCGTGAAGGTATCGGGCGTCCAGCAAAAGCCGGGCGCGGCCACCATGCCCCGGCGCTTCACCGCCGACACCGCCTCGTCCAGCGACCCCGGCACGCCCGCGCATTCGAACACGATGTCCGCCGCGCCGCCCAGCGCATCGTCCGCCTGTTCCGCCAGCGTGCGGTCTTCCTCGGGCGTGATGAAGGCATCGGCCCCCATGGCCCGCGCCATATTCTCGCGCCGGGTGGATGTGGCGGAGATGGCGACCTTGCCCGCCCCGCATTTGCGCGCCCAATAGGCTGCGGCCAGACCGATCGCACCCGCCCCCATCACCAGCACCTTGTCGCCGGCCTTGATGCCGGATGCCCGCGCCGCGCGCAGAGACACGGCCAGCGGCTCGACCAGGGCGCCATCCTCGAAGCTCAGCGACTTGGGAAGCTTGACGCACCAGATGGCGTTGGTCAGCAGATATTCGGCATAGCCTCCGCCCAGTGAGCGGGAGCCGAACATGCGCGCATTCCGGCATCCGGCGGGGTCGCCATCCCGGCAGGCCAGGCACGTCCCGCAGCTCAGATAGGGCAGCACCGCCACCCGATCGCCGATCGCGACGCGGGTGACGCCCGGCCCGACGGCGACGACCTCTCCCGACACTTCATGCCCGGGGATCGCGCCATCCTGAAAGGAGATACTATGCCCTTCCGCCAGATGCAGGTCGCTGCCGCAAATGCCGCACCGATGCACCTTGATGACGACCTGCCCCGCCTCCGGCGTCGGATCGGGCACGGTTTCCAGCGCCAGCTTGCGACTGTCCAGGTGAAATACCGCTGCGCGCATTAGTCGTCCTTCCTCTCAAATGCCTGACGGACCGGAGTGCCGGATAAGCCGCCGTCGATGGGTAGGATCACGGTCGCCATCCGCGCGCCGCAACGATGGTGAGGCTTTATCCGCTGCGGACCGTCAGTCCAGCCATGGCTGCCCACCATCAAGAGTGTGAACTTGCATCCGGCCGGACGAGCGGGCGCCCGATTGCCGCAGCTTCATTTTCCGTGTTTCTGAAGGGCAATCAGCAGGCGGATATAATGCCGCTCGCGGCGTCCTCCCGCTCGCCATGGGGCCGTGGCAGGACTACACTGCTTTTTCGACATGCGAGGACCGCTTCGCCCAGATAGCATAGCACAGGATCAGGAGAAGGATCGCAACGGGCCGCCGATCGTGCGCGTCAAAACCCGGCAGACTGCCGTTCCGGTATTCCTTCGATCGGCACTTTCCATGGCTGCGCGCCAGCGCCCGTCCTCGACACGGGTTTCGATGCCGCGATCCGCAAGAGGAGACAGGTTCCAATGGCCATTGAGGAAGCGCAGGCGCCCGCCCGGGGCCATGACCGCCTGGCGGGAAAGATAGCCATCGTCACCGGCGCGGCGCGCGGGATCGGCGAGGCGGTCGCGCGCCGCTTCGTGGCGGAAGGCGCCAGGGTCGTGATGGCCGATATCAGCGACAGCGGCGCGGACCTTGCGGCGTCGCTCGGCAGCGCCGCCTTCTTCGTCAAAGCCGATGCGACCTCGGGCGCAGACTGGGAAAGGCTCGTCGGCCTGGCCGGAGAGCAATTCGGCGGCATCGACATATTGGTCAACAATGCCGGTGCCGGCGCCGGTGTCGGGCAGCTCATCGACGAGAGCGAGGACAGGCACAGGCATGTCGTCGAGCTGAACCTGACGAGCGCCTGGCTCGGCATCCGCCACGTCGCGCCGGTGATGGCGCGGCGCGGCGGCGGCGCCATCGTCAACATCTCCTCGATGGACGGGCTGGTGGGCATTGCCGGCATGGCGAGCTATTCGGCGGCCAAGTTCGGCGTGACGGGGCTGACCCGCTCCTTTGCGCTGGAAGCGGGCGCGATGGGCATCCGCGTCAATTCGGTCCATCCCGGCTTCATCGGTACGCCGCTGGTGCTGGGAAGCGGCGATGCCGTGCGCGCCCGGCTGGACAAGGCAATGAAGGGTCAGCCCATTCCCAGGCTGGGCCGGCCCGACGAGGTCGCCGCCGCGGTCCTGTTTTTTGCGAGCGACGAAGCGTCCTATTGCACGGGCGCTTCGCTCGTCGTCGACGGCGGCCATATCGCCGGCCCGACGCGCGAACCGCTGGACCCCTGAAAACCGCTGGAAGGAACACGCGATGGCAAAACCGGAACATATTCTCGGCGGGAGCGCGGAAGGATGATCGGCGAATTTTCGCTGGCCGGGAAGCGCGCCGTGATCGTCGGCGCCGCATCCGGCATCGGTCGCGCGACCGCCCATCTGTTCGCGGAGGCGGGCGCAACGCTGCTGCTCGCCGACATCAACGGCGACGCCCTGGCCGGCCTGGCGGCGGAGCTGGGGGGGGACATGGCGACGGCCGTGATCGACGTCGCAAGCCGCTCCTCCGTGGAGGCGCTCGGAATCCAGGCGGGCAGTCTGGGACCGGTCGACATATGGGTCAACCTGGCCGGAGTGGTCGCGGCGCCCGCGCCGATCACGCAGGTGACGGAGGACGTGCTGGACCGCCTGATCGCGATCAACCTCAAAGGCGTTTTTTGGGGCTGCGCGGCCGCCGCCCGGATCATGGAGCGGCAGGGGTCCGGCTCCATCATCAACGCCTCATCGGCGGGTGCGGACGTCCCCGCGGAAGGCATCTCGGTCTATGCGCTGACCAAGGCGGCGGTCAACATGATCACCAGGACGCTGGCGACCGAAGTCGGCCCGAGCGGGGTGCGCGTGAACAGCGTCGCGCCCGGCTTCATCGATACGCCGATGGTGACATATCGCTTTCGCCGGCCCGATGGATCGATCGATACCGACGCGCGTGCCGCGCTGTTTGCAAGCCGCGCCGAAACCGCCGCGCTGCGCCGGATCGGCGAGCCGCGCGATATCGCCCTGACGATCCTCTACCTCGCCAGCGATGCCAGCGCGTTCGTTACCGGCCAGGTGCTTCGTCCCAACGGCGGATCGGTGATGCCGTGACCGACATCCGATCGCCCCATTCAACGCTCTGATCGAAGGAAGTCACATGGAATTGGGATTGCTGTACGAGTTCAACGTCGCGCAACCTTGGGCAGGCGAGCATCCGTGGGGCCAACGTACCGCGGAACGGCAGGTCTATCGCGAATGTATCGAACAGATCGTCGCGGCGGACAAGGTAGGCTTCAAGACCGTGTGGTGCGTCGAACATCACTTCCGTGAAAACCGGTCGCACATGCCCGCCAATGAAGTCGTCCTGGGCGCGTTGTCGCAAGTCACGAAGAATATCCAGCTGGGCTTCGGCGTGACGCTCGCGCCGCACGAATTCATCCATCCGGCCCGCCTTGCGGAAAAGGTGGCGACGGTGGACCTGCTGTCGGGCGGCCGGGTCCAGTGGGGCATCGGGCGGTCCACGCCGATGGAGCAGATCGCGTTCGGCGTCGATCAGGAAAAATCGAAGGACAAGATGCGCGCGGCCGCGCGCACCGTCGTGGGCATGTGGGAACAGCAATATTATGAGGAGCATAGCGAGTATCTCGACTTCCCCGCACGCATGGTCACGCCCAAACCCTATCAGTATCCGCACCCGCCGGTATGGATGGCCGCAGTTTCGGAAGGCAGCGCCGAAGCGGCGGGGCGCGACGGCCTGGGGCTGCTGTGTTTCAGCACGCTGACGCCGCTCGGCAAGCTCAAGCCCGTGATCGACGCCTATCGCGCGGCGCAGGCGGCGGCGACCGAGGATCTGACCAGCGTGCGCACCAACAAGGTCGGGGTCTACACGCTCGTCCATTGCACCGAATCCCGCGACAAGTTCGAACAGAACCGCCTGTGGGATTCGATGTGGTGGTGGTACAAGGGGTTGGCCGAGTTCACCCTGAAATGGGAGTTCGCGCACTTTTCCGAAGAGATGAAGAAGGCCACTTTCCCGTTGCTGGAAAAGCGCGCCAAGGGCGAGTTCGACCTGACCGAATTCGACAAGGAAGACATGGTGATTGTCGGGACGCCCGACGAATGCCTTGAAAAGTTCCTGAAATATGAGGCGATGGGCGTCGATCAGGTGCTTTGCTACATAAATTTCGGCTATTTGCCGCAGGAGGCGGTCCTCAACTGCATCGAACTGCTCGGCCGCCATGTGATCCCCGAGCTGGCGAAGCGCGGCGCCACCCGAATGGCCGGCGGACTGGCCCAATCCGTTCGGCGGGCTGAAAAGGACCTGACCGCCAACTGATCAATGGACGAACCATGATCCGGCGGCGTTCCGGTGTCGGGCCGTGGCACGTCCTTCCCCCGCTGCATCGATCGGTCCGATCTGGCGGGCGGTCGTGATTTCGGGGTGGTTCAGGCTGTTCGTTTCTTCGCCGATGGGGCATAACGCGCAACAGCCGAACCCACCGAAGCGGGCGCCCATCCGGCGAAGGCGAGCAGCGGGAGAGACGCGCCGACATGGAGACAGTGCAACGCCGCCCCCGATTGGTCGAGCTGCCCGGCAACAGGAAGAATCTCGCCAAATCAGGCACCCGTGCGCTCGATGTCCTCGAATTCGTGGCCCAGTGCCAGCGGCCCGTCCGCGCGGTCGAGGTGGCCAACGCGCTGCACCTTCAGCCGTCCAGCGCCGACCAATTGCTGAAGACATTGGTGGACTCCGGGTATCTGCTGTTCGAGCGGGACTATAAACACTATCTTCCCTCGCCCCGACTGATCCGGTTCAGCATGTGGCTGAGCGAATATTATTATGGTTCGGACAATCTCGTACGCCTGCTTTCGGCGCTCAGCCTGCGTTCGGGCGAATTGGTGACGCTGGCCGCGCCGCAGGGCGACGTGATGCAGATCGTGGATTTTGTCGACAGGCCGGAGGGACCGGACACGGTGCAGAAAGGCCTCAAGGTCGCGATGCTGCGCTCGGCGCTCGGGATCACCTATCTGGCATCGCTCAGCCGCCCCGATCTTCGCCACCTGCTCGCCCGCCTGGAGGCGGAGCAAGGCCATGCCGCGCTCCATATGGCGGAAACCAGCGCATGGATCGAAGATGTGCGCAAGAGGCGATATGCCAGCGGCGGACTAGGCGCGGGGAGTTCCGCCTGGTCCATCACCATGGCGTTGCCCAAGGCGCAGAATGAGACGTCGCTCGTTCTGGGCGTTTCGGGAGTGGAACGACGGATTCGGTCGAGGGAAGCGGAACTTGTTGAGATAATGCGTAATGCCATAGAGGAATTTCTGACATAGCGTTCCCTGAAGCGGTGAGCGGCCGTCACGCCGGGAACGCCCAGAGCGTTTTAGGCCGCCGCCCGCCTCCGGCTGATGCGATCGCCGAACGCGGTCGTCAGCGCGGACAGCAGGATGAGCGAACCGCCGGCGAGCGCGGCGAGGCCCGGCCGCTCGCCGAACAGCAGCAGGCCCACCACCGTCACCAGCGGCAGGCGCAGATAGTCGAGGGGCATGAGCGAGGCCGCGCCCTGCAGGCTGAGCGCCCTCAACATGCATCCGAACGCCGACAGGCTCGCAACGCCGAGGCCGAAGAGCAGCAGGCCCTGCGACAAGGACGGCGTACGCCACATCCAGGCCGCCGGGGCGGCGGTGAACAGGACGCCGAGCAGGCAGCTATAGACCATGATGACGAGCGGGTCGTTATTATTGGTCATCGCCTTGATGCTGACGAAACTGAAGGCGAAAAGCAGCGAGGAAAGGATGGCGGCCCCTTGCGCAAGCGGCGCTTCTGTACTGGCGCCCGGCTGCACCATCACGAGAACGCCGACAAAGCCCAAGCAGACCGCGCCGGCCTTCAGGCCGCCCACCTTCTCGCCCAGCATCAGCCAGGCAAGCAGCACGATCCAGAGCGGGCGGGTGAAGGACAGGGTCGTTGCGGTCGCCAGCGGCAGGTGGGACGTTGCATAAATCCACAGGGTCAGGCCGAGCATCGCTGCGATCGACCGGAACAGGATGATCCCCGGGCTGCTTGTCATGAATGCTCCCTTGCCCGCCCGTATGATGAGCGGAGAAAGGATGATGAGCGCGGCGCCCTGCCGCCAGAAGAGTTGCAGCGGGGCAGGCCAGTCCGGGCCGAGCCAATGGACCAGCACCAGCTCGATCGTGTTCGCCACGATGCTGGCGAGCATCCATGCGGTCCCGCGCAGGGCGCCCGAATTCGCGCTGCTCAAACCGCCTCTCCTCTTCTGGTCTCATCGTACATCGAGTGAACTGTCGACTGCTCGCCGGAAGATGGCAAGCCGGGCGCGCTCAGTCATCACGCTGATGCGTGATACGGGCGCAGGCCATGCCTATGATGAGCGCCATGATGAATTGATATCCGGCGTTTTAGGCGGGCGGTGATCGCCGCCGCCATGCCGGCATTCCCGTTGCGTTCATGGGCTAGTCTGGGTCGGCAATGCTCGTCCGGCTGGCGCTGTCGAGGCGGGCCAGATGCTCGGGCGCCAATGAAAGCTGCAACGCACCCATCAGATCCTGAAGCTGACCGACGGACGTGGCGCTGGCCAGCGGAGCCGTGACACCCGGCCGGGTCATGATCCAGGCCAGAGCGATCTGTGCATGGGAAGCGCCCGTTTCCGCAACGATGGCATCCATCTCGCCAAGAACGCGCAGCCCATGTTCGTTCAGATACTGTTTCACGCGCGGCGCGCGATCCCGATTGCCCAGATCGTCGAGACTCCGATATTTTCCGGACAGGAAGCCCGCCGCGAGCGAAAAATAGGTGATGACGCCAAGATCCTTTTTCAGGCACAGCGTCTGGAGATCGCCCTCATAGGCATCGCGCTTGACAAGGCTCAGCTCGGGCTGGACGACGCGAAACGGCTCCAGACCGCCATCGCGGGCGACATCGAGCGATTCCTGAATACGCGCCGCGCTATATTGCGAGGCGCCCAGCGAGCGCACCTTGCCTTCCTTCACCAGCAGATCGAACGCTTCGAGCGAATGCTCCAGGGGCGTTTCGGGATCGTCCGCATGGGCGAAATATATGTCGATATAATCGGTCTTCAGGCGCCGCAGCGATTCCTCGACCGCAGCCTTGATCCGGGAAGGTTGCAGACCCTTGCCGCCAGCGCCGGGCAACAAACCCACCTTTGTCGCGATGATGATGTCATCGCGCTTGCCCCGGCGTTCCAGCCAGTTGCCGAGCAGGCGCTCGGATTCGCCGCCTTCATGGCCCGGAAGCCAGGCCGAATAGGCGTCCGCAGTGTCGATCAGCTCGCCGCCCGCATCGATGAAGCTGTCAAGAATTCGGTATGCGTCAGGCTCGCGCGAGGTCCAGCCGAAGACGTTGCCGCCTAACGCAAAAGGCAGGATCGCCAGTCCGGTGCTTCCGAGTTTTCTCTTTTCCATCGCTGTCTTACCTCTCCGCGCGCCGGCTTCGTACCCGCTCCACCGTTATGCTTTTACTCCGCCGACCAGATCAAGCGGCTTCTCGGTTCCACCTCCGCCGCATGTCGATCCGCCCTAGCCATCCGCTTTCCTGAACGGCGTCCGTTCGCTGAGCCATTCCCGGTCGCGCTGCACGTCGCGGCGTTCGGCGGCGAGGAAGTCCGCCACGGCCCGGCGGAAGCTCGCATTCGGGATGAAATGCGCGGAGAAGGTTGGCGTGGGCGCATAGCCGCGCGCCAGCTTGTGCCCGCCCTGTGCCCCGGCCTCCACGCGCCGGAGGCCCCGCGCGATGGCGGCGTCTATGGCCTGATAATAGCATAGTTCGAAATGCAGGTGCGGCACGTCCTGCGTGCAGCCCCAATAGCGGCCATAGAGGGTATCCGCGCCGATCAGGTTCAGCGCCCCCGCGATCGGCGCGCCGTCCCGCAGGGCGAGCACCAGCAGCACGCGATCCGCCATCCGCTCCCCAAGCAGGGAGAAGAAGGCGCGGGTGAGGTAAGGCCGTCCCCATTTGCGCGCGCCGGTATCCTGATAGAAGTCCCAGAATATGTCCCAATGCGCCTCGCGGACCCGGTCGCCGGTCAGGTGGACGATCTCCAGCCCCTGCACGGCGCGTTCGCGTTCCTTGCGGATGTTCTTCCGCCTGGCGCTGGACAGGGTGCCCAGGAAATCGGCGAAATCGCGATAGTCCCGGTTGGTCCAGTGGAACTGGCTGTCTTCCCGGATCAGCCACCCCGCGGCCTCGAACAGGGGCACCTGCTCCGGCTCGATGAAGGTCGCATGGGCCGACGACAGCCCGTTGCGCTCCACCAGCGTTTCGATCCCCGCGATCAGCGCGGGCGCCAGCGCCTCGTCGCGCAGCAGCAGGCGCGGTCCCGGCACGGGAGAAAAGGGCGATGCGATCTGGAGCTTGGGATAATAGTCGCCGCCCGCCCGCTGCCAGGCGTCGGCCCAGCCATGATCGAATACATATTCGCCCTGGCTGTGCGCCTTGGCATAGACAGGCGCGGCGGCGGCGATCCGCCCGTCCGCCCCGTCGATCAGCAGCGGCAGCGATTGCCAGCCGGTGCCCGGCCCGACGCTGCCCGATTCCTCCAGCGCCGCCAGGAAATCCCAGCTCACGAAGGGATTGGCCGTCCCCGCGCAGGCGTCCCATTCCTCACGGCGCAGCGCCGCCACGCCTTCTACCACGCGCGCGATCATATCAGTCATCGGCGCGCTCGAAGATGATCTGGTCGGCATGAGCGGCGGCGCGGGCGCGATCCGCCGCATCGCGGACGGTCCATGTCAGCACGGGCAGCCCCTTGCCCCGGCAGCGGGCGGCAAAGGGCGATGGCAGGTCACGAATATCACAGGCGATAAAATCGGGACGGGCGAGCGCCAGCGCAAGGGCGCGCTCGATCCGGCCGCGCAATTTCCGCTTCCCCTGCTGCGTCACCACCATGCCCCGCACGACATCGGGCGCGTGCCGGGCGAACCAGCGCATCGCCACGGGATCGAAGGACATGACCGCCGCCGCGCCGCCGACATGGCGGGCAAGCGCCTGCGCCACCCCCGCGCAGAGCGGCGCGGCCTCCCGCCATCGGTCGATCTTGATCTCGATGAGCAGCGGCGTGCCGCCCGCGCATCGTTCCAGCAGCGTGGAGAGGCGCGGCACGCCGCCTCCGTCGGGGAGCGTGACGCCTTCCAGCTCCGCCGCGCTTCGCTCGGCAATCGGCCCCGCCGCCGCCGTCATTCGATCCAGCACCGCATCATGGAAGACGACCGGCACCCCGTCCCGGCTCAGCCGCACGTCGCATTCGATGCCGAATCCGCCGGCGATGGCCGCGTCGAAAGCCGCCATGCCGTTCTCGCTGACCCTCGCCCCATGCAGCCCGCGATGGGCAAAGGGGCGTTCGGTCAGGAAAGCCAACCGCTCAGGCGTGCGGCCGGACAAGGACGATCGCATCGATCTCGACGGCGGAATTGAGCGGCAGCACCGGCACGCCCACCGCGCTGCGCGCATGGCGGCCCGCATCGCCAAAGACATCGACCATCAGTTCCGACGCGCCATTGGCGACTTTCGGCTGGTCGCTGAAGTCGGGCGCGCTGCTGATGAAGACGCCCAGCTTCACGATCCGCTCCACGCGGTCCAGGCTGCCTAGCGCCGCCTTCATCTGCGCCAGCAGATTGAGGCCGCAGGCCCGCGCGGCGCGGACGCCATAGTCGAGGTTGACGGTGTCGCCCAGCCGCCCGGTCATGAGTTGCCCGTCGGCGAGCGCGATCTGCCCGGAAATATGCAGCAGGCCATGGGCCTCGACGGCAGGCACATAGGCGGCGACGGGCGCGGCGGCGGGGGGCAGGGCAATGCCCAGTTCGGTAAGGCGGGCTTCAATGCTCATCACTTGGCTCCATCGGGAAGGGGAATATCGCGCGGGGCCGGTCCTTCCGCAAGCCGCGCGGCGATCCACGCCTCGGCCTGCGCCCAGTTGTCGATCCGGGCATGGGCCATGCCGGCGGGCGGTATACGGCCGGACAGTTCCGGCTCGCCCACCATGTGCAGCCGCCACACCCCCGGCGCATGCCTGGCGGCCGATGCATGATGTTCGGCGATGTCGTCGATGAACAGCGCCACGCTGGGTTGGCGGTCCGCCACGATCTGCGCCAGCGGCCGCCCCTTGCCGCCGCGGTTGCAATGGACCGGCGCGTCGAGGCCATGGCCCGCAAGCTGCTCCACCCGTCCCTGGCGATGCCGCGCGTCGATATTGGTGAGGACGACGATATCGGCGATGGCGGACAGCCGGGCCAGCGCCTCCATCGATCCGCTGATCGGCTTCTGCCGGTGCATCTCGCTGTCGAAAAAGGCGGTCAGCAGCGTCCAGACGATGTCCTGCGTCACCGGCTCGTCGCTGTCCTTGTGGCGCAGCGCATCGGCGAATTTCAGCCGGTCGAAATCGAAATGCAGGTCGTGCGCCTCGTCCGCCCACGCCCGGAACGGGACGAGCATGTGCAAAAGCACCTCATCGCAATCGGTGATGATGAGGGGACGGGTCATCGGCTCAATTCCTCCTTCGCGGCGATCAGCGCCTCCGGCGTGGTTTCGATGGCCTGCGCGCAGGCGATCAGGTCCGGCTCATGATCGGCCAGAAAGCCCAGCACCGCGCCCAGCATGCCCGGATCGCCCACCCCGGCGCGCAGGGCGTCGGCGTCCAGCCCGGTCAGCGCCAGTAGGCGTTCCGCCCGCCGATCGTCCCCGACCGTCCAGCCAAGCGCCATCAGCGCCAGCGTGAGCGCATCGGAGCCATCTTCCTTGCCATTACGGATATCGGGTCGCATGACGGTTTCTCTGCGCGGCGTTCAGGGTTATGACGCTTTCCATAAGACTTTTTTCGAAAACGCGGGTGACTGGTGGCAAAGCGTGTGCTCGTTGTCGAGGACAACGAACTCAACCTCAAACTTTTTTGCGACCTGCTGCGCGCGCACGGGCACGAAGTGCTGCCCTTGCGCGACGGGCGGGACGTGCTGCGACAGGCGCGGGATTTCCGCCCCGACCTCTTCATCATGGACATCCACCTGCCCCATGTGAGCGGCGTGGACCTCATCATCTCGCTGAAGGCGGACAGGGAATTGTCTCCGGTGCCGATCATGGCCGTCACCGCCTATGCCGGGAAAGGCGACGAGGAGCGCATCCGCGCCGCCGGGGCGCAAGCCTATGTGTCCAAGCCGATCTCCGTGCTGCGCTTCGTCGAGCAGGTGAACGCGCTGCTGTAAGCCGGCGCGCGCCCTCCTCCTTCCACAGGCGACAAGCCAACAAGGAAAGGCCCGTTCCCTGATGGGACGGGCCTTCTTCGTTCGGGCGTCAGCCACGAATCCGATCTTATGGCCAAGGCGGCATCAAGCCGCCCGCCGGATCACTTGATCTTGGCTTCCTTGAACTCGACATGCTTGCGCACGACCGGGTCGTATTTGCGGAAGCTCAGCTTCTCGGTCTTGGTGCGCGGATTCTTCTTGGTGACGTAGAAGAAGCCGGTGTCAGCCGAGCTGACGAGGCGGATCTTGACAGTTGCTGGCTTGGCCATGGCCCTAAAGTCCTGTGAATCTCGTGAAAAAGAAAAGCGGCCCCGTGGGACCGCCCCGTTTCAGCAGCGGCCCTTGCGGCAGATTCGCTTCCCTGTCAAGGGAAAGACCGATGGCCGTGCGCGCAAAACCGGGCGGCGCGCCGGGTTTTTCCGTCCCGCGCCGCTCGAAAATCCCGTCTCCGCTCCCCATCTCCCTGAAATGCCGGTTCGCGGAGCGCACCCTGCTTTACGTGGCGTTAATCATCACGGGCGCAGAATGTCCTTCGGAGCGACAGGACAGGGGAGTCTTCTCCATGCGACATGATCCGATGCAAAGCATTCTTTCCGACCTGCTGGGCCGGGTGGACGGTCTGGCCGGACAGCGCGGCCATCTTTCCGTGCCGCGCTTCCAGGACGAGGTCGATCATATCCGGCATATCGCCCGCGCTTTTCATATCGACACGGTGGAAGGATTGGCCGGGACGCTGGAATCGGCGTTGTCGCTGCATGGGCTGGGTCCGGTGGTGCTGTCCTATCTCGATTTCCTGCGCGACGCCATCGCGGCTGAAATGCCGACCGCCGCGATCCTGTCGCCCGCGGCGGCCGCGCCCGCGACGCCGCTGCGCGCCTGAACGGCTGGAATCCGCGCCGCCGATGGACGCCCTGCTGATCGCGCTGCTCGGCTGCCTGCTCGGCGAGATCGGCGGCAAGAGCCAGCTTCTCGTCCTGGCGCTCGCCGCCCGCTTCGACCGCAACGGCGCGGTGATCGCCGGCATCGTCGTCGCGGCCGCCGCCAATGCCGCGATCTCCGCGGCCGCCGGCGCCTATATCGGTCCGATGCTGGGTTCGGATGCCCGTCTGCTGTTCCTTGCGTTGTCGCTGCTGTTCCTGGGCGCGGGGCTGCTCTGGCCGGTGAAAGCCCCCGATCCGCTGGGCGGGTGGAAGATCGGTGCGTTCCTGACCGCCGCGCTCGGCCTCTTCATCCTGGGCTTTGGCGACGGGCCGCAATTCCTGATCCTGGGCCTTGCCACCCGCACCGCCGATCCGGCGCTCGCCGCCATCGGGGGCGCCATCGGTATCATCGCCGCCTCCGTCCCGGTCGTGCTGCTGCGCGACCGGTTGCTCACCGCCTTGCCCATCCGCGCCATCCGCCTGTGCGGCGGCGGCGTGCTGCTGCTGGCGGGCGCGATCATCGCCCTGTCCGCGCTGGCGCTGCTCTGATCGAGCTTTTCCATCAGGGTGAACGATAATTTCCCATCCGTTCCGGTCGCTTTTATGGCACCTTGGCAGCGCTTGATCATTATATAGGCGGAACCATTCGCAACAGGAGAAACAAGCATGACTGCTGCCGATCTCAAGACCCCGTCCGATCTCAAGAGCAACGCGACCAAGTCGGTGGCGGAGGCGCTGAACGGCGTGCTCGCGGACAGCTATGCGCTCTATTTCAAGACCAAGAACTTCCACTGGCACGTATCCGGCCCGCATTTCCGCGATTATCACCTGATGTTCGACGAGCAGGCGGCCCAGATCCTCACCACCACCGACGCGATAGCCGAGCGCGTGCGCAAGACGGGCAACACCACGCTGCGTTCCATCGGCGATATTTCGCGCCATCAGTCGCTCAAGGACAACGACGCCGATTTCGTCGCGCCCGCCGACATGCTCAAGGAGCTGCGCGAGGACAATCTGAAGCTGGTCGAAGCGCTCCGCGCCGCCAAGGAAGCCGCCACGGAGGCGGGCGACAACGCGACCGAGGGCATTATCGACGACTGGACCGACCAGGCAGAGGAACGCGCCTGGTTCCTGTTCGAGGCCAGCCGCAACGCCTGATCGTGGACGGTATTGAAATGACAGCGCCTTCCGGCCCCGCCGGAGGGCGTTTTTCCTTAGGCGATGATGGCGCTTGCTGATCCGATACGGAATGGCGGTTATGGGCGGATTCCCGCCACGGAGGTTGGATGACCGCAAAGGCCCAACCCCGCCATCCGTCATTCCTCCCGGACCACCTCGATCTTCAGCACCTTGATCGCGCCCGCCTTGCCTCCGAAATCGACGCTCTCGCCTTTTTCCGCCTCCATCATCGCGCGGGCGAGCGGTGCGGAGAAGGCGATGCGTCCTTCCGCCGGGTCGGCTTCGTCATCGCCGACGATGGCGACGGTCTTGTCCTGCCTGCCCAGCCGATAGGCGACGCGCGTGCCGAAGGCGACCGCATCGCCCTGCGCCGCCGGCTGCACCTGCGCCGTCGCCAGCCGCGCGCGCCAGTAACGCAGTTCGCGCTTCAGCTTCTTCGCCTCTTCCTCACCCATGTCCCCGGTGGGGATCGCCTCCAGCGCCTCCACCTTCTCCCGCGTCAGGCGCAGGCCGCGCGCCGTCACCAGATTGGGACCGGGCGGAATGGGAATCTCGAAACTCGGCTCCAGATGCTCCTCATCGCTTTCACGACGAAAGGCGACGCTCATGACATTCTCCTTCTCAAGGCCATGGGCGCCGGAAAATCCGGTCCGGGCCATTCTGTGAGAACGAGCCGGACCCCGCCCGGCTCCAACGGCCGGTCAGTCTTCGTCGAACAGGCCTGCGAGCTGCTCCACCATCGTCCCGCCAAGCTGCTCGGCGTCCATGATGGTGACGGCGCGGCGATAATAGCGCGTCACGTCATGCCCGATGCCGATGGCGACCAACTGCACCGGCGAACGGTTCTCGATCCATTCGATCACCTGGCGCAAATGCCGCTCCAGATAGGTGCCGCTATTGACCGACAGGGTGCTGTCATCGACCGGCGCGCCGTCGGAGATCACCATCAGGATGCGGCGTTCCTCGTTCCGCGCGATCAGCCGGTTATGCGCCCAGAGCAGCGCCTCCCCGTCGATATTTTCCTTAAGCAGCCCCTCGCGCATCATCAGGCCCAGATTCTTGCGCGCCCGCCGCCACGGCTCATCGGCCTTCTTGTAGACGATGTGGCGCAGGTCGTTGAGCCGCCCCGGCATCGGCGGACGCCCCGCCGTCAGCCAGTCCTCGCGGCTCTGCCCGCCCTTCCACGCCCGCGTGGTGAAGCCCAATATCTCCGTCTTGACGCCGCAGCGTTCCAGCGTGCGCGCCATGATGTCGGCGCTGATCGCCGCGATGCTGATCGGCCGCCCGCGCATGGAGCCTGAATTGTCGATCAGCAGCGTCACCACCGTATCGCGGAACTCGGTGTCCCGCTCGATCTTGTAGGAAAGCGAGCGCGTCGGGTCGATCACGATCCGCGCCAGCCGCGCCGCATCCAGCAGCCCTTCCTCCTGATCGAAGTCCCAGCTTCGCGACTGCTGCGCCATCAGCCGTCGTTGGAGGCGATTGGCGAGCTTCGTCACCGCCCCCTGCAAGCTCACCAACTGCTGATCGAGGAAGCCGCGCAGCCGCAGCAACTCGTCCTCGTCGCACAGGTCTTCGGCCGTCACCACCTCGTCATGCAGCAGGGTATAAGCCTTGTAGTCGAACCCCGGCGGCAGGTCGCCCATCGGCCGGTTCGGGCGCACGGGCATCATGCCCTCATCGCCCATCTCGCCGCCGCCTTCCTCGCTGTCGGCGTCGAACTCGTCGCTATAGTCGGTGTCGCCGTCCTCGCTCTCGCCGCCCTGATCCTCGGCCCGCGCCTGCGCATCCATGTCGCTGTCGCCGGGCTGGTCCTCGCCGGAATCCCCTTCTTCCTGTTGTTGCTCTTCCTCTTCGCCTTCCTGCTCCGGCTCCTGCTCCTCGCTTTGGGGCGCCTCCGCATCGACCAGTTGCAGATGCTCCAGCATCGCGGCGGTCAACTGCTGGAAAGCACGCTGGTCGTCGATGGCGAGCGACAGCGCATCCAGATCCGTGCCCGCCTTGTCCTCGATCCACCGGTCCACCATGGCGAGGCCGTCGGCGACCTCCTTCGGCACGGCCTGCCCCGTCAGCCGCTCGCGCACCTTGAGCGCCACCGCCGTCGACAAAGGCACCTCGTCGGCGGAGCGCGCCCGCCGGATCGGATCGGACTTCAACCGCATGTCGAGCGCGTGGTTCAGATTGTCGCGCACCCCCGCCATCGCCCGCGCGCCGATGGCTTCGACCCGCGCCTGCTCGACCGCGTCATAGACCGCCCGCGCCACCACATCCGCCGGAGCCGACGCATTGTGCAGCCGCGCATTATGATGCCGCAGCCTCAGCGCATTGGCGTCGGCGAAGCCGCGCGCCAGCGCCACCTGATCGGCGGGCAGGGTGCGTCCGGGCGTCGGCACCTTGATCGCCTTGCCCGCCATGTGCGGCGCATCGGCGGTGAAGCCCACCTCCACCTCCGCGTCGCGCGCGATGGAGCGCGCCGCGCCGGACAGCACGTCCTTGAAAGCATCGAGGGCGGAGCGTTCGCTCATCGGCCTTCCGGGTCGCCCACGCGCGGCACGGCGATGGTATCGATTTCCGTCCGCACTTCGCTCATCAGCTTGTGGACCGGGCATTTCGCCGCCACCGCGATCAGCTTGCCATATTGCTCGTCGGTCATCGGCCCGCTCAGCGCGATGCGGGTGGTCAGGCGATAGACGCCCTGCCGTTCCCGGCTGTTGTCGCGCTCGACACCGACATGGATGCCTTCGAGCGGGATGCCGTTGCGCTGGGCATACCAGAGCATCGTCATCCCCTTGCACGCGCCCAGTGCCGAGTCATAGAGGTCATGCGGGTCCGGCCCGGTATCATGCCCGTCCGGCGCGCTCATGTCCGCGATCAGTTCATGCCCCCGGATGGATATCCGGTGCGCGGTGCCATCGGGCGCGATCCGTTCGACGACGATCATGGCCTATGCTCCTGCCGGCGGGCCGTTCAGGTGGCCCGGTGCGCCACGCTTTCGGGCAGATCCTTGCCGAACACGCGCTGATAATATTCCGCCACCAGCGGCCGTTCCGCCTCATCGCATTTGTTGAGGAAGCTCAACCGGAAGGCGAAGCCCACATCCTTGAAGATCAGCGCATTCTGCGCCCAGCTTATCACGGTGCGCGGCGACATGACGGTCGAGATATCGCCGTTGACGAAGCCCTGACGGGTGAGTTCCGCCACCTTGATCATGCTCTCCACTTCCTTGCGGCCGCCTTCATGGTCATACTCGCCCGACTTGGCGAGCACCACCTGCGCCTCGGTCGCGGCGGGCAGGTAATTGAGCGCCACCACCAGATTCCAGCGGTCCATCTGTCCCTGGTTGATCTGCTGCGTGCCGTGATAGAGGCCGGTCGTGTCGCCCAGGCCCACGGTGTTGGCGGTCGCGAACAGGCGGAACCAGGGGTTCGGGCGGATGACCCGGTTCTGGTCCAGCAGCGTCATCTTGCCGTCGGTTTCCAGCACGCGCTGGATCACGAACATCACGTCCGGGCGGCCCGCGTCATATTCGTCGAACACCAGCGCGACAGGGCGTTGCAATGCCCATGGCAGCAGCCCTTCGCGGAACTCCGTCACCTGCTGCCCGTCCTTCAGGACAATGGCGTCGCGGCCCACCAGGTCGATGCGGCTGATATGCGCGTCCAGGTTGATGCGGATGCACGGCCAGTTGAGTCGCGCGGCGACCTGCTCGATATGGCTCGACTTGCCGGTGCCGTGATAGCCCTGCACCATCACGCGGCGGTTGAACGCGAAGCCCGCCAGGATCGCCAGCGTCGTGTCCGGATCGAATACATAAGCGGGGTCTAGGTCCGGCACGCGCTCGTCGGCTTCCGAAAAGGCCGGGATCTTCATGTCGACGTCGATGCCGAAGACATCGCGCGCATCGACTTCCCGGTCGGGCGCTTCCATCAGCGTCTCGTCGCGGGTGTCGGGCTGGACGTTGGGAATGTCGGTCATCATCATGTCTCTTCGGTCAAACGAGTCCGCCAAGCCCTAGACCATAGGCCAAGGGCATGTCGAGGGAAGGCAGGGGAATAAGCTGTCCTACAGGCGGGCGCTTGTGGTGGAACAGGGCCGGACCGGCGCAATTGGCTTTGCCCGATCGGTTTCCGTTCGGATGCCGGCATCTAGGCAAAGGCAGGCGCTTTCCGCAGCAATCCATAAGCTTCTATCACCGATTGCAGGGCGCTCTCATGGCTCCGGTCGCCGCCATTATGATCGGGATGATAACGCCGCACCAATTCGGTATAGCGCGCCCGCAGCGCCTTGCGGTCCGCATCGACGGGCAATCCCATCACGCCCAGTGCCCGCCGGTCCTCCTTCGACAGGAACCTGCCGTCGGCCCGCGCGGCATTGTCCCGTTCCGCCTGCGCCTTGCGTTCGCGGAACTTGGCCCCGATGGCGTCCAGCGGATCGGCGAAGTCCGCCCAGCGCGGCGGCGGGCTGGCCGCGTTTGTCGAAAAGGCCCGCGTCTCCCGCTCCCACCCCGCATAGGGGCGCTGGGCGGCGGCGATCTCGTCCGCGCTCATGCCGCTGAAGAAATTATAGCCCTGATTGAACTGCCGCACATGTTCCAGGCACAGCCAGCGCCAGCGCGGCCCTTCATGGCTGGACGCGCTTCCTTCCAGCGGCGGCGCGCGGAACTCCCCCGGCTCCGCGCAGCCATCGGCCGAGCAGGGACGGTCGCTTTCCACGCGGCCATGGAAGCGGTTGAAACGACGGGTCGAGAAGGGGTCGCTGGCCAAGACTGTCCTGATGCAAGTTGCGGCAAAGCCTCTATATAGGAAAGATGACCGACCCAGCAAAAGGCCCCGTGGCCACGGAAATCGAATCCCGCCTGCGCGCGGCCCTCTCGCCCGAACATCTCGCCGTCATCGACGATAGCGAGACGCACCGGGGCCATGCCGGGCATGACGGATCGGGCGAAAGCCATTTCACGGTGGAGGTAGTGTCCGCCCGCTTCACCGGCCAGAACCGGGTGGCGCGGCAACGGCTCGTCAATGCCGCGCTGGCCGACCTGCTGCGGGACAAGGTGCACGCCCTCGCCATTCGGACGAAAGCGCCGGGCGAATAATTCCGAAGGGAAGGATGGATCATGCCGGAAGACTTCATCATTCAAACGATCACGCCGACCAGCCACAATCTCGGCGATTTCCGCGTCCACCGCGCGCTTCCCGCCAGGGAGCGGACCATGGTCGGCCCGTTCATCTTCTTCGATCAGGCCGGGCCTGCCCTGATCGGCCCCGGACAGGGCGTGGACGTGCGGCCTCATCCCCACATCAATCTCGCCACCGTCACCTATATGTATGAAGGCGCGTTCGTGCATCGCGACTCCCTGGGCACGGAACAGCTTATCGAGCCGGGCGCGGTCAACCTGATGACGGCGGGCAAGGGGATCGTCCATTCGGAACGCTCTCCCGATGCCGAGCGCGCCCGCGCCTCCAGGCTCTCCGCGATCCAGACCTGGCTCGCCCTTCCCGACCGCGACGAGGAAATGGACCCCGCCTTCGAGCATGTGGGGGAAGACCGCCTGCCCATCGTCGACTGCGGCCAGGCCCGCGCCCGCGTCATCATGGGCACGCTCTGGGGTCGGAGCGCGCCGGTCACGACCTATGCCGGCACCATCTATGCCGACATTCAATTGTCGCCGGGCGGCAGCGTGCCCATCGATCCGTCGGCGGACGAACGGGCGATCTATGTCTCGGGCGGCGGCGCGGCGCTCGACGGCCTGTTGCTCCAGCCGCAGACCCTCTATGTGCTGCGTCCCGGTGTCAGCGCCACGCTGATGAGCGCCGACGGCGGCCGCGTCGTGCTGTGCGGGGGCGAGGCTTTCACTTCGCCCCGCCATGTCTGGTGGAACTTCGTTTCCTCCACGACCGAGCGCCTGATGCAGGCCCGCGAGGATTGGGAAGCCATGCGCTTTCCCCTGATCCCCGGCGACGATCAGGAATTCATCCCCATCCCGCAGGGCCGCCCCAAGACCGTCAGCTATCCGTGAAGAATGGCTGGCGTTCGAGTGTATTCGCGACCGGCGCCGATGGAAAAATGGAAAGAGGGAGAGAGCCATGATGACATTGCAGCAACTGTCCGACCGCCGCGAGATCGACGATGTGCTGATCGCCTATTGCCACGCCATCGACAGCCACCGCTGGGACGAGCTTGACGACGTGTTCACGCCCGACGCCTTCATCGACTATACCGTTTTCGGCGGGCCGAAGGGCCATTATCCCCAGATCAAGCAGTTCCTGGCGGAGGCGCTTCCATCCTTCGCCTATGCGCAGCATAATATAGCGACCAGCCGGATCACGCTGAACGGCGACCGGGCGGCCGGGCGCACCATCTGCACCAATCCCGTCGGTGTGCGGGAAGCCGATGGCGGCATCCGGCATATGGTCTACGCGCTTTGGTATGTCGATGAATTGGCGCGGACGCCCGCGGGCTGGCGCATCACCAACCGGCGCGAGGAAATCTCCCACACGCTGAACGTGCCGGAGCGGGAGGCGGCGGCGCAGGCTTGAGCGCTCGACAAGGCTCCCTCCCATGGCCTTGGAGCGCGATCCGATCCGATCCAATCGGATCACGCCCCAGCGCCGCATGGGTATGGAAGAGGCGATTACGCCCCTTCGGCCGCCTTGTTGCCCTTGGTCATTTCGGCGAGGCCGGCCGTCGTCACCTGCCCATGCGTGGCCCAGGCGTTGGCATGGCCCAGCGAATGAGTCTGGAAACCGAAATCCAGCGCCTGATGCTGGCCCTGCGCATCGAGCACGGCATTCACCGCGCGCTTCGCCATGCGCATGGCGTGGGGCGGCATCTGCGCGATCTGGCTGGCCAGCGCGAAGGTCGCATCGTCCAGTTCGGCGCGCGGCACGATGCGGTTGATCATGCCCAGGCGCTGCGCCTCCTCGGCGCCCATCCAGCCAGCCGTGAACAGCATTTCCTTGGCTTTGCGCGCGCCCCATTCCCAGGCATGGCCCTGATATTCCACGCCGCCGATGCCCATGCGGGCGACGGGGTCGGAAAAGCGCGCGTCGTCGGCGGCGATGATGATGTCCATCGGCCAGCACAGCATAAGGCCGGCCGCGACGCAGGCGCCCTGGACAGACGCGATGGTGGGCTTGGGAATATCGCGCCACCGACGCGAATAGCCGAAATAATGGGCGGATTCCCAGTCATACATGCGCAGCAGGCCGGTCTGGCTCACATCGTCGAACATGCTCTTCCACGGTTCTTCCTCCAGCACGGCCGGGGCGATGTCGTGGCCGGTAGAGAAATGCTTGCCCTCCGTGCGCAGGACGATGACGCGAACGCCCTCGTCCTCCACCGCCTTGGCATAGGTTTCGTCCAGTTCCTTCAGCAGCGCCGCATTCTGCGCATTGCCCGCCTCGGGCCGGTTGATCGTCACGATCGCGACGCGGTCGCGCACTTCATACATTATATAGCTCATCATATATCTCCTAATCGGGTCGGCCGGGCGGATCGTCCCGGGTCCGCACGTTCCGCAGGTTCAGGCCCCGACCACCTTCTGAATCGAAGTCGCCGTAAAGACCAGCTTGCCGTTCGATTCGCCTCGGCACTGGGTGAAGACAAGCGAGCGTGTGCGCTTGCTCGTCCAGCCATGGACCTCCATCAGCTCGCCCAGCTTGGGGGCGGCGATGAACTGCGTCGAAATTTCGACCGCGACCACGGGCGGCCCGCCCTCGACATAAGCCGTTCCAGCGCAGCCGATCTCCGCCATGCCGGCGATCAGCGAGCCATGCGCCAGGCCCCAGCTATTGACATGATGCTCCTCGATGCGAATGGCCGCGGAGACGACCTCCTCGCCGTCCGCATTCTGCGAGCGGCGGGAATAGACCTTGCCCATATGGTTGATGAATGCGCTGGGCGAGGGTTTGTAGATATAGCCTTCAGGAATCGTGTCGTCGGCCATTTCAATGTCTTCCTCTTCTACTATTACCGCGTCGCGGCCAGGTTCCACATGATCCGGTGCTTTATGCAGGGCAAGCAGGTTGTTACCAATCGCATTCCCGATATGTCGATACGGGATGCGGAAACGGATCGACGGGCGGCATGAAGATGCTTCAATTTTCCTGCCGGTTCGCGCGACAGGACCCGACAGGAGGATGCAATGAACGCTGGCACATATTCGGACACGCGGCATAAGCAGCGCTCAGGTCGGGGGGCAGGCGCATGATGAATCCCGATTCGATCCGTCTGGACGGCCGCATCGCGCTGGTGACGGGCGGCGCGGGAGGCATCGGCCAGGGCATCGCCCTCGCGCTCGCCGCCTTTGGCGCCGATGTGGCGATCATCGATATCGACCGCGACGGGGCCCGCGACACCGTCGCCCGTATCGAGGCGCACGGACGCAGGGCGCTGTTCATCGAACAGAACCTGCTGGAAATCGACGCGATCGAGAATTGCGTCGCGCGGGCGTCCGAAGCGCTGGGCGTCATCGATATCCTCATCAACAATATCGGCGGCACCCGCCCAAAGCGCTTCCTCGAACACAAGCCCGTGAGCCGGGCGCGCCATATCGACCTCAACCTCAACACGATGTTCGCAGCGACCCAGGCGGTGGCCGGCCGGCTTGTCGCGGCGGGCAAGCCGGGGTCGATCGTCAACATTTCCAGCATCGAAGGTTTGCGCGCGGCGCCCCATTATGCGGTCTATTCGGCGGCCAAGGCGGGCATGATAAACTTCTCCCGCAGCCTCGCGCTCGAACTGGGGGAGCATGGCATACGCATCAATACGATCGCCCCGGACATCATCCGGACCAAGGGGGTGGAGGCGCATCGGCCGACCGAGGAGCAGGCACGCCGCTATATCCCGCTTGGCCGCGAGGGCACGCCGGAGGATTGCGCGGGCGCGGCGGTTTTCCTGTGCTCCGACATGGCGCGGTACATCACCGGCAACGTGCTGAACCTGGACGGCGGCACCTATGCATCCAGCGGCTGGAGTCGCGATGACGGGGACAAATGGACCCTGATGCCGAAGATGGCGGGCTGAAGTCCATGGAAGATCATATAGGTGCGATCCGCATGATTTTTTCCGGTCCCGGCCCCTTTTCTATGGCATGGCCCGCAAAGTTGGGCCATTGGCGCTTCGCTTGTCCAAAGGCCGTTCGCCAGAGGTATCCGCAGGGAATCTGATCGTGCAGACATTCACCATCAAACCGTTCGACATGCCGGCCGGGGCGGCCGCGCTTCGCGAGCAGGTGCGCGCCGTCATCAGGGAGCATGTGACGGACGGGGATATCGTGCGCCGCGCCAACTGCTGGCAGGTCAACGATCCGGAGTTCAGCCGCGTGCTGGGCAAGGCCGGCCTCATCGGCATGACCTGGCCCAAGCAATATGGCGGGCATGAGCGCAGCGCCCTGGAACGCTATATCGTGCTGGAGGAACTGCTGTCGGCGGGCGCTCCCGTCGGCGCGCACTGGATCGCCGACCGCCAGACGGCGCCGTTGCTGCTGCGCTACGGCACGGAGGCGCAGCGGCAGCGCTGGGTCCCGGGCATCGCGGCGGGCGAAATCTATGGCTGCATCGGCCTTAGCGAGCCGAATGCGGGGTCCGACCTCGCCTCCGTGCGGTCGAGCGCCCGGCGCGACGGCGATGATTGGGTGCTCAATGGCCAGAAGATCTGGACCACCAACGCCCATATCGCCCACATCATGATCGGCCTGTTCCGCAGTGAGGAAGGGTCGGAACGGAATGCGGGGCTGAGCCAGTTCCTGATCCCGCTGGATACGCCGGGAATCACTATCCGGCCGATCATCAATCTCACCGGGGAGCATGACTTCAACGAGGTTTTCTTCGATGATGTCCGCCTGCCTGCCGACGGACTGGTCGGGACCGAGGGGCAGGGGTGGAGCCAGGCGACGGCGGAACTCTCGCTCGAACGTTCGGGGCCGGAGCGCTATCTGTCCAGCCATGTGCTGGTGACGGAACTGATCCGCCACGCCGGCGGGAGCCAGGATGCCGCGGTCCTCGCCCTCATCGGAAAGCTGGCGAGCGAGGTGTGGACCCTGCGCCAGATGTCGCTGGCCGTGGCGGGCCGGATGGCGGCTGGCGAGGACCCCGCGCTGGAGGCGACGATCGTCAAGGATCTGGGCAACAGCCTGGAGCAGGCGATCCCCTCGCTCATCCAGGCGGTGGTGGAACTCGACCTGTCGTCCGGCGACGCGCTGGCGCTGCTGACCGCGCAGCTTCTTCAGGTTTCCCCCAGCTTCTCTCTGCGCGGCGGCACGCGCGAAATCCTGCGGGGCATTGTGGCAAGGGGGCTCGGCCTGCGATGAACGAACAACAGACCATGCTGGCCGACATGGCCGGATCGCTTTTCAGCGCGCTTTCCCACGGCGCGACTGTCGCAGCCGATTGGGGGCGGATCGAGGAAATGGGTTTTGCCGGCCTGCTGCTGGGCGAGGAGGAGGGCGGTTTTGGCGGCGGCTGGGCCGATGCGGGCATCGTCTTCCGGCTCGCGGGCTATCATGCGCTGGCGCTGCCCCTGGTCGAGGCGGTGGTCGCGGCGCGGCTGGCGGCCGATGCGGGCTTCGCGGGGGACGGGTTCGGCACTCTTGCGGAGAAGACCGAAGGCGGTATCGACGACGGCGGCTTCACCGGTTTCCTGAAGGGCGTGGCCTGGGGCCGGGAGGCGGGCTATGTAGTCGCGCCCTCGCCGTCGGGCGGCGCGATGATCCTGTCCCCCCGGGATGCAGTGATCGAGAAGCGGCAGAATGCTGCCGATGAACCGCGTGATATCCTTCGCTTCTCCGGCGCGCCGGTCGTGCCCGTCGATGCGGACATTTTCGCGCTCGGCGCCGCGGCGCGGTCCATGCAGATGGCGGGCGCGCTCGACGCGGCGCTGGAACTGGCGGTCGGCTACGTCAACGACCGCAAGCAGTTCGGCAAGCCGCTCGGCAAGCTGCAGGCGGTGCAGCAGGCGCTGGCGGTCTTCGCGTGCGAGGCGGCCGCGGCAAACAGCGCGGCGGTGGGGGTGGCGCAGGCGCTCGACCGGGGGGATGCGAGCTTCGAGGTTGCCGCAGCCAAGGCGCGTGCCAACATGGCGGCGGGGCTGGGGACTTCCATCGGACATCAGGCGCATGGCGCCATTGGCTTCACCCATGAATATGGCCTCCATCCGCTGACCCGGCGCCTCTGGTCGTGGCGGTCGGAATTCGGCGGCGAGCATCACTGGACGATGCTGCTCGGCACGCGCATCGCCGCTGCGGGCGCCGACAATTTCTGGGCTGAGATGGTGCGCCGCTCCGATCCGGTTGCATAGGATCGAGCGGCCCTGCCCGGCTGGGCGCGAAATCGCATAAGGTTGGGGGGACTGCGGCGCGAAGCCGCCGTCCGGCGCGGTCCGCAAGATCGCTCCGACAGCCGGACCCCTCGCCTTGCGGATCGTCAGCCCGATCGATGCGGCGTCGCCTCCTCGACAATGAAGTCGTCATCGGCATCGGGATTCTCCAGCAGCTCATCTATGCGGCCTTTTTCGACAAGCTGTTGAACCGCCTCCCAGAGCGCGTTCACGCTGGCGCCATCAAGCATGGCCGGATCGTCGATCCAACGCTTTATCCTGGCGGTCATCTCCGCCAGTTCGCTATTTCTATTGTCTTCCACCTGGAATATCCTCACCTTTTGAGTCTGGTGAGAACCGTTCGCAGGCTTGGGAGGTTCCTCAAAAAATTGCGGCCTCCCTCCCTTCTCGTCGACAGCTTAAGCCATTCTTCGCCGCTGTCGGCGGCGCTCGGCCGCATAGGCCCTACATATCAGTATTATGATTTTCTCGCCCGCTCCCTTCGCTTTAGGGCGGAGAAGGTGCAGGTCTTTTCGACACGCGGGTGCGATCAACGCCCTACAAGATTTGGAGACCAGACGTGACGATCAAGCCGGAGGATGCGGTCCGTTATGAAGTGCGCGACGGTGTCGCGGTTCTCACCATCGACTTTCCGCCGGTGAACGCGCTGGGCGCGCCGATGCGGGAGGGCATGATGGCGCGTCTGGATCAGGCGCTGGCCGATCCGACTGCCGAAGCCATCGTCGTGGTGGGTGCGAACGACAAGTTCATCGCGGGCGCGGATATCCGCGAATTCGGCAAGCCCAAGGTCGGCCCTGAACTATTCACCATTCAGGAAAAGATGGAGCAGTCCCCAAAGCCCATCGTCGCGGCGATTGACGGCCATGCGCTGGGCGGCGGCCTGGAATTCGCGCTCGCGGCCCCGTTCCGCGTGGCCGCGAGCCGGGCCAAGGTCGGTCTCGTGGAAGTCAATCTGGGCCTGCTGCCGGGCGGCGGCGGCACGCAGCGCCTCACGCGCCTTGTCGGACCGGAAGTGGCGCTCGACATGATCCTCAACGCCAGGCATGTGCCCGCGCCCAAGGCGAAGGAACTGGGCATTGTCGATGCCGTGACGGACGGCGACGTGACCGAGGCGGCGATCGCCTTCGCCAGGCAGAAGGCGAAGGAAGGCGGGCCGTGGCCGGTGGCGATCGAACGCACCGACAAGGTGCAGAATGTCGATCCCAAGATCTTCGAGGATATCCGCACCAAGAATGCGGGCAAGTGGAAGGGCACGGTCGCGCCGTTCCAGATCGTCAACTGCGTCGAGGCGGCGACGAAACTGGCGCCGCGTGAGGGGCTGGCCTTCGAGCGCGAAGCCTTCAAGATCTGCAACGATGCGCCCAGCCGCCCCGCGCAGATCCACCTCTTCTTCGCGGAGCGTCAGGCCGCCAAGGTCGACGGCACCGAAGGCATCAAGCCCAAGGCGATCAGGAGCGTGGGCATCATCGGCGCCGGAACGATGGGCGGCGGCATCGCGATGAGCATCGTCAATGCCGGCCTCTCCGTGAAGCTTCTCGACACCACGCAGGAAGCGCTCGACGCGGGCATGGCGCGCGTGACCAAGAATTATCAGACGTCCGTTTCGCGCGGGTCGACCACGCAGGAAAAGGTCGACGCGGCGCTCGCGCGGATCGAAACCGTGCTCGATTATTCGGCCTTCTCGGACGTCGATATGGTGATCGAGGCGGTGTTCGAGAATCTGGAGGTCAAGCATCAGGTCTTCCGCAAGCTCGACAAGGTGTGCAAGCCCGGCGCGATCCTCGCCTCCAACACATCGGCGCTCAACATCGATCGCATCGCAGAGGCCGTATCGCGTCCGGGCGACGTCATCGGCCTGCACTTCTTCTCGCCCGCCAACGTCATGAAGCTGATCGAAGTGGTGCGCGGCGACCTGGCTTCCAAGGAAACCATCGTCACGGCGATGAACTTCGCCAAGACCATCGGCAAGGTGCCGGTGCTGGCCGGAAGCTGCGTGGGCTTCATCGGCAACCGCATCCTGCATCGCTATGGCGCGGAAGGTGATCTGATGCAGCTCGAAGGGGCGACGCCATGGCAGATCGACAACGCGCTCAAGGACTTCGGCTTTCCCATGGGCATCTATCTGATGCGCGACATGGCGGGTCTGGACGTGGGTTGGCTGGTCCGCAAAAACCGGATGAAGGATGGAACGATCGATCCCAATGCAGCGGACTATAACCCGCTGATGGACCGCTTGTGCGAGAAGGGGCGATACGGCCAGAAGACAGGTGCGGGCCTTTACAAATATGACGGCCGCAACGCTGCTCCCGATGCCGAAGTGGAGGCGATGCTCATACAAATTTCCGCAGAAAAGGGTATTACGCGCCGCGCAATCAGTGATGAGGAAATTGTCTGGCGCGTCCTCGCCGCGATGGTGAATGAAGGCGCGAAGATCGTGGAAGAAGGCTATGCCCAGCGCGCGTCCGACATCGATGTCACCTATGCCTTCGGCTACGGCTTTCCCAAATATCGCGGCGGCCCCATGTTCTGGGCCGAGCAGCAGGGCCTCGACAAGGTCTATGCCAAGATCAAGGAATATGAAGTCCAATATCCCCAGCGCTGGAAGCCCGCAAACCTGCTCAAGGATCGGGCCGAAGCCGGCAAAGGGTGGAAGGACTGAGGCAGTGCCGACCGCCAGGTCTGCACTCTTGGATGCCTGGGCGCATGACGACAGGTATTCCAGCCTCTGGGTTTATCCCTGCTGGGCCGTAAAAAGACCGTAGGACGCATCTTCCTGTCCGCGACAACCGAAAATGGAACCAGGGATGTCCTCTACGATGCTTTTGGGATGCGGCACGTCGAACACGAAATCGACAATGAGGAGGCGGTCCGCAATCCGCCATTCGCCTGCACGCCTAGCGAAGCGATCAATGTAGCGGCCGCTTACCATTTCCACCATACGGACGCCGTTTCGCGCATGGCCGTGACGCGATGAAAAATAGGTTTCTACGGCCGCAGCGTCTGGCCCGGACATTTGAATCAACGACTGCCCGAGCAGATGCTGGGTGAGTGTATACTCCTTGGCAAGATGCGGCACGATCCAACGCGCAAATTCATGGGCGTTACCGTCGAATACTCCATGATGGTCCTCCGCCTCGGGCCAGTATGCGCTGGCGATCAACACCGGATCGCCCCGATCTATGCCCCGGCAATAGCGGGCGAGCGCAGCGCGAATGGCGGCCTCGTCCTGCGCCAATGCAAGCGTTCCTGAAATATCCAATTGCCTCTCCTTCCAACTGCTATTGCGCCAGTGCGTTCACCCGATCTTTGATGACGTCGCGATGTGCGGTGAGGAATTGCTCCAGTGTCTGGGGCAATTGCCCGGTCAGGTGCTCGAAGGCATCGCTCTGGACATCTGCCCGACCGAGCCGCGTATTGGAATCCACGGAAGCCGCGAGCGCAGCAAAGGGGGCCGGGACGCCAGCGGCGCTTAAAGCCTCGACAAAAGCCTTCTCCGAGAGCGGAAGCAATTGGATCGACTGGTCGAAGACACGCGAAACAATCTCCACCATCTCCGTTACGGCCATCGGGCTGCCCACAATCTCAAGCATCCCCTCCGCCGGCCTGTCTGCAAGGAGCAAAGCCGCTGCAGCCCGCGCCGCATCATCGCGCGCTATATAGGAGGCGCGTCCGTCACCCGCCGACGTAAGCCAAGTGCCTGAGGCGAGCACAGCAGGAAGCGTCGCCAGCAGATTATCGAGATACCAACCATGCCGCAAAATGCCGTGGGCAATCCCGCTATCCCCAATCAGCGTCTCGGTCGCATAATGGTCGGGCAGGAAGGAAACGGGGCTGTCGGGGCCAGGATTGATCATGGATGTATAAGCGACAAAGCCTACACCGACCCTTTGCGCCGCGGCTACAGCGTTTCCATGCTGCGCGATGCGCAAACCGGGCGTGGCCATCTCGTCGGTTGCAATCATGACCATACGCTCGACGCCAGAAAAAGCCACATCCAGCGATGCCGGGTCATTAAAGTCGCCATGGCGAACGTGGATGCCGCGCGCCTGCCAAGCGGCCAGTGCGTCCGGGTTCCGAGTAACAGCGATCACATGGGAGGCCCCGGCCGAAAGAAGATGCTCGAGCACCTTTTGCCCGAGTTGGCCGGATGCGCCGGTCACGGCTATGGCAGGCTTTGTCATTGGTGGACTCCCAACAGGGTTCTGATTTCATAGTTCTCGCCACCTGGCATCGGGATACGCAGTCCCCCTGTCGCGGTGCTGTCGATTTCATTGGTCGACTTGCCGTTTTCCAGAGCAAAGAGTGGTTCCCCCTCCGTGGCGTGGCCACCGTCGGCGATGAGCCATTCAGCAAGCGAACCTTCCGTCATCGAAATCCCGATCTTGGAAAGCTGGATGTCTATCGCCATCAAAGCTTGCCTTGCTCAACGAGTTTTTGCGCTGCGTTAGCAATCCGCGCCGGGCTTGGAATGAAGGCGTCTTCCAGCGACTTTGCGAACGGCACAGGGGTGAAAGGTGCACCGATCCGCTCCACCGGCGCTTTGAGTCGACCAAAGAACTCGCTGCTCAGCGTGGCTGCGACTTCGGCGCCCGGTCCAAAAGGCTTGACCGCCTCATGGACTACAAGAGCCCGGCCAGTCTTGGCGACAGATGCGAACACGGTTTCCTGATCCCAGGGCGATATCGTCCGCAAGTCAATGATCTCCGCCGAAATGCCCGCTTGCGACAATATCTTGGCGGCCTGCAACGCGCGATCGGCCATCGCAGAATAAGCGATAATCGTGATGTCCTTACCTTCGACCGCAACGCGCGCCTTGCCGAGCGGGACACGGTGACCGGACACTGGCGCCGGTCCTTTGTTGCCGTAGCTGATGAGGTTCTCAATGAAAATCACCGGGTCAGGATCGTCGATGGCCGATCGCAACAGCCCGTAAGCATCCTCGGGTGTCGAGGGCGCGACAACCTTCAGCCCTGCGGTGTGGGCGAACCAGCCTTCCAGATAATCGGCATGCTGGCCGCCAGTCGAAGCGCCTGCTCCGGTCATCGTTCTGATCACCATGGGCACGCTTGTCTTCCCGCCGGACATGTAGCGTAGCTTGGCGGCATGATTGACGATCATGTCCATCGCAACGGTCACAAAGTTCATCAACATGATTTCGGCTACCGGCTTCCAACCGGCGATTGCCGCGCCAATGCTGGCACCGATGATCGCTTGCTCGGAGATTGGCGTGGATCGCACGCGATCGTCCCCGAAACGTTTCGACAGGCCGGCGGTGACGCCCACGATGCCCCCGCCTTCGGCATCGCCTACATCCTCGCCGAGCACGAATACACGTTCATCATCTGCCAGAGCATCGGCAAGCGCCGCATTGATCGCCTGGAGTATCGTGATCCTATGCGTATTGATCGCGGTGTCCACAATAGCGTCGTTCATGCCGCAGCTCCTTCCGCATAGACATCGGTGGTGAGTTCTTCCTCGCCTGGCATCGGCGAAGCGAGGGCATATTCGACAGCCTCGTCGAGTGCGGCTTCGATTTCGGTTTCGATGCGCGACAGGCTTTCTTCGGTCGCAAAGCCACCGGCAATAAGGGAAGCGCGGTAGATTGGCACAGGATCCGCCTCCATCGCCGCCTTCTTGCGAGCGGGGTCCATATAGGCGTCGTCGTCGCCATAGATATGTCCATGGAAACGAAAGGTCATGGCTTCGATCAGTGTCGGCCCGCCGCCATTCCGCGCCCGTTCTATCGCTTCGAGCGTTACAGCATGGACAGCCAGAGGGTCATTACCATCAACCCGGACGCCGGGCATATTGTAGGCAATTGCGCGGTCGGCGATCCGTAATGCCGAGGTCGCTTTTTCATAGGTCGTGTGCTCTCCATATTGATTGTTTTGGCAGAGGAAGATCGCCGGCAACTTCCAGACCGACGCCATGTTCAGCGCTTCGTGAAAGGCCCCGATATTGGATGCGCCATCACCGAAGGTCGCCACAGCAACCCGTCCGTCACCCGAGAGCTGTGCAGCCAAAGCAAGACCGTTCGCGATTGGCATGGAGGATCCCACGATACCGGTTGTCACCATGATACCCTTGTCAGGGGACGTCAGGTGCATCGGACCGCCCTTGCCCTTGCAGGAGCCATCGATCCTGCCTGCGATCTCGGCCCAGAGTTCCTTGAGCGGCAAGCCTTTGGCCAGCATGTCGTGAATGCCGCGATAAATCGTGCATAGATAATCCCGATCGGTCAGATTGACCGCCAGGGCAGCTGGGATGCACTCCTGCCCACGATAGCTATAATAGGGCATCATCAGGCGGCCAGTCTTGATGACCTTGCGGCTACGCTCGTCATTCGCCTTCAGCAACGCCATACGCCGGTAAATCTCGACACGGGTTTCGCCGTCCACGGCGTAATTATCGTTCATTCGTCGCGTTCCCTGTATTGATAATAGGCGGTTTTAATCCGCAGGCGGCATGTTGCTTCCGCACGCATGTCTCGCGCCGATAAACGCGAAAACCATCGATGCACCGATGCTTGCACCCGCGCCGAGATAATGGCGCCCCATCACGGACGCGGTCGAATTGCCTGTTGCATATAGGCATTCGATGGTGGTGCCATCATGGCGCAGCACGCGCGCAAAAGTGTCTGTCATGAGGCCCCCGGCGGTGCCCACATCCACGGGCACGATACGCACCGCGAAAAAGGGTCCCTTCTCGATCGTGCCAAGACAAGGATTGGGATGATGGGCGGGATCTCCATTATGACGGTTATGCGCGCTGTAGCCGCGCCGGAAGTCCTCATCGACACCCTTGGCAGCAAATCCGTTGAATCGCTGAATGGTGGCAGCAAGGCCCACCCGATCGATTCCACACGCCCTGGCGATCTCATCGATCGTATCGGCCTTAATCATATACCCGCTTTCGAGCCAGTCCGCTGGCGTGCGACCGGGTGGAACGCCACCCCAAGGATATCGCTGGCGGTGGCGACTGTCGAAGACCGCCCATGCCGGAACGGCTTTTGCGGCGAACATGCGCTGGCCAAATTCCATATAAGCGCCAGCTTCATTCCCAAACCGATTTCCCAGGGGATCCACAACAATGCAATGTGGCTTTCCGGTATCTCCTGGAACGTGGAAAGCGCGAAAATTGCCCTGCATATCGGCGGAGCCTGGCACCCACCAGGCTTCGTTCATCAAATCGGTTTCAGCGCCAAGCGCGGTCGCCATACCGATCATTTCACCCGTATCGCCGGGGTTCGAGGTAGACCAGCCAGGCTCAAGCGGTTTGGGCTGATACTGCTCGCGCATGGCCTGATTATGCGAAAAGCCGCCCGCATTGATAAGAACGCCGTGTCGGGCGAGAATGGTCTTGCGCATCCCGTCCTCTATCACCTCTACGCCGGTCACACGGCCGTCATCGGTTACGAGCGCAACGACGCCGGTCGACAAGCGGAGGGGAATCTTCTCCCGCAACAAAATTTCGAATAACCGGGCCTGAAGCGCGTTGCCCGATTTCCGAAGCTTTTTCCCCGATATGGTTTGCCAGAGTATCCGCGCGGCCACCTTCAACGCTGTCCAGCGGCCTCTCCAGGTCGTCTTGGCGACGCTGAGCGAACTGAATTCCTCCACGCCGATCGGCAGCGGCGGCCACAGCGGGAAACGAGCGAGCCGATCAGCAAGATCGCCCAGTTTCTTGATGTCAACGGTCGGCACGACAAGCGAACGCCCTTCGGCGAGTCCGCCAGGTTCGTCGCTATAATAGTCAGGCCAGTGAGCGTGCTTGAAGCGCATTCCACGCTCTTCAAGAAAGTGAACCATGATCGGTGCATTGCCGATGAACGCTTTGCGGCGCTCGATCGAGGATGCCGGCCCGACTTCGCCGACTATGGCGTCGAAATAGGTCATTGCCTTTTCGGACGTATCCCGGTCGCCCAGATACGGGTTGAGCGGCAACCAAGCCACCCCGCCCGAATAGGACGTGGAACCGCCGAACGCATCCTGCTTCTCGAGAATGACCGCGGATTTTCCTGCCGCTTTCGCCGCAAGCGCGGCCGGGACGGAACCGGCACCGCTTCCGATCACTATGAAGTCAAATTGTTCAGTCGCCACCCTGTTCTTCCTGTGTTCTGAAGACCTCGCCCCGAAGGGCGAGGTCGGTCCGATCAGAATGCGTAACTGAATTCCGCGCCGAATGTGCGGGGCGGCGCGTAGCTCACGCCATCGGCAAAGGCGGTGATAAACGCACCTTGGATGGTAGCCTTATTGGTGAGATTTTTGCCGAACACGGCCAGCGTCATGCCGCTGTCATCGGGACTCCACGCGATACGGGCACCCAATGTGGTGTAGGCAGGCTGTAAGATACGATTGTTATTGTCGAAGTAGAAACGGTCGCTGTGGTATAATTGACCGCTCAGGTTCAGCTTGCCCCCGGCAAATTCCGTTTCATAATCCGCGCTTATATTGAGCGTCCAGTTCGGCGCCCGCACTTCGTGCTTGCCGGCAAGATTGGCAACCGTAGTGAAGTTGCCGCCGGTGGCGACGCCATCGCCATCCGTTATCGGAATCGTGATTGACCCGTTGGGGAAAGAGCTGAACTTGGCGCTCAGGATCGACAGGCCAGTCCGCACGGTGAGTCCGGAAATGGGCGTCAAAACCGCTTCGGCATCAATGCCTTTGTTATGCGCGGCAGCAGCATTTTGAACGACGGCGACCGGAATGCCATTGACGAACGCATAGGCATTAACCTGAATGTCCTTATAGTCATAGTAGAAGGCCGCGAGAGAAAAATCGAGCCAAGATGTAGGCTTAGATTTAATTCCGACCTCATAAGCATATATTTTTTCCGGATCCACATACGTTGAATCACCTGGATTAGACGTATTAAAAGATCCGCTCTTGAACCCTTGGCTATAGGTAAAATAAACGTTAGTTTTATCTGCTACCTTGTATTTTACCGCCACACGTGGCGTGACGTTGCTAAAGCTCTTCTCTCCAGTAGGAACCAAGGAGGGAGCTGCCCCTCCCAAGGCGCCGAGCGCACTTGTATAGGTGCGTTTTTCATCGCTGTAGCGAAGGCCACCGATCAACTGAAGGCGGTCGGTCGGGTTGAGGTAGACCTCCCCGAAAGCCGCATAGGCCTTGGTATCTTGCCGTCCGTAAATGGCAAAGCTCGTCGTCGACGAAAGCGTGATCCCTAAAGGATCGAACTGACCATAAGCATTATAGTAAAAGATGCCCACGCTATAGTCGATCAAATGACCATGCATTGAGCTCAGGGTCAGTTCTTGGGAGAAAGAACGATCAGTGGAGTGCGAACGATATTGGGCGCCCGTGTCGTCGGGCGTGTAGGAATAATCGCCATCGATCCTCGAAAATGAAGTCGATTTCTGATAGGCGGTAATCGACGTGAGGGTCACCGCATCCAGATCGACCGTTCCCTTCAGCGAGAAACCATGCTGACGCACCACGTTGCTCGCAAGGTTCATCGCCGTGTCGTAAGGGCGCGTTGGAATGACAACGGTCGGATCCTGCGCATATTGGGTATTGCCGTTGAGCGGCAGGCCGCGATTGGTCGATCCGTCCTTCCGATAGGACGCAAAGCCGGTAGCCAGAAAGGAAATCCGATCGGTCGGGTCAAAGCGCAGCTTGCCACGCACCAGCCAGGATTCGTCTCCGCCGACACGCGCGCCGTCATTGAGAAGATCGTGATTATATCCGTCTGACCGCCGGTAATAACCGGCAACGCTCGCCGCGAGCTTGTCCGCGACGATCGGCGCGCTGACAAAGCCTTTCGCGATCGCTTCATTGAAGCTGCCATAGCTCGCAACAAACTTGCCCGTCGTGGTGTAGCTCGGGCTGCGGGTAAAGACCCGGATTGCGCCCCCGGTTGCATTGCGACCAAAAAGTGTGCCTTGCGGCCCCTTGAGAACCTCGATCCGCTCGACATCGGGCAGGTCGAGCGTTCCGGTGAGTTGGCTGGGCTGGTAGACGTCGTCCAGATAGGTAGCAACGTTCACGTCGACACCGGCTGTGGTAAGTTGCGTCGTTACGCCGCGAATGGCGGGAATGGAGAAAGCGCCGACCCGGTCCATCTTGAGACCAGGAGTCAGAGCAGTCAGATCGCGCGTGTCCGTCGCGCCCGCTTTCTGGAGCTGTTCGCCGGTCTGCGCGCTGATCGAGAGCGGAACATCGCGCGCGATCTGGCTTTGCCGCTGCGCTGTCACAATGATCTCGCCATTGCTTTCAGACGGCCGTTGCTCGGGCGCGGTGGCGATCGCCGACGTATCCTGTGCATAGGCGGCAATAGGCCCTAATGCCGCGCCATAAAGCAAAAACAATGCACTCTCGCGGATATGCTTTACGCGATTCCCACAATTATTAATAGATTTCATAATATCCCCTCCTATATTAAATTTTATTCTGGTTTACTTTTATATTTAAATCGCAAACCTATAATAAAATTATGGAATTATTTTCCGATATATTCTCTCAGATTTTTGTGAAGATTGAATATCTGCCTTTCCTGCACGGGACTTATCCGCGATCCCGCAAATGACCTGGACGCCATTCCCGCCTGCACTTTCTCGATGTTGCGCAAATCCTGAACCAACAGAGACGGAATTTTATCGATATTTTCGCGCCAATCTTCGAAGAATTCGCTGGTCGGTGCAGGCGGATTTTCCGGATTGCAACGGATCAAGCCCCACATGTCGAAAATGCAGCGATCGTTGCGCTTCCCATCCGGACGGGACCGAAAGACGAGCGTGGAATCGAGTGAGAAGACGAGCACCATATTGGGAAAGATGTTCCAATCCACGCCAAGACCGGCCGCTTGCTCGTCGCTGACTTCCGGCCAGCCGGCTCCTTCGGCTTCCGCGGCTTCGCGCATGAAGCGTAGTCCCGCTATATGAATATCGATAAGACTGGCATCCGGCGGCAACTCGGTCAGAATGCGGCCGACAGCATCCGCCGAGCGCCCGCTTGCTGAGCCAACGCGATCAACGTCCCCACCCGTCTGCTTCGCCAACTCCTGGATCGCGGTTACGTAATTCTGACGGAAATCTTTAGCCCGCCTTATTCACCAAAAGTGTCCTGAAGGGTTGGCGGGAGTGGCGTAAGCCTCTGATCTGAATTAGGAACTGGGTGTCTAAGCCGAACCTGCCGCAGGGCAGAAAATGCCACGGGCCACACCCGCCATGAACGATGATATCGCAAGCTCATTTGGATTCCCAGCAGTCGGCCGCAAGAAAATCACAGCTGCGTTCGACGGTGGCCGGCTTACCTCGGATGGCGGTGTTCTACTGCTTGCACAGGCCGAGCGCGCGATGGGGATTTGCCAGCGCCTGGCGGCTTGTA
>NZ_VLKK01000005.1 GCF_007830065.1 Sphingobium wenxiniae | reverse complement strand
GCGGCAGCCAATATGTCTCGATCAGATACTCCGAGCGCCTTGCCGAAGCCGGTATCGAACCGTCGGTTGGCAGTGTCGGCGACAGCTATGACAACGCTTTGGCCGAGACAATCAATGGCCTTTACAAGGCCGAGGTGATCCACCGGCGAGGCCCATGGCGGTCGTTCGAAGCGGTCGAATATGCCACGCTGGAATGGGTCGACTGGTTCAACAACCGACGACTGCTGGAGCCCAACGGCAATATCCCGCCCGCCGAAGCCGAAGAACGATATTATGCCATGCTGGACGACCAACCCATGGCTGCGTAACTTAAACCAAATGGCCTCCGACAAACCCGGGGCGGTTCAAAGCTATGTTTCCCAGAGAACATAAGAAGAGAAAAAACATAGGAAGAGAGATGTGATGAGTCCGCAGGATGCTTTCTATTTCGCGCGTCGGGCCCAGGAAGAGAATCGGAAGGCGGCGGCTGCGCGATTGCGAGGCGAAGACCAGAGCGCGGTCGCGGTTCATGCCGAACTGGCCGTGCGGTATCAGGCAAAGGCGCTGATGCTTCAACGCCAATAAACCCTTCCTGAGCGTTCACGGGGCATCCGCCTCCGCGACGATCGGTTCAGCTTCGCTTTCCATCCCGCGGACGGTCCATGCCCTTTCCGTCCGGGCGCGAATCCCGCCGATCCGACAAGGGATAATCGTCCGGCGTGACGCTACCCACAACGGGCCGTTTGGATACGGGTTCGGGCTTCTGGCCGCCCGGCGTCCGGGGGTCTTCCTCTTCCCGTCCCGGCAGGGCGTCGCCCAGCGGCCCGCGCGGGGTCTGCGTCTTTTCGGGAACATGTTCGCCTGCCTTCCGCTTCATGATCCATCTCCGTTTGGTGTAACTAAAGTCGCAACCGGCTCATGGCTCGTGCCGTTCCTTCGCCCTTGCGAAAGATGCGCCAAAGCGCCTTCCCGATAACATGAGTGAATGCCCGATACGTCTTGCGGCTGCGGCGGGAACGTCCGCCTCGACCCCTCGTTATGAAAGGCCAACCCATAGGAGGGAAAATCGTGGCGACACATGCTCATCCATCCCATTCCAACAGCGGCGCCATGCTGGTCGGCGCGGGCATCGGCGCCGGTCTTGCATTTCTGGGCATAGTCGGCCGAAAACTGGCGGTGCAGGCGCCCACCGCGCTGGCAGGCGAGTGGGACAAGGCGCTCGCGGCCGAGCACGATATGGCGCTCGCCCTCTTCGACAAGCTGCGGGACGTACCAGCAGACGCGGAAGGCAAGCGCACACTCCTGCTGATGCAGCTCAAGCATGCATTGGGCAAACATGCGCTGGAAGAAGAGAATGCCATCTATCCCGCCATGCGGGATGCGGGCATGGAGGCGGAAGCCGACGCGCTGAACGGCGATCACGGCTATGTTAAGCAATATCTCTATGACCTGACCGATCTGGTGAAGGACGATGCGGCTTTTCAGACCAGGCTGGCCGCCTTTCGCACCGACATCGAAAGCCATATGCGGCGGGAGGAGGATGAGCTTTTCCCCCGGCTCAGGCAGGCACTGGATCATCAGGCCGCCAACCGGCTGACCCGAAGGATGAATCGGGAAGGGTTGAAGCTGGCCTGACGCCCCCTTGAATAAGGAGTATCCCGATGAACGACGATCAGCGCGACGACCGGCCGCGCCCGACCAAGCGGACCCGCGATCCTAACATATCCACGGAAAACCAGCCGGAGGGCGCGGCCCGGCAGCCGAGCGATACACTCGATCGGGAACCGGCGCGCGACCCGCTCAGCGGGGGCGCCGTCCCCTCCAACTACGATCCCAAGACGATGACTCGCCACGGCGAGGAAAATGACAGCCGCGCGGGTCAGGAGGGAGCAGGCGAAAAAGTGAGGCGGGACGACGCATAGGCGCCCCTCCCCTGATCGGCGGCAGAGAGGAAAACATGGCGACGCTGCCGCAATAGCGATGCGGCCAGGCAAGGAGAGCAAAAATGACCGACCAGAACCGTGACAGCCGCACGCAGGATGACAGCCAATTGCGCGACGTTCCGGAAACCCCCGGACAGGGCGGAACCGGCGGAGGCAACATCGCTAGGGACGTAGGATCGCGCGATGAGGAAAAAACCGCCACGGGCGCCGACCCCGAACCGACATCCGTCACCAAGAAGGACAAGCTTCAGCCGGATACCGGAACCCGATCGGATCATGAAGGCGCCCAGGGAAAGTCCTGAGCGGGGAGACCTGTTGGCTTCCGGGCGGCGCGATCCACACACCCGCCAAATTCTTGTTAACCGCCGGTGCCTTTCCGGGTATCGGGTGGAATCGGCAAGCCTTTGAATATCCAGCGCACGACAGTCGTTTGCGCTCAGCAGAGAAGGCTTCCGGCCTTATGACCCGCGATGGGTAGTTGTGGCCTCCATTCATTAATGCCGCTCATGGCTTCTCCTATAAGAAGCAGAGTCGGGTCGTCATCGCTTACCGTCTCGACAAGGAAGGCGAGCGCCGACAGCCTGCCCCGGATCAGCCGTTCGTTGGGCAGCGAGACGTTCACCGCCACCATAACCGGCGTTTCGGGATCGCGTCCGGCGGCAATCAGGGAGCGGCCGATCTCCCCTGCGGCAGCACGGCCCATATAGATACCCAGCGTGCCGCCGGGCCGCGCCAGCGTTTCCCAGTCGAGCGTGAGCGGCTCGCCCGCTTTCAGATGCGCCGTCACCAGCGTCAGCCCCCGCGCCACGCCGCGCAAGGTGAGCGAGGCGTTGCCGCTCGCCGCCGCCGCGCTGGCGGTGGTGATGCCAGGGCATATGCTCACCCCTATGCCTTCCTCCGCCAGATGCGCCATTTCCTCCGCCGAGCGGCCGAAGACCGAAGGGTCGCCGCCCTTGAGACGCACGACCCGCTTGCCCGCCCTGGCCGCCGTCAGCAGCAGGTCGTTGATATTTTCCTGCGCCTTGCTGTGGCGGCCGGATCGTTTGCCGACGCTCACCCGCTCCACGCCTTCGGGGATCAGGTCGAGCACGCCCGGCCCCACCAGCGCGTCGTGGAAGACGATCTGTGCCGCCACGATCAGCTTTTCGGCCTTGCGGGTGAGCAGGTCCGGGTCGCCCGGTCCCGCGCCGACCAGCCAGACCTGGCCGGGCGCGATAAGTTCATTCGGCTGCATGAAGCGTCTCCCGCATGGTTTGGGCAAGGATATTGGCAAGCGCGGGGCGGCAGGATCCGCAATTGGTGCCCGCGCCCAGCGCCTTGCCGATGGCGGGAATGTCGACGAGGCTCTGTTCGCGGATGGCTGCCACGATCTGATTGAGACCAATGTCGAAGCAGACACAGATGGTCGCGCCCTTGTCCGGCTGATTCCCCGGCCCGCGCGCGGCAAGGACCGACGCACCGACTTCCTGTGCCTGAAGCTGGCCGATCAGCCAGTCGCGGGACGGCAGAATGCCGCTGCGCGTGACGAACAGCACCCCCGCCAGTTGGCCGTCGCTGATGATGGCGACGCGGCGAGTGCCGCGCGTAACGTCGATGGCTTCCACCCTGTCGCCTTTGGGCAGGCAGGCATCCAGCCGCGCAGGATCGCCATGACCCGCGACCTCGTAGAGCGCACCATCCGGCACGGTGACGCGTGTCGCCCAAAGACAGGGGACTCGCACCGGTTCCGTGCCGCGAAGGATGAGGAAGCCTTTCCATTCCGTCATCTGCCGTTCGACGCGGGCGGGCGTGGACTTGAAGCCGGGCTGGCCGGAGTGAGGATCGGTGAGCGGACGCGGCAAGAGGCCGGTGCGGCCGCCGGTCGATATCTGGTCGGTCCAGTGGATCGGCGTAAATATCTCGCCGGGACGCTGGCCTTCGCTCAGCGCCGCCCGGAACAGGCTGTCGCCCTGCGGCGTGGAAACACGGGCGAGGTCGCCTTCCTCCAGGCCCAGCGCCTGCGCGTCGTGGGGATGGATTTCGACCAGCGGCTCTTCCCGATGCCGCGCCAGTTTCGGCGACAGGCCGGTGCGGGTCATCGTGTGCCACTGATCGCGATAGCGCCCGGTGTTGAGCGTCATCGGCCAATCATGGAGCGGCGCCTGCACGTCCATCTGCTTGACCATAACCAGCCGCGCCTTGCCGTCCGGCGTCGGAAACCGCCCGTCGGCAAAGGGCGCGCCGCCCCAGCGGAACGGCTCCATCGTTTCATAGGCGTCATTGCCGATGATGGCTTGGGACCGCAGGTTGAGCAGCCGCGCGCCGTCATTCTGATAAGCGGTCAGGCGCGCATGTTCGCGCCAGATGTCGGCTGGCCGTTCATAGGCGAAGGCATTGCGCCAGCCCATGCGGCGGGCGACTTCCTTGACAATCCACCAGTCTGGCCTTGCCTCGCCGGGGAGCGTCAGGAAGGGACGCTGGCGGCTGATCGTGCGGTCCGAATTGGTGACGGTGCCGTCCTTTTCCCCCCATCCTGCGGCGGGAAGGCGGACATCGGCATAAGCGCTGGTGTCGGTGTCGGCGATCACATCCGACACGACCACGAAGGGGCAGGATTCCAGCGCCTCGCGCACGCGGCCGGCGTCGGGCAGCGAGACGGCGGGGTTGGTCGCCATCACCCACAGCGCCTTGATCCGTCCTTCGCCCATGGCGCGGAACAGGTCGACCGCTTTCAAGCCCGGTTTGGCGGCCATGCGCGGCGCGGCCCAGAAGCGGCCCACCCGCTCCACATTGTCCGGCGCGAAGTCCATGTGCGCGGCCAGCGTCGAGGCAAGGCCGCCGACTTCGCGCCCGCCCATCGCATTGGGCTGGCCGGTGATCGAGAAAGGCGCGGCGCCCGGCTTGCCGATGCGTCCCGTGGCAAGATGGACGTTGATGATCGCGTTCACCTGATCCGTGCCGCGGATCGACTGGTTGATGCCCTGACTGAACAGGGTGACGGTGCGCGGGGCCGCTGCAAACAGTTCATAGAATTGCTGGAGCAGCGCGGGCGCAAGGTCGCATGTCTTCGCGGTGCTCCAGAGATCGTGACCCGCGCGGATATGCTCCCAGAAGCCTTCGGGCGCGTTCACATGATGGGCCATGAAGGCCGGGTCGATAACACCGGCCTGATCGCACCATGCGAGCAAGCCGTTCATCAGCGCGACGTCCGTGCCGGGTTTCACCGGAAGGTGCAGGTCCGCGTCTTCGCAGGTTTCGGTGCGGCGCGGGTCGATCACGATCAGCTTCGCGCCCCGCGCGGCGCGGGCGGCCTGAATACGTTGATAGACGATCGGATGGCACCAGGCGGTGTTGGAGCCGACCAGCACGATCAGGTCCGCTTCCTCCAGATCGGTATAGGTGGCGGGCACCACATCCTCCCCAAAGGCGCGATTGTGCCCCGCAACCGCGCTCGACATGCAAAGGCGCGAATTGGTGTCGATATTGGCCGAGCCGATGAAGCCCTTCATCAGCTTGTTGGCGACATAATAATCCTCGGTCAGCAACTGGCCGGAGACATAGAAGGCAACGCTGTCGGGACCATGACGGTCGATGGTTTCGCGAAACCGCTTCGCCACAAGGTCAAGCGCCTTGTCCCAGCTTGCCCGCCGCTTGCCGATCATCGGATGGAGCAGGCGGCCTGTCAGGCCCACCGTCTCGCCCAGATGCGTGCCCTTGGAACAGAGCCGCCCGCCATTGGCCGGATGCGCCTCATCCCCCTTGATCTGCACGGAACGCGGGCCGGTCGGCATGGCCGTTATGCCGCAGCCGACGCCGCAATAGGCGCAGGTTGTGCGGATCGGTTGCATCGCCGTCAGGCCGCCTTTCTTGCGGTTCGGGACGGGATCACCGCTTCGCGCAACAGGTAGATGCGGCCTGCATCGACCTTGAGCGGGACGGTCGGCACGCATCCCTCATCGCTGCCCAGCGCCTCACCGGACTTGAGCGAGATGTTCCAGTTGTGCAGCGGACAGGCGACGACATTGCCATGGACGATGCCCTGGCTCAGCGGCCCCTGCTTGTGCGGGCATTTGTTGACCAGAGCGTAGAACTGATTGTCGAGCGTGTGGAAGATCGCGATCTCCTCCCCGCCGCGCACCGGCAGCGTCCGGGCGTTGCCGGGGGATATCTGGCTCACCGGGCCGATATCCAGCCAATCTCCGACATTGTTCGAGACGGTCATACGACAAACTCCATGGGACGCACTTCGGCGAGATGTTGGTGCAGTTCGGCATCTTCGCCCCCGGCGCGGCGCGCCCAGGGGTCTTCCTGGCTGAAGCTTTGGGAGAAGAGGAAGCGGGCACGAAGCGCCTCGCGGCCCTCGTCATCCTCGACGATCCGGCTTTTCACATAGTCGACGCCTACACGCCCGATCCACGGCGCGGTGCGCTCCAGATAGCGGGCTTCCTCGCGATAGAGCTGGATGAAGGCGGCGCAGTAATCCAGCGCCTCCTGCTCGGTCGCGACCTTGCAAAGAAGGTCGGTGGCGCGGACGTGGATGCCGCCATTGCCGCCGACATGCAGTTCATAGCCCGAGTCCACGCAGACCACGCCGAAGTCCTTGATCGTCGCCTCCGCGCAATTGCGAGGGCAGCCGGAGGCGGCGATCTTGAACTTATGGGGCATCCACGATCCCCAGGTCATCCGCTCGATCTTCACGCCAAGGCCGGTCGAATCCTGCGTGCCGAAGCGGCACCATTCACTGCCCACGCAGGTTTTCACCGTGCGGAGCGACTTGCCATAGGCATGGCCCGACACCATGCCCGCGGCATTGAGGTCGGCCCAGACGGCGGGCAGATCCTCCTTCCTGATGCCGAAAATGTCGAGCCGCTGGCCGCCCGTCACTTTCACCATCGGGGCATTATATTTCTCGACCACATCCGCGATGGCGCGCAATTCACGCGGGTTGGTGAGGCCGCCCCACATGCGCGGCACGACCGAATAGGTGCCGTCCTTCTGGATATTGGCGTGCATCCGTTCATTGACGAAGCGGCTCTGCTGGTCGTCCCGATATCCGCCGGGCAGCGCGCAGAGCAGATAATAATTGAGCGCCGGGCGGCAGGAGGAACAGCCGTCAGGAGTCGACCAGTGCAGCTTGTGCATGACTTCGGGGATGGATTTCATTCCCTGCGCCACGATTTCGCGGCGAACATCGTCATGGCCGAAGCTGGTGCATTTGCAAACCGTCCTGGTCGCGCGCTCACCGGAATAATCGTCACCCAGCGTCACCGCGAGCAGGGTTTCGACAAGTCCCGTGCAGCTCCCGCAACTCGCCGACGCCTTGCAGGTGGCGCGGACGGCATCCAGCGTGCAATTCCCCGCTTCGACACAGGCGACGACCTGCCCCTTGCTGACGCCGTTGCAGCCGCAAATCTCGGCATCGTCCGAGAGCGCCGCAACGGCCGCCTTAGGGTCCGCCTGCCCACCTCCGGAGGCGAAGGCCTGGCCGAAGATCAGGAGGTCGCGGATTTCGCCGACGTCCTCGCCCTTTCTGAGAAGGTCGAAATACCAGCCGCCATCCGCCGTATCGCCATAGAGCACCGCGCCGATGACCTTGTCGTCCTTGACCACGACGCGCTTGTAGACGCCGCGCGAAGCGTCGCGCAGGACGATATCCTCGCATCCCTCGCCACCGGAAAAGTCTCCGGCGGAAAAGACGTCCAGTCCCGCGACCTTGAGCTTGGTCGAAGTGACGGAGCCGCGATAGCCCGTATGCCGGTCCGTCAGGCCGTCGGCAAGGCTGCGGCACATGTCCCAGAGCGGCGCGACAAGGCCATAGACGTTGCCGTCATGCTCGACACATTCGCCGACCGCGAACACATCGGGGTCGCTCGTCACCATATGATCGTCGACCCTGATGCCGCGCCCGATATCCAGCCCCGCCTCCCGCGCGAGCGCGACCGAAGGACGGATGCCCACCGCCATCACCACAAGGCTGGCGGGGATGTCGCGCCCGTCCTTCAGGCGAACACCCTCGACCTGGCCCTCGCCATAGATTTCCGCCGTGTCGGCCCCGGTCAGGATGGTCTGGCCGCGCCCTTCCAGCGCGGTCTTGAGCAACCAGCCCGCCGCCTCGTCCAACTGGCGCTCCATCAGCGTCGGCATCAGGTGGATCACCGTCACCTTCATGCCGCGCAGCGTCAGGCCATGCGCCGCTTCCAGCCCCAGAAGCCCGCCGCCGATCACCACCGCGCCGCCGCCATTCGCAGCGGCCTCCAGCATGGTGTCCACATCCTTCATGTCGCGAAAGCTGATGACGCCGGGCAAATCCTTCCCCGGCACCGGAATGATGAAGGGGTCCGACCCGGTGGCGATCAGCAGCTTGTCATAGCCCACGGTGCGGCCCGATCGGCTCGTGACGGTCTTGGCGGCGCGGTCTATCGCCGTCACCGGATCGCCCGCGATCAGTTCGATGTCATTCTCATCATACCATTGGCGGCTGTTGATGACGATGTCTTCGAACGTCTTCTCTCCCGCCAGAACCGGCGAAAGCATGATGCGGTTATAGTTCACATGCGGCTCGGCCCCGAAAATCGTGACGCGATAGCGCCCCGCGTCCCGCGCCAGCAGTTCCTCGATCGCGCGGCACCCGGCCATGCCGTTGCCGACGACGACCAGATGCTCCCGAACGCCTTCCGCCGGGATGAGGATCACCGCTCCATCCTCCGTCCGGCTTTCGTTCCCGACCTGAAAATCCATCCCCGTATCTCCGGATAAAGAAAAAGGCCGCCATCCGGACCCTCGGCTTGCGAACCGAAAGTCAGGATGGCGGCCTTGCCATCATTTGCGCGTCACCGGCCCGTCCCTGGACCGCTTCGGCTATGGTTGGAAGGACAGCGTCGTCCTTTGCAGTGCAGCATATGCCGATTCGCGTATCGGCTCAAGGCCCTAATAGCTCCAGTCGATCTGCGCCCAGAATTTGCGCGTATCCGTGGCGAACGCCTTGGCATCATAGCGGGCGTAGCGGAGCGACAGCGCCATCTTGCCGACCTTCGCGGACGCAAGAAAATCCCATTCATCGCCGTAATGCCGGTCGATCCGATCGCTTTCGAACCGGTGCCACACCGCCTGGAGCGCAACGGCGGAAAGCGGCCCCAATTCTTTCCAGCCATGGCCGCCGCCGACATACAGGTCGCGGATGCCGTCAGGCGGCGTCGTCAGGAGCTTGTCGGCCCAGCCCTGAAACTTGAAATTGGCGCCGAGCGGCGTCTGGAAGCCGGTGAGCGCCGCTCCATGGCTTGCGCCCAGCACTTCATAACCGGCGTTGAGCCTCCATCCCCTCACTTCCAGCGTGGCGTCGGCCAGCCAGTAGCCGGCGGCATAATCACCGGGATTGCGGCGGTAATCCGACTGCCGCGCATAGCTGAACTGATAGCTTAGCGTCACGCTTTCCAGAAGCGGCCGCGCTCCAGTCAGCCTTACGCCATAGCTCTGGCTCGACAGGCGATAGCCCTGCACCGCCGCCTCGTCCTGATCGACCAGATAGGCAAAGCCCGTCAGCGTGCCTAGCGGCATGACCCAGGAAAGATTGGCGAAAATGTTGTCGCCGCTCACCGCCTGCTGCCGCGCGCCATTGCCGTCGATGCCCCAGATCGTCCGCACGCTCCAGGCATAGGCGACATCCAGCTTCACCCCCCTGGCAGGCGTCAGCTCGGCACGCACGGCATCGAACGTCTGGGCATTGTCGCGAAAGGCCACATTGCCGACGAATCTTTCATCGTCGAGCGCGATCTTCTGCCTTCCTCCGGTCAGCGTCAGCGCGGCGCCCCTATATTGCATCTGGGCGATGTAGAGCGCGACATTCCGGGGGTCCGCGACGATGGGCCGCGTGGCGGCGCCGTTTACGCCGTCATGATAGTCGTCGATGATGGCCAGCGTGCCCTGCCCGACGACCGTGGCGCTCCATTCCGCACCGACCGCCTGAACCCCGGCGCGGGCGCGGACGGTAAGCGCGTCCGCCTTTTGGGCAAGGCCCTCCTGATCGGCATGTTCGTAGCGCAACCGTGCTTCGGCGACGGGCTTGAGCGTGATGTCCTGGGCGCAAGCGGGTCCTGCGACGGCCAGCGCGGCCGCCGTTGCGAGAAGATATCTCATGAAAAGCGTCCCCCTCGAAATGGGACGGCGGCCTTGCCGCGGCCGCCGCCTTCCCCTTTGATTCAGATGCGCGCGGCGGTATTCCAGTTCGCGCGCCAACGGCCCTTGACCAGTGCGATGCCGATGAACGCCGCCGCCGCCAGCACCGCGAAGATCAGGAAACCGGGGGCGAAGCTGCCGGTCAGTTGCTTGGCAAGACCAAGCGAACTGGCGAGATAGAAGCCGCCGACGCCGCCCGCCATGCCGACGAGGCCGGTCATGACACCGATCTCCGCCTGAAACCGCTGCGGCACGAGTTGGAAAACCGAGCCGTTGCCGGTCCCCAGCGCCAGCATCGCCAGGACGAAAAGTCCCAGCGCAGCCGCGAGCGTAGGCGCATAGGCAACCCCGGCCAGCGCCAGCGCCGCCACCACATAGACCGTCATCAGCGCCCTGATCCCGCCGATCCGGTCGGCGAGCGCGCCGCCCATCGGACGGACCAGAGATCCTGCGAACACACAGCCTGCGGTGCAATAACCCGCGACCACCGGCGTCAGCCCGAACTGATCGGTGAAGTAGATCGGCAGGGACGCGGCGAGACCGACGAAGCCACCGAACGTCACGGCATAGAAAGCCATCAGCCACCACGCATCGGCTTGCTTGAGCGGCTGGAAATAATCGACCAGCTTCTTGGGCGCGGGCGCGTTCGGCGCATCCTTCGCCATCAGCATATAGGTGATGAAGACGATCGAGAGCGGAATGCAGGCCAGCCCCAGCACAGCGTTCCAGCCGAACAGCCTGGCCAGCCCCGGCGCGAAGAGCGAGGCCAGCACCGTCCCGGAATTGCCCATGCCCGCAAGGCCCATGGCCTTGCCCTGATGCTCCGGCGGATACCAGCGGCTAGCCAGCGGCAACGCGATCGCGAAACTCGCTCCCGCAAAGCCCAGAATGACCCCCAGCGCCAGCGTCCCGGCAAAGCTGTCCACGCCCATGACCCAGGCGGTGAAGAGGCCCGCGATCACGATCACCTGACTGATAGCGCCCGATAATTTCGGCCCGATCCTGTCGACCAGCAGTCCGTTCACGACCCGCAGCAGCGCGCCCGCCAGCGTCGGCGTCGCGACCATCAGCCCCTTTTCCGCCGGGGTCAGCGCCAATGTCTCCGCGATGGAAGGCGCCAGCGGGCCCAGCAGGACCCACACCATGAAGGCGAGGTCGAAATAGAGAAAGGCGGCGATCAGCGTCGGCGTGTGGCCGGCTTTCCAGAAACTTGTGGCGGGCGCGGCCGATCCGGCCTTGTCCTCGCCATCCCAAAAGGCAGTTGCCATGATACGTCCCCATAAACGGCAATGGACATGAAAAAAGCCGCTCGGCCGAACGTCACCCAGAGGAGCGAGTCCGGTCAGCGGCTTTGCTGCTATGATGATGGAATGGCGGTCCCGGCCTTGGGAGGGCACATCCCGGATAAACGCGCTTCGTCGCGCGACTCTTATGTTATCCCGCGATTCTTTTCATGTTGCAAGGCACAAAATTATACCGCCTTTCAATGCTGCGGCGCAAAATCCGCCAGATAGTCCTCCATCCGCTCAGGATCGAAAATCCGCCCGTCGAAAAAGCGGTCGGGACCAAGGGTCAGTTCGCCCCGTCGCGATCCCACGCCCAGCGGCGAGACGACCGCCCCTTCCACCTTCATGCTCGCGCCGGGCATCGGGACATCGCTGTCCGCCAGCGCGCGGCGGAAGATATCAGGCCGGAACACCGAAGCCGCTTTCGCCGCCATGGCGGACTCATGCGCCACCATCTTCCAACGGACGAGCTGGGAATAAATCCACAGCGCCTGACTGCGCCACGGAAAAGGCGTGGCTTCGCGGGCGAACAGCATGAAATCGGCCATGGGCAGCGCCGCCTCCCCCGCCCGCGCGACGACCGCGCCGCCAAGCGCCCGGCGGATGAGATCGGCGGGCTGGTCGACATAGCGTGGCCGGGCAAGCAACTCCGCCAGTTCATCGCGATGGACAGGATCGTCGCACCACGCGGCCGCCCGCGCCAAGGCCCGCAGCAGCGCGTCCACCGTTTCGGGATTGGCCTCCATCCAATTCTCGCGGAAGGCCAGCACTTTCTCAACGCCGCGCTGCCATATCCGTTCGCCCACCGCCACCGTTTCGGCAAGGCCCGCTTCCACCGACGCGCTGCCCCACGGTTCGCCCGCGATGAAGCCATCCACCTCGCCCGCGCGAAGCGCTTCCACCGTCAGCGAAGGCGGCAGCACCCGCAACAGCACGTCGCGGTCCGGGTCCACGCCCGCGCTCGCCAGCCAGTAACGCAGCATCAGCGCATGGCTGGAGAAGCGATGGACCACGCCGATAATGGGCTTGCGTTTCCACAGGCCGATGGCGGCTGCAAAATCATGCGCGGTGCCCAACGGATCGGCCAGCCGCGCCGCCACATCGGGTTCCAGCGCCTTGGCGAAATCGCTCGCCATCACCAGCATGTTGCCGTTGACGTTGAGCTTGTAAGGGGCGGCAAGCGCCGCGGGCTGCTGGCTGAGGCCCAGCGTCACCGCGACGGCGAGCGGGGCCAGCATCTGCGCGGCCTGCACCTGCCCGAAGACCAGCCGGTCGCGCAACGTCGCCCAGCTTGTCGTGCGGACAAGGTCGAGCGCGATACCCTCCTCCTCCGCAAAGCCCCTCTCGCGCGCAACGGCCAGCACGGCGGCATCGGTCAGCGGCAGGAAAGCGATCCGCAGGGTTGTCGTCATCAGGCTCCTCCCAACAGGTCGCTGGCCGTGATGAGCGCCTGCGCCACGTCCACGATCTTCTTCCCCTGGTTCATCGCGCTGGTCCGCAACAGGGCATAGGCGTCTTGTTCCGACAGGCCGCGCTGGTTCATCAGGATCGATTTGGCCCGGTCGATGATCTTGCGGTCGGACAGCGCCGTGCGCGCCTCCTCCAGTTCCGACTGAATCTTCGCAAAGGCGTTGAAGCGGCGGACGGCCAGTTCCAGCACCGGCTTCACCCGCTCCTTCCGCAAGCCGTCGACCACATAGGCGGACACGCCCGCATCGATGGCCGCGCCGATCATGGCCTCGTCCGACTGGTCCACGAACATGGCGATCGGCCGGGCAAGCGCACGGCTGACGGTCAGCATTTCCTCCAGCGTGTCGCGGCTGGGGCTGCCCAGGTCCATCAGCACCACATCGGGGGCCATGCGTTCGAGCCGCGCGACAAAGGCTCCGCGCGGCGGCACGATATGGATATCGTCATAGCCTGCGTCGCGCAGCCCTTCTTCCAGGACCGTCGCCCGCAATCCGCTGTCATCGATGATGACGATTCTCATGCCGCCGCCCGAGCCATGACACGCACATCGCCGACCTTGATTTGCACGTCAATGCACGGCGCTCACACCGACCATGGCATCAATCAAACAAAGTATCGGGGAAGGAGCATGGAACCGCCTTCCTTCGATGGCATCTCTCCAGCGCCTGTCGCCCCTCACTGGACGGGCTGGACCATCTCCACCACCGGCGTGCCGGGTCTCTGCGCCGGGCCGGACGAACCTGCCTCCGCGCGGCGGCGGAACTCCGACGCCATCGCCTGATGCATCGTCCGGGCCGAAGCGTCCGCGGTCGTTGACGCAAGCCGCTCGTGCATTCTTGCCCGCTCAAGACATTCCTGCGGGGTAAGGGCATCCGTCATGAACCGACCTCCTGCATGACTGTCGGGCATGGCCCAATCCCGCTACGCCATGCGATCCAGCGCCAGCGTCTCGACAAAGTCCAACCCGCAAAAAACCGGCATGGAATCTACGCCTGTTGAGCCTTGATGGAAAACGGAATCTGAAAGGCGGCCGTCGCGCTTTCCATCCGTCCGATGCCCTTCACCGCATCCAGCCGGAGAGCGGCTGGGATCGATGGCTCTTCAATTCCTTTCGGTTCCCGGCATCGACTTCGCTCAGCGCGACTTCATAACCCCATAGATTCGCCAGATTTTGAAGCACCTTGGCGGTGTCGCCCGCATCCAGAAGCACGCCGTTCACCACCACATGCTCCAGCATCAGTGTACGGTCCCCGGCCAGATCGACGTCCACGACCTGAATATCCGGCTCCTGCTGCCCAATATCATATTCGCGCGCCAAGGCCCGCCGGATGCGGCGATAGCCCCTTTCGTCGTGGATGGCGTCGACCCGGACTTCCGAGTCGCTTTCCCGGTCGAGTATCTTGAACAAGCGCCATTGCCGGATCAGGCGCGGGCTGAGGAACTGCGAGATGAAGCTTTCGTCGCGGTAATTCGCCCATATGTCCTTCAACACCTCCAGCGGGTCGCACGATCCGGCAATGGCGCCGAACCATTCGCGATCCTCCTGCGTCGGGTCCATGCAGATGCGCTCCACATCGGTCATGATGCCGAAACCCAGCGCATAGGGGTTGAAGCTGCTGAAATGCCCGGAATCATAGGTCGGCTGGTAGACGACACCCGTATGCGACTGGAGGAATTCCAGGAACGCGCCGTCGGTGATCTGCCCCCGCTCGTGCAGCGTCGTCATGATCCGGTAGTGGGTATAGGTCGCCGCGCCTTCGTTCATCGCCTTGGTCTGGCGCTGGGGATAGAAATATTGCGCGATCAGTCGGACGATCCGCAATATCTCCCGCTGCCACGCCTCCAGCCGGGGGCCGGACTTTTCGAGGAAATAGAGGATATTCTCCTGCGGCAGACCCAGCGCGGCCAGCCGTTCGTCGCGTTCGACCGTCGCCGCCTTCGCGCCCACCGGCACCGTGCGCCAGAGATCGTCATAGATGCGGTCGCGATAGGCCTGCCGCTCGGCCTCCCGCTCCGCCTCGTGCCGCAGATCGCGGGGGCGCACGCGGGGATAGCGGTGCACGCCCTGGTTCATCAGCGCATGGGCCGCATCCAGCACCCGCTCGACCGCCAGTTGCCCGTGCCGCTCCTCGCACTGGGCGATATAGCGCTTGGCGAATTCCAGATAGTCGAGGATGCCGTCCGCGTCGGTCCACTGACGGAAGAGATAGTTGTTCTTGAAGAAATGGTTATGCCCGAAGGCCGCATGGGCGATCACCAGCGTCTGCATCATCGCGCTGTTTTCCTGCATGATATAGCTGATGCAGGGATTGGAGTTGATGACCAGTTCATAGGCGAGGCCGCGCAGCCCCTTGCGGTAGAGCATCTCGTTGGTGACGAATTGCTTGCCGAAGGACCAGTGCTTGTAGAAGAGCGGCATCCCCACCGACGAATAGGCGTCGAGCATCTGTTCGGAACTGATGATCTCAAGCTGGTTGGGATAGACGTTCAGCTTCATCTCATCGACGGCGATCGGCTCTATCGCGTCATAGATGCGGTTGACGAGCGCGAAGTCCCAATCGCTGCCGGTAAACAGGGGCGTTTCCGCGCGCACGTCCATCAGCTTCGCGCCCTCTCGCCGACGCCCCGGCGCTGGAAGAGTTCGCGGAAGACGGGATAGATTTCCCGGCGATGCGCGACCTTGCGCATCACGAAATGGCGATGCGCCTCCGCCACCGGGGCATAAGCCTGCCACAGGGTCGTCATCGACTGCATCATCGTCGCGTCGGGGAACTCCTCCCGGCCGACTTCCAGATAAGCGACATATTGGGCCATGGGCAGGATATGGTCCTGCATGAGGCTGACGACCCTGGGATTGTCCTGCATCATATTGTCGCCGTCCGACGCTTGCGCGACATAGATGTTCCAGTTGTCGGGACGATAGCGGTCCGCCGCCACCTCGATCAGCTTGTCGAGCGCGCTCGACACCAGCGTGCCGCCCGTGACGGTGCTGTAGAAGAAAGTCTGCTCATCGACCTCCGCCGCCCGGTCGGTATGGTGGATGAACACCACCTCGACATGCTCGTAGCAGCGCGACAGGAACAGATGGAGCAGCGCGAAGAAGCGTTTCGCCAGATCCTTCATATGCTCGCTCATGGAGCCGGACACGTCCATCAGGCAGAACATCACCGCCTGTGCGACGGGGCGGGGCACGGCCTCGAACCGGCGATACCGCAGGTCGACCGGATCGATATAGGCGATGAGGTTGCGGCGGCGGATGATATGGGCACGATCCTCGCGAAGCCGCTCCAGCAGGCCGGCATCCTCCGGCCGGGGCGGGTCGCGGGCTTCGATCGCCGCGATTTCATCTTCTATCCGCTCCAATTCAGCGCCGCTCGGCCGCCGGAGCGCCATGCGCCGCCCCATCGCCTTCTGCATGGTGCGGGGCACGGACAGATTGGACGGCGATCCGGCGGTGGAATACCCCGCGCGCCTGATCCCGTCGATCTCGCCGCCGACCAGCCGCCGCTTGGCAAGATCGGGCAACTCCAGATCGTCAAGGAACAGGTCGAGAAACTCCTCGCGGCTCAGCACGAACTGGAAATCGTCATTCCCTTCGCCCTGGCCCGCATCCGCGCCTGCCCCCTCGCCGCCTTCCGGACGCTTGATCCGGTCGCCTTCCACATAATCATGATTGCCGGGCAGCACCCGTTCGCGATTGCCGCCCGTCGCCGCGCGATGGAAGGTCGGCTCATAGATCGCATCGCGGCCGATGGAGATTTCGCCCTCTTTATCCAGTTCGCGGATACCGCGATCCTTCAGGCTGTCACGCACCGCCTTCTGCACATACGCCCTTGCCCTTCGCAGGAAACGCTGCCGGTTGACCAGGCTCTTGCCGCCGGGGTTCAGGCGTCGGTCGACGATGTGCATGTCGGTCGGCGCACCCCCCTCATCCCGCCTGTTTCACGCGGATATACCATTCGACGAGCCGCCTCACCTGCCGCTCGGTATAGCCGCGCTCGATCATGCGGGAGACGAACTCCTCATGCTTGCCGGCGGTGTCGCCGTCCTTCTTCGACCCAAAGCTGATGACGGGCAGCAGATCCTCGACCTGGCTGAACATCCGCTTTTCGATGACTTCGCGGATTTTCTCATAGGATGTCCATGACGGATTGCGCCCATCATGGCTCGCGCGCATCCGCAGCGCGAACTTCACGACCTCGTTGCGGAAATCCTTGGGATTGGCGATTCCGGCGGGCTTTTCCGTCTTGGTCAGTTCCTGGTTGATGACCTCCCGGTCGAGAAGCTGGCCGGTGTCCGGGTCCTTGAAATCCAGATCCTCGATCCACGCATCGGCATAAGCGACATAGCGATCGAACAGATTCTGCCCGTAATCGTCATAGGATTCGAGATAGGCTTTCTGAATCTCGTTCCCGATGAACTCGGCATAGCGCGGGACCAGTTCGCCCTTGATGAACTCCAGATAACGGGCCTCCGTCTCGGCGGGGAACTGTTCCTGCCGCACCATCCCTTCCAGCACATACATCAGATGGACCGGGTCCGCCGCGATCTCGGTGGTGTCGTGGTTGAAGGTCGCCGACAGCGCCTTGAAGGCGAAGCGGGTCGAAATCCCCGACATCCCCTCATCCACGCCCGCCGCGTCGCGATATTCCTGAAGGCTTTTCGCGCGCGGGTCGATTTCCCGCAGCATTTCGCCGTCATAGACGCGCATCTTCGAATAGAGATTGCTGTTCTCATGCTCGCGCAGCCGCGTCAGCACGGAAAAGCGCGCCAGCATGTCCAGCGTCCCCGGCGCGCAGGGCGCCTTGTTCAGATCGGAATCGCGCAGCAGCTTTTCATAAACCTGCCGTTCCTCGGTCGCTTGCAGGCTATAGGGCACCTTGATGACGTAGATGCGGTCGATGAAGGCTTCGTTATTCTTGTTGTTCTTGAAATTCTGCCATTCCGACTCATTGGAGTGCGCCATGATGATCCCGGTAAAGGGAATGGCGCCGATATTCTCCGTGCCGATATAATTGCCCTCCTGCGTCGCCGTCAGCAGCGGATGGAGCATCTTGATCGGCGCCTTGAACATCTCGACGAACTCAAGGATGCCCTGATTGGCGCGGTTGAGGCCGCCCGAATAGCTGTAGGCGTCGGGATCGTTCTGCGAGAGCATCTCCAGCTTGCGGATGTCCACCTTCCCCACCAGCGAGGAGATGTCCTGATTATTCTCATCCCCCGGCTCGGTCTTCGAAATGGCGATCTGGCGGATGCGCGAGGGCATCAATCGAACGACCGTGAAGCGCGAAATGTCGCCGCTGAACTCATCGAGCCGCTTGCGGCACCAAGGGCTGATAAGGCCCGTCAGCCGCCGCCGGGGAATGCCGTAGCTGTCCTCGATCATGTCGCCATGGGTTTCTGCGTCGAACAGCGCCAGCGGGCTTTCGAAGATCGGGCTGATCTCCTCCCCGGCTTTCAGCGCATAGATGGGGTGCACCTCCATCAGCGATTTCAGCCGCTCGGCCAGCGACGACTTGCCGCCGCCCACCGGTCCCAGCAGATAGAGGATCTGCTTGCGCTCCTCCAACCCCTGGCTGGCATGGCGCAGGAAGCTGACGATATGCTCGATCGTCCCTTCCATCCCGTAGAAGTTCGAAAAGCTCTTATAGCGCCGGATCGTCCGGTTCATGAAAATCCGGCCGAGACGCGAATCGCGCGACGTGTCGATGATCTCCGGCTCGCCGATGGCTGCCAGCAACCGCTCCGGCGCGGATGCGTGCATCAGCGGATCGTTGCGGCATCCCAGCAGATAATCCTCGACCGACATTTCGGCCTGATGCCGGTCGTCATATGCCCGCAAGAAACTGGAAAACAGTTCGCCATTCGCCATGTGTCGACTCCCGCAACGGCAGTGGTCACGATGCAAGCATACCCCACCGAGCCTTGTAAAAACAGGGTGATACGGAAAATAACGGATTTGGCGCGCCTGACGGGATCTGCCGGCTGCGAAAGATGACAACTCGCGGCCGGAAGGCCGACATACGCCCGCATTGACCTTAAGCATGGAGCTATTGCCGTAGGCTTCCCCCATATAGGGTAACGCGCTGCCTAGCGCCGCATCGCCGCCGATGCCCAGAAAGCCGTGGTGCCGCTTACAGGACTCGAACCTGTGACCCTCGCATTACGAATGCGATGCTCTACCAACTGAGCTAAAGCGGCATCGGGGCGGGCAGATAACAGCGGTTGGCCTTCAGGACAAGCGGCCATTTCATTCCATCCCCTCGATTCCGCGCCTTCGCATCGTCGCGGTGTTCTTTACCGGCCATTTACCATCCGATGCCATTGTAAGCCCCAAAGATTTGCTTTGGTTCAAGGATCGATCGGGATGGACACTCTGCGGGGGCATGATATCGATGGCGATCGGGACGATTTCGACTACGCCGACGACGCCGCGATCGAAAGCCCGCCCGCCATCATCACCAATGAACGGCGTATGCAGGTCCGTGCCTATAATTATTGGGCATCGCTGCTGAAAGATCGCGCGCTCCCTTCGATCGAGGATCTTCAGCCCGAACTGCTGGAAGATTTCGGCCCCTACAGCGTGTTGCTGGATTTCAGCGTCGGCATCGACAACCCTGCGGTCATATATATGGGCGCCGCCCTGCGCCAGGAATGCGAGATCGCGGGATCGATCAGCCGCATCGGCAACGTGCCGCCGCGCTCGCTGCTGTCGCGCCTGACCGACCATTATCTCCAGATCATCGCCAATGCCGCGCCGATCGGCTTCGAAGCCGAATTCGTGAACCAGCGCGGTGCAGACCTGCTCTACCGCGGCATATTGATGCCCTTTTCCTCCGATGGCGAAACGATCGACTTCGTGTTCGGAGTCATCAACTGGAAAGAGGCCGCCAGCCGCGCGGAAACCGACGCGCTGGAACGAGAGGTCAGCGAAGCGCTGGGCTTTTCCCTGAACGGGTTCGCGGCCGATCCGCCCGTGCTCGATCTGACGGTTTCGGACATGATCGAAATGCCGGTTCCGGATGCCGGTGCGCCGCTGGCCGATTGGCTGGCCATGGCCCGCGACAGCGCCGAGCAGGCGCGCGCGGGTGAAGCGCGCAGCCACATCGCCCTTTATCGGGCCGTGGGTCTGGCCTATGATTTCGCGCTAGCGGCCGAGCAATCGCCAGAGGATTATGCGGACCTGCTGACCGACGCCGGCATCAAGACGCAAGCGCGCAGCCCGATGACGGCCATCGTCAAGCTTGTCTTCGGGGCTGCCTATGACAAGACGCGCATCACCGAATATGCGACCGCGCTGGACCATGCCCGTGCGCAGGGCATGGGCGCGGGTGCGCTGGCCGCGTATCTGGCCGCCTATGCCGGCGGCCTCAAGGCGCTGGTGCGCGACACCCGCGCGGCGCGCCGGGCCGCAATGCCCGCCAGGCCGGACCGCAGCCGCACCGTGCGCGAAGCGATCAGGATCGCCCCCGCCCTCGCGCCGCAGGCCATCGCTACCGACGAGGATGGACTGGCGGTCGTCGTGGCCCGCAGGGAAATCGACGGCTCGCTCGCCATTGTCGCCGCCCTTCCGGAAGGATCGGCGCTTGGCCGGAAGGTGATGATCGCTGCCATGCATTGACCGGCGCGATGGACATGAGCACCGTCCGGCCCTATATGCCGGGGACAGGTCGAAATGCCTCGGGACAGCAGTCGCGAAGGCCGTGATATTCGGCATAATATTTCACGAATAAGACACTTTATTTCAAATCCTCCTTGAGCCGCGCGGCGCTCGGGGGCATATAGACTTGCGAGCCGGGGAGTCGTCGGATCGAAGTCCGCCCCTCTCCCGTTCCTGGAAAAGAAGCGGGAAAATCCCGCGGGGATGAGGTGAACGCATGACGGCCGCGGCTGAGCCAAAGATCAAGGAAGTCGACCTTTCCATTCGCCAAGCCCTGGAGGATGCGTTGGCACGCGGCGCGCTGCCTGGCGAAAGCGAGGGATTTGATGAAGCCGCGATGGCCAATGCGGCCGCTTTTATGGGCCGCACCGCTAGCCGCCGCGCCCCCGGCGAATCCGCCATCGCCATCGAAACGCTGGGCGAAAGCATGTCCGGCCGGTACATGCGGATCGCCCTTGTCAACGACGACATGCCCTTTCTGGTGGATTCCATCGCCCATACGCTGGCGGCGGTGGACGTCACCATTCATCGCCTGCTCCACCCCATATTGTCGGTCAGCCGCGATGCACGGGGTGCGCTCAAGGCGATCCTGGATGACGAGACATCGGGTGCCCGCCGGGAATCGATGATCTATATCGAAGCCGACCGCGCCGACGCGAAGGTCCGCCGCGCACTGGAGAAGGATCTGCACGACACGCTGGCCGATGTGCGCGCCGCCGTCACCGACTGGCCGCGCATGCGGGAAGCGATGGCGCGCGACGCCGACGCGGTGCCCGATGAGGAAGGCGCGGCGCTGCTCCGCTGGTTCCTGTCCCGCCATTTCACGCAGGTCGGCCATGAAGTCTGCGGCCGCGACGGCGAGGCGCGGGACGGCATCGGCATCTGCGCCCGACGCGACAAGCCGCTGATCGCGCCCGCATCCCGCGACGCTGCCTTCGCCTGGTTCGAGGAAGGCAAGCGCGTCCCCCTCATCATCAAGTCCAACGTCCTCTCGCGCGTGCACCGCCATGTACTGCTCGACCTGATCATCGTGCCCGTGCGCAAGGGCAAGGATGTGGTGGCGCTCTCCATCCATGCCGGCATGTGGACCAGTTCCGCCCTCGCCGCGCCGCCGGACAAGGTGCCGCTGCTGCGCTCGGCGCTGTCGCTGCTGATGGAGAAATTCGGCTTCGATCCGGGGAGCCATGCGGGCAAGGCGCTGGTCCATGCGCTGATCGCCCTGCCCCACGACATCCTCATAGGCTTCGACCGGGAAACACTGGAGCGGCTGGCCTTGACCTTCATGTCGCTCGCCGACCGTCCCCGGCCCAAGCTGGCGCTGGCCACGAGCGCGCTGGCCCGTCATCTCTACGCCTTCGTCTGGCTTCCCCGGGACGAGCTTTCGACCGCCCGCCGCGTCTCCATACAGGACATGCTCTCGCAAGCCGCCAATGGCCAGGTATTGAGCTGGTCCATCGCCCTGGAGGAAGGCGGCCTTGCGCTGCTCCGCATCACTCTCGACCTGCGCGACGGCGGCATGGTGCCCGACGACGCGGCGCTTGACGAACGGCTCCGCAAGATGGTGCGCGGCTGGCTTCCCGCCGTGGAGGAATTTCTTGCAGAGACCGAAGAGCCGGGCCGCGCCGCCGCCCTGGCCCAGCGTTTCGCGCCCGGCTTCCCCATGGCCTATCGCAACGGCGCGGGCGCGGCGGAGGCAGCCGTCGACATTCGGCTGATCCATAGCCTTTCCGGCCCCGGCGACAAGGCGATCCGCATCTACCGCAACCCGGAAGACACAGCAGAGCGGCTGCGCCTCAAACTCTACAGCCATGAGGCGGTGGCTCTTTCCGAAGTCGTCCCCGCTTTCGAGAATTTCGGTTTCCGCGTGATCGACGAGATGACGACCGCTATTGACGGCGGCGCGCTCGGCCATGTGCAGCGTTTCGTGCTGGAATTGCCGCCGGGCGGCAACGCCGAAGCCGTCATCGCCCGCGCCGACGTCGTGACCGAGGCTATCGCGCAGGTGATAGAGGGCGTGGCGGAAGATGACCGCCTCAACGAACTGATCGTGACGGCGGACCTGTCTCCGCGCGCCGTCGTGCTGTTCCGCGCGTTGTTCAGCTATCTGCGCCAGACCGGCATGGCCTATGGCCGCGCGACGGTCGCCGATACGCTGCGCCGCGAAAAGGATGTGGCGCATCAGCTTGTCGAACTGTTCGACGCCCTCCACGACCCGGCGGGCAAGGACAGCGAGGCCCGCGCGGTAAAGGCGCAGGCCGCCATCGACGAGGGCCTCGAAAAGGTCACGGCCATCGACGAGGACCGCGTGCTGCGCCTTCTCCGCGCCGTCATCACCGCAACCTTGCGGACCAATTTCTTCGCCCCTGCCTCTGCCGAGGCGCTCGCCTTCAAGCTCGACAGCGCGCAGGTTCCCGGCCTGCCTGCCCCGTTGCCGTGGCGCGAGATCTGGGTCTACTCCCCCCGCGTCGAGGGCATCCACCTGCGCGCCGGCCCGGTCGCGCGCGGCGGTCTGCGCTGGTCCGACCGGCGCGACGATTTCCGTACCGAAATCCTGGGCCTCATGAAGGCGCAGCGCGTCAAGAACGCCGTCATCGTCCCAACCGGGGCCAAGGGCGGCTTCTACCCCAAGCAGCTTCCCAATCCGCAGGTCGACCGCGACGCCTGGCTGGCCGAGGGCACGGAAAGCTACCGCATCTTCATCCGCGCCTTGCTGTCGGTCACGGACAATATCGTGAAGGGCAAGGTCAGACACCCGGACAAGGTCGTCATCCATGACGGCAACGATCCCTATTTCGTCGTCGCGGCGGACAAGGGCACGGCCACCTTCTCCGACGTCGCCAACGCCATCGCTCTGGAACGCGACTTCTGGCTGGGCGACGCCTTCGCCAGCGGCGGCAGCCATGGCTACGACCACAAGGCGATGGGCATCACCGCACGCGGAGCATGGATCAGCGTGCGCCGCCACTTCGCCGAAATGGGCGTCGACGTGCAGAGCGATCCTGTCACGGTCGTGGGCTGCGGCGACATGTCGGGCGACGTGTTCGGCAACGGCATGTTGCTGTCGAAGGCGATCCGCTTGGTCGCCGCCTTCGACCATCGCCACATCTTCATCGATCCCGATCCCGACCCGGCGGCAAGCTGGACGGAGCGCGACCGCCTGTTCAACCTTCCCCGTTCAAGCTGGGACGATTATGACAAGGCGCTGATCTCGAAAGGCGGCGGCGTTTTCCCGCGCTCGCTCAAGAGCATCCCCCTCACTCCGGAAATGCAGACCGTCCTTGGCGTTGCCGCCACGGAAATGGAGCCGGCCGCGCTCATCTCCGCCATCTTGAAAAGCCCCAACGACCTGCTCTGGTTCGGCGGCATCGGCACTTATGTAAAGGCCGCCGCGCAAAGCCAGGGCGATGTCGGCGACCCCGCCAACGACCGCCTGCGCGTCAACGCGGAGGACCTGCGCGTCAAGGTAGTGGGCGAAGGCGCGAACCTGGGCGTCACGCAGGCGGGCCGCATTGCCTTCTCCCTGCGCGGCGGACGCATCAATACCGACTTCATCGACAATTCCGCCGGCGTCGACTGCTCGGACAATGAGGTCAACATCAAGATCGCCCTCAACAAGGAAATGGCCGAAGGCCGTCTCGCCTTCGATGCGCGCAACGCCCTTCTTGAAAGCATGACCGGCGCGGTGTCCGACATCGTGCTGGAGGACAACAGGCTTCAGGTGCTGGGCCTTTCCATCGCGGAAAGCGGCGGCGCGGCGGACCTTGCCAGCTATGTCCGCCTCATCGAAACCTTCGAGGAAAGGGACAGGCTCGACCGTCAGGTGGAAGGGCTGGCGGCCAACGACCAGCTTCTGCGCCGCAGTCAGGACGGTATGGGCCTCACTCGCCCCGAACTCGCCGTCCTTCTCTCCACCGCCAAACTTGCGCTACAGGAAGCCCTCGAACAAAGCGACCTCGCCACCGATCCCAGCATGGGCGGCGAGTTGATGGCCGCCTTCCCCGCCGCGATGCAGAAGAAGGAGGCGGACGCCATCGCCGCCCACGCCCTGAAAAAGGAAATCATCGCCACCAAGGTCGCGAACCGCATCGTCAATCGCCTCGGCCTCATCCACCCGTTCGAACTGGCGGAGGAAGAAGGCTGCTCGATGAGCGACCTTGCCAGCGCCTTCCTGATCGCGGAACGGCTTTACGGCATCCACACGCTATGGAACGATATCGACGCGGCGGACATGTCGGAAGCCGCCCGCCTCGCCCTGTTCGGTCATATCGCAAGCGGAATGCGCGCGCAGATCGCCGATATCCTGCGCTCCATCCCCGCCGGCACCCTGCCGGGCGAGGGCCAGAAGCTGCTCGCCAAGGGCGTCGGCAAGCTGGCGAGCAAGGTCGACGACCTCCTCACCAGCGAAGCCATCCGCCGCACCGCCGCCGTCACCGATCATCTTCTCTCGCTCGGCGCGCCGGAAGATCTGGTCCACCGCACGGCGGGCCTGTTCAAGCTGGACGGCGCGGTCGGCATCGCCATGCTGGCCGAAAAGCTGGGCGTGGACGAAGTCGCCCTCACTCGCGCCTTCACCCATCTGGGCGAAGCGGTCGGCATCGACTGGGTCCAGTCCGCCGCCGCCCGCATGGAACCGACCGATCCGTGGGAGCGCCTGCTCATCTCCGGCGTCGCCCGCGACATGCAGCAGGTGCGGCTCGACCTCCTCGCCCATGCGAAGGGCAAGGATATCGCCGCCCATGTGGACGACTGGCTCAAGGAAAAGGATTCCCGCATCCGCCAGTTCCGCACCCTGGTCCAACGGGCCAAGGCCGCAGCGGTTCCCAATGTCGCCATGCTCGCCGAAATCGCGGGTCAGGCGCGGGGATTGCTGGGAAGGTAAAATCCTCCCCTGCATGGGGGACGAATAACCCTCTCATACATTTTGTTACAATTTCCCCGCCCCCGCAGGTTTGCAATTGCGAGTCGTTCGCGTTATTCGACCCGTCTCGCGCCACACAGGATTCGCCGCTTCCCAATGCACGCTCCCGCCAGCCTTCAACCCAAAAAGAAGAAGAAAGCGCCCAGGGCTTTCTGGCTGAAGCAGCTTCACACATGGCATTGGATCAGTTCGGCGGTCAGTCTCATCGGCCTGCTGCTGTTCGCCTTCACCGGCATCACGCTCAACCACGCCGCCGATGTGGAAGCCGCCCCGCAAACAGTCGAAAAGGCCGCGACCCTGCCGCGCGCCCTTCTGAAACAGGTCGCGCCCGACGACAAGCCCGATGCCAAGAAACCCCTTCCCGCCGACATCGCCCACTGGGTCGAAAAGGAAGTCGGTCAACGCGGAACGGGCGAAGCGGAATGGTCCGCCGATGAAGTTTATCTTGCCCTGCCCCGCCCCGGCGGCGACGGCTGGGTGTCGATCGACCGGCATAGCGGCGCAGTCACCAGCGAGGCGACCAGCCGGGGCTGGGTCAGCTACCTCAATGACCTGCACAAGGGCCGCAACACCGGCACGGTCTGGAAATGGTTCATCGACATTTTCGCCGTCGCCTGCTTCCTTTTCGCGCTGACCGGCCTGCTGCTACTGCAACTTCACGCGGCCAAGCGGCCCAGCACATGGCCGCTGGTCGCCATCGGCCTTGCCATCCCGGCGATCCTCGCCATCGTCTTCATCCACTGACAGGGAAAAGAACAATCATGCAGATCAGCCACAAACTGCTGCTGACCGGCGGGGCCGCGCTGGGCGCGACTGGCGCTCTCGCCGCGCCCGCGCAGGCGCAGACGCTGAACCTCACCGTCAATATCCCCCGCCTGTCGGTGGCCGAATATCACCGCCCCTATGTCGCCATCTGGGTGGAGAAGGAGGGCGCGGCCCCGCGCACCCTGTCGGTCTGGTACGATTACGACATGAAGAATGGCGAAGGCACCAAATGGCTGCGCGATGTACGCCAATGGTGGCGTGCTTCCGGCCGGACGATGCAGTTCCCGGCCGACGGCATCACCGGCGCCACCCGCGCGCCGGGCGATCAGAAGGTCGCCTTCACCGCCGGAAAGGGTCCGCTGGGCCAGCTTGGTCCCGGCAATTACACGCTGGTCGTGGAGGCCGCGCGCGAAGTCGGCGGTCGTGAAGTCGTCCGCCTGCCCTTCGCCTGGCCGCCTAAGCCGGGCGCGGTGGTGCGGGTCAAAGGTGCAAGTGAATTGGGGGCGGTCAGCCTCAGCTTCGGGAAATGAGGGGAAGTCCAATGAAGGCCAGATTACTGATTGCAGGCGCGCTCGCCGCGCTCACGATGTCGGGTACGGCGCAGGCCCACCGCCAATGGATGCTGCCATCCTCCACCGTGCTTTCGGGCACGGATAACTGGGTAACGGTGGACGCGGCCATATCCAACGACCTCTTCTATTTCGAACATCATCCCATGCGGACCGATTCCATCACAGTGACGCAGCCGGACGGTTCGGCGGGCAAGGTCGAAAATGCGGCAACGGGCAAATATCGCTCCACCTTCGACGTGCATCTGACGCAGCCGGGCACCTATCGCATTGCCAGCGTTTCGGCCGGCCTGATGGGCAGCTACATGCTGAACGGCAAGCGGGAGCGCCTGCCGCGCGGCACCACCAAGGAAACGCTCGCCAAGGCGATCCCCGCCGGGGCGACCGACGTGCAGACCGCTGAAGCCGCCAGCCGGAACGAGATTTTCGTGACGCTCGGCGCGCCGACCGCCAATCTCTTCAAGCCGACCGGCGTTGGCCTGGAAATGGTGCCCGTCACCCATCCCAACGACCTGGTTTCGGGCGAAAGCGCGACCTTCCAGTTCCTGCTGGACGGCAAGCCCGCATCGGGCCTCAAGGTGACGGTGATCCCCGGCGGCATCCGCTACCGGGATGCGCTGGGTCAGATGGACCTTACCACCGGCGCGGATGGCAAGCTCTCCATCACCTGGCCGCAACCGGGCATGTATTGGCTGAACGCCAGCACCGGCGGCGGCGAAGGCGGGCCAGGCGCGGCGCAGGGCGAAGGCGCTCCACAGGCTCCCCAAGAGCCCGCCGGCCCGCCCCAACGCCGCGCCTCCTACGTGTCCACGCTGGAAGTGCTGGCGCCCTGAGCGCCGAGAGGCGATAAACAAACGTCGCGTCCGCCCACCCCCTCCCGCAAGCGGGAGGGGAGCGACGCTTAGCCGCAGCGGGGTGAGCCAGAACAACGGCTGTCTTCCACCCAAATGCGGGCGCCCCTTTAGAAGGGAGATTCCAGCGTTGGCTGACGTCCTATGGATCGCTGGGATGACGGACATCGAATGGCGGGAAACGCCCGAAAACAACCATCCCAGGATCGGGGTTTGCAAGCTGCATAACCGCCTTTAGAAACCCCGAAATGCCGTCCCCCATCCGTATCGCCATTCCGCCCGGACTTACGCCCGACCAGTTCGACGGACGGAGCCGGGCGGGCAAGATCACCGACGTCGGCGGTCCGACCATGGGCACGAGCTGGTCGGCCCGCATCGTCGACGCGCCGCCCGAGTGCGAGGCCGCGATCCAGTCGGTTTTCGCCCGCGTCATCGCTCAGATGAGCAATTGGGAGGCGCACTCCGACATCAGTCGCTTCAACCGCCTGTCCCTTGGCGAATGGATGACGCTCCCCGCTGAGATGATGGCGGTCCTGCGCGCGGGGCTGGCCATGGCGCGCCTCTCGGATGGCGCTTTCGATCCGGCGGTCGGGAATTGGGTCAGCCGCTGGGGCTTCGGCCCCGGAATGGGGACGGCAGGCCCCTCCTCTCCCCCCTGGCAGACTATCGAGGTCGAAGGCCCCCGCGCCCGCCGCCTCGCCGACGTCGCCCTCGACTTCTCCGGCATCGCCAAGGGCTATGCCGTCGATGCCGCCGCGACGGCGCTCGACGCCCAAGGCGCCAAACATTATCTCTTGGAAATCGGCGGGGAACTGACCGGGCGCGGCGTAAAGCCGGACATGCAGCCATGGTGGACCGACACGGAATCTCCACCCGATCTCGCCGTCCCCACGCTCCGCATCGCGCTCTGCGGCCTCTCCGTCGCCACCTCCGGCGACTATCGGCGCTTCCGCATCGAAGACGGCCGCCGCCTCTCCCACAGCATCGACCCGGCGACCGGCGCGCCCATCGCCAATGACGTGGCCGCCGTCACTGTCCTCCACGAAAGCGCCATGCTCGCCGATGCCTGGGCAACGGCGATCACGGTCCTCGGCTCTGATCGCGGCATGACGCTCGCCGCCCGCCACGGCATCGCCGCCCGCCTCATCCTGCGGACAGCCAGCCGGACGCGCGAATATATGACCCCCGCCCTTGCCGCCATGCTGGATTGATGGCGATCCATCGGAACCATGACGGACCGGACGGCCTTGTTTCCCAGGCTGGCCGGCTCAAGCCGTCATGCGGTGCATGGCGCAGAGCTTGTTGCCATAAGGATCGCGCAGATAGGCGAGATACAGATTACCAAACGGGGCCTCGCGCATACCGGGAGGATTTTCGATAGACGTGCCCCCATTGGCGACACCCGCAGCGTGCCAGGCTTCGACCTTTTCAGGGGAATCGCAAGTGAAGCCGATGGTGCCGCCATTGGCATATGACGCTTCCTGACCGTCAATCGGACGGACGATAAGGAAAAGCCCCTTGTCGGAAGGATAGGCGTACCGATCCTCCTTCACCGCCACGCCCGGACCGTAGCCCAGCGAACCCAGAACCGCGTCATAGAATGTCCGGGATTTCTCCAGATCATCGGCGCCTACCGTTATATGGCTGAACATGCCATTCTCTCCTCAATAAACCACGACGGACCGGATGCTTTCCCCCGCGTGCATCAGGTCGAATCCCTTGTTGATCTCTTCCAGGCTGAGCACATGAGTGATCATCGGATCGATCTCGATCTTGCCGTTCATGTACCAATCCACGATTTTCGGCACGTCGGTCCGTCCCTTGGCCCCGCCAAAGGCGCTTCCTTTCCAGACGCGCCCGGTCACGAGCTGGAAGGGACGCGTGGAAATCTCCTTGCCCGCTTCGGCGACGCCGATGATGATGCTTTCGCCCCAGCCGCGATGGCAGGCTTCCAGCGCGGTGCGCATGACGCCGGTATTGCCCGTGCAGTCGAACGTATAGTCCGCGCCGCCGTCGGTCAGTTCGACCAGATGCTGCACGATGTCGCCTCCGACCTTGTTCGGGTTGACGAAATGGGTCATGCCGAAGCGGCGCCCCCATCCTTCCTTACCGTCATTGATGTCCACGCCGACGATCATGTCCGCGCCGACCAGTTTCGCGCCCTGGATGACGTTGAGGCCGATGCCCCCCAATCCAAAGACGATGACGTTGGAGCCGGGCGTCACCTTCGCCGTCTTGACCACCGCGCCCACGCCCGTCGTCACGCCGCAACCGATATAGCAGCTCTTGTCGAAGGGCGCATCCTCCCGGATTTTGGCAACGGCGATTTCCGGCAGCACCGTGAAATTGGAGAAGGTCGAACAGCCCATATAGTGGAAGATCGGCTGCCCCTTATAGGAAAAGCGGCTCGTGCCGTCGGGCATCAACCCCTTGCCCTGCGTGGCGCGGATGGCGGTGCACAGGTTAGTCTTTCCCGACAGGCAGCTTTTGCACTGGCGGCATTCGGGGGTGTAGAGCGGGATGACATGGTCGCCCGGCTTCACCGACGTGACGCCCGCACCGACATCCCGCACGATCCCTGCGCCTTCATGCCCCAGAATGGACGGGAAAATGCCCTCGCTATCGAGTCCGTCGAGCGTGTAGGCGTCCGTGTGGCAGATGCCGGTCGCCATGATTTCCACCAGAACTTCGCCCGCTTTGGGGCCTTCCAGATCGACCTCCACGATTTCGAGAGGCTTTTTCGCCTCGAATGCGACTGCGGCTCTGGTCTTCATGCGCGAACTCCCCGACCGTTATCCAAAGGTTCCATTTAGGGCAAAAGCAAAGGATGGGAACCCGGAACCGCGCATACGGCAATTTGCAAGCCGCAGGTTGCGAAACCTGCCTCCCGGCTCCTTTGGAACGCCGATCACGACGAGGCCTCCGCCGTTTCTGCCGCCCTTTTCCCCATGGCTTGCTCCGCCTCTTCCCCATAATGCCGCGCCAGCAAGGCGCAAGCGATGAGCTGGATCTGATGGAACAGCATCAGCGGCAGGATCAGCGGCCCGACAGCGCCCGCAGGGAACAGCACGCCCGCGATGGGCACGCCGGACGCCAGGCTCTTCTTCGAACCGCAGAATTGCAGCACAATGGCGTCCTGCCGCGAAAAGCCCAATATCCGGCCGAGTCCCCATGTGAAGATCAGCACCGCCAGCAATAGCGCGATGCAGGCGCCCGTCAGCAGCGCCAGTTCCGCGCGCGAAACCTTGTGCCACAATCCCTCGACCACCGCCGCGCTGAAGGCCGAATAGACGATCAGCAGGATCGACGTCCGGTCGATGCGGCCCAGCGCCTGCCGGTGCCGCTCGACGAAGCTTCCGATCCAGGGCCGCATCAAATGCCCAATGACAAACGGCAGCAGCAGTTGCAGCACGATCCCTTCGATCGACTGGAACGAGATCAAGCCCGCCGTTCCCCCGCTCCGCATCAGCAGCGCGACCAGCAGCGGCGTCAGGACTATGCCCAGCAGGTTGGAGAAGGACGCGCTCACCACCGCCGCCGCCACATTGCCGCGCGCAATGGCGGTGAAGGCGATGGACGATTGCACCGTCGAGGGCAGCAACGTCAGGAACAGCAGTCCCGCCCGCATCGTGTCCGGAAGCGCGCCGATCCGCTGCATCGCCAGCCCCAGCAGCGGAAAGGCGGCAAAGGTCGTCCCCAGCGTCGCCAGATGCAGTTTCCATGCCCGCGCGCCGTTCCAGATCGCCTCCCGCGACAGCTTCGCGCCATGAAGGAAAAACAGCAGCACGATGCCGATGTCGGCGGCGATGTTCACCGCCTGCGCGCCCCGGCCATGCGCGGGGAGCAGCGACGCCAGCACAACCATGCCGATCAGCAGCAGTAGGAAGGGGTCCAGGATCAATCTCAGCCGACTCATGCAGCCTATGTGCTGAAAAGACGCGGCAAAGGATAGACGCGGCGGTCATCATCGGCCAACTGTCCATCTTTATCGTCTCAAGGAGCAGGATCGTGAGCGAAGGCATAGTGCTGGTCGAAGATGAAGGCGTCGTCGAAATCCATATCGACCGTCCAGACAAGAAGAATGCGCTGACCGCCGCCATGTATCGCGCCATGACGAGTGCGCTGGCCGACGCCGCGGGCCGGGGCGATGTCGGCGCGGTCCTCATCGCCGGGCGCGGGGACGATTTCTGCGCCGGCAACGACCTCAAGGATTTCATGGAGGGTCCACAGGGCGGCGAGGCGGCTTTCGATTTCATCCGCGCCATCGCATCTTTCGACAAGCCGGTCGTCGCTGCGGTTCAGGGTCTGGCCGTGGGCGTCGGCACCACCATGCTGTTCCATTGCGACCTTGTCTATGCCGCGCCGGACGCCCGCTTCATCATGCCCTTCGTGAATCTGGGGATCGTGCCGGAAGCAGCCTCAAGCCTGCTGGCCCCAGCGACAATGGGATACGCCAAAGCCGCCGCCATGCTTCTGCTGGGCGAGCCCATGGACGTGCAGGCCGCCGATGGATCGGGGCTGGTCAGCGCCGTCGTGGCGAATGACGTCCTGCTCGATCATGCGCGGGAAAAGGCCGCGGCCTTGACGGCGAAACCGCCACTGGCGCTTGCGGCCACCCGCCGTCTGCTGAAAGGGAATCGGGACGACGTTCTCGCGCGGATCGAGGAAGAAGCCGGCCTTTTCACGGAAGCGATGCAATCCGCCGAATCGCGGGAAGCTTTCACAGCTTTTTTTGAAAAGAGGGCGCCGGTCTTCAGCCGTCCATCCTGATCAAGCGTGCCGTCGGCCGCTTGATCGGCGGCGGCCCTCAGTTCTTCAGGTCCGCGCCCGCATTTTCAAGGGATTCTCCGACGTCATGCTTGGCCTTGTCCGCTTCGCGGTCTGCATCGCGGGCGGCGTTCCCGGCGGCCGCGCCGACCTTGTCGGCACCTTTGTCGATAGCCTGTCCCGCCCTGTCGAGGCCGTTATCGATCCGATCGCCGGCGCTTTCCATGGAACCGCTGATGTCGTTGCCGACTGCGGAACCGGCATTTTCGACGCTATCCCGTGCTTTCTCGGAACAGGCCGACAGGCCGGCGGCGGAAAGAATCGCGGCGGTTGCCAGAAAGGATTTTCTCATGGTTGCTCCTCGTTTCAGCCAATAGGCCGGGAATAAGCGCGCCAAGGGGCATAAGGTTGCGTCATCCCAACGGTTCAGCGGCTTCGCAGACCCAGAACCATGGATTTATCCTGATCGGGGATAAGACCTTCCAGCACGCGCCAGAAGCCGGTGACCGACCCCTGCCCCGCCTGCGCATAGGCAGCCGCCATTTTTTCCCGCAGGGCGCGGAACAGTTCCGCTTCCAATGCCGCGCCCGCCGGGCTGAGGCGCAGCAGCTTTTGCCGCCGGTCGTGCGCGCCCTGGCGCGCTTCCACATAGCCATGTTCGATCAGGTCGTTGAGAACGCGTCCAAGGGACTGTTTGGTAATCGCCAGAAGCCGAAGCAGATCCTTGACGGTCAGGTCGGGCTGGCGGGAGATAAAATACAGCGCCCGATGATGCGCGTGCCCCAATCCCTGCGCTCCCAAGCCTTCATCGATGGACCGGGTCAGGGCGGAATAACCGAAATACAGCATTTCGATGCCGCGCCGTATTTCGTCCTCGCGCAGGAAAAGCGGAGATGCGGGGGAAATCTGCGATGCGGTCAAGCTACTGTTTGCGGGCATGGCCAGCGATTTCCCCAAGCTGGTTTGATCCAGCCATATTGCCTTGCAACGATCGCGATGACTAGGCTTTCCTTTCGCGGATCAGCCGCTATATGCGGTCCGCATCAGCCGGTCCGGCAATCTGATGGGGCGTAGCCAAGCGGTAAGGCAGCGGTTTTTGGTACCGCCATGCGCAGGTTCGAATCCTGCCGCCCCAGCCATCCAACGGAACGGCCCCGCATGAGTGCCGGCCGAGCATTTCACTTTCTCGACCATGGTGCTGCCCGCGGGCTGCGAAGGACCGCTTCACCTGCACGATGATGTCGAAGAGGTGTTCTTCATCCTCAAGGGCAACAAGGTGAAATTGATGTGCGAGAGCGAGGGCGAATATTACGAAACCCACATGAAGGAGCGCGATCTGGTGTCCGTGCCCGCCAGCATCTATCGCGGGCTGGTGAACGAGGGCATCGAGGAAGCGTTGATGATCGTGTGTCTGGGCACCAATGTGCCCGAGACGCCGACCTATCCGCCGTCGCATCCGCTCTCGCAGGTCAAGCGCCCCAAGCCCGGCGCGGAATGACCAAGTGACGCAGGCCCGCTATGTCGAACCGCCGTTGAGGCAGGCGCGCGTCGCGGGGCGCGCGCAGGCGTGGCGGGAGCTTGGGTGGGGTTGGTCGTCGCGCTGTTCTTCCTCTGGGGCGGCATCACCAGCCTCAACGATATCCTGATTCCCAAGCTCAAGGAGCTTTTCCAGCTCAGCTATGCGCAGGCGATGCTGACGCAGTTCGCCTTTTTCACGGCCTATGCAATCATTTCCCTGCCCGCCGGAGCGCTCGTCGCGCGGCTCGGTTATGGGCGCGGCATCGTGCTGGGGCTGGGGACGATGGCGACAGGATGCCTGCTCTTCATTCCCGCCGCCGCCAGCGCGACTTTCGGCATGTTCCTGGCCGCGCTCTTCGTATTGGCGGGCGGTGTCACTGTATTGCAGGTTGCCGCAAATCCGCTGATCGCCAATCTGGGATCGCCGCAAAGCGCGCATAGCCGCCTGACCTTCGCGCAGGCGATCAATTCGCTGGGAACGACGGCCGCCCCCCTGATCGGAGCGCATGTCATATTGGGATCGATCGCCGGCACCGATCCCGCGACCTTGTCAGGAGAAGCCTTGCGCCTGTTTCAGGCGCGCGAAGCCGCCGTCATCGGCCACAGCTATCTTGCCCTCGCCATCGTGCTGGCCGTCATCGCCATGATATTCTGGCTATGGCGCAACCGACTGGGCAAAGGGGCCGGCGCGACGCCGATATCGGCAGGTTTCGGGCTGCTTCGCCAGCGGCGATTGGGTCTGGGTGTGGCGGCGATCTTCCTCTATGTCGGGGCCGAGGTCACGATCGGCAGCCTGCTTGTCAATTATCTGATGCAATCCTCCACGCTGGGTCTCGATCAACAATCGGCCGGCGAGCATATCGCCTTCTATTGGGGCGGTGCGATGCTGGGGCGCTTTGTCGGCGGCTCGGTATTGCGGATCCTCGCACCCGGAAAGGCCCTCGCCGCGCGGCCGTCGGGGCACTGTTCCTGGTATCGTTGTCCGCCGTGACAACCGGACAGATCGCGGGCTGGGCGCTGATTGCCGTGGGATTGGCCAATGCCATCATGTTCCCGACCATCTTCAGTCTGGCGATCGAGGGTCTGGGCGGCGATACTCCGCGCGGTTCGGGCCTTTTGTGCATGGCGATCGTCGGCGGCGCAATCGTTCCCCTGTTGGCGGGGGCGACCGCGGATCGTAGTTCGCTCGCGACCGCTCTTGTCATCCCCGCGGCCTGTTATGCGTTCATCGCCCTGTTCGGCGCTTCGGCATCGCGCCCGGTAAAGGCGGATGCATCGTGACGCCGCGCTTGCACAGGTTGACGACCGCCGTGCTGCTGGGGCTTGGAACGCCGGTTGCCGCGTCTGCGGCTGCGCCGGGCGAGCGAGGCTGCACACCCATCCCGTCCGCCAGGATCGGCTTTCAGCTGGCGACGGTGATGAGTGGTTTCATGCCGCCTGGCGCGACGCCGCTCCCCTCCCCCGATCCGGCCCGGATGCGGGCGGGCACGGCCAATCCGCCGATGCCCCGCCTTGCGCCCGATCCGGCGATGTTCCGCCGTTACCTCAAGGATCTTCGCGCGGTCGGTTTCCGCAATATGGAGCGGTTCGGCGGCACGCTCCTGCTGCCGGACGTTCCCTATCGCGCGATCCTGAAAGACGCCGGCATCCGTTCGGTCAGCAGCCATGGATCGCTTGAAGAACCCGAATGGAGCGCGGAACTGGATCGCGCGCAGGCGCTGGGCCAGAATTATGTCGGATCATGGGGCTTTGGCCCGATCGGCCTCGACAGCTATGAGCATGTCCTGGCGACGGCGGCCAATCTCGAACGGCTGGGCCGCGCGGCCGCCGCGCGAGGATTGCGCCTCATGGTCATGGACCATGAGGCGGCGCTGCGCTTTCATTATCCCTATGATCGAAACGGCGATGGACGGACGGAAATGGTTTCCGCCTGGGAGATTGTCGCGGCGCGCACCGATCCGCGCTTCGTCCATTTCGAACTCGACATTCATTGGGCATTGAAGGCGCTGGGCAGCGAGGATGCGCTGGTGGCGTTCCTCAACCGCCATTGGGGCCGGATCGATCTGCTGCATGTAAAGGACATGGCGCCGGACGGGTCGGTGACCGATCTGGGCAAAGGCATCAATGACTGGCCGCGCATCTTCGCGGCCGCTGGCAATCAGGTGCGCTATTATATCTGGGAGTATGAAAGGCCGTCCGATCCGCTTCTTTCGGCCGCGACAGCCTATCGCTATCTTCGCTGCGAAAAGTGATTTCCCCGCCTGCGGGCGGGCGGACGATTCCCGAGTCGTCGGGTGATCCCACCCGACTTGAAAATGCGCTAGAGGGGAGCAATTCGATCTCGATTGGCGCTGATGATCTCATCCAGAAAACGCAGCACGGCAGATATACGAGGCAGGTTGCGCTGATCGGAATGCATGACCAGCCAGTAACTACGGTATACCGCGATCTGATCCTCCAGAATGGGCACAAGCTGCGCATCTGGAGAAACTGCGAAACCATGCAGCAAGCCAATCCCCATGCCGGCAGCGACAGCATTGTGCTGGGCGACCACGGAGCTTGAGCGGAAGACCACATTCGCGCCCGGCACAACCTGTTCAAGGGCACGCAACTGGGGTATTCCCACAAGCTCGTCAATGTAGCTGACAAAGGCATGGCCCGCCAGGTCGGACATCCGCTTTACATGCCCCGCCCTCTCCAGATAACCGGCCGAAGCATAGAGACCAAGCCGGTAGTCCGCGAGCTTCCGGGTATGCAGACGCCCCCGCGGCGGACGGGCGAGCATAACGCCGATATCCGCCTCTCTCCGGGAAAGGCTGACCGCGCGCCCTTCGGGCACCAGTTCAAGGCAAAGCCCGGGATAACGGGCGTGAAGCAGGTGGACGCCGGGCGCAACCAGGAATGACCCGAACGCCTCCGGCGTCGCCAGCCGCACTGTTCCCGTTGGTCCTTCATCCACGCCGCCCAGCTTCAGGTCGGCAGCCTTCGCCTCGGCCTCGATCCGTTCGGCATGGGCGAACAGTTCCATACCGGCCCCGGTCAAGCGAACGCCGGTAGGAAGCCGGTCCGCCAACCGCGCGCCCATCGCTTCCTCCAGACCCGCCAGCCGGCGGACCACGGTACTATGATCGACGCGAAGGCCACGCGCCGCCGCAGCAATCCCGCCCGCTCGTCCAACGGCGAGGAAAAGGCGCAGGTCATCCCAGTTCGTTATCGGCATATTTGCATAGCCCCAGTGCATAGAGGACTGTAGTATCAACACCCATACACATATACCCTGCCAAGGATAAAGGGCGCGGAGACGGCCTTAGCGGCGGGCGAACTCCATCGCAGAGTCAGATAGGACCGGACATGATCCGGCAGGAGGATGAAGCATGTCTGCTGCAAACAGGTTGAGCAGCGTACTTGCCGCGGCGCGGAATGCCGCGCCGGACGGCCCGGCCCTGATTTTTAATGGCGAACATTACAGCTGGCGCTGGATGGCCGATCGCGGCCGCGCCTTGACCGAGGCGTTGAGCGCTGCGGGTGTTCCCGATGATGCGCCCATCGGACTGATTCCTCGCAACCGCCCCCTGTTCGTCGCTACCTTGCTGGAACTGCTGATCACCGGCCGGTCGATCGTCATGATCTATGCCTTCCAGTCCGGTGAGGCGATTGCGCGCGATATCGAGGCGCTGCGCCTGTCTGCCGTGATTGCCGATCGGCAGGACTGGACAGAAGAAGCGCTTGCCGCCGCCCGTTCAGTTGGCACGGCCGCCATCCGCCTCGACCCCAGCGCGCCGGCGGATGCAGGGATCACACGGATAGCGGGTGCACAGCGATGCGGACCCGGTCCTCATCGCGGCCCCTTCCCCGTCGCGGGCATCGAAATGCTGACCAGCGGCACCACGGGCACGCCCAAGCGCCTCGCCATGGACTTCGACCTCATCTTCCGCGCGATGGTGGGGGAGAGCATCGTTCTGGAGAAGCCCGACCCTGGCCAGGCCGTGACGCCCGGCCTGATGATCTATCCGTTCGGCAATATTTCCGGCCTCTACACTTTCCTCCCGCTGGCCGCGGCTGGCCTACCGACTCTGCTGCTCGAAAAGTTCGATGTCGATGGCTGGCTCGCTTATGTGAAACAATATCGGCCCGCCCGCGCAGGTCTGCCGCCCGCCGGTATCCAGATGGTGCTGGACGCCGATATCCCGCCAGAAGATCTTTCCAGTATCGAAGCGCTGCATTCCGGCGCGGCCCGTCTTGACCCTCATGTCCAGGCGCAATTCGAGCAACGCTATGGCATCCCCGTGCTGCTGGCTTATGGCGCGACGGAATTCGGCGGTCCCGTGTCCAACATGACGCTGGAGGATGTCCGCGCTTTCGGCCCCGCGAAATTCGGAAGCGTGGGGCGCGCATGGGCCGGTGCGCGGCTGCGCGTTCTCGATCCTGAAACGCTGGAAGAATTGCCGCCTGGCGCCGAAGGATTGCTGGAGGTCAGCACGCCGAGGATGGGTGATCACTGGATTCGTACCACCGACCTGGCAATGATCGATGAGGACGGATTCCTATTCCATCGCGGCCGGGCCGATGGCGCCATCAGCCGAGGCGGATTCAAGATTCTCCCCGAAGTGGTCGCATCCGCGTTGCAGACGCATCCCAGCGTCGCGGCCGCGGCAGTCGTGGGCATGGCCGACCGTCGACTGGGCCAGGTGCCCGTCGCCGCGATCGAACTGCGTCCCGGTGCTCCGATCCCTTCCACCGCGGAGTTAAGCGCGCACGCACGCCGGACTCTCTACATCACCCATGTCCCCACCCGCTTCGTGATCGTCGACGCGCTTCCGCGTACCCCCTCCCTCAAGATCAGCATACCGGGCGTCGCCGCTCTATTTGAACAGCAGGAAGAGACGCCCGTCCGCGAAACCGGCCAATGAGCCGTCCTTGGCCAGCATCAGTATACAAGGAAAGCAAGGCAATCTTGCATCGATGATAGATGCACAAAAGCATACATATTAAATTCTTTATAATATTGATCAAATACCTCTTGATCAATTCATAATTAATATTTCAATACTCTATCACATAATATTTTTATAATAAATCCTCGAGAGGATATTTATGAATGATTCAAGTCATCCGAAATCCGTTCTGTTTGCCGGCGCGTTCCTTGGTTCCTTGATTCTTGCGGCGCCCACGGCAACAGCGCAGGATATGGCGGGCGCTGGCACGCCGCAGGCTGATGCCGGCGCCAGCCAGGACATCATCGTGACCGCGCAGCGGCGCTCGGAAAAACTCCAGGATGTGCCGATTTCCATCACCGCCATTTCCGGCGAGTCCCTGGCTTCGGCGAACATCGGCGGCATCCAGGGGCTTGAGAAGATCGCCGTGGGCACGCAGCTCAGCCGCACCGGCGTTTACCTGCAACCGACCATCCGCGGCATAACGACCTCCGTTGTCGGCATTGGGCAGGAAAACAACGTCGCCATCTATGTCGATGGCTTCTATCAGCCCAATCAGGTGGGCATCAACCTGGACTTTCTGGCGATCGATCAGGTGCAGGTGCTCAAAGGACCGCAGGGCACGCTGTTCGGCCGTAACGCGACCGGCGGCGCGATCCTGATCTCGACGCTGGAACCGTCCTTCACGCCGACCGGCAAAATTCAGGCCAGTTACGGCCGGTTCGACGACAAGCGCGCGCAATTCTACCTCTCGACCGGACTGTCCGACACGGTCGCCGTGGATGTCGCGGGGCTGTATCGCGACAGCAATGGCTGGATTCGCGATATCGACGGATCACACACCAACGAACAGGGTGCGCGCACCTTGCGCGGCAAGCTGCTGTTCAAGCCCAACAACGAGTTGAAGCTGATCGCGGCCCTTTCCTATGACCAGGTCTATGACCCGACGGGCCTGTCCATCACGCCGGTCGGGCGTGTTCTGGCGACATCGATCGATCCCGCCACGCCGCTTGCGCTCAACCGGACCAACCGGACCTCGCTCAATTTCCCGCCACAGACCAAATCGAACAGCTACACAGCTTCACTGCGCGGCGAATATGCTTTCGAGGGCGGACCGACATTGTCCTCCTACACCTACTATAATCGCGAGCGCGATCACATCGTCTACGATATCGATGCATCCAAGCTCTCCCTGTTCGAGCAGGATCTGATCCAGAAGCAACGGACCTTCTCCCAGGAATTCAATCTGGGCGGTTCGAACGGGGCGCTCGATTGGGTGATCGGCGCTTTCTACTATAATACAAAGCAATATCAGGCGCGCAGCGTCACGCTGACGGCACAGACACGCGGCGAACTGCGCACCCGCGCGATCGCCGCCTATGCCGATGCGACCTATCACCTGACGGACAGGCTGGCGCTGACCGGCGGTATCCGCTGGAGCAAGGAACGGCGGGTCTACGCTTTCGCGTCCGGCCCGGTTGCCGGACCGCTGACGACCAATGTGGACGATGTGCCCAAGAGCTGGAGCAGCGTGACGCCGCGCGCCGTCATCCTGTATGAGGTCGCCCCCAACAGCAATGTCTATGCTTCCTACAGCAAGGGTTTCAAAAGCGGCACGTTCAACACCAACGTCGCCTATGTGAACACCGTCGATCCCGAAAAGGTCGACGCCTATGAAATCGGCTTCAAGACGGCCAATCGCGGCGTCCGCTTCGACCTTGCGGGCTATTATTACGATTACAAGGATTTGCAGGTCGCCGCCCTCCAGATCGTGGACGGGCAGCAGCAGTCCCGCCTGGCGAATGCGGCCAAGGCGGAAATCTATGGCGCGGAAGCCCAGCTCGTGCTGCCGGTCAATGATCGTTTCGACCTGCATGGCGGCATTGCCTACACCCATGCCCGCTACAAGTCCTTCCCCGGCGCGCCGGCGCAGCAGCCCAGCCCGTCCACCGGCTTCAACGAGTCCGTATTCGAAAACTGGAGCGGCCGCCGCATCATCCGCGCGCCCGACTGGACCGCCAATCTCAGCGCCGACTATCGTGTCCCGATCGATTATGGCGCGCTGAAGATCGGCGCGAACATGTCCTATTCCAGCAAGTTCACGCCAACGACCGCCGCTTTCACGGTTCCGGGCGACCCCGATTCGGGATACAAGAACCAGCAGGGTTCCTATGCGACGGTCAATCTGTCGTTGGGCTGGACCGATCCGGACGATCATTGGAACATAACCATCTATGGCCGCAATATCACCGACACCCGCTACAAGATCGTCGACACAAGCAATGCCTTTGCCGACTATCGGGTCTTTGGCGAGCCGGCCACCTACGGCGTGACCATCGGCTACACCTTCTGACCCATGGGGGCGGATCGGCAAACGATGCCGGCCCGCTCCCTTTTCTGTCCTTGCCTGATTGACGGACCTGCCATGAAGATTGAAATCTCGGACGACCAACGACTGCTCAAGGAAAGCTTCGAGCGGTTGTTCAAAGCCGAATCGACGCCCGCGCGCATCCGGGCGGCCGAACCCAGGGGGTTCGATCCGGCGCTGTGGCGGGAGCTGGCCGATATGGGCACGCTGACCATGCGCGCGCCCCAAGCCCATGGCGGGGGCGGCTTCAGCCTGCTCGATGCGCAGATCGTCGTCGAGGAAGCAGGCAAGGCGCTGGTTTCCGCGCCGCTGACGGAAGCGATCGTGACCGGACGGCTGCTGGCATGTCTGGATACCGACGAAGCGCGCGCGCTGTTCGATCGGGTGGCGCGTGACGGGGCCATCGTCACGTTCGCGCTGTTCGACGCGGCCGACAAGCCGGAACAAATCGTCCCGGGCGGCGCGGTTGCCGATGTCGTCCTCGCGCTGCGGGGCGAAACGGTGCTGGCACTCGACAGCGGGCGGCAAGAGGCATTTCTCGAAAATCTGGCCGACCTGCCCATCGCCCGCTGGCAAATGGACGGTGGAGCAACGGTGGCGAGCGGCGCAGCGGCCCGGACGGAATTTCTCGCCGCACTGGAGGAATGGAAGCTGCTGACAGCGGCAGAGCTTAACGGCATGGCGCGGCGATCCGTGGAAATCGCAGCCGCCTATGCATGCGAGCGCATCCAGTTCGGAAAGCCGATCGGCGCCAACCAGGGCATTGCCCATCCGCTGGCCGACCTCATCATGGACATTGACGGTGCTCAACTGCTCAACTGGTGGGCCGCGGCCCGCGTGGCCGAGGGCGCGGCAGATGCGGCCGCAAGCGTTTCCATGAGTTTCTGGTGGGCGGCGAACACATCCGGCCGGGCCGTCGAGCGCGCGCTCCACACCCATGGCGGCTATGGCCTGTCGGTCGAATATGATGTGCAGCTTTACCACCGCCGCGCCAAGGCGCGCGCGCTGTTGCTGGGCGATCCGACCGACGAGCTGCTCAATGTCGGCCGCCGCCTGTGGCTGGGAGACGCGCCGCGCCTGCCCGATGCCGGCGAAATGACACTCGACTTCAGCTTCGGCGCCGAGGCCGAGGCGCTGGCGGCGGAAACCGACGCGTTCTTCCGCGCCAATTTGACGCCGGAACTGGCGGCGCAGGCGCATTTCTCGTTCGAGGGTCATGATTGGGACTTTCACGCCAGGCTGGGGGCCGAGCGCCTGCTGTTCCCGGCATGGCCGAAGGAATATGGCGGCCGGGCTGCCGATCCTTATGCGGCCTCGCGATCGGCGGCCATATGGGACGCTTATGACTGGGGCCGCGTCGGCACTGGCGTCACCGACATGGTCGGCCACATGATCATCTGGTTTGGCCACGCGGACACCAAGGCGGAGGTTCTCCCCCGCCTGGCGAGCGGAAAGGCGATGTGCAGCCTGGGCTATAGCGAGCCTGGCTCGGGCTCCGACGTTTTCGCGGCACGCACGCGCGCCGTGCGCGACGGCGACGAATGGGTCATCAACGGGCAGAAGATGTTCACCAGCGGCGCCGAACTCGCCAGCTATATCTTCCTGCTCTGCCGTACCGATCCCGATGCCCCCAAGCACCAGGGCATCACCATGTTCCTGGTCCCGACCGACATGCCGGGGATCGAGATCCGGCCGATCTTCACCTTTCAGGACGAACGCACCAACACAACCTTCTATACCGACGTGCGCATTCCCGACCGCTATCGCGTGGGTGAGGTCAATGGCGGAACGGCGGTGCTGGGGGCAGCGCTTCGGCTCGAACAGGGCGGCGGTTCCTATGTTCCGGTGCAGGACAAGATGCTGGGCCAGGCCGTCGACTGGGCACGCACGACGACGCGGGGCGATCGTCCCGCCATCGAGGATATGATCGTTCTCTCCCGCCTGTCACGCGTGGCGGTGCATAATGCGATAACCGACCTATTATACCGCCGAAGCCTGTGGACGCGGGCGGAAGGAAAACCCGACCTGGCCTATGGACCTATGTCGAAGGTGTTCGCCGTGGAGAGCTATAATCGGGATTCCACCGATCTACTGGATCTCACCGCCCCGGACTCCATCCTTCGGCGTCCTGGGCTGCCGGGCCTTATCGAACGCGATCATCGCCGTTCGACCGCGAGCACCATCTATGCCGGCGCCAGCGAAGTGCTGCGCAGCATGATCGGTGAAAAGGCCCTGGGACTGCCGCGTAATCGCTGACCGGCGGTCGCATGGGATTGAAGGAAAGGAAGATTATGGCTGAACCCGCGGTGTTGAGATCGGAACGCGAAGGCATTTTGGAACTGGTGCTGAACCGGCCCGAAAAGCTCAATGCCCTCAACCAGGAAACGCTCGACACCATCCGCGCGGCAGTCGAGGACTTGCGCCTGCGCGACGATCTGCGGGTGATGCTCATCCGGGCGACCGGCCGTTATTTCTCCGCCGGCGCCGACCTTACCGCCTTCAACGACAATCCGTCCGGCAAGAGCGGGCTGAAAACGCGTAGCTGGTTCCGCCGCGAAATGGGCGGGATGCAGACGCTCTGGCAGGAAATGGAACTGGTGGAAAAGCCGATCGTGGCCGCGCACCAGGCCATGTGCGTGGGCGGCGGGCTGGAAATGTCGCTATCCTGCGATTTCCGCCTTGCAGCCGCGAGCGCGGGCTACTGGTTTCCTGAAATGAAGATGGCGATGGTGCCTGCCTCCGGCGGCATCAGCCGCCTGACCCGCATTTGCGGCCTGCATTGGGCAAAATGGATGGTGCTGGCCAATCAGAAGGTGGACGCGCAGCGCGCGCTGACCATGGGCCTCGTCCATGAGGTCTATCCCGACGAGACGTTCGAGGAAGAGGTCTGGGCCTTCTGCCGCCTGCTTGCGAGCTACCCGCCGGAAGTGACGGCCATTGCGAAAATGTCGATCGAAATGGCGGCCGACCTCGATTCCGCCAATGCCCGCCAGCTCGAACGGCTCGTCTATTCGAACCTCATGAGCGGCGACGAGCAGGCTGCGATGCGCAAGCAGCACCATCAAAATATCCTCAAATCATAAGAAACGGACAGACGATGCACATGCAAGCGGGCGCAAAGCCCGGAATTATGCCGTCGACAGGCCGCGCCTGGCTCAGCGTCGCCATTCTGCTCCTGATCGCCATTTTCTCCTATCTTGACCGGCTGATCGTCTCGCTGCTGGTGGAACCGATCCGCCTCAGTCTTCATGCCACGGATTTCCAGATGGGCCTGCTTCAGGGCATTGCCTTCGGCCTGTTCTACGCCCTTTTCGGCATTCCCATCGGCTGGCTGGTCGACCGCTATTCGCGGCGGGGGATCATCTATGTGGGCATGACGCTCTGGTCCTTCGCCGCCGCCATGTGCGGCATGGCGCAAACCTACGGCCATCTGCTGATCGCCCGCTTTGGCGTGGGCGTGGGCGAAGCGTCGCTCTCGCCGGCGGCCTACTCCATCATTTCCGATCTCTTCCCGCCGCGCAGGCTGGCCCTGGCGCTCGGTGTTTTTGCCACCGGGGCGGCGCTGGGAGGCGCTCTTGCCTATATTGTGGGCGGCGCCGTGATCCAGTATTTCGAAAATATCGGGACCATCGCCTTCCCCGTCGTAGGGCAGTTGGAGCCTTGGCAGATGGTCTTCGTCGTCACCGGCCTCCCCGGCATCTTCGTGGCCATGCTGGTCTTTTTCGTGCCGGAACCGGTGCGGCGGCAGTCGCCCGTGCTGGCGCCCGGCGCGGACGCGGGTGTCATACCTTTCCTGCTCGCCAATCGCCGCTATTTCATATGTCATTTCCTTGCCTTCGGTCTGATCGCCGTGGTGGCCTACGGCACCGCCGCCTGGATGCCCGCGATGCTGATGCGCCGTTATGGCATGGGCCCCGCCGAAGTCGGCATACTCCTTGGCCTCGTCAATATAGGCGCCGGAATCCCCGGCTTCATATTGCCGGGCTGGATCGTCGATCGCTGGTTCGCCGCAGGCACGCGCGATGCCCATTTGCGCTACTTTGTCTTTGCGACGTTGCTGGCCGCCGCGCTGGCCGTCGTCGCCTTCCAGATCGCGGACTCGCTTTGGCTGCTGGTGCCGGCGTTGGCGGGCATCCATTTCCTGCATCCCTTTACCGGACCGTCCGTCGCGCATCTGCAACTGGCGACGCCGAACCGCTTCAGGGGCCGGGTGTCGGCCTTGTTCGTGCTGATCTTCAACCTCATGGGCATGTGCCTGGGGCCGCCATCGGTAGCGTTCCTCACGGACTTCGTCTTCCACGATCCGATGCGGGTGAACACGTCCATCATGATGGTGTCGGTCGTGGCGCTGTGCCTGTCGTCGGTCTTGCTGATGATTGGCCTCGCGCCTGCCCGGCGGATCGTTCAGGCTACGGAGATTGCGGCATGAACGGGGATTGGGCGGGCAGATTCCGGGACGTGCCCGGCGCCGTCACGGGCAAGGCCGGCGATCCGCAGCCGGAAAGAAGGAAATGAAGATGACTCCCATCGAACGCCGACTGCTTGACGAACTCCAAATCCAGAAGCTGGCGGCCTCCTACAGCCATGCGACGCTAAAGCTCGATGGCGCGGCGGCGGCGGCCGTCTATACCGAGGACGGCATTCTCTCAGCCTTCTACTATCCCGATATCGTCGGACGCGCCGCCATTGCCGAGGCATTGACCAAGACCCTCGCTCCACTGCAATTCCTTGTCCAGAATTGCGGCGCCGGCATGATCGACATCGAAGGCGACACGGCACGGGCCAGTTGGTCCGTAACCGAGTTGCTGCGATACAAGGACAGCGAGGCCGTGTCCTGCTGCTTTGGCACCTATGAAGATCAATTGGTCAGGACCGGCGAAGGCTGGCGCTTTGCCCGCCGCAGCTTCATCCCCTTCTATCGGGGCAGCATGGCATCGACCGGCAAACTGTATCGCGACCCTGAATTTGCAAACGCCTTTTCGCCCTGGCCCTTTCTGGGGCGTCCGCTCGATCCCGCCTGATTCCGTCCTCTCCTGTCGTCATGCGGGCGAGGTCATTTGATCGGCCCGGGATTACGCAGGACGAGGACCAGCATGTTCGCAAATTCGTCGAACAGCTTTTCCTTTGTCCGCTTGTCCCGCGTGCCCATCGTTACCTGCGTCGCGCGGTCCAGCAGCGGGATCAGCAGCGCGAGCCGCAACTCGATCGATTCCCGATCCAAAGGCGCGAACCGGTCCAAGAACCTGCCCAGTTCCGATACCGTGATCAGCGATGATGGGATGACGTCCGCGGCCAAGTCGCTATCGAGTTCGGTCGCCTCCCAATAGGCAACGCACAGCTTGTGCACACGCATCCACATGCGCGCGTAAACGTCCAGCCACGCGCGCATGGTTGGAAAATCCACCGTCTCGACGTCGTTGAGGCTGCCGACAGCTCCCCTTACCTCAAGCGTCAGCTGCTCCTGGAGCGGCTTAAGCAGTTCATTCTTGCTTGAAAAATGGCGATAAAATGTCGGGGCCGTCGTGCCCGCCATTTCCACGATGCGCTCCACGGTCGTGGCGCGAAAACCATCCGCGGCAAATGAATCCAGCGCTGCCGCGACCAATTTCTCCCGCGTGAATCGCTTGAGTTCGCCGCGCAGTCCGCCAGCGCTGCCTTTCCGGCTGGCAGGCCGTTTTGAATTCGCGTCCTTCCCAACAATTTCCGCGCTTGCCTTCATTCGATCACCTCTGTGATGTTAGTATCATTAACGCAAAGATACCGATTGACCCTATTGGGACATGAGGATTAATTTAGACGCCAAATCATCGCCCTGTCCATGGTCAGTTGGCAGGCAGACGGTGAAAGAACGACGGCAAACAAGAGGAAACCGCCCCTTTCGACGCGGCCGGATAGCACAAGGAGAAGATGAATGGCGACTGAGGTGCTTCTTCCAAAGCTTGGTTTCTCCATGGTGGAAGGGGAACTGGCCGAATGGCTGGTAGCCGACGGGGCGACGGTCGAAGCAGGCGCGCCGCTGTTCACGATGGAAAGCGACAAGTCCACCAACGAGATCGAAAGCCCGGCAAGCGGCACGCTGCGCATCCTGATCAACGCGGGCGAGACCCATCCGGTCGGCACCGTGCTGGGCGTTATCGGCTGACCGGCATGACGCCCTTCAAAGGCGTCCAAAGACAGAGCGGCATGAACCGTCTTCCGGCCATGACCGCGCATGAAAAGAAATAATAAGTCCGATTTCAACGAGAGCTTCCAAACGATGGAAGAAAAAAGGAGGGGTGAGAGATATGCGTGGAGGCAAAATGTTGCTGGCCGCTTCGGCCATGGTCAACGTCATGACGTTCGCCGGGGCCGCCTGGGCCCAGGATAGCACGGCATCGGCGAACGTCGGGCCGCAAGATGCTTCGGTCAATGCCGACATCGTCGTGACGGCGCAGCGCCGATCGGAACTGGCGCGGGATGTTCCCTTGTCGCTGACGGCCCTGAGCGGAGACGCGCTGCGTTCGGCGGGCGTCACGGACACCTATTCCCTTCAAAACCTGACCCCCGGCCTGAAGATGGACCGCGTCGGCAATTTCACATTGCCAGCCATTCGCGGCATCACGACGACGATCACCGGCCCGGCCGCCGATGCGAATGTCGCGATCTATCTCGACGGGGTCTATCAGCCCGCGACCGTCGCCAATACGTTCGACCTTCCCGACGTGGAGCGGGTGGAAGTGCTGAAAGGCCCGCAAGGCACGCTGTTCGGCCGCAACGCGACGGGCGGCGCGATCCAGGTCTTCACCAAGGAACCGTCCTATGAACTGACCGGCGCGGGGACGGTCAGCTACGGCAATTATGACGATTTCATCGCCAAGGGATTCATCAGCGCGCCGCTCGTGGCCGACAAGCTGGCGGTCAGCCTGTCCGGTTTCTATCACAGCAACGACAGCTATTATCACGATATCCGTCCCGATGGCCCGGGGTTGAGCGGCGCCAAAGCCTGGCTGGTCCGGGGCAAGCTGCGCATGGACCTTACCGAACGGCTGAAGGTCATATTGTCCGGCAGCTATTCCGACCGCAGGGAATCGGTCGCCATCTACGGATCGCCGCTCAACGGCAACACCGTCGCCAAGTTGCTCGACCCCAATGCGATCATTCCCACCCGTCCGCTGGACGTCGCCCTCAATGACGACAGCAGGCCGCAGCATGTGAAAGCCTATGAATTGTCGGGCAAGATACAGTGGGAAGGCGATGGCGGGACTCTTACGTCCATCACGGCCTACAACAAGTTCAAGCTGCGCAACGTTCTCGACGCTGACTATGCCTATACGCCCAATGGCGTGGGCGTGAACTATCATGTCAACAGCTATGACAGATATTTCTCCCAGGAACTCAACTACGCGTCGGATCTGGACGGCCCTTTCAACTTTGTCCTGGGCTTCTACTATACCGATGGCGAGGGCGCCTGGTATCCCCTCGGTGTCCAGACGCCTAGCTACGGCGTTTCGATCTATGGACGGCAGGAGGTGAAATCCTATGCCGGCTTCGGCGAACTCTACTACAACATCACCGACAAGCTCTCGGTCATTGGCGGTCTTCGCTATAGCTGGGAAAAGCGTTCGCAGTCCGGCGACCAGTTCCTGGGTTCGGTCAGCGCCCCGGTGCCGGCTCACTTGACCTTCATCGATTCGAAGAAATGGGACAGCTTCACGCCGCGCGCGTCCATCCGCTATGCAATCACGCCGCGCAGCAATGTCTATTTCACTTATAGCCAAGGCTTCAAGAGCGGCGTTTACAACACCAGCAACGTAGCCCAGGCGGATCTCGCCAACCCGGAGAAGGTCAAGGCTTTCGAGGTGGGCTATAAGGGACGCCTCAGCAGCGCGCTGACGATCGATGCGGCGGCGTTCTATTATAAATATGACGATCTTCAGGCGAATATCTTCACCAGCGTCAACGGCGTGCCGCTTTCCTTCGTCCGCAACGCCGCCAACGCCCGCATCTACGGCGCCGAAGTCGATGCGCAATATGTGTTCAGCCCCGCCTTCGACCTTCGCGCGGCCTTGTCCTATCTCGATCCCAAATATCAGGACTTCACCAATGCATCGGTGAACGTGCCCAATGCCCTCAATGCCGGCAACGACACGATCGCCTATGACGCAAGCGGTCAGCAGATGATCCGCGCGCCCAGCTTCACGGCATCGGTGACCGCGAACGGCCATGCCGACGTCGCGGGCGGCAAGCTGGATCTGATGGCGAGCCTTTATTACACCACAAAGGTCTATTTCACCTTCGACCATCGCATCCAACAACCGGGCTATGCCACGGTCGATGCGCGGGCGGCCTGGACGCCGGCGAATAGCGGCCTCACCGTTTCCGTCTACGGCAAGAACCTGACCGACAAGGTCACGCTCGGCGGTACGTTCGTTACCGAAGTGGCGGATGGTGTTTCCTACACCCAGCCGCGTACCTACGGCGTCCAACTCGACTACAGGTTCTAGAGGGAATTACCGATGGCGGCGGGGCGATCATCATCCATGGCGCGGCGAGCGCTGGCGGCAATGATGATCGCCTCCGTCATTTCCCTGCTCGACCGGCAGATCCTCAGCCTGTTGCTGATCCCGATCCGTGCGGATCTCGACATTTCCGACACGCAGGTCTCGCTGCTTCATGGCCTTGCCTTTGCAGCCGTCTATGCCATTGCGGGACTGCCCATCGGTTATGCGGCCGATCGGCTGAATCGCCGCAATATCATCATCATCGGCATCGTCATGTGGAGCCTGATGACGGCTCTTTGCGGCTTTGCCAACAGCTTCTGGGCGCTATTCCTGGCGCGCGTGGGCGTGGGCCTGGGCGAAGCCTGCCTCCACCCGGCCGCCTATTCGTTGATCAGCGACTATTTCCCGAAGGAACGGCGCGGCCGCGCCTATGGCATGTTCGGCGCCGCGGCGACGGTCGGCATCTCCGTATCGCTCTTTGCCGGAGCGGCAGTGATCGGCCTTCTGGGCCAGGACGGCGTGACATTGTGGCCATTGGGCCGTCTTCCCATGTGGAAGGCCGCCTTCCTGATCGCCAGCCTGCCCGGCTTCATCGTTGCCCTGATGCTGTTTTTCATTCGGGAGCCGGAACGGCGGGAAATCGCCGCAGCCCATCACGCCCCCACGGGGCTGGGAGCATTTCTACGGCAGCGGCGCGGCGTCATCGCCCTGGTTTTCGCCGCCTATGGACTGATCAATTTCGCAGGCTATGGCGTTCTGGCCTGGATGGCCACAGCCTATGTGCGTGTTTATGGACTTTCGCTGGCTTCTGCGGGGTTCATGGTCGGTGTCGTCATGCTGTTCGCGTCGATCATCGGCGCTTTCCTCGGCGGCACGCTCGCTGACCGGTGGAATGCGCGCGGCATTGCCGGCGGCCGTTTTCGAGTGGTGGTGCTCAGCGGCGTTGTCGGCGCGTTCGCCTTTGCTGCCTGGTGGGCGATCGACAGCTTCGCCCTTTCGTTCCTATTCGGTGTCATCGCCTTCACCATGCAAGTCGCGTCGACCTCAACCGCGCCCTCGGTGATCGCGGATCTTGCGCCCAACCAGTTCCGCGGACAGCTCTCCGCCCTGTATCTGCTCGTCACGGGCCTGGGCGGCATCGCGGCCGGACCGACAGCCATCGCATTTGTCAGCGACATGGCGTTCGGCTATGATGACGGCCTACGCTGGGCTATCATCATCGTGACCGTGCCCGCGCTGCTCCTCGCCGCCTTGCTGGCCTGGATTTTCCGCGGATATTATTCACGCGCGGTCGCACAGCCGCCGGCCGAAATCCTGAATACAGAACAGATTGGGCTATTTCCGGGAAAGAGGATGAACATATGAAGGACTATTGCTTCGTCGTATTCACGAAACCCGTGGCCGGTCAGGATGCGGAATATAACCGCTGGTACGATACACGCCATGTCCCGGATGTGCTGGCCGTGCCCGGCTTTGTCAGTGCGCGCCGCTATGCGGCGGATGTCGAGGGCGGGCGCCAATATCTCGCGCTGTACGGAATGAAGGCGGATGATCCCGAAGCCGTGCTCGCAGACCTGAGCGCGCGCGCGGGAACAGAGCGTATGCCGATGTCGCCCGCGCTCGACAATGAATCCATCAGCGCCGTCCTCTATGAAGCGCTGGAGCCCCTGGAAGCCGCGAGCGAGTAAATGACATGACCGACAATTTTTCCGGCGATACCAAAACCCATTTCGATCCGGCACAGCCGCCCGAACAGCACGACGCACCCGCGATCGTCCCGCGCATCGTGCTGCCCAAGGACGAAATCCCGCCGCCCCGTACCCTGGTCGACGATGCGTCTGACTGGGTTCCGGCCGTGAAGCCGATCGACATCAAACGCTATACCAGTCCCGAATTTCATCAGGCCGAAATCGAGAAGATGTGGAGCCGGACCTGGCAGTTCGGGGTCTGGAGCGGCGACATCCCCAATGCGGGCGACATTTACGTGTATCGCAATGTCGGCCAATCGGTGATCATCGTGCGCCAGCGTGACGGATCGGTAAAGGCATTCCGCAACAGCTGCCTGCATCGCGGGCGCGAGCTGTGCACCGAAAAGACTCATCAGGAACAGTTGCGCTGTCCCTATCACGCCTTCACCTGGAGCCTGGAGGGCGACCTCAAATGGATTCCGGCCCAGTGGGATTTCCCGCAGATCGACCGTGCCGGCTTCAGCCTGCCCGAAGTGCGCGTGGAAGAATGGAACGGCTTCTTCTTCATCAACATGGATAAGAATGCGCCCAGCCTGCACAGCTATCTGGGCAAGATGGTGGATCAATGGAAGGACTGGGACTGGTCGGACCGCTACCGCTCCGTCACGGTAGAGCGCAAGCTCAACTGCAACTGGAAGGCGGCGATGGACGCCTTCATCGAAACGCTGCACGTCTATTCGTCGCATCCGGAGGCGGCCTTGCTGACGCCGGACACCGCCACGCAATATGACATGTATCCCGACGAACCGCATTTCAGCCGCTTCCATTCCATCGTCGGCTGGGCTTCGGCTAATCTCTCGCCGGAACCCAGCCAGCAGGAGGTGCTGGATTCCTACACATCGGTCTATCTGCCCGAAATGTTCGGCACGCCCGAGGGCGACCTTTCCGAAGGCGAAAGCGCGCGCGAGGCGCTGCGCCGCATCGCCGTGCAGGTCTATCGCGACAGGATGGGCCTCGATGTCAGCCAGATGCCGAATTCCGAACTGCTCGACGGCACGGAATATCTCATCTTCCCGCATTTTCTGATCTGGCCTTCAACGTCGAACCCGCTGGTCTATCGCTTCCGGCCCGGCGAAACGCCCGATAGCTGCCTGTGGGAAACATCCCTCTACCTGAAATATGAAGGGGAGCAGCCCGCCCCCGGCCCGATCGTCAAGCTGGACGTTGGCGAGCCGATGCGGGACATTCCCGAACTGGGCTATGTCGGACCGATCCTGCAACAGGACTGCGACAATCTGGAATTCATCCAGAACGGCATGAAAGCCAGCGGCACCGGCGTCCTGGAAGTCGCGCGCTATCAGGAGGCGCGCATCCGACATTATCACGAGACGATTGATCGCTACCTTGCCAATTGAGGAGAGAGAGGAGGAAGGGTCTTGCGCGGCCATCGTCGTTCGGGTCGAACCCGCTGGAGTGGATATCCCGGTGCCAGCCGGGAAAGCACTGATGGCGTCCGCCCAGAGCGTCGGTATCCGCTGGCCCAATGTCTGCGGCGGTCAGGCGCAGTGCGGCGTGTGCGCGGTGGAGGTTCTGGAGTCGGACATGCCCCTGCCCGTCCCCAGCTTGCGCGAACAACAGATGCTGGATCGGCTGTCGGTCAAGCCCAGGCATGGCGGCACGATGCGCCTGGCCTGCCAGCTTGTCGTTCCGGCATCCGCGCGCGTCAGCAAACCCGGCGTGCGAAAACCGGCCGTCTCCTGAAGCGCGCGGCGTCGGATCTGACGCAATTTCCGGCGCCCGCTTTTGCGCGGGATGCTTTAGGCGCACGAGCCGCCGCCCTCCCCTTCCGACATGAACTCCCTCAACGCCCGGTGGAAGTTGCTGACCGCCTTTTCCTGAACGGGGTTGGTCAGCGCCCCCTTGAAGGCCCGCGACTTCATGCCGCGCTGCACTTCCTTGAGATTGGCGAAGTCCTGTTCGAGCACGCGCCCCCATTTCACCTCGCGATAGTCGGAATAATATTCCCGCTTGAGGCGCGGTTCCTTCCCCGGCGCATAGCGGACCAGCGACCAGACGTCGAAAATGCACTTGTCTGGATCGCGCCCATTGGGACGCGCCCGGTAACAGAGCACGCCATCGACCGAACTGTGGAGATAGACAAGGTTCGGAAAGACATGCCAGTCCTGGAACGAACGCATGATATATTCGGCGTCGATCTTCGGCCAGCCGGCGCCATCCTCCACCGCCGCCGCGATCTGAAATTCACGCAATTTCGCCAGGACCTCGCCCGAAGGCGCACCATCCGGCACTTCAGTCAGCAGCCGTTGCGCCGCTTCATAGGTGCGCGGCGTCACCATGGCGCCCAGTTCCTCATGCATCTCCTTCTGATAGGCGAGGACATATTTGCGCGTATCGGGATCGGCGGGCTTGCTCAGGCGCGAGGAAACCGTGAAGCGCGAGCGCCCGTCGGGCAGCGGCGGATACCAGAAGGCGCTGTGCGGCCCGAAGGCGCCGCTGTTCGAATAATCCTCCAGAAACTCCAGGAATTGGGGATGAGTCTGCTGGACGTGATAGGCTTCGGTAAAGCCCTCCAGCATCACCTTCCAGTTGGTGGGGAATTCCACGGAGCGATACCAGCGGAAACGCAAATTCTCGAACTCGAATCCATCACAGCGTTCGATCACCGGCGCGAGGAAGGTTTCCAGCGGTTCGCAATCGGCATCCATGTTGATGAATACAAAGCCGCCCCAGGTCGCCACCTTGACCGCCTGAAGGCCGATCTCCTCATCGCTGATGCACCCCTGCCAATCATGCCGGTCGACCACCTTGCTATTGCTGCCGTCGAGGTTCCAGCGCCAGCCATGATAGCCGCAGACAAATTCGCGCGCGGTGCCCGACCGGCCGACCAGGCGGCGTCCGCGATGGGGGCAGACATTATGGAAGGCGCGGATTTCACCGTCCTGTCCGCGCGTGACGATAATGCTGTCGTCCACGATGTCGTAGGCGATGTAATTGCCCGCGGCGGGGATTTCCTCTTCCCGGCATGCCACCTGCCATACGCGCGGCCAGAGATACGCCGCTTCGGCGTCGGCAAAGGCCTGGCCAAGATAATGCGCCTTATCGACCACCCCTTCGCGCCTATAGACTTTCGGGTCCAGATCGTCGGGTTCCCGGCTCATGACAATCCCTCTCATATTGGAATTCATTGCTTATGATAAATAGATACTAAAAATTATCCACTTTACAATTGACGCCATTATATATCGGATACATGCTTTGTATTATTATATACTTTGCATGATGATTTATTTCGTGCTTATTTTTAATTCCTACATATGAGATTATTTTCATTCAATTTGCAATATCGGATGCATTGTTCCGCCAAGGACTGCATTTGAAACTATCGAACAGGGCGGAAAGCGTCCGGATTCAGGAGAATGATGTGGCGGGCGACGAGGATTTCGATTTCATCATCATCGGCAGCGGTGCGGCGTCGATCACGGCGGCCCTGGTCGCGAAGGAAGCCGGCGCGCGGCCGCTGATCCTGGAAAAGACGGACAAGGTCGGCGGGTCGACGGCCATGTCGGGCGGCGTCGCCTGGATGCCGGCCAATCCTCTGCAACAGGCTGCCGGCATCGCCGACAGTTATGAGAAGGCGAGAGCCTATCTGGATGCGTGCGCCGGCGACGTCGGCCCCGCATCGTCGCCCGAACGCCGGCACGCCTTTCTCGTCGAGGCGCCCAGGGTCGTCCAGTTCCTCCAGGATCGCGGTATGCAATTCGTCCATGCGGAAGGCTATTCCGACTATCATGAAGGGCAGAAGCCCGGCGGCGTCGCGCGCAGCCGTTCGCTGGTAGGGCAAATCTATGACGCGAGACGCCTGGGCGCATGGCGCGACCGCCTGCGTCGCAACGCCGGCACGCCGCCCATCCTGATGCATGAAGCCGGCGCCCTTGGGCATAATGGCCGCACCTGGAAAAGCCGCCGGACGTTCGTGAAGGTCGGCCTGCGCCTGTTGCGCAACAAGCTGGGCGCCGATCTGGTGGGCAATGGCATGGCCATTCAGGGCCGTCTGCTGGAAATCGCGCTGAACGCCGGCATCCCGATTTGGCTCAACGCCGCGGTCAGGGGCTTCCTGATCGAAGACCGACGCGTCGTGGGAGTGGAGGCCCTAGTCGACGGCGCGCCGCGACGCCTGCGCGCTGAAAAGGGCGTACTGATCAATGCCGGCGGATTCTCGCACAATCTGGAGATGCGCAACGCATATCAGCAGCAACCCATCGGGACCGACTGGACCAACGCCAATCCCGGCGACACCGGGGAGGTGCAGCAGGCGGCGATCGATCTGGGCGCCGACGTCGCGCTGATGGAGCAAAGCTGGTGGGTGTCGGTTTCGATCGCGCCCGATGGCAGCAAGCTCATCCATCCCTTCGACATGTCGAAACCCTATTCGATGCTCGTCGACACGGGCGGCGAACGCTACGTCAACGAATCCACCTCCTATATGGAGGTCGGCATCCAGATGTATGCGCGCGACAAGGTCGTTCCGGCTGTTCCCAGTTGGCTGATCTCCGACAGCCGCCACCGCAACCGCTATATGTGGGCGGGGCGGCCCGCCGGCGAGCCGCCCAGGGAGTGGATCGACAGCGGCTATATGGTCCGCGCCGACACGATTGAGGAACTGGCCTCCAAATGCGGGATTCCGGCGGACAGGCTCAGGCAAACGGTCGATCGTTTCAACGGTTTTGCGGCAAGCGGCTTGGACGAGGATTTCCACCGGGGCGAAAGCGCCTACGACCGCTTTGCCGGCGATCCGACCGTCAAGCCCAATCCCAATCTTGGCCCGATCGAAAAGCCGCCCTTCTACGCGGTGCGGCTCTATCCCGGCGACGTGGGCACCTGCGGCGGCCTGATGACGGACGAGTTTGCGCGCGTCCTGCGCCCGGACGGGTCGGTGATCGAGGGATTATATGCGACCGGCAATTCGACCGCCTCGGTCATGGGCCGTTCCTATCCCGGCGCGGGCGCCAGCATCGGCGCCTCCATGACCTTCGGTTTCATCGCCGCGCGACATGCGACCGGCGCAAATGTCTAGGAGAGAAAAAATGACAACCCTTGCTCCTACGCCCACGGGCCTCGCGAAGCTGTTTTCGCCCATCCGCATCGGCACGCTCAATCTCGCCAACCGCGTGGTCATGGCGCCCATGACCCGCCACTTCGCGCCCGGCGGCGTGGTGACACCGGACGTGGCCGCTTATTATCGCCGCCGCGCGGAGGCTGATGTCGGCCTGATCGTGACCGAAGGCGCCTGGGTCGAGCATCCCGGCGCGTCCAACGACCCCAATATCCCGCGCTTTTATGGCGACGACGCGCTGGCGGGATGGAAGATGGTGCTGGACGAAGTCCATGCGACCGGGGGCAAAATCATCCCCCAGCTCTGGCATATCGGCCTGTACACGGCGGCCCCGGTAGCGGGCATCGAAAAACCGCTTGAGCCGCTGCGCGACGATCAGGTCGGGCCGTCAGGCTATTCGGGCACTATCGGCGTCATGCCGACGCTCCAGGGCAGGCCGATGACCCAGCGGGATGTCGACGACGTCATCGAAGCCTTTGCCAGGGGCGCCAAATCCGCCTTCGACATGGGGTTCGACGGCATCGCGATCCATGGCGCGCACGGTTATCTGATCGATCAGTTCTTCTGGGACGAGACGAACCGGCGCGAAGACAGTTATGGCGGCGACCTGGCCGCGCGCACAGCCTTCGCGACCGAGATGGTCTCGGAGATGCGGCGGCGGACCGCCCCGGACTTCCCTATCATGTTCCGCTTCTCTCAATGGAAGCTACAGAATTACGGGGCCAGGCTCGCCCAGACACCCGAAGCGCTGGAGGCCTTCCTCACGCCGCTTGCCGATGCCGGCATCGACATTTTCGACTGCTCGCAGCGCCGCTTCTGGGAACCGGAGTTCGAGGGCAGCGACCTCAACCTTGCCGGCTGGACAAAGAAGCTGACGGGCAAGCCCACTTCCACCGTCGGCTCGGTCGGTCTGGATCAGGACCTGATGGAAGCGCTGGCCGGCGCGAGCGGAAAACCCGCCAGCATCGAAAAGCTGTTCGACCGCCTGGATCGCGACGAATTCGATCTTGTCGGCGTCGGCCGGGCGCTGCTGGTCGATCCGCAGTGGGCGAGCAAGGCGAAGGCCGACCGGATCGATACCGCCCTGCCCTACACGCCCGGCGCGCTCGGCAAGCTGTATTGAACATAACCACATATATGGGAGACTGAAAATGGCTACTATCCTGGAAACGTCGGTTGAAGCCGACATCCGCGCCATCAGCCGGATCAAGGGCTTGTATTGCGACACCATCGACCGGATCATCCGCGACAAGCAACCGGGCGATGAGGATATCCTCCGCTCGCTGTTCACCGAGGATGCGGTGATCGACTTCACCCTGCTGGACGGCAACGTCCATTCGGGCCGCGATGCGATCATGACGCTGTTTTGCGAAACCATGCCGTCCGTCACGGGGTGGATGTGGCACACCGTCGGCGCCGAGGTGATCGATGTGGAGGGCGACACGGCCAAGGGGCGCTGGACGCTTTACGCCATGGCGCTGCGCCGGACCGACATGAGCAGCCCGCCCTTCATTACTTATGGCCGGTATATGGACGAATTTCGCCGCGAAAATGGCGTGTGGCGGCAAAGCCGGCTGTTCTTCCTGAACGAAACCAAGGCAGCGGCATGAGCGACAAGCGCAACATCCTGCTGATCGGCGCCAGCGGCATGATCGGGTCGCGGATCGCGGTCGAGGCCGCGGCGCGCGGACACGATGTCGTTGGCGTCGCCCGCAATCCGGATCGCGTCCCCGGCGCCGGCACGATCATCCCGGTAAAGGGCGATGTGTACGACGGCGCCGCCCTGGCCGCGCTGGCGAGGGACGCCGATGTGATCGTGAGCGCCGTCAGCCCTAGAGGAGAGGGCGATCCGATGGCACAGGCGCGCTCCACCGCCATGGCTCTGGTCGAAGCCGCCAGCGCATCGGGCAAACGCCTGATCATGGTCGGCGGCGCGGGCAGCCTGTCCCTGCCCGATGGATCTGCACTCATCGACCAACTGCCCGATACCCTGCTGGAGCCGCGCGCCATGCTGGCGGCGCTCGACATCCTGCGCCGCAGCGATGTGGACTGGACCTTCTTCAGCCCTGCGGCGACGATCGAACCGGGCGAGCGCACGACGCATTACCGTCTGGGAACGACCACGCTGATCAGCGATGCCGAAGGGCAAAGCCGGATAAGCGCGGAGGATTATGCTCACGCCTTGGTCGATGAAATCGAAGAGCCGCGCCACATCAGGGCGCAGATGACGATCGGCTACTGATTCGTTCGGGCGGCGGCAACGCTCGGTTCCGAAGGGAAGAGGGTGCCCGGTGCCACCCTCTTTTCGTTGAGGATTTTCAGGCTTCGCCGAACACCCGCTTGAAGATCGTGTCGACCCGGCGGAAGTGGTAGCCAAGGTCGAACTTCTCCTCGATCTGCTCCGCGGTCAGCGCCGCGGATACGTCCGGATCAGCCTTCAGCAATTCCATCAGAGAAAGCCGGCCGTCCGATTCCCACACCTTCATCGCATTGCGCTGGACGTAACGATAGCTGTCCTCGCGGCTCACCCCCGCCTGCGTCAGCGCCAGCAGCACCCGCTGCGAATGGACAAGCCCGCCCATCTTGTCGAGATTCTTCATCATCCGCTCAGGGTAGACGAGCAGTTTGTCGATCACCCCGGTCAGGCGGCCCAACGCGAAATCCAGCGTGATGGTCGCATCCGGCCCGATATAGCGTTCCACCGACGAATGGCTGATGTCCCGCTCGTGCCAGAGCGCCACATTCTCCATCGCGGGCATGGCGTAGCTGCGGACCATGCGGGCAAGGCCGGTCAGGTTCTCCGTCAGCACCGGGTTGCGCTTGTGCGGCATGGCGCTGCTGCCCTTCTGCCCCGGCGAGAAATATTCCTCCGCCTCCAGCACTTCGGTCCGCTGGAGGTGGCGCACTTCCACCGCCAGCCGCTCGATGGACGAAGCGATGACGCCCAGCGTCGCGAAGAACATCGCGTGACGGTCGCGCGGGATGACCTGCGTGGAGACCGGCTCGATAGCAAGGCCCAGCTTCGCCGCGACATGCTCTTCCACGCGCGGATCGATATTGGCGAAGGTGCCGACCGCGCCCGAAATGGCGCAGGTGGCGACTTCTTCCCGCGCCGCGATCAGCCGCGCCTTGCAGCGGGAGAACTCCGCATAGGCTTCCGCCATCTTGAGACCGAAAGTCACAGGCTCCGCATGGATGCCATGGCTGCGGCCGATGGTCGGGGTCAGCTTATGTTCGAAGGCGCGGCGCTTGACGACCTCCAGCAGCTTGTCGAGATCGTCGATCAAAATATCCGCCGCCCGCGAAAGCTGCACCGCAAGGCAGGTGTCCAGCACGTCGCTCGACGTCATTCCCTGGTGCATGAAGCGCGCTTCGTCGCCCACCTGCTCCGCGACCCAGGTGAGGAAGGCGATGACGTCATGCTTGGTGACGGCCTCGATCGCGTCGATCGCGGGCACGTCGATGGCGGGGTTGATCGCCCACCAGTCCCACAGCGCCTTGGCCGCCGATTTGGGCACCACGCCAAGGTCGCCCAGCGCTTCGGTAGCGTGCGCCTCGATCTCGAACCAGATGCGGAAGCGGGCTTCCGGTTCCCAGAGAGCGGTCATGTGCGGGCGGGCGTAGCGAGGGACCATGGCGAATCCTGCATGATGGATGAAGGGTTGCCGCGCCGCCTAGCAGCGTCCGTTTCCAAGAGCAAATCGGCAGACGGCGGATCGAAATCCGCATCCATTCACCGCAATTACGATAGAATTTACAGCCGAAATGACCAGCTTGCAAAGACAGATGGAAGATCATGAACGACCATTCAGGAACCTAGTCGAGTATTGGGATATTACTCGGTCAAACCCTCGATGAGAACGAATTCATCGAGAGAATGATAATTCAGGAGACCAATATGCTACGTACACTTCTTTTCTCGACCGCTCTCGCCATTACCGCCCCTGCGGTCGCGCAGGAAGCCACGGCGCCCCAGCAGGGCACGACGCCGGCCGCTCCCCAAGCGGCGACCCCCGCCCAGCCCGGCGCGGCCGCGCAACCGGAAGCCGCGCCTTCCGGCCAGGCGAACACGGTCGCATCCATCGTGGAAAGCGAATTTCCCGCCTATGACACCAACAAGGACGGGCAGCTCGACAAGGCGGAATTTTCCAAGTGGATGGTCGCGCTGAAGGATCAGGAAATGAAAGCGACCGGAAAGACGCTGGCGCCCGCGGAGGTGACGGCCTGGGCTGACGGCGCCTTCACCACCGCGGATACGGACAAGAGCGCATCGGTCAGCAAGCCGGAACTCGTCGCCTTCCTCAGCGGCAGCGCGGGCTGACCCGACCGACAGGCAGTCCTGTCACGAAGCAGGAACGAAATTCCCAAGGGTCGCATCGAGGCGGCGCGAGCGAAAGGCCGCGCCGCTTTTTTTTGCGATTATGGAGCTTGCAGACCTCGTTGTGCGATGGCGGCCAGGAGCGGACGTTCAATGCCCGGCATCCCAGCGAAAGCTGGGATCTCCCTTGAGCTGGGTCGTGCCTACGAAGAGAGACGCCAGCTTTCGCTGGCATGACGAGTGGGGAATGGCAGCAAACCACCCATTGCCGCCATCCGGCAAGGTTTGAAAATCACCCAATCGCCCTTTCCTACCGGAAGCCGGAAAGGTCAGGTCCGCTTCTTGTTCGCATAGAGCAGCGCCGCGACGATCGCGGCTGAGCCTATGCCTGCGGCGGTTCCCACCCAGACACCCTTGCCGCCACCCTTGCGCGGCGGCGCCTTTCCGGCGGGAGGATTGATTGACGCGCCTTTCTCCTCAACGGCTTGGGGCGCAGTTTCTGGCGAATTGTCCTGGGTCTTGCTCATGATGCCCCCATGCTAAGCAACAAAGGCATCGGGGGGAAGAGGTCAAAACGTCCGACATGGGGCGATGCCGCCGTAATTTGGCGGCATCCGCGCAAAAGCGCAACCATGCCTCCGGCGTAACGATGCCGCTTTACCGGACGAGACGCTTCCGCCTTCCGACAAAATCGCCTAAGCTGAGCCCCGGATCAGCAGCCAAAGGACCGCCGATGCAATTTCTACGCACCGCCTTCTGGGTCGTCGTCGCCGTCACCCTCGCCTTCTTCTGCATGGCGAATTATGTGCCGGTCACGGTCCGGCTGTGGGGTGATCTGGTGATGGAAACCAAATTGCCCGTATTGCTGATCGGCGCATTCCTGCTGGGGGCGGGGCCTTTCTGGATCATGGCGCGTGCGACCCGCTGGCGCATGAAGCGCAGGCTGGAAAGCACGGAACGCGCGCTCGCGGCCGTCACCGCCGCCGCCACACCGACATCTTCCCCGGCTTCTCCCCTGCCCGCGCCGCAGACCGATGAGGCGGCGCTGTCCGCAGCCCCTTCTCCCCTCCATACAACAGGAACAGCATGAGCAGCCCGATCTATGTCGCCATCGACACGCCCAACCTTGAAAAGGCGCAGGCATTAGCGGGGCAGGTGCGCCATCATGTCGGCGGATTGAAGCTGGGGCTGGAATTCTTCTGCGCCAACGGCCATCACGGCGTGCATGAGATGATGAAATTCGGCCTGCCGATCTTCCTCGACCTGAAATTGCACGACATTCCCAATACCGTGGCGAAGGCCGTCCAGGCGCTGCATATGCTGGAGCCGGCGATCCTCACGGTTCATGCGGCCGGCGGCCGGGCCATGCTGGAAGACGCCAAGGCAGCGGCCGGCGTCAACACCAGGGTCGTGGCCGTCACGGTCCTGACCAGCCTCGACGACGGCGACCTGCTCGACATCGGCGTGGGCGGCAAGACGGAGGATCAGGTGGCGCGCCTCGCCGATCTGGCGCGCAGCGCGGGCCTCGACGGCATCGTTTGTTCAGGCGCGGAAGTGGCCCTTGCCAAGCAGGCATGGCCCGAAGGCTTTTTCGTGGTGCCCGGCGTCAGGCCCGCCGGGGGAGCGATGGGCGATCAGAAGCGCGCCGTCACGCCCCGCGAAGCATTGGATCGCGGCGCATCGATCCTCGTCGTGGGCCGCCCGATCAGCCTTGCCGAAGATCCGGACATGGCCGCGCGGGAAATCGAAGCGACGCTGTAAGGAACCGCCGGTGGAGGGGACGGAAACCACCCGCCCCCTCCCCGTTCGTCAGAAGCGGTAGCCGACGCTGGCGACAACCTGATGACGATCTGTGTCGACATCGAAATTGCGACTGGTCGCGCCGTCATCGAAGCGAATCCGGCCCTTATTATAGTTGGAATAGCGATATTCCACCTTGGCGAAGGTGTTGGTGTTGATGGCGCGCTCCACGCCCGCGCCGATGCGCCAGCCGTCCAGCTTGAACGCGGTATTGGTGGTCTCGTCGGTGTCGCCCGCCAGCACCTTGAGCTTGCTGTTGGTATAACCGCCCTTCACATAAACCAGCGTCGCCGGGTCCGCCAGGATACCGGCGCGCGCACCGATATAAAGGTCGCGGCCCTGCTTGACTCGGCCGAAGCCGAAGTCATCGGTGAAGTCGTAGCGGCTGCTCTTGGCGGTGGAATTCGTGAATTCGCCTTCCACGCCGACCACGGCGCTGCCGAGGTTCACGTCATAACCCGCGCCCACACCGTAAAGCAGGCCGTCGATCGACTGGTCGTTGCGGCCATTGTCATTGTCGACGTCGCTGCCCGCGCCGACATGGTCATAGCCCAGGATCGCTTCGACGCGCGGGCCGGTGAAGGTCGGGCCGACGTCCTGCGCGAGAGCCGGGGAGGCGACTGCGCCGCCGGCGAGAAGGGTTGCGACGATTATCTTTCGCATAAAAATACTCCGTTTTCCTTATTCTTTCCGCCCGAAGGCGGTGAGAGTGTGAAAGCGGAGCAACGCCGTTGGTTGCATGAACCTAAGATAAACAACAACTTATGTGACCCATATGCCACAGTTGGGGACAGCCTGTCGTGGAACCGTTCCGTAATCGGGATCAGGCGAACCGGGCGGATGCGCCTGTCAATAATCCTTCGACACGCGCACATTCGCGCTTTCGCGGCCCAGCGTGGAGATCGCCCCCAGCAACGACAGCCACCGCGTCACCTGATATTCGATGCGTGTGGCGGAATAGCCCTGCCCATCGGTAATCAGTTCCACATAGGTCTTGCGCGTCAGATATTTGCCCGCCGCGATGGACGTCCCCTGTCCCTGCGTCGGATCGGCGGCCAAGATACGCAAGCGATCCAACCCCGCCGCCCTGCGCACCGCATTGATGGGGTCAAGCCCGCCCCCGCCCTGCAGCGACCCCACCGCCGAAGCGAGCTGCAACGCTTCGGGCGCGGACAGGTTGGTGATCGACGTGCCGAACAGGATGCGGGACAGCAGTTCATCCTGCGGCAGGGCGGGAACGCTGGTGAAGCCGATGTCCGGCGACAGGCCGGTCCCGCCGACATGGATCGTCGCGCTGAGGTCCGCCACATCCGCCTCCGCCGTGATGTCGAGCGTGGGATTGACAGGCGTGCGGCCGTCGAACTGGATCAGCCCTTCGCGAAGCTCGAACCGGCGGCCCGCAAATTCATAGCCGCCGCGCACCAGTTGCGCCGTCCCGGCGATGGCGGGATTCGTCACCGTGCCGCCCAGGTCCAGATTGGCCCGCCATTCGCTGTCGAGACCAAGGCCGGTCACCATCAGGCGATTGCGCGCCTGCGCCTTGACCGCCAGCGTCCAGGGCGCATCGTTGCGCGGACGCTCGATCTCCTCGCCCCGGCGGTTGATCTCCACCACCTTGAGTTGCGGAAGCTGCGCCACCGCAGCCGCCCGGCCCAGCGTGAAGCGGCTCTTGATCAGCTTGAGGTTGCCGCCAATCGTGCCGCCCGAACCGTCCGACCGCAGCGTGATCGGTCCCGTCACCGTCGCGCCCAGATCGTCGCGATCGAGCAGCGTGGCATTGTCCGCCTGCAAGTTGAGGTCCATGCCGACGCCCGCCGTGCCCTTGAAGGTGAAGCTGCCGGTCCCCACCACCGATCCGCCGTTGCGCGCCGCCGCGGCGAAGCTGGAGATGACGAGCCGGTCCCCCGAAAAGCGGCCCCGCGCCTTGACCCCGCTCAGCCGCATTCCCGTGACGGGACTGTTGATCGCGACATTGTCGGTGGACAGCGTCCCCGCGATCGCCGGCTGGCCCAGCGTGCCCCTGACGTCGGCGGCCACGCTCACCGGCCCCGCTATGTCGACGATCTCCACGCCCGTCAGCCGCCAGAGCGTATCGGCCGCGCCGGCATAGCGAAGCTGCGCGAACAGGGGCGCGCGGTTCAGCCGCTCGGCGAGGCTGCCCTCGCGTCCCAGCGGAGCCAGCAACGCCTGCGCCCGGCCGATGGTGCGCCCGTCCGACACGAAGATCATGCGCGTCGCCAGCCGATCCTGATCGAGCACGCCGTTGACGCCCACATCGACCGGACGGGAACTGAGCGACAGGCCGGAACGCGACAGCCCGCGGACGCGCAATTCGACCTTGCCCGTGGACATGCCGCCGCGCGGCTTGGCATAGCTGAGCGTGCCGGTCGCCACGCCGCCAAGGCCCAGATTGTCATAGGCGATGTCCAGCAAGGACAGCGGCAGCGTCTGCATCCGCGCCTCTATGGCGACCATCTCGCCGCCCAGGTCGCCGGCAAGCTGCAACGATCCCCCGGCATAACGGATGGTGGCGGGCGACAGATGCCAGCCCCCCTCCGCCCGCGTCAGCAGGGCCGCGCGGGCCAGCCGGATCGGCTTGCGGTCGATGGTCCCGCTGGCGGACAGGCCGATCCGGTCCGGTTCCACCTGCGCTTCGCCTTGCAGATCGAACAGGCGTCCGCGTTGCCCCGAAAGACTGCCGCGCACCGTGCCCCTGCCGTCCACCAGCTTCGCCGTGCCCGCCATGCGGCCCAGCAATATTCCGCCCATGCGCAAGCCCTGCGCCTGCACCGTCGCGTCGATGGACGTGCCGTCCGGGTCGAGCAATATGGCCGCATCCAGCTTGCCCCGCCCTACCGCGATAGCGGTCGGCCCGTCGAAGCTCGCGCGGTTGGCGGCAAGGTGCAGCAGCAACTGCTGGACTCCGTTCACGGGCCGGAAGCCGACCGTGCCCGTCACCGGCCCCGCCACCACAAGCTGTCCGTCCAGCCCGCCGGTTACGGGGCGGATATCGCCGCCGGCCGTCGCGCCCGAAACGGCGAGCCGGGCCACGCGCACGACCGCCTGCCCATTCGGAGGTAGCAGGATCGCGCCGTTGCCGGTGAACGGTCCCAGCGTCGATCCGCCTTCCGCCGTGAAGGCATAGCCCGTCTCGTCGGGATCGAAGCGCGCCTTCACCTCCCGCAGGCCCAGCGCATCCATGGGACGATGCAGCAGCAGGTCCACCGCCGGCCGGTCGATCTTGCCATCCAGCACGAGATCGAGCGGCCCATATTGGCCGTGCCGCCCGCCTCCTTCAAAATGGAACGTCCCGTTGCGGCGGCGATAGCCGTCGGCATTCAGCGTCAGCAGCGGCGATTCCAGGCGCAACGCGCTGAAACGCAACTGCCCGTCCGGTCCCAGCGCGAGCGCGCTCCGGACCGTCGGCAGGCCGCCGCCCAGCGTGCGAAGAAAGCTGTTGTCCAGCCGCCGCATCCGCGCCAGCGCATGACCGCCGAGGCTGAAGGCGCCCTTCGGTCCCGGCACGGCGCGCAGCTTCGACGTCAGGTCGATCAGCCCCAGCCCACGGATCAGCAGCCCGTTGATCTGCCCGTCCAGCCCGAAATCGTAACGCCCGCTCTTGAGGTCCGCCACCATCACCAGCCGCCCGCGCAGCCGGTCGGAGCGGATCTGCATGGGATTGCTGACGATCTGCTGCCCCTTCAATTGCAGCACGCCGTCCAGCGCGAAGTTGCGGAAGATGCCTTCGACCAGTTCCCCCTGCCCGTCCAGCCGCCGCGCCCGCAGGCGCACGGGGATCAGCGCCGGCCCCTTCGCCGCCTTGCGCCCCTTCCCATCGGCGCGCAGGTCGCTGATGACGGTCTTGTCAAACGCCAACTGCCGCGCCGTCAGCAGATATTCATAGCCGGGAGTGGCGAAGGGACCGTCCAGACGGATGCGCGCCGCCACGTCGCGTCCCCGCATGTTCCGCAGCAGCGCTTCGGGCCGCGCCAGCTTCATGTCCACCAGCATATTGTCGAGCGCGTTGTTCCGCAGATCGATGGCGCCGTCCGCATGGAGGTCGATGGCGGCGGAGCGCAACGACAGCGTGCCGTCGATCACCCGATCCTCCATGCTGCCGTCCGCCTTCACCGCAAGGCGCGGGGTGGCCAATCTTTCGAACAGGCCGTTGCCCGCCAGCGCAGGCCCCTGGATGGAGCCGGTCGCGCCATAGCGCCCCTTGCGCGCCGTCAAGGCAAGGTCGATCACCGGCTGGCCGTCCAGCGTTCCGGCAAGCTGCCCGTCCCAGCGCGTCCAGCTTCCCTTGCCGTGAACGCGCAGATTGGCGTCCTGCTTCAAGCCCGCCATCGCCGCCAGCACGCCGCCCCTGGGCGCGTTCATCGTGACTTCCAGGTCGAACCTGTCGTCGTCCGGGCGGCTGTCGAGCGCGACGTTGAGCGCATCGTCCCCGTTCAGCACGCGCGCGGACAGGTCGATGACCGCGCGCCCGCCGCGAATGTCCGCGTCGCCGTTCAGCGTCGCTTCCTGCGCCCGGCCCGTGATGGAGGGGTCTATCGCCAATCGGCCGACCGACAACTGCATCAGGCGGATGTCGAAGCCCGGCAATATCGGCCCCTCGCGCTTGCCGGGGTTGAGCCTGGGCAATTTGTGCAGCGTGGCACGCGGAATCGCCAGCCGGTCGATATCCAGCCGGTTTGAGAGCCAGGCGAAGGGCCACCAGTCCAACTCCACGCGGGGCGCATCGAAGAAGCGTCCCTTGGGGTCGGAAAGCTCCAACCCGTGCAGCACCGCCCGGCGATAGATGCTGCCGTCGATCCGCTCGACCCGGATGCGCAGGCCCGAAGGCGGGCTGATGGCGGCGATACGCGACACGAGGAAACGATGCCCCGAAGACGTGTCCAGCCACGCCAGCGCACCCACGACGATCAGCAGCAGCGCCGCGAGGATGGCGGTCGCCCAGCGCTGCCACCGTCCGTCCCACGCCCGGCGGGGCCGGGGCGGCGGGATTGCTTCCTCGGGCTGATCGTCGGCCATCAGAAGGCCTGCCCCAGCGACACATAGACCGCGATCTTCGGATCGCCGCTCTGCGGGTTGATCGGCGTGCCGACGTCGACGCGGATCGGCCCGAAGCTGCTGTAGTAGCGCACGCCCATGCCCGCCCCGATCCGCAGGTCGCGGAAGCGCGGCACGAAACTGGTCGAGATATTGCCCGCGTCGATAAAGGGGACGACCCCGAAATTGCCGAAGCGCACCCGCGCCTCCAACGAGAATTCAGCGAGGCTCTTGCCGCCCACCGGATCGTCGTCCGGGCCATAGCGCGGCCCGATCTTCTGATAGCCATAACCGCGCACCGACGCGCCCCCGCCCGCATAGAAACGCCGCGACGGCGCGATCCGGTCCACCGTCGATCCCAATATGGTGCCCAGCCGCGTCCGTGCCGCCAGCACCACCCGCTCGCCGACCGGCTGATAGGCGCTGCCGTCCAGCTGTACCCGCGCATAACCGAAGGTGCCGCTCTGGAAGGACAGTTCCGGGCTGAACCGGCCCCCCAGCCGGAAGCCCTTGGTCGGGTTCAGCAGGTCGTCGCTGCCGTCATAGGTGAGGCTCAATGGCACCGCCCCGATGAAGAAGGTGCGCCGGTCCCCGCCGCTGAAGAAATCCGCCTCATCCGACGCGATGATTTCCGCGCCGATGCGCCACACCCACTTCTTCTGGAACAGGATGTTCGTCTGCCGCTCCAGCCCGCCCGCCACGGTGATGGTGCGCGCATCATAGGCGTCGCGCTTGATGTTGCTGACCGACAGCAGCCCGGTGAGCACATTGTCCCGGCGATGGAAATTGTTGCGGCGATAGAGCACGCTCGCCGTCTGCTCCTGCGTGCCGACGACGCCCCGCAGCGTCACCGCGCCTTCGGGTGGAAACAGGTTGCGATGCTGCCAGCTCACCTCTGCGCGATAGCCTTCGCCCGTGCCGTAGCCCAGTTCGCCCGCAACGGTGCGGAGCGGTGCGGGACGCACCTGCACGTCCAGGTCGACATGCTCGCCATCGCCCGCTTCCTTTGGGGTCAGCGTCACGGTGGAGACAAGGCCCGTCGCCACGATGGCGCGGCGCAGATCCTCCACGTCCGACGCCATATAGATGTCGTCCCGGTCGAACCGCGCGATTTCATAGAGATGCGGGGCCTTGAACAGCGTGTTGTCGTTGAGGATGATATTGCCGAAGGTGCGATAGCCGCCCGGGGTCACGACGATGTCCAGTTCGCCCTTGCGCTCCTCATGGTCGATCCGCACTTCCGGCTCGTCGACCTTGGCGAAGGGGAAGCCGCTTTCGGCCAGCGCCGTGGACAGCGAATCACGCCCCGCCAATATCCGGTCCGCGTCCACCGGATCGCCCGCCTTCACCGGAAAAGCCTCCCGCAGCCTGGGTTCGCGCGGTCCCGTCTCCGCCAAACCGATGAGGTCGACGGAGGACAGCAGATATTGCGTCCCCGGCACGACATCGAACCGCACCTGAAGGCGGTCGGTTCCGGCGGGCGGCGGCGACACGGACCCGCGGATGTGCGCGGCATAATAGCCCTTGGCGCGCAGCAACTGGTCCAGAAGCTCGCCATCCTCCTTCACCCGCCGGTTGATCTGCGCCAGGTTGGCGCGACGGCGTTCGCCCTGCGACAGGGTGGACAATTCCTTGAAGCGCATGTCGAACTGCTCGTCGGCGATGCCGTCCAGGCCGCTCAGCGACACCTTGTAGCGCCGCTCCTCGCCCGCGTCGGTGAAGACGGGATTCTGCTCGGCGGCATCTTCCGCCTCCGGCGCTTCGACCATGGCGTCCCCTTCCGGAACGGCGGCGTCGGCGCGGGGATCGGCAGGCAGAGGCTCGACCGTATCGGGCTGTCCCATGTCGGGCCAGTCGATGCCGATATCAGGCATGGGATCAAGCGCGGGCGCCTCCTCCTGCACGGGCGGAGGCGCGCTTTGCGCGTGAACGGCGCAAGGCGCGACCAGCAGCAGCGGCGCGAGGGCAAGCCGTGCGGCGTGCGGGCAACCTGAATGGCGGCGACGGGTCCGCAAGCCGTTGGTCATGCGCCTGATCTAGACCAGATGCGGTGCACAATGCCAGCCAAGAAGCGCGCCGGAAACATCGTTCATCGCAGCCGCGCACCTTTCAGAAAGACGTGCTGAGCCGTTCCATCAGCGCGCGCGCGGGACTTTCCCGTTCCCCGCCGTCCAGACGCAGCATCAGGTCGATCCGTTCCTGAAGCCGCGCCACGCGGTCATAGAGTTCCTGGCTCGCATCGACCAGCGACCGCGCCGCGAACGGAAAGGCGGCGGACAGGTCCGCGTCGCTTTGCGCCGCCACGCCCAGACGATATTTCTCCTCCCCCAGCTCTCCATCGCCGATCTCGCCCCGCTGCCACGCCCGCTGGCTCAGCAGCCAGGCGATGATGTGCATCAGGCGCGTCGTCACCTTGAGCGACTCACAGGCGAAAGCCACGCGCTGCAACGGATCGTCCGTCAGGTCTTCAGGCAATGCGCTGGAATCGAAATAGGAACGCGCCTCATCCGCCATCACCATGGCTTCCAGATAGAGGCCGTCCACCAGACGCCGGTGCAATCCCCGATCAAGCGATGCTGCTTTTCCCATATCGCCTAGCTGGCATAGTCTTCGCGCTTTGTCAGGCCCGCGCGCGCGCCGTGGAACCGCTGTCCCATTCAGGGGCGGTCGGTTCAGGCGATGATATCCGGCACCAGCGCATCTTCCAGCAGCGTCATTTCATCGCGCAGCCGCAGCTTGCGCTTCTTCAGCCGGGCGACCTGCATCTGATCGCCCGCCCCCGAATCGACCAGTGCGGAAATCGCGCTGTCGAGATCGCGATGCTCGACGCGAAGGATTTCCAATCGACGCATGATGTCTTCCCGGCTCACCGCACCCGCTTTCCCGAACCCCTTCCGCAACAGCCGCCCGTTGATAGCCTGCCGCGCCCATGCGGGCCATCGCAAATTTTCGCGCGTCCCATCGCAAAGCCTCGATACCCCCGAGACAAGCGGGGCGATTCATGATCTACTTCGTCATCCATCACCCTCGTCAGGAGAATGTCATGGAAAACAGCCACGTTTCCGCTCTTTCAGCCAAGCATGCCGGTCTTGAAGCACGAATCAAGGCCGAGACGAGTCGCCCCATGCCGGACAGTTCGCTCGTCGCTTCGCTCAAGAAGCAGAAATTACGGTTGAAGGAGGAGATGGCGGCGCAACACTGAGCGCAGCCGTCGATCATGGCGGGCTTCATCGGATGGAGATGAAGCCCGGCCAGATAAAGCCCCGTTCGCACGGGGCTTTTTATTTGCATTATGCGGCTTGCGCACCTGCGCTGATGGGCAGGTAAGGGTGGAAAGCAGCCGCCGACAGACCGAAGGCCTTAAAAGCCAACCGCGTCTCAGCGGGCGCGCATGGGATAGCTGCGCAGATAATCGGGGATCACATGCCTTTCGCCATTGGACACCGGCCGCCGGACCAGATGGGGATCGATCGGCTTGTCGAAAGCGATGCCGATTCTTTCGCCATGGGACCAGGCGACCTGCCCGGCCACGCGGCCCAGGCCCCGCAATTCCAGGATCAGGCGGGTTTCCGCCGCAACCCGCCGTTCGCACTCGGCCATCAGCCCGGTGGCAGACAGGTTGCGGACCCGCGCCTGGCAAAGCGGCACGCCATCGTCCCTGACAAGATTCGTCAGCAGAAAAAGGCTGTCGCGCGGCGACGTCCTGGCCGGGCCGCGCTCCAAACCGTCCTGATCCCTGTCCATCGACCGATCCGCCACATATATCCGTTGAGGGGCCGGATCATTGCCAGCGGCACATGGACAAAGCGTTAATCGTCAGTCGTCGCGCGAAATCTTTTCCTGCCGCTCATGGCGTTCCTGCGCTTCCACCGTCATGGTCGCGATCGGTCGGGCCTCCAGACGGCCCAGCGAGATCGGCTCGCCGGTCACTTCGCAATAGCCATATTCGCCCTCGTCGATACGGCGCAGCGCGGCGTCGATCTTGGAAATGAGCTTGCGCTGGCGGTCGCGGGTGCGCAGTTCGATCGACCAGTCCGTCTCGCTCGACGCGCGGTCGTTGAGGTCCGGTTCGCGCAGCGGCTCATTCTGGAGAACGGCGAGCGTTCCTTCCGCCTCCGTGAGGATCTGCTTCTTCCAGTCCCACAGGCGCTGCCGGAAATATTCCAGTTGCAGCGGGTTCATGAAGTCCTCGTCCGGGGAAGGACGATAGTCGGGGGGGAGTGTTACAGCCGATTTCGGCGGCTTGTCGCCGTCTTTATCGGAATTCAAAACCGATGCCATCTGGCTCTCCGACTCGATTGGCCCCGGCGCTGAAAGGACCGGGCGGCCATTCCTTATGATTGGGCGCCCTAATAACCATCGGCGTCAGGCGACACAAGCGAACATTCTCCGTTCCTTACCGCCCTTCGCCTGTCCATTTCCCCGCGGGGAAAAAGGATGCGCCGAGTCTCGCGGAGACCAGGACGGGAACCCTGGATTAATTTCACGCCGTCGTCCTGTTCCATAGTGGGACGTTAACCATATCCGCCCATGCAAATGCGTAAATCTCCTCGACTCCAGGACGACAATCAGGGTTAACGGCGTTGCAGTTAACGCTTTATTTTGCGTTCCTGCCCATAGGGGAAACCCCGCCGCGCCCTTCACTGGGCCATGCCAGCGACGGGGGGACCAGGGGATAAAGGAAAAGAGCAAACCTATGTCGGTACGGATGGCATTGGCAAAATTATGCGCCTGCACTTGCGGCGGAGCGATCATTGGCGGGGGAGCCGTCCATGTCGCGGAAAGCGCGCGTCCAGCGGTGGTGCACAGCACCAAGAGCGTCAAAGCCGCGCCCAAGAAACGCTATGCGGTCCGCACGGTGAAGCGCAAGGTCGTGAAGACCGTGACCGCCTGTGCGCCCTCGACCGTCACGGTGACGACGCAGGCCGCGCCCATCCCCCTGCCCGCCCCCATGCCGCCGGCTGAAATGCCGATGATCTCGGGCGGTTCGGCCGTTCCGGTCGTCATGGGCGGCGGCTTCGGCGGATTTGGCGGCGGCGGTTTCATCGGCGGCTTCTTTGGCGGCGGCGGCAGCGGCGGCGGCGGTTCCGTCGTCATTTCCTCCACCACCAGCTCGACCGGCGGGCCGGTCACATCCACAAGCACATCAACGGGCGGCCCGATCACATCGACCAGCACCTCGACCGGCGGCCCGATTATCAGCACGTCATCATCGTCGTCGTCCTCTTCATCCTCTTCGTCGTCATCTTCCAGCTCATCGAGCAGTTCGAGCGGCGGCAAGGGATCGAGCGGAGGTCACCACCATGGTTCGAACGGCGGATCGTCCAGCTCCTCCAGTTCCTCCTCCAGTTCATCGAGCAGCAGCTCCTCATCGAGCTTCGGCACCAACAGCAGCGGCAGTTCAAGTTCCTCCAGTTCCTCGTCGAGCAGTTCGTCCTCCTCCTCCAGCAGTTCGGGCGGCAGCTCCGGCAGCACCGGAGGCACGGACGTTCCCGCGCCGCCGATGATCCTGCTGTTCGGCGCGGGCGCGGTGGCGCTGGTGGCGCGCCGCCGCTTCGCCGACCGGAAGGCGAAGGCCGCGGCCTGATCATGCAATGATCGCTTGCGGCCATTTTCCGCCATTCCATATCCGTCATCGGGGGGAATGACCGCAAACCGCCAATAACCACCGTTCGGCGCAGAGGTTTGCGACCTGCGCAATCGCCCAAAGAAAGGCCAGAGCCGGTCGACAGCCCGCCCTTTCCCTGTTTTGCGCGATAACGGATCAGCTTTCGGAGATGATCCTTTCGATCTCCGGCACGGGATGGTTGGACAGGTCTTTTGCGATCTCTCCGGCCAGGCGGCTCTGGACCTCCTTGTGATAATGTTTCCGCATTTCGCCCAAGGCGGTGGGCGGCGCGACCACGATCAGCTTCTGATATTCATTGGCCAGCGCACGGCGCTTGAGCATATCGGCCGCTTCCGCCGCGAAACGGCTTTCCTCCAGATCGTGAAAATCCGTCTGCTCCATGGCGCTGCGATGGCCGCCGACGGAATTGAAGGCCCGCCCCGGCGCGTCCGAAGCCTGATCGCGGTCGGCGGGATTGTCCTGTTCCTTCACCACCTCTGTTTCCAGATGGGGGAAATCGCCATCCCCCTTGTTACGAAACAACAATATCTTCCGCCCGTCCGCCACGAGCACCATCGCGTCATGATCGATCCGCATCGCCATCTCCTCTTACCGATTCCTGTCACCAACGGATGGCGGCGCCCAGGGTTGCGCGGCTGATCGCGGAACGGCATAGGCGGTCCCATGCACGACATCCGCTTCATCCGCGAAAACCCCGCCGCCTTCGACGCCGCGCTCGCCCGCCGGGGCCTCGATCCGCTCTCCGCCGGGATACTGGCGGTCGATGAGCGCAGCCGGGCGATCAAGACCGAATTGCAGCAGGGCCAGGCCCGCCGCAACGAAGCGAGCAAGGCCATCGGTCAGGCCATGGCCGCCAAGGACGTGGACAAGGCCGAAAGCCTGAAGGCCGAGGTTGCCGCGCTCAAGGACCGGATGCCCGCTCTGGAGGCGGAGGACCGGGAAACCGGCGAGGCGCTTCAGGCAATGCTGGCCGCCATCCCCAACCTTCCCGCCAACGACGTGCCGGATGGGGACGATGAAGCGTGCAATGTGGAAATCGGCCGCTGGGGCGAGCCGCGCCACTTCCCCTTCACCCCGCAGGACCATGCCGATTTCGGCCCAGCGCTGGGGCTGGATTTCGAGGGCGCGGCGGCATTGTCGGGCGCCCGTTTCGCCGCGCTGCGCGGCCAGATGGCGCGGCTGCACCGGGCGCTGGCGCAATTCATGCTCGACCGCCAGTCGGGCGAAAATGGCTATGAGGAAGTGAACCCGCCGCTGCTGGTCCGCGACGAAGCGCTGTTCGGCACGGGGCAGCTTCCCAAGTTCGCCGAAGACCTGTTCCGCACCACCGACGGCCGCTGGCTGATCCCCACGGCGGAGGTCAGCCTGACCAATCTCGTGCGCGAGCAGATCGTGGCGGCGGAAAGCCTGCCGATGCGCCTCACCGCGCTCACCCCCTGCTTCCGCTCCGAAGCGGGATCGGCGGGCCGCGACACGCGCGGCTTCATCCGCCAGCACCAGTTCGAGAAGGTGGAGTTGGTCGCGATCTGCAAGCCCGAAGACTCCGGCGCCGAACATGAACGCATGTGCGCGGCGGCGGAGGGCATATTGCAGGCGCTGAACCTGCCTTATCGCAAGATGCTGCTGTGCACCGGCGACATGGGCTTTTCCGCGCGCAAGACCTATGACCTTGAAGTCTGGCTGCCCAGCCAGCAGACCTATCGCGAGATCAGTTCCGTATCGAACTGCGGCGATTTCCAGGCGCGGCGCATGAACGCCCGCTTCAAGCCGGAGGGGGAGAAGCAGACTCGCTTCCTCCACACGCTGAACGGATCGGGGCTGGCGGTCGGCCGCACGCTGGTTGCCGTGCTGGAAAATTACCAGCAGGAGGACGGCAGCGTCATCGTGCCGGAAACGCTCGCGCCCTATATGGGCGGCATCACCCGGCTGCGGCCGAGATGAGGATTTGAAGCGGTAGATAGTCGATGCGTATCCTGCTCACCAACGACGATGGCGTTCATGCTCCGGGCCTCAAGGTGCTGGAGGAGATCGCGCGCACGCTGTCCGACGACATCTGGATCGTCGCCCCGCATGAGGAACAGTCGGGCGCGGGCCACAGCCTGACGCTCACCCGCCCCTTGCGCATCCGCAAGCATGGCGAGAGGCATTACAGCGTCACCGGCACGCCCACCGACGCCGTGATGCTGGCGGTCGGCCATCTGATGAAGGACTGCAAACCCGATCTGGTGCTGTCGGGCGTCAATCGCGGCGCCAACCTGGCCGAGGACGTGACCTATTCGGGCACCGTCTCCGCCGCGATGGAAGGGGCGATTTCCGGCATCCGCTCCATCGCGCTCAGTCAGGTCTATTCGCGCGAGGGCATGGGCGACGCGGTCCCCTTCGCCACCGCGCGCGCCTGGGGGGAAAAGGTGCTGCGGCCGCTGATCGCCCTGCCCGCCTCTCCCCGGATGCTGTTCAACGTCAACTTCCCCGCAATCGGGCCGGAAGAGGTCAAGGGCATCCGCGTGGTGCGGCAGGGCTTCCACGATGTAGACCGCACAGCCATCGTCGAAGGCGTCGATCCGCGCGGCTATCGCTATTACTGGTTCGGGCTTGGCACCAGCGACGCCGTGCCCGAAGGCACCGACCTTGCGGCCATCGCGGAGGGGTATGTGACGGTGACGCCGCTGCATTACGACCTGACGCAGGACAGCGCCATGGCCGCCGCCGCCGAAGCCTTTGCGGGCTGATCGTCCGGCGGGGATGACAAGGCGGCGGCGGCACGGCTAGAAAGAAAGCGATGCCGCGCACGCCGATGCTCCTTCCCTGTGGCTTTTTCCTGGCGGCGGGCCTTGCGGCCACGGCGGCCGCGCGCGAAACAGGCGAAGCGCCCGTCCGCCTGATCGAAAGCCAGCCCGTGTGGAAAGCGCAGCAGGTGCTGCCCGACGCCGTGACGGTCGCGCCGTCCACCTATGTCGTGAAAGCGGGGGAAACGCTGCGCGGAATCGGCCATCGCAGCGGCGCGGGATCGGAAAGCATCGCGCGCGCCAATGGCCTGCGCTATCCCTATGTCATCCGCGAGGGGCAGAGGCTCGCCATTCCGGGCGGGCGCTATCATCGGGTGTCGGAAGGGGAAACCGGCATCGCCATCGCCGCCGCCTATGGCGTGGCATGGGGCCGGATCGTGGAGATGAATGCGCTGGCGGAACCCTTTATGCTGCGGAACGGACAGCGCCTGCTGCTGCCCGACGATGGCCCGCACGAGCCGCGCACGATGGAGGAACGTGCCGCCGCCTTCCGCATCGACATCGACGATGTGCTGACCGGCGGCCAGCCCGCGAGCGGCAAGGACAAGCCGCCGCCTGCGTCAAGCCAGCCGCGCCCCCTGCCCTCCAACATGCCGATCGCGGAGCCGGCGCGCTTTTCCGGCGGCTTTGCGTGGCCGGTTCGGGGGACTTTGCTGTCGCGCTTCGGACCGGGTGCGGGCGGCGCGCGCAACAACGGGATCGATATCGCCATTCCCGCCGGCACGCCGATCCGGGCGGCCGCCGATGGCGTGGTCGCCTATGCGGGGGACAAGGTGGCGGTGTTCGGCGGCCTGATGCTCGTCAACCATGGCGGCGGCTGGGTCAGCGCCTATGGCCATGCCAGCCGGGTCGACGTGGTGCGCGGGCAGAAGGTGCGCAAAGGCCAGATCATCGGCCTGACCGGCGACAGCGGCTATGCCAGCCATCCGAAACTCCATTTCGAATTGCGTAAGGACAGGATACCGGTCAATCCCGTCGATCATCTGCCGGGACAAGAGCCATGAGGATCAAGCCCCTCCCCTCGCGGTCGCCCACGGCCGGATTCCTGCGGCGGCGCTCGTCCATGCCCGTCTGGGCGGATCTGGCGTGGCGGGTGGCGCTGGTATTCGGGCTGATCGGGCTGGTGCTGCTGATCCACTGGATCGGGCGCGACGGGCTGAGGGACAGTCTGGACAATAATATCAGTTTTGTGGACGTGCTCTATTTCACCACCGTCACGATGATGACGGTGGGCTATGGCGATATCGTTCCGGTCAGTCCGGAAGCCCGGCTGTTCGAAGCGATACTGGTCACGCCGCTCCGATTGTTCGTATGGCTGATCTTCCTGGGAACAGCCTATCATCTCTTTTTCCGCAACATCCTCTACAGGTGGCGCATGGCACGCATTCAGGCCGATCTACGCAACCATATCGTCGTCGCCGGATTTGGCACATCGGGCAGCGAAGCCGTGCGCGAGCTGTTGGCGCGGGGAACCGACGCGCGCGAGATCGTGGTGATCGATCCGTCCGAACGGGCGCTGGCCGAAGCGGAGGATATGGGCTGCAACGTGATGTGCGGCGATTCCACGCGGGACAGGACCCTGAAGGACGTCGCGATCCATCGCGCGCGCAGCATGATCGTTTCGGCGGGGCGGGACGATACGTCGATCCTCATCACGCTGACGGCCCGGCATCTGGCGCCGCGCCTGCCGATCAGCATCGTGGTGCGGAACGAGGATAATGAACTGCCCGCGCGGCAGGCGGGGGCCACCACCGTCATCAATCCGGTGAGCTTTGCCGGGCTGCTGCTGGCAGGGAGCACCAGCGGGCGGCATATCGCGGATTATATGGCTGATCTGGCGGCGTCGGGCGGGCGGGTGAAGCTGAACGAGCGATTCGTGCTGCCCGAGGAGATCGGCAAGCCGCTGTCGGCGATCGCCACGGGCCTGGGCGTGCGGATTTATCGCGGGGATCGGCCCATCGGTTCCGGGGAAGAGGCCGCGCAGCAGCTCCAGACCGGCGACATGATCATCGAAATCGTCGGCAACGTCGGCGAAGAAGAAAGCCCCGATTCGACTCCATTTTAAGCAGGCCGTGACATTTGGCGCAAAAATCCCTATGTGCGCGCCGATCATGGCAACCAAAATCCCCTCGCCGCCCAAGGTCGGCATGGTTTCGCTCGGCTGTCCCAAGGCATTGGTGGACAGCGAGCGCATCCTGACGAAGCTGCGTTCCGACGGCTATCAGATGTCCGCCGACTATTCCGGCGCGGACGTCGTGCTGGTCAATACCTGCGGCTTTCTCGATTCGGCGAAGGAGGAGTCGCTGGAGGCCATCGGCGAAGCCATCGCGGAAAACGGCCGCGTCATCGTCACCGGCTGCATGGGCAATGAGGCGGACCTGATCCGCGCGAAATTCCCGCAGGTGCTGGCCGTCACCGGCGCGCATCAATATGAGGCGGTGGTGAACGCGGTCCACGACGCATCGCCGCCCGTGCCCAATGCCTTCGTAGACCTGGTGCCCGAAGGCGGGCTGAAGCTGACGCCGCGCCATTACAGCTATGTGAAGATCAGCGAGGGGTGCAATCATCGCTGCTCCTTCTGCATCATTCCGTCCCTGCGCGGCGATCTGGCGAGCCGCCGCGTGGACGCTGTGCTGCGCGAGGCGGAAAAGCTGGTTGCGGCGGGCACGAAGGAACTGCTCATCATCAGTCAGGACACGTCGGCCTATGGCGTCGACACCCGGCATGAAACGCGCCAGTGGAAGGGCCGCGAAGTGCGCGCGCACATGACCGATCTGGCCCGCGAACTGGGCCAGCTTCGCACCGGGGACGGCACGCCGCCATGGGTGCGGCTGCACTATGTCTATCCCTATCCCCATGTGGATCAGGTGATCCCGCTGATGGCCGACGGGCTGCTGACCCCCTATCTGGACATTCCGTTCCAGCACGCGTCGCCCAATGTGCTGAAAGCCATGAAGCGCCCGGCCAATGAGGCCAAGGTGCTGGACCGCATCCGCAATTGGCGCGACATCTGCCCGGATATCGCGATCCGTTCGTCCTTCGTCATCGGCTTCCCCGGCGAGACGGAGGCCGACTTCCAATATCTGCTGGACTGGCTGGACGAGGCGCAACTCGACCGCGTGGGCGCTTTCCGGTTCGAGCCTGTCGAAGGCGCGGCGGCCAATGCCCTGCCCGGCGCCGTGCCCGAAGAGGTGAAGGAAGAACGCTACCAGCGGATCATGGAGCGGACCGCCGCCATTTCCGCCCAGAAGCTGGCGGGCAAGGTCGGGCGCGCGATGCCCGTCATCATCGACGAGGTCGGCGAGCCGGACGAGGACGGCTCCATCGGCGCGACCGCGCGCAGCCAGGCGGATGCGCCGGAGATCGACGGCAATGTCTTCCTGCGCGATGTGGGCGAAGGGCGGCAGGCCGGCGATGTGCTGACCGCGCTGATCGAGGATGCGGACGAACATGACCTGTATGGCGTGCCGCGCGATTCGGCGTCTATCTGAAGTGCAGCGCGTCCAAATGCATGGGTTCAAGCCGGGATGAAGGCGTCCTGATACTCCGTCTTGATGGCCTTGCGAATCGCAGCGTCGACCGGAATCGCTACCTCATAGGTGCCCTCCGCATAGGGTCCGGCGCTGTAGGGGCCGACCACGACCGTCACGCTGTCGATCAGCTTGCCGTCTTTCGACGTCAGTGCCAGCACTTCCTTCATCGGATCGATGCATTTGGTGAAGTCGTCATCGCCCCGCACGACGGACGCGCCGCGCTTTTTCGCGCGCTGCCGGTCGAGTTCCTTGCAGAAGCCGTCATGAATCGCCGCCGCGAACGCCGTGGGAGACGTCATCATCGCGGCAAGGCTCGTTTCCCTCTTGCGGCGACGATCCCAGAACAGGGTATCGTAGCCCGTCATGCCGTGCGCGCCGCCGGTGAAGATGTAGGTCTGCGATTGCAGCGCCAGAAGCCGGGGCGTGTCGGCCGTCACCGTCCAGCGCGTTTCCAGGCTGTGCGGACGGAAGGGATAGCCCGCCTCGCGGGCCGATTTCTGATCCTCCCGCGCCATTTTGAGCGCATTGGCCTTTGCCTCCGTCATGCCCTTGCCGAGTTTCGACACCAAAGCGGGAACCGCCGCCGCCTGCCCCGGATAGGCATAGACAAATTCCAGCAGATCCGTCTTTTCCGAAAGCGCGAAGGGTTTGCCCTCCGGAACCGGCGGTTCTTCGCCCGCCATGCGGTTGACGAAGCTGGCGGCTTCCGCATCCGTCACGCGATTGGCGGCCGCGCTATTGTCGTGCGCAGAGGGTGAACAGGCGGGCACGAAAAGGGCCGCCGTCGCCAGCGACCCTATCGTCACGCAAAAGCGGGCATAACGCATCAATGGACTTTTGCCGCAGCCATGCAACGCTCGCTGATCGCCTTGCGCATGTAATCGCTCTGGAAGGCCCGTCCGGCATTGGACCAGCCTTCCGCGATCAGCGCCTGCTGAATGGCATGAGCGCCATCGAACCGGCCGCTTTCCGCCAATTTGTAGGCGCGGGCGCGAATGGCCTGAAGGCTGCTGTCGTCAGCGTGGAACATCCTTACTCTCCTTCATCGTTCCCATGGGTCGAAACCAGGCCGGCGCATCGTCGTGCCAAAGGACGAGGGGGCGCATCGAATGGAAGCAAAAAATGCGCTTTCCATCCCCGCCGCCTTTCCCCTACATCCTGCCGGATGACCGACTTTTCCGACCTGTTCAAAGCCGACAACGATCAGCCGGCCCGTTCGATCCACCTTTTAGACAGCAATGAATTTGAAGCCTGGCTGAACGGACAGCCGGAACGGATTCGAACGCTCGTCGGGGCGCAGAAATTCCGGGGCAAGGCGAATGAACATGCCGTCCTGCCCGCGCAGGGGGACGATGACTGGTCCGTGGTCGCCGGGGTCGCCGATCGGGAGAAACTGGGCACATGGTGCCTCGCGAAACTGGCCGAAGTCCTGCCCGAAGGCCATTACCGGCTGAGCGAGGGATCTCCCGGCGCGGCTGCGCTGGGCTGGATGGCGGCGCAATATCGATTCGGCCGCTATCGCAAGGAGGATAACCCGGTCGGCGCCCGCATATTGCTGACGAAGGACGTGGCGCGCATCGACGCCATGGTGCACCTGGCGCAAGCCGTGGCGCTCGTCCGCGATCTGGTCAACACGCCTGCCGCCGACATGGGACCGCCTCAACTCGAAAACGCGGCGAGCGAGGTCGCCGAGCGCTTCGGCGCCGCCTTTACGGTCACGAAGGGCGACGAACTGGAACAGGGCTATCCGATGATCCACGCGGTCGGGAAGGCGGCTGACAAGAGCTTCGCCCCGCGCCTGATCGAACTGCACTGGGGCGATCCGAAAAATCCCCGCATCGCCATCGTCGGCAAGGGCATCTGCTTCGACAGCGGCGGGCTGGACATCAAACCCGCCTCGGCGATGGCCTGGATGAAAAAGGATATGGGCGGCGCCGCCCATGCCCTTGCGCTGGCGCAGCTTGTGATGGGCGCACGATTGCCGGTGCGGCTGCATTTGCTGATACCGGCGGCGGAAAATGCGGTGGGCGGCAATGCCTTCCGCCCCGGCGACATCCTGAAAAGCCGCAAGGGGATAAGCGTCGAAATCGGCAATACCGACGCGGAGGGCAGGCTCGTGCTGGGCGATGCGCTGACCCGAGCGGGCGAGGACAAGCCGGAACTCATCATCGATTATGCGACCTTGACGGGTGCGGCGCGGGTGGCGGTCGGCCCGGATCTGCCCGCCCTTTTCACCAATGACGACGATCTTGCGGCAGCCGTGAGCGCGGCGGGCGCAAAAGTCGACGATCCAAGCTGGCGCCTGCCGCTGTGGGACGGTTATGCGGACATGCTGAAATCCGATGTGGCCGACATCAACAATGCGGGCGAGGGCGGCTTTGCCGGCGCCATCACGGCGGCGCTTTTCCTGCGGCGGTTCGTGCCGGACGACACGTCCTGGCTGCATCTCGACACTTTCGCCTGGAGGCCGTCAGCCCGGCCGGGACGGCCCAAGGGGGGTGAAGCGCTTGGATTGCGGGCGATTTTCAGGGTATTGCAACAGCGCTACGGACGGCCGGATTAAAGCCGGCAATCCTTTCCATCCGTTACGCAACCGGATTGGCTATCGTGCGTTAGGAGCAGATGGATGCCTCTACTGCAAAAGAATCGGTGGTGCAAAACCAGCGTCCCGGCATCGGCCAGCTTGGCCAATGGATGCAGACGCTGGTCGACTATGTCCGATCGGGAAAGCCGGATCTGACCAATCGGCAAATGGCGCTGATGATGACCGTCTATATCGATTCCGGGCCGCATACGGTGCGCGGATTGGCGGAAGTGCTCAATGTTTCCAAGCCGGTTATCACCCGCGCGCTCAACAAGCTTTCCTCGCTTGGCTATGTGCGGCGGGAGCGCGACGCTGCCGACCGACGCAATATTTTCATAGCGCGCACCCCTAAAGGGGCGGAATTTCTTGACGCCTTTCACCATTTCATCGCAGGAACCGCGCGCGATGAACCTGATAAACACCCCCGCGCCGACCGCTCCGCCTGAAAGAATCCGATTCAAGCTCGAAGGCCGATCGGCCGCTCTGGACAGCCGCACCCATGCGGCGCGTGGCGACTTGGCCGACGTTTCGCTGGCGGGCGTGCTGTTTTCGGCCCATTATGCGCGCGCGGTCAAATTGACCTGCGTGACGGCAGGCGCTCCCTTGCTGGCAGCGCCTGCCGTCACGGCGCAGGCCGTCAGCGCGTTGCTGCGGGGCGAAGTTTTCCATGCCCTCGACGTCACGACGGACTGGGCCTGGGGCTTTTGCGGACATGACGGCTATGTCGGATATGTCCGGCGGGAAGCACTCGATGTCCTGGAAGAACCGACCCATCGGATCGTGGCAGGGTGCGCGCCCCTGTTCAGCGCCGCCGACATCAAGGCGCCCGTCACCGACTATTGGCCGCGCGGCGCCTGCTTCGCGGGCGAGGAAAACGGCGCCTTCATCGCAACAGGCGAAGGCTTTATCCACAGCCGCCATGCGAAGTCGGTCGGCGAGACGGAAACCGACTGGACAGCGGTGGCGCAAGCCTATCTGGGCCAACCCTATGTCTGGGGCGGGCGCGGCCATCGCGGGATCGACTGTTCAGGCCTGGTGCAGGTCGCGTTGGGGCAGTGCGGCATCAGCGCGCCGCGCGACACGGACCTTCAACGCGAAGGCATCGGATCGCCCCTGCCGGACGATGCGCCGCTGCGCCGGGGCGATTTCGTCTTTTTTCCGGGCCATGTAGGCATCATGACCGACGCGTGCACGCTGCTGCACGCCAACGCGCATTGGATGGCCGTGGCGGCCGAGCCGCTGACGGATGTCGTGGCGCGGTTGCAGCCGGATCATGATGCGCCCATCATCGCGCGGCGGAGAATAAGCGCATGACGACACATATCTTTATCGACGGCGGCGTCGGCACCACGGGCCTTGAAATCCGCGAGCGGCTGGCCGGGCGTCCGGAACTGACGCTCCTCACCCTGGACGAGAAGGACCGGAAGGATTCGAGGGCGCGGCGCGATGCGCTGAACGACGCCGACATCGTGATCCTGTGCCTGCCCGACGACGCGGCGCGCGAAGCGGTGGCGCTGATCGACAATGGCCGGACACGCGTCATCGATGCATCGACGGCGCACCGCGTGGCCGATGGCTGGACTTACGGCTTTCCCGAACTGGAGCCGGGCCATCGCGAGAAGCTGGCGCAATCGCGCTTCGTCGCCAATCCGGGCTGCTGGCCCACCGGTTTTCTGGCGCTGGTGCGGCCCCTGACGCTTGCCGGGCTTTTACCGCGGGATTGGCCCGTCGCCATGTCCGGCACATCGGGCTATTCGGGCGGCGGCAAGTCCATGATCGCGGAATTCGAGGGGGCCGAAGGCGCGCCCACAGCGTTCCGGGCCTATGGCCTCGATCTGGCGCACAAGCATATTCCGGAAATGACGCGCTATTCCGGTCTTGCGCACCCTCCGATCTTCGCCCCCGCCGTCGCCAATGTGCATCGCGGCATGGTGGTGGAGGTGCCGCTGCAACTGCGCGCCATGCCGGGCAGGCCATCGGTCGCCGCAATGCACGCGGCCCTGACGGCCGCTTATGCAGGCTCGCCGATCGTCACGGTCGTGCCGCTGGCGGAAAGCGCTGCCATGACCCATCTGCGCGTCGAACATGTGGGCGCGACCGACCGCCTGACGCTGTTCGTTTTCGGCAATGAGGAGAGCGGGCAGGTGCGCCTGGCCGCCGCGCTCGACAATCTGGGCAAGGGCGCCGCCGGCGCGGCGGTCCAGAACCTGAATATTCTTGCCGGATTGCCGGAGACTTCGGGACTGCGCCTCTGAGCGGTCTTTCCCCGGTTCAGTGAATGGTGCCGAGCGGCTGGTCGTAGGAAAGCAGGACGATCAGCCGTTCGATCTGCCGCCAGCGGCAGAAGTGAATGTGATTACCCAGATCGCGGCTGCGGTCGGCGCGCGCGGCGGCTTCATATCCGGCATTGTCGCCGAACAGGCTGATGAGTTCGGCCGCTTCCTCATAGCTTTTGCGATCCGAAAGATATGGCAAGTGCATCGATCCCCCCATCCGACAAGCCCCCACGGCTTCCATGCCACCCTCAAATAGCGTGCCATTTTCAGGTTTCGAGGGGATAGGCGGGACAGAAGGGTGTACCGTCCGTTAGCCACGTCCCGATCCGGGACGAAAATCCCATCAAGGGACATTCCGTCCGGAAACGAGGCATGGACGATTGCGATAAAAGCGGCTGGTCTTGGCGTTCGGCGCATGGCAATGGCCGGACATGACGACAGGAAAGAACAACCCTACCGGCGCAGGCGCGATCATCGCCCTGCTGATCCTGGGCGGCGCGATCGTGGGCGGAATGATGGGACAGCCCAGCGCGGGCCTTTTGATCGGCGCCGCAGCGGGCATGGGAATTGCATTGCTGCTGTGGCTTCGCGAGCGCGGAAAATAGCTGTCCGCGACACCATCCTGCGCCTTGCCGGAAGAGCGAGGGCGGCATAGATGTGACGCCATGAAAAAGCATATCCTCGCGCTCGCCCTTATCGCGCTGCTCATTGTCGGCGGCGCGTTCTTCTATTTCGCGCGCGGCGACACCGCTCGACTGGCTTACGGGGCCGATGTCGGCAAGGAACCCGCTTTCACAACGCCCCGCAATGAGCTGATCCCCACCGTCAACATTGCCGAGGTGACGGGTTGGAAAGCGGGGGAAACGCCAATTGCCGCGAAAGGTCTTTCAGTCAGCCGCTTCGTCGACGGACTGACTCACCCCCGCTCCCTGCTCCGCCTGCCCAATGGCGACATATTGGTGGCCGAAACCAACAGCCCGCCGCGCCCGCAAGGCGGCGTCGTCCACCGCGTAATGAATTATATGATGGACAAGGCGGGCGCGGGCGTCCCCTCCCCCAACCGCATCACATTACTGCGCGACACGGACGGAGATGGGCGGGCGGACACGAAAACGGCTTTCCTCACCGGCCTCAACTCGCCCTATGGCATGGCGCTCATCCGCGATACGCTCTATGTCGCCAATACCGACGCGCTGCTGGCCTTTCCCTATAAGGAAGGCGAAACCCGCATTGCGGACAAGGGGCGCAAGATCCTGAGCCTGCCGGCGCAGGCGCCCAATCTTCACTGGACGAAAAGCCTCACCGCCAGCCCGGAGGGGCTGCTGTATGTCGGCGTCGGATCGAACAGCAACATCGCCGAGGACGGCCTCGACAACGAGGCCAATCGCGCCGCCGTGCTGGAAGTCGATCCGAAGACGGGCAGCTACCGCATTTTCGCGTCCGGCCTGCGTAATCCGACCGGTCTCGCCTTTGAACCCGCCAGCGGTGCTCTTTGGGGCGTGGTCAACGAGCGCGACATGCTGGGCAGCGATCTGGTGCCCGATTTCCTGACGCGTGTGGAGTTCGGCGCTTTCTATGGATGGCCTTGGAATTATTGGGGTGGCTATGAGGACCGCCGCGTCCAGCCGCAGCGGCCGGAAGTTCGCGAATATACCAAGCGTCCCGATTATGCGCTGGGCAATCATGTCGCGCCGCTGGGCCTGTCCTTCGCCAGGGACATGAAATTGGGCGCGCCCTTCGCCAACGGCGCCTTTGTCGGGCTGCACGGCAGTTGGAACCGCAAGCCCGCAGCCGGTTACAAGGTTGTGTTCGTGCCGTTCCAGAATAATGGCGAAGTCGCCGCCGCCAAGCCGGTCGATGTGCTGACGGGCTTTCTCGGCAAGGATGGGAAAGCCCATGGCCGCCCTGTGGATGTGACCAGCGACGGCCAGGGCGCGCTGCTGGTCAGCGACGATGTGGGCGGCGTGATCTGGCGGGTCGTGAAGGCGGACTGAGCCTTCGCTCAGAGCGCCAGGCCGTTCCGCCCCGCCAGTTCGACGACATATTGCCAGGCGACGCGGCCCGACCGGCTGCCGCGCTGCGTCGCCCATTGGATCGCCTCCAGCGGATCGAAGCTGAGGCCCAGGCTGTCCGCATAGCCCGAGACGATGTCGACATAGGCCTGCTGGTCGATCGCATGAAAACCAAGGCTGAGGCCGAAGCGATCCGATAGCGCCATCTTGTCGTCCACCACATCGCGCGGATTGACGGGATCATCCTGCTCCGAAAGATGGCGAGGCACGATGTGGCGGCGGTTGGACGTCACATAGAGCCGCACATTGGCCGGCCGCGCCGCCGTGCCCCCTTGCAGCAGGGAACGAAGCGAGCGCGCGTTGCCGATGCCTTCATCGAAGCCCAGATCGTCGAGGAAGAGGATGAAAGGCCGCTCCGTCCCGCGCAACAGCGAGAAGAGGCGGGGCAGGCTCGCCAATTCCTCTATCGCGCATTGCAGCAAGGCGACATCCTGTCCTTCCCGCTGAAGCTTGCGGACGACGGCCGCCACGGTCGCCGACTTGCCGGTTCCCCGCGCGCCCCACAGCAGCACGTCATGGGCGGCATGCCCCACTGCATGGCGGCGGGTATTTTCCAATAACACGTTCTTCTGGCCATCGATGCCCGACAGAAGGTCGAAATCGACCGGATCGAAGGCTTCCACCTGCACGATGGCGTTCCCGTCCCATACATAGGCAGGCGCGCCCGTCAGGTCGGCAGACAAAGCGGGAACCGGGGCGAGCCGCTCCAGCGCCTCGGCGATGCGGGTAAGAAGTGCGTCGTTCATCCCCCGCGCTTAATCGCCCGCCCGACGGACGGCAAGCCGCGCGGGGCTGTCATCCTTCTTTCGCATTGGCCTTTTACTGGTTTGCGGAGATGTTTATAGCGCGGGAACCGTGACTATCGCACATTCAGCCTTTTCCACGAAAATCCGCCGCTATGATGCGGAATCCCTGCGTGAAGCCGCCTTGCTGATCCGGGCCGGGGAGCCGGTGGCGGCACCGACGGAAACGGTCTACGGCCTCGCCGCCGATGCGACCGACAGCAATGCCGTGGCGGCGATCTACAGCGCCAAGGGCCGCCCCAGCTTCAACCCGCTGATCGTCCATGTGGCCGATCATGCGATGGCCGAAAAGCTGGCGCATTTCTGCCCGCAGGCCGAAAGGCTGGCGGAACGCTTCTGGCCCGGCGCGCTTACGCTGGTGCTGCCGGTGCGGCAGGACAGCGGTCTTTCGCCGCTCGTCATGGCCGGTTTGCCGACGGTCGCCATCCGGCTGCCCGCCCATCCGGCAATGCGCGCGCTCATCCGGGAAAGCGGCCGGCCGCTCGCCGCTCCCTCCGCCAATCGCAGCGGCGCGATCAGCCCGACCAGGGCCGAACATGTGCTGGCGAGCCTCAACGGCAAGATCCGCATGATCCTGGACGCCGGCCCCACCAGCGAGGGCGTGGAATCGACGATCGCCGCTCCGCAAGCGGACTGCATCCGCCTGTTGCGCCCCGGTCCCGTCACCGCGGCCATGCTGGAAGAAGCAGGCGGATTGCCCGTCATGACGGGCAAGACCGGCGCGAAAATCGAAGCACCCGGCCAGCAGGAAAGCCATTACGCGCCGTCGAAGCCGGTTCGCCTGGAGGTCATGAATGCGGAAAAGGAGGAATTCCTGATCGGCTTTGGACTGATGCCTTGCAACGTCAACCTCAGTCCCGACGCGGACCTGCGGGAAGCGGCGGCAAACCTGTTCGCGGCCCTCCATCTTGCCGATGCGAGCGCCGCCAGCGCCATTGCCGTGGCGCCCGTCCCCAACGAAGGCATCGGGGTCGCGATCAACGACCGCCTGCGCCGCGCCGCCGCCTGACCTTCAGGGACAATTGCCATAACCGGCGCGGACGCATTCGCGCCTGCGTTGCTTCTCCGCCTTTTGCCGCTCCCTGGCTTCGCGCGCTTCCTGCTTGCGCATCTTGCGGCCATAGTTCCGGTCGGCTTCCTCCCGGCTGGTCGTCGACCAGTCGACAGCCTGCGAACCGGCCCGCACCGGCAGCGTGGCGACATCGAGCGCGGTTTTCGCCACGCAGCCCGGCGCCAGCAGCAACAGGGCGGGCAGCGCGATCCAGGGCCGTCTTGCGTTCATCTTTTTTCCTCGCGATCCAGCCGCCAGCATAGCAGGTGAAGCCACCCGCCTGTCACGGAAAATACGGACGGGACCGGGCAGGCGGAAATCAACCCTCGATGCGTTCGGCGAAACCCTTGCGCAGCTTCGCCAGCTTGGGCGGAATGACGGCCATGCAATAGGGGTTGCGGTCGCCGACCCGGTCCCAATATTTCTGATGATACTCTTCCGCCGGATACCAGGGCGCGTCGGGTTCGATGGCCGTGACGATGGGATTGACGTGGTCGGATTGCGCCCGCTCGATCCCGGCCTTCGCCTCCGCCTCCTGTTCGGGCGAATGGGGGAAGATGGCGGAACGATATTGCGTGCCGATATCGTTGCCCTGCCTGTTGAGCGTCGTCGGATCATGCGTCGCAAAGAAGATATCAAGCAGGTCGGCGTAGGAAATCACGGCCGGATCGAAAACGATGCGGATCGCTTCGGCATGGCCCGTCGCACCGGAGCAGACCTGCTCATAGCTGGGGTCGGGCACCGTGCCGCCGATATAGCCGCTCTCGACCGATTTCACGCCTTTCAGATTCTGATACACGGCTTCCGTGCACCAGAAACACCCGCCTGCCAGCGTCGCGACTTCATCGGCCATGTCTTGCGTCCTTGTCTTAGGCGTTGGACGCACAGATAGGGAATGTCAGACGGCGGTTCCAGCCTTTAGCGCCTCGGCCTTCGCCTTTTCCTCGGCCACCAGTTCCTTGCGGGAAAGCTTGCCCACCAGCGTCTTGGGCAGGCTGGCGCGCACTTCCACGGCGCAGACCCGCTCATGCTTGCCCAGTTGCGGATTGAGCCAGTCCTTCAACGCCTCGCCGTTGATCTTCGCGCCTTCCTGCAAGGACACGAACGCCTTGGGGCATTCGCCGTGATAGGCATCGGGAATGCCGATCACCAGCGCTTCCTTCACCGCCGGATGATGATAAAGGACCGCCTCGACCTGGCTGGGAAACACCTTGAAGCCGCCGACGGCGATCATGTCCTTCAGCCGGTCGACGATCTTCACATAGCCATCGTCATCGATCAGCCCCACGTCTCCCGTCCGCAGCCATTGCCCGATGAAGACTTCCCTGTCGGCATCGGGACGCCGCCAATAGCCTTTCATGATCTGCGGTCCGGCGAAGGTCAGTTCGCCCGGAACGCCCGGAGGCGCTTCCTTGGCGGGATCCTCGCGGTCCACGATGCGCACGCGGGTGCCCGGCACCGGCTGCCCCACGGTCCCGCTCTTGTTCAGTCCCTCATAGGGATTGACGCAAACGACCGGACTGCTTTCGGTGAGGCCATATCCCTCGACGACCTTGGCGCCGGTCATCGCCTCGAACCGTTCCTTGATCTCCAGCGGCAGCGGCGCGCCGCCGGAAATGCAAAGGCGGAGCGAGGAGAAGTCGATGTTCGGCGTTGCCGGATTGTCCAGTAGCGCCTGATACATGGTGGGCACGCCGGGGAGCGACGTCGCCTTTGTCCGCTGGATCGCGGCCAGAACCTGCGCCGCGTCGAAACGGGGCAGCATCACGATCTCCCCGCCGTTCAGCACCGTGCGATTGAGCGCGCAGGTATTGGCAAAGACATGGAAAAAGGGCAGCACCCCGATGATCCGGTCCACCGATCCAGGCGCCGGGTCGATCATCTGCACCTGTCGCGCATTGGCTGTCAGGTTCTGATGCGTCAGCATCGCGCCCTTGGGCTGGCCCGTCGTCCCGCCGGTATATTGCAGCAGCGCGATATCCTGCTCCGGGTCGATCGGCGGGGCGGGATGGTCCCCGTCATTGTCGATCAGGCTTGAAAAGGCCATGACGCGCGGATCATTGGGGCGGGCCACGGTCTCCTTGCGCTTGAAGAGGCGGAAGAGGAAGGATTTGACGGGCGGAAGCGCCCCCGCCACCGATCCCACCACCAGCCGTTGCAAGCTGCTGTTGTCGAGCACCTCCAGCGCGGTGGGCAGGAGAGCGCTGGCGGACAGGGTGAAGAGGATCGTCGTGCCGCTGTCCTCGACCTGATGCTCCAGTTCGGCGGCGGTATAGAGCGGCGAATAATTCACCACGGTCGCGCCCGCCATCATGATTCCGTAATAGGCGGCGACATAATGCGGGACATTGGGCAGATAGAGGCCGACCCGATCCCCCTTCCCGATGCCCAGCCGCATCAGCCCGCGGGCAACCCGCCGCGCGCCGTCACGCACTTCACCATAGGAATAGATGCGGCCGTAAAAATCGATGAGCGGCGCATCGGGTTGGGCCTGCGCGCTCTGTTCAAACATCTCGACCATCGACATGGGCGCGAATTGCTGATCCCACGGAGTCGGATGATTGTAACGCTCTCTCCAGATGGTTTCATATTTATCCATTGGAAAGAATGTATGGGGCACGATTGCTTTACGCAAGCGTAAAGCCACGAAAAGGGCCGCGCCACCATGTGGCGCAGCCCTCGATTCCAAGCCTTTCAGGCGAACATGCGTTCGCGAAGGGAATGACGCTACGGCATCATACATGACCCTTGTTGTCGCTGAACGGATCGAGCACCTTCGCGACATCGGAAATCAGGTCGGCCTGGCCGTTCAAGGCCTCTTCCGCGCGGCGCGCGGCGTCGTCGCGTTCGCGGCGCAATTCTTCGATCAAAGCCTCGCGGTCGCCGTCCAGACGCGAATCGGTGGGGGCTTCGATGCCCGCCTTCTTGGCCGCCTTGGCGACCAGCGCGTCCAGTTCCCGCTGGGAGCAGAGGCCCAGCGTCACCGGGTCCTTGGGCACGATGTTCGAGATGTTCCAGTGCGTCCGATCGCGGATCGCGGCGATGGTGGTCCGCGTGGTGCCGATCAGCTTGCCGATGGCGCCGTCCGAAATTTCGGGATGGTTCCGCAGAATCCAGGCGATGCCGTCGGGCTTGTCCTGACGCTTCGAAACGGGCGTGTAGCGCGGCCCCTTGGTCCGGCGCACAGGTTCCGGCCCTTTCAGCATCTTGAGGCGGTAATCCGGGTTCGCTTCGCCCTTGTGGATTTCCTCCATGGTGATTTCATGCGCGCGAACGGGATCGCGGCCGGTATATTTGGTGCCAGCGGTATCGTCGGCGATGGCCTGCACTTCCAGGATATGAAGCCCGCAGAATTCCGCGATCTGATCGAAACTCAGCGCCGTATTGTCTACAAGCCAGCTAGCGGTCGCGTGGGGCATGAGAGGCTGGGACACGGGAATTTTCTCCACGTAAAAACAATAAGGGCCGCCCAAGCAGGGCGGCCATGACGGCGCAGGGATACTGCATGAAAGCGCGGGGAGCAAGGAAAAGCGTCAGGCTGCGCTGTCCATCCTCTCCCGGCCGATGGCGTGAAGGCCCGACAGGAAATCCCGCGCGCTGCTTTCCCAGGTGAAGGTCCGGCCATAGGCGGCGCATGCCGCCCGGTCGCACAGCAGGGCGGCGGCGATCGCCTCGTCCAGATTCTCCGCCAGCGCGCCTGTTTCGGGGGTGACGATGTCGACCGGCCCGGTCACCGGATAGGCCGCGACCGGCGTGCCGCAAGCCAGCGCCTCTATCATGACAAGGCCGAAGGTGTCGGTCCGGCTGGGAAAGACGAAGACGTCCGCTCCGGCATAGGCTCCCGCAAGCGCCTCGCCGAACATCGCGCCGGGAAAATGGGCGTCGGGATAGGCGCGCTCCAGCGCGGCCCGCGCGGGGCCGTCGCCGACGACGACCTTGCTGCCGGGACGGCGGCTGGACAGGAACGCCTCCAGGTTCTTCTCGATGGCGACACGGCCCACATAGAGCTGGATCGGGCGCGGCAGATCCGCGAGGAAGGTGGGCGGAACCGCTTGGGGGGTGAAGGCGGCAAGGTCCACGCCCCTGCCCCATGCCCTGACCTGCGCTATGCCATGCGCGCGCAATTGCTGCCGCACCGAACGGGTGGAGACGAGCACCGCGCTCGCGGGTCCATGGAACCAGCGGATATAGCGCCAGAACCATGAAGCGGGCAGCCCCGTGCGGCGCGCGACATAATCGGGAAAATGGGTGTGATAGGCCGTCGTGAACGGCAGGCCGGACCGCAGGCACCAGCGGCGCGCGGCCAGGCACAGCGGCCCTTCCGTCGCCAGATGCACGGCATCGGGCCGGAAACCGGCAATTTCTGCCCCCACGGCGCCCGGCCGCACCAGCGCCAGACGGATTTCGGGATAAGTGGGGCACGGGATCGAACCATAGAGGTCAGGCGAGATCAGCTTGACCGCATGGCCTGTCTTCTCCAGTTCCGCCTGCATCTTCTGGAGCGTGCGGACGACGCCGTTCACCTGCGGCAGCCAGGCGTCGGTGACGATGGCGATACGCATGAGCGCGCTCCCTCAGGCCGCGATGCGCGCCGGTTCGCGGGCGTCGCGCACCGCGATTTCCTCGGTCCAGTGAAGCACCTCCATGCGACCGTCGAAATGCTCGACCAGCGCGGTGCACCCTTCCACCCAATCGCCGTCATTATAATATTGGATGCCGGCGATTTCCCGCATTTCGGCATTGTGGATGTGGCCGCATACCACGCCATCCACGCCCCGCGCGCCCGCTTCGTGCGCGACCACTTCCTCAAAACGGGAGATGAAGGCGACGGCGTTCTTGACCTTGTGCTTCGCCATCTTCGACAGCGACCAATAGGGCAGGCCCATGCGCTGCCGCACCGCGTTCACGGCAACGTTGAGGCGCATGAGCATGGCGTAGGCGGCATCGCCCACGAAGGCGAGCCAGCGATGCGCCAGCATGATCGTGTCGAACTCGTCGCCATGCAGCACCAGCAGCTTGCGACCGTCGGCCGTCTCGTGGATGGCCTTGCGCCGGATTTCCACACCGCCGAAGCTGAGACCCGTGAATTGCCGGAACATCTCGTCATGATTGCCGGGGATGTAGACGACGCGGGTGCCGCGCCTGGCCCGCTTCATAACCCGCCAGATCACGTCATTATGGCTCGCGGGCCAATAGAAACGCTTCTTCAAGCGCCAGCCGTCGATGATGTCGCCCACCAGATACATGGTGTCGCTGTCGACGCTGTCGAGGAAATCGATCAGCATCTTCGCATTGCAGCCGCGCGTGCCCAGATGGATGTCGGAAATCCATATGGTGCGATAACGGCGGCGCTTATTGTCCGGCCGTTCGGGAAAATGCGGCTCCCGTGCCAGACCATCGTCGAGGTCCGCAAGGAAAGGCAGGCGCGTCACGGCGTCCATCACAGTCTGTCCCCAAGGCTGTTGTCCTTGAGGCAAGAGCCTTAGCATCCCAATGTTACAAATCCGCGCCGAATGTTACGGAAATGCGACTGTTGCGCCAGAATCAGACGGTCAGGACGATCTTTCCGAAATGCTCGCCGGCATCCATCCGCGCATGGGCTTTCGCCGCATCCGCCAGGGGAAAGCGCTCGTCCATGGCCGGGCGCAGCCTGCCCTCTTCGACCAGCGGCCAGACGACCCGCATCAGTTCCTCCGCCACCAGCGTCTTGAAGGATGCCGGACGGCCGCGAAGCGTCGATCCGGTCAGGGTCAACCGCCTGCTCATGATCGTGGGGATGAAGACGGCCGCCCTGGGACCGCCCAGCACGGCGATGGACACATGCCGCCCGTCTTCCGCCATGCATTCGATATTGCGGGGCACATAGTCGCCGCCCACCATGTCGAGCACGGCCTGCACGCCCTGCCCGCTGGTGATGCGCCTGACCTCCGCGACGAAATCCTGCGCGCGGTAATTGATCGCGTGATGCGCGCCCCATTGCCGCGCCTGATCGCATTTCCCGTCGCTGCCGCAGGTCACGATGATGGTGATGTCGAACAGGCGGCACAGCGTGATCGCCATGGTGCCGATGCCGCTCGTTCCGCCGTGCACCAGAACCGTATCGCCCGCTGCGACATAGGCGCGCTCGAAAAGATTGGTCCACACGGTGAAGAGCGTTTCCGGCAAGGCCGCCGCTTCGATCAGGTCGTAACCATCGGGCACCGGCAGGCATTGGCCCACGGGCGCCACGGCATATTCGGCATAGCCTCCGCCCGGCAGCAGGGCGCAGACCCGTTGTCCGATCCGGTCCCGCACATCCGATCCCGCCGCCATGATCGTGCCCGATACTTCCAGCCCCGGAATATCGGAAGCGCCCGGCGGCGGCGGATATTTGCCCATGCGTTGCAGCACATCGGGGCGGTTGACGCCCGCCGCGGCGACACGGATCAGCACTTCGCCATCGCCGGGCGCCGGCACCGGCCGCCGTTCGGGCACCAGCGCTTCCGGCCCACCGGGCGTCGGAATGCCGACCGCCAGCATATCGTCGGGCACTATGCTCTCAATAGCCATGGTCCGTTATCCCCATTGCATCGCACCCTCCAGAAATCGCATGTGGCGTATGCGCCCTTATTGACAGACCGCCCCGCAGGGTCAACATTGGCCTTCATGGACTTGGACGACGATCTGCCGCGCAGGGCCGATAATCCGCTGGCCCAGTTGATCCGGCAGGATCTGGGTCCCTTGTCCCTTGCCGAACTGGAAGCGCGCATCGCCGCGCTGGAGGGCGAAATAGCCCGAATCCGATCAAAGATTGAAAGCGTCGTTAATCATAAGGCAACCGCCGAGGCGTTATTCAAGCGATGAACCCGCGCCTCGCCCCTTGCGGCCCCAGGATGGTCTGCACCGGGCACGGGCAGTCTGGCAATTCCGGCGACAAGGGGCCGCACCTTGATCCGCCATGGAGCAATGCCGACATATGGTTCAAGACCGCCCCTCTCCGGGGCCAGGAGTAGAACAGACATGCCATCTTTCGCACCCGCTCTTGAGACTACGCTGCACAATGCGCTGACTCATGCGTCCGAACGTCATCATGAATATGCGACGCTGGAGCATCTCCTGCTCGCGCTCGTCGACGACGAACATGCGGCAAAGGTGATGCAGGCTTGCGGCGTGGAGCTTGGCGAGCTGGCGGACGCCGTCACCCAATATCTCGACCATGAACTCGACAGCCTGAAGGTGGAGGGCCAGTCCGACCCCTCCCCCACCAGCGGTTTCCAGCGCGTCGTCCAGCGCGCGATCCTGCACGTCCAGTCGTCCGGCAAGGATGAGGTGACGGGCGCCAACGTCCTCGTCGCGCTCTTTTCGGAACGGGAGAGCTATGCCGTCTATTTCCTCCAGCAGCAGGATATGAGCCGCCTCGATGCGGTCAGCTATATCAGCCACGGCGTCGGCAAGGGCACATCCGCGCCCGAAGCCCGCGAAGCCAAAGGCCCGCAGGAAGAGGAAAAGAAGGCGCAGGACAGCAAGGGCAAGAAGGACAGCGCCTTGGAGCAGTTCACCGTCAACCTCAATGAGAAGGCGGAGCGGGGCAAGGTCGATCCGCTGATCGGCCGCGCCGCCGAAGTCGACCGGACGATCCAGATTCTCTGCCGCCGCTCCAAGAACAACCCGCTCTATGTGGGCGATCCGGGCGTCGGCAAGACCGCCATTGCCGAAGGGCTGGCACGCAAGATCGTGGAAGGCGACGTTCCCGACGTGCTCAGGGAAGCGGTGATCTACTCGCTCGACATGGGCGCGCTGCTCGCCGGCACCCGCTATCGCGGCGATTTCGAGGAGCGGCTGAAAGCGGTCGTCACCGAGCTGGAGAAAATGCCCCACGCGGTGCTCTTCATCGACGAAATCCACACCGTCATCGGCGCGGGCGCAACCAGCGGCGGCGCAATGGATGCGTCGAACCTGCTGAAACCGGCCCTGTCGGGCGGCACGATCCGCTGCATCGGCTCGACCACCTACAAGGAATTCCGCAACCATTTCGAAAAGGACCGCGCCCTGCTGCGACGGTTCCAGAAGATCGACGTCAACGAACCGACGGTCGAGGACACGATCAAGATCCTGGCGGGCCTGCGGAGCGCCTTCGAGGAGCATCACAACGTCAAATACACGTCCGACGCGATCAAGTCGGCCGTGGAGCTTTCGGCGCGCTATATCAACGACCGCAAGCTGCCCGACAAGGCCATCGACGTGATCGACGAAGTGGGCGCGATGCAGATGCTGGTCGTGCCGAGCAAGCGCAAGAAGACGATCACGCCCAAGGAGATCGAAGCGGTCATCGCCACCATGGCGCGCATCCCGCCCAAGACGGTGTCGAGCGACGACAAGACGGTGCTGGGCGCGCTGGACACCGATCTCAAGCGCGTGGTTTTCGGCCAGGACAAGGCGATCGAGGTGCTCAGTTCCGCGATCAAACTGTCGCGCGCCGGCCTGCGCGATCCGGACAAGCCGATCGGCAACTATCTTTTCTCCGGCCCCACCGGCGTCGGCAAGACGGAGGTGGCGCGTCAGCTCGCCCATCTGCTCGGCATCCCGCTCCAGCGTTTCGACATGTCGGAATATATGGAACGGCACTCGGTCAGCCGCCTGATCGGCGCGCCTCCGGGTTATGTCGGTTATGACCAGGGCGGCCTGCTGACCGACGCGGTGGACCAGAATCCGCACAGCGTCCTGCTGCTGGACGAGATCGAGAAGGCGCATCCCGACCTGTTCAACATCCTGTTGCAGGTCATGGACAATGGCCGCCTGACCGATCACCACGGCAAGACGGTGGATTTCCGCAACACCATCCTCATCATGACCACCAATGCCGGTGCGTCGGACATGGAGAAGGAAAGCATCGGCTTTGGGTCCATCACCCGCGACGATGTGCAGGAAGACGCGGTGAAGAAGCTCTTCACCCCCGAATTCCGCAACCGTCTCGATGCGGTGGTTCCCTTCGGCTATCTGCCGCCGGAAATCGTCGCGCGCGTCATCGACAAGTTCGTGCTCCAGCTCGAACTGCAACTGGCCGACCGCGACGTCCACATCACGCTGGACGACGATGCGAAGGCATGGCTGACGGCACGCGGCTATGACAAGCTCTACGGCGCGCGACCGATGGGCCGTCTGATGCAGGAGAAGATCAAGCAGCCGCTGGCCGAGGAACTGCTGTTCGGCAAGCTCGTCCATGGCGGCGAGGTCCATGTTCGGCTGAAGGACGACGCCCTCGCCTTCGAGATCACCCCCGCCGCTCCCAAGAAGGGCAGGAAGGGCGGCAAATCGAAAGCGGCCGAACAGGCGAAATAAACGCTTCCTCAGGCATACGCAAAGGAAAGGGCGGTCCATCGGGCCGCCCTTTTTCTCTTGAGCATCATGCAGCCTGCAAATCCCTTCTCTCCAAAAAGGAGAGGGAGCAGCAGCACTGATAGACGAAAGGGAGCTACGGATCTTGCAAACCATCGTCGTGCAATGGCTGTGTTCGGCCATGAAGCGGACATTCAATATCCGTCATCCCAGCGAAAGCTGGGATCTCCCTTGGGCTGGGTCGTGCCTACGAAGAGAGATGCCAGCTTTCGCCGGCATGACGAATAGCTATGTCCGTTCACCACCCATAACCGCCATTCGGCAAACGGATCTGCAAGCTGCATGATTCCCAAACGAAAAGACCCGGCGGAACGAACCGCCGGGCCTTTCCGATAAAAGCGATCCGCGATCAGTCCCGGCTGCTGCCCATGAAGCGCAGCAGGAAAAGGAACATATTGATGAAGTCGAGATAGAGGTTCAGCGCGCCCATCACGACCGACTTGCCCATCATGTCCGTTCCCGCGACATGAGCGTAGATGCTCTTGATCTTCTGCGTGTCATAGGCCGTCAGTCCGGCGAACAGCAGAACGCCGATGACGCTGATGACCAGGTCCATCGCGCTCGACCGCAGGAACAGGTTGATGAGGCTCGCCACCAGCAGGCCCACCAATCCCATGATGAGGAAAGTGCCGAAGCCGGACAGGTCCTTCTTCGTGGTATAGCCCCACAGGCTCAACCCGGCGAAAGCGGCCGCAGTGGCAAAGAATGTCTGCGCGATCGACGTGCCGGTATAGACCAGGAAGATCGACGCCAGCGACAGGCCCATCACCGCGGCATAGGCCCAGAACATCGCCTGCATCGCAAAGGTGGAAAGCCGGTTCATGCCAAAGCTCATCACCATGACGAAGATCAGCGGCGCGAACATGATGACATATTTCAGGATGCCGGGGCCTGCCAGGATTTGCAGCGCCAGACCGCTGGACGCGAACAGCATGGCGACCACGCCCGTCAGCAGGACGCCGCTCGCCATATAGTTGTAAACCGACAGCATATAGGCACGCAGACCGGCGTCGAACGCCTCGCCGCGCGCCACAGTGGCGCCGCCGCCAAAGCCCGCTATGTCGGAACGGGGATCGGACCAGTTGGCCATGAGTAACTTCTCCTTCGCCGGCATGCATCCGCCGGTCCTTCCATTATCGACTGTTCGGGCGCTTAATTCAAGCCGCCTGACAGCATGACGAATCCCGGCCTGAAACCTATATGGGGGCGATGCACCGATTGTTCATTGCCGTTCGCCCACCCCTCTTCATACGATCCCGCCTGATGGCACTCATGGAGGGAATTGCAGGCGCGCGCTGGCAAAGTGACGACCAGCTTCATCTTACCCTCCGGTTCGTCGGCGCAATGGACCAGCATGGCGCCAATGATCTGGCCGACCTGTTGGGGCGACTTCGATTCCACGCCTTCCGGTCGAACTGGCCGGCGTCGGGCGCTTCGAACAGAATGGCCGGACCAGCAGCCTGTGGGTTGGCGTGCAGCCTCATGAAAAGCTCTTCGCCCTGCACCGCAAGATCGGCCATCTTTGCGTCAGTCTTGGCCTCGCGCAGGAACGGCGCGCCTATCTGCCGCATATCACCCTTGCCCGATGCGGACGCTCTACCGGGACGCTCGATTCCTTCATTGCCCGCAATGCCGGCCTCGCAAGCGCGCCGTTCGAAGTGGACCACTTCTCCTTATATGAGAGCCATCTGGGGCGGGAAGGAGCAACCTATAAGGAAATCGCCCATTACGGCCTGCTCTGATCAGGCGAAATCGCGCCCCTGCAACCCGAAGGACGGCGCAGGAGCGTGATTTTCCGGAAGATTATTCAGCCAGCGGCCAGCACGCCGCACGCCGCGCGTCCACCCGCATTGCCGGCAGGATCGGTCTTATTGTCATCGGCTTGCGCATGGATGACGATAGCGGCTCCGTCCGCATCCAGCAGCGGCATCGCCCCGGAACTGACTAGACCGCCGGGAATGACATATTCCATCTCGCCCGTTCCATCGGAACCGGCCAGCATATTGGGCATATCGCCCATATGCATGCCATGGGGATTATCCTTGCCATGCTGGCGGTCGGTGGGATTCCAGTGCCCGCCCGCGCTGACGAAATCGGGCGGGGTGCAAGTGCCTGTGGTATGGACATGCACGGCATGGAGGCCGGGCGTCAGCCCTTCCGCCCGCACAAGGACATGCAGGCCGTCCGCCGCCTGCGTCACTTTCGCCTCTCCTCGCGCCGTCCCATCGCCCGCCAGCAGTTTCGCATATGCCACGGGCGCCTCGCCGGCCGATGCCGATTCCTCGGGAACCGTCGCGCAAGCTGCGACGGTGGTGAACAAGGGCAAGGCCCAGGCCATCGAAACAAATTTCATGAAGCCAACTCCTGGATGCAGACAAAAAAGCGAACGTTGCAGACGATGATTTGTTGCATGTTCGAATCAAATTGTCATCGGCTCCATCAGGGGGGGGCGGCTTTAGGCCGGATCGACATTCAGGCATCGTGCAGGGCAGCCAACGGATCCGGCTGATTCACGCGGAGACGAAGAGCAAGGCTGCGTCGAAAGGCGCCTGTGCATTTCTGGCCGATCCTGCGTGCGTCGATGTGGCTGCACGCGTCGCCGATTTCCCGGATACTCCGCGTTTCTACGTGAAAAGTCGCTCGATCGCATGGATGCGAACAAGATTGCGACTTGGCCGCTGACTCCTCATCGGCAGGTTCTGAGGCGTTCCGCTCCTGCATCTCATCGCTTTCCGGGTCGATCCGCTCAGCGGCGGAAAGAGGAAAGGGATAAGCGATCAAACGAAAAAGGGCCGATCTTGCGACCGGCCCTCTCCATCTTTTCCCCAAAAGGGAAAGTCGATTACTGACCCGAACCCGGGCCGTAGGTGATTTCCACGCGACGGTTCTGCAGTTCGCGAACACCGTCGGCGGTTTCGACGCGGGGGTTCGCTTCACCGAACGCCTGGGTCGTCATCACGCCGTCAGGGATACCCTTCGAAGCCATGTAGCCCTTGACCGCGTCAGCACGACGCTGCGACAGGCCGACGTTGTACGAAGCCGAACCCGAACGGTCCGCATAGCCCGCCAGCATGACCTGGGCGCTGCCGCAGTTGCTGTAGGCCGAAACCGCGTTGTCCAGAATGGTGGCGGCGTCAGGCGTGATGTCCGACTTGTCCCATTCGAAGAACACGATGTACGGTCCGGGGCTGCATTCCACAACCGGCGGAGGCGGCGGCGGGGGCGGCGGGGGCGGCGGGGGCGGCGGGGGAGGCGGCGGCGGAGCAGCCGGCTCACCGAAGTTGTAGGTCAGACCAAGCAGGATGCTGTGCGTACGCAGCTTGCTCCGGACATCCGCGCCCGCCGGGCCGTAATCACCCGTATAATCGTTGACCAGCTTGATCTTGTCCTGGTTGAAGAAGCGATACTTCAACGAGACGTCGACATTGCTGCTCAGCGGATAGCGAACGCCCGCGATCGCCTGCCAGGCGAAACCGGTGTCCGTGTCGTTCACTTCGTCATTGGCGAGCTTGCCGCGCGAAACGCCGACACCGCCGCCGACGAAGCCCTGAAGGCCGTCATCGGGACCGAAGTCCAGCAAGCCGTTCAGCATGAACGAAAGGGCCGACGCCGAACCACCGAAGCCGCTCTTGTCCAGATCGACCTTCGCGCGCTTGTACGCCGCTTCGGCCTCAAGACGGAAGCCGCCGAAATCGTAGCCGATATTGGCGTCGAAATCGTAGCCCTTGTGGTAATCGACGTCCGGAGCGGTGAGTCCGGGGTTAAACCTGATATCCTGATCTTCGACCAGCAGCACGCCGGCGTCGACGCCAACATACCAGCTATTGTCACGCGCTAAAGCCGGAGTGGCCAGGGCGCTAGTCGCAAGCGCAGCCGCGAGGGCAAGCTTCCGCATTTGGATTCCCCTTTCAAAAGTGTCACGAAGGACTGCTGAAACCCTGTATCTGCAAGAAAGTTTCATGGCAAGTCCACAATTAGCGAAACTGTTGCAAAAAAGACGCAACACGAAGGGTTTAGCACCTTAGCCGCTCTAATGGGAACCCGATCAATCCATGCTGGACCTATTGGCACAGTCATGCGGCGATTAGCCCATGCGTCCGCAATATATCAAGAATCGCGTCTATCGCCGCGCGGGCCTGGCTATCGACTGTCGAACCGCCGGAAGGATTGCCGACAGCCCCCAGACGTTCGCCGACAATGCGGACATCATTCACATACAGGCCATCGGCACGGCAGGCGCCGGAACGCCATGCCGTGCCGTCATGCCGCATCGCATGGCCCCGGTCCGCTACCCAGAGCGCCAGTCCGGCCAATGCCTGCGCAAATCGCCATCCACCTTCCGTCCAGCAGGCGACGGCGCCCTCTTGTCCCGCCCATTCGCCGGATGCACCCCCGCCCACGATCCAGCATTCGCCAATCGCGGGATCGGCGGGCGGTTCCGCCAGATCGGCGCTCCGCGCCTGTCCGTGCAACAGCATGTCGATGCGGGTCAGCGCTTCATTGTGAAACAGTTCCTTCTGCGCCTGCCCCGCAAAAAGCAGCGGCAGCCCCCAGCGCGGCGTCATATCCATCGTCATTGACAATTCTCCCAAACGGCAGGCGGCTTCAGGCCGGAAGCGCGAGGCGGGCGGGCCGCCCCATGGCCCGCGAGCCGATCTGCCGGATTTCCAGAATACAGCCCTCCCCGCCCGATCCCGCCATGTCTTGAGCGATCATCGCGGCGCCATAGAGCCAGGCCGGCTCGCCCGTTTCGACGCGGCGCTTCACGTCGGCGCCGCGCAAGATCCGCACGTCATAGCGTTCGCTCTCCTCTCCCAAAGGCACGTCCCCGCCGCTGCTCCATCGCCATCCGTCGCGGCTGCGCCGCGTCCAGCCGACGCGCCAGCCCCCCGCTCCATCGGGAACGAGCCGGACATGGACGGGAGCGGGCGGCTTCAACGCCTCGCCCCTGATGCTCAGCGCCGCATCGGCCGGCTCGACATCGCCTGCCCCGATCGCGCTTATCCGCAGCATCGCGCCCTCCTCTCCTTCCGCGCCCAGGGCGGCGAGAGGTTCAGCCAGCCGATCCTCCTCCAGCAGCAGGAACCCCTCGCCGGGCGCATGACCGGCCATGGCCCATTCCGTCCCGCGCAACCCGCGCCGCAGGCCCGAAAGGCGGTAGCTGGAAGAGCCGGTCCGAACCGCCCGGCTGAACTGGATCAGCTCCTCCCCGACGAGGCACAGATTGCTTCCCTGCGCCAGGGCCAGCTCATTGGCGTCCGTCAATTCCATATCCGGGGCCAGCAGGGTGACGAGCAGCCCATTATGTTCGTCGACCAGCGTGGCGCTGCCCTCCGGCAATGCCGCATCGGCCCGTCCCATCGTGGCGCGCGCCGCCGTCCTGCCCGCAGGAACGGCTTCCCCCAGTTCATTCATCACGAACAGGGCCGCCCCGCGCCAGCCCGCGCTTCCGCCCGCCGCCGCCACGAGGATCGGCGCGCTGGCCGTCCCGTCCTTCAAATTGGGCAAATCCGCCAGCATCAGCGCCGTCGGTCCCTGCGGCGCATCGATCTCCCGCACGATCGCGCCTGACGATGCGCCCGGCGGCAGGTTTCCTCCCGATCCCGGCACCCGGCGCAACGACAGGCGAACCGCCATCGCTTCCCATTCCCGTTCCTCGATCCGCCAGAGGCCCGCTTCGCCTTCGACGGTGACGACCGATCCGGGCTGGTGGCATAGCGCTTCCCACCCGCACCGCAGCGTCAGGCCGCCGCGCCCTGTCCATCTCGACCCCAGCCGTTGCGCCGCCAGGCCGCGCGCCGCGTCGCCGCTCAGCACGGCGGGCAGTTCCAGCCCCTGCTCCAGCCGCCCCGGTCCGGGCCGGGTGACGCGCTGCACCCCCGCCTGATAATCCCGCGCGGCGTCATAATGCCGCACCGACAGCGCCACCGGAACGCTATCGGCCGCCGCGCCGGACCGCTCCAGATTGTCCAGCGCCTTCCCGTTCACGCGTCCGCATCGGCTAGACGCGGGAATTTCGTGCGAGGGCGTGCGCCATTCCGGCGCGATGCCAAGCCCTTCTTCCCCCGCCGTCAGGGCCAGCCCGAACGCGTCGACCAGCGGAGCCATCGCCTCCTCCAGGTCGGCGCCGCCCGCCGCATAGCCGTCCACGCTCCCCAGCCCCGCGCCGCCGATCCGCCCTTCGCCCAGCGCCGCGCCGATGGCGTCGATGGAAATCGGCGTCTCGTCGGCTTCCACTTCGAAGGTGAGGGACGGGATGCGATTGCCATAATCGGCCAGCGACAGATCCTCGAAAACGGCATAGGCGATTCCGCGATGCGCGGAGGTTTCCGGTTCCCCCTGCCTCGAAGCGATCAGCGGATCGACCGGCTGATCCTCCCGCCCCGGATAGAGCCGGAAATCGCCCAGCGCGGTCTTGAAGTCGCCGGACATGCCGCGCAGCAGATTGCCGTCGGCCCAGATGCGCTTCACCGAACGCACCGCCCGCGCGGACAGGGCCACGGCAAAGCTCGCCGAATAATCGTAGGTGGTGACGCTCGGCCTTCCTTTCCCGCCGCCGCTTTTCTTCTTCGTCTCGCGCAGGTCCGTGGCCCAGATGACCGTGCCGGCCACGCGCATCTGCCCGAACAGTTTCGGGATCTGCGTGCCATAGGTCGATGTCTGGACATGCAGGTCCTGCAATCGCGCGCCTTGCGCGCCCTTCGGCCTGAACAGCACGCCATGGTCGAAGACATTGCCGATCAGCCCCCCTATGGCCGCGCCGATGGGACCGCCCAAAGCCGTTCCCACGGCGGTCAGAACTACCGTCGCCATCCTTCATTCTCCTCGACCGCCCGCCACTGGCCGATGACCGGCCAGGGCGATTCCCCCGGCATCTCGACAACCTGCCGCAACCCCGCATGGGCATGGACGAAGCCGCCCGGAACCTGGATCATCAGATGCAGGTGGAGCGGCCCCGGCCGCACCAGCGCCAGATCGCCGGGCGCTCCCCTTTCCACTTTTCGCAGCCCGGCCTGATCGATCCATGTCTCGATCCGCCCCGCATCGCTGGACCGCAGCGCGTAACCGCCGGGCACGATGCCGCGATGTCCCGCCCGGCCAAAGGCAACGGCCGCCAGCCCCACGCAGTCCAGCCCCAGCTCCGCGCTGCGTCCGTGCAGGCGAAAGGGCGCGCCCACCAGCGCCCGCGCCTCGGCGACGATCCGCGCCGCCATGCCGTCCCCGCTCATGCGCCGGGATAGCGGGTCAGCAGGTCCGTGCCCGGCAGATACGGCTCCCCGCGGAAATTGACGGCATTGCCGAAGCGCGCGCGGCATGTCCCCAATTGCCGGTCGCATCCTTCGGTCAGCACTGCCAGCGTTCCCGGCTCCACCGCAAAGGGCGGCGGATCGGCCAGCATCACCTCGTCGGTCCCATTGTCGATCACCGCCTGAACGATGCCGCCATTGGCCCCGGTCAGCCAGCGCAGCGTGCCAAAGGCATAGACGCCCGCCGCCAGCCCCGCGACATGCGCCACCCCGTCCTCCACCGCCGCGACCGGCACAGCGCGCCTGCGTCCGGCCATGTCGACCCGGCATTGCCTGTCGCCCAGCCGCGCCCGGCAGTCCGGCGATGTCGAAGGAGCGACCGCGCCGCGCAGCACATGCGCCGCGCCGATCAGCTCGGCCGTGAACGCGCCGCCCTTGCGCCCGACCGCGCCGATCGTCCCCCGCGCCAGCAACAGCCACAGCGCGCCCGGCGCCTCCCATTCCGTAAGCCGCACCTCCAGCGCCGCGCCGTCCCAGCGCCCGGCCATCAGGTCCGCCTCGCTGATGGCGTCGGACGTCAGCGCGCCTTCGATATCCATGTCCGCGCCCTCGGCGGTGATGCCGCTGCGAATGGCGGACGGCATCATGCCCGGCGCGGCGCGATAGCGGACATGGCCGATCGTCATGTCCCGGTCATGGCTGGTCAGGCCGATGGTCACGCCGTCCCGCCGCTCCAGCCGCCAACAGAAAGCCAGCGTGCACAGCGGCTTGCCCAAACTCTCCGCCGCGCTCATTCCCGGATCTCCACCAGCGGCACCGACGGCGCTTCCCCGGCGGCAAAGGTCGCCCGGTTGATGTCCAGCCGGTCCTCGGCAAAGCGCACCGGCACGTCGAAGCGGAAACCGGCGGTCAGCACCGCGCCCTCCTGCGGCGCGGCGTCAAAGGCGATGACGCCCAACCCCGCATGGCTCCAGCCGGAAAGCTGCTCGACGCCATCCACGGCGACCCGGACAGACCCCGCCACCGGCCGGGTGATGGTCCGCGCCTGCGCCTCCTCGCCCTCGCCATAGAAGCGCATGAGCTGGAACTCCGCCCTTATGCCGTCGCCCACGCCCAATCGCTGATCCATCGGGTCCGGCGTTCCGCCCGCCGCGCAACTGCGGTCGTCGAACGGATCGGTGAAACGGAACCCCCGCGCCGCGCCCCGCCGCGCCCGGAAGAACGCGATCAGCTCCGCGATATCCGCTTCCGACCGCACGCCCGGCCCCGCATCGAAGGACAGGCGCGCATCGGCCCAGTCGCTCGTCCTGCGCTCATGGCCGGATGGGCTTTCCACGATCTGCGTCGAAAAGGCGGGGGACAGGCTGGCCTCCCGCCCCACGCTCAAAGGAAAGACAATATCGTCAAAGGCCTGCATATCTTCTTCCCCATCCAGTCTGAAGCAGGTGAAGCCATCGCGCGCGACCTGCGGCAGTGCCCAGATGAACGTCGCCGCCGTGCCCCGCCGGACGGCGGCGTCCGCTTCCCCGGCGATCTCCCGCCATTGGGCGGCGTCCTCCGGCGCCAGCACGAAGCCGGAAAGATAATGCTGCCGCTCGATCGGATAGCCCAGCCGCGCCGTCGCCTCTTCGACCCCGCGCGCGGTCAGCCGCCTGCGGCCCTGCGTCACCCAGTCATAATCTTCCAGTTGCAGCACATCGAAGGCCGGTTCCGCCCAGTCCACCGGCATATTCGCCCGCTTGGCCTCCGGCGCGAGCGGATCGAGCACGGTCGGCAGATAGGCCAGCAGATGCGTCACGGCCCCCGGCGCCTGGCCTTTCACCGCCGCGCAGAGCGACGCCGTCGACGCCGCCAATATCGCCCCCGCCGCGTCCAGCAGCGCTTTCTGCCCGGCCGAAAGCGTCCCCCGCACATCCGGGATGGACACGGGACTTCCGCCCAGCGCCGCCCGCGCCGCATCGTCATACAGGCAGATGCTGCCATCGGCGGGCATCACCCACCACCATGGCTCGCCAACCTGAAACTTGACGGCAATATCTTCGGACAAAGCCATGGTAACAAAGGAAGAAGCGACCGCCTGTAAATAGCTCATCGCACCGGCATGGGCCGGGGACAGCAATGTCGAAGGCGGCGTCCAGCCCGTCAGCGCCGGATCGCCATTCTCCGCCCGCTGCTTCCATGCCTCCGGGCAATGTGCGTCGAACAGTTCATAGGACAGCGACCAGATCACCCCCAGCCCCATGGTCTTCGCCCGCCGCGCGAAATCGGCGTGCCATGCCGCGCAGGGCGTATTCAGCGCCCCGCCTTCCAGGGTGACAACATGCCCTCCCCCAACAGGCAAGAGCCGGAAATAATGGCTCATGCCGACATAATGATTGATGTCGCCGCGATAACCGAGCGCATGGATCGCCCCCACGATCCGCTCCGGCGTCTGATTGAGGCAATCGTCATAGCCCGTCGCCATCGACAGCCCATGTTCCGGCACCACCACATCGCCCACCGCCAGCACCGATCCTGCGCCATCGCACTTGATGCCGGACAACTCCGCCCAGCCTTCCACGCCCGTCGCAAAGACCGTATCGCCCGCATCGTAATCGGGCGGCGCCAGCGAAATGAACATCCGGTCGATATCGCCCGCCCACACCGGATCGCTCTCCTCCGGCAGAAGGAATCCGCCTTCCACGCTGGAAAAATCCAGAACGATCTCGGCATCTTCCGCATCGCCATTGGCATAGTTCCACAACCGCACATACCAGGACCGCGCATGCCCTTCCGCATCGCGTCCCTCGATGGTCAGCGTCGGCCCATGCGTCTGGTCCAGCCGCCTGAGGCCACCGCTCCGCCAGCGAAAGCGCAGCACGCAATCGCGGAAATCCCGCGCCGTCTCATAGGCCAGCAGCTTATGGCTCCATTTGTCCTCCGCTTCCCAGATCAGCCCGGCCAGATCACCCGATCCATAAAAAACGGCATCCACCCGCAGGGCATCGGGCGCGGTGGTCACTACGCCCGCCATCATCGGCCGCGGGAAATTCACCGTCCAATGCGTCGGCGCGAACCGCTTCATGAAGCGCGTTTCCTGCCCGCCCCGCTCTTTCGCCAGCCAATAGCCGATCCCGCTCATCCGTTCAGCGCTCCCCTCACCGCCCGGGCCACCTGCCGCGCGCTGCGCGCCAGCAGCCGGGGATTGTCCTGCCCGTCGCCCCGTCCCTGCACCGCAATGCTCACCCGCACGTCGCGCGCGCCGCCGCCAGGGGCGATGACCTGCCCGCTCGCCGTGGGCACGAACAGTTCCGGTCCCCGCTCACCCACCATATAGGCGCGCCCCGGCCCCACCGGCCCGCCGGTCGCCCGCCCCGGCAGGCCCAGGGCCGACCCGATCAGCGAAGCCCCCACATTCAGCAACCCGCCGCCGCCTCCACCGCCAATCGACCCCATCGCCGATCGCAAAGCGCCACGGGCAATATCGTCCAGCACCGACAGCGCCATGCGCCGCAAATCCTCGAAGCCGAACTTGCCCGTCCGCGCCGCCCTCAGCAGCCCCTGTTCGATCCGCCGCCCCGCCCGTTCGGCGCCCGCCGCCAGCGGCCCTTCCATCCCGGCGCGCATCGCTTCCACATCGCGCGCCAGCCCTTGCGTGTCGGCGCGCACGCGCACGACCAGCGTCTCGACTTCCTCTTCCATCGGATTTCCCCTGTTGCCCGGCCTCAGCGATCCGGCATCATCGCGCGCAGCCGCTCCAGCTCGCCCGCGTCGACGCCCGCCTCCGGCCCGTCCTCGCCCCGCGCCGCCTTCAGCACGGCCGCCAGTTCCGCGGGCGTCGCGCGCCAGAACTCGTCGGGCCGCCAGCCCAGCAGCCAGCCCGCAATCCCCGCCAGCCGCGCGGCGCGCTCCGCGAACCGCGTCGCCGCGCTCATTTGCCCGCCAATATCTGCTGCAATATGGTCCGCAGCACCGGCGTCACCTTCGCCAGCCCCAGCGCCAGGATCGCCTCGCCCAGCGCCTCGCGCGTCAGCCCGCCGCCGCGATCCGTCAGGCAATGCCAGAACAGCGCCGCCATATCGCCCAGCGACAGCTTCCCGTCCGCCGCCCGTTCCACCAGGTCGAACAGCGGCCCTACCTCCTCCTCCGCCGCCACCAGCGCGGCAAAGCTGGGGCGCAGCGTCAGCACCTGCCCGCCCAGTTCCAGCGCGGCCTCGCCCCGCGCCGCGTTCGCCGCCGCGCTCATTGCGACACCGGGCCGGAGCTTTCCAGGCTCAGCGCGTAATTGCGCTCGCCATTATAATCGCCCGCATAGTCGAGCCGCGTGACCAGGAATCGCCCCCGCATCCGCTCGCCGCTTTCAAAGCTCAACTCATATTCTTCGATGGTGCCCGACAGGGCATGATTGCGGATACGCACCTCCGCCGCAGATCCGGTGAAGATGCCCGCCGCCGACACGCTGACCGACCGCACGCCCGCGCCGGAAAGCAACTCGCGCCAGCCCCCGCTATCCTTGCTGGTGACGTTCACCGCCTCGCCATTGACGGATAATTGCGTGGTCCGCATCCCCGCTACCGTTGCGTAGCTTGCCGGGCTGCCGCCATCGCCGACCTTGAGTAGAAACGCACTTCCTTTTTCGACGCCCATGGCGCATTCTCCTTTTCGTTAACCCGTGCCAGAATCAGGCTGTGGAGAGGTTCCGATGTTTGTTGCAGTTCCCCTGGTGATGATGCTTGCCGCCGCGCCTGCGGCCGACCCCGTCGGCGCGGGACGCAAGGCTTATTCCCAATGCCTTTCGGCCCAGATACAGCCCTCCCTCGAAAAGAAGCTGGCGCTGGGCGATTTCCAGTCCGCGCTGAAGGCGAAATGCGGCGACAAGGAAGCCGCCTTCCGCGCCGCCATCGTGGCGGACGACAAGTCCAGCGGCATGTCGGAGCAGGAAGCCCAATCCGACGCCAACGATCAGGTGTCGGAATATATGGACAAGATCACCGCCGAATATGAGGACTATCTCAGCCCGGCCTGACGCGATCGATCGCCGCCGAGTCCTCTTTCCTCCGTCATCCCGGCGAAAGCTGGGATGACGGAGGTTGGATGACCGCAACCGGCCGAAAACCATCACCGCATCGGGACTCCCTCACCCCGCCTCCCGCACCACGCGCAGCCGATAGTCCGCGATTGCGCGCCAGCCGCGCTCCCGCCCCGCCTGCCGGGCGATGCGGGACCGCAGCAGTTGCGCGGTGACGATCCGCAAGCCGCCCCCCGCCTCCGCCATCCCGCTCACGACAGCGTCGACCCGCGCGAGCAGCGGCGCGATGCGCGCGGGCGTCTCGCCCATGTCATGCAGGCTGATCGACAGCCGCACCTCGCGTCCCTCGATCCCCTTGGCGCCCCAATCCGCGCCCTGGCATTCCTCCACCACGGCATAGGGAGCCGCCGCCCGATCAGGCGCGCCGTCGAACAGGCCGTTCAGCCCGTCCATCAGCGCCATATCCCCCTTCAACGCCGCGATCATGGCGGCGCGCGCCGCTATTTCCGCGCTCATGCCCTGCCCCTCCCCGCTTCGCGCAGCGCCGGATCATCCATCCAGCGCGCCATCAGCCCGCGTCCCGACGCCCGGACGATCTCGCCGTCCACCCGCACCGACGCCACGCCCGCCTCGCCCATCGCCTCGACGACCGCGCCCCGCCTCCGCGCCGCGCCCGCTTCCGCCAGGGCGGTCATGCGCCTTTGCAACGCCCCCTTCATGCCAGCCGCATCCGCCGCCATGGCCGCCAGAGCGCGCTCACCACCGCCGGCGGCGCCGCGCCTTCTCCGCTGCGCGCCGCATAATGGTCCGCCGCCAGCCGCACGATCCCCTGCCGGATCGCCTCGGGCAGGCCGTTCATGTCCTCCGCCATGCCCGCCCGGTAACGCACCCAAAGCCGCCGCCCGTCGCTCACGGCCCTCGTCCGCACCCAGGCTTCGCCCGATGCGTCGATGTCGATCGCATAGCGCTCCGGCGGCAACGCCTCCTCCCCTCCCGCCCCATCGACCGCCCGAACATCCAATATGGCCGCCACCGGCCGCGCCGACAGGCGTTGCCAGCGGCCATCGCCGGAAACCGTCTCACGCGCTTCCCGCACGATCAGCCATTGCCCGATAAACCCTTCGCACAGCGCCGCCGCGCTCCGCAGCAGCCCGGCCAGCACCGCATCCTCATCGCTCATCGCTATCCGCAGATAGGCTTTGAGTTCCGCCAGCGAAGCCGCCAGCGCGCCCGCTTCCCCTTGCGCCGTCATCATCGTTCCTCCACCCGGACATGGATCGACCGTTCATCCTCCTGCCCGTCGGACAAGGTGACGCGGTTGGTCACGCAATAGAGCCGCCCCACCACGCCGCCGCTCAGCCGCACGCTGGTCCTCCGCTCCTCGAAGGCGTCCGCCTCCACTGCTATGCCGCCCGCCTCGCCGGGGCCGACATGCCATGCGCTGGCGATCACATGCTGACCGGCCAGATAGGCCGACCAGTCGATTTCATGGTCGATCCGCGCCTGCGGATCCTTGAGATAGAGGTTCATCTTATCCTGTTCCCTCCCGCCGCTTCGGGTCTTGTGGCGCCTGCCCTGCCATCCATGCGTTGCGTCTGGCCGGGCCGCGTTCCCGCCAGCCAGCTCCCCGGCCATGCCAATGGCGCGCGCGCCGCGCCCGGATCGCCGATCGGCAACGCGCCCAGCGCCTCACCCTCCATCGCCGCCGCCTCCGCTCAGTTGGGCGAGCGCCGCCTCGATCCCCGCGATCCGCCTGCGCTGCCACGCCGCTTCCAGCGCCAGGCATTCCTCGTAACGCAGCCCCCATCGGTCCCCGGCGTCCCGGCCGGGGCGAAGGATATTCCCTTCCTCGTCGCGTTCCTCCGCCTCGGCCTCCCAGCTATCGAAGCAGACCAGCCCCAGACGCACGGCCTCCCCTTCGCCCATGCGCGCGTCGATCGCGTCGCGGACCTGCTGCGCGATCAGGCCGACATGCCAGCGCGCATCCTCTCCCTTCTGCGCGAAGGCATCGGCAAAGCGGAACCGCCGCCATGCCACATCGCCCCATGCGTCGATCAGCGCGTCGGGGATGTCCTGCGCATCCTGTTTCTCCCGCGCGTCGGACGTGTTGATCGCGCCGGTGCCGGCATAGACCACGGACCAGCGGTTGGTGGCGGAACCCAGCGTGTAGCTATTGTTGGCGGCGGGGCGGAAGCCATCGTCCCCCACCCGCACCCGCACGCTTCGATTGGTCGCGCCCATGGCGGTGGTGGCCAGGGCGATCTCGGTGCCAAAGCCGCCGCTGGAATAATCCTCCGTCGCATAGGCATAGATCGCCGCGGCGCCGCCGGTGAACCCGTTCGTCACGGACTGATATCCGCCAAGATAAATCCCGCCCAATACGTCGGAAGCGTTGACATGGGCGGGCGCTCCGCTCGTGCCGCGCGCCCGGCGCATGAGGACCCCGGCGCCGCTGCCCGCCGTGGCGGAATGGCGGTGGAAATAGGGGTCGCCCGTCGTCACCACGCCAAAGCTGTCGAAAACCGCGCTCCCGCCGCCGATCGCCACCGCGCCCGCATCCTGCGTCGCCATGCTGCCCAGCCCCAGATTGGCCCGCGCCTGCGCGGCGGTGGAAGCGCCCGTCCCGCCATCCGCAACGGCCAGATCGTCTATGCCGCTGATCCTTCCGCCGCCGATCCGCGCATCATCGCTGACGATGGAGGCCGCATGAAGCGCCGACCAGCGCCGCGACGGACCGCCCAGCGTCCGCGCCCCATCCTCGTCCGGCAGCATGTCCCCGCCGACCGTCCAGCCGCCGTCCGCGTTCTGCACGCCCAGCGTGACCCGCGCCGCCGCCGCGTCGGCATCATCCAGCAGCGACCGGGCAAAGGCCGTGCAGGCGACAGCCTCCACGCTGTCCGGGCCGGTAAAGCAGGCCAGCCGGTCCGCCCCGGCCTCCACGCCCGCCAGCGCGTCCAACACCGCGCTCGCCGCCTGCTTCCCCGCCAGCGCCGCCTCGATAGCGCTCAGGTCCGGCGGCGCATGATCATGCGCCTCCACCGCCCGCGCCCATGCCGCGTGCAGCGCCAGCGCGACCCGCTTCTCCCCCGCAGCGAAATCCACCGCCGCGCCGCCCGCCGACGAAGCACCGACCGTCCGCGCCAGCCGCCCCTCGCCGTCCAGCATCCCGCTGCCCGCTTCCCACTGGCTCGCATCCGTCACGCCCACGATCACATAGGGAAAGCGCGCGCCCGTCCCCACCGCATCGGCAAAGGCGCGATAGCCCGCCATCGCGCCGCCCAGCGCCAGCGGCCCCGTCCCGACATCGTAACAGACCTCCCGCACCAGATCGGCCATTTCCCAATCCGTGATCGCCACGCCCGTCTCCCGCACAAAAAAGGGGGACGCGAACGCCCCCCAAAGGTAATCCGCCTTCACCCCGCATCAGGAAGCGGCGAACTTCATCAGCTTGATCGCCTCGCTGTTCGCCACCGCGCCGCCGATCCGCTTGACGGCATAGAAGTGGACGAAGGGCTTGTTGCTGAACGGATCGCGCAGGATGCTCGTCTCGCTGCGTTCCGCGATCACATAGCCCGCATGGAAATTGCCGAACGCGATCGACAGGCTGTTCGCGCCGATGTCCGGCATGTCCTCGGCCTCCACCACCGGATAGCCCAGCAGCGTCGCAGGCTGCCCCGCGCTCAGCGAAGGCTGCCAGAGGAACGCGCCGTCGCTGGTCTTCATCTTGCGGATGGCCGCCAGGGTCGCCGAATTCATCACGAACGACGCACCCTGCCGATAGGGCGCGCGCAGGCTCTGCACCAGATCGATCAGCCTGTCCTGCGGATTGGACGCCGCAAAACCGCCCGCCGCGCCCGAAGCCACATATTGCAGCGACCCGAAGGCCCGCACCCCGTCCGCCTCGTTGGTGGTCGTATAGGTCAGGAACCCCTTGGGCTTGTTCGTGCCATTGCCGTTGACGAAGGCTGCGCCCTCCGCTGCCGCGAACTCGCGGGAAATCTCCCCGGCCAGCCAGCCCTCGACATCGAACTGCGCGTCGTCCAGCATCGCCTGAGACGCCGCCGGATTGGCGTAAAGCTCGCCCGAAGGCGGCGCGATCTCGTTGAAGCTGGGCGTCCCCGTCTCGGCCCGCGCGCCCGTCTCGCTGGCCCAGCCCGACACGATGCCGCCCGCGCTCACCAGCTTGCGATAGCCCGCGCTCCCCGTCCGCACCACATGGGCGATGGAACGGATCGGCGAAATCGCCTTCAGCGTGCTGTCGATCACCGCATCGATCTCCCGCGGCACCGCATAGCCGCCCGCAGCCCCGCTCGCGCCCGAAAAGCTCTTCAGCTCCACGCCCGCCTCAAGCCCCTGCCGCAAATAGCGATCCACGAAGGCCGCCCGCGCCGGATCGACCGCACCGCCCTTCACGCCATCCAGCGCCGGGCGCTGCCCGGAGAGAAAAGCGCCGTCCACCCGACCTTTCAGCGCAGCAAGATCACCTTCCAGAGCCGCGATCCTTTCCCCCTGAAGCACCGCGTCAAAGCTGTTCTCCAACATATCCGTCATCGACTTCTCCTTGCCACAAAACAAAAAAGGCGGCCCCACAGGACCGCCCCAAACCTTCTCCCCACCGGGGAGAAGGATACAAAGCCTTGCCAGCCTGCTGGCTAGGCGAAGTTGGATGAGGGGGAATCTTCCACTGCAATCACCCGCGCCAGAGGCTGCATCGGATGGGTGACGATGCTCACCTCCACCAGGTCCAGTCCCAGCAATTCCCGCGGCCCCGCGCCCCGCGCCTCCCGCACCCGGTAGCCGAAGGACAGCCCGTCCACCGCCTTCTCCCGCAGCATCCGCGCCGCCTGCCGCCCCGCCGCCGTCCTTGCCGACACGCGCCCGATCACGCGCAGCCCGCGCGCATCCTCCTCCAGCCGCTCGACCGTCCCGATCACGTCGCCGGTCCCGTGCTGCCAGAGCAGCGGCACGCCCGCCGCCCGCGCGCTGCCGAAAGCCCCGGCCCGCACCACGTCGCCGCCCCGGTCCACCCGGTCGAACACCGCCGCATAACCGGCAAAGCGCACATCGCCCCCGCTCATCCGCGCGCCAGCCCCAGCAGGCCCAACTTCACCGCCAGCCCCAGCAGCACCAGAGCCATGGCGATCCGCACCGCCCAGCCGACGACAGCGCCCCGCGCCGCCTTCTTCGCGTCACGCCATGCCGACAGCAATTCGCGCAACTCCCGCATGTCGCCCTCCGCCCGCCGGTCCGCCAGCCCCAGCCGCTCCAGCGCCCGCCCCGCGCCCAGTTCGCTCGCTTCCTCGATCAGCGCGCGGATCATCACCATGTCCATGCCGACCGGCTGAGCCTCCGCCTGCGCGACCAGCCGCGCCAGCATCTCGCCGTCATATTTCATCGCCCTTGCTCCTCATCCGCCCCATGCCTATGTCCCCGCCCATGAAGCGCGCGCACCGGAAATGGCTGATCGTCCTCGTCCTCCTCGCCCTGGGCGCCGTCGCCTGGTGGGCGGGCCTTTTCACCGTGGGCGATTGCCTGATGCAGGGCGGGCGCTGGAACTGGAGCGGGCATTTCTGCCGCCTCGATTCCCTCGCCCGGCCGTTTTAGGCGATCCCCAGCATCGCCTTCTTCTCTTCCGCCGTCAGGAAGTCCGCCGCCGCCACGCGGTCCCACAGCGCCGTGCGCTCCTCCGCCAGGACGGACACGGCGTCCAGATCGGCCGTGATCCTCACCCCCGGCCACCATCCGCAAAGCCCCTGCGACAGTCCCGCGCCGATCTTCGCCACCAGCGGCAGCACGGTCTGCCGCCACAAGGCCCGGTTCGCCTCGCGGTAATTGGCGTAGCTGTTGTCGCCCGGCAGTCCCAGCAGCATGGGCGGCACGCCGAAGGCCAGCGCGATTTCCCGCGCCGCCGCTGCCTTCAGCCCCACAAAATCCATCTCCGCCGGCGTCAGGCTCAACGCCTTCCAGTCCAGCCCGCCCTCCAGCAGCATCGGCCGCCCCGCATTGGCCGCGCCGGCAAAAGCGGCCTCCATCTCCTGCTTCACCCGCTCGAACTGCTCGGGCGACATCACCGACCCGTCGCCCGGATCATAGACCATCGCCCCGCTCGGCCGCGCCGCATTGTCCAGCAACGCCTTGTTCCACACCGTCGCGGCGTTGTGGATCGCCACCGCGCCCGCCGCCGCGCCGACGCAGCCCAGCCCGTAATGGTCGTCCAGCGGATGCAGCGCCTTCATGTGGATGATGCTGGTGCGCCCCGCGCCGTCCTCGGGCGTCAGGCGGGTTACGCTATCGCCCACGCGATAGAGATAGGCGGCGGGCCATCCCCGCGCATCGGCCTCCACGCTCACCCGTTCGGGGCGCAACGCATACAGCTCTACGGGCGTCCCATCCGCGCCCGCCACGATCTGTACATAACCGTTGCCGTGCAGCAGCAGATGGCTCGCCAGCGTCTCGACCAGCGCCTGCCCGGACGAACAGCAGTTGACCAGCGCCAGCACCCGCGCCGCCCCCTCTCCTTGCGCGCCGTCCGCCTTCAGCGCCGTCCCGCCCGCCGCTTCGCAGACCAGCCGCATCGCCCTCTGCGCCACGGGATTGCCGATCACCCCGGCCCGTATCTGCGCTTCATAGGAGGCGGGCCATTCGCCCAGGGCCACAGCACCCGAACCCCACGCCCGCGCCAGCACCGGCCGCGCGCCCTCCCGCGCCGCTTTCGTCCCGAACCACTTCATGCCCAAACCCCGCGCAAAAAATCCCCGCTTCCAGATGGGAAGCGAGGATGATGAAATTCGTGGCGAAGGGACCGGACGGCCCCTTCGCCCTGTCTTACGGATTGTGCTTACGGATTGCGCGCCAGCACCCGGTCGCATGTCGCATTGGTGCCTTCGCTCTTGCCGATCACCCGGCCCGCGACGGCGCCGGCCGCGCCCGCCAGCAGCGATTCGCCCAGATTGCCGCCCGCGACCGCACCGACGCCCGCGCCGCCGGCGGCGCCGATGACGGTGCCCTTGTCCCGGCCTTTCTTCGCCTGCAACAGGCAATAGCGCACATCGTCGCGGTCCCGTGGATGGGCGCGTTCGACCCGCGCCCTTTCCTTGCCGTTCAGCGATGCCGCAAGGGCTGGCGATGCCATCAGCGACACGCCGGCCAGGGTCGCCATGACCTTGCCCATATTCATCACACATACTCCATTCGATCAGCGATATATCCCGTGAAAACGAGTCGCGGCGGCGAAGGGTTCCTCATCCCACCGCCCTGATCCGCGCCTCGCCGCGCCGGCCCAGCATCAACTCGGTGAGCGCCCATACCAGCGCGTCCGCGCGGTCGGGCGAGCGTCCCGGCCCTTCATAGCCGCCCCCGGCGATCAGCCCGCACATCTCATCCTCCAGCATCGGGAAAGCCCCGCGATGCGCGACGCGCCCGGCCTCGTAGAGCGCCGCCACAGGCTCCGCCCGCGCCGCCTTGCCCCGGCTGGCGTGGACCAGCTTCACCGGCAGTCCGGCTTCCGCCGCGCGCAGCACGCTTTCCACCATCGCCCCGCCATTATTCGCTTCGGCGACGACGCGATCCGCGCCATGGGCCGCGGCCGCCACGGCCACCGCCCGCGCCCAGCCCTCCGGCCGCATCCTCTCGACGCTCGCATCGGCCAATATATAAGCGCGCCCATCCGCGCCCAGCCCCGCCACGACGATCCCGCAGGCGTCGCCATGCGCGGACGCGGGCGGATCGACCGCCACCACTACGCGCCTCAGCAGCGCCCCGTCCCTCTCATCGCCCGGCACATGCCGCACCCGGCACCGCTCCAGCAGGTCGCGGGTCCACAGCGCGCCCTCGACCTCCTCGATCAGTTCGCCGTCCAGTTCCTGCCGCCCCAGCCGTGTGCCGCCATAGCTGTCCTGCATCGCCGCGATGAAACCGTCCGCCAGGTTCGCCGCATTGTCCGCCGTCCGCCCCCGCGTCACCACCAGATCGACGCCTTCGCGCGCCACCAGCCGCCGCACCAGCGGCACGGGCCTGGGCGTCGTCGTCGCCAGCACGCGCGGCCGCATCCCCGATCGCATCCCCAGCATCAGATTGTCCCACGCCGCTTCGCCGCAGGCCCATTTGGCGATCTCGTCCGCCCAACCATGGCTGAACTGCGGCCCGCGCAGCCCCTCCGCATCCGCCGCGCCGAACAGCGTCGCCACCGCCCCATTGGGCCACATCAGCTTTCGCAAGGCGGGCGCATAAGCGGGCCTGCACCACCATGGCGCGATGGAGAGCAGACCCGAAGGCCCCTCCACCATCACGCTGCGCGCCTCGCCCAGCGTCGCCCCCACCAGCGCGATCCGCGCTCCGGGATCATTCTCCGCGATCCCGCGCACCCATTCGGCCCCGGCCCGCGTCTTGCCGAAGCCGCGCCCCGCCATCATCAGCCAGATGCGCCAGTCACCCTCCGGCGCGACCTGCTCCGCCCGCGCCGTCCAACGCCACTCATGCGCCAGCCGCTCCGCCGCCGCGCCGTCCAGATGCGCCAGCACCCGCTCCCGCACGGCCCCGTCCTGCCCGGCGAGCCATTCCATATCCGAAATCCGCATCGCCCGTTCCCATGATTTGACCCGAACAGCGGAGCCGCGCTCCCACCTTCGTTCGCGCGGAGACGCGGCGCGAAAAACCGATGCCCTCGCCTCCGCGCCTCCGCGCGAACCCTCCGGCAACCTGTCCCCGGTCACAAACCCCGCCGCGTCACTCCCCTGCCGCCTCGCGCCGGCGCCGCACATCGTCCAGAAGCGCGCGCATCTTCGCGACGGCATCTTCCCCTTCCGGGCTGCCCTGCACTTCTTCCGCCCGGATTTTCTCCACCGCCCCGCGATGGGCGAGCAGCAACCGCACCGCCACGACATGCGGATGCCCCCGCTTCATCTTCCGGCTCTTGACCTCACCCTCGCCGTCCAGCGTCACTTCCTCCTGCTCGACGCCGAACAGCGACTGGCGCAGCAGCAGCGCCTCCAGTTCCGCATAGCCGACGTTCAGCGCCCGGCTCCATTCCCGCGCAAAGCCCGGATCGCGCCGCCGCTGATTATAGGCGCTGGCCAGGTTCTTGCCCGCCGTGCGCGCCGCCTCGCTGACATTGCAGGTGGCCGCCAGCGTTTCGAAGAATGCCTTGCGCTTCGCGGGCGTCCACCCGTCCTTGCGCACCGCCCGCAATTGCGGCCCCGCGCCCAGCCCGCCGCGCTGGCCGCGCTGCACGGTCAACGCTTCCGCCTTGTCCCCCACCCGGCCGTCAAAGCGCGGCCTCGCCTTCTCCCGCTCCCCCGTCATCGCTCCGCCTTTCGCCGCCCTTGCGCAAAGCAAAAGGGGCCGGCCCGTCAGGACCAGCCCCTTGCATCGCACCCCGGCGACTCACAATTTTCCAGTGTCGGCCCTTATGCCGGAACAGCGTGACGATGTCAACAGAAATGTTCCAAATAGGTAAATTAATTTCCCATCATCCGGCTGATTGCCTTCGCCTCGACCGCCAGCGCGTCGGCAAAGCTCGGCCTGCCGCGCACCGCGTCCAGCCACCTGTTCAGCTTGGGCCAGCGCGCATCGTCCTGCCCCTTGCTGCAATAGCCGATGTTGATGAGCGGACAGGCCACCGCGATATCCGCCAGCGTGAAGCGATCCTCCACCAGCCATCCGCTATCGGGCAAGGCTTTCTCGATATAATCATACATGCCCGGCAGCTCCTCCGCCTCCGCCCGGTCCGCCGCCGCCGGGTCGCTCGGCAATCCCATGAAGGGCGCGACCGCGCGGTTGAAGAAGACCTGCGCGCCCACCGGCTGAAGGATCGTGTCGGCGAATTCCTCATACCAGATCGCGCGCGCCCGCGCCTTCGCCTCGGCCGGGATCAGGCGCGGTTCGGGATGCAGCGTATCCAGATAGGTTATGATGGCCGTGCTGTCGCTGACAAGGAAATCGCCATCCTGAAAGGCCGGCATCTTACCGAAGGGCGAAGCCTGCGCGAACACGTCCCCGCCCTGTCCGAAACCGCCGGGCTGCACATCCAGCGCGATTCCCTTCTCGGCGGCGAAGACGATAACCTTGCGGACAAAAGGCGAAGGCCGCGCACCATAGACGATCATCTGTTCCTCCATCTCCCGTGAGTCGGGTAGCCAGCACAGTGCCATCGCGGCTCTGGAACGCAACCATTTACACAGGCGGCCCGCCAGCGCATCCCCACGCAAACCATGCGCCCGCAAAGGCAGGAGTGCCAAGCGGATCGACCTTCAAATCTTTCAGGGATTGGATAGCTTGCCATCCGCGTTCAATGGGGGGGTGGGTGGATTTCGGCCATAAGTTTATCCCTCGCCCCTTGGGGGAGAGGGTTGCGAAGACTTGGCAGCTTGCTGCTTAGTCGTAGCTGGGAGAGGGGTATGCGATCCATAGGATCGCCGCTCTGTAACCTCTCCCCCTCATCCAACTGCGCCTAGCCTCTCTTCGTTCGGCAAGGCTGCGTATGCTTCTCCCCCAGGGGAGAAGGGAAGAACGAGCGTCCGCTTCTGGCCGGAAGCTGCCAAAATCTGTCCCATAGGACAGCCCCGCAATCCCCAGATGAAAAGCGGGGCGCCGCCATCCACCGCGTCGCCCCTGCTACAAATGCGGCCGCCCCGCCGATCACATATGGATCGGCTTGCCCGTCACGGCCATCGCCGCCTCCTTGATCGCCTCGCTGTGTGTCGGGTGCGCGTGGCAGGTGTAAGCGATGTCCTCGCTCGATGCGCCGAACTCCATCGCCTGCGCCGCCTGCGCGATCATCGTGCCCGCGACGCTGGCGATGATCCACACGCCCAGCACCTTGTCGGTTTCCGCGTCGGCGATGACCTTCACGAAACCGTCCGGCTCATGGTTGGTCTTGGCCCGGCTGTTCGCCAGCATCGGGAACTTGCCGACCTTGACCGCGCCGCGCTCCTTGGCGGCTTCCTCCGTCAGGCCTACGCCCGCGATTTCAGGGCTGGTGTAGACCACCGAAGGGATCACGTCATGGTTCACGATGCCGGTGAGGCCCGCGATATTCTCCGCAACGGCGATGCCTTCATCCTCGGCCTTGTGCGCGAGCATCGGGCCGGGGATCACGTCGCCGATGGCCCATACGCCCGGAACCTTGGTCGCAAAGTCATGATCGGTTTCGATCTGCCCGCGCCCGTTCAGCTCCAGACCGATCTTGTCGAGGCCCAGCCCCTCGGTATTCGGGCGGCGGCCGATGGACACCAGCACGACGTCGGCTTCAATCGTTTCCGCCTCGCCGCCGGCTGCGGGTTCGACCGTCAGGGTCACGCCCTTCTTGCCCGCCTGCGCGCCCGTGACCTTCGTGCCGAGTCTGTATTCGAAGCCTTGCTTCTTGAATATCTTATTCGCTTCCTTGCGGACTTCGCCGTCCATTCCGGGCAGGATCTGGTCGAGATATTCGACCACCGTGACCTTCGCGCCCAGACGCCGCCACACGCTGCCCAGTTCCAGGCCGATGACGCCGCCGCCGATGACGACGAGATGATCGGGCACCTTCTCCAGCTCCAGCGCGCCGGTGGAATCGACGATCAGGCCCTTCCTGTTGTCGACTTCGACACCGGGAAGCGGCATCACCGACGATCCGGTGGCGATGACGATATTCTTCGCCGTCACGGCCTTGCCCGCGACCTCGACCGTATTCGCGCCGGTGAAGCTGGCAAGACCCTTGAGCCAGTCGACCTTGTTCTTCTTGAACAGGAACCCGATGCCGCCGGTCAGGCCCTTGACCGCATCCTTGCGCTGGCCCTGCATGGTGTCGAGGTCCAGGCTCATCTTGTCGATCCTGACGCCCAGCTTCGCGAGCGCGCCGCCAGCCGCTTCCTCATAAAGCTCCGAAGCGTGCAGCAGCGCCTTGGACGGGATGCAGCCGACATTGAGGCAGGTGCCGCCCAGCGTCTCCCGGCTTTCGGCGCAGGCGGTCTTGAGGCCAAGCTGCGCCGCGCGGATCGCCGCGACATAGCCGCCCGGCCCCGCGCCGATCACCAGAACGTCATAATCGAATTCAGCCATCGTCTTTGGTCCTCTGGCGTGATGTCTTACAGGTCGATCAGCAGGCGGGTCGGGTCCTCGATCGCGTTCTTGACCGCAACGAGGAAAGTGACCGCCTCACGGCCATCGATCAAGCGATGGTCGTAGCTGAGCGCCAGATACATCATCGGGCGGACGACGACCTGACCATTGCGAACGACGGGGCGGTCCTCGATCCGGTGGAGGCCCAGCACCGCCGACTGCGGGGGATTGATGATCGGGGTCGACATCAGCGAGCCGAAGACACCGCCATTGGAGATGGTGAAGGTGCCGCCCTTCATATCTTCCATGGTCAGCGCGCCTTCCTTGGCGCGCTTGCCGAAGTCGCCGATGGTCTTCTCGATCTGCGCGACGCTCATGCTTTCGGCATTGCGGATGACCGGCACGACCAGCCCGTTGGGCGCGGATACGGCGACCGAAATGTCGGCGAAATCATTATAAACGATCTCGTCACCCTCAATCTGGCCGTTGACGCCCGGCACATCCTTGAGCGCCATGCAGACCGCCTTGGTGAAGAAGCCCATGAAGCCCAGACGAACGCCATGCTTCTTCTCGAACAGGTCCTTGTACTTGCCGCGCGCTTCGATGACGGCGGACATGTCGACATCGTTGAAGGTGGTGAGCAGCGCGGCATTGTTCTGCGCTTCCTTGAGGCGCTTGGCGACCGTCTGACGCAGGCGGGTCATCTTGACGCGTTCCTGCTTACGGCTCGGCCCGGCGGCGGATGCATCGGCAGCGGGAGCAGCGGCGGAAGGCGCCGAAGCAGCGGCCTTGGCGGTGCCCGCTGCGGCGGCGGCCACCACGTCGTCCTTGGTCAGGCGGCCATCCTTGCCGGTGCCCCTGATCTTGCTCGGATCAAGACCATGCTCCAGCACCAGGCGGCGCACGGCGGGCGAAAGCGTCAGGTTGCCAGCATCGCCTTCCTCATCCGCCGGAGCCGAAGCGGCAGGCGCGAGCGCGGCGGCTTCCGCCTTGGCGGCAGGGGCCGGGGTGGGCGCGGCAGGCGCAGCGGTAGCCGCCGCGCCTTCATTGATCGTAGCCAGTAGCGCGCCGACTTCGACTGTATCGCCTTCCTTGGCAATGATGTCGCCCAGCGTCCCGGCGACCGGCGCGGGCACATCGACCGCGACCTTGTCCGTTTCCAGGGACACGATCGGCTCGTCCGCCTTCACGGCTTCGCCGGGCTTCTTGAGCCATTGGCCAACGGTTGCTTCGGTAACGGATTCGCCCAGGGTCGGGACTTTGACTTCGGTTGCCATGAGCTTCTTCAGCCTTTCTTCTGGCGGCGGATTTCTTCACGGACGCTGTGGCCCAGCGCATCGGCGACGAGCGCGCCCTGCTCGGCGACATGGCGCTTGGCGAGGCCCGTGGCGGGCGAGGCCGATGCCTTGCGGCCGGCATAGCGGGCGCGCATCGGCGCCTTGTCGGCCAAAGCCAGCGCTTCCTCGATATAGGGCTCGACGAAGAACCAGCCGCCATTGTTGCGCGGTTCTTCCTGACACCAGATCACTTCCTCAAGGCTCGTCATGCGCTTGACGCGCGTGGCAAGCGCTTCGGTCGGGAAGGGATAGAGCTGCTCGATGCGGACGATCTGGGTGTTCTCGTCACCCGCCGCGTCGCGCGCCTCGATCAGGTCGTAGGCGACCTTGCCCGAACAGAGCACCAGGCGCTTCGTATCCTTGTCGGGCGCGGGGTTGGTGTCCGACAGGATTCGCATGAAATGCGTTTCGCCCTGGAAATCCTCCGTCTTGCTGACGGCCAGCTTGTGCCGCAGCAGCGATTTGGGCGTCATCAGGATGAGCGGCTTGCGGAACGGCCGCAGCATCTGGCGGCGCAGGATGTGGAAATAGTTGGCCGGCGTGGTGCAGTTGGCGACCTGGATATTCCCTTCGGCGCAAAGCTGGAGATAGCGTTCCAGACGCGCCGAACTGTGCTCCGGCCCCTGCCCTTCATAGCCGTGCGGCAACAGGCAGACGAGGCCGTTCGCGCGCAGCCACTTGCTTTCCGATGAAGCGATATACTGGTCGAAGATGATCTGCGCGCCGTTGGCGAAGTCGCCGAACTGCGCTTCCCACATCACCAGGCTCTTGGGGTCTGCGAGCGCATAGCCATATTCGAAGCCCAGCACGCCATATTCGGAAAGCGGGCTGTCCAGCACCTCGAACCGGCCGTGCGGCACGGTCGAAAGCGGGATATATTTGTTTTCGGTGTCCTGATCGACCCAGACCGAGTGACGCTGGCTGAACGTGCCGCGACCGGAGTCCTGCCCCGACAGGCGCACGCCATAGCCTTCCGACAGCAGCGATCCGAAGGCCAGCGCCTCGCCGGTCGCCCAGTCGAAATTCGCGCCCGTCTTGAACATCTCCGCCTTGGCATCAATCACACGGCGCAGCGTCTTGTGGACGTTGACGCCCTCGGGAACCGTAGTCAGCGTCTTGCCCAGGCTGTCGAACAGCTTCTGGCTGATCCCGCTTTCCACATTCTGACGGGTCGTTTCCGCATCGGCGGGCTTGTGCAGACCCGACCAGCGGCCGGTGAACCAGTCGGCCTTGTTGGGCTTGTAGCTCTTGGCCGCCTCGAACTCCTCCTCCAGATGATTGACGAAATCGCCGGTCACCTGTTGGACATAATCGTCGTCGACCACGCCTTCGGTCTTGAGGCGCGCCGAATAGACATCGCTCACCGGCGGATGCTGACGGATTTTCGCGTACATCAACGGCTGGGTGAAACTCGGCTCGTCGCCTTCATTGTGGCCGAAGCGGCGATAGCACCACATGTCGATCACGATGTCGCGGTGGAAGGTCTGGCGATATTCGATCGCCAGCTTGCAGGCGAAGGTGACGGCTTCCGGATCGTCGCCGTTGACGTGCAGGATCGGCGCCTGAACGCCCTTCGCAACGTCGCTCGGATAGGGCGAGGAGCGCGCGAATTGGGGCGATGTGGTGAAACCCACCTGATTGTTGACGACGAAGTGAATGCAGCCGCCGGTATTGTAGCCGCGGATGCCGGAGAAACCGAAACACTCCCAGACAATCCCCTGCCCCGCGAAAGCCGCGTCGCCATGGATCAGCACAGGCAGGACTTGCTCATGCCTTTCAAGGTCGTCGCGGAACACCTGCTGCGCACGGACCTTGCCCAGCACCACCGGATCGACGGTTTCCAGGTGCGACGGGTTGGGCACCAGGCTCATATGCACCTTGATGCCGTCGAACTCGCGGTCGGTGGAGGTGCCGAGGTGATATTTGACGTCGCCCGAACCGCCGACATCTTCGGGATTGGCGGTGCCCCCCGAAAATTCGTGGAAGATGACGCGGAAACCCTTGGCCATCACATTGGCCAGCACGTTCAGGCGGCCGCGATGCGCCATGCCGAACACGATCTCGCGCATGCCCGACGCACCGCCATGCTTGATGATGGCTTCCAGCGCGGGGATCATGGATTCGCCGCCATCCAGGCCGAAGCGCTTGGTGCCGACATATTTGCGGCCCAGGAACTTTTCATATTGTTCGGCCTGAATGACCTTCGACAGGATCGCCCGCTTACCCTCCGGGGTGAAGTGGATCTCCTTGTCCTTGCCTTCCATCCGGTCCTGAAGGAACACGCGTTCCTCCACATCGGCGATATGCATATATTCCAGGCCGACATTGCCGCAGTAATTCTGCCGCAGGATTGCGACGATCTCTTCGACCGTCGCATAGTCGAGGCCCAGCGTGCCGCCGAGATAGATCTTCTTTTTGGGATCGTTCAGGCCATGATATTCCGGCGTCAGGTCGGCCGGAAGCTGGCGCTGCGTCAGGCCGAGCGGGTCGAGATTGGCCGCCAGATGGCCGCGCACGCGATAGGTGCGGATCAGCATCTGGGCGCGAATCGCGTCCTCCGCCGCTTCAGCGACTTCGGCTTCGCCCGCCATCTTGCCCACGGATTTCGCTGCGGCCTTGATCGCCACCTGCATCTGCGTGGGGTCCAGCGCCCCGGTCAGATCGTCGGTATCGATCGGCGGCCAGTTGGTGCGCGCCCAGCTCGGCCCGCGCTCAACCTCGAAATCCTGATTCTCGTAACCCATCGTCGTTGTCCCATCACTGCCGCGCGCATCGCGGAACGGGAAAGGCAGCCGGGGTGCAGCCCGGCTGCCTGTCTTCCGGTCAGCCCTTCAGCACGTCCAGCAGGGTCGTGCCGAGTTCGGAGGGGCTGGCCGCAACCTTGATGCCGGCGGCTTCCATCGCCGCAATCTTGCTTTCCGCATCGCCCTTGCCGCCCGACACGATCGCGCCGGCATGGCCCATGCGGCGGCCCGGAGGCGCCGTGCGGCCCGCGATGAAGCCGGCCATCGGCTTCTTGCGACCCTTCTTCGCTTCGTCGATCAGGAACTGGGCAGCCTGCTCCTCCGCGTCTCCGCCGATTTCGCCGATCATGATGATCGATTCGGTCGCGTCGTCGGCCAGGAACAGTTCCAGCACGTCGATGAAGTTGGTGCCGTTGACCGGATCGCCACCAATGCCGACAGCGGTGGTCTGGCCAAGGCCCGCGTTCGAGGTCTGGAACACCGCCTCATAGGTCAGCGTGCCGGAGCGCGAGACGACGCCGACGCTGCCCTGCTTGAAGATGCTGCCCGGCATGATACCGATCTTGCACTGGTTCGGGGTCAGGACACCGGGGCAGTTCGGGCCGATCAGGCGCGACTTGCTGCCCGACAAAGCGCGCTTCACCTTGACCATGTCCAGCACCGGAATGCCTTCGGTGATGCAGACGATCAGCGGGATTTCCGCGTCGATGGCTTCCAGGATCGAATCGGCCGCGAATGGCGGCGGAACGTAGATGACCGAAGCGTCCGCGCCGGTCTTCGCCTTCGCTTCGGCGACCGTGTCGTACATGGGCAGGCCGATATGGGTCGTGCCGCCCTTGCCGGGGGTAACGCCCGCGACCATCTGCGTGCCGTAGGCCAGCGCCTGTTCGGTGTGGAAGGTGCCGGTGGCACCGGTCATTCCCTGGGTGATGACCTTGGTGTTCTTGTTCACCAGAATGGACATGAAAGCCCCTTCATTGTCTCAATGGCGTGGCATTTTGGGTGGGCGGCCCGTTTCAGGATGCCGACTTGCCTGAAACGGGCCGATGCAGTTCTTAGGCTGTCAGGCCAGCGTGGAATCGATGCCCTTGCAGGCTTCCAGCAGTTCCTTGACGGCGTCGACCGACACCTGGAGATTGGCCTTGGCCTCCGCGTCCAGATCGATCTCGATGACCTGCTCGACACCATCCTTGCCGATGATGACGGGCACGCCGACATAGAGATTGTCGACGCCATATTGGCCGGTCAGGTTCGCGGCGCAGGGCAACAGGCGCTTCTGGTCGAACAGATAGGCTTCGGCCATCGCGATGCCGCTGGTCGCGGGTGCATAGAAGGCAGAGCCGGTCTTGAGCAGGCCGACGATTTCACCGCCGCCCGAACGGGTGCGCTGGACGATCGCGTCGATGCGCTCCTTGGTGGAACGACCCATCTTGATGAGGTCGGGGATCGGGATGCCCGCGACGGTCGAATATTCCACGACCGGAACCATGGTGTCGCCATGGCCGCCCAGCACGAAGCTGTTCACTTCCTTCACCGACACCTGGAACTCTTCGGCCAGGAAGTGGCTGAAGCGCGCGGAATCGAGCACGCCCGCCATGCCGACCACCTTGTTGTGCGGCAGGCCGGAAAATTCGCGCAGCGCCCACACCATCGCGTCGAGCGGGTTGGTGATGCAGATGACGAAGGCGTTCGGCGCGTTGTTCTTGATGCCCTCGCCCACGGCCTTCATGACCTTGAGGTTGATGCCCAGCAGGTCGTCGCGGCTCATGCCCGGCTTGCGGGCGACGCCGGCGGTGACGATGATGACGTCGGCGTCCTTGATGTCGGCATAATCGTTGGTGCCGGTGATCTTCGCATCGAAGCCTTCGACCGGGCCGCATTGCGATAGGTCGAGCGCCTTGCCCTGCGGCACGCCTTCGACCACGTCGAACAGGACGATATCGCCCAGCCCCTTGAGGGCCGCCAGATGCGCGAGCGTGCCGCCGATATTGCCAGCGCCGATGAGCGCGATCTTCTTACGGGCCATATGCAATCATCCTCCAAGCTCGAAATATTGGAATTGCCCGCCCGCTTAGGCCGATCTCGCCTTTGATTCAACCTGCCAGAGGGCTAAGGTGAAATTTATCTTTGCAATTAATTCGCAATTGCATTAGTGATCGATCCGCCTTTGTTGCTCACGCGCTCCTACCCTGGCGTCTGACCTTCTTCCCGCAAAGGCCGCCTGCCGGATGCCTCCCGTGTTGGGAGGCATCCGGGCTATTTTCATGACAATAGCGATAAAAAGCCCCCGCAAGGAGCCGGGCGGTTATCTGGAGCCGTGGCCCAGCGCGAGATAATCGTCGGACTGCATTTCCATCAGGCGCGAGACGGTCCGCTCGAATTCGAAGGCGCCGTCCCCTTCGGGATAAAGCCGCGCGGGTTCGGCATCGGCGGAGGCCAGCAGCTTCACCTTATATTCGTAGAGCGAGTCGATCAGCGTCACGAACCGCGCCGCCTCATTACGGTTCTCGGGGCCGAGCACGGGAATGCCGACCAGGATGACGGTGTGATATTTGCGCGCGATGGCGAGATAATCAGGAGCGCCGCGCGCCTCCGCGCAGAGCCGCTTGAAGGAAAAGACGGCGACGCCCTTGAGGCTCTTGGGCACATGCAGCAGGCGGCCTCCCTGCACCGGGATATCGTCGGACGGCACATGGGCGCGGTCTTCCGGCGGATAGTCGGTCAGGCGGAAGAATGCCTCGCTGAGTGCCGCTGTCGCCTCCGGTCCGTTAGGGGAATGCCACAAGGTCGCATCCCCCAGCCGGTCGAGCCGATAGTCGGTCGGCCCGTTCAGCGTCATGACGTCCAGCCGTTCCTTGATAAGATCGATGAACGGCAGGAAGAGCTGACGATTGAGGCCGTTCTTGTAGAGATCGTCCGGCGCGCGGTTCGACGTGGTGACGATGGTGACGCGCTTGTCCAGCAGGCCGGTGAACAACCGCGACATGATCGCCGCGTCCGCCATATTGTTGACGACCATCTCGTCGAAGCAGAGCAGCCGCGCTTCCTCCGTCAGCGAATCGACCACGGGTGGGATCGGATCGCCCGTTTCGGACTTGCGCGCTTGCGCCAGCCGGGCGTGGACGTCCAGCATGAACTCGTGGAAATGGGCGCGTTTCTTGCGCTTTACCTGGACCGCGTCGAAGAACAGGTCCATCAGCATCGACTTGCCGCGCCCGACGCCTCCCCACATGTAAAGTCCCCGCGGCGGCTCCGGCGCTTTCCGCAGCAATTTCCAGAGCGTCGACCCGCGCGGCGGGGCGGCCTCCAGTTCCTTCTGCAACTGGTCGAGACGGCGCGCAGCGGCTTCCTGATCCGGGTCTGCGCGCAGTTCGCCCGCCGCGACCAGCGCCCTGTAGCGGTCGATGACGCCGGTCATTACGGCAAGGCCGCCTTTCGGATGGTCGCGGTGGAGGCGGCGATCAGATTATCCTCCTGCCCGATGGTCAGCCGCATGAAGGGCAGCCGCCCGGTTTTACGAAGGGTCTCGGCCTCCGCCAGGACATGGGGGCCGACCGTGCCTGAACCGCAATATTGCATGGAAAGATCAACGGTGATGGCCGACACTTGTTCCAGCTACCCCTGTCCGTCACCGCATCAGATCTGCCGTTCGACGATCATCTTCTTGGTTTCCGCGATCGCCTTGGCGGGGCTGAGGCCCTTGGGGCAGACGTTCGCGCAGTTCATGATGGTGTGGCAGCGATAGAGGCGGAAGGGATCTTCCAGTTCGTCCAGACGCTCGCCGGTATATTCGTCGCGGCTGTCGGCCAGCCAGCGATAGGCCTGGAGCAGGATCGCCGGGCCAAGGAACCTGTCGCTGTTCCACCAGTAGCTGGGGCAGCTTGTCGAGCAGCAGGCGCACAGGATGCACTCGTAAAGGCCGTCCAGCTTCTCGCGGTCGGCGGGCGACTGGAGCCGTTCCTTGCCGCTGGGCGGGGGGCTGACGGTTTGCAGCCACGGCTTGATCGAATTGTACTGGGCGTAGAAATGCGTGAAGTCGGGGACGAGGTCCTTGATGACGTCCATATGCGGCAACGGCGTCACCCGCACTTCCTTGCCCGCGCATTCGTCGATCGCGGTGGTGCAGGCCAGGCCGTTCCTGCCGTTCATGTTCATCGAGCAGGAACCGCAAATGCCTTCGCGGCAGGAGCGGCGGAAGGTCAGCGACGAATCATATTCGTTCTTGATCTTCAGCAGCGCGTCCAGAACCATCGGGCCGCAATTGTCGAGGTCGATCTCGAACGTGTCGTAATGGGGATTTTCGCCCGAATCCGGATCGTAGCGATAGACCTTGAAGCTCTTGACGTTGGTCGCGCCTTCCGGCGCGCGATACACTGCGCCCTTGCCTGTGATCCTGCTGTTCTTGGGCAACGCAAATTCGGCCATCGCTGTATCAGTCCTGCTATTCCCGGTTCCCCGCCCCTCAACAATATAGGGGCCGCTTAGTCAAGCCGCCTGATGGGATAGAATGTCGGGTGGGCGGGATCGCACATGCGTCTGGCCTTCGCCGCCCGCCCGTGCCAAGAGGCTTCATCCCCCTGAAAGCGGGCGCTTCATGCATATCCTCTTCCTGTTCATCGGCGAACCCCATCAGCTCCTTCACGCCCTGCCCATCGCCGCTGAATTGGCGGATATGGGCGTGATGCCGCAGGTCGCCGTCGCCAGCGCGGCGCATCTGCGGATGGTGGAGAAGGTGACAAGCGCCTATCCCGGCTTTTGCCCGCCGGTGACGCTGCTGGGACGGCGCGGCCCGGCGCAATGGCTGCGGGCCCTGCATGTCAGCCGCAATCCGCGCCTGCCGACGCTGCTGGGCGCCCTGCCCTGGCTGCGGCGGTTCGATGCCATCGTCGTTCCGGAACGGACCACAACCGCCATCCGCCATTTCCTGCCGCGCAGGACGCGCCTCATTTTCACGCCCCACGGCGCAGGGGACCGGGCGATCATGCTGGACCCGCGCGACCGGCATTTCGATTTCGTCCTGGTGGCCGGGGAAAAGAGCGAACAACGCTTGCTGGAAGCCGGAACGATCCGGGCCGGTCATTATGCCGTCAACGGCTATGTGAAGCTGGACCTCATGGCGCGGATGCAGAAAACGCGCGCGCCGTTGTTCGACAATGATCGGCCCACGGTTCTTTACGCGCCGCATTTCCGCCGGTCGCTGTCGTCATGGGACAGGTTCGGGCGGGACGTCATCGCGTGGTTCGCCGCGCAGGATCGCTATAATCTGGTGGTCGCGCCGCATGTCCGGCTGTTCGCCGACGCTTCCCAAGGCGAGATCGATGCGGCGATGCGGCTGGCGGTGCCGGGCAAGATCCTGATCGACCTGCAATCCGACCGGCTGTTCGACATGAGCTATACCGCAGGCGCCGACATCTATCTGGGCGATGTCAGCAGTCAGGTCTACGAATTCCTTGCGACGCCGCGCCCCTGCCTGTTCCTGAACGCGCATGGGGTCGAATGGCGGGGCGATCCCGACTATCTGTTCTGGACCTTGGGCGATGTGCTTAACGACCTGACGGGATTGCCCGGCGCGCTCGATCATGCGGAAGAACGGCACCCGCTATATGCCGAGGCGCAGAGGCAGAGGCTGGCCGAATCCATTGGGGGCGATCCAACGGGCGCGGCCCGGCGCGGGGCCGAGGCGATCCTGCGCTTCCTTGCAAAGACCGGCCCAGACGATAAGAGCTGCGGATCATGAACGACACGCCTTCCCTTCCCGCCCTTGCGCTGATCGGCGACAATTCCACGCATCTATGGGGCATGACCAATGCAGAGCGCCTGCGCCGTCTCGCGCGGGCGGAAGGATTGCCCGACGATACGCCGCAGACCGGAGCGCGGCTCTACGTCAATCTCGATTATGTGTTCGATCCCGTGTGGCTGCGCCATATCATGACGCGGCCCGGAACGGTGGTGACGGACGGCAACGCTCTGGTGATGGCGCATTTAACCGGAAATATCGCGCCCGATAATCTGGAGCGCCATCGCGGCGAACTGGCGTTCATCGATTATCGCGACAATCCGCAGATCTACAACCGGCAGCTTCGCAAGCTGGATTGCCCCTTCATCCAACGGCTGACCCCAGCGACCCGGCGGCAGATCGAGCGGAAGAGCTATTTCGGCGCTTACAAGGGCGTCACCGACCTGCTGACCAAATATCTCTGGCCGGAACTGGCGTTGTGGCTGACGCGGCTGGCGGCGTCCGTGGGCATGACGCCGAACATGGTGACGGCCATCGGCGCGGCGCTGTGCGTGCTCGCCACCTACCTCTTTTCGCAGGGGCTTTACTGGAGCGGGATGCTGGCGGGTTTCGTGTTCATGGTGCTGGACACGGTGGACGGGAAGCTGGCGCGCTGCACCATCACATCCTCGAAATGGGGCAATGTGTTCGACCATGGCATCGACCTCGTCCATCCGCCCTTCTGGTGGTATTTCTGGGGCGTGGGGTTGAGCGCATGGGGACTGGCGCTCACGCCGGCGAGCTTCGCGCTGGTGATGGCGGCGGTGATCGCGGGCTATGTGCTGCAGCGGTTGATCGAAGGGATGTTCCTCAAGGATTTCGGCATGGACATCCATGTCTGGCGGCCCTTCGACAGCCGGTTCCGCCTGATCACGGCGCGGCGCAATCCGAACATGGTGATCCTGTTCGTGGCGACGCTGTTCGGACGGCCGGATATCGGGCTGATCGCGCTGGCCTGGTGGACGGTGATCTCGCTCGTCGTCCATGCGGTGCGGCTGGCGCAAGCCTATGGCGTGAAGCGGTCGGGGCGGGCGATTGTGAGCTGGATGGAAGCGAAATCATGAATGAAACCGTCAGGAGATTCGGTTTTCCGCAGACGCTTGTAGGAGATTTCCAACATTGGGTCGTGCTGCTGCGGCCCGCGCAGCCGACGCTGGGATCGCTGGTGCTGGCGGCGAAGAGCGAGGCGACGGCTTTTGGCGATCTGCCTGCGGAGGCCCATGCGGAACTGGCGTCGGTGACGAAGGCCATTGAGAGCGCGCTGACGCAGGCGGTGGGCTATGCGAAGATCAATTACCTCATGCTGATGATGGTGGACCCCCATGTGCATTTCCATGTCATCCCACGTTATGAGGGTGAGCGTGATCATGCGGGCATCAGCATTGCCGACGCCGGGTGGCCGGGCCAGCCGGACCTGGGAAGCGCGGCGAAATTGACCCCGGAGCAGCGGGACGCGCTCGTGGGATGGTTGAAGGGATATTTCGACGCCTCGTGAGCGTCAGGCTTCATTTCGCATAGCGCCCCTCCGCCATCCAGCGGGCAGTCAGGGCATCGGCGGCGTCCACATCCTGCGGGAAGTCCACTTCCTGCCAGTCCAGCCCCTCGATCGAGACGGTGCCCACGCGGTTGCCCTTGGCGATGATGTCGATGGCGCGCAGATACCAGCGCTCGACCCCTTCGGGCGTGCGCATCATCTGGTCGATCTGGTTGCGGAAAATCGCCGGGCCTTCTCCGGTGAAGGCCAGCATCCCGATGGATTCGGCGTTCGTGTCGGGCGGCAGCAGACGCTTGCCTATGGCGCGGAGACGGCCGCTTGCGTCGCGGTTCACCTTCATGTCGTCATCGTCATAGTCGGACTTCACGTCGACGGTCACGGTGATCGCATCCCGCGCGCCCGCGATCAACCGGCCCACGATCTCATCCGACACGATGGTGTCGCCGTTGAGGATGATGAAGTCGCGGTCCATCTCCTCCCGCGCGATCCAGCAGGTGCCCAGATTGTCCGCAACCTGGAAGAAGGGATTGAACAGCGTCCGCACCCGCACGCCGGTATCGCGGTAGAGTTGAAGCGCGTGATCCTCCACCCGCTCGGTGCGGAAGCCGGTGACGACCACGATGTCGCTGACGCCGTTCGCGGCCAGGGCCGCCACCTGCCAGCTTATGAGGGTGCGGCCGTTGAAGTCGATCATGCATTTGGGAATGTCGCGGGTCAGGGGAAGAAGGCGCGAACCTTGCCCGGCGGATAGGATAATGGCTTTGCTGATGCTCATGGGCGCTGCTGTAGAACATCGGGCGGGGACGTGGGAACGGCTTTTTGCGGAAGTGGCGAAAAGTCGGTTTGACGACGAGCGGCCATTTCCAGCCATTCAACATCCGTCATCCCGGCATGACGGAAAAGGACATGAGCCATATGCGCTCCCATTTGCCCAATGCCGCCCGACCCCCTAGATAGGCGCGCATCGAGGAACGACGCTTCAGTGAAAGGCCGGGCACGGGTGAAGAGGAAAAGCGGATCGGGCGGGGCTAGCGACGGCTTTGCGCGCATCCTGGCGAATACCGGCTGGCTGCTGGGCGGCAAGGGCGTGGGCGCGGTGCTCAGCCTCGCCTATCTCGCCATCGTCACGCGCACGCTGGGAGTCGCTGATTTCGGCCGCTTCGCGCTGGTGCTGAGCGCCGCCAACGTCATCAAGACGCTGGTCAGTTTCGATAGCTGGCAGATCGTCGTGCGTTACGGCCAGCCGCATCTGGCGGCGGGAAAAGGCGATGCTCTCAATCGCGTGCTGCGTTTCTGCATCCTGATCGACCTTGGCTCCGCGCTGGCCGGAGGGGTGATCGCGGGCGCGATCATCATCCTGTTCGGCAATCTGATGGAGCTGTCGGCGGACATGGGATGGCAGGCATGGCTGTTCTGCATGGTGATGATGATGACGATCCGGTCCAGCCCCATGGGCATATTGCGCCTGTTCGACCGTTTCGATGCCAGCGCGCTTGCCGAAACCATGATCCCGGTAGGGCGGATGATCGGCGCGGGGATCGCGCTGGCGCTGATGCCGACCATCACCGGCTTTCTGATCGCCTGGGCGGCGGCGGAACTGCTGTGCGCGGCGGTCTACTGGATATTGGCGCTGCGCGAGGGGGGCGAGCGGATCGGACGCTGGAACGCGGGCCGGGCGCTGGACGCGCGGCATGAAAATCCCGGCATCGTCGGCTTCCTGACCGCGACCAACCTGCAAACCACGCTGTCGTCGGTGGGGCAGCAGGTGGCGGTGCTGATCGTCGGCCTGTTCGTGGGGCCGGCGGGCGCGGGCCTTTATCGCCTGGCCAACCAGCTCGCCAATTCGCTGACGAAAATCTCCAGCCTGCTGTCGCGCAGCATCTTCGTGGAACTGACGCGCACCCACAGCAGCCATGGCGCGGATGCGTTGCGGACGCTGTTCCGGCGGACCAACCGGCTGGCGCTGATCGCGGGGGCGGTCATCATCGCGCTGATCCTGACGATCGGCCATCCGCTGCTGGGCCTGATCGCGGGCAAGGCATTTTTGCCCGCCTATCCGCTGCTGCTGCTGCTGGGCGTTTCTGCCTGCATCGATCTGGTGGGGGTGAGCTACCGCCCGTTGCTGATGGCGACGGACCGGGCGAGCCTGTCATTGCGGATCACCTTCATCGCGACAGCGCTGCTGCTGGGGCTGCAGGCGGCGCTGCTGCCGATCTATGGCACGATGGGCGCTGCCGCCGCGAACATCATCGCCGCCACCGTGGGATTCCTGATGATGGGGCTGGCGAGCCGCCGGGCCCTGGATGTGCACGCGGCCGCCGAACAAACGCGCGAAGGCGGCGCCTGAACATCAAGCCCGGCTGGCGAGGATGGATTCGATCAGCGCCACATCCTCCGCCTTGTCCGCGTCGATGCAGGCTTCGGCCTTGTCCATGGCGACGAGTCGCGCGACGAGGCCGAAACGGCGGCCTATGCGCGCGATGCCGCCGCGCAGGGTGAGCAGCCGCAACGCCGCACCGATCAGAGCGAAGGGACCGAAGGCAGCGAGGATCTTCCAGCCCTTTTTCCGGTCCTGCTCCACATCCTGCCACAGGGCGATGACCGGGCGCGCCTTCGCGCTGCCGAACCAGAAGATGTTCGCGCCCGACCACCAGCCGTCCCGGAATTTAAGCCATGTGCGGCGCGAGGCGGGATAGCGGGCGAGCAGCGTGTCGCGCTCCACCATGGCGACGGCGATGTCCGCACCGATCGCCTGCGCGATGAACTGGTCGAGCATGGCGCTGTCCAGCAGCACATGGTCGGCGGTGGTCAGCAGCAGCGGGAACGGCAGGTCCGCCCGGTCCATCAGCGCCAGCAGCGAAGAGGCTATGCCCGCGCCGCTCGTCTCAAACGCGACCTTGGGATGGTCGGCGAGCCAGGCGGTGGCGGGGGTGCCGGTAAAGAGATCGGGCGACTGGGTCAGGATGAGGACGCGGGCAATGGCCGGATGCGCCACCAGCGCGCGGGCCGGATAGTCGATCATCGCGATGCCCGCGACGGGGACGAGGGGCTTGGCGGCGACGCCTGCCGCCTGCGCCAGCGGATCGGGAACGGGACGCGACCCGGCGAGCAGGATGGCGGTGACGGTCGGGGCAGCCGGATCGGTCATGCCGGTGCGTTAGACCAAGCCAGCCGCCTGCGCCAAGCGGCTTATATGCCGGCGGCGGCGGGCGCAGCGGATGCCGTCTGCGCGAAACTTTCGCGCAAGCCGGGCCGAAGTCCCTTGAGTTGCGCCAGGCGGGCGCGGAAATTGGCGAGGTCGCGGCCCGCAAGCTGGGAGGTGGTCGTGAAGGTGACGGACAGCGGATTGACCGTGCGGCCATTGCGATACAGTTCATAGTGCAGATGCGGGCCGGTCGACAGGCCCGTCGATCCAACATAGCCGATCACTTGCCCGCGCCGCACGCGCTGGCCCGACACGGCGGCGATGCGGCTCATATGCCCATAGCCGGTGGCAAGACCGCCGCCATGCTCCAGCCGCACATAATTGCCATGCCCGCCATGCCGCCCGGCAAAGGATACCCTGCCGTCCGTCACCGCATAGATGGGCGATCCGTAACGCGCGGCGAAATCCACGCCCGCATGCATCCGCGTATAGCCCAGGATCGGATGGCGGCGCTGGCCGTAGCCGGAGGAGATGCGACCAGCCACTGGCTGCGTGAGCACGCCGCGCCGTTCTCCCACGCCCGACGCTTCGAACCATTCGGTGCGGCCGCCCGTCGTCCATTTGAGCATGTCGATGGATTTGCCCCGCGACCGGCGCAATCCCGCATAGAGCAGGTCGCCCACTTCCACGTCCCCGGTTTCGGCGCGGCGATATTCGGTGACGATGTCGTAACGGTCGCCCGCATGGATGGAGCCGAGGTCCATCTGCTGCGCGATGACGCGCAGGAACGCCTGCACTGCCTTGGGCGGCGCGCCGGCCGCGCGGGCGCTGTTATAGACGCTGTCGCCCACCACGCCCTGGATGCGGAGCGGCGTGTCGTCGACGCGGATCGGGATGCGCTTCACCTGAAGCACACCGCCGACGCGGTTGATCTCCACCCCAAGGTCAAGGCGGGCGCGGAAAGCGAGATGGTCGAGCAGACGGGGCCGGTCGCGGCTGGCGCGGCGGCCCAGCACGATGTCGAGCCGCGTGCCCGCCTTCGCGCCGCCGCTCATGTCGCCACCGACCAGCGCATTGACGGTCGCCACGTCATTGGCGCTGACCCCGGCGCGCGACAAGGCGCGGGGCAGCGTGTCGCTGCTGCCGATCTGGGCGTTGAGTTCGATCTGGGGACGTTCGGGCGTCTGGCGCAGCGGCTGGACCGCATCGGTCGATCCCATGCGATGCCCGCTGTCCGCGCCCATGGCGAGCGGCGTTATCATCTGGCTGCGCACTTCGTCGAACTGCGCCTGTTCCATCAGCGGTTCGGGCGCGCCGGGCACGGGCTGGAAACCGGGGGAGAGGTAGAGCGCGGTGGCGCACAGGCCCAAACAGGTGGCAAGGCCGCGGAACCATGTGAGGCTGCCGACGCGCTGGCCAAGGTCGGGGACAAGATCCACATCCTCGGCCCAGTCCTTGAGCCGGGCGCGCCAGTCGAGCGGGCGGTCCACGGTGCGTGACGGGTTTTTCAGGGCGTCGGCGAGCCATAGGGAAGCGGTCGCTCCCCCCTGCTGCGTTCCGAACTGGTTTTCCTGAAACAAGCCGCGTCCCCCCCGGGACAGTTCATCGCATCGCCATAAGGCAACGGCCCCCGCGCCGCGCCGAGGCCGCACTGTTGTGAACGCATAGGGTTAAAGTCAATTTAAGACGCCGGAATGACAGCCGCCCATGCGATGAGCCGTGCGTCAGGCCCGACAGGCGATTGGAAACAGGGCCGAAGTTTTCGCGGCCGAAGCAAAGTCCCTTGCCCTGCCCCCTTTCATGCCCGACATATGGGCATGGCCCAATTCGCCCGATCGCCCGTCACTGCCGTGCTTGGGCCTACCAATACCGGCAAGACGCATCTGGCCGTGGAACGCATGTGCGGCCATTCCAGCGGCATGATGGGCTTTCCGCTGCGCCTGCTGGCGCGCGAGGTCTATGACCGGGTCGTCGCGATCAAGGGCGCGCCGCAGGTCGCTCTCATCACCGGCGAGGAAAAGATCGTGCCGCCGGGCGCGCGCTATTTCCTGTGTACGGCGGAATCCATGCCGATCGGCGCAGGCCGGCAGGCCGGAGGCGCAGACAAGACCGCAGGCCGGCAGGCCGGAAGCCCCGGCGACGGACTGGACGATTATGCCTTCGTCGCGCTGGACGAGGCGCAACTGGGCGCGGACCCGGAGCGCGGGCATGTCTTTACCGACCGGCTGCTGCGCGCACGGGGGCGGGAGGAGACGATGATCCTCGGCTCCGCCAGCATCGCCCGAGTGGTCAAGGCGCTGGTGCCCGATGTGGAGATCATCGGGCGGCCGCGCTTTTCGACGCTCAGCTATGCGGGCGCGAAAAAGCTGTCCCGCCTGCCCAAACGGTCCGCCATCGTCGCCTTTTCCGCCGAGGAGGTCTATGCCGTGGCGGAAATGCTGCGGCGTTTTCGCGGCGGCGCGGCGGTGGTGATGGGCGCGCTTTCCCCCCGCACCCGCAACGCGCAGGTGCAGATGTTCCTGAACGGCGAGGTCGATTATCTGGTCGCGACCGACGCCATCGGCATGGGCCTCAATCTGGACGTGGCGCATGTCGCCTTCGCCTCGCTCCGCAAGTTCGACGGGCGGCGGACACGGCGGCTGACCGTCAGCGAAATGGCGCAGATCGCCGGGCGCGCGGGGCGGCATCACCAGGACGGCACCTTCGGCAGCCTGGGCAGCGAGGATGGCGACGCCGCCTTCACGCCCGAGGAGATCGAGGCGATAGAGGCGCACCGCTTTCCCCGCGTGGAGCAACTTTTCTGGCGCGACGGCACGCCCCGGCTGGACAGTCTGGCAACGCTGATCGCCGATCTGGAGGAACGGCCCGACCGGCCCGAGCTGCGCGCCGCGCCCGAAGCGGTGGATCTGGCGGTGCTGAAAAAACTGGCCGATGACCCATTGGTTATCGAACGAGTGAAGGGCAAGCGCGCCGTGGCGCGGCTGTGGGACGCCTGCGGCCTGCCCGATTTCCAGAAGCTGGGCGCGGAACATCACGCCCGCACGGTGAACCGCATCTGGCGCTTCCTGTCCGAAGGTCAGGGGCACATCCCCCGCGACTGGTTCGCCCAAGCCGTGGCGCGACTCGATTCGGTGCAGGGCGATATCGATACGCTTTCGGGGCGGATCGCGGCGGCGCGGACATGGTCCTATATCGCGCACCGGCCCGACTGGCTGGCGCATCCCGCCGAAATGGCCGAGCGCACGCGCGCGCTGGAGGAGAAGCTGTCCGACGCGCTGCACGCGGCCCTGACGCAGCGTTTCGTGGACCGGCGCACCGCCGTCCTGCTGCGCGACATCGGGCAGGATGTGGACAGCCTGCCCGTCACCGTGGAGCAGGATGGGACGGTCTGCGTCGATGGCGAGACGATCGGGCGACTTGACGGATTTCGTTTCTCGGTCGATCCCGCTACGCGTCATCAGGACAGGAAGATGCTGCTGGCGGCGGCCGAGCGCCGCCTTGGGAGGATATTGCGAGTGAAGGCTGAAGAATTGTTGGGCGCGGTGGATACGGATTTCGCGCTCATGGACGCGGCAGGGGACATGCCCGGCATAAGCTGGCAGGGCAATCCGGTCGCGGCACTGCTGGCCGGGCCGACGCTGCTGACACCTGAAATACGGCTGGATCGCGCGCTTTCCGCCCTGGGGCAGGATGTGCAGAAGCAGATCGCAGCCCGCCTTGCCACATGGTTCGAAGGTCAGAAGGAAAAGCATCTGTTGCCGCTCGTGAAAATGACGGCGAGCGCATCAGAGGCCGAAGTCCCCGCCGTGGTGCGCGCGGTGTTCGCGCAGCTTGCCGATGCGGGCGGCGTCATCGCGCGGACGGAACTCGATTCGGCGCTCGCGCATCTGGACAAGGAGCAGCGCCACCTGCTGCGCAAGGCGGGGATCGATATCGGCGTGCTCGACATCTATCATCCGGGGTTGCTGAAACCCGGCGCGGCGCGCTGGCGTTCGGCCCTGCTGGCGGCGCGGCTGGGCAAGCCTTGCCTCCCCTTGCCGCAGCCGGGCCTGACGCTGATCCCGGCGGGCGAACGGGAGGAACAGATGGGCGCGCGGATCGCCGGTTTCCGGGGCTTTGGCGAGCAGATGCTGCGGATCGACATGGCCGAACGCATGGCCCGCGCCGCGCATGAAGCCATCGCCAAGGGCGAAGCCTTTACCGCGCAAAGCCCGCAGATCGTGTCGCTGGGCCTGTCCGAAGCCTCCTTCCTGCAACTGATGAAGCTGGCGGGATTCCGCGCGGTGGAAGCGCCGGAGGGAAGCGGCCCGAACTGGGTGTTCCGGGGCCGGCAGAAGGCGCGGCCACCGCAACGGCAGCGGCCCGCGCGCGATGGAGACGATCGCGGCCGGGGCAAGCGGGACGCACCGCAACGGCGCGAGAGCACGGCCGCCGGCGCCGGACCGAAGCCCGCCGCCGCCAATGCCTTTGCCGGGCTGGCCGAATTGCTGGGGCGCAATGGCTGACGCAGGGAATGGCGTGCCGCACGGCCCTGCCCTGCGGATCGACAAGTTCCTGTGGTTCACGCGACTCGCCAAGAGCCGGTCGGTCGCGCAGAAAATGGCGGAGGACGGCCATATCCGCGTCAACGGCCGCCGCATCGAGCGCGCCCATGCGCCGGTGCGGTCGGGCGACCTCATCACCTTCCCCCATCCCGCCGGCGTGCGCGTGGTGCGGGTCGTGCAGTTGCCGGGGCGGCGCGGGTCCGCGCCCGAAGCGCAATCCTGCTATGAGGAACTGAAGCTGGGGCATTGAGGGCACAATAATATCCTCATTGACCTTCACGCCCGCCGCGCATAGCAGGGGCGCGCTTTTCAGCCATTCAAAGAGTGCTCTGACAATGACCTATGTCGTGACCGACAACTGCATCCGCTGCAAATATATGGATTGCGTCGAGGTCTGTCCCGTGGACTGTTTCTACGAGGGCGAGAACATGCTGGTCATCAATCCCAGCGAGTGTATCGATTGCGGCGTGTGCGAACCGGAATGCCCGGCCGAAGCGATCCTGCCCGATACCGAGAACGGCCTTGAAAAGTGGCTGGAATTGAATGCGAAATTCTCCGCCGAATGGCCCAACATCACGGTCAAGGGCGAAGCGCCCGCCGATGCCGATGAAATGAAGGGCGTGGAGAACAAGCTGGAGCAATTCTTCTCGCCCGAACCCGGCTCGGGCGACTGATCGCCCGGCCCGTTCCGGCAGGCGATTTGCGGCATGGCCACCGGATATTGTGTCCGGGGGTGGCAATTTTGTTACGAATCTGCTAAATAGCCTTTCAACGGCAGGCTTGGTCGCGCCTGCTCAGGAGAAATAGTCTCATGTCCTAACGGCGGCGCCGCGGTCTTCCCGGCATGTTTCGACTTGCATGTGCTTCGCGACGGCCCCGTCCCCCTCCCGTTGAATTGGAAAGGTTTCAAATGGCTGCCAAGGCGCTGTCCTTTGACGTCGGTGATTATGTCGTTTACCCCAAGCATGGCGTTGGCCGTGTGGTCGAACTGCAAAAAGAGCAGATCGCCGGCATGGAACTGGAACTTTACGTGCTCCGCTTCGAAAAGGAACGGATGACGCTCCGCGTGCCCACCAACAAGGCCGAAGGCGTCGGCATGCGCAAGCTCTCCTCCAACAAGACGCTGGAGGAAGCGATGGAAACCCTGAAGGGCAAGCCCAAGGTGAAGCGCACCATGTGGTCGCGCCGCGCACAGGAATATGAAGCAAAGATCAATTCGGGCGACCTGGTGTCGATCGCCGAAGTGACCCGCGACCTGTTCCGCGCCGACGACCAGCCCGAACAGAGCTATTCCGAACGCCAGATTTTCGAGGCCGCATCCAGCCGCCTCGCCCGCGAACTGGCGGCGATGGAAGAGACGGATGAGCCAAGCGCGCTCAAGAAAATCCTGCGCATCCTCAACGAAGCCGCGCCCCGGCATGTGAAGACCGAAGGCTGACGGATTTTCCGGCCGAGCCGACAACGGCAGGCTGGAACAGGAAAGGGCGTCCTGCGGGGCGCCTTTTTTTGTGGGGGATTGGGAGCCTGCAAACCTGCGCGCTGGACGACGGGTTTGGGTGGTGAACGGGCATAGCTATTCATGCCGGCGGAAGCTGGCATCTCTCTTCTTAGGCACGACCCAGCCTAAGGGAGATTCCAGCTTTCGCTGGGATGACGGATATTGAATGGCGGAAATAGCCGTCTCCCGTCCCGCAAAAGAAAACGGCGCCCGAACCGGACGCCGTCTTTCCTCATATCTGATGCCGGTCAGCGCTTGTCGACCGGAACATAGTCGCGCTGCGTCGGGCCGGTGTAGAGCTGGCGCGGGCGGCCGATCTTCTGCGCGGGGTCGGAGATCATCTCGTTCCACTGCGCGACCCATCCGACGGTCCGGGCGAGCGCGAAGAGAACGGTGAACATCTCGGTCGGGAAACCGATGGCCGACAGGATCACGCCCGAATAGAAGTCCACATTGGGATAGAGCTTCTTTTCGATGAAATAGGGGTCGTTGAGCGCGATGTGCTCCAGTTCCTTCGCCACGTCGAAGATCGGATCGTCGACGCCCAGCTTCGCCAGCACGTCCTTCGCGGTCTTCTGCATGACGGTCGCGCGCGGATCGTAATTCTTGTAGACGCGGTGGCCGAAGCCCATCAGGCGGAACGGATCGTCCTTGTTCTTCGCGCGGGCGATATATTCGGGGATGCGGTCCACGGTCCCGATTTCGCGCAGCATGTTGAGCGCGGCTTCGTTCGCGCCGCCATGCGCCGGCCCCCACAGGCACGCGATGCCCGCCGCGATGCATGCGAAAGGATTGGCGCCCGAAGACCCTGCCAGACGCACGGTCGAGGTCGACGCGTTCTGCTCATGGTCGGCGTGGAGGATGAAGATCTTGTCCATCGCGTCGACGATGACCGGGTCCGGTTCATATTCCTCCGCCGGGACCGAGAAGGTCATGCGGAGGAAGTTGGCGGTGTAGCTCAGGTCGTTGCGCGGATAGACGAAGGGCTGGCCCACCGAATATTTATACGCCATCGCGGCGATCGTCGGCATCTTGGCGATCAGGCGGTGGCTGGCGATCTTGCGCTGCTCAGGATCGTTGATGTCGGTCGAATCGTGATAGAAGGCCGACAGCGCGCCTACGACGCCGCACATGATGGCCATGGGGTGCGCGTCGCGGCGGAAACCGCGATAGAAGGTGGTGAGCTGTTCGTGCACCATCGTATGACGGGTGATGGTGCGGGTGAAGTCGTCCAGTTCCTGCTTGGAGGGCAATTCGCCGTTCAGCAGCAGGTAGCTGACTTCCATGAAGCTTGACTGTTCGGCAAGCTGGCCGATGGGATAGCCGCGGTGCAGCAGCACGCCTTCGTCGCCGTCGATATAGGTCAGGCCCGAATCGCAACTCGCGGTGGAGGTGAAGCCGGGGTCGTAGGTGAACATGCCGGTGTCGGCGTAGAGCTTACGCACGTCGATGACCTGCGGGCCGACGGTGCCGTCCATGACGGCATAATCCTTCGTCTCTCCCCCGACCGTCAAAGTGGCATTTTTATCGGACATTCATGTTCTCCTTAACTGTCAGCCGACCGATGCGTGCCCCACATCCGTTAACCGACCCAAGCTTTCCTCTTTTCCCAGCAGGAAAAAGACATCGAAAATTCCGGGCGAAACCGTCCGGCCGGTGAGTGCCGCCCTCAAGGGCTGCGCTACCTTGCCGAGGCCCAGGCCCGCATCCTCTGCCACGCGGCGTATGACGTCTTCGATCGCTTCGACCGTCCAGGATTGAACGGCAGAGAGAGCGTCGGCTGTACTTGCCAGCAACGCGCGCGCCGAGTCGTCTAGCAGAGCGAGGGCCTTTTCGTCAAAATCCAGCGGGCAATTTTTGAACAGGAACTCCGCGCCTTCCGCAATTTCGTTAAGCGTTTTGGCGCGGGGCTTGAGCGAAGGCATCGCCCGCGTCAACAAAGCTTCCCCATCGGCGGGAAGCGGATGGCCCAGGCGGGCCGCCACGCGGGGGGCGACAAGGGCCGCGAGCCGGGCATCGTCGGCTTCGCGCAGATAGTGGCCGTTGAGATTCTCCAGCTTCTTGATGTCGAAGCGGGAGGGCGAGCGGCCCACGCCCGAAATATCGAACAGCTCTATGGCCCGTTGGATGGAGATGATTTCCTCGTCGCCATGCCCCCAGCCCAGCCGCAGCAGATAGTTGAGCACGGCTTCGGGGAGCATCCCCATCTCGTCGCGATAGGCATCGACCCCCAGCGCGCCGTGGCGCTTGGAAAGCTTCGCCCCGTCCGACCCGTGGATCAGCGGGATATGGGCATAGACCGGCTCTTCCCAGCCCCCCTCGATCTGGGCCATCGCCTTGATGATGCCCAGTTGGCGGAAGGCATTGTTCAGGTGATCGTCGCCGCGGATGACATGGGTGACGCCCATGTCGTGATCGTCCACGACCACGGCCAGCATATAGGTGGGCGTGCCGTCGGAACGGAGCAGGATCATGTCGTCCAGTTCCGCATTCTGGACGACGACGCGGCCCTGCACCGCGTCCTCGATGACGGTTTCGCCTTCGCGGCGCGCTTTCAGGCGGATGACGAAGGGCGCGCCTTCGGGCGCTTCTTCGGACGAGCGGTCCCGCCAGCGGCCGTCATAGCGCATCGGCAGCTTCGCGGCACGCTGTTGCTCGCGCAGTGCCGCCAGTTCTTCGGGCGTCGCATAGCATCGATAGGCGTGGCCGCTCGCCAGCAACCGATTGGCGACCTCCGCATGGCGGGCGGAGCGCTCGAACTGGAAGACGGCGGGTTCGTCGCCGCCAAGGCCCAGCCATTCCAGACCGTCGAAGATCGCGGCGACCGCTTCCTCGGTGGAACGGGCGCGATCCGTATCCTCGATCCGGAGCAGGAACTTGCCGCCATGGTGCCGCGCGAACAGCCAGTTGAACAGCGCCGTGCGCGCGCCGCCGATGTGAAGGAACCCTGTCGGAGATGGCGCAAAACGGGTCACGACCTGCTTGTTCATTCCCGTTGCACTCACCGAAGAATTCCCTGACATTCGTTTCGCCTATTCATGAACGCGACGCCCCCTAGCATGGCTTTTGAGTCTCCACAAACTTCCGTTCGGGAGAAGATGAAGGCGTGGCGTCAGGCATCGGGTTTCTCGCCGGAACAATGGCTGGAGAAGGAAAGAGAGCAGATTCCCCTATGGGTTCCGGTGGGATTGGGGATCGGAATCGCGGCCTGGTTCGTCCTCCCGCATCGCTGGTCATGGCTGGCTTTCTGCTGCGCCGCGCTGGCCCTTGCCTGCGCGGCCGCCTTGCTGCCGACGGGAGGGCGCGGGAGAAGGATCGCCATTTCCGCAGGGATACTCGCCTGCCTTGGCTGTCTGCTCATCTGGGGCAAGGCGGTGCTGGTGGAGGAGCCGCAGTTGCAGCGCGCGACCTTCGTGACGGTCACGGGCAAGGTTCAATCGGTAAATCCCGTTCCGGCAAAGCACATGGTCCGCCTGCTGCTGCGCCCGATGGACGCACCGGCGCTTCCCTCCCTGATCCGGGTGAACGTCCGGGAATCGGACATGTCTCCGGCCATCGGAAGGGATGCGATCATACGGTTCCGCATTCGATTGATGCCGCCCGCGCCGCCCACCCTGCCCGGAGGCTATGATTTTGCCGCGCGGGCCTATTTCGCGGGCATAGGCGCGACCGGGCGCGCCTTGCCGCCTGTCGCCATAATCAAGCCGGCAACCGCCGATCCGGGCATAAGGGAACGCCTGTTCAGCCATATCCTCGACCGGGTTGAAGGACCGGCGGGAAGCATTGCCGCCGCCCTCGCCACCGGGGACCAGGGCGCGATCGTGGAACAGGATGCCGAAGCGATGCGGCGCAGCGGTCTTGCGCATCTGCTTTCCATCAGCGGCCTGCATGTGACGGCCCTGGTGGGTGCGGTCATCTTTCTGCTGATGCGGGCGATGGCGCTCAGCCGCCGGGCGGCGCTGGACTGGCCGCTGATGCTGATCGCGGCGGGAGGCGGGGCGCTGGCGGGGATCGGTTACACGCTGTTGACCGGCTCTGAAGTGCCGACCATACGCTCCTGTATTGCCGCCCTGCTTGTCCTGGGCGGTCTGGCGCTGGGGCGGGAGGCGATCACCTTGCGGCTCGTGGCGACGGGTGCGCTGATCGTTCTGTGCTTCTGGCCCGAAGCCCTGACCGGACCCAGCTTTCAGATGAGTTTCGGCGCGGTGGTCGCGATCGTCGCCCTGTCCGAGCATCCGCGATTTCGGGCATTCGCCGCGGCGCGCGACGAGAATGGCTGGCGGAAGTTCGGGCGGGCCATTGCGGTCCTGTTGCTGACGGGTCTTGCCGTGGAACTGGTCCTCGCGCCGATCGCCTTCTATCATTTCCACAAGGCGGGGATGCTCGGTGCGTTCGCCAACATCGTCGCGATACCCCTGACGACCTTTGTGGTGATGCCTTTCGAGGCGATGGCGCTCTTGCTCGATCTGTTCGGCCTGGGCGCGCCGGCATGGTGGATAACCGGCAAGGCGCTGGAATTGCTGCTGTTCATCGCCCACGGCGTTGGGGGAAGCCCAATGGCTGTAGCTTTGGGGCCGGCCTTGCCGCCCTGGGTGTTCGGCGTGATGGTGATGGGGGGCCTGTGGTGCCTTCTCTGGCGAAGCGTCTGGCGCTGGCTGGGCCTGGCGCCGGTGGGGATCGGGTTCATTGCCATATTGTTGAATCCCTCCCCTGACATATTGGTCACAAGCGATGGGCGTCATGTCGCGATACGCGCGGAGGGGACGGGCATGGCTTTGTTGCGGGACAAGGCGGGTGACTATGTGCGAAGCGCCTTGGCCGAAAGCGCCGGTTACGATGGTGTTCTGGAGTCCTTGGCCGATCTGCCGCAGGCGCGATGCTCGGCCGATCTGTGTTCGGTCCTGCTGGACAAGGCGGGCAGATCCTGGCGGCTGCTCGTCACCCGCAGCGGCATGTTCATCGAAAAGGAAGCCTTCAGACGCGATTGCCAACGGGCCGACATCGTTATCAGCGACCGCCGCCTGCCCGGATGGTGCAAGCCGAAATGGCTGAAGGTGGACCGGTCCATGCTTGCGGCGACGGGCGGGCTGGCGATCAATCTGGACAGGATGACGGTCCGGACCGTCCATGCCCCAAATGACGCCCACCCCTGGATACCGCGCCGCCGAATGCGCACCGATCAGAGCATTTTCCAATCAGGCAGCGCCGCAGCCCAACGCAGTCCATCACCTGTCGCCTCCAAACCATAGGATAGAGCAACTAAAATGCGGGAAAAGGGATTGGAGCATGATCCGATCCAAACCGATCTGATCGCGCTCTAATTATAACGGCGCAGCAATCCCGCCAGCTTGCCCTGGATGCGGACCTGTCCGGCGTCATATGTTTGAGGTTCATAGGCGCTGTTGGCCGGGTCAAGCCGCACGCTCTTGCCTTCCCGGCGGAAATATTTGAGCGTCGCTTCATTCTCATCGATGAGAGCAACTACGATCTGTCCCTCCCGCGCTACATCCGTCTTCTGGATCAACGCGAAGTCGCCGTCGAGAATGCCGGCCTCGATCATGGAATCGCCCGAGACTTCAAGGGCATAATGATCGCCCGCGCCCAGAAGGGCGGCGGGAACGGAAAGCATGTTATGCCCTTCCAGCGCCTCGATCGGGACGCCCGCCGCGATCCGCCCGTGGAGCGGGATTTCGAGAATGTCGTTCGCGGCGATCGGCAGGCGCGCGGGCGCGGCTTTGGGCACCGGAATTTCCTTGGGCAGGCGGTGCATGGCATCCGGAAGCTTCAGCACCTCCAGCGCGCGGGCGCGATTGGGCAGGCGGCGGATGAAACCGCGCTCCTCCAGCGCGTTGATGAGGCGGTGGATGCCGGACTTGGACCGCAGGTCCAGCGCGTCCTTCATTTCCTCGAAAGAAGGGGACACGCCGCATTCCTCCAGACGTGTCTGGATGAAGCTCAACAACTGCTGCTGTTTGGGTGTCAACATGCGGGCGATCCCTTTATGGAACGGATGGAGAACGCATAGGAAACGGAAGGGGGCAAGTCAAGCGCCTAACCGTTGATCGCATTTGCGGGAACGCCCCGGGGGGCCGGGCCGTTATCGTTCCGCCCCGCAAGCAGGGGCTAGGAGAGTGACATGGCCAATCAGAACGATCAGGACAAACAGCAACAGCAGCGGCGCGATCAGCAGGGCGGCCGCCAGCAGCAGCAGGAAAACAAGCAGGGTCAGATGGGCGATGAAGGTCGCAAGGATTCTCAACCCGGCAAACAGCAGCGTTAAGGCGCTCACTGCACGGAAAAGGGGCCGCGATCCGGCCCCTTTTCTATTGAGGGAAAGGAAGAATCGTCACCGCGTCGCCCGCACGGGCCGCATCGGATGAAGCAGGGCGCCATATCAGGCAATCCGCCAGCGCCATGGCGGCGGTCGCCGCACTGTCCTGCGATGTCACCGACACGATGCCTTCTTCCGCGCGATAGGCGCGCAGAAAGTCGTCTCTTGCCCCCGTTGCCGGCAGCGGCGCCGCAAGCCGGGCGTTGAGGCGGAGGGGGAGCGGGGAAGCCGCTCCGCCCATATGGCGGACCAGGGGCAGCAGGAACAGCATCGCCGTCACGAAGGCGGAAACGGGATTGCCCGGCAGGCCGAGGAAGATCGACGCTCCCAGCTTCCCGGCCATCAGCGGCTTGCCGGGGCGCATCCTGATCTTCCAGAAATCGAGCGAACCGCCCGCGCCGGTGAAGGCGGGGCGGACGAGATCATGGTCGCCCACCGACGCGCCGCCGGTCGATAGGATGATGTCGGCCTGGCCCGCCCTGGCGAAAGCCTGGATCAGGGCATCCAGATCGTCTGCGACGATACCGAGGTCGACGATCTCGCAAGGCACGGTCCGGAGGAGCGCGGCCAGCATCGGCGCGTTGGACGAGGGAAGCGTGCCGGGCGGGGCAGGTGCGCCGGGCGGCACCAGTTCGTTGCCGGTCGAAAGGATCGCGACGGTGGGACGCTTCCTGACGGGCAGCGCGCCGTGGCCGGCGAGCACGGCCAGCGCGATCCGGGCGGCGCTGAGCTGCGCGCCGGCGGCGAGAAGGGTTTCGCTGGAGCGGAAATCCGATGCCATGGCGCGCACATGCAATCCCGGTGTCAGGGGCTTGTCGAGGCCGCTTAGCTGGCCGTCCGTCAGGGCGGCGTTTTCCTGAATGAGCACGGCGTCGGCCCCGGTTGGCAGGGGCGCGCCGGTGAAGATGCGGCAGGCTTCGCCTGCGCTGAGCGGGGCGGGGATGGCGCCGCCCGCGGTGCTGGCCCCGCTCACGCGCCAGGGACCGGGCCACTCGGCGGCGCGCACCGCATAGCCGTCCATGGCGGAAAGATCGGCCCAGGGCTGGTCGCGGCGGGCGGCGATGTCCAGGGCAAGCCAGCGTCCGGCGCAGGATGTGACGGGGGCTTCCTCCACCGGGAGCGGCTGGGCGAGGGCGAGCAGCCGCGCCTGCGCTTCCGATACGGGAAGGAGGCTCACGACGCGCGCCAATCGCCGGACTTGCCGCCCGTCTTGGCGAGCAGGCGGACATTGCCGATGACCATCGCCTTGTCCAGCGCCTTTGCCATGTCGTAGATGGTGAGCAGGGCGGCCGAGGCTCCGGTCAGCGCTTCCATCTCCACGCCGGTCTGGCCGGCGGTGCGGGCAGTGACGGTGACGGTGACGCCTTCCTCATCGAGGGCGAGGTCGACCGCCACGGAACTGAGCGGCAGGGGGTGGCAGAGCGGGATGAGATCGGAGGTCCGCTTGGCCGCCATGATCCCGGCGACGCGGGCGACGGCGAGCACGTCGCCCTTCTTCACCTGACCGGCGGCGATCGCGGCGGCGGCTTCGCGGCTCATGGCGATGCGGCCGGCGGCGACGGCTTCGCGGACGGTGACGGCCTTGCCCGACACGTCGACCATGCGGGCGGAGCCGTCCTCGTCCAGATGGGTGAGGCCGCCGGTCATTCGCCGAACAGCAGATTGTGGGTCGCCGTTTCCACATCGGCCTGGCGCATCAGCGATTCCCCGACGAGGAAGCAGCGCACGCCATGTTCGGCCATGGCGGTGAGGTCCGCGTGATTGCCCAGGCCGCTTTCCGCGACGAAGGTGCAATCTTGAGGGGCCTTGTCCACCAGCTCGTAAGTCCGGGCGAAGTCGACCGAGAAATCGCGCAGGTCGCGATTGTTGACGCCGATGAGGCGGGAGCGTAGATTCATCGCGCGTTCGAGTTCATGGGCGTCATGGACTTCGATCAGGGCGTCCATGCCGAGACCGAGCGCCGCGTCCTCGATCTCCGCCATCTGGCCGTCTTCCAGCGCGGCGACGATGATGAGGATGGCGTCCGCGCCGATGGAGCGGCTTTCCAGAACCTGCCACGGATCGACGAGGAAATCCTTGCGCAAGACGGGCAGGGCGCAGGCCGAACGCGCCGCCATCAGGAAATCCTCATGCCCCTGGAAATAGGGCTGGTCGGTCAGGACCGAAAGGCAGGCCGCGCCGCCCGCCGCATAAGCCTGGGCATGGGCGGGGGGATCGAAATCGGCGCGGATCAGGCCCTTGGAGGGACTGGCCTTCTTGATCTCCGCGATCAGGCCGAAGCCGGAACGGGCAGCGTCGTCCAGCGCCTTGCGGAAGCCGCGCGGCGGGGTCTGTTCGGCGGCGCGGGCATGGAGCGTGGATACGGTCATCGCGGCCTTGCGGGCGGCGACTTCCTGACGCTTTGTCTCGCAAATCTCGATCAGCTTGTTGGTCATCTATAGGCTATCCAGCAATGGAGGAGCGCGTTGGCAAGGCCCCGGTCGATGGTTTCAGCGGCTTCCTCGACGCCTTCCCTCACATCGGCGGCGGTTCCCGCGACGACAAGGGCGGCTGCGGCGTTCAGGAGCACCGCGTCGCGATAAGGCCCCGGCTCGCCCTGTAGCAAGGCGCGCAGGGCGGCGGCGTTGTGCTCCGGCGATCCGCCGCGAATGGCGTCGACCGGATGGGCGGGCAAGCCGGCGTCGGCGGCGGAGAGGCGGCGCATGGCGACGATGCCGTTGCCGGTGACTTCGGCCACATCGTTGCCCCCGGCGAGCGAGAGTTCGTCCAGCCCTTCGTCGCCCGAGACGATCATGGCGCGGTCGACGCCGATCTGGGCCAGCGCCTGGGCATAGATGGGGACATAGGCGGGCCGCGCGATGCCGACGAGCTGGCGGCGGACATTGGCCGGATTGGCGAGCGGACCCATCAGGTTGAAGATGGTGCGGCGGCCGATGGACTTGCGGATGGGACCGAGCCGCTTGAGCGCCGGATGATGCTTCTGCGCGAAGAGGAAGCAGATGCCGAGGTCGGCGAGGGTGGCTTGCGCGCTTTCGGCGATCCGGTCCAGGTCGAGGCCGAGCGCTTCGAGCGTGTCGGCGGCGCCCGCCTTGGACGAGGCGGCGCGGTTGCCGTGCTTGGCGACCGGCACGCCCGCCGCCGCGACGACCAGGCTGACGGCGGTGGAGACGTTGAGCGTGTGGTGCCCGTCGCCGCCCGTGCCGCACACGTCTATGGCGCCCGCGGGCGCTTCGATGGGGATCATGCGGGCGCGCATGGCGCGGGCGGCGGCGGCGATCTCCGTCGCGGTTTCGCCGCGTTCGGCCATGGCGATCAGGAAGGCGGCGATCTCCGCTTCGGGGAGATCGGCGTCGAACAGCAAGGCGAAGGCGCGGGCGGCTTCCTCTGCGTTCAGGGGCATGGCGGGATCGGGCAGGCTGGTCATCGCTGGCCGCCTTAATCGCCCGATGCCCTTCGAGTCGAGGGTGTGTTGCGCTTTCCCGACATCCTTGCGGCTTTCGGCTGGCGGATAAGGGCTTCGTTGAATTCCCGCCGGGGATGGATTGGGGACGTCTGCTCTCCTCCATTCTCCGTTCGCCCTGAGTAGGGGCTGAGCGAAGTCGAAGAGGCTACTCAGGACGAACGATTATATATCAGAGCATGACTGCTTCTGGCCGAAACCAACCATCGCACGACGATAGTTGCAAGCTGGATAATCCCCATATCTTGGACCAGTCGACACTCAGCAAACGATAGGCGATCCTGTCCACATTCCTGTGATCGAACCATTTTCCACGCGGAGGCGCGGAGTGTCCGGGAAGGCAATGATGCGCATTCCTTCCCATCACGGCCGGAAACGCAAGAAGCCGCCTTTCGCGCACCTTGTTCTCCGCGTCTCCGCGTGAATCGATCAGAGCAGCCGGCTCGGGATGATGCCTGAATGTCGATCCGCCCTAGAAATCCAGTTCCGCGCGCCAGCCCAGCACGTCGACGCCATAGTTGGAACGGCTGCCCGCGAGAATGGCGGCGTCGGTATAGGCGATATGCGCGTAGTTGAGGTTGAAGCGCAGATATTCGATCGGCGTCCAGACCAGCGCCGCGATATACGCCTTTTGCGTTCCGCCGACGATGTCGCGGTCGTTCATGTCGAGATAGTCGTAACGCAGCCCCACTTGCCACGCGCCCAACCCGCCGCTGCCGACCGGATTTGCCGGCTTCACGCCGCCGAATATCCCGTTCCCGTAGCCGCGGGTTTCCCCGGTCAGGACATAGCCGACCTCGCCATAGCCGCCGAAGAAAGTCGGGTCGCCGAGCGCGGGACGTTTGACCGTCAGCCAGTGCGCTTCCCCCGCCCACCAGAGCGGTCCGCGCGTGCCCGCCAGTTCGATGCCATAATGGCTCTCGCCGGTCGCCGGAATATCCCCGCTGCTCAGGAATCGGCTGTTGACGGTATGAAGATAGGGGCGCTGACGGTAGCGCCGTGGATTTTCCGATAGCCGCTGAAAGTCGCGCCAATGGCCCGACAGGCCGAAATGCCACTGGATATCGCCCCATCTGGGCGCCAGCACGAGGCGGCCGTCGATGCCATAGCTGTTATTTTCATCGCCGCCGTCGGGACCGTCCGCATCGTTGACAAGGGAATCGATGCTGTCGGAGAAGATTCCCGCCTGCGCCAGCACGATGCCGGAGCGATATTGCGCGGAGAGGCCCAATCGCCGTTCGAAACCGAAGGCGTCGGTGAAGGCGGCGCGCTCCATCGTCGTTCCGGTCGTATCGCCGATCAGTTCGTCCAGCGACTGAAACTGATTCTGGTTGCCCAGCATGATGAGCCATTTCTTGTGCTCATAGCTGATATAGGTGTCGACCGTGTCGATGCTGTTGTCGGACAGTTCGACTTCCAGCTTGTACCCGAAACCGCCGCCAAGCCGCCCCTCCCCGCCCAGGCGCAGGCGGCGCAGTTCGTTGGAATAGCCCTTCGCCCGGTCGGTCACGCTGCCGGGCGTCATCACCAGGCCCGCATCATATTGGATGCGGCCCTTCGCCTTGAAGCTGGCCGCGCCCCTGGTGAAGACCGGACTGCCCTTCCAGCCGATGTCCGTTTCGGAGGACGGCTTTTCGGCGGCGGATGCCTGCGCCAGTTGCCCGGCGGTCTGGTCGGGTGCGGGCTGCTCCTGCCGCGCCGCCGCCACGCCGTCGAGACGCGATTCGAGTTGCTGGACCTGCGTCTTGAGAGCGGCGATCTGCGCGCGCAGTTCCGCGGCCTCCGACGCGCTGATGGTCTGCGCCGCCAGCGGGCAGGGCGCCATTGCCAGTGCCAGGGCCGTGCCGATCCGAAGGGAAATCTTGCCGCTCATCTACGTTCCTTTATGGAGTGGCGATGCGGATATGAAGTTTCTGTTTCATTTGCGTGCACAATTTATGTCGCTTTTATGACATCGGGCGGCAATGCTTTTGCATTTCCTTCCGCCATCCCGGTTGCGCGTGGGCGCGGGCAGGCTACACTTCATCCGCCCATGCGTTTCGTGCCGTTCTTTCCCCGTCTTGTCCGGTCCGCCCTGACGGCTGGCCTTTTGTGCGCGGGCGCCCTCGCGACCGGCTGTTCGGACCGGAGCAGCGGGCCGGTGGCGGTGAGCGTAGTCGGCGTTCGCGACGATTTCGCGAAACCGCTGGAGCGATTGCCCGATCCGGGCGCGAAGCTGATCCTGGAGGCGACCGCGCAGGGGCTGGTGGCCTTTGACGCGGGGGGAGAAATCCTGCCTGCCCTCGCCCAGCGATGGATCGTGCAGGATGACGGCAGAAGCTATATCTTCCGCCTTCGCCGCGCCTTCTGGCCCAATGGCGAACGGGTGACGGCGGGGGATGTCGCGCGGCTCCTGTCCGCGCGCATCGACAGCTTGCGGCGGCTCGACCCGGACGGGCCGCTCGATGCGGTGGACGCGGTGGTGCCGATGACGGGCGAAGTCGTGGAGATTCGCCTGACCGCCGCTCGCCCCTTCGTGTTGCAGATGCTCGCGCAGCCGCAGATGGCGATCCTGTCGAGCGCCGGCGGCACCGGACCCTATCGCAGCGAGAAACGGGGCAAGGCGCTGTATCTGAAGCCGGTGGACAAGACGGAAGAGGCCGAGGAAGCCGCGGGCGCGCTGCCCGCCTGGCAGAACCGGATTGTGCGGGCCGAGCGGGCGGCGCTGGCGATCGTGCGCTTTCGGGAGGGCGCGGCGGACCTGGTGCTGGGCGGGCGTTATGCCGACCTGCCGCTGCTGGTGCCGTCCGGCGTGGATCGGGACGCGGTGCGCGTCGATCCGGTGCAGGGCCTGCTGGGACTCGCCATAACGGGCAAGGGCGCCTTGCTGGACGACGGCGATATCCGCCGCGCCATCAATATGAGCATCGACCGGAGCCAGTTGCCCGCCATGTTCCCGCTGGGGGGCTGGGCGACGAGCGAGCAGTTGCTGCCCGCGCAGTTCGAATTGCCCGCCCCCGCCCCTGCGCCCGACTGGTCCGCGCTTCCGATCGAGGAGCGGCGGGCGCGGGGCCGGGCGGCGGTCGGCCGCTGGCGCGCGGAGAGGCAGGAACCGCCCCCGCCGCTGCGCATCGCCCTGCCCGACGGGCCGGGATCGACGATGCTGTTCGCGTTGGTGGCCCAGGGCCTGCGCGCCATCGGCCTTTCAGCGCACAGGGTCGCGGTGAAGCAGGACGCCGACCTGCGGCTGATCGACGAAGTGGCCGCCTATGACAGCGCGCTCTGGTATCTGGGCCGGGTCGGCTGCGCGCGGGGCGTGCATTGCAGCCGGGAAGCCGGAGACATGCTGCAATCGGCCAGCCTTGCCGCGACGGCTGAAGAACGCGCCGCCCGGATCGCGCAGGCGGTGGCGCTGACGCAGGCGCATGACGGCTATATTCCGCTGGGCACGCCGGTCCGCTGGGCGCTGGCCGCGCGGCGGCTGAGCGGCTTCATGCCATCCCCCCGCGCGCGCCACCCGTTGAATCATCTGTTCCGCGCCACCAATTAGGGCGGCAGGAGGATAATCGATGGCCATTCCGCAGGATCAGTTCGACCGCATCGCGCGCGACATGCCCGGCTTTGGCCGCGATCCCGCTTCGGTCCGCCGCCGGATCGAGGCGATGGAAGCCCTATTGGAAGGATTGTTCGTCCTGCCGGGGACAAACCGCCGTGTCGGGCTGGACAGCCTGGTGGGCCTGATCCCGGTGGTCGGCGATTTCGCGACCGCCGCCATGGGCGCGTGGATCGTCTGGGAAGCGCGCAACCTGGGCATGTCCAAATGGCAGTTGACGCGCATGGCGGCCAATGTCGGCGTCGACACGCTGATCGGCGCGATCCCCTTTGCCGGCGATGTGTTCGACTTCCTCTACAAATCGAACACGAAGAATCTGCGCATCGTGCGGCGGCATCTGGACCGGCATCATCCTTCGACGGTCGTTATCGACGCATAGGTCAGCCGCCGCCCTCCTTCGGCACTTGGGCATGGGGATCGAGATCGAGGATGAGGCCGGGCCCGCGCGCGGGCGTGACTGGCGCGGGTCGGGGCCGGGGCATGGCCGGACCCGGCTCTATCCGGAGATAGGCGCTGCTTTTCGCGCCGTCCTTGCCGGCGGGGCAGCGGGCGAATTCCAGGGCCTTGTCCATGCAGATCCACAGTTCCGACAGCCAGTTGCCGCGTGTCGTCCCGACCCGGATCATGTCGGGCCGCAGACGGCGGTTCGCGCGGACGAAGGCGTCGGTGAACTGCCCCACGGTCAAACGGTCGCGCCGCGCCAGCGCCGCCATGTCGGGAAAGCGCATGGTCTGGTAGAAGGCGCGGGCGAGATCGAAATAAAGCTCCGGCCTGCTCGCCATGCAGGTGCCATGTTTGGCCCATTCATGCTGAAGAAGCTGGGCCGAAGGCGTCATGCACAGATTCTGCCGGATGACTTCGCGCGGCAGCAGATCGGCCTTGCGGCAAAATTGCGGCCATGATCCGCCCGCTCCGTCCGGCCACAAGCCATGCAGCACGAAGCCGAAACGGCCGTTGCGGCCATTGCACTGGAAAGCGCTGTCGCCGCCCCGCGCGGTGGAGCAATATTGCGGCGACCAGGACAAGGCGAGCGTATAGCCGCCGATCGGCACGATGCGGCCAAGCTGGCCCGCATCCGGCTGCACCGGGCGCGGACGCGGCATTTGCGCGGGCAGACTGCACTGGACGGCCTGCGCCGATGCCGCACATGGCATGGTGAGCGCAAGCAGCGCCAGCGCGCCTCTAAGCATAGGCGAAGTCGAGGCCGATGTCCGCCGCCGGGGCCGATTGGGTCAGGCGGCCGACGCTGATATAGGTGACGCCCGTTTCCGCCTTCGCCCGGATGGTGTCGAGCGTGACGCCGCCCGACGCTTCGGTCGGCACGCGGCCGCCCACCAGAGTCACCGCGCCGCGCAGGGTCGGCGCATCCATATTGTCGAGCAGCAGATGCGTCGCCCCGGCGGCGAGCGCGGGTTCGATCTGGTCGACGCGGTCGACCTCCACGATGATCCGTTCGATGCCCGCGGCGGCGGCGCGGCGCACGGCTTCCTCCACCGATCCGGCGACGGCGACATGATTGTCCTTTATCATCGCCGCATCCCATAGGCCCATGCGGTGATTGGTCGCGCCGCCCATGCGAGTCGCATATTTCTCCAGCACGCGCAGGCCCGGGATGGTCTTGCGCGTGTCGAGCAGGGCCGCGCCCGTGCCCATGATCCTGTCCACATAGGCGCGGGTCATGGTGGCTATGCCGGTCAGGTGCTGAACGGTGTTGAGCGCGGACCGCTCCGCCGTCAGCATGGCGCGCGCCTTGCCCTTCATCCGCATGATGTCGGTCCCGGCGGGCACCCGGTCGCCATCCCGCGCCAAAAATTCGATCTCCACATCCGGGTCGAGATGGCGGAAGAAGGCGGCGGCGATGGGAAGCCCGGCCAGCGTCACCGCGTCGCGGCTGTCCATCATCCCTTCAAAGATCGCGTCGGCGGGGATCACCGCTTCGCTCGTCACGTCGCGGGCGTCGGGGCCCAGGTCTTCGGCCAGCGTGGCGCGGACGAAGGCGTCGAGGGCGAAGCCTGGAAGGTCGAAAATTCCGCTCATTTCTTTTCCCCGCCGATCTCGCGCTTCAGGAAGGCATGGAGCAGGGCGGCGCGCACGGCGTCCTCCGCATGGTCCGCGCCGACCGAATGGCCGCCTTCGCGATATTCGTGATAGTAGACGCTGTTGCCATAGTCCTTCAGCTTCGCCGCCATCTTGCGCGCGTGGCCGGGATGGACGCGGTCGTCCCTGGTCGAGAGATAGAAGAAGGCGGGCGGATATTTCACGCCCTCGCGCACATTCTGATAGGGCGACCATGTCTGCATGAAGGCCCAGTCCCCCGGCTTGTCGGGATCGCCATATTCCGCGACCCAGGACGCGCCCGCCAAGAGGTGGGAATAGCGCTTCATGTCCTCCAGTGGCGAGCCTGCGATCACCGCGCCATAGAGGTCGGGGCGCTGCGTCATCGCCGCGCCGACCAGAACGCCGCCGTTGGAACGGCCGGAAATGGCGATGCGGCCCTTTACGCCGACGCCGGTTGTTATGAGGTCTTCGGCCACGGCGGCGAGGTCGTCTAAGGCGTTCTGCCGTTTTTCGCGCAAAGCCGCCGCGTGCCATGCGGGGCCATATTCGCCGCCGCCCCGGATGTTGGCGAGGACATAGGCATTGCCGTCCTCCACCCAGAACAGGCCAAGCGGCCCGGCGCGATAAGGTTCGGTGGTGAGATAGGTCGGCGTCTGCGCCGCGCGGAAGCCGCCATAAGCGTGGATCAACGCCGGGACCGGGCCGGTCACGCCCTTCTTGCGGGCGAGGAAATAGGGGATATGCGTGCCGTCCTTCGACGTGGCGAAGCGCTGTTCGACGGTGAACCGGCTGGCGTCGAAGCGGGCGCCGAGTTGCTGGACGGTGCGGGCCGCGCCATCGGGACCTGCGGCCACCAGGCTGGGCGGGGTCAGCATCCCTTCGACCGAGGCGAAGACAATGTCCTGGCGGTCCGCCGCGCCGACCAGATGCACCGTCGCCTTGTCGGCGAGAGGCACGGCGCGGCGGGTCCACCGGCCCGTCGCGGCGTCGCGGGTGAGCGCGAGGAGCGCGCCGGACACATCCTCAAGCTGCTTGACCCAGAGGATATGATCGGTGGCGCGGACATCCTCGACCACGGCGCGCGCGGCGGGTTCGAGCACGATTTCCGGCGCGCCCGCCTTCCCCGCCGCCACATCGGCGAGCGGCCAGGCGATCAGCGATCCGGCGGGAATGTCGCCCATCGGGTCGTTCAGATAGACGATCATCCGTCCGCCGATCACCGTGCGAAGCTCGGCGGTTTGCGGCATCGGCGTCCTGACGAGGCGGCCGCCCTCCCCCTCCAGCCACAATTCGGCGGTGTAGAAGGTGAGCGCGCGGTTGATGAAGGCCCAGCGCCTGTCGCCGTCCTGCTCGACGCGCGGCGCAACGATCATGTCGCCGGCCGCGCCCTCCATCACCGGCGTCGCGGAGGCAAGCGGCGTGCCGCGCCTCCAGCGCTTGACGATGCGGGGATAGCCCGACGCGGTGAGCGTGCCCGCGCCATAGTCGGTCGCGACCAGCAGCGTGTCCTTGTCCGCCCAGGCGACATCGCTCTTGGCTTCGGGCAGGGTGAAGCCGCCGTCCACGAAGCTGCCCGTCGAAAGGTCGAATTCGCGCACCACATCGGCGTCCGTGCCGCCGGGGCTGAGCGAGACGAGGCAGCGCTTGTAATCGGGCGCGAGGCAGTCGGCTTCGTGCCAGACCCAGCTTTTGCCCTCCGCCTTGCCCAGCGCGTCCACATCGATCACGGTGGTCCATTCGGGCTTGCCCGCCAGATAGGATGCGAGGTCGGTGGAACGCCACAGACCGCGCGGGTTCTTCGCATCGCGCCACAGGTTCATGACGCGGTCGCCCAATATCCGATCGGGGAACGCGATCTGGCTTTCATCGTCGAGGATCGCCCTGGCGCGGGCGCGGTCCTGTTCGAAGGACGGATCGGCGCGCAGCAGCCGTTCCGTTTCGGCGTTCCATTTTTCAACCTGCGCTATGGCCTTCGGGCCTTCGATCTCCTCCAGCCAGAGATAGGGATCGTCCTGCGCGGCGGCGGGAGAAAGGGCGGCGACAGCCAGCGGCAGGGCGCTCGAACGAAGAATAGCGGGCAGCTTTTTCATGGGCCAAGGCGATAAGCGATCCCGCCGCCCGATGCCAGCGTAGAGCATCGCTAAAGCAGCGATCCGACCATGCGGGCGATATTCTCCGCGATCTTGCGGGGGAAGGGGCGCGCGCTCCATACGGTGCGGTCGATCTCGTCGCTGTAGGCCAGCCAGTCGCGCTGCACCGCTTCCACCTGGGCGACCGAGACCGGGTCGAGCAGGAGCAGGCTCGCTTCCTCGTTCAACTGGAAGGAGCGCAGGTCCACATTGCTGGACCCGATCAGGGCGAGGCCGCCGTCGATGCTGACCGTCTTGGCATGGAGCAGATAGCGGCGATAGGCGTGGATATGCACGCCCGCCGCCAGCAGCTCCGCATAATAGGAGCTTTGGGCGAGGCGGACGAGCCATTGGTCCACCGCCGCCGACACGACGATGTCGATCCGCACACCGCGCAGCGCCGCCGTCCGCATCGCATCGACCAGATCGTCGTCGGGGATGAAATAGGGGGTAACGATAATGGCGTGGCTGCGCGCCTGATGCAGTTGCCAGACGAGCAGCGTCTTGAACCCCTCGAGCGGATATTCCGCGCCGCTGGGCAGAAGCTGCGCCACGGCCTTTCCGGCAGGCGGCGGCACAGCGACGGGGGCGGAGGGCACTTCATGCGTTTCCAGATACCAGTCGGCGCGGATCAGCGCCTCCATCTCCGCCACCACGGGGCCGGTGACGCGGGCGACGAGTTCGCGGTTGACGATGCCGGGCTTGAAGTCCTTCGCGACGATGTTCTGCGATCCGACATGGCCGATTGCGCCGTCTATGACGAACAGCTTGCGATGGTTCCGCATGTCGCGGCGCGTGCGTCCGCGCAGCCAGCGGAAGGGCAAAGCCTCGCGATGGGGGACGTTCGCCGCCTCCAGCATGGCCAGCGTGCCGCGCCGCCATGGGCGCGATCCGACGGGATCGAACATCACCTGCACGTCCACGCCCCGGATGACGGCACGGCCGAGCGCATCGGCAACGCGCTGTCCGACAGGATCGTTGGCGAGGATGTAGACGAGGATGCGGACATGGCTGCGCGCGCCGTCTATGTCGGCGACCAGCCGGTCTATCGCCGCGTCATAATCCGCGATCAGATCGACGGCGTTGCCGGTCGTCGCGGGCATCTTGCCGAGCGCGCCGGTGAGCGCGACGATGGCGTCCCGGTCCGGGTCCGGCGGCGGCGCATGGGCGGCAAGGCGGGAACCCAGGATGTGGAACCAGCCGTCCAGCTCGCGGAACCGCTCCCGCCGCCATTCGGGAAAGCGCGGGGAACCGATCGCCCAGAACAGCAGCAATCCCGGCACCGGCAGAAAGAAGATCAGCAGCAGCCAGGCCCGCGTCGCGGCGGGCGAACGGCGGAAGGGAATGGCGAGCAGCGCGCCGATGCGGATCGCCCATTCGAGGACATAGAAGGCGATCCCCACCTCGCTGTCGGGAAGGCCGAACATCGCGCGTCCCCGCCGAACCGCCTAGCGCCTGCCCAGATCGCCCTGCCCCACCGTGCCGCTCGCCATTTCGAGCATCCGGTCGAGGCTCCTTTTGGCGCCCAGGCGCAGTTCCTCGTCCATTTCGATGCGCGGTTGCAGGTCGCGCAGGGCAAGATACAGCTTTTCCAGCGTATTGAGCGCCATATAGGGGCAGATGTTGCAATTGCAGTTGCCGTCCGCTCCGGGCGCGCCGATGAAGGTCTTGTGCGGCATCGCCTTTTGCATCTGATGGATGATGTGCGGTTCGGTGGCGACGATCAGCGTGTCCCCATCCATCGATTTGGCATAGTCGAGAATGCCGCTGGTCGACCCCACATAGTCGGCGAGATCGACGATATGGCCGGGGCATTCGGGATGCGCGGCGACAGGCGCGCCGGGGTGCTGGAGCTTGAGCTTCTGAAGTTCGGTTTCGCTGAAGGCTTCATGCACGATGCACACGCCCGGCCACAGCAGCATGTCGCGGCCCAGCTTGCGCTTCAGATAGCCGCCCAGATGCTTGTCGGGACCGAAAATGATCTTCTGGTCCTTTGGAATCTGGGCAAGGATTTTCTCCGCCGAGGAAGACGTGACGATGATGTCCGACAGCGCCTTCACCTCCGCCGAACAGTTGATGTAGCTCAAGGCGATATGGTCGGGATGGGCTTCGCGGAACGCCTTGAACTGGGCGGGCGGGCAGGAATCTTCCAGTGAACAGCCCGCGTCCATGTCGGGCAGGACGACGATCTTTTCAGGGCTGAGGATCTTGGCCGTTTCCGCCATGAAGCGCACGCCGCAGAACGCGATGACGTCGGCGTCGGTTTCCGCCGCGCGGCGCGACAGCTCCAGGGAATCGCCGACGAAATCGGACAGGTCCTGGATTTCCGGCTTCTGGTAATAATGGCCGAGGATGACGGCGTTGCGTTCCTTGCGCAGCCGGTCGATTTCCGCGCGCAGATCCACGCCCTGCGGGATTCCGGTGATCGCGTTCATGTCCTCAAAACTCCTCGAATACCCTTGTCACGGCCCTAGCGAGCCTGTGGCCTGTTTGCCAGCACCTCGTTGATGGGCGTGGTAACGTCCCATTGTTCCTTGTTCGCACCGCGTCTTTCCGGCGGGAAAGTCACGATCACCCGGGCGTCGCCATATCCCATCGCGCCCATGGGCGCACCCAGCAGCTTGCCCAGAGCGGCGCGGCCATAATCGCGGGCCTGCGCCATGCGTTCGGGCGAGCGGGCTTCCTTTTCGGCGCGGCCCTGCGCGTGGGCGGAGGTGCGGCGGCTCAGTTCCTCCGCCGCCTTGCGCGTGACGAACATGCCGTTGGTGCGGACCAGCGTGCGGGCGGCTTCATCGACATTGGGACGCGCGGGCTTCACGTCCGGGGCGTTGACGATAAGCGTGCGGGTCCTTTCGTTCCATTCCAGGTCGTCGGGACCGATGTGACTCACATCTATGAAATAATCGACCGAGAAAGGCATCTTCACGACCTGATCGGATTTCAGCCAGCCGAAGCCGCGCACATCGCGCGCCGTGCTCTGGATCGTGCCGGAGAGTTCGGACACCTTGAGGCTGCTCGCGCCCGCGAAGCGCTGGGCGACGAGCTGCGTGACGGCGGACCCGTCCTCCTCCACCGTCACGACATAATCGCGATTATAACGCTGCCACCCCGCCAGCATCACAGCGCCGACAATCAGCAACAGCAACGCCGCGCCCAGCGGCGCGCCATAGCGTTTCAGCAAAGCCGCCATCGGCCGTCATCCAGCGGAGCGGCCATGCCGCGCTGGTCCAGATCGATGAGGTGCGCAAGGACCGAGCGTCCCGCCGCGCCATGCAGGCGCGGGTCCACGCCCTTGTACATTTCCGCCACCATGTCGGGGATGGGCGACGCGCCCTTGCGTTCGAGGAAACGGAGTATCTGCCCCTCGCGCTGCTTGCGATGGCCCATCATCCCGCGCACAAGCCGCTGGGGGTGGGCCACCGGTTCGCCATGGGCGGGGTAGTAGACCGCATCGTCCCGGTCCAGCAGCCGCTGCATCGAGCGCATATAGTCGGTCATGTCCCCATCGGGCGGGGAAATGACGCTCGTGGACCAGCCCATGACATGATCGCCGGTGAAAAGGGCGTTCTCCTCCAGCAGGGCGAAGCAGAGATGGTTGGACGTGTGGCCGGGCGTGGCGACGGCTTCAAGCGTCCAGCCTTCGCCCGACACCTGCTCGCCATCGGCCAGCACGCGGTCGGGGCGGTAGGAGGCGTCGAACGCGGCGTCGGCGCGGGGACCGTCATCCTCCATGGTGAGCGGCGCGCAGCCGATGACCGGCGCGCCGACAACCGCCGCCAGCGGTGCCGCCGCCGGGCTGTGGTCGCGATGGGTGTGGGTGCACAGGATCGCGCGGACCGGGCGGCCCGCGATGGCTGCGACGACCGCCGCGATATGGTCGGCATCGTCCGGGCCGGGATCGATCACCGCCACGTCGCGGCCGCCCACGACATAGGACTGCGTCCCCGTATAGGTGAAGGGCGAAGGATTCGGAGCCAGCACGCGCCCCACTAGCGGGGACAGCGACATGAGGATGCCGGTCGGCAGGTCGGCCGGATCGAAGGGGGCGTTCATATGTCCCATGTGCCCATTTCGAGGACTTTTTCAAGGGCGCTGCTCAGGGGATTCCGTTTGGCGGCGCGTTGCCCTAATGTCGCGGGATGACCGCATCCGCAGCCCTCGTCGAGAATTGGCGGCGTCATCTGGCGCTCGACCGGCGGCGCTCGGTGCATACGGTGCTCGCCTATGTGGCGACGGCGGAGCGGCTGATCGCCTTCCTGGAGGCGCATCGCGGCGAAGCGGTGACGCAAGCGATGCTGGCGCGGCTGGAGCAGGCGGATGTGCGCGCTTTCCTGACGGCGCGGCGGATGGACGGGATCGGCAACCTGTCCGCCGCGCGGGAATTGTCGGCGGTGCGGGGATTCCTGAAATTCGCGGGCGGCGAGGAGGGCCGCGTGCCGGCGCTCAAGGGACCAAGGGTGAAGCGCGGGCTGCCCCGGCCGATCTCCCCGGACGAGGTCGTGGCGCTGGCGGACGATATAGCCGAAACGGCGCGCGACGGATGGATCGGCGCGCGGGACTGGGCGGTGCTGATGCTGCTTTACGGCGCGGGGCTTCGCATCGGGGAGGCGGTGGGACTGAGCGGCGATGTGCTGCCCCTGGGCGATACGCTGCGCGTCACGGGCAAGCGGAACAAGACGCGAGTGGTGCCGCTGCTGCCGCAGGTGCGGCAGGCGATAGAGCATTATGTCGCGCTTTGCCCCCATGCGATGGAGCGACAAGCGCCGCTGTTCCGGGGCGCGCGGGGCGGGCCGCTCTCCCCGGCCCTCATCCGGCGCGCGGTGCAGGGCGCGCGGGGACGGCTGGGCCTGTCGGAACGGACGACGCCCCATGCGCTGCGGCACAGTTTCGCCACCCATCTGCTGGGACGCGGCGCGGACTTGCGGTCGTTGCAGGAATTGCTGGGCCATGCCAGCCTGTCCTCCACGCAGGTCTATACGCAGGTGGACGCGGCGCATCTGCTGGACGTCTATCGCAACGCCCATCCCCGCGCCTGATTCAGCCTCTGATTCAGGCGCGCGGCTTCCAGGTGGCCAGCCGCCAGAGGTAGATCACCACCGCGCCGATCACGCAGGCCGTGGCGACGGGGCCGACATATTTGTCGATGTCGCGGAAATTCTGCCCCAGCAGGAAACCGGCATAGGCAAGGACGACGTTCCAGATGAACGCGCCGCCCGTTGTCCAAAGCAGAAAGCGCACATGCCCCATGCGGAACAGCCCCGCGGGCAGGGAGATCATCGTGCGGAAGGCGGGCATGAAGCGGAAGACGAAGACGACGATCTGCCCATATTTGCCGAACAGGCGGTCCAGCGCCTCCACATCCTTCCATTCCAGCGTGGCCCAGCGGCCATAACGATCCACCAGCGGTTTCAGCCTGCCGAAGCCAAGGATATGGCCGACCAGATACCAGAAATAATTGCCGACCGTGGTGCCGATCGTGCCTGCGAGCAGCAGCCATTCCATCTCCATCCGCCCCTGCCCGACGCGGATGCCGCCTATCCCCATGATGAGTTCGGAGGGGACAGGCGGAAAGACATTTTCCAGCACCATCAGCAGGAAAATGCCCCAATAGCCGCCCGCGTCGATCAGGCGCAGGACGAAATCGGTCATGCCTTAAAGCGCCGTTCCGTCATGCCGCCACCCGCGCGGCAAGGCGCGCGTCGATCGCGTCCCAGATCATGGCGCCGGTGTCCGTGCCGTTGAAGGCGTCGATGGACACGATGCCGGTGGGCGAGGTTACATTGATCTCCGTCAGCCACTCTCCGCCGATCACGTCGATGCCGACGAACAGCAATCCCCGGCGCTTCAATTCCGGGCCGAGCGCGGCGCAGATTTCCTCTTCCTTCTCGGTAAGCTGCGTCTTCGCTGCCGACCCGCCCACGGCAAGGTTGGAGCGGATCTCGCCCGCGCCGGGGATGCGGTTGACCGCGCCGGCGACTTCGCCGTCGACCAGCACGATGCGCTTGTCGCCCTTCGCCACGCCGGGGATGAAAGCCTGAACCATGAAGGGTTCGACCCATGAGGATTTGAACAGTTCCACCAGCGCCGACAGATTCGCGCCCGACTGCCCCACATGGAAGACGGCGTTGCCCGCATTGCCGTAAAGCGGCTTCACGACAATTTCGCCATGTTCGGCAAGGAAGCTTTTCACCTCGTCCAGATCGCGGGTGATCATGGTGGGCGGCATGAAACGCGCATAATCCAGCACGAACAGCTTTTCGGGCGCGTCGCGGACGGCGGCGGGATCGTTCACCACCAGCGTTTCGGCCTGCACCCGCTCCAGCAGATGGGTGGCGGTGATGTAGCTGAGGTCGAAGGGCGGGTCTTGCCGCATCAGCACGACATCGACGTCGCGGCCAAGGTCCAGCACTTCCGGCTCGCCGAAGATGAAATGATCGCCCGCGACCTTCTGCACGCGCACGGGCCGCGCCTTCGCCAGCACGCGGCCTTCGCGATAGGTGAGGTCGGGGGCGAGATAGTGATAGAGCCTGTGTCCCCTCTCGCGCGCGGCGAGCATGATGTGGAAGGTCGAATCCCCCGCGATATTGATCCCTTCCATCGGGTCCATCTGCACGGCGACGGTGAGCGGGTTCAACTGGGTCATGATCGTCCTTCTTTCTGCGCGCGGTCGGGAAGCGCAGTCAGCCCCCGTGCCAGACATTCGCCAGATGGCGCGGCGGACGCCCCGGCGCAAGGAGCATCACGTCGATTCGCATGTCGTCTCCGGGCTTTGCAAGGTCATGGAACAGGATTTCCGCCGCCGCCGCGACGCGGGAGAGGCGGCGTTCGTCTATGGCGAGGTCGAGATCGGCGGCGGTGGCGCGGGCCTTCACCTCCACAAAGGCGATCATGCCGCCGCGCCTTGCGACAAGGTCGACTTCGCCAGCGGGAGTCCGCGCGCGGCGGGCGAGAATCTGCCAGCCCTTGAGGCGCAGCCACCAGGCCGCGATGCGTTCGGCCTGCCGCCCGCGCTTTTCCGCCGCCTGTTTCCTCACGCCTTGAGTTCCATGGCGCGGGCGTAAAGGCCGCGGCGGTCGAGGCCGAATTTCTTCGCTACTTCCCCCGCTGCCTTGGAGACGGGGAGCCGCTCCATCGCTTCCAGCAGGGCGGCGTCGGCATCCTCCGCGCTGGCGGGCGGGACTTCGCCGGGCGGGCCGACGATGACGACGATCTCGCCCTTGGGCGGCGCGTCGGCGTAGCGGGCGGAAAGGTCCGTGAGGGTGCCGGTCGCGGTTTCCTCGAACGTCTTGCTGATTTCGCGGCTGACGGCGGCTTCGCGGTCGCCCAGCCCCTCCGCCATGGCGGCGAGGCTGTCGGAGAGGCGCGGGCCGCTTTCGTAGAAAATGAGCGTGGCGCGCAAGGCGGCGACTTCGGCCAGAGTGTCGGCCCGCGCCTTCGCCTTGGCGGGGAGGAAGCCCATGAACAGGAAACGGTCGGTCGGCAGGCCCGACAGGGTGAGCGCCGCGATGGCCGCGCTGGGACCGGGCAGCGTCGTGATCCGCCGCCCCGCCGCGCGCGCATCGCGCACCAGCTTATATCCGGGATCGGAGATGAGCGGCGTCCCCGCATCCGACAGCAGCGCCACCGATTCGCTCGCCATCCGCTCGACCAGGCGGGCGCGCACGCCCTCCGCGCTGTGGTCGTGATAGGGCAGCATCGGGCGATCCGACCCCGCATGGCGCAGCAAACGCGCGCTGACCCGTGTATCTTCCACGGCGATCACATCGGCGCGGCGCAATATCTCCGCAGCGCGCGGCGTCAGGTCTCCAAGGTTGCCGATGGGACCGGCGACGATATAAAGACCGGGTTCAAGTTGAGTTTCCATAAGGACCCCAGATGACAGAGACGGATGCCCCCCGGCAAGCGGACATATGGACCGCCACGAAGCGCGGCGCGCGCATTCTCTTTGCGGTCAGCGCTTTGCTGGTCGCCGCCTGTCAGTCGATCGTGCCCAAGGGGGAAGGCCCGTCGCCCACCGGTCCGAAACCCACGGGGCCGGACGTGACGCAGGGTCTGCCGACCGATACGGAGCGGCATCGCGTCGCCCTGCTGGTGCCGATGAGCGGGACCAATGCGGGGGTGGGCCAGTCCATCGCCAATGCGACGACGCTGGCGCTGCTGGATACCAAGGCCGACAAGGTCCGCATCACCACCTATGACACGAATCTGGGCGCGGCGGCGGCGGTCAACAAGGCGTTGGCGGACGGCAACCGCCTGATCCTTGGCCCGCTGCTGGCCGATGACGCGCGGGTCGTGGGGCCGATCGCCGCGCGGGCGGGCGTGCCGGTCATCAGCTTTTCCAACGATGTGAGCGTCGCGGGCAAGGGCGTCTACATATTGGGTTACAATCCCAACCAGTCCATCGAGCGCGTCGTCGGCTTCGCGCGGGAAAAGGGGCTGTCGAACTTCGCGGGGCTGGTTCCCAAAGGCGTCTATGGCGAGCGCGCGGGCACGGCGCTGCTGCGGGCCGTCGAGCAGGCTGGCGGCACTGTCGTATCGCTCCAGACCTTCGACCGTTCGGCCGGATCGATCACGGCGGCGGTCAAGAAATTGCAGGCTTCGTCCAGCTATGACGCGCTGCTGATCGCGGACAGCGGGCGCGTGGCGTTGCAGATCGCACCGGTCGTGCGGAAAAATGGCGGCGCCAATGCGCGGCTGCTGGGCACGGAATTGTGGAACACCGACAATGCGCTGTCGTCCAGCCCGGTGCTGCGCGGGGCGTGGTTCGCCAGCGTTTCGGACGGGCTTTATCGCCAGCTCGCGAGCAAATATCGCGCGCGGTACGGCAATGCGCCTTTCCGCCTTTCGGCGCTGGGTTATGACGCGGTGCTGCTGACGGTGCGGATCTCGCGCGACTGGAAGGTGGGCGCGCCCTTCCCTGCCGCGCGGCTGCGCGATTCGAGCGGGTTCGCGGGGATCGACGGCGCGTTCCGCTTCAACCGCGACGGCGTGGCGGAACGGGCGCTGGAAGTGTCCGAAGTGGGTGCGGGCGCCTTCACCGTGGTGGACGCCGCGCCGCGCGGCTTCGCGGACTGAAGCGATCAGACGCGGCTGAGCGGCAGGATCACAGGCCGCCCCGCCTCCTCGCCGATCCAGGCGTCTATGCCGTAGACATGGGCAAGGTTGGCGCGCGTCAGCACCGCCGCGGGCGGGCCGTCCGCGACCGCCTCGCCCCGGTCCATCAGGATCAGCCGGTCGCAATAACGCGCCGCCATGCCCAGGTCGTGGAGGACCGTCGCGACCAGCGCGGCGGAACGGGCCTGCGCCCTCAGCAAGTCCATCACGTCGATCTGATGTCCCGGATCGAGCGCGGCGAGCGGCTCGTCCGCGATCAGCGCGGGTGCCCCTACCGCCAGCGCGCGGGCGAGCAGGACGCGGGCGCGCTCCCCGCCGGAGAGTTCCGTCGCGATCCGTCCCTTCAAATGCAGCACATCGGCGCGGGTCAGCGCAGCGTCGACCATTGCCTCGTCTGCCGCCGTCAGGCGCGAAAGCGGTCCCAGATGCGGCAGGCGGCCGAGCGCCACCAGCCGCTCGACCGAAAGCGGCCAGTGCAGCGTCTGCCCCTGCGGCAGATAGGCGACCTGCCTGGCGACGTCGCGGCGGGTGAGGCGTGAAATGTCGCTGCCGTCGATCGACACCGCTCCGCCGCTGAGCGGCACGAGGCCCAGCATCGCGCGGATCAGCGAGGACTTGCCCGCGCCATTGGGACCGATGATGCCGACAAGCTGGCCGGGGTAAAGGTCCAGCGAGACCCCGCGCACGGCAGGATGGCGGCCAAGCTCCACGACGATATGCTGCGCGCGGATCGTCACCATAACCGCCTCTCCCGCATCAGGTGGACAAGGAAGACCGGCACGCCCAGAAGGGAGGTCAGCACGCCCAGCTTCAGCTCATTGGTCGTCGGGATCAGCCGCACGCCAATGTCGGCGAACGTCAGCAACGCCGCTCCGCCCAGCATCGAGGGCACCAATATGGCCGAGGGGGAACGGTCCGTCAGCGGGCGGATCAGATGCGGCACGATCAGGCCGACAAACCCGATGGAGCCGGACACCGCCACCGCTCCGCCCACGCCGATGGCGACGCCCAGCATCAGGCGCAGTCGCGCGCGCCGAAGGTCGATGCCCAGCGCCTGCGCCCCATCCTCGCCCAGCGTCAGCGCGTCCAGCGTCCGTCCGTCCGCAATCAGCAGCGCCGCGCCGATCAGAACGCAGGGCAGCGCCGTCAACACATGCGCATAGCTGCGGTTTTCAAGGCTTCCCATCAGCCAGCTCATGATCTCCATCGCGGCGAAGGGATTGGGCGAGAGGTTCAGCGACAGGCTGATCCCCGCCCCCGCCAGCGTCGCGATGGCTATCCCCGCGAGGATCAGCGTCAGCGGGCTTTCCGATGGCCCGGCGAGCAGGAAAAGGCCGCCTATGGCGATCAGTGCGACGAGGATGGCCAGCAGCGGCAATGCCAGCACATGCATCTGTGCCAACCCGAAATAGAGCGCGCATACCGCGCCCAGCGCCGCCGCGTTGGACGCCCCCAGCACCGAAGGTTCCGCCAGCGGATTGCGCAGATAGCCCTGCAACACCGCACCCGACAGGCCCAGCATTCCCCCCACCAGCAGGCCCAGCGCCATGCGCGGCAGGCGCAGGTCGATCACGATGGCGCGGGCCACGTCATCCCCGCCGCCGGTCATGACGGCAAGCAGGCGCGACGGCGCGATCGGCACCGCGCCCAAAGTGACGGAGCCGCAGGCTGCCAGCACAAGCAGCAGGAGCAACAGGGGAAGCAGCAGCGGATGGCGGCGGCGCGCACTCATGCCTTGCGCCTCCGCCGCGCGCTGCTAGGGGCGGGGATATGGATCGGATGAAACTCCTGGGAACCGTCGCGGCGCTTGGCCTGATCGGCGCGGCCCCTGCTCCGGGCACGCCGCGCAGGATCGTGTCGCTCAACGTCTGCACCGATCAATATGTGCTGGCGCTCGCCGATCCGGGCCAGATCGCCGCTCTCAGCAGCAATGCGCATAATGCGGAATTGTCGGCGGCGGCGCGGCAGGCGCGTCCCTTCCGCAGCCTGCGCCGTCCCTCCGAAGAGGTGACGGCGATCGGGCCGGACCTGCTGCTGGGCTTTCCCATGGGGGACGGCGCCGTCGCGGGCGCGCCGCCGGGCCAGTGGCGGACGCTGGGGCTTTCGATCGCCGACAGCTATTCCATGGTGACGGCTCAAATCCGGCAGGTGGCAAAGGCCGTGGGCCATCCCGAACGCGGCGAGGCGCTGATCGCGCGCATGAATCGCGATCTTGCCGCCCTGCCCAGGCCGAATCGCGGAGGCGTCGCCGCCTATTATCAGCGGCGCGGCTATATGACCGGCACCGGCACGCTGGTCGATGACCTGATGCGGCGCGCGGGCCTCACCAACCTTGCCGCGAAGCTGGGGAAGCCTGCCCTGGCGCAGATTCCGCTGGAGGAGATGATCGCCGCGCGCCCCGATTGGCTGATCGTCGAAAGCGGCAGCGAGCAGGTGGTCGATCAGGGGACGGAGATGCTGCACCATCCGATCCTGAAGGATATTCCGCGCATCCGCGTGCCGCAGGCGTGGACGGTGTGCGGCGGCCCCGCCTATGGGCTGGCCGCGCACAGCATCGTGGCGCAGATCAACGCCGCGCCACGCCGCCGCTAGGGGGCGGACGTTCACGCCCGCCCCTTTGCCGCACGATCAGAAGCGGACACGCACGCCGCCATAGGCCGACCGGCCATAGACCCCATAACCATAGGCCGTGGCGTATTCCTGATCCGAAAGATTGTCGATCCGGCCATAGATTTCCAGATGCTCGCCGATCGGGAAGGAGGCGCGCAGGCCGATGATCGCATAGCCATCGAGACGGCGCGTATTGGCCGGATCGTCAAAGCTGTCGCCCACCATCGTCACGGTCGCGCCAGTGCTGAGGCCGAAGGGCCAGACATAGTCCGCCGAAACGCTGACCGCGTCGGCAGCCCGGCGCGCCAAGCGATTGCCTTGATACAAGCTGCCGGGCGAGCGGTCCTTCGCGTCGATATAGCTGTAGGAGCCAGTGACAATCAAGGCATCCACCGGCTTCAGCGTCACGCTCGCTTCCACGCCCTTGGCGCGGGTACGGTCCAGATTGTTGTAGGTGGAGGTCGTGAAGTCATAATTGATCTGGCTGCGCGTATCGCGCTGGAAAGCCGTGATCGACAGGGTCGCGCGGCCGTCGTCCAGGCTCTGGTCGAAGCCGATATCATAGCTTTTCGACCGTTCGGGACGCAGGTTCGCATTGCCCGACCAGCTATCGTAAAGCTGATAGAGGGATGGCGCCCGGAATCCTTCGCCATAGCTCAGGCGGATATTGGTAGCGCCGTGGTTGGGCGAATAGTTAGCGTTGGCGCCAAAGGTCGTCGCGCCGCCGAACTGGCTGTGATCGTCATGGCGCACGCCACCCGTGAGCGAAAGCCCGGCCGCCGGCTGCACGATGGCGAGCGCATAGACGCTGTCGGTATTGATCTTCGCGCGCGTCGTGCCGAAGGCGTCGTAATAATCATAGTCCGGCCGCTCATGCTCATAGCCGAACAGGATCTTCGCCTGATCCACCGGCGCGTAGACGCCTTCATATTCGAAGCGCAGGTTCTTGCCCGTAAAGCCGTAATCGGCATCTTCGCCGCGCGCCATATAGTGATCGCGATCATGGCGGAACCACGTCACGGCCACCCTGTTCGTCAGCTTTCCATCGAACAGGGCGAGATTGACGCCCGCATAGCCCACATATTGATCGGACTTCGATACTTCCAGCGTATCGGCAAGCCCATATGTCGGCGGCGGAAAACCGTCGATATCCAGATCGGCATGGATGTAATAACCACGCAGGTCGAGGCTGAGCGTCTCGGTGAAGTTGAGTTTCAGCTTCGCATTGGTGACGATGTTCTTGTAACCGTCCTTTTCCACGCCGCCGACGGAACGACCTGCGGAGGAAATGCCGTCCGTGTTGAAATAGGCGACGCCGATGCCGCCCGAAGCGATACCGCTGCTGCCGGAAATATCGGCCTTTGCGTTCAACGTGTCACTATAGCCATAATCGACCGACGCATTGGCGGCATAGCCTCCTGCCGGAGCGCCCGTCATGATGTTGACCACGCCGCCTATCGCCTGGCTGCCATAGACGACCGAGTTGGAGCCGCGCAGCACTTCGATCCGGCGGATGTTGCCGACCAGCAGGTTGCCGAAGTCGAAACGGTCGGCATCGCTGCTGGGATCGTTCACCTTGACGCCGTCGATCAGCACCAGCGTCTGCGACGTTTCCGCACCGCGCAAGGATATCCCGGTCAAGGAACCCGCAGTGCCGTTGCTGTTGAACCGGACCCCCGGCGTCGTCATCAGCAGATCGGTCACGGCGACCGCCTGCCGCGTGCGGATGGTGTCGGCGTCGATCACGCTGATCGCCTGCCCCACCTCGTCCCGCGATTGTTCGATGCCCGATGCGGTGACCACAATGTCGTCATCCTGCGCCAACGCAGGCATGGCCGCCAACAGCGCCACGAGCGACAATCCCGATTTCAACATTTTCCGTTTCTTCCCTGAGCGTATTTACGACTTTCAGGGCCAGGGACTCCGCCTGCGCGGCCGGTATGCGCGGCAGGCCAACGCCCCTTCCCGCCACGCGCACCGATGCGGCCCCGGCCGCTTGGCAGCGTCGCTCAGACGGAAAACCGTGCCATGGCCTATCCCTGGACCGGGGCAAGAGCGACCAGACGCAGGCAGGTCTCCTGGCTCGCGGGTCACAGCAGCGATGCGTCAGCCTTCCCGGACTTGCGTCCAGTGGCCGGTCCCTTCCCACCCCCTCGTGGCTGAAAAGGACCTTCTACGCATCGCGCTCACCGCTTACAGTTGCAGGGACAGCCGCGGAATAAGAGGGCGAACCCTCCGCACCGCGTTCCCTTTTAAGCCCCGTGGGGCACCAGCGCGATCATGCCCGGGACGCCGAAACGTCCCGGACGACGCCGCCCATAGGGCAAGCCGCCGCCCATGCCAAGCGGGTTGCATATTTTTTCAGGAAAGGATCAGGGCGTTTCGGTCGGCGCGGCCTTTGGCGCGGTTATCTCTTCCTTGACGCTCAGCACCGTGGGGGGCGGTCCCTTTTCGATCGCGGCGGCAAGCTGGCCCACGCCCCCGCAATCGGCGCGGCATAATTTCTGCGCCTGCGCCAGATTGTCCTTCGCCTTGGCGATGGCTCCCTTCTCTACCATCGCTTCGCCCTGCCCCACCAGCGCGCCCACATCCGCCGGGTCCAGCAGCAGCGCTTCATTATAAAGGCGGATGGCCTTGCCCTGAAGGCCTTGCGCCCGCGCCACCACGGCCAGTTCGATATAAGCGGCGCGGTTGCGCGGATCGATGGCGAGCGCGCTTTCCAGCGCATCGTTCGCACCCTCCAGATTGCCCGACTTGCGCGCGGCCTCGCCCGCATGTTGCCATTCGATCGAGCGCGGGTCGATCTGGGCATCGGGGCGCTGCGTCAGACCCGCGCTGGACACCGTCGTCAGCACGGCGGCAAGGGCGATCGAAGCAGGGGTAAAACGCATCACAGTCTCCAGCCATGTTTCAGGCGTTGATTCCGGCCAAGTCTCGCGATTTTGCGGGCGCTTGTCCATGGACTCTTTCATGCGGGCCGACGCAGTCGGGCGAAATAGAAGCCGTCCGTCCCGTCATGCCCCGGCGTCAGCAGCCAGCCCGCGCCATGCGCCCGGCCAAGCGGCAGGCTCAGCATGTCGACGCTCCAACCGCCGTGCCGCCGCAAGAAAGCATCCACCTGATCCCGCCCCTCCCTGTCCGTCAGCGCACAGGTGGCATAGACCAGCACGCCGCCAGGCGCCAGCAGCGGCGCGGCGAAGTCGAGGATGCGGGCCTGTTCCCGGACGAGCCGGTCGAGCCGCGCCTCCGTCAGCCGCCAGCGCGCCTCCGGATTGCGCCGCCATGTGCCCGTCCCGGAACAGGGCGCATCGACCAGCACGGCATCGGCCCGGCCATGCAGGCTTTCAAGCCCGCGCCGTTCATGCCCCTGATCGAGAAGCAGCGTCTGGATGAAACCCGCTCCAGCCCGCTCGGCGCGCGGGGACAGACGGGCGAGGCGGGTGCGGATGGTGTCGGCGGCGATCAGCGCGCCCTTGCCGTCCATGGCGGCGGCCAGCGCCAGCGTCTTGCCGCCCGCGCCGGCGCACAGGTCAATGACGGTCTGTCCGGGCCGGGCTTCGCAGGCGGCGGCTATGAGTTGGCTTCCAGCGTCCTGCACTTCGACCAGGCCCCGCTGCCACGCATCACTCTTTTCGACAGGCGCGCCTTCGGGCAGGCGCAGTGCGTCAGGCGCGCCGGGGACCGGCTTCGCATCGGGCAGGAGCGGCAGGGCATCTTCCATCGCACCCTTGAGACGGTTGACGCGCAGGTCGACGGGGGCGCGGCCCAGCAGCACAGCCTGCTCCACCGGCGAGGCCAGCAAGGGCGCGATCCAGCCGGGAACCGTGCCCGCCTGCGCACCCGGTTCCTCTCCAGCGATGGGCGCTGGACCATGGGCGGACGCGTCGAAGAGCGCCGCGAGTTCGGGACGCTCGCGGGCCAGCCCCACCATGGCGGCGCGGCCGCTGTCCGGGCGGTCGGCGGCGCGGCGGATCGCATCATAGACATGGTCGCGCACCGCCCGCCGATCGCGCGATCCGGCATAGCGACGTTCCTTGAAATAGCGGGCGATGAGCGTGTCCGCCGCCGGGCCGCCGTCGCGCGCGGAGGCGATGATGGCATCGAGCAGTTCGATGGCGGCCTGAATGCGGGCGGCTGGAGTCATGCGAATCTCCCTCCTCCCGCCAGCGGGAGGGGCCGGGGAGGCTCGCTATGCTCGCCGCCTTCCCCTGCCCCCTCTCCTGAAGGGAGGGGAATTATATGGGTCTAGCGCGTCGGGTAATTGGGGGCTTCCCGCGTGATCGTCACATCATGCACGTGACTTTCGGACAGGCCCGCATTGGTGATCTGAACGAAGCGCGCGCGCTCTTGCAGATCCTTGATCGTGCGGCTGCCGGTATAGCCCATCGCCGCCTTCACGCCGCCTACGAGCTGGTGGATCACATCCTTGGCCGGGCCTTTGAACGGCACCTGGCCCTCAATACCTTCGGGCACCAGCTTCATCTGGTCCTTGATATCCGCCTGGAAATAGCGATCCGCGCTGCCGCGGGCCATCGCGCCGACACTGCCCATGCCGCGATAGCTCTTATAGGCGCGGCCCTGATAAAGGAAGGTTTCGCCCGGTGCTTCGGCCGTTCCGGCCAGCAGCGATCCCACCATGACGCAGCCCGCGCCCGCCGCCAACGCCTTCGCCACGTCGCCGGATGTGCGAAGGCCGCCGTCGGCGATGACCGGCACGCCATGCTTCGCGGCGGCTTCGGCGGAGTCCATGATGGCGGTGAGCTGCGGCACGCCCACACCCGCGACGACGCGCGTGGTGCAGATGGAGCCGGGGCCGATGCCGACCTTCACGCAGTCCGCGCCTGCACCGATCAGAGCGCGGGTGGCTTCGGCGGTGGCGACATTGCCCGCGACGACTTGAACATGGTTGGACATTTTCTTGACCGCCTCCACGGCGACCGCGACCTGTTTGCTGTGGCCGTGGGCAGTGTCGATGACGATCAGATCGCATTCCGCGTCGATCAGGGCCTCGGTGCGTTCCAGTCCCTTGTCGCCCACGGTGGTCGCGGCGGCCACGCGCAAGCGGCCGGATGCGTCCTTGGTCGCCTGCGGATAGGTGACAGCCTTTTCGATATCCTTGACAGTGATGAGGCCCACGCAACGATAGGCATCGTCCACCACCAGCAGCTTTTCGATGCGGCGCTGGTGCAACAGCCGCATCGCCTCGTCCTGACCGACGCCAGCCTTTACGGTGGCGAGATTTTCGCGAGTCATCAGTTCGCTGACCGGCTGGGCGGGATTTTCCGCGAAACGGGTGTCGCGGTGGGTGAGGATGCCGACCAGCTTGCCCGAAGCCTCCACCACGGGGATGCCGCTGATCTTGTGGCGCTCCATCAGCATCTGCGCGTCGGCCAGCGTGGCGTTAGGCGTGATGGTGATGGGATTGACCACCATGCCGCTTTCGAAGCGCTTGACCGCGCGGACCGCCGCTGCCTGCTCCTCGATCGAGAGGTTGCGGTGCAGCACGCCAATCCCGCCAAGCTGCGCCATGACGATCGCCATGTCCGCTTCCGTTACCGTGTCCATGGCGGAGGACAGGATCGGGATGTTGAGCCTTATTTCCCGAGTGACCTGCGTACTCGTATCGGCCTGGCTGGGCAACACGTCGGATTCGCCGGGCTGAAGGAGCACGTCGTCGAAGGTGAGGCCAAGGCGGATATCCATGTGAACTGCCACTTTCTGCTGCGGGACCGGCGGCTGGCCCCTCTGGGGAATCGTGGCGGCCCATGTAACCATTTCCCCCCGAAACGACCAGTCCCCTGATGCATATTTTATTGCGCACTGCGGCAAGGATGTTGGCGGTGCCGTAGGACGCCATGTGTATGAGGGTGGGGAGCGGACGTTGCGTAGGCCCTTTCTTCCGTCATCCCAGTGAAAGCTGGGATCTCACTTAGGTTTAGCCGTACCCTAAGAAAGAGAGGTTTCAGCTTTTGCTGGGATGACGAGGTCGAATGGCGAAAAATAGCCGAAAACGGATGTCCCACGACCGTCGATCCGCACCCGCACAATCGCAAGAAGAAAGGCGCGGAAAACCGCGCCTTTCTTTCATCAATCCGCCGAACGTCACACCCCGACGGGAGACGGATCGCCGAACGGCCCCTTGCGCTTGCGCGTCTTGGGAATGGAGGAGCCTGCCGCCGGAATGGCCGACGGCTTGATCGTCGTGCCATCGTCACGGGTGATCTCGCCCTTGTCGAGCAATGTCTTGATCTCCTCGCCGGAGAGCGTCTCATATTCCAGCATCGCATTGGCGAGCAGGTGCAGCTGATCCTCATGGGTTTGCAGCACCTCCTGCGCCCGGGCATAGCCCTGCTCGACCAACCCGCGGATTTCCTTGTCGATCAGCTTGGCCGTCTCGTCCGACATATGGACGCGCTGGCTCTGCGAATAACCGAGGAAGGTTTCGCCCTGCTGCTCTTCATATTGCAGCGGCCCCAGCTTGTCGGACATGCCCCATTGCGTGACCATGTCACGCGCGAGTTTGGTGGCATATTGGATATCGCCCGAAGCGCCCGACGACACCTTATCATAGCCGAAGATGATCTCTTCGGCGACGCGGCCGCCCATGGCGACGGCCATGTTCGCGTGCATCTTGTCGCGGTGATAGCTGTAGCTGTCCCGCTCCGGCAGGCGCATCACCATGCCCAGCGCGCGGCCGCGCGGGATGATCGTCGCCTTGTGGATCGGATCGGACGCCGGTTCATGGACCGCGACGATGGCATGGCCCGCCTCATGATAGGCGGTCATCTTCTTCTCGTCCTCGGTCATGACCATGGAGCGGCGTTCGCTGCCCATCATGACCTTGTCCTTCGCCGCCTCGAACTCGTCCATGGCGACGAGGCGCTTGCCCCGGCGCGCCGCCATCAGCGCGGCTTCGTTGACGAGGTTGGCGAGGTCCGCGCCGGAAAAGCCCGGCGTGCCGCGCGCGATGACGCGGGGGTTGACGTCAGGAGCCAGCGGCACCTTCTTCATGTGGACAGCGAGAATCTTCTCGCGGCCTTCGATGTCGGGGCGCGGCACCACGACCTGCCGGTCGAAACGGCCTGGACGCAGCAGCGCGGGGTCGAGCACGTCGGGACGGTTGGTCGCCGCGACGATGATGATGCCCTCGTTCGATTCGAAGCCGTCCATTTCGACCAGAAGCTGGTTCAGCGTCTGCTCACGCTCGTCATTGCCGTTGCCGAGGCCCGCGCCGCGATGACGGCCGACCGCGTCGATCTCGTCGATGAAGACGATGCAGGGCGCGTTCTTCTTCGCTTGCTCGAACATGTCGCGCACGCGGCTGGCGCCGACGCCGACGAACATCTCCACGAAGTCCGAGCCCGAGATAGTGAAGAAGGGCACACCCGCCTCCCCCGCGATGGCGCGGGCCAGCAGCGTCTTGCCGGTGCCGGGCGATCCGACCAGCAGCGCGCCCTTGGGAATCTTGCCTCCCAGACGCGCGAACTTGGTGGGGTCTTTCAGGAATTCGACGATTTCCTGCAATTCCTCACGCGCTTCGTCGATGCCCGCGACGTCATCGAACGTCACCTTGCCATGTTTTTCGGTGAGCAGCTTGGCCTTCGACTTGCCAAAACCCATCGCGCCGCCCGCACCGCCGCCTTTCTGCATCTGGCGCAGCACGAAGAAGGCTATCCCCAGGATCAGCAGGAACGGCAGCGACTGATAGACGAGGATCAGCCAGAAACTGGGCTGTTCCTCCGGCTGGCCGGAATATTTGACATTATAGTCGTCCAGCAGGCCGGTAAGGCCCGGATCGTTGACGGGGACGGTATTGAACCGTTGCCCGCTCGACAGGGTGCCGGATATGCGGTCGGGTGCGATGGCGACATCCTTGACCTGCCCTTCCTGCACCTTGGAGCGGAATTCGGAATAGGCGATGCCGGTGCCCGCGGTCGATGCCGTGCGGCTATCGAACATGGAGACGAAAAGCAGCAGGGCGATGATCACCCCCGCCCAAATCATGGCGCTCTTGATCCAGGGATTGCCCTGCGGGTCTTTATCGTCGTTCATCGATACTCACTTTCCCTTCGCAAGATAGGGCGCGCGGGCAAAATCGCAAGCGGATCGGAAAAGGAAGCCGCAAAGCCTCCCGCGCGTCAGCCTCCCGCGAACAGGGTGAGCGCGACATAGGCCAGCACCAGCACGATGCCCGCCGACACGCCGCAGAGCAGGTAGCCCAGGTAAAGCAGCAGCGGCGGATGAGGACGCGCCAATTTCCGGTTGCGTTGCGCCGCCGAAAGGATGACGCTGGCCAATAAGCCGTAGGTCAGCGCCGCGAACTCCATCATGTCCCGATAATCCTCCTCGTGAAGTCGGCGGGATTAACCATGGCGGCCGTTAAGAAAAGATCGTTGCACCGCACCAAAGCGACAGAGCGTGGAAGAGACGCGCCGATCCGTGGAACTTTGTTCCCCTATCGGCGCGGCGGCGCCGGAAGGAGGGACCATCCAGAGCCGCCGACGAGCAGCCAGCCGCCCAGACTCGCCTTTTTGCCCATTGCGGCCATGGCAATGGCGCGATCCACCGAGTCGCCTCTGGGCGGGCGCGCGCTTCCCGTGGCCAGCGCCCACATGGTAAGCAGCAGGCGGCGCTGCAATTCGCGGGGGAAGTCGGTGCGATCCAGACGCCAGCCTTCCCCTTCCCTCCGCAGATGGCGCGCCGCCAGTCGGTCGACGGTCCATTGCAGCGCCTGCTCGACCTCCGCCAGGGCCGATGCGCTGCGCACCGCCGCCTGGGGGTCCAGCCAGTCCGCATCCGCCAGAGCGCTTCGCAGGACGGAACGGTCGAAGCGGGGATCGGCGTTGGAAGGGTCCTGCACATGCGGCAGCGCTTCTATGTCTGCGAGCGCCTGAAGCCGCGCCTTCCTGACAGCGAGCAGCGGACGCAGCACATGCCCGGCGCGCGGCCTGATCCCCGCGAGGCCGCTGACGCCCGCGCCACGGTTAAGGCGCATGAGCATGGTTTCGAGCTGGTCGTCGGCATGATGCGCGGTGAAGATCCAGTCCAGCCCGCGCTCCTCGCGCCACGCCTCCAGCCGCGCATAGCGCTTAGCGCGCGCCCAATCGTGCAGATTGCCGGTGCGCGGGGCGGCGGGATGCAGGACGGCATGGGCGATGCCGTGGGCGGCGCACCATGCAGCGACCATGCGCGCCTCCGCCGCCGATTCCGGCCGAAGGCCATGATCGACGGTCGCGGCCTCCACCCGGCCCGGAAAGGCGCGGACGGCAAGGAAGAGCAGCGCCATGCTGTCCGGCCCGCCCGACACCGCGATTCCAAAACGCGCCTGCCCGGCTCCATCCCCGGCCAGCCCTTCGACCGCATCGCGCAGATGCGCCTCCAGCGCGGCCGTTTCCTTCATGCCGGTCAGCTACATTTGGCCCTGACGCGGCCCTTTTCCATCATGCCGCGCAGGCCCGCCGACAGGCTCGCGCCATAGACCTGCTCCAGTTCCGCATAGACCTTGCAGGCGTCGGCGGGCTTCTTGAGCTGGATCAGCGCTTCGCCCAGATAGGTGAGGCTGTCGGGCGCGCGCTCGCCGCGTGGGCGCTTCTGGTAGTTTTCGTAGAAGGCGACCGACGCGAGCGCTGGCTTGCCGTCGTCCAGATAGGCGCGGCCCAGCAGGTTCTGCGCGCGGCTGCCGACGGAACTGTCGCCATATTTCTCCACCGTGGCCTTCAGCTGCGTCTGCGCTTCGGGATAGAATTTGGCGTCCCACAGGCGGAAACCATAAGTATAGGCATCGCCCGCCGAATCTCCCGTATCGGGCCGTTCGATGGCTGCGACCGCCGTCTTGCGCGCATCGTTCGCCTCAGCCGGTGCGGCGGTCCGGGGAGAGGGCGCCGCACCGGTCGAGGGTGCGGACGCGGTGGGCCTGACTGCCGGAGGGGTGGAGGATACAACGGCGCTGCCCTGCTCCGCCTTATATTTGTTGAAGGCGTCCTCAAGCTGTTTGAGCTTGTAGCTGTTCTCCTCGACCTGCCCCGTAATCGAAGCAAGCTGCGATTCCAGCGCGCCCACTCGCGCGGTCAGATCCGCGATCGGGGCGGAGGATGGGCTTCCGGGCGGGGGCGTGGTGGTGGCAGGCCGCGTGATTTCCGGCTCCACCGGCGTGCCGGCGGGAAAGACCTTGCGCTGCACGGCGCGCAATTCCTTTTCGATCCGGTCGACCCGCGTGTCGAGCGGCACTGTCTGGCCGACGGCCGGCATGGCGAACAGCAAAGAAGCCGACACCCCCAAAGCCATTGCGGAGGGCGCAAGAAAGGCGTGACGCATGATTATCCCCGACTGAATCCTTCGCCTTAACCATAAGGCGATATTCTGCGCCGTAAAGCGCGACTTTCATCCCGCAACCGGCCCCCCCCGGCTAGTTGGCGGGCGCTCCTTCCGCCGGCGGCGCGGCAGGCGATGCGGCGGCAGCGCTCCCGTCCCCGGAGGGTAAAGCCGCAGCCGGACGCTGTGCGGGCGCAGCTGCCGATGGCGACACTGCCTGACCGGCGGGCGTGGCGCGCGACAGCAGCGCCTCCGCCCCGACCGGCACATCGGCGATGGTGCGGTCGGCGGCGCCCAGCGGCGGAACGGGCTTTCCGCCCACCGTGACATCCAGCGCCTGCGGCCGTCCCGTCAGGATCATCGGATTGCGGGCGTTGGCAGGCAGGGTGAAGCTCTCACCCTTCTTCATCAGCCCGTCCTTCAAACGCTCACCCGCTTCGTCATAGATGCGCAGCCAGACATCGTCGTTCGCCGTGAAGACCACCGGCTGATTGGCGGGAGAAACGGGCGCGGCGTTGGCAGGGCGCTGCTGCGCCGTTGGCGCGGCGTCCTTCTGCTGGGCGATTTCCTCGGTCGTGGGCGGCGTCAGCAACTGCGAACGCCAGAGCGCGAAGCCGGCAATCACGACGATGGCGATGGCGGCCGCCGTCCATGCCAGCGCGCGGGACGGCACACGGGCCGGATCGGCCGGTTCGAACACTTCATAGCGGTTTGCGCCCAGTTCGGAATTATGGACGGCATCGCGCACCTCGGCGGCGATCGCCACCTCGTCCATGTCCACCGCGCGGGCATAGGCGCGCGCGAAACCCACGGCATAGGGGATGCCGGGCAGTGCGGTATAATCATCCTTTTCAATGGCTTCGAGCTGGCGCTGCGCGATTCGCGTACGGGTCGCCACATCCTGGATCGAAAGCCCCCGCGCTTCCCGCGCGGCGCGCAGCCTGGCGCCGGGGGTGGAGGGCTGGCTATCCTGCGCGTCGACCGCGCCGGTTTCGATTTCCGGTTCTTCTGCCATGTTGCTCCGCGACCCCTGGGATGGGTCGCCTTGTCTCATTGTGGGACGGGGATTGTCAACGCCGGGAAATATGCTTCAACTCAGTTCGACGCCCTTGTCCGCCGCCCATTGGCTGAGGCTGCCCCGGATATCGACGACGCGGCCATCCAGCATGTCGCGCATGAACACCTGCAAAGCCGTGACGTCTACGGACCGGATCATCGCTTTCACCGGCCCGACCGAGGCCGGGGTGATCGACAATCGCCGCACGCCCAGGCCGATCAGGGCCATCGCCTCCAGCGTTCGACCGCCCATTTCGCCGCACACGCCGACCGGCACCTTATGCGCTTCGCAGGCGCGCACGACCCGGTCGAGGAAGCGAACGATGGCGATGCTGAGCCAGTCGTAACGCTCCGCAAGACGCGGATGCGCGCGATCCGCCGCGAACAGGAACTGCGTCAGGTCATTGGTGCCGATGGACAGGAAATCGACGCGCGGCAACAGAATGTCCAGCACCTCGGCCAGCGCGGGCACTTCCAGCATGGCGCCATATTTGACCGCGATCGGCACCTTCTTGCGCTGCTTCACCAGCCATTCGCGCTGATGTTCCACCAGGGCGCGGGCTTCCTCATATTCCCAGGGTTCCGACACCATCGGGAACATGATGTGCAGCACCTTGCCCGCCGCCGCCTCCAGCAGGGCGCGGGCCTGCGCCTTCATCAGCGCATCGCGGTCCAGCGCCAGCCGCAGGGCGCGCCAGCCCATCGCCGGATTGTCCTCCAACTCCTCATTCTCGCGCTGCATGTAGGGCAGCGCCTTGTCGCCGCCGATATCGACGGTGCGAAAGATGACGGGCCGGTCGCCCGCCGCGTCCAGAACGTCCTTGTAGAGCCGCTGCTGCTTTTCCCGCTGCGGCAGGGTGGAGGACACCAGGAACTGAAATTCGGTGCGAAACAGGCCGATGCCGTCCGCGCCCACGACGTCGAGCGCCTGCGCGTCATCGCGCAAACCCGCATTGACCATCAGCTCGATCCGCGCCCCGTCCTGCGTGACGGACGGCAGATCGCGCATGGCGGCAAATTCGGCGCGGCGCTTCTGCGTGATGTGCAGCTTGTTCTCGAACGCCTCGTCCATGTCGGCGGTCGGGCGGATGAGCAGCGAATTGGCGCCTACATCCATAAGGAGCAGGTCGCCTTCGTTCACCTGGTGCCGAATGTCGCGCACGCGGCCCAGCACCGGCACGCCCATGGCGCGCGCGACGATGGTGACATGGGCGGTCAGCGATCCTTCCTCCAGGATCACGCCTTTGAGCCGCCGCCGGTCATATTCCAGCAGCTCGGCGGGGCCAAGGTTGCGGGCGATCAGGATCGCGTCCTGCCGCAAGCCAAGCTGCGCCGCCGTGCCAAGCTGCCCCGACACGGTGCGCAGCAGGCGGTTGGACAGATCCTCCAGATCGTGCATCCGGTCCTGCAACAACGGATCGTCGATCTGGCGCATCCGCATCCGCGTGCGCTGCTGCACCCGTTCGATAGCGGCTTCGGCGGTCAGGCCGCTGTCAATGGCTTCGTTGATGCGGCGGATCCAGCCTTCGTCATAGGCGAACATCTTGTAGGTTTCGAGAACCTCCTGATGCTCGCCCTCCATGCCGAAATCGATCGATCCGGTCATGCGGTCGACCTGCTCGCGCATCTTCGCGAAGGCGGAGAGGAGGCGCTGGCGCTCCGCCTCCACATCCTCCGCGACAGTGTGTTCGATATGGACGCGGGGCTGATGGAAGACCGCATGGCCGCGCGCCATGCCCATCACCAGTTGCAGGCCATGGAGGACGACGGTGCCGGTTTCCTGCTCGCGCTGGTCGACGGGGCCGTCATCGGCCAGTTCGGCATTGGCGATCAGTTCGGCCAGCACCATGGCGACGGTCTGGAGCGCCTCTATCTCCACTTCTTCATAACGGCGCGGCTCGACATGCTGCACGCAGAGCACGCCGATGGCCCGCTCCCGCCGGACGATGGGCACACCCGCGAAGCTGTGGAACAATTCCTCGCCCGTTTCGGGGCGATAGGCATAATCGGGATGCGACGCCGCCTCATCCAGGTTCAGCGTTTCGACATTGGTGGCGATCAGGCCGACCAGCCCCTCCCCCATCGCCATGCGGGTGACATGGACCGCTTCCTGCTTAAGGCCGCGCGTGGCGAAGAGTTCGAGCACGCCTTCACGCACGAGGTAGATGGAGCACACTTCGCTCGACAGCGACTGGCCGATGATGTCGACCACCTTGTTGAGCTTGGCCTGCGCGCTCGTTCGCGCCGCCATGACCTCCTGCAAGCTGGTGAGGATCAGGCGGGCGGCGGCGGCTGGCGTGCTGGGCATGTCCATGCGCTATCAGATCAACAGGCCGCGTCCAATGCGATTTCGTATCGAAACCGATAAAGCCCGCAGCCGCCGCCGACCCGCCGTCTCGTCAGGCGCTGGCGGCGGACGTTTCACAAAGCGCCTTGAACTGATCCGCCATCTGGTCCCAGCCGGGGTCGAAGCCCATTTCCAGATGCTTTTCAAGCGTTTCCGCGTCCCAATGGCGCGCTGCTGCGGTGAAGCGCGTGCCCTCCCCTTCATCGGCGAAGCTCCACACCGCGGTCATGAAGGGAGGCTGCGGCACCCAGCCAACGGCATAGGCGTCGGTGGAAACGACGCGCTCACGCGGCACCACCTCCAGGAAAATGCCCTCCATCGGACCCGTGTCCTCGCCATCGGGACCATACATGCGGACTGCGCTGCGGCCGCCGGGGCGCAGATCCTCCTCGATCACCTCGGCCCGCCAGGGCTTGGGGCAGAACCATTCGTCCTTGAGGTCGGTCCACACTTTCCATGCGATCTCGCGAGGCGCGTCGATATGGCGCGTCACCGACAACTCAAATTCCGTGCCGCTCATACTGGTTCCCCCTCGAAAGCCGCTTTCAGCGCGGCGATATCCAGCTTTCCCATGGTCATGAGCGCGCTCATCATCCGGCCGACCGCCTGCGCGTCGCCGCTCTTTTGCAGGGCGAGTATCTCTTCGGGCACTATCTGCCATGACAGGCCATATTTGTCCTTGAGCCAGCCGCACGGCCCCGGCTCCCCGCCGTCGGCTGTCAGCGCGTCATGCCAGCGGTCCACTTCCGCCTGATCCTTGCAGGATACAGACAGCGACACCGCTTCGTTGAAGGCGAAATGCGGGCCCCCGTTCAGCGCCTGGTAGCTCTGACCGAACAGGGTGAACTCCGCCACCAGCACATCCCCCTCCTTGAACGGGGACGGAGAAGACGTGCCAGGCGGATAGGTGCTGACGCCGTCCACCGATCCGCCAAAAACGGAAACGTAGAAGCGCGCCGCCTCCTCGGCCTGTCCGTCGAACCACAGGCAGGGGGAAATCTTCGACATGACGCCTCTCCTTCAGCTTGAGCGCATGCCGACCAGCGCGAACATCGCGCCCTGCGGGTCGGTCGCCTGGATGATCCATGCGCCGCCGGGCACCTCCATCGGGCCGTTGAGCACGGTCCCGCCGCCCGCTTTCACCTTGTCCACCGCCGCATCGATGTCGCCCACCACGAAATAGAACAGCCAGAGCGGCTGCGGCATTTCGGCGGGCTTCTTCATCATGCCGCCCGACATGCTGTTGAAATCCGTGCCGCCGCTCAGGGAAAAAAGCTGGTAGCTGCCCATCTCCCCCATATCCATGGCGTCGCCTTTCCCCCAACCGAATTGCGATATGTAAAAGGCAAGGTCTGCGTCGAAATCGCCGGAATAGAGTTCATGCCAGCCGACATGGCCCTTCGCCATGGGCGAAGCGGCGTCCATCCCTTCGGAGCTGGAGCCGTTGAGCAGCAGGAAGGTCGCGCCGCCCGGATCGCCCATCACCGCAAAGCGTCCCACGCCCGGAATATCTTCCGGCGCGCGTTGCACCCTGGCGCCCGCTGCGGAAAGGCGTTTCACATCGGCATCGACGTCCGCCGACCCGATATAACCGCCCCACCAGGGACTCATGCCGCACGCCCCGGCCTCCGCCGGGATCGCCATGATCCCGCCCAGCGGCCCGGCGCTGCCCGAAATCACATGATAGCTGTGATCGCCGCCTTCGAACGCCTGCGCGCTCCACCCAACCACGTCGCCGTAAAAGGCAAGGGCCGCCTGCGGATCGCTGGTCATCAGTTCATACCAGAAGAATTTGCCAGTCAGATCGGTCATCGTCCGTCTCCCTGATTGCCGGCCGTTCAGGCGCGCTCGTCCAGCAGCACCGAAAAGCCGCCGTAAACCATCCGCGCGCCGGAAAAGGGCATGTCCTGCCCTTCCTGCGGCTTCATGCGTTCATCGGCCATCACCTTGGCCATGCCCGCGTCGCGAACGTCCTTTGAAGGCCATTCGATCCAGGAAAAGACGACTTCCTCGTCCTCCTCCGCGATGACGCAGGTGCGGAAATCGTTGATCTTCCCTTCCTTGATGTCATCGCCCCAGCATTCGACCACGCGGATCGCGCCATGTTCGATGAAGATCGGCGCGGCATAGGCCGCCGCCTCCTTGTAAGCCTGCTTCTTGCCCTTGGGCACAGGCACCACGAAACCGTCCATATAGCTCATGATCGCTCTCCTAATGTCCCGGTCCGGATTTTCAGGCAGCCGCAGGCTCCCCCTGTCCGGCGGTCAAAGCCGCCTCCACATCCATCCACATCACTTCCCAGATATGGCCATCGAGATCCGCGAAATTGCGGCCATACATGAAACCATGATCCTGTTTGGGATTAGGCTCCGTCCCGCCCGCCGCCAGCGCCTTTTCCACGGTCGCGTCGACATCCGCACGACCCACTTCGCTAAGCGCCAGCAGCACCTGCGCGGTTTCATGGGCATCGGGAATCCGGCGCGGGGTGAAGCCGCTGAACCGCTCATGCGTCAGCAGCATGGCGTGGATCGTGTCGGAAAAGCTTATCATCTGCGCGCTGTCATCGGCGAAATCATTGTTCCGCACCGCGCCGACCGCCTCATAAAAGGCTATCGAGGCAGGCAGATCCTTCACAGGCAGGTTCACGAAAATCATCTTCGGAGCAGGGGCATTCGACATCACACATCTCCTTGGGATTATCTGGTCCGGCATCGCATCGGATTGGATTGGAGCGGGCGAATCGCCGACTTGAACTTTGTGCACCAATCACTTATTTTATGCAATAATTAAGTTATAAAAGATAACTATGGACTCTCAAACGTGAAGAAACGAGCCTATCTGGATGGATGCGCGGTTGCCCATGCGCTCGACATCATCGGGGATCGCTGGGCCATGCCCATCATGCGGGAATTGATGCTGGGGCCGAAGCGCTTTACCGATCTGCGCGCCAGCCTGCCCGGAATCAGCGCCAATGTGCTGACGCAGCGGCTGGAGGAGCTGGAGGCGGCCAGCATATTGATCCGCCGCCGCCTGCCCCCGCCCGCCGCCAGCCAGATTTACGAGCTGACCGACTGGGGCCGCGAGTCGGAAATATTGTTCCAGGTGCTGGGCCGCTGGGCCTGTCGCTCCCCCACGATGCAGCCAGGCCAGCCTATGAGCAATGTGTCGGTGATCCTGTCGATGCGCACGATGATCGACCGCAGCCGGATCGGCGACATGGACGCCACCATCGGGATGCGCTTTGGCGAGGAGACGTTCCGCGCGACGTTAAGGGATGGCGATTTCACCGTCGGCCGGGGCGAGGCGGATGGCGCGGACGCGATCTTTTCGGGCGACCAGAATGCGCTCGCCGCCATCGTCTATGGCGGAGCGCGGTTCGAGGATGTGGCGGGAGCGCTGACGGTCGAGGGCGACCGGGCGCTGGCCGAACGCTTCGTGCGGCTGTTCCCCCTGCCTCCCAAGGCGCCCTCCACGGTCATGCCGGAGACGACAGCTTCATGAGCAGCAGACCGCCAAGGATCAGCGCGGCGGCCAGCAAGCGCATCGCTGAGGCTCCCTCCCCCAGGAAGACGACGCCGGCCAGAAACGCGCCGACCGCGCCGATGCCGGTCCAGATCGTATAGGCCGTGCCCAGCGGCAGGCTCCGCATCGACAATGAAAGCAGCGCGAAGCTGCCGATCATCGCGACCAGGGTGACGATCGTGGGCGTCAGGCGTGAAAAGCCCTGCGACTGCTTCATCGCGAATGCCCACACGATTTCCAGCAGACCGGCGATAATCAGATAGATCCAGGCCATGCGGCCCCCTTTCGCAAAGAGAGCCGGGCCGTCCCGGACTTATGCCCGCATCAGGCGGGGGAGGACGTGGCCTCGCTTGCCGCCCAGATAGTTGGCGCGCTCCCGACAGGCAAGGTCAGCGCTGCGCGGGCGGCAGCGTCGGCACGACGGGCACAGGCGGCGTCGCGACAGGCGGCGCTGGAGCGGGTTGCATCACTGGCGCGGACTGCGGCGCTGCGGGCAGGCTCGGCCTGAAGCCCGGAGGCGGCGCTTCGCCCGGCGGCACTGGCGGGGGCGGCAACGGCGTGGGGGACACGACCACCGTCACGCTCGCGCCGAAGCGGGCCTGCCATTCGGCCAGCCGCCGCAGATAGTCGGCATAGGCGTCGTAGAAATCCTGGAACGGCTTTTCCAATGCCGTCAGCGCTTCGGGCGCATAGGCCAGCAGCGAAGCGGAAGGCATCGACAGCATCTTCGCCCCGACCTCTATGGCAGCCTTGCAGAAGGTCGGCTGCACCGGCGGCAGCGAGAAGAAATTATAGACGACGGTGTTGAGCTGTTCGCGCCGGGCGATCCCGGTACTGCCATATTCGAACTGGTAGTTCCGGTCGACGGCGGCGTTCGCCGCGCCCAGGACCGCCTTATGGACATGCAGCATCTGATTATATTGCAGCCGCGCCAGATCGCCCGCTTCATGACAGGACAGCGCGGCGACGTTCAGCGCCATGCGGACATGCCACAGTGCCGTGTTCGACGTGACGCCGCGATTGGGCGTCAGCCGCTTCCCGTCCGCGCCGACATCCGGAACGCTCATGCCCTCCACTGCGCCCATGGGCGGAACGGGCCTTATGGTTTCAATGACCGGCGGCGGGGCCACGACCTCCTTCTTCGGCGTGGAGCAACCCGCGATCAGCGCGAGCGTCGTTATGGACGCCACTGAACGGAAGCGACGAAATGCGGTACGCGGCGGCACCTGTATCCCCTTTTTCCATATATTATCCGGACAGCAGAAACTCATGCCAAAAGCGGGGGTTCCTGACGACTGCACCGGACTCGCTTCGTCCAGAAAGGGATTCGGTTCGCCGGGTTTCGGCTTGGCGATGACGGGCGCCGCAAGCTCAAAGTCGTGCGACAGCCGGTTTCGGCCAGTTGCGGCCATCCAACCTCCGTGGCGGGAATCCACCCAAAACCGCCATCCGATCCCGGTGCTCTCAGGCCGCGCGGCGTTCGAGCGCGGACGCGGCTTCGGCCATCAGTTGGGCGATGATCTCGGCGACCGGCTCTTCCTTGCTCACCATGCCGACGGACTGGCCCGCCATCAGCGATCCGCCCTCCACATCGCCGTCGATCACCGCGCGGCGGAGCGCCCCCGCCCAATAATGCTCGATCTGCAACTGCGCCTCGTTCATGTCGACCGCGCCGCTGTCCAGCAGGTTGGCGACTTCGCGCTGCTTGGCGGTGAAAGCTTCGGTGCCCATATTCTTGAGCGCGCGGACGGGGATGACCGGCAGGCGCGGGTCGATCTGGACGCTGGCGATGGCGTCGCGGGCCGACGCGCGGAAGAACGCCTTCTTGAACGCGGGATGGGCGATGCTTTCGGCGGCGCAGGCGAAGCGGGTGCCAAGCTGCACGCCCGCCGCCCCCATTTCCAGATAGCCCGCGATCGCTTCGCCCCGGCCGATGCCCCCCGCGACGAAGACGGGAAGCTGGGGCGACATTTCCGGCAATATCTCCTGCGCCAGCACGCTGGTCGCGACGGGACCGATATGGCCGCCCGCCTCCATCCCCTCGATGATGAGCGCGTCGACGCCCGACCGCGCGAGCTTCTTCGCCAGGCTAAGCGCGGGAGCAAAGCAGAGCAGCTTCGCGCCTCTGGCCTTGATCGCCGCGATGCTACCCTTGGGCGGCAGGCCGCCAGCCAGCACGACATGCCCCACATCATGCTTCGAACAGACCTCGATCAGCTCGAAAAGCTGGGGATGCATGGTGATGAGATTGACGCCGAAGGGCTTGTCCGTCAGCGCTTTGGTCGCCGCGATTTCCGTATCGAGCAGGTCGGGCGTCATCGCGCCGCAGGCGATCACGCCGAAACCGCCCGCATTGGAAATGGCCGAGACGAGATGGCGTTCGGACACCCAGCTCATCGCCCCGCACAGGATCGCCGTTTCGCAGCCCAGGAAATCAGTGCCGCGAGCCATCAGGGAAACGAGTTTGGCGCTGGTCATCTCAATAGTCCCGTCATCCCCGCGAAGGCGGTATCCATCTCCAAAGCCATCCCCAGGCGCCACCGCCCGGAGATGGATTCCCGCCTTCGCGGGAATGACGTCATGTGTAAAGCGTTTGGTTCAAGCCGCCGGCGCGTCCAGGCCGTAGGCCGTGTGCAGCACGCGCACCGCCAGTTCCGTCTCGTCCTCGTCGATCAGCACCGAAACCTTGATCTCGCTGGTGGAAATCGCCTCGATATTGATGCCGCGGTCGGCCAGCGTCTTGAACATGGTCGCGGCGATGCCCGCATGACTGCGCATACCCACGCCCACGACGCTGATCTTGGCGACTTCCGTGTCTGTGATGATGCGGCGGAAGCCGATCTCCTCCTTGCGCGCCTCCAGGATGTCGACGCTGCGGGCCAGGTCCGCGCGCGGGACGGTGAAGGTGACGTCCGTCTCTTCATTGTCCTTGGAGTCGTTCTGGATGATCATGTCGACGTTGATCGCCGCATCGGCCAGCGGGCCGAAGATGTGCGCCACCGCGCCCGGCTTGTCGGGCACGCGGGTCACGATGATCTTCGCCTCATTCTTGTCGTGGGCGATGCCGGTGATGAGCTGACGTTCCATCTTGGTTTCCTTGAGCTTGGCCTCCAGTTCCTCGTCGCTCACGATCAGCGTGCCGGGGAGGTCTTCCTGAGTGGGATCATCGAAGGAGGAAAGCACCTGGACGACCACGCCTTCCTTCATGGCAAGACCGACCGAGCGGGTCTGGAGCACCTTGGCGCCGACCGAGGCCAGTTCCAGCATCTCCTCATAGGTGACGAGGTCGAGCTTGCGCGCACGGGCCACGATGCGCGGGTCGGTGGTATAGACGCCGTCCACATCGGTATAGATGTCGCAGCGGTCCGCCTTCACCGCCGCCGCCACCGCCACCGCCGACGTGTCGGACCCGCCGCGGCCCAAGGTCGAGATGCGCCCGTCCTCCATCATGCCCTGGAAGCCGGGGATGACCGCGACCGTGCCCGACTGCATGGAAGCGATCAGGTCGGCGGTGTCGATCCGCCCGATGCGCGCCTTGGCATGGGCCTGGTTGGTGCGGATGGGAAGCTGCCAGCCTAGCCAGCTCCGCGCGTTCACGCCCATGGCCTTGAGCGTCATGGCGAGCAGGCCGCTCGTCACCTGCTCGCCGCTGGCGACGACCACGTCATATTCCGCCGGATCGTAAAGCGGCGAGGCTTCCTTGCAGAAGCCGACGAGTCGATCCGTCTCGCCCGCCATGGCGGACACGACAACGGCGACTTCATGCCCCTGATCCACCACATGTTTGACTCGCGCGGCCACATTGCGAATCCGCTCCATCCCCGCCATGGAGGTGCCGCCGAATTTCATCACGATGCGCGCCATTTGCTTGTCGAGCCTGCCTGCTGGTAAGAAAGAAAATGTCCCAAAAGGGCTGAAACGGCGCTCCTCTTAGCAGCGGATACGGATATGGCAAGCAACGCAAGCGCAACGACGACCGGCACCATCGATCCGCGCGAGGCGGCGCATTTCGGCGCGATGGCCGCGCAATGGTGGGACCCCGATGGCAGCAGCGCCATGCTGCACAAGCTGAACCCGGTGCGGTTGCGCTATATACGAGAGGCGATAGATTGCCGCTGGCCGGGAAAGGATAGCTCTTTTCAGCCACTTGAGGGCAGGCGCGCGCTGGACGTGGGCTGCGGCGCGGGATTGCTCGCCGAACCGCTGGCGCGCATGGGCGCTGCGGTGACGGCGCTCGACGCGGCGGAGGAAAATATCGCGGCGGCAAAGGTCCATGCACAGCCGCAGGGCCTCTCCATCGACTATCGCGCGACTCCGGTGGAGCAATTGGCGGAGGACGGATTCGATCTCGTCACCTCCATGGAAGTGATCGAGCATGTGGCCGATCCCGCCGCGTTCGTGGCGGCGCTGGCGGACAAGCTGGCGCCGGAGGGGCTGATGATCCTCTCGACACCCAACCGCACCCCCCTTTCCCGCGCCGCGATGATCTCCATCGGGGAAAGCGTGGGCGGCATTCCCAAGGGGACGCACGACTGGAACAGGTTCATCACGCCGGATGAACTGACCGCGCTGCTGGAGGACGCCGGGCTGGAGGTGATCGGGTCGAGCGGCCTTGGCTTCGATCCGCGCAAAGGTTTCGTGCTGTCGACCAACAAGGCGATCAACTATCTGCTGACCGTCCGCCATCGTCGGGAATAAGGCGACCGCAGGGGCTGGCCCTCCGCGACATCGCGCGGACGGAAGCGGCGACCGGCGACCTGCAAGAACAGCTCGACGCGGAGAGCAAGGCACGGGACGGCGAAAAGCCCTGATGGTGCGGGCCCGTCAGCCCTGCCCCACAGCCTCGGCGCGGGCGACGAGGGCCTTCGCAGCCTCCACATGCATGGATTCGATCATGCGGCCCTCGAACCGTTCCGCCCCGCCGGTCGCGGCCTCGATCAGGCGGCGGGCGTCCGCCAGCGCCTGCGCGTCCGGGCCGAAGACCTGGTTGGCGACCGGCACCTGGCTGGGGTGAATCAATGTCTTGCCGTCGAAGCCAAGCGCATGGCCCGCCACGCACTCCGCCTCGAATCCCGCTTCGTCGTCCAGTCGGTTGAACACGCCGTCGAACACCGCGATGCCCGCGGCGCGCGCGGCCAGGATCACGGCCTGAAGCGCCATCGCCAGCCCGTCGCGCCCGGCGATGGCGGGAATGCCGATGTCCTGTCGCAGGTCGTTGGTTCCCATAAACAGCGCCGCCGCGCCCTCGCCCGCCGCGATTTCCGGCGCGGCCAGCACGCCTCGGGCGCTTTCGATCATGGCGATGACCGGTTTTTGCGTGACGCTGAACACGTCCTTCACCTGTTTGGGACTTTCCACCTTGGGCAGCACCACATAGTCGGCGGCGGACTGTTTGGCGGCGATCATCTCAACGCCGTGCCAGGGAGTGCCCTCGACATTGATGCGGAGCGCCGTCAGCCGGTTCCCGAATCCTTCCGCCAGAGCCTCCAGAGCACCCGTGCGGGCATCCTCCTTCCTCTCGTCCGGCACGGCGTCCTCCAGATCGAGGATCACAAGGTCGCAGGGCAGCGTGCGGACCTTGGCGATGGCACGGGCATTGGACGCGGGCAGGAACAGCAGCGAGCGGGCGTGGCGAAGCAGCATGACGGCAATCGACTCCTTGGAAGAACGGTTCTTGTGACGGGTTTAGCCGGATTGCCTTTCCCCGTTAATCTTTTCACGGCATAGTCGGTCCTGTTCGGGTTGGGAGGACCTATGGTGACGACTTTCGCGCTTACGGTGACTTTGCTGGTGCTGTTCTACCTCGCGGTCAGCGTGAAGGTCGTGCGGCAGGGCTATCAATATACGATCGAGCGGTTCGGCCGCTTTACGGAAGTGGCGAAGCCCGGCCTCAATTTCTACCCCGCCTTTTTTTATGGAGTCGGGCGCAAGATCAACATGATGGAGCAGGTCGTCGACATTCCGGGACAGGATATCATCACCAAGGACAATGCCATGGTGTCGGTCGACGGCGTGGTGTTCTTCCAGGTGCTCGACGCGGCGAAGGCCGCCTATGAAGTGTCGGAACTCTATGTCGCGATCATGCAGCTTGCGACCACCAATTTGCGGACGGTCATGGGTTCGATGGACCTCGACGAAACCCTCTCCAAGCGCGACGAGATCAATGCGCGGCTGCTTTCCGTGGTCGATCACGCCACCAACGCGTGGGGCATCAAGATCACCCGCGTCGAACTGAAGGACATCCGCCCGCCCGCCGATATCGTCAACGCCATGGGCCGGCAGATGAAGGCCGAGCGTGAGAAGCGCGCCCTGATCCTCGAATCGGAAGGTCTGCGCGCATCGGAGATTCTCAAAGCCGAAGGCCAGAAGCAAAGCCAGATCCTGGAAGCCGAAGGCCGCCGCGAAGCCGCCTTCCGCGACGCCGAGGCCCGCGAGCGCGAGGCGGAGGCGGAGGCCAAGGCGACGCAAATGGTTTCCGAAGCCATCGCCAATGGCAATGCGCAGGCGATCAACTATTTCATCGCCCAGAAATATGTGGAGGCAGTGCAGCAGTTCGCGACCTCCCCCAATGCCAAGACGATCCTGTTCCCGGTGGAGGCGACCCAGTTGATCGGCACGCTGGGCGGCATCGGCGAACTGGCGCGGGAGGCGCTGGGCGGTGACAAGCCCTCGCCGCCTCCCCCGCCCGCCGCGCCGCCGCGCCGCGGTCCGTTCGCATAAGGGGACAGCCGGCCAATGGACATGCTCGCCATGCTGGAAGATCATTGGTGGTGGCTGATCCTTGCCGCCCTGCTGGGCATCGGCGAAGTGCTGATGCCCGGCGTGTTCCTGATCTGGGTCGCCATAGCGGCGGCGGTGACGGGACTGGCGGCGATGGCGCTGCCGGTCGGGATATCGTTGCAGTTCCTGATCTTCGCCATGCTCTGCCTGATCGCGGTATGGGGCGGGCGGCGCTGGTATGCGGCCAATCCAGTTTCGTCGGAAGACCCGCTGCTCAACGACCGCACCGCCCGGCTGATCGGGGAGGTCGTGACCGTGACCGAGGCTATCGAGAACGGGCGCGGGCGCGTGAAGGTGGGCGACGGCGTCTGGTCCTGCCATGGCCCCGAAGCGCCCGTGGGAGCACGGGTACGAATCGTGGGCGCGGAGGCTTCGATCCTGCGGGTGGAGCCAGTCTGACCGGACGGCGTCGATCCCATTCGACTTTCGGATGAAGGGGAAGGCAGGCTATACGAAAGAGCCGGAGGGCGCAGGCCGGGAAAGCGAAGCTGGCGCAGGTCGTCCGCGAAGCCGGGTTTGGGGAGCACGCGGCGGAAGGGGCCGTTCAATGGGGTGCTGGCAGCGCGGTAGGATGGGTTTTGGTCAGTTGCGGCCACACAACATTCGTCATCCCAGCGAAAGCTGGGATCTCTCTTTCTTAGGGCGCAACCGAGCCTAAATGAGATCCCAGCTTTCGCTGGGATGGCGATATTTATGTCCGTCTTCCACCCACAACCGCCATTCAAGCAACCGCCACAAAAAGGGCCGCATGGAGCAGCCCTTCCTTGCATCCTTCGCGGCAACCGATCACCCCACGAAAGCGCGTTCGATCACATAGGCGCCGGGCGCAGCGTTGGAACCTTCGGCGAAGCCGTTCTCCTCGAACCAGGCGCCGAACTGCTTGATCATCTCCATGCTGCCGCACATCATGATCCGGTCGGTCTCCGGATCGAATTTCGGCGCGCCGGGGATGCCTTCGAACAGCTTGCCATTCTCGATCAGCGCATCGATGCGGACATTGTTGCGGAAAGGTTCGCGCGTGACGGTCGGGACATAGTGGAACTGCCTGTCCGCCTGTTCGGCGACCAGCGGGTCTTCCGCCAGCTTGCCCGTCAGTTCGTCATGGAAGGCAAGGTCACTGACCCGGCGGACCGAGTGGACGATCACGACTTCCTCGTAAAACTCGTAAACGTCCGGGTCGCGCGACAGGCTGAGGAAGGGCGCGAGGCCCGTGCCAGTCGACAGCATAAACAACCGCTTGCCCGGCAGCAGCGCGTCGGTGACGAGCGTGCCGGTCGGCTTGCGGCCGAGATAGATCTGGTCGCCCGGCTGGATGAGCTGGAGCCGGGACGTAAGCGGCCCGTCCTGCACCTTGATCGACAGGAATTCCAGTTCCTCGTCCCAGGACGGGCTGGCGACCGAATAGGCGCGCAGCAGCGGCTTTCCATTGTCGCCCTGGAGGCCGATCATCACGAATTCGCCCGAACGGAAACGGAAGCTGGCGGGCCGCGTGATGCGAAAGCTGAAAAGATGTTCGTTCCAGTGCCGCACCGACAGCACCGTTTCCACGCTGAGCGCACCCGTTGGTTCCAGCACCGGCTTTTCGATCGTCACTTCGCTCAAGACCTTTATCCTTGCCAATTCATGCGAGGGACCGGCGCCTCGATGACGCTAGTTGCATATCGTTCGCAATAAATGATGCGTCCGCGAAATGGCGCGTGTGCAGCGCGATGGCAAGGCCAAAAAAACTTGTCGGGCCAAAAGCTGACCCGTCTTCGCCTGTCTTCAGCCGAACAGCCCCTTGGCGATGTTGCCCAGTTCGTTCAGCGGATTGCCGTCGCCGTCGCGGTCGAACAGGCTACCCAGCTTGCCCAGGATCGCTTCGGGACCGCCGAACTGGCCGAGCAGTTCCTGGAGCTTGTCCGCCGACACGCCATGTTCCGCCGCCGTTTCGGCGAGCGCGGACACGCTGGTTTCGCCGCCGCCGATCTTGCCGCCGATCTCGCTCATCAGCGCCTGCATCTGTTCAGGCGACACGCCGATTTTCGCGGCGATCGCTTCCAGCCCGCCCGCATTGCCCAGAAGATCATCAAACATGCCCATGTGCGACTCCCGCTATAGATCAAATCCAGATTAGCATCTCTATGGGACCGCAGAAAGCGAAAGAGCCGGGGAAGGCCCTTTCCCCTCCCCCGGCTCTTTCGCGAATCGGTCGCGGATGCCGTCAGACGGCGGCGGTCAGCGCCGCGCCGCGCACGGAGGCGTCCACATGTTCCTCGAACTGGGCGAAGTTGTCGACGAACTGCTTGACCAGCTTGCCCGCCGTTTCGTCATAGGCCACCTTGTCGTCCCACGTCGCGCGCGGATCGAGGATCGCGCTTTCCACGCCCGGCACCGCCACCGGCACCTCAAAGCCGAAATTCGGATCGGTGCGGAATTCCGCATTGTTGAGGCTGCCGTCGAGCGCGGCGTTGAGCAGCGCGCGCGTGACCTTGATCGGCATCCGCTTGCCCACGCCATATTTGCCGCCGGTCCAGCCGGTGTTGACCAGCCAGCAGGTGACGCCCCCTTTGTTGATCCGCTCTTTCAAGAGGTTGCCGTAGACCGACGGATGGCGCGGCATGAAGGGCGCGCCGAAGCAGGTCGAGAAGGTCGCGCTCGGCTCCGTCACACCGATTTCCGTGCCCGCGACGCGCGCGGTGTAGCCGGACAGGAAGTGATACATCGCCTGATCCGGGGTCAGCCGCGCGATCGGGGGCAGCACGCCATAAGCATCGGCGGTGAGGAAGATGATGTTCTTCGGCACCGGACCCAGATTGTCCGCGCTTGCATTGGGGATGAAGTCGATGGGATAGGAACCGCGGCTGTTTTCCGCGAGGCTGTTGTCGTCGAGGTCGATGACGCGGGTTTCCTCGTCGATCACGACATTTTCCAGCACCGTGCCGAACCGCTTGGTGGTGGCGAAGATTTCCGGCTCGGCCTCGGCCGACAGATTGATCATCTTGGCATAGCAGCCGCCCTCGAAATTGAAGACGGCGGTGTCCGACCAGCCATGCTCGTCATCGCCGATCAGCGTGCGGCTGGCGTCGGCGGACAGGGTGGTCTTGCCCGTGCCCGACAGGCCGAAGAAGACGGCCGTGTCGCCATTGGGACCGATATTGGCCGAACAGTGCATCGGCATCACGCCCCTGACGGGGAGCAGATAGTTGAGGATGCCGAAGACCGACTTCTTCATTTCGCCCGCATAGGCGGTGCCGCCGATCAGGATCAGCTTTTCGGTGAAGTTGACCGCGATCACCGTTTCGCTGCGGCTGCCGTGACGGGCCGGATCGGCGCGGAAGGTCGGCAGGTCGATGATGGTGTATTCAGGCTGGAAACCGGTCAGTTCCTCCGGCGTGGGGCGGACGAGCAGGGTGCGGATGAAGAGGTTATGCCATGCGCGTTCGTTGATGACGCGGACGTTGACGCGATGTTCGGGCTGCGACCCGCCAAAGAGGTCGGCGACATAAAGCTTGTCCTTTTCGCCCAGCGCCTTGAAGAAATCGGCCTTGAGCGCCGCGAAATGCTCCGGTGTCATGGGGACGTTGGTCTTGCCCCACCAGACCGTGTTTTCGGTTTCCGTATCCTTGACAATGAACTTGTCGCTTGCGCTGCGGCCGGTGTGCTTGCCGGTCTTGACGACCAGCGGGCCGTCCTTCGACAATATGCCTTCGCCATTGCGGATGGCGGCCTCCACCAGCGGCGCGGTGCCGAGGTTCCAGAACTGCGTCGCGTTGGTTGAGATACCCTGTTTGTCCAGGGTGATAGCGGATTTGGCCTGCACGCCTTTGCTCCTGAATAATGTAGTCCGCACCGCCGGCATTCTCGCCGGGACGGCCGATCCTCCCCACAGGCGCCCCGGTCCATTGCCGGCAAGCGTCCCTATAGCGGTGGATGGAGTCGGCATTAGGCGGTCGGACGGAAACCGTCAAATCCCCGAAAGGCTGAGTTTGTCGTGAAAATCGACGGTCGTGCCGCATATTCATTCCCGATAGCGACTTCCTTGCAGCGCGGACGGCCATGGTCTAACTGAGGGGCCGATCGCCCTTAGCGCCATTACCGGGATGATGCATGACAGCCACCATCGCCCTTGTGGATGATGACAAGAATATCCTGACCTCCGTGTCGATCGCGCTTCAGGCCGAAGGCTTCGTGACGCGCATCTATTCCGACCCGGACGGCGCGCTCAAGGCTCTGCTCGACAATCCGGCGGACCTGGCGGTGTTCGACATCAAGATGCCGCAGATGGACGGGCTGGAGCTGCTGCGGCGGCTTCGGGAAAAGAGCCAGATGCCCGTCATCTTCCTGACGTCCAAGGTGGACGAGCTGGACGAGGCGCTGGGCCTCGCCATGGGTGCGGACGATTATATCGCCAAGCCCTTCTCGCAGCGCCTGCTGATCGCGCGCATCCGCGCCATATTGCGCCGCGCCGAAGCCAGCCGCACTCCCGCCGCCGCCGATGAGCCGGTGATCGATCCGATCGTGCGGGGGCGGTTGGAGATGGACCCGGCGCGCCATCGGGTGAAGTGGGACGGGAAGGACGTGACGCTGACCGTCACGGAGTTCCTGATCCTGGAAACGCTTGCCGCGCGGCCCGGCGTGGTCAAGAACCGCAACCAACTGATGGACGCGGCCTATCAGGACGATGTCTATGTCGACGACCGCACCATAGACAGTCATATCAAGCGGCTGCGGCGCAAGTTCCGTGAGGTGGATTCCGATTTCAACGCAATCGATACGCTCTATGGCGCCGGATACCGATTCTCGGAGGAATGACGCGCCGCTGGCGGTGCGGTGGTCGGGCCGCATCAGCCTGACGCTGCGCATCCTGGCGGTGAACGTCTTCGCGCTGGCTTTGCTGGCGGGGGGCTTCTTTTATCTCGACAGCTATCGCTCGCGCATCGTCGACGACCGGCTGGAACAGTCCGCGCGCGAATTGAAGCTGCTGGCCATCGGCCTTGAAAATGCCCCGCCCGACCTGCACGAACGGTTGATCGCGGCCTATGCGCGGCAGACCGACGACCGCGTGCGCCGCTATGCCCCTGACGGGCGGCTGATTGCGGACAGCTTCACCATGAATGCGCCGCGCTATCGCTTGCGCCTGCCGTCCGAGGAGGAATTGAAGCGGCATATCGCCCGTTTCCTCGACAAGGCGATGGACCGCATCGTCTTCGCGGACCGACCGCCCAATTTCGAGGAACCGACAGTCGATCGGGCGCAGGCATGGCCGGAAATCATGCTGGCGGACCAGACCGGCAAGCCCCAGGCGACCAATCGCTACGCGCCCGACCGGACCTTCATGATTTCGGCGGCCGTGAAGATGAAGGACGGCACCAGCCTCCTGTCCACCGAAAATGCCCGTGACATCACGCGCGTCGTGCGGGCCGAACGATTGCGGCTGGGGATCGTGCTGGCCGCCGCCGCGCTGGCGTCGGTGCTGTTGTCGCTGTTCCTGGCGCGCACCATCGTCCAGCCGATCCAGAGCCTCGCCCGCGCTGCGGTGCGCGTGCGGCTGGGCCGGGCGCGGGAGGTGACGGTGCCGCGCCTGCCCGAACGGCGCGACGAGATCGGGATGCTGGCCCGTGCCTTGTCCGACATGAGCCATGCGCTGCGTCAGCGGATCGACGCCACCGACGCCTTCGCCGCCGATGTGAGCCATGAACTCAAGAATCCCATCGCCTCGCTCCGCTCCGCGCTCGACGCGCTCGACCGGGTGGAGCAGCCGGAATTGCGGACGCAGCTCATGGACATCTGCAAGGAGGATGTGCGGCGGCTCGACCGGCTGGTGACGGATATCGCCGAAGCCTCGCGCATCGACGCGCAGCTTTCGCGCACGCGCTTCGAACCCATCGACCTGGGGCTGCTGATCGAAAAGATGGTGATCGCCCGCGAGGCGCGCGGCGTGCCGAGGGGCGTGCGCCTCGCCTTCGCGCGGCCGCGCAAGGATGTGGCCGTCGTGCTGGGCGAGGAACAGCGGTTGATCCGCGTGCTCGACAACCTGATCGACAACGCCGTTTCCTTCTCGCCCGATGGCGGGCTGGTGCAGATCATCGCGACCGTGGCCGACAATGAAGTGCTGGTCAGCGTGGAGGATGAAGGGCCTGGCGTGCCGGAATCCGAACGCGAGCATGTGTTCCGCCGTTTCCATAGCGTCCGCCCGGAAAATGAAACGTTCGGCAAACATTCCGGCCTGGGCCTCGCCATCGCCCGCTCCATCGTGGAGGGGCATCAGGGCAAGGTCAGCATCGCCGACCGGCAGGACGCACAGAGCGGCGCCTGCTTCATCGTGCGCCTGCCCATGGCGGTGGAGCGCGATCCGGGAATGGTGTCGGAATAGCGCGGCCGCTTCACGGGACCGTCCCGCGCCGGGACAGTTTTCGCGGTTCCGGCGTCTCTCCTGCGCAATTCGATTTCTTCCCCGCGCGACTGGGGCTAGAAGGGACCAGATCATGACGGGCGCGGCTTCACATCAGACACTTCATGCGACCAGCGTAGCCATCGGCGGACGCGCCGTGTTGCTCCACGGGCCGAGCGGAGCTGGCAAATCCGACCTGGCGCTGCGCCTGATAGATCGGGGCGCGGTGCTGGTGAGCGACGACTATACGATCCTGACGGCGCGCGACGGGCAACTGATCGCTGCCGCTCCCGCCGAAATAGCCGGAAGGATGGAGGTGCGCGGCATCGGCCTTGCCGACATGCCGCATCGGGACGGCGTGCCGGTCGCGCTGATCGTGCATCTGGGCGAAGTGGCCGAGCGGTTGCCGGCGGACGGCGCGCGCCGCCGGATCGCGGGCATCGACATCCCCCTCGTGCGGCTCGCCGGGCTGGAGGCGTCCGCGCCGATCAAGGTGGAACTGGCGCTCAGGGAAATGGGTCGGGCATGACGGCCTCCCCCGCGCCCAAGACGATCCTGCTGGTGTCGGGCCTGTCCGGCGCGGGCAAGACGACCGCGCTCAAGACGCTGGAGGACATGGGCTGGGAAGCGGTGGACAATCTGCCGCTGGTCTTGCTCGACCGGCTGCTCGATACGCCGCTGCCCGCCGGGCACAGCGATGCGGACGACCGGCCGCTCGCCATCGGCATCGACGCGCGCACGCGCGGTTTCGACGCCAATGCCATCGTCCGCCGCATCAAGGCGCTGCGCGAACACCATGGCCATGATGTCGAGACCCTGTTCCTCGATTGTTCGGGCAGCGAGCTGGAGCGGCGCTTCGCCGAAACGCGGCGGCGGCATCCGCTTGCCGCCGACCGGCCCGCCGCCGACGGCATTGCGCGGGAAAGGGAGCTGACCGAGCCGCTACGGCGATGGGCCGCGCAGGTCATCGACACGACAGCCTATAGCAGCAATGCGCTACAGCAGGAGATCCGCAACCGCTATGCGCGCGAGCGGCTGTCCGATCCGGTGCTGACGATATTGTCCTTCGGCTATTCGCGCGGCGTGCCCCGCAACGCCGACCTTGTGTTCGACATGCGCTACCTGCGCAATCCGCATTGGGACGATGCGTTGCGGCCCAAGACCGGGCTTCAGCCGGACGTTGCCGCCTATATCGCGCAGGACCCGGCCTATGAGGACACGGTGGGCCGGATCGAGGCGCTGCTCGCGATACTGCTGCCTCGTTATGCGGAGGGCGGAAAGACATATATCACCGTGGCTTTCGGCTGCACCGGCGGACGGCACAGGTCGGTGCATGTGGCCGAGCGCGTCGCCAGATACTTGCAAGATGCCGGCTTTTCGCCCACGGTCAGCCACAGAAACATGGAATCAGCGCCTCAGGACGCCCTGGAGAAGCGCAGACCGGGAGGCCCGAAAGCACAATCATGAAACAGATGGGCCGTTAGCGCAGATGATTGGACTCTTACTCGTCACCCACGGATCGTTGGCGACGGAATTCGTTGTCGCGATGGAGCACGTCGTGGGGCCGCAGCAGCAGATCGAGACGATCTGCATCGGGCCGGAGGACGACATGGAACTGCGCCGCGCGGACATCTCCGCCGCGGTCGATCGCGTGAACGACGGGTCGGGCGTGATCTTGCTGACGGACCTGTTCGGGGGCACCCCGTCGAACCTTGCCATATCCCTGCTGCGCGCGGGCGAGATCGAGGTGATCGCCGGCATCAACCTGCCCATGCTCATCCGCCTGGAAAGCGCCCGCAAGGTGATGGACGTGCGATCCGCCGTCGCCGCCGCGCGTGAGGCGGGCCAGAAATATATCAGCGTAGCGTCGGAACTGTTGGGTAGCACTCCATGAACGAAATCAGCCAGGAAGTCCGGATCAGCAACAAGCGCGGCCTCCACGCCCGCGCCAGCGCCAAATTCGTCACCCTGGCCAGCGGCCTTCCTTCGCAGATCACGGTGCGCAAGGACGGCAATGAAGTGACCGGCACGTCGATCATGGGCCTGATGATGCTGGGCGCGGCGCTGGGCGATTCGATCGTCATAAGCGCCGCCGGACCGGAAGCGGAGGATTCGCTGATCCAGTTGGTGACGCTGGTGGAAGACAAGTTCGGGGAAGAATAGGGACGACCGGCTGTGGGTCGATGATCCGCGATCCTCTCCAGGTAGCGGTTTGGGGTGGATTCCTGCCACCTCCCCCTTCCGGAGCATCAACGCACCCCCTACCCTTTTCGACCCATGCCCTATAGAGAGGCCGCTTCATCCGCTTTCGAAGAACAGGCACAGGCGTGGCACGCGAGATCACCGGATTTTCCAACCCTCTGGTCAAGCGCGTCCGGTCCCTGCGCGAAAAGAAGTTCCGCAAGGCCGAAGGTCTGTTCCTGGCCGAAGGGCTTCGCATCCTGACCGAAGCGCGCGAGGAAGGCGTGCTGCCCGAAATGCTGTTCCACGCCGGGTCCGCGCATCCGCTTGCCGCCGACCTCATCGCGGCGATGGAAGCGGCGGGCGGCGACGTTATCGAAACCTCGCCGGACATCCTCGCGAAGATTTCCGGCAAGGACAATCCGCAGGCAGTGGTCGGCGTTTATCGCGACCGCCTCACCCCGCTGGCGAAGCTCGACCGGGCGAAGGCCGATATCTGGATCGTCGCGCAATCGCTGCGCGATCCGGGCAATCTGGGCACGATCCTGCGGACGGGCGACGCGGTGGGCGCGGGCGGGCTGATCCTGATCGACGATTGCGTCGATCCCTTTTCGGTCGAATCGGTGCGGGCGAGCATGGGCGCGCTCTTCACCCAGTCGATCACGCAGGCGCGTTGGGGCGAGTTCACGGCATGGCTGCGCGCCGGTCCCGGCGAACTCATCGGCACCAGCCTGAAAGCCGCGCAGGACTATCAGGAGCCGCGCTATCATGGTCCGTCCTTCCTGCTGGTCGGAAACGAAGCGCAGGGCCTGCCGGAAACCTATGAGGCCGAATGCGACCTGCTTGTGAAAATGCCGATGATGGGCAAGGCGGACAGCCTGAACGCCGCCGTCGCCTGTGCGGTGATGGCCTATGAATTGCTGAACCAGCAGCGGAAAAGATAATCGGGGGAAACGGGATGGGGAATGACAGCGGCATGGGCGCGATGTGGCGTCATCGGCGGGTGCTGGGGGCGAGCCTGATCGGCACGGCGGTCGAATTCTACGACTTCTACATCTATGCGACGGCCGCCAGCCTGATCTTTCCCGCGCTGTTCTTCCCGGCATCCTCCCCCACCGCGCAGTTGATGGCGTCCTATGGCAGCCTGTCGCTCGCCTTCTTTGCCCGGCCCTTGGGCGCGGCGGTGTTCGGCCATTATGGCGACCGCGTGGGGCGGAAGGTGACGCTGGTCATTTCGCTGATGCTGATGGGCGGCTCCACGCTCGCCATCGGGTTCCTGCCGACTTACCAGACGATCGGCTGGTGGGCGCCGCTGATCCTGTGCATCCTGCGATTCGGACAGGGCCTGGGCCTTGGCGGGGAATGGGGCGGCGCGGCGCTGCTGGCGGTGGAGAATGCGCCGCCGGGATGGCGCGCGCGCTTCGGGATGTTCCCGCAATTGGGCGCGCCGGTCGGCTTTCTGGCTGCCAACGGCATGTTCCTGGCTCTCGGATTGTGGCTGAGCGACGAGGCGTTTTTCGCCTGGGGCTGGCGCCTGCCTTTCCTGGGCAGCGCGGTGCTGGTGTTCCTCGGCCTGTGGGTCCGCCTGAAGCTCACCGAAACGCCCGAATTCGCGGCCGCGCAAGCCGAAGCGCCGCCGCCCGCCGTACCGCTCGCCACACTGTTCCAAAGCCATCTGGGCGCGGCGATCGCGGGCACCTTCGCCGTGGTGGCCTGCTTCGCCATCTATTATATCGCGACCGCTTTTGCGCTGGGATATGGCACGACCATATTGAAGATCGACCGCGAAATCTTCCTCGCGGCCCAGTTGGGCGCGATCCTGTTCATGGCACTCAGTATCATCCTGGCCGGATGGTGGGCTGACAGGAGCAGCCCGACGCGCGTACTGGTCATTGGATGCGTCGGCACGGTGCTCATGGGCATCGCCTTCGGTCCGGCCATGGGCACGGGCGCGCTGTTGCCGATCTTCCTGATCCTGAGCCTCGCTCTGTTCATGATGGGCTTTGTCTACGGGCCGCTGGGCGCCTATCTGCCCGCGCTGTTCCCGGTGCAATTGCGCTATACCGGCGCATCCTTCTCCTTCAATCTGGGCGGGATCATCGGCGGCGCGCTGGCCCCCATCGTCGCGACATGGCTGATCGCGGCACAGGGTATTGAACTGGTGGGGCTTTATATGTCGGCGGCGGCAGCGATCAGTCTCGCCGGACTGTGGTGGACCAGCCGGCATGGGCACTGACCCGGTTGGACAGTCAGGCGGGGGCATGACATGACGGGGTGGTGAGACCAAGCTCAAGGGAGATCCCGGCTTTCGCTGGGATGACGGACATTGAATATCGGAAAATGGTCGTAAGCCGTCACCGAACATCTATACGCAAAGAAAAAAAGCCGGAAACAGGGGAAGACTGTTTCCGGCTTCAAAATTTTGCCTTGGCGAGGGTATCAGTCGCCCCAGAGTTCCTTGAGCTTGCTGAAGAAGCCGGTGGATTGGGGACACTCCTCTCCCGTTTCCGTTTCGCGGAAGGCTTCGAGCAGTTCGCGCTGGCGGGCACTGAGCTTGGTCGGGGTTTCGACGTCGACCTGGATGACCAGATCGCCCTGCCCGCGTCCGTTCAGCACCGGCATGCCCACGCCGCGCTGGCGGATCTGCTTGCCGGACTGGATGCCGCTCGGAATCTTGATTTCATGCCGGCTGCCGTCGAGGCCGGGCACTTCGATCGTGCCGCCCAGCGACGCCGTGGTGAAGCTGACCGGGGCGCGGCAGAACAGCGTCGTGCCGTCGCGCTCGAAGATCGGGTGCCGCTTCACATGCAGGAAGATGTAGAGATCGCCCGGAGGCGCGCCGCGCGCGCCGCACTCACCTTCGCCGGTCAGGCGGATGCGGGTTCCTTCGTCGACGCCGGCCGGAATATTGACCGACAACGTCTTGGGTCTGTCCACCCTTCCTTCGCCCCGGCAGGAACGGCAGGGATTTTCGATGACCTGACCCGCGCCATGGCAGGACGGGCAGGTGCGCTCCACCACGAAGAAGCCCTGCTGCGCCCGGACCTGTCCATGACCGCCGCAAGTGCCACAGCTCTTGACGCCCGTGCCCGGCTGCGCGCCCGATCCCTCGCAGGCGTCGCAGGGCGCGGACACTTCGATCTGGATTTCGCTTTGCTTGCCGTGATAGGCTTCGTCGAGCGTGATCTCCATGTCGTAACGCAGATCGGCGCCGCGCCGCTGGGCCTGACGTCCCCCGCCGCCGCCGAAACCGGCCTGGCCGAAGATCGTCTCGAAAATATCGCCCAGATCGGAAAAACCGCCCGCGCCGCGCCCGCCATTGAAACCGCCACCGCCGCCATTCTGGGCATTGGTATAGGCGGCATGACCGTAACGGTCATAGGCCGCGCGTTTCTGCGGGTCCTTCAGGCACTCATAGGCTTCGGACACGGCCTTGAACCGGGCCTCGCCGTCGGTGCATCCCCCGGTCTTGTCCGGGTGATATTTCATCGCCAGCTTGCGATAGGCGCTCTTGATGGTCGTGGCGTCCGCCGTGCGTTCCACCTCGAGCAGCGAATAATAGTCGATTTCGGTAGTCATCTCGCCCCCGGCGCGCACATTCCCCGGCTCCGCCCCGAACGATCACGCTGGTCAGATACCATGCCGTCCGCGCGGGGCGAAGTCGAGAAGCGTTTCATCGGGCCTTATGCCTTGTTGTTCTCGTCCACTTCCGAAAATTCGGCATCGACGACATCGTCCTCCGCCTTCGGCGCTTCGGCGTCTGGAGAAGCAGCCGCAGCCTGTTCCTTCTCATAGATCGCCTGGCCGAGCTTCATGGCGACCGTGGCAAGTTCCTGCGCCTTGGTCTTCATGTCTTCGGCGTCCCCGCCCTCGATCGCGGACTTGGTCGCGGCAATCGCGGTTTCGATCTCGGACTTGAGGGCCGCGTCCACCTTGTCGCCATGCTCGGAAAGCTGCTGTTCGGTGGTATGGACCAGGCTTTCGGCGTTGTTCTTCGCCTCGGCCGACTCGCGGCGCTTCTTGTCCTCTTCGGCGAAGCGTTCGGCGTCCTTCACCATCTGATCGATGTCGGCGTCGGACAGGCCGCCCGAAGCCTGGATGCGGATCTGCTGCTCCTTGCCAGTGCCCTTGTCCTTGGCGCTGACGTTGACGAGGCCGTTGGCGTCGATGTCGAACGTCACCTCGATCTGCGGCACGCCGCGCGGCGCGGGCGGGATGCCGACCAGGTCGAACTGACCCAGCAGCTTGTTGTCCGCCGCCATTTCACGCTCGCCCTGGAACACGCGGATCGTCACCGCCTGCTGATTGTCGTCAGCGGTGGAATAGACCTGCGACTTCTTGGCCGGGATCGTGGTGTTGCGGTCGATCATGCGGGTGAACACGCCGCCCAGCGTTTCGATGCCGAGGCTCAGCGGGGTCACGTCGAGCAGCAGCACGTCCTTGACGTCGCCCTGCAGCACGCCCGCCTGAATCGCCGCGCCCATGGCGACGACTTCGTCCGGATTCACGCCGGTGTGCGGTTCCTTGCCGAAAAATTCCTTCACGGCCTCGCGCACCTTGGGCATGCGGGTCATGCCGCCCACGAGAACGACTTCGCTGATCTCGGCGGCCGAAACGCCTGCATCGGCCAGCGCCTTCTTGCAGGGTTCCATGGTCCGCTTGATGAGGTCGGCCACCAGCCGTTCCAAATCGGCGCGGGTGATATTCTTCACCAGATGCTTGGGACCATTCTGGTCGGCGGTGATGAAGGGCAGGTTCACTTCGGTCGACTGGGCCGAGGACAGCTCAATCTTCGCCTTTTCGGCGGCTTCCTTCAGCCGCTGGAGCGCCAGCTTGTCCTTGGTGAGGTCGATGCCTTCTTCCTTCTTGAAGTCGGCGGCCAGATATTCCACCAGCTTGGCGTCGAAATCCTCGCCCCCCAGGAACGTGTCGCCATTGGTGGACTTCACTTCGAACACGCCATCGCCGATTTCCAGGATGGAAATGTCGAAGGTGCCGCCGCCAAGGTCATAGACCGCGATGGTCTTGCCGTCCTGCTTCTCAAGCCCGTAGGCAAGCGCGGCCGCTGTCGGCTCGTTGATGATCCGCAGCACTTCCAGGCCCGCAATCTGCCCCGCGTCCTTGGTCGCCTGACGCTGGGCGTCGTTGAAATAGGCCGGAACGGTGATAACCGCCTGCGTGACCGTCTCGCCCAGATAGCTCTCGGCGGTTTCCTTCATCTTCTGGAGCGTGAAGGCGGAGATTTGCGACGGGCTGTAATCCTTGCCACCCGCGTTGACCCATGCGTCGCCATTCGGTCCCTTCACGATCGAATAAGGGACCAGTTCCATGTCCTTCTTCGTCGTGGGATCGTCGAAACGGCGGCCGATCAGGCGCTTCACCGCGAAAATCGTGTTGTCCGGATTGGTCACGGCCTGACGCTTGGCGGGCTGGCCGATCAGCCGCTCGCCGTCCTTGGCGAAGGCGACGATGGAGGGCGTGGTGCGCGCGCCTTCCGCATTTTCAATGACCTTGGGCTTGTTGCCGTCCATCACGGCCACGCAGCTGTTGGTGGTGCCCAGATCGATACCGATTACTTTTGCCATCTTTTCCTCTTTGAACCCCAAATCATATTCAGCGGTTGACGGCCCCATACCTCACGAAAGCGCCAAGGCAAGACCGTTTGCATGCGGGATATAGGCGCGCTTTTTCTTGGCACAAGAAGCCGCGGCGATTAGCTAGAGAACCGACCGGAAACGAGACAGTCCCGAAAGGCCATTCCATGCGCGCGATTCTTCCCTTCATCATCCTTGCCGCGCCGCTGGCCCTGAGCGCGTGCGGCGATCCAGCGCCGACCTATATCGACCAGGCATGGGTGCGCCTCAGTCCCAACAAGGACACGCCGTCAGCCGGTTATTTCGTGGCCCATGGCGGGGCGAGCGACGTGCAATTGCGCGGCGTACTGACCGATTATGCGCTGAAGGTGGAGATGCATGAGAGCGTCAGCGAAAACGGCGTTATGACGATGAAACCGCTCTCCAGCGTCGACATCCCGGCCAAGAGCACCGTGACCTTTGCGCCGGGCGGAAAGCACCTAATGCTGTGGGGAGTGAATGACACCGCGATCAGCCGGGGCAAGATGCAGTTCACCTTTCTGCTTTCCAACGGCGACCGCCTGCTGGTGGACGCGGTGATCAGGAAGCCGGGCGAGCCGGCGGCCAAGACGAACGAGCATAAGGAACATTGACCAGCCGCGCCCTGACGCCGGGTGAGATCGCGCTTGCCCGGTCGGTCTTCGGTGAGAGCATCGCCTATGACCGGGTGGGGGTGCATAATCGCAAATGGTGGCCCTTCCAGCCCCGGCGCGTGACGATGGCCCCGGACGGCGACTTGTGGTTCCATCCCGCAAGCAACCTGTTCTGCGTCGATTTCTGCGGCGGCCCGCTTCATCTGCAGGGGCTGTTCATTCATGAGATGACCCATGTGTGGCAGGCCCAGCGCGGCGGAAAATGGTATCTGCCGCTAATGCGCCATCCTTTCTGCCGCTACGGTTATGATATCGCGCCGGGCAAGCCCTTCCGCCACTATGGGCTGGAGCAGCAGGCGGAGATCGTCCGCCATGCCTTCCTGATGCGGCGCGGCGCAGCGGTGGAGGGCAAGCCGGGCCTGGCAGTGTATGAAAGGCTGTTGCCGTTCGGGGAGGTTTGACGACCGCGTTCGGGAACCGATCGCCGCATCCGGCAGTTCGCCTCCTTGACGGAGGACTGGATTGTCTCGCTCAACGGTTGCATGATGCGATACCATATAGCCGGGGAGGAACTCAGAAATGACGATGGATTTTGACAAGCACAAGAAACTGCATTTCGACCTGACGAATGTCGGTTTGCGCGCACAGGCTACGGCGACGGGCCTACTGCAACTCTGCACCGAATTACGACGCGCCAATGTGCTCGACGATGCCGCAATGGAGCGGATCAAGGTCGCCATAGCGCATGAAATCGAAATATCCGCTCCACGGGCGATCGTTTCGGAAAACTACCGGCAGGACATCCGGAACCGATTGGACCAGCTATTTTCGGGCGAACGAAACATAGGCGGCGCCGAAGCGCTCGCCTTTAACGGGTCCGAAGAGCAGGCCGACTCCGCAAACTAAACCATTTTCATGATGCGCGTCGGCTGTTCCACGGCTTATCGCAAGGCGCGAACATATACACTCCACGCCCCCAATGAAAACAGGCGGCGCTCCAAGGAGCGCCGCCTGTTTCATGTCACGGCTTTCGTCAACCGCGCGGAGGATCAATCCTCGCTGCGGACGTCGCGGCGTTCGGCGATGCGGGCGCGCTTGCCGGTGCGGCCGCGCAGATAATAGAGCTTCGCGCGGCGTACGACGCCACGACGGACCACGGTGATCGAATCGAGATTGGGCGAATAGAGCGGGAATACACGCTCCACGCCTTCGCCGAACGAGATCTTGCGAACGGTGAAGTTGGAACCCATGCCCTTGTTCGAGCGGGCGATGCACACGCCTTCATAATTCTGGACGCGGCTGCGGTCGCCTTCGACGACCTTCACGCCGACGCGCAGCGTGTCGCCCGGACGGAAATCGGGAATATCCTTAGCTAGGGCCGCGATGTTTTCGGCCTCGATCTGCTGGATCAAGTTCATTTAACTCAGTCCTTATCTTCGCGTTGCGCACCAGAGGGCGACTGGTCCCGAACGCCGATATGGCGTTCCCAAAGGTCCGGCCGCCTTAGCCGTGTGTCATCTTCCGCCCTTCGTTTCCGCCAGGCGGCGATCTTCGCATGATCCCCCGATCGCAACACTTGCGGGATCGTGCGCCCTTCCCACTCAGCGGGCCGGGTATAGTGCGGATATTCAAGAAGGCCCCTTTCAAAGCTTTCCTCGTCCCCGCTGGAAGCCGCGCCCATTACACCGGGAAGCAACCGAACGCAAGCATCCAGCAGCATCAGCGCGCCCATCTCTCCACCCGACAGGATGATGTCACCCATGGAGAGCTGCTCGACCGGGCGGCCTTCGAAAATGCGCTCGTCAAACCCTTCGAACCGACCGCAGAGGATCGTGGCGCCCGGCCCCACTGCGAGGCTTCGCACGCGTCCCTGCGTGACCGGCGCGCCGCGCGGCGTCATGGCGACGACCGGCAAATCCGGACGCTTCTCCAGCGCATGATCCACGGCCTTTGCGAGGATGTCGACGCGCAGCACCATGCCCGCGCCGCCGCCTGCGGGCGTGTCGTCCACGGTGCGATGCCGGTCAGTCGCGAAGTCGCGGATATGGATGGGATCACAGAACCATCTGCCCTCCGCCAGCGCCCGGCCCGCGAGCGAGTAACCCAACGGTCCCGGGAACATCTCGGGGTAAAGGGTCAATATCTGCGCGGTAAAGCTCATCGCGCCCTCATGCAGCAACGCAGGCCGATACCCGCGAGGCAGGCGATCCCGCCCACGCCCAGCACCAGCCAGCCAATGGCGCGCGCCAGATCGTCAAAGCCCTGCGGCGCCCCGCTGAGGGTCGGCAGGATGAAGAAGGCGGGCGCTATCGCCACGATGAGCAACGCCGCCAACAGCCGCGCCGCCCAGTGGGAACGCGTCCCCCAGATCGCCCAGCCGATTGCCGCCAGCACCACCGGATAGAGGATAGCCAGAAATGTCTGCATAAGGATCGGTTCAGGCCGCGAAGGCCGCTTCGATCACGGCTTGGCCATCGGCCAGCGTAACGGCGTGCATCGGGGCCATGAAGCGTTTACCGCCCTTCCCTTCCACGCCGGGCCGTTCGATCTCGATAATGTCGCCCGCGCCGAAATTCTCGACCGCGACGATCGCGCCCAGCGCCTCGCCCTCGCTGGACACGCAGGGCAGGCCGATCAGATCGACATGATAATATTCGCCCTCGTCCAGCGCGGGAAGGGCGGAGCGCGGGATGGTGAGTTCCGTGCCGCGCAAGGATTCCGCGTCGCTGCGATTGCCGATCTCGGCAAAGCGCGCCACCGCGCCATTGGGGCCGGGGCGCACCGACTTGAGCGTCAGCACGCGCCCTCCGACGTCGAAGCTCTTATAGCCCTTGAGCGTTTCCGCACCCTCGCCAAAGAGCTTCAGACGGACTTCGCCCGCCACACCATGCGCACCGATGATGACGGCCAGGGTGACGGGCTTGTCGGTCAAAGCGTTCAGCCTTCGGCCTGCTCTTCAGCGGGCGCTTCGGGAGCAGCATCCGGAGCGGCTTCGGGCGTCGCTTCGTCCAGCGCTTCCGCGACCACTTCCACGGTTTCGGCTTCGGCGGCGGCCTTCGCGGCTTCCTCGGCCTCGGCAGCCTTGGTGGCGCGATCTTCAGCGCGATCCTTGGCCTTCTGGCCCGGTTCCGCCTTCTGCGGGTTATTGCGGGCGGCGCGTTCCTTCACGCCCGCGGCGTCGAGGAAGCGGGCCACGCGGTCGGTCGGCTGCGCGCCGGCGGCAACCCAGTGCTTCGCCCGCTCGACGTCCAGGACAACGCGCTTTTCGTCGCCCTTGGGCAGGACGGGGTTGTAGCTGCCGATGCGCTCGATGAACTTGCCGTCACGCGGGGCGCGGCTGTCGGCCACGACGATGCGATAATAGGGACGCTTCTTGGAACCGCCGCGCGAAAGACGAATGGACGTTGCCATGGATAACCAACCTTACCTTTCTGATCTAATATAAATTATTGAAAACACTTATTTCTTCATGAAATTCTGAAAACCGGGCGGGAGTTTGGGCATATTGCCGCCAAGCCCGCCAAGCCCAGACAGATCCGGCGCGCCGGCCCCGCTGTCGGGACCGCCCAGCATTCCGCCCAGCCCGCCTCCGCCGAACAGCTTGCCCAGCCCCTTGAGACCGCCCATCTTGCGGATCTTCTTCATCGCCGTTTCCATTTCCTGATGCATTTTCAGGAGGCGATTGACTTCCTGCACCGTCGTCCCGCTGCCCTTGGCGATGCGGATCTTGCGCTTGGCGTTGATGAGGGCGGGCTTCTCCCGCTCCTTGGGCGTCATGGAACCGATCATGGCGTCCAGATGCAGCAGCGTCTTGTCGTTCGCGCCGCTGCCGGCCATCGCCGCCTGCGCCTTCTTGAGGCCGGGAATCATCCCGGCAAGCGCGCCAAGGCCGCCCATGCGGCGCATCTGGTTGAGCTGGGCGCGCAGATCGTTCATGTCGAACTGACCCTTGGCCATCTTCTTGGCGAGCTTGTCGGCTTCCTCGGCATCGATCGTCTCGGCGGCTTTTTCGACCAGCGACACCACATCGCCCATGCCAAGGATGCGCTGCGCGACGCGCTGCGGGTGGAAAGGTTCGATGGCATCGAGCTTTTCGCCGGTGCCCGCGAACTTGATCGGGCGCCCGGTGACGGCGCGCATCGAAAGCGCCGCGCCGCCGCGCGCGTCGCCATCCATGCGGGTGAGGACCACGCCGGTCAGCGGCACCTGAGCCGTGAAGCTCTGCGCGACATTCACCGCATCCTGACCTGTCAGCGAATCGACCACCAGCAGGATTTCGGCCGGATCGCTCGCATCGGCGACCGCCTTCATCTCGTCCATCAGCGCCTGATCGACGTGGAGGCGACCGGCGGTGTCGAGCATGACCACATCGAAGCCCTGGAGCTTCGCCGACTGAAGCGCGCGCCTCGCGATCTCGACCGGCTGCTGGCCCGGAACGATGGGCAGCGTCGCCACATCGGCCTGCGTGCCGAGCACGGCAAGCTGTTCCTGCGCGGCGGGGCGCTGCACGTCGAGCGACGCCATCAGCACCTTCTTGCGCTCCTTGTCCTTGAGGCGCTTGGCAATCTTCGCGGTGGAGGTGGTCTTACCCGACCCCTGAAGGCCGACCATCATGATGACGGCGGGCGGGGTCACGTCGATCAGCAGTTCGGAGGTTTCAGACCCCAGCACGGCGGCCAGCGCGTCGCTGACGATCTTCACCACCTGCTGGCCCGGCGTCACCGAGCGCAGCACATTCTGGCCGACGGCCTGTTCAGTCACGTCGTCCACGAACTGGCGCACGACCGGCAACGCCACGTCGGCTTCCAGCAGCGCGATTCGCACCTCGCGCATGGCTGCGCGGACATCGTCCTCCGTGAGCGCGCCACGCCCCCGAAGCTTGTCGAATACCCCGCCCAGACGATCGCTTAGCGAATCGAACATCATCACCTCAATGGGCCGTATGGCCCGCAAAACCGTGCATACCCGTCAAACGACAAAATCGCCGGCGGGCGAAACCTCGCCGGCCAGCGTCCATATAAAGCGCTACCTGCGCCCCATGGATGTGTCAGGGTATCGGGCCATCGAAATCGCCCGATTGCGAGCGCGTCTTAGCGCACCCCCGGCCAAAGCGCAAGCCGACCCCCGTAAACCGTCGTGCCGCTTGCGCCCACTGGCCTTTTGCCCCCCCTTCCCCTACATGCGCTCCCATATGGGACGCTTTTCGAAGATGCATGGCCTGGGCAACGACTTCGTCGTGATCGACGCGCGGGACGGCGCGGTCGAGATGACGGCCGCGCGCGCGCAAGCCATCGCCGACCGTCATGCGGGCATCGGCTGCGACCAGCTCATCCTCATCGGCGCATCCGACCGGGCCGATGTATCGATGCGGATATTCAACGCGGACGGCAGCGAAGTGGAAGCCTGCGGCAACGCGACCCGCTGCGTGCCCTTGTTCATGGGCCGCGACGTGCTGATCGAAACGAAGGCGGGTCTGCTCGATGCCAAGGAGGTAGAGGGCGGCGTGAGTGTCGACATGGGCCGGCCCCGCTTCGACTGGGACGCGATCCCGCTTGCTTATGCCATGGACACCCTCACCATGCAGGCAAGCTGGGAAGACCTTCCCGCGCCCGCCGCCGTCAATGTCGGCAACCCGCATGTCATCTTCTTCTGCGACGATCTGGACGCGGTGGACATTCCGCGCCTTGGCCCGATCATCGAGAATGATCCGCTCTTTCCCGAGCGCGTGAACGTCAATTTCGCGCAGGTCGCGGGCGACAATCATCTGCGCCTTATCGTCTGGGAGCGGGGCGCGGGCCTGACGCGCGCCTGCGGCACCGGGGCCTGCGCCACTGCGGTAGCCGCGATCCGGCGCAAACTGATGATTGGTCCCATGACGGTCAGCCTGCCCGGCGGTGATCTGGTGATCGGCTGGACGCCCGGCGGCACGATCCGCATGACCGGCCCGGCCACTCATGTCTTCGACGGCGAGGCTGACTGGTCGCGCTTCTGATGGGCGGACCGGAAATCATCACGCTCGGCTGCCGCCTCAATATCGCGGAGAGCGAGGCGATCCGGGAAATGGCGGCGGGTCAGGACGACCTGATTGTCGTCAATAGCTGCGCCGTGACCACCGAAGCCGTGCGGCAAGCCCGTCAAGCGATCCGCCGTGCCCGCCGCGAGCGCCCAGGCGCGCGGATCATGGTGACGGGCTGCGCGGCGCAGACCGAGCCGCAGACCTTCGCCGCCATGCCGGAAGTGGACGCGGTGCTGGGCAACCGGGAGAAGATGGAGGCCGGTTCCTATCGCCCGCTCGTGTCGAGCGCAGTCGAGACGCGGGCGCGCGAAGGTTTCTCGACTGCGCTCGACACGAGCGGCGTTGGCGCCAAGCTCCATGTCTCCGACATCATGGCCGTGCGCGACACCGCGCCGCACATGGCGAGCGCCTTCTCCGAACATGCCCGCGCTTTCCTGGAAGTGCAGAATGGCTGCGATCATCGCTGCACCTTCTGCATCATCCCCTATGGCCGGGGGAACAGCCGCTCCGTCCCGGCGGGCGCGGTCATCGAAAAGGCGAAGCAACTGGTGGATGCGGGCTATCAGGAAATCGTCCTCACCGGCGTCGATGTCACCAGCTACGGTCCGGACCTCCCCGGCAGCCCCTCGCTCGGTCTCCTCGTCGAACGCATGTTAAAGGGCGTGCCGGACCTCCCGCGCCTGCGCCTCTCCTCCCTCGACAGCGTGGAGATCGACGAGCGCCTGTTCGATCTGCTCGCCCACGAACCGCGGATGATGCCGCATTTGCATCTGTCGCTGCAATCGGGCGACGACATGATATTGAAGCGCATGAAGCGCCGCCACGCCCGCGCCGACGCCGTCCGCATCGTCGAACGCCTGAAAAGCGCCCGGCCAGAGATCAGCATCGGCGCGGACATCATCGCGGGCTTCCCGACCGAGGACGAAGCGATGTTCGAAAACAGCCTCCGCCTGATAAGGGAGTGCCAAATCGTCCACGGCCACATCTTCCCCTATTCGCCGCGTGCGGGCACGCCCGCCGCCCGGATGCCGCAGGTCGACCGCGCAACGATCAAGGCCCGTGCCGCCCGGTTGCGCGCGGCTTGCGCTGAGGAACGGCAGCGCTGGCTTCAAAGCCTTGTCGACACGACCCAATCCGTGCTGGTCGAACGCAACGGCGCCAGCGGCCATGCCGAAAATTTCGCGCCCGTCCGCTTCGCGGCGCCGCAGCTCCCCTCCTCCATCGTCCGCGCGCGTATCACGGGGCTTGAGAAGGACGCGCTGATCGCGCAAGAGGCGCTGGATGACTGAATCCGGCAATAGCTGGCGCGACCGCCTGTTCGGCGGTCTCAAGCGCACATCCGACAAGCTCGGCGAGAACCTGACCGGCCTTTTCACCAAGGCCGCGCTGGACGAACAGACGCTGGACGAGATCGAGGAAGCGCTGATCGTCAGCGACCTTGGTCCCGCCATGGCCGCGCGCGTGCGCGACCGCCTGTCCGAAGGGCGTTACAACCGCGAACTGACCGAGGAATATCTGCGCGAGATCATCGCGGAGGAGATCGAGAAGGTGCTGACCCCCGTGGCCCGCCCGCTGGAGATCGAAGCCTTCCCGCGTCCGCAGGTGATCCTCGTCATCGGCGTCAACGGCTCCGGCAAGACCACCACCATCGCCAAGCTCGCCAACCTGTTCCTGGAGCAGGATTATGGCGTGATGCTGGCGGCGGGCGACACCTTCCGCGCGGCGGCGATCGGGCAACTCAAGGTCTGGGCCGACCGGCTCGGCATCCCCATCGTGGCGGGCAAGGAAGGCGGCGACGCGGCGGGCATCGTCTTCGACGCGGTGAAGCAGGCGACGGCGACCGGCATCGACGTGCTGATCGTCGACACGGCAGGACGCCTTCAGAACAAGACCGAGCTGATGGACGAGCTGGCGAAGATACGCCGCGTGCTCGGCCGGTTGAACCCGGCGGCGCCCCATGACGTCGTGCTGGTGCTGGACGCCACCACGGGACAGAATGCATTGAGCCAGATCGAGGTGTTCAAGGAAGTGGCGCAGGTCACGGGCCTCGTCATGACCAAGCTGGACGGCACCGCGCGCGGCGGCGTGCTGGTCGCGGCGGCGGACAAATACCGCCTGCCCATCCACGCCATCGGCGTGGGCGAGAAGATAGAGGATCTGCATCCCTTCGACCCCACCGATATGGCGAAGGCGATTGCGGGGACGGCTTATGCGCGGTGAGCCAGGCTCAGCCCGAACGGAAGTAGAAAGACTTATGGCTGATACCAAATCCCCCCACAATGGCACGCTCAGCCTCATGCTCGATTTCGGGCCGCTGCTGGTCTTCTTCCTCACCTACAAGGGCGCGGGCTGGATCTGGGGTCCGGGCAATCCCATCACGGCGATGACCTTCAGCACCGCCGCTTTCATGCTGTCCATCGTGATCGCGGTCATCGTTTCGAAGGTGAAGCTGGGCCGCGTATCGCCGATGTTGTGGCTCTCGGCGCTGTTGATCCTCTTTTTCGGCGGCCTGACCATCTATTTCCACGACCAGCGCTTCATTCAGATCAAGCCGACCATCATCTACGCCTTCTTCGCTCTGATGCTGTTCGCGGGGTTGGTGCGGGGCAAGCCGCTGCTCAAATATCTTCTCCAGGCGGCTTATGACGGCCTGACGCACGAAGGCTGGCTCAAGCTTTCCCGCAACTGGGCGCTGTTCTTCGTCGCCATGGCGGTGGCGAACGAAGTCATGCGCCGCTCGATGAGCTTCGATGCGTGGCTGGCGGTCAAGGTGTGGGGCGTCACCATCGTCTCGGTCGTCTTTGCGGTTGCCAACATCCCGATGCTGATGCGCCACGGCCTGTCGCTGGGCGAAGAACCCGCCGCGGACGAAATCGGCGAAACCACCCCGCCGCAGGGGTAAAGGCGCGAATAGCCCTGATCGCTGCGACGCAACCGATCCGCATCATGCCGATGTTCACATGAATATTTTTCACGGGGCCTGGCAACAAAAAATCGTCTTTCCCGTGTGCCTTTCCCTGCTAGGGAACAGGCGGAGCCTTCGGGCGCGCCAGCCGTTATGTGGCCGTCCACCAAAAACCGAGGAGAAAAACCATGGCCTTTGTTCTGCCTGACCTGCCCTATGCCAAGGATGCGTTCGGCGACATCCTGTCCGCCGAAACCTTCGACTATCACCATGGCAAGCATCACAATGCCTATGTGGTGAAGGCGAACGACCTGATCGCCGCCGATTCCGCGCAGCAGGGCAAGTCGCTGGTCGAATTGATCAAATCGTCGAAAGGCGGCTTGTTCAACCAGGTCGGCCAGATCTGGAACCACACCTTCTACTGGCAGTCGCTCTCGCCCACGAAGACCGCGCCCGCTGGCAAGCTGCTCGACCTCATCAACGAGGGTTTCGGCTCGGTCGACGCACTCGTCGAAAAGCTGAAGGCCGAAGCGGTCGGCCATTTCGCGAGCGGCTGGGCCGCTCTGATCCTCAAGGACGGCAAGCTGGAAGTGACCAGCTATCACGACGCCGACACGCCGGTCGCGCATGATGGTCATGCGCCGCTGCTGATCCTCGATGTGTGGGAACATGCCTATTATATCGACTATCGCAACGCGCGCCCCAACTATGCCGACCGGGTGCTCAAGGAAGCGATCAACTGGGACTTCGCCGCCCAGAATCTGGACGGTCAGGGCGTGAGCCGCGCCGACCAGCCGGCCTGATCCCGATCCGCCCGCCGCTGGGACAGCGGCGGGCGGTCAAACCATGCGGGCTGAAAAGCAAATTTCGCCTGGAAATATGTTGCGCTCCTGCCCAAGACAGGAGCCTGGTTCCTTCCTCTGCTCCGGACTCCTGCCTTCGCAGGAGCATGATTCCCTTAACCCGGAGGATGGACTTCTCCAGCCAGCAGATCCAGTTTGCGCGCCAGGTCGTCCAGATCCGCGCAGGGCCGGACCAGCAGCCATTCACGGCTTTGCGCGCCGTTGATCACCGTGACCGCGCCCTTGGGACAGATGCCCAGGCAATTGACCTCGACGATGCCCGCCGCCGCCTTGCGCCCCTTCTTGAGCTTCAGATGTCGGCGCAGCGCTTTCGCCAGCCGCTCATCCCCATCGGGACCAAAGCCGCCTTCCACCTTCTTCGAACATTTGCGGCATACCAGAATCGCGCTGGACCAGTTCGACTGGACATGATCCTTCAATCCGCCGCCTCCCGCGGCTTCCAGGTCCGCCTTTCCTCGGCGGCGCGCAGCACTTCATAGGCGGCCTGGATCGTCTGAAAACGGACGGCGGCTTGCGCGTCCCCCGGCTTCACATCGGGATGATATTCCTTCGCCAGCCGCCGCCAGCTTTTCTTCACCGCCTCGAAATCCGCATGGTCTTCCAGCTCCAGTGCTTTCAAGGCATGAAGCTCGTCCCGCGAACGGCTGCCGTCGCCGGGGCCGCCCCAGCCATGATAGGCGCTCGACTGGAATCCGTTCGCTTCCCGCTGCTCGGCCCGTTCGCGCTGCTCGCGCTCTTCTTGATCGAGACCCTGAAAATAGTCCCAGTTGCGGTTATATTCCCCCGCGTGATCGGCACAGAAATACCAGCGTTCGCGGCTGTTGGGCGATTTGGGCGCTGGGCAGTCGCCGGGCCTGTCGCAGCCATGCCGGTCGCACAGCCGCACGGTCTGCGCCTCACGCGTCGCGCCGTAGCTGCGCCAGCGGGGAAAGCCCCAGTCATTCGATCGCCCGTTTCGTGCCATGTCACCAAATTAAGAAAGCGCGGCAGGAAACGCCACCCCGCAGAAGATCAAAATGCCAGAGGGCCTGTAAGCCGGGTTCTGTCCACCCCTTGCGGGGATAGGCGACCATTCCTCTAGAGGACGGATTACTCCGCCCCTCAAGCAACCAACCCGGGCGGTCTCGGCCGAAACAGGCCTAGCAGTCAAGCTGCGCGCCGCCCCTATTCGGTCTTGCTCCCGGTGGGGTTTACCGTGCCGTCCGCCGTTACCGGGAACGCGGTGCGCTCTTACCGCACCCTTTCAATTTCGCCTGCCCGAAAGCTTAGTCTGGAAGACTGGGCGACCTGCTTTCTGTTGCACTGTCCCTTGGATCACTCCAGCCGGCCGTTAGCCGGCACCGTCATTTCGTGGAGCCCGGACTTTCCTCGCCGTGGAAGTACCCCTCCACGCCGCGGCCGCCCGGCCCTCTGGCGGGGCGGCCTATACAGGCAAATGGCGCGTCAGTCATCCCCCATCGGCTTGGGCAGCAATAATGCCAGCAGGATGGCGCGGCATTCCCCGTCGATGATCCCGTCGATCAGTTCGGGCCGGAAGCGCCGCTGAAACGCGACGACCGCCGCCTGCGGCTCGGCAATGTCATAGCCGAATCGCTCCAGCGCCAGCATGAAGCCGCCCTCCGACCAGTGCGGGTCCATCAGGTTCTTCGTGGGGCGCGGCAGGGCCAGGCGCAGGCGGGCGAGCTGCCCCCAGGGAAAAAGCTCGCCTGGATCGCGCTTGCGCGCAGGCGCTATATCGCTGTGTCCGACGATATTGCCGCGCGTGATTTTCCGCCGCTGGACAATATCGTGGATGAGGGGGACGAGCGCGCTCATCTGGGTTTCGGGGAACGGACGGTATCCCCATTCATGGCCCGGATTGACGATCTCTATCCCGATGCTGGCGGAGTTCACATCGTCGATCCCGCGCCAGTGGGATCGGCCCGCGTGCCAGGCGCGTTTCTCCTCGTCCACCATGTGGATAATCTGCCCGTCCTCGGTCACGACGTAATGCGCTGAAACCTTCGATTCCGGATTGGCGAGCCAGTTGATCGCACTCGCCGCATCCGGCATCCCGGTATAGTGCAGCACCAGCAGGGAAATGGGCAGGCTGCGCTCATCGAAATTGGGCGATGGCGTATCGATCATCGGCATGTCTGTCATCGGGAAAGGCCAGTCACCACACAGTCTCGATCATCGCGCCCTTTCCGGGCCGCTTTTGCATGAAGCGGCGCTCGGATGAAGACAATGGCGGAGAGCGGCCCCGCAATCAAGCGCGGTGAAAGGAACGGGCGTTACGGAACATGCAAACCCGCGCTGACTGGCAGCTATGGGTGGTTGGCGGACGTCGCAGAGCCCTCTTCCGTCATGCCAGCGAAAGCTGGCATCTCTCTTCTTAGACACGACCCAGCCCAATGATATCCCAGTTTCCGTTGGGACGACGGATGTTAAACGTCCGCTCCGCCGATCAGACCGCCGGACCCATCGGTCCGTCCACGTAGAGCGGCTGGACCGGCGGGCGGCGATAGGCGCCTCTGAACTCGGGATGAGCGACAAAGGGATCGCCATGTCCCATCGCCGTTTCCCCCGCGCCCAGCAACAGGACGGAATGATCGTGACTGTGCCGCGCCAGCAGGTCGAACACCTTCTGCCGCCGCTCCTGCGTGAAATAGAGCATCACATTGCGGCAGAGCAGGAGATCGTAGCCGCCGCCGGGCGCACGGGGATTGAACAGATTGTCCTGCCGGAAATCGATCATCGCGCGCAATTGCGCGCTGGCGCGCCAGCCGTCGGCGACCGGCTCGAACCATTTGAGCAGGTCGTTGATGGACAGCCCTCTCTGGACGTCGATCTGGGGAAATATCCCGTCGCGCGCGCGTGCGATCGCCGTCGCCGAAATATCGGTCGCCAATATCTCCACACGCCAGCGGTCCCAGACCTCGACGTCGTTGCAAAGCTGAATAGCGAGCGAATAGGCCTCCTGCCCGGTGGAGCAGCCCGCGCTCCAGACGCGCAGGCGGCGATCCTGCTTGCGCGCGCGGATGTGCGGCAGAATCTGCTGCCGGATCATTTCGAAGATCTGGGGATCGCGAAAGAAGCTGCTTTCATTGTTCAAAAGCGCGTCCACGACCTCTATCTCAAGGCGCGGATCGCGGTAACGCGTCAGATGCGCCGCCAGAATCCCGATATCCTGCAAACCGTGCGCGCGCAGGATGGGCTTGAGCGCGGTTTCCACCCGCCAGCCACGCTCGGGCGACAGGACCTGCCCGGTCCGGGCTTCCAGCAAAGCGGAAAGAACCCGAATGCCGCGCTGCATCACGGACGCCCCGGAGACGGAATGATGTTCAAGAGCGCGCCTTTCCGTGCCGCGCGACAAAAGCCATGATCGCTTGCGGTTCAAGCACCGCGCAACTCAGTCCCGCCGCGGCAACCGCTCCGGGCATACCCCACACGACACTGCTGGCTTCATCCTGCGCGACGACCCAGCCGCCCGCGGCCACGATATCCCGCGCGCCGGCCGTTCCGTCACGCCCCATGCCGGTGAGGACGACCCCCGCGCCGGCTGCGCCATAGGTTTCCGCTATGCTGGAAAACATGGGATCGACACCCGGCAGATTGCCCGACGGGGTGCGTTCGGACGTGAGATGGACGCATACCCGCCCCCGCAAATTACGCCGCAGCCGCAGATTGGCGTCGCCCGGAGCCACAAAGACCGTATCAGGCTCCAGCACATCGCCCTGCTCCGCGACCCTGACCTTGAGGCTGGTCATCAACGCCAGTTGCTGCGCGAAATAAAAGGTGAAACTCGCGGGAAGATGCTGGGTCAGCAATATCGGCACGCCCAAGGGCGCGGAAAGGCCGCCGAACAGCAGGCCGAGCGCATGGATGCCGCCCGTCGACGCGCCGATCCCCAGACAGGCCAGGGGAAGATGCGCCGAAGCCGTATCCATCGGGGGCGGAGGCGATTGCGCTTCCGGTACTGGCGGCGGCGGATCACCATGCAGCAACCGTTTGAGCCGTTCGATCAGCGCCTGGGGGAATTGCTGGCCGAAACTGCCGCTGCACGGCTTGGACAGGATATCGCTCGCGCCCAGGGCAAGGGCCTGGACGGCGACGGCGCTTCCCGCCTCGCAATTGCCCGAAAGGATAGCCACCCTGACGCGCGGACAGGCCTGAAGGATGGCCGGCAGCGCCGCCAGTCCGCTCTGGCCGGGAAGCTCCAGGTCCAGCAGCACCAGATCGACCGGAGACTTGGCGAGATAGTGCAGCGCCTGTTCCGCATTGTTGATCTTGCGCACTACCCTGAAGGCTGGATCGCTGTTCAATATCCGCTCGATAACGGTGCGGACGACCACCGAATCGTCGACCACGAGCACGCGCGCGGCCGAAGCGGCGGCGCGCGTGCTGTGGAGGATGGGAACGATGGCATTCATGGGACGAAGAAGACTTTCCGGACAAGAAGAAGAACGCGGCTTAAACCTCGGTCGACGCTCTAGATCACGCCGACGATGGCGAGCTTGCTTTCAAGCGTTTCGCGATCGAAAGGCTTCATCACATATTCGTCGGCGCCCGCCTCCACCGCTGCCTTGATGTGGCCGATGCCGTTTTCGGTGGTGCAGAATATGACCTTGGGCCGCGTCTCGATCCTGGCGCTGGACAGGGCCTGAAGAAACTCCATGCCGCTCATCACTGGCATGTTCCAGTCCAGCAGGACCACATCGGGGGACGATTCCTCACATTGAATCAGGGCGTCCTGCCCGTCCACCGCCTCGCGGACCGACAGGTCGAGCGATTCGAGTATGTGGCGGGCGACCTTGCGGATGACCTTGGAGTCATCGACCACCAGGCAGTTCTTCATGATGCGTCCCTTGCATTTTTTCTTGTCGAGCGGGCGAACTTAGATTCGAAGACCAAGCAAATCGTAAACATGGATATCCCCCTCATGCGGCCTGATCCGCGATCCCGTTTTCCAGAAAGCCCGAAGGCGAAACCAGCAGCCAGGGCACGGCTTCATGCTCCACGATAGCGCGGGCATAGGGCATCCAGACCGGATCGAGCCGGCCGCGCAAGGGCAGCGCCCCCTCGGGCACCCAGCAGATGTCCGACACCTCGTCCACCATCAGGCCATAGCTGTGTCCGCCGATATCGGCGATGATCGCCAGTTCCCTTCTTTCGGCGGGTGTGGCCGCGCCATGGATCAGCGCCGCAACGTCTATGACGGTCAGGACGCGGCTGCGCAGGGCGGACAGTCCGGCCACATGGCGGCCGAGGCCAGGCACGGGCGCGATGTCGGTCAGCCTGACCACGGCCTCGACTTCCTCCGCCGCGATCGCCACCCGCGCCCCGGCAAGGGTCGCAAAAAGATAGAGCTGCTTCATTGCCCCGCTCCCGCGATGGCTGCCATCAAGGCGCGCCGATCATAGCGATAGATGCTGGCGTCCTGTGGTCCCGAGGGCTGCGGGGCGGCACGCAGCTGAACGGTCCGGCAGCCCAGAACGTCTGCCGCCTGCATGGCGTCCGAGGTGGTGCAAAGCACGATGTCGCTCGGATCGACGGCCGCGCCCTCGGGCAGACCGATCAGGACTTCATGCCCCGCCTGACGAAGCAGAGGCGCCAATATTTCCCGCGCCCAGCCGTCCTCCGCGTCCGCCAGCAGGCAACGGCCAGGATGTTTGCGTTCCGCCGGTTCGTCCGGCAGCGACGCGAACAGGGCAAAGGGGTTGAGAACTTCCAGATGCTCTCCCTCCACGACGCATACGCCGCTCAGATTGCCGTGCATGGCCACCATGTCGGGCACGGCGGGCATCTGAACGATATCGAGCACCGCCGCGACCGCATAATAGGCTTCCCGCCGGTCGTCGCGCAGGCGAAGGGCCGACACGGTTTCCCGCGCAAAGCCTTGACAACCATTGACGACGGGGACAAGCCTGTCCTTCAGCCGCACGAAGGCGCGATCGCCCGAATGGCCGAAAAGATCGGCTTCCAGTTCCTCCACCCTTTCGATCAGGGATAGCTGAAGCAGGCGGCGCTCTCCCGACAATTCCTCGAACCGCAGGGCCGCGACCATCTCCGTCCCCTCCTTCGCGTCCGTCCTTTCCCCAGCCGTCCTCACGGCGTCGGCGTGCTCGGCGATTTCGGACAGGTCGGCCTTTCGGGCGAGGCCGCCGGTGTCCAGCAGCAGCATCGGCTTGCCATTGTCGGGCAGCGTCATCCCGGCATAGATGCCGCTGGCCATCACGATGGGCGAGGCAGGACGGATAACCAGTTCCTCATGATTCTCGACCGCCGACACGCCCAGCGCGAAGGGAAGGCCGCTGGCCGAACGGACGACCATGACGGTGCGCGGTCCCGGCTCGGCGGGGATATCGAGGCCCAGCACATCCTCCAGGTCGATCATCGAATGGCGGACGTCGCGGATCGTGGCGATCCTGGCGCCGCCCACTTCGCCGATGCGCAGCATGGCGTTGTTATCGTGGAGGATTTCGACGACGGCCGCTCTCGGAATAGCGAAATGAAGGCCGCCCGCGCGCAGGACGAGGCCTGGGATGATCGTCAGGGTCAGCGGGACGCTCAGGGTGATGCGCAAACCTCGTCCCGGATGATTATCCAGCCCGATCGTCCCGCCGATGCGTTCCACATTCGCCCGGACCACATCCATGCCCACGCCGCGCCCGGAAACGGCGGTCACGGCGGAGGCGGTCGAAAGCCCGGCCTGGAAAATGAGATCCAGTCTTTCCGCCTCGTTCATGCGGGCGGCCGCATCCGGCGTCAGGCGGCCGGCGGCAATGGCCTTTTCGACGAGACGGGCGGTGTCGATGCCTGCGCCGTCATCGCTGATCTCGATGACGATCTGGTTGCCGGACTGGCGCGCTTCCAGCCGTAGCTGGCCGGTTTCCGGCTTGCCCAGCGCCCGGCGGCGCTCGGGCGTTTCTATCCCGTGATCGATGCTGTTGCGGACGATATGGATGAGCGGGTCGACCACCATTTCGACCATTTCCCGGTCCATCTCCACATCCCCGCCTTCAAGGCTGAGTTCGATCCGCTTGCCCAGGTCTCGGCCCAGGTCGCGGACAGTGCGGGGAATGGCGGCGAACAGCCGGTCGATCCGCTGCATCCGCGTGCGGGAAATCGCATCGCGCATTTCGGCGACGCAGCCTGACAGACGTTCGAACGCCCCTTCCAGCGCGGGATCGCCGGCCCGGTCGCGCAACTGGCGCGCCAGTTCGTTGCGGGCAAGCACCATGTCCGACACGCCGTTCATCAACTGATCGATCAAGGCGAGCGGCAAGCGGATGGTGCGGGGCGCGGCCTGGGCCGAGCCATGGCGCGGCACCGGGGCGGGCGCGTCGGACTCGGCTTCGGATTCGGATTCGTGCACGGCAAGGGCGGCGACGAGATATTCGTCATCCTCCTGCGCCAGCGGCGCGCCGACCGCGACGGCCTGCGTAAGTTCGGCAATCCGGTCCATGATGCCCAGAACGGCGTTGACCGTCGCCGCGTCGGGATGGCGCTTGCCGGAACGGATGTCCGACAGCACGTCCTCCGCCGCATGGCTGAGACGCTCGAAGCGAGGGAGATGCAGGAATCCGCAGCTGCCCTTCACGGTGTGGAAGAATCGGAAAATGGCGTCCAGACGGCCGCGATCAGATGGGTCCGCTTCCCACGCGATTATCTCTCCGGCAAGAGCCTCCAGGGATTCTTGCGTTTCCGATATGAATTCCTGAAGGAGTTCGTCCATTCCCACGGCCCCATGAATGCGTGCGTTACCATGGTGATGCGTGGTTAAAGGGGCGTTAAAGGCCATAAAAATAGGGCGCCGCTTTCTATCGCGACGCCCCTGCGCGGCTATAGCCGCCGTAGAAATTACTTCTTTTCGTTCTTTTCGACCGTGTCGGCTGCCGCTTCCCCGGCCTCGCGGGTCGCGTCGGCCTTGTTCTCCAGCGCGTCGGCAGCGTTTTCCGCGGCATTTTCGGCAGTCCCGGAAAGGTTATCCGCCGCCGCTTCCATGTTCGCCGCCTGATTATCGAGTGTATCCGCCTGGTTCTCGTATGCGTTCTCGACCTTGTTCTCCTGCTTGGAATCGCAAGCTGCAAGCGCGACCATGCTGGCAAGGCCAAGGACTGTAACGATGGTTTTCACGGCGTTTTCTCCTGTTGCGCCCCCTTGGGCTGACGTCATCGATCGGGCAGGACCGACGCCAAGCCGTCCCCAACCCTGACCGCGATCAACCGGTCGAGCGGCAGATGGTTCCCCTTATTCGCTCGATTCATCGCATTCCTAGCTTATTTTTTGAGCGAATCCCGGATTTCGCGCAGCAGCAGAACGTCTTCAGAAGGCCCGGCGGGGGCTTCTTCCGGCTTGGCTATCATGCGGTTGACGGCCTTCATCAGCAGGAAGATGATGAACGCCAGGATGAGGAAATTGACCAGCACGGTCAGGAACTCGCCCCAGCCGAACATGGCGACGCCCGCCGCTTTCAGATCCGCATAGCTATCCGGGTTGCCCTTGAACCCCGCGGGGAGATCGCCCAGCCGGATGAAGTAGCCGGAAAAGTCCGCGCCACCGAACAGATAGCCCACGACCGGCATGATGAGGTCGTCGGTCAGCGATTTGGTGATGGTGGCGAATGCGCCGCCGATGATGACGCCGACCGCCAGATCCATCACATTGCCGCGATTGATGAAAGCCTTGAATTCGGAAATAAGACCCATGATGAACCCCTTGTTCTCCCTTCGATAAAGCCAACATGCGCCGTTGCGCCCGATCGGACAACAGCCTATTTCCATGCAGCGAAACACAGCAGAGGATGCTCCATGCCACGCTTCTCCCGCCTCCGTGCCATTTTCCTGCTCTTGATCGGCGCGCTGGCGCTGTCGGCCTGCGGGATCAACAGCGTGCCCGCCGCCGAGGAAGTGGCAAAGGCCAAATGGGCCGATGTGCAGGCGCAATATCAGCGCCGCTCCAACCTGATCGGCAACCTGGTCGCCACGGTGAAGGCCGCGGGCAAGCAGGAGCAGGACACGCTGGTCCGGGTGACGGAAGCCCGCGCCAGGGCGACTTCGGTGCAGGTCAGCGCCGGAGACCTGTCCGATCCCGCCAAGGTCGCGCAGTTCCAGCAGGCGCAGGCGCAGCTCAGCCAGGGCCTCGGCCGCCTGCTCGCTTCGGTGGAGGCATATCCCGATCTCAAGACCAATCAGAATTTCCTCGACCTGCAATCGCAACTGGAAGGAACGGAGAACCGCATCGCCGTCGCCATCCGCGATTATAACGAGGCCGTGCGCGCCTATAATACGCGCATCCGCACCTTCCCCGACGCGATCGGCGCGAAAATCATCCATGGCGCAAAGCCCATGACCCCGTTCCAGGCGACCACGCCGGGCGCGGAGGAAGCGCCGAAGGTCGATTTCGGCACTTGATCCTCTGATGCTCCGCCGCCTTCTCCTGATCCTGATGCTGCTGGCCTTCGCGCCGGCGGCGCAGGCGCAGACCTTTCCCAAGCTGACGGGACGGGTGGTGGACGACGCAGGGCTGCTCGCTCCCGCGCAGGAGCAGGCGCTCGACCAGCGGCTCGCCGCGCTGGAGCAGCAGAGCGGGCGGCAGGTCGTGGTCGCGACCATCCCCGACCTGCAAGGCTATGATATTTCCGACTATGGCTATCGGCTGGGCCGGGAATGGGGGATCGGCGACAAGGAGAAGAATGACGGCGCGCTGCTAATCGTCGCGCCCAATGAGCGGCGCGTTCGCATCGAGGTCGGCTATGGGCTGGAGGGCATAATGACCGACGCCCTTTCATCGCAGATCATCCGCAACGCGATCACCCCACGCTTCAAGTCGGGCGACATGGCGGGCGGCATCGCGGCGGGCGCGGAGGAGATCGGCGCGCTGCTGGCCCTGCCGCCTGAAGAGGCAAAGGCGCGCGCGCAGGCCGCCGCCGCGCAGGAACGGCAGGGCGGCGGGAATGGCGGCACGGTGATGGCGATCTTCTGGATCATCGTGCTCGGCATCATCTTCATCGCCATGATTGCCGGACGGGGACGGGGCGGACGCCGCTATCGGGGCGGCGCGGGACCGATCATCCTGTGGGGTCCTTCCGATTCCGGCTGGCATGACAGCGGCTCCGGCTGGGGCAGCGGAGGCGGCTGGGGCAGCGGAGGCGGATTTTCCGGCGGCGGCGGCGGCTTCGGCGGCGGCGGCGCGTCGGGGGGATGGTGATGCGCCTTCACCTCAGCGAAGCCGACCATGATCGCGTCACGGCAGCCGTGGCGGCGGCGGAGAAGGAAACCGACGGCGAAATCGTCACCATCGTCGCGCGCCGGTCCGACGCCTATCACGATGCGGGGCTGCATTGGGCCATCGGGGCGGTCTTCCTCGGCCTCTCGCTGGCGGCGGCTTTTCCGGGCCATGCGCGCGCGCTATGCTCCCGGCTCCTGAACAATTGGGATCATGACCTCCCCGACTGGCAGATGCTGACGGTGCTGCTCGGTTTCCTCATCCTCCTCTTTCTGGCGGTGCGCTATGCGCTGGCGTGGATGCCCCTGCGGATGGCTCTTACGCCCGCCGCGACCAAGACGCGCCGGGTGCATCGACGCGCGATGGCGCTGTTCCGCGCCGTGGCGCAGGGCCGGACGCGGGGAGGGACCGGCGTGCTCATCTACCTCTCGCTGGACGAGCATCGCGCGGAGATCGTCGCCGACAGCGCCATAAACGAGAAGGTGAGCGCGGTAACATGGGGCGCCGCCATGGCCGCCCTGATCGACGCAGTGCGCGACGGGCGGCCGGGGGAAGGCATGGCGGCGGCCGTGGCGCAGGTCGGCGCGGTCCTCGCCGCGCATTTCCCCAAGAGCCAGGACAATCCCAATGAACTGCCCGACAGGCTGATCGAATTATGAGCGAACAGGATATGGCGACGGCCGAAGAGACGATGTGGGCCGGACGCTTCATCACCGCCAAGAAGCGGGGAAGATGGGAATATGTCAGCCGCGCCCGCAATATCCGCGCTGCCGTGATCCTTGCGATCGACGAGGATACGCAGGGACGCCACGTCCTTCTGGTCGATCAGTTCCGGGTGCCGCTGGGTCGGCGGTGCATCGAATTGCCCGCCGGACTGGTAGGGGACAAGGATGCGGGAGAAGATGCTGTCGACGCAGCAGCCCGCGAGTTGGAAGAAGAGACGGGCTATCACGCGGGCCGGATGGAATCGCTGGGGGAATATTATAGCTCACCAGGTATGATCTCCGAAAGCTTCACGCTGTTCCGAGCGCATGATCTGCAAAAGACGGGGGAAGGTGGCGGCGTCGATGGGGAGGATATTCACGTCCATCGCCTGCCCCTCGACACTCTGGCCGCGCAAATCGGCGCATGGCGCGCGGAAGGCTATGCCATCGACGTGAAGCTGTTGCTGCTCTTGGGCGCGGGGATGATCGGTTAGACGATTGCTTGTAGTGGCTACCTTCGGCCAGTTGCGGCTATTTCCCCAAATCCGTCATCCCGGCACGCGATACCAGTCCGCCACCCGGTCCAGCGCCAGCGTCAGCACCAGCTTCCCCGCGCGGCTTGGCCAGCCCAAAGCGCGTTCGGCCGCGGTGATCCCTTCTCCCGCGCAGGCGACCCGCCACAATATGTCGGCCAGCCCCGGCCCCGCCGCGCGGATTGCGCCGTCGAAGCGTTCCCGCGCCGAAAGCTGCGCCAGCGACGGATCGGGCCGCCCCCTGCCCCCGCGCCCTTGCGGCGGCGCGCCGTCCCAGCGCATCGTGACGCGCGGCCCCAGTCCCGCCTTTTCCCAATCGGCGCGCAGCATGTCCCCCGCGACATAATGCCGTTCCTTCAGATGCCCCCGCGCGTGAAGCCAGCTCAGCGGCGATTCGCCGAGATTGACCGTCACCTGCTGCAGGCGGCCTGCGGGGTCTTCTATCGTCTGCTCCACATGAATCGCGGTCATGGCTGTCCTCCTTTGGCTGACGGGAAAAGACGGCTTGCCACGACGGATGGAATGTAGGAAAGAGAAAAACCAAATAGGTAAAATATGGGGACCAGATGATTACGCGCATCCGTGCCGTCCGCAAGGCGAAGGGGCTGACGCTGGAACAGGTGGGAGCGCTTTGCGATCCGCCGACCACGGCGCAGACCATCGGGCGGCTGGAAACCGGCACGCGCACCGTTTCGGTGAAATGGCTGAACCGGATCGCCAGGGCGCTGGACGTCAGCACCGCCGAACTGGTCGCCCTGCCGGGGCAGAGCGTGGGACCCGTCGCCGCGCTCCTGGGACCGGAAGGCGCGCGCGCGCCTACCCGCGCCATGACGCTCCCCCCGCCGCTCGCGACCGAAGAGCTGCTCGGCATCCATGTCAGTGCCAGCATCGGCGATTATCGCAACGGCGACGCCATCTGGTGTCGCCGGATCGCGCCAGACGCCTTCGCCGGCGCGCTCAACCGCGACATATTGCTGCCCCGCCCGGCGGGACGCTTCCTGTTCGGGCGGCTGATCGGGCGCGAAGGGGGCCGGCTGCACATCCTGCCGCTCGGCGTGAACGCGCGGCAACTGGTGCTGACCGACCCGCCCTGGGGCGCGGTGGCGGTGCAACTTGTTCGACAACTATAGGCAAGCGCGCATTTTCCCCCTAACCATCCCGTAACCATGGACATGCTAGGAAAAAGGTCATGACGCTGAACGTCCTCATGCTGTCCACCCTTTTCCCGGACATGAGTCGGCCTAATTTCGGCGTCTTCGTCGAGCGGCAGGCGCGCGAACTGGCGAGCCGACCGGACGCGCATGTCACCGTCGTCGCGCCCGTCGGAATGCCGCCCTGGCCGCTGTCGAATGCCGCGCGCTATGCCCCCCTGCGCGCCCTGCCGCGCAAGGAGCGGTGGAAGGACATGACGGTCTATCGGCCCATATTCCGCATCATCCCGAAATTCGGCGGGCGCACCAATGTCGGCAGCATGACCCGCGCCATCCTGCCGCTGATCCGGCGGCTTCACGCCGAACGCCCCTTCGACGTGATCGACGCCAGCTTCTTCTTCCCCGACGGCCCGGTCGCGCAGCGTCTGTCGCGGGCGCTGGGCATTCCCTATTCGGTCAAGGCGCGGGGCGCGGACATCCATTATTGGGGCGCGCGCCGCGGCACCCGCAGCATGGTGAGGCGCGCGGCGGACGGCGCGGCGGGGCTGCTGGCCGTATCGGGCGCGATGAAGCGCTCGATGGCGAAAATGGGCATCGATGACGACAAGATCCGCGTCCATTATACCGGCGTCGACCTCGACCGCTTCGAGATAGCCGACCGCCCGGCGGCCAAGGCGGCTTTGGGTTTCGAGGGGCCGGTCGTCCTGTGCGTCGGCGCGTTGATTCCGCGCAAGGGGCAGGACTTGCTCGTCCGGGCGCTGCCACTCCTGCCCGACGTCACATTGCTGATGGCCGGACAGGGGCAATATCGGCGCACGCTGGAAAAGCTGGCAGAAGAGCTGGGCGTGGACCGGCGCATCGGCTTTCTCGGCTCGGTGCCGCATGACCGGTTGCCGCGCGTCTATGCGGCGGCCGACGTCATGGCGCTGGTGTCCTCGTCCGAAGGACTGGCCAATGCCTGGGTGGAAGCGCTGGCCTGCGGCACGCCCATCGTCGTCAGCGACGTAGGCGGCGCGCGCGAACTGGTGGACCGCCGCGAAGCGGGACGCATCGTGGAACGGGAGCCGGAAGCGATCGCCGCCGCCATAAGCGACATTTTGAACAATCCGCCGGACCAGGCGGCGGTGCGCGAGACCGCGCTGCGCTTTACCTGGCAGGCTAACGGCGATGCCCTGCTCGATCATTTGCAGGGCATCGCGGGCAACGGCGCGGATTGATATGCGGAAAGGGAAACTGCTCCTCGCCCTCGGCTGGCTGGCGTTGCTGCTCGCCGCCTTCCCCGCCATGGCGGCATCGAAGCGGGGGCCGCTGATCCTCGCCGCCGCCAGCCTTCAGGAATCGATGAATGCCGCCGCCGATGCCTGGGCAGCGAGAGGCCATCCGCGTCCCGTCCTGTCCTTCGCCGGGTCTTCCGCGCTGGCGCGGCAGATCAAGGCGGGGGCGCCTGCGGACCTCTTCCTGTCGGCCGATGAGGACTGGATGGACGATGTGGAGCGGGCAGGCTTCCTGCAAAGGGGCACCCGCGCCGATCTGGCGGGCAACCGGCTGGTGCTGGTCGCGCCAGCGGGGCAGCGGGTGGCACTGCGGATCGGACGCGGGATGCCCATAGCGCGGGCGCTGGGCAATTCCCGGCTTGCCATGGCCAACCCCGACAGCGTGCCCGCCGGGAAATATGGGAAAGCCGCGCTGACGGCACTCGGCGTCTGGCCCTCCGTCTCCGCCAAGGTCGCCCGCGCGGACAATGTGCGCGGCGCTCTGGCGCTGGTGGAGCGCGGCGCGGCGAAGCTGGGCGTGGTCTATGCGACCGACGCCCGCGCGTCGAAACTGGTGCAAGTGGTCGGCGTGTTTCCGGCGGACAGCCACGCGCCGATCCGCTATCCGCTTGCGCGCCTCAAAGCCAGCACGCACAGGGATGCGGAGGGTTTCCGCCGCTTCCTGCTATCCGGAACGGGACGGGCGATCCTTGGGCGATATGGTTTTACCGCTTTCTGAGAACAGCGGCTATTTCTGGCAGGCGACGATCGCATCGATCACCGACAGCGTCTCCTGCGGATCGCGAACGCGGACCGTGTCGAGTCCCAGTTCCTTCGCCGGATAATCATTGCCGCCGGGGAAGATCGCGTCGCCGATGAACAGCATGGCGTCCAGTGCAATCCCGCTCGCGTCGCGCAGCTTCTTGATGCCATAGCCCTTGTCCACCCCCTCGCGCGTGATGTCGATGGAGGTCGCTCCGCCCATATTGATGGAAAGCCCCGGCAGCCGCCGGCGCAGGTCCGCCTGGATGATCTTGCGCTTGGCGAAATCCGGGTCCCATATCTCCTTGGCATGGATCGGGGCCTGCTGCCCCAGTGCGGAGAAGGTGATCTGGCTTCCGCGATCCTCGATCCGCTCGCCCCATGTCTGCTCAGGCACGAAGCCGGCCGCTTCCAACGCGGCGTCGAAAGCGGTCAGTATCTCCTGTTTCCGCGTCTCGTCGAACAGTTCGGCATAGACCGGCGACCATGCGCCATCCTGGTGGGTATAGAGCTTCGTCCCCGTCGTCGGCATCAGCCACAGCCGCGACAGATCGGCGGGGGCGGGCAGGCGGCTTGCCACCTGCTTGTCGAACTGCGGCCAGTCTCCCCCCGAAATCACCGCGACATGCGCCACGGCGAGCAGCCGGGCAAGCGCCTGCGCCATCGCATCGCTCAAAGGCTGCTTGCTTTCCGCCAAGGTGCCGTCAAGGTCGAACGCGATCAGTTCTTTCATGTCCGGAAGGCTCCAACAAAGGCCATGGAGAAGATTGCCCTTTTGCTTATGATGGGCCGCGATGCCGATAGAGCCGCGAGGCGCTATCGGCAATCCTTTCGCATATTTCCTTAAAGGTTTTTCCGGTTCGTGACAGATTGGAACATCAGTCCTGAGGAATGGACCGTCATCGGCCTGTCGCTCAAGGTCAGCGTGGCGGCCGTGGCGCTGATGCTGCCCATTTCCTTCGCCTTTGCCTGGATATTGGCGCGGTGGCGTTTTCCCGGCAAATTGCTGCTGGATACCGCCGTGCACCTGCCTCTGGTCGTCCCCCCCGTGGTCACGGGATGGCTGCTGCTGCTGCTTTTCGGGGCCAATGGCCCGATAGGGCGCTGGCTGCTCGACTGGTTCGGCGTGACTTTGCTCTTTCGCTGGACGGGCGCGGCGCTGGCGGCGGGGATCATGGCCCTGCCCCTGATGACGCGCGCGATCCGCCTGTCCATCGAAGCCGTCGACCGCAGGCTGGAGGACGCGGCGCGGACATTGGGCGCGGGACGGTTCAGGGTGTTCCGTACCATCGCCCTCCCCCTTTCGCTGCCCGGCATATTGGCCGGCGCGGTATTGGGTTTCGCCCGCGCGATCGGCGAGTTCGGGGCGACGATCACCTTCGTGTCGGACATACCCGGCGAAACGCGGACGCTGCCGATAGCCATTTATTCCGCCTTGCAAATGCCCGGCGCGGAGGCTGCCGTCAGCCGCCTTGCGATCATATCGGTGATTTTGTCGCTGGGCGCGCTGCTCATTTCCGAACTGCTCGCCCGAAGAGCCGCAACGGGTGTCAACAGCCATGTCCTTTGATATCGACGTGACCAGGCAGCATGGAAAGCGGCGGATCGCCCTGTACCATCGGACGCAGGCGCGGATCGTGGCGCTGATCGGTCCGTCAGGCGCCGGCAAGACGAGCATCCTTAGCATGGTCGCGGGATTGCTGAGGCCCGATCACGGCCATGTGAGCGTTGCGGGAGAAACGCTTTTCGACAGTGATCGCCGCTTCGCCCTGCCGCCGGCGCGGCGACGGCTCGGCTATGTCTTTCAGGATCGCCGCCTCTTTCCGCACATGCGCGTGCGCAACAATCTGCTTTATGGATACACGCCCTCTTCTCCGCACTCGCTGGACGATCTCGCAGGTTTCCTAGGCATCGGGCATCTGCTGGACCGTTGGCCGGGCACGCTGTCGGGCGGCGAGGCGCAACGGGTCGCGATCGGCCGCGCGCTTATGTCCGATCCGCGCGCGCTGTTGATGGACGAACCGCTTTCGTCTGTCGATCCGCGTCGCAAAGCGGAAATATTGGACATGATTCGCCACATACCCGACATAAGCCAGGTGCCTATCCTCTATGTTACGCACGACCTTGGCGAAGCCCATCGATTGGGAGCGGAAATCGTTATGATGACGTAGCGATCTGCTCCTTAGGCCGGACGGCGTGAAGAACGAGCGGCCGCGCCGCGTTCCGCTCCATTCCGGGGGCATGCCCCGGAAAAATCGGTGGACATGCCCAAAGGGCCGCTTTAGGTGCAGGGTCTTATTCACCGCCGCTGCAAGCTAGTGGAACATTATGACAAAGATCTTTCGCAAGAAAAGCAATCTATTTCTTGCGGTGGTTATTTTCCCGACGCTGTTGTCCATCCTCTACTTCGGAATATTTGCGTCGGACGTATATATATCCGAATCCCGGTTCGTCGTGAAGGCGCCCAAGCAGGCCGCCAGCGACGGAGTGGGACTGCTGTTGCAATCGGCCGGTTTCAACAATGCCAATGACGAGGTTTTCGCGTCGGCCGACTATATCCTTTCGCGCACCGCCCTTCAGCAATTGAACAAGGACGGCGCCGTCACGGCGGCCTATACCCATCCGAACATTTCCATTTTCGACCGCTTCAATCCGCTCGGCCTGAACGGATCGTTCGAGAAGCTGTTCAAATATTACAATCAACGCGTCCATGTGACAGCGGACGCCCGTTCCGCGATCAGCACGCTGGTGGTGCGCGCCTATAGCAGCGAAGATGCCTACAAGCTGAATTCCCGCCTGCTGGAACTGGCGGAAGAGATGGTCAATCGACTCAACACCCGGGGACGGGACGATCTCATCAGATACGCCACGGCGGAAGTGGAGCAGGCCAAGAAGCAGTCCCGCACGGCATCCCTGGCACTTGCGGCCTATCGCAACCAGGAGGGCGTCGTCGATCCGCAGCAGCAGGCCGCGCTCCAGCTTCAGATGGTATCGAAGCTCCAGGACGAACTGATCACGGTCAAGAGCCAGTTGATCCAGCTTCGCGCATTCACGCCGCAAAACCCCCAGATTCCCGTGCTGGAGAAACGCGCCGGGATTCTGGGCACGGAAATCTATGAACAGGCGGGCCGTGTAGCGGGCGGCAACAAGTCGCTCGCCGCGACGGCGGTGGAATATCAGCGCCTGCAACTCGAAAACGGTTTTGCCGAACGCCAACTCGCCGGGGCGATGGCTTCCTTGCAGGAAGCGCAGAACGAAGCACGGCGCAAGCAGGTCTATGTGGAGCGCATCGTCAATCCGAACCGCCCGGACAGCGCGCTGGAGCCAAGGCGCCTGCGCGGCATCTTCGCGACATTCGTGGTCGGCATGATCGCCTGGGGCATATTGTCGCTGCTGATCGCGGGCATCAGGGAGCATCAGAGCTGATGACCAGACCGGCGCCGCCGGGACTGGGCGGCAATTTCCTCGAGCAATGGCTGGTTCAGCGCCGTGTCATCGGCGCGCTGCTGATGCGGGAAATGCTGACCCGCTACGGGCGGCGCAACATCGGTTTCCTCTGGCTGTTCATCGAACCCATGATGGTGACGCTGACCGTCGCGGCCATCTGGACGGCGCGCGGTTTCCATCAGATTTCAGACATTCCCATCATATCCTTCGTGATTACGGGCTATTCCGGCATCCAGCTCTGGCGCAACATGTCGCGGCGATGCATCAACGCCATCGAACCCAACCAGGCACTGCTCCGGCACCGGCCCGTGAAGATGCTGGACATCTATCTGGCGCGGATGCTGTTGGAAGTGGCGGGCACGACCACATCCTTCACATTGCTTTGCGTGGTCTTCCTGGTCTTCTCGGACCAGATTTCGCCGCCCGAGGACATTCTGAAATTGGTGTTCGCCTGGTTCCTGCTGGCCTGGTTCGCGATGGGCATGTCCATCACCCTGGGCGCGCTGTCCGAGCTTACTCCGCTGGTGAGCAAGTTCTGGCCGCCCATGATCTACATTCTCTATCCCCTGTCCGGCGCGATGTTCCTGGTGGACCCGTTGCCCTATGGAATGCGGGAGGTCGTCCTGTATATTCCCATAGTCCATGCCAATGAAATGTTGCGCGACGGCTTTTTCGGATCGCATTTCCAGGCCCATTACGACCTGTCCTATCTCATCGGATGGTGCATGGGCCTCTGCATTGTGGGACTGGGTATAAGCCGCCTGACGGTGGAACACAGGCTGAGCTGATGATCGTTCTTGAACAGGTGACCAAAAGATACCCATCGCTCCGGGGCCCCATCCAGGTGCTCAAGGGTATCGACATGACCATCGCCATGGGGGAAAAAGTCGGCATCATCGGACGCAACGGCGCCGGCAAATCCACCCTGATCCGCATGATCGGCGGCGGCGAGAAGCCGACCACCGGCACGGTCACCAGGACCATGAGCATTTCCTGGCCGATCGCCTTCTCGGGCGGCTTTCAATCCGGCCTGACGGGCAGGGACAATCTGCGCTTCATCTGCCGCATCTATGGTCAGGACCCGGCGGAAAAGCTGCCCTTCGTCCAGGAGTTTTCCGAACTGGGCGACTTCCTCGACCAACCGATCAAAATCTATTCGTCCGGCATGAAGGCGCGTCTGGCCTTCGCCATTTCCATGGCGATCGATTTCGATTGCCTGCTCATCGACGAGGTGATGGCCGTGGGCGACGCGAAATTCAACGCAAAGAGCAAGGAAGAATTGTTCGAGAAGCGCGCGCACAAGGCGATGATCATCGTTTCGCACAATATGAAATATATCAAGAGCAACTGCAATCGCCTCTATCTGATGCATGACGGCCGCGTGCAGCATTTCGAGGATGTGGAAGAGGGTATTGCCGCCCATCAGACGATGATGGCGAGCTGAACGGAGAGCAGGATTGTCGAGAATATGCATCGTGGGGGCCGGCTTTACCGGCGCCGTCATCGGGCGTGAACTGGCGGAGGCGGGAATCGCCTCGCTGATCGTCGATGAACGCGCGCATGTCGCAGGCAACTGCCACACGGAGCGCGATGCGGAATCGGGCGTGATGGTGCACCGATACGGCCCGCACATCTTCCACACCGATAGCGAGCGGGTGTGGAATTACGTGCGCCGTTTCGGCACGTTCGAACCCTATGTGAACCGGGTCAAGACGACGGTGGGCGGCAAGGTCTATTCCATGCCGGTCAACCTGCACACCATCAACCAGTTCTTCGGCACGGCCATGTCGCCCGACGAGGCGCGCGCCTTCGTGGCTTCCAAGTCCCGCACCGACATCGAAGATCCCCAGACCTTCGAAGAGCAGGCCATGAAATTCGTCGGCGAGGAACTCTATGAGGCGTTCTTCGCCGGCTACACGCGCAAGCAATGGGGACTGGAGCCTTCCATGCTGCCCGCTTCCATCCTCAAGCGCCTGCCGTTGCGCTTCAACTATGACGACAATTATTTCAATCATCGCTTCCAGGGGATGCCGCGCAACGGTTACACGCCGATCGTGGCGGCGATCCTCGATCACCCGCTGATCGAACTGCGCACCGGATGCCGTCATGAGGATCTGACCGAGGATTTCGATCATCTCTTCTATTCCGGCCCCATCGACCGCTATTTCAACTACGATCTGGGGCGCCTCAGCTATCGCACGCTGGATTTCGAGATGATACGGGCCGAGGGCGATTATCAGGGAACGGCGGTCATGAACTATCCGGACAGCGACATTCCCTTCACTCGCATTGCCGAACACAAGCATTTCGCGCCGTGGGAAGCCGGGCAGTTGGAGAAGACCGTCGCTTTCCGCGAATATAGCCGAGCCTGCGGACCGGACGACATTCCCTATTATCCGATCAATCTGGTCGGCGGCATGGACATGCTCCAATCCTATCAGGACCGCGCCGCGCTGGAACGGAATGTCACCTTCGCGGGACGTCTTGGCACCTATCAATATCTCGACATGGACGTGACCATCGATCGCGCGCTGGATGTCGCGGCGGCCTATCTTCAGCAACGTGCCGCGGCGTGAAGCCTGCAAGATGTTCGGGGACCGATGACCGGATCGCCAACACAGCATAGCCGTTTCGCCTTCCCCCTTTTCGCTCTGCTGGAGGGGCTGGAACAGTTCAGCGGCGCCATGCCCTGCGATGCGGCGGCGTTCGGCCCCGGACGGATCGAAACCCAAGGCGCGCTGACGGTGCGGCTCGACCGGCTGTTCGACATTTTCTTCGAAAGCTATTGGCGGCGTCATGCGGGATTGACCGAAATTGCGCTGCGCTTTCGCCTGTCGGGCACGGCGCGGGTCGACATCCTGCGACGATGGGCGGATCGCGGCGAAGAGGAAACCGTTGCGACCGCGACGTTTCAGGGCGCGGGCGAAACCGCCGAAATGGCCGTTCCCCTGAACCTTTGCCAGGACGGAGAGAGCGGCGCGAGCTACCTCATCGCCGTCCTTCACCTGTCGGAAGGCGCGCAGGCGCATGATCTTGCCTGGTGCGCCGCGGCTGCACCTTTGCGGGACGTGCGGCTGGCCGGGGTCATCTGCACCTTCGAGCGGGAAGATATGCTTGCGCGCAATCTGGCGCGCTTCACGGAGATGGACGGCCTTTTCCATCGGCTGTTCGTTATCAATCAGGGAAAGCCCGGCATCGGTAAGCGGATGGAAGCGCATATCGGCGCCCCTCCTTCCCTTACGATGCTCGATCAATCCAATTTGGGGGGCGCGGGGGGATTTACTCGCGGCATCATGGAAAGCCTCGACCATCCGGACATCACGCATATCCTGCTGATGGACGACGATATCGACGCGCATCCCCGCCTGCTGGCGCGCATCGCCACGATCCTTGCCTATGCAGGCGCGCAGGACTGCATAGGCGGCGCGATGCTCGATCTTTACGATCCGGGCAAGCTCTTCACCTGCGGCGACCGGCTCGATCCCGCGCGCCCCGCCATCCTCAACATCGTTCCCGACGAACCGTGCGACGTGACCACCGACGCCGGACGCGACTTCATCGCGCGGCACCATGCGCCCGATTTCAACGGCTGGTGGTGTTTCGCCTTTCCCGTCGCCGCCGTCCGGCAGTGCGGACTGCCGCTGCCGCTTTTCATCCGGGGCGACGATGTGGAGTTCGGCTATCGCCTCTCCCGCGCCGGTTTCCGCACGCTTGGCTGGGCGGGCGTCGCGGTGTGGCACATGCCCTTCCGCCTGAAGGCAAGGCCGTGGCACGCCTTCTATGACCGCCGCAACATGCTGTTCCTGTGCGAAGCGCATGGGCTGTTTTCCAGATGGCGGCTGGCGCGGTCCGCCTGGGGCAGCTTCCTCAACGCCATCGTGACCTATGACTATGCCCGCGCGGCCGCCACGGTCGAGGGGATAAGCGCGTTCAACAAGGGCGCGGAGCATCTTCTGAGCTGGACCGGCGAGGACCATGCCGCATTGCTCCGGCGCACCCGCAATCCGTCGCTGCCCGAACGCCCGGCCGACGCGTCCGTCCCGGCAGGCGACCCGCCTTCCCCCGACCGCGCGATCACCTTCAAACGCTTTCTGCGCGACCTCCTCCTTCCCGTCGGTCGATCGGCACGCGTCCACGCGGTCGACGCGCGGGAATGGCATCCCGCCATCCGCCATCGCCCCGCGCGGGTCCTGATCCGCGAGCAGCCCGATGGGCCGGGCATCCATCGCGGCTACCGCTGGAGGAGCGTCGCCCTTCTTTCGGCGCGGGCGCTGGGCGCCATCGGCATCCTGCGCTGGCGCCGGCGCCTGGAACCCGAACAGATAGGGCAACTCGCCAGTCTCGCCTCCTGGCGGCACTATCTTTCGCGGCCCGAACGCGACGATAACGGCCAGCCATGCGATAAAGCCTTTGCAAGCCCGCCCGATGACGGCATTGCTCACTCCCAACAGTCAAAAGCGACGAGTCCAGAATCATGCGATCCCACATTGCCCAAGCCCTGATCCCCGCGTCGTCGCTGCTGCTCCTGCTGCCGGGCTGCACGGGCTTCGATACGTCCGTCGGCCCCAGCAAGGGGCAGGTTACAAAAGCATCGGTCGATGAAACGATGCAGGGCGTGCGGATCATCACCGTCACCGATCAGATCGCACGGCAGATCCAGGCGCAGGAAACCCACGCCAGCTTCGCGGATGCCCTGCCCCCCGCGCAACCCAGCGGCCAGGTGATCGGCAAGGGCGACATCCTTTCCGTCATCATATGGGAAGCGCCACCCGCCGCGCTGTTCGGGGGCGCGGGCGCCGGCCTGGGGCGGATGACGGCTCTGGACACCGCGACCGCCACCCCGCTGCCGGAAATGCAGGTCGGTCCGATGGGCGATATCGCCGTGCCCTATGCGGGCCATATCCGGGCGGAAGGCCGCACCCTGCCGGAAGTGGAACGGGACATCGTGGCGCGCCTGTCAGGCAAGGCCCATCTGCCGCAGGTCTCCGTGCGCCTTGCCCAGAATGCGGCTTCGCAGGTTACGGTCGTCGGGGAAGTCACCACCAGTTCGCGTATGCCGCTCTCTCCCAAAGGGGAAAGACTGCTGGACGCCCTGGCCGCGGCCGGCGGCACGAAGCAGCCGGTCGACAAGATGACGGTCCAGATCACGCGGGGCGATCAGGTGGAAAGGATGGCGCTGTCGGACGTCATCGCCAACCCGCGTGAGAATATCATCCTGCGTTCCGGCGATGTCGTGACCGCCCTGTTCCAGCCCTACAGCTTCACTGTCCTGGGGGCCGCCGGCCGCAATGAGGAAGTCAATTTCGAGGCGCGCGGCATCAGCCTGGCGCAGGCGTTGGGCCGCATGGCGGGCCTGGAGGACCGACGCGCCGATCCCAAGGGCGTGTTCCTGTTCCGCTGGGAAGACCCCGACGCCATCCCGGGGGGACCGAGGGATGCGGCGCGGGATGACAAGGGCCGTGTTCCCGTCATCTACCGGATCAACATGAAAGATCCGGCCACCTATTTCGCCATGCAAAGCTTCGCGATGAAGAACCGCGACGTCGTCTACATCTCCAATTCTCCGGTCGCGGAATTCCAGCGCTTCTTCGGCATCATCGCCTCCACCGTCCTGCCTGCCGTCGCGGTCAGCCGGGCGTTCTGAGCCGACTCCTCCATGCCGCCCGCATGGGATGGGCAACGCCTTCTCCCCTTCCCGTCCCAAAGGAAGGGGTGAGACCGTCGCGCCTGCTCATTTGCGATATTTGTGGTGCTCGCTGTCGTTGATCTGCTTCTGATCCGAACCCAGGATCAGTTCGGTTTCCCGAATATGGTCGACATATTCCCGGAAATCAGGCGTCGTCAGATCGACCGCCACCGCATCGAAATGCGCCCATTCGGTGTTGCCCAGCTTCACGTGCTTTTCAAGCATCCGCGCACCGGCCGCTACCGCCAAGGCCGAAGCCTTCCAACCATGATCGTGGCTGGAATAGCCCGGAACGATACGCGGATTTTGCTTTGACAGGTTATGATAGTGGCGGACCACGCCGATATTGCAGTGTTCCAAAGGCGTCGGATAGGCCGAATTGCACTGCAACAAATAGATCCGTTCACAGCCCGAAAAGGCTTCCGTCACGAAACGCTCATAGCTTTCGTCCGTCATGCCCGTCGAAAGCACCACTGAACCTTTATAATTTTCCGCCACGAACTTCAGATAGCTTTTATGCTCGGAAATCGTGGAAGGCAGCTTCACCATCGGCACGCCGATATCCATCATGAAATGGAAGGACGGCTCATCCAGCACGGAAGCGAACCAGCCGATCGAAAGATCGCGGCACAGCGCATCCACGAACGCAAAATCGTCCTTGCTGAGTTCGAGCTGGCGCCGATAGTCCTCGAACGTCTTGCCGAAGGGGGAGCTATAGGGGGAGGATAGCTGTTCGCGGCTGTAGAAGCTGTCCACGTCCCGCTTTTGCAGCTTGATGTAATTGGCGCCCGCCGCCTTGCTTGCGCGGATCATCTTTTCCAGACGGAATCGGTCGCCGAAATGATTGGTGGTGAGTTCCGCCACGATGTCCACGCCATATTCGGCCGCCGCGCGATCCTGCGCCCCATGGCCGTTCAATTCCTCCGGCGTTATCGCGCTGAAAGAGCGATTGCCGACATGGCGAATGTCCAGCGGGCTGTCGCGCAACGCATAGAGGGCGTTGATGAAATAGAATTCCTGCGCGGAAATCTTGAGCGAGCGTTCGTCCGCGCTGCCTTCGGTATAGTCACGAGCGAACGACCTGCTGTAGCCTTTCTCGGCGGCGAAATCGAAACCGAGCATGTAGACGGTTTGCGGCCGGCCACGAATGGCCGCGATCTGACGCGACAGCTTGAGGGCCGTGACGAACAGCACCTCCTCGACCTCCAGACTGTCCGTCATCATCCGCTGCATCAGCAGTTCGGAGGTTTCCTGATTCAAATGAACGAGCGGCGCTTCCACGACCGGCTTGTCGCCCGCCTTGAAACCGGACTGCGCGGTCAGATAGAGGCGGGAGCGATAGCCGGATTCCTTCAATCCGCTTTCGACCCAGGCATCGTAGAAAATGGTGATATCGGCAGGAGCGATCCGCTCGGCATCATTGAGGCCGATGACGAGCGAATTGGCGTAAACATGCGGATCGACCAGATCGACCGACGGCCCCTTACCCAGGATGTAGATTGTGTCGGTTGCGTATGTCGACGCGATATTTCCGATCAGGCTCAAGAAATTGCCCGTGATAGTCTGCATCATTCACCCTAACCAAACAGCCATGTTCGAGCGCCAGCATGACGCCGGGCAGGAGATCCCAGGCATAGGCGCCCTTCGGATTGATGAAACGCGCGAAGCTGCCTCGAACGACATTATAGATGTTATAGACCGCGCAGCCGGTAACGCGATATTCGATTGCGTCCCGGATGCCGGCGGCAATATCGTCATGATAGGAAGAGGAAAAGCCGGTGATGCGGGAGCGCAGGCCCGGAGCGGGATCGCCAGTCATGAGATGTTCGCCCAACTCGGGCATCATGAGCAGGCTTCCCTGATGGACGCCGTCCTTCCAGATACCCAGTGAAACGCCCCATTCCTTGAGGCCCGAACAGAAATTTTCCGTACCGTCTATGGGGTCCAGCAAGACGAAATAACCGTCCTGCCCGCCCGCCTGGAAATCATAGCTTTCCTCACCGACAAAGCGAAGATCGGGAAGACGATTCCGCAGCAGATCGTGCAATTTCCCTTCGATGAACCGATCCGCTTCCGTAACGGGACTTGAATCAGGCTTGTATTCGATCCGATAGCGCCGTTCCATGATTTGCGGCATCATCGATTCTATCGCGGCCAGGCACTCCTTGAGCAGCGCATTGATATCCATAATTTGCTCTTTTCCGGTTCGTGCCGACTTGCAAGATTGCCTACTCACTAGCATTCAGAGGGTCAACCCGAGTTGCGCGCCCTTGCTGGCAACCCTCTGCGGACATCAGAAAATCTATATCCAACGCGGTTTCAACCCTCTAACCTCTCTTATTCACGACGCTCGGTTTCGGGTCCGCTCTGGGCATTTGCTGCGGCTGGCTGTATTGCGCGGACGACCGGCATCGCTGGCGTTTGTTTCACCGCATTCGGATTGATGGGCTTTTCGGGTTGAAGGGCTGGGCTCGGAGTTCTGCGGCGCTGCCGCATGGGCTACGTCGGCGCAGGCTTCAGCCGGAGAACGAGGGCGCGGAACAGGTCGGCATCCGGACAGGCGGAAGCGAAGGCAATGCGGATGCGGCTAGCACTTTCTACGACGCGCGCAGCGACCTTGAGCAGCCGCAGGCGCAAGGTGGTAAACTCCGCGCTT
>NZ_VLKK01000004.1 GCF_007830065.1 Sphingobium wenxiniae | reverse complement strand
AAAATCGCTCAGGGCTGACGGATCAGGACCGCCGTGGAACCTTCACAATCAGTTAGTTTCAAAAGGAAACCTATAATGGGTGCAAGGGGTCCGGGCGCTGGTCGCCTGAAAGCCGTCGCTGCGCGGGCCGTGTCGGCTGCTCACCCATGGGAACAGGAGGGGATGCCGGCTGCGGAGAAGGTGCTGGCCTTCCTGCGGACCCTGCCCATCGTGTCGGGCCTCAAGGCTGGCGAGAAAATGGAATTGCTGGCGTTTCAGGAGCAATTCGTGCGCGGGATATATGAACCCTGCGACGATCAGGGCAAGCGTCTGGTGCGTCTTGCTGCGCTGTCTGTGGCGCGTGGCAACGGCAAATCTGGTCTGCTGGCCGGTCTGTCGCTGGCTCACCTCATGGGGCCGATGCTGGAACCCTATGGCGAGTGCTATGCCGCCGCACTCGACCGCGAACAGGCTGCGGTCCTGTATCGCATGGTCTGCGCCTATATTTACGAAACCCCATGGATGGCTGCGCGTGTGAATATCCGCGACCAGTTCAAGGAAATCACCGACCACGAAAGCGGCTCGATCTGGCGGGCGCTGACTTCGGACGCGCGCAAGGCCCACGGCTTGGCCCCGTCCTTCTGGGTGGCGGACGAGGTGGCGCAATGGCGATCCCGTGAACTATGGGATAATCTGCGGACGGGCATGGCGAAGCGCAAACATGCCCTGGGCGTCACGATCAGCACGCAGGCGGCGGACGATCTGCATTTCTGGTCTGAGATGCTGGACGCGGAACCGGCGCCATCGGTCTATATCCAGCTTCATGCGGCCCCTGACGATTGCGCGCTGGATGATCGCGAGGCGTGGGCAGCGGCAAACCCGGCATTGGGGGCGTTCCTCAACGAGGATGAATTTGCGGATGCTGCGGCCATGGCCATGCGCTCGCCATCCTTCGCCCCTGCCTTCCGCCTGCTGAACCTCAATCAGCGCATTGCAGCGGAGGGCCGGTTCATCGAACAGGCGGATTGGGATGCCAATGGCGATCCCTTCAATCCCGCCGAACTGGAGGGCAAGCGGTGCTATGGGGGCCTCGACCTGTCCAGCACGCGCGACTTGACGGCGCTGGCGCTCTACTTCCCCGACGAAGGCAAGCTGCTGGTCTGGCATTGGGTTCCTGCCGACACGATAGGCGAGCGCGTCGAGCGTGATCGCGTGCCCTATGACCGCTGGGCCGATGAAGGCTGGATGGAAAGGACCGTGGGCCGCGCTACTGATCGCGTTGCCATTGCGCGCCAGCTTGCCGAGATCAGGCAGTCCTATGACGTGCAGGGCATTGCGTTCGACCGCTGGCGCTTCGAGGACTTGGGCAAGCTGCTGTCGGACGAGGGCATAGACCTTCCCCTGGTGGAGTTCGTGCCGGGGTTCAAAAGCTATGCCCCTGCCGTGGATGCCTTTGAGCGGGCGCTGCTGGATCGCCGGATGCAGCACAACAACAATCCGCTGCTGCGCTGGCAGGCCGGTAACGTGATCGTGGAGCCGGACCCGGCAGGCAACCGCAAGCCGACCAAGGCGAAGTCGCTGGACCGGATCGATGGGTTGGTCGCGGCAATAATGGCCTGCGGACTTGCGGCGACCGATGAAGGGCCGCAAGTCTACAAGGGCGAAGGGCTGATGTGGCTTTAGCGAATAGATACCGCCGTCGCTTCGCGGCCTTCGGGGGTATGCTCTGTCACCACCAGGACGACATAGTTCGGAAGGTCGCGAGGATTGAAGATGCGCTGCACGACCGTAAGCATTTTGCGATTCTCGGCCTTGTAGCGGTCCAGCCCCTGCAACACTCCCGGTTCAAGGATCATGTCGCCTACAGCAGGTAGAAAACCCGCGAAATCTTCCAGGCCGTAATCCTGCTGGAAATCCTCCCATTTTCCATCCTCCATCTGCTTGTAGAGGCGCACGGTTATTTCATCAGTCGTTGGCTTATTCACGCAAGAATCTCCGATAGTTGGCTGCTGGATCATATGGGCCCATATGCAGAACGCTACGAATTATTTAGTTCCGATACGGCCCTATATAGGGTAAGCTATGCTGTCCTAATTCAACATGGAGCATAGCAGTGAAAACGAGTGACATGATCGAACAGCGGGCGGGGATCGTCGCTCGCATGAACGCCGCCCACGAAACCGACGACAATGCGGCTTTCGAGGCGGCGGATAGCGAACTGCGGGCGCTCGACGCCAAGCTGGATCGCCAGCGCAAGATCGACGCCGCCGACCGCACCGAGATCGGCACGCCGATAAATGGCGACAACAAGCTGACCAGCGAAATCCGTTCCCGGTTCCACATCGGACGCGCCATCGCGGGCGCTGCGGGGCTGGCGGTCGATTGGGGCTTTGAACGCGAGGTGCAGACCGAATTGGCGAAGCGCGCCGGGCGCAATGCCGAGGGCGTGTTCATCCCGACCGAGTGCTTTGAAACCCGTGTCCTGACCACCGCCGCCGGCTCCGAACTGGTCCCGACCGAGCATCGCCCGGATCAGTATATCAGCGCCCTGGTCGCCTCCAGCGTCGTTCGCGGCATGGGTGCGCGCGTCCTGTCGGGCCTGACCGGCAATCTCTCCATCCCCCGCGAGACGGATAGCCCCGCTATCGGCTGGGTTGCGGAGAACAGCGCGCTCACCGCCGACGACGCCGACTTTGACGCCATCACCCTGTCGCCCAAGCACGCGGGCGCGCTGTCGGAATGGTCGCGTAACATGCTGATGCAGGCCAGCCCGGACGTGGAAAGCCTGTTGCGCCAGATGCTGGCCCGCAATCTCGCGCTGGCGATCGACCGCGCTGCGATCAGGGGCGGCGGCACGAATGAACCCAAGGGCGTGCTGGAAACGACCGGTATTCAGAAAGTGACCGCCCCGGCTTCGCTGTTCGATGCGGTAGCCGATGCCGTCGCGCTGGCGGACGTGGCGAATGTCGGCGCATCGCGTGGCCTGCTAACCACCCCGGAAATCCGCAAGATCGCCGCTAAGGCGCTGGATGCCAACGGCCTGCCCATCGGCATTGACAAGGTGCTGGGCGGCGTGTCCGCGACCTTCTCCAATCAGGTGCCCAAGACGCTGGGCGGCACCCCCGGCGCCGAACATGGCATGATCTACGGCGACTGGTCGGAACTGCTGATCGGCATCTGGTCGGAAATCGACATCCTTGTGAACCCGTTTGAATCGACGGCCTACAGCAAGGGCAATGTCATGATCCGCGCCATGGCGACGGTCGATTGCGCGGTGCGCCATCCCAAGGCGTTCGTATCGGTCGAGGACGTGACCACCGCGACCCCGGCCATGCCGGAAGTGGTGACGCCCTGATGAGCGCGGCGGCATCCATCGAGCGGCGGGCCTTCACGGAGGTCCGCACCGCCGGGCGGCGTATCGAAGGGTATGCCGCCACCTTCAACGCGGAGGCGAACCTTGGCGCGTTCCGGGAGCGCATTGCCCCCGGCGCGTTCCGTTCGGCACTGTCGAGCGATATCCTGGCGCTGCTGGATCATGACCCCGGCAACGTGCTGGGCCGCACCCGTTCGGGCACACTGCGCCTGTCTGAGGATAGCAGGGGCCTCGCCTTCTCGCTCGACCTTCCCGACACGCAGGCTGGCCGTGACGTGCTGGAACTGGCCCACCGCAATGATCTGGGCGGCATGTCCTTCGGCTTCACGGTCCCCAAGGGCGGCGAAAGCTGGCAGGGCGAAACGCGGACCCTGCGGACGGTCGATCTGAAAGAGATCAGCATCGTGCAGGCATGGCCCGCCTATCCCGATACAGAGATCGCGCTGCGAAGCCGTGGCCATGATGACCATAGCCTGCGCCGCCGCCGGTCCCTCATTCTCGCAGAGGTGGCCCGTGCGATTGGCTGACCGCTTCCTGTCCCGGCTGGGCTATGAACGCCGCGACGCCAGCGACCCGTCATGGGCGGCGCTGGCCCCCGGCATCGGCTATCATGCAGGCGTGTCGGCACGCTATGCCGAGAATATGAGCGCGGTGCTGGGTTGCGTGAATGTCATCGCGGACAGCCTCGCCAGCATCCCGGCGCTGGTCTATCGGCTGGAGGGCGAAAACAGGATCGAGGCTTTGAGCCATCCCCTGCGCCGCCTGACCGTCAATGGCGTAAACGAAGGCATGACCTGGCCGGAGTTCATCGGCCATCTGGTCGCCTCCACGCTGCTGACCGGCAACGGCCTTGCCGAGATCATCCGATCCGGCAACGGGCAGCTTGCGGGCCTCGCCTATATCCCGTGGGGCATGGTGACGGTCGCGGAACTGGCGAGCGGGCGACTGGCCTATGACGTGTCGGACGGGCGCGGGCATGTGCGCCGCCTGCTGGCCGGTGAAGTCATCCACCTTCGCGACCGCACCGATGACGGCAAGATCGGCGTGTCGCGTCTCTCGCGGGCCGCCAGCGCCGTTGAGGCTGTCCAGCTTGCCAACAGCCATGCCAGTGCCTTTCTCGCCAACGGGGCGTCCCCCAGCGGCTGGATCGAGGTTCCCGGCACCATGAAGCCCGATCAGCGCAAGGAACTGCGGGAAGGCTTCCAGAGCCGCCACGGCGGGGCAGGCAATGCCGGTTCGACGCTGGTGTTGGATGGCGGCATGAAGTGGAACGGCGTGTCCCTGTCCCCGGAAGATAGCGAACTGCTGGAAACCCGGAAATTCGGCACGGAAGAAATCTGCCGCCTGTTTCAGGTGCCGCCGCCGCTGGTGCAGGACTATAGCCACAACACTTTCACGAACAGCGAGACGGCGGGTCGCTGGTTCGCCATGTTCACGCTGGCCCCATGGGCACGGAAGATCGAGGCGGAATTTGCCCGGTCTGTGTTCCCGACCAATGGCCCCTACGAACTGGAACTGGACCTGTCCGGCTTCCTTCGCGGCGATCCGCAAACCCGCTGGCAGGCGCATGAGATCGCGCTGCGGAACAAGGTGCTGGATGCCAACGAAGTTCGCCAGATTGAGGGCTGGAACCCGCGCAAGGAGGAACCTGCTGGCGTCCGTAGTCCGGCGAATCCAGACGACGGGAAACAGGTGATCGAGAATCAGGGAGAACAGTCCCATGTCTGATCTTGTCACCCTTGCAGAAGCAAAGCTGCACCTGCGCGTCATCCATGACGATGAGGATACGGCCATCGCCATGATGATCGCGGCGGCGTCCGATGCCGTGCGCGACGTGGCGAGCGGTTGGGATGGCGAGGGGGAAACCCCGGCGCGGATCAAGCTGGCCGTCCTGACCCGCGTGGGCGTCATGTTTGACCAGCGGGATAGTCTGGAACCGGGCAAGGGGGAGTTGCCGATGCTGACCCCGTTGCGGGCGCTGGAGGTCTGATGGACGCGGGAAGGCTCAACCGGCGTGTGACGATCCAGCATCGCGTCGAATCACAAGACCCGATGTATGGAACGCCTATCGTTGCCTGGGAACCGATGGTGACGGTATGGGCTGAAGTGCAGGACATTCTACCGAGCCGGGGCGAGGATATGGCCGAGGTCATCAATCTGGCGCGTCGGCCCGCTCGCGTTCGGATGCGCTGGCGGGATGACGTGGACATGACCATGCGCCTTATCATCGACGGGCGGACGCTGGAGATCATCGCGGGACCGGCAGAGCTTGGCTACCGGGAAGGCATCGAGCTGATGGCCGAGGAACTAAGCACATAGCCCTGCTGGCCTATTCTCATGTGCCATCCATGTGCCACGGAGCCGCCGCTAGGTCGCGGAAAACGGCGGAAAAGCTAGGAAAACCGCGTCACACCGTTGGCACATGAAATCTGAGCGCAAATCGGCCGCGGCTGAGATCAAGTTACTGATTTTGCTTGGTAAAGTTTGGATGCCCGATGAGGATTCGAACCTCAATTGACGGAGTCAGAGTCCGTAGTCTTACCTTTAGACGATCGGGCATCAAAGGCGGAATAGTCTCCGCTTGGGAGGCCGCAAATAAGCGCGGTTTCAGAAGCGGTCAAGGGACTTTCGCACCCGCATGTGGGGGTCAATCGTCAAAATGACTATCGCGATTTAAAGGCAAGGACACTGCCGGATAGATAAAATCAATCCTTGGGAACCAAGCAAGGGGGCCGCTTCCTCGTGGGAAGCGGCCCCTCCGGACAATTCAATCCAGATCCTGCGTGGTGAAGTCCTCACCCTGGACAACGCCCAGCGGATCGTCGCCGATCGCCGCTTCCGGGCCTTGCGCCAGTTCGGCGGCATGTTCCTCGGCAGCCGATTTGGGCGCGATCAGGTCGACCTGACTCGACGCCCGCAGAGCGGCCCGCAGCGCAGCGTCGCGTGACGAGGCGGCGACGCGCATCCGGTTCATGCCGGCGCCCGTGCCCGCCGGGATCAGGCGGCCGACGATGACGTTTTCCTTGAGGCCGACCAGCGTGTCCTTCTTGCCCTGAACCGCCGCTTCCGTGAGGACGCGGGTCGTTTCCTGGAAGGACGCGGCCGAGATGAAGGAACGGGTCTGGAGCGAGGCCTTGGTGATGCCCAGCAGCACCGGCTTGCCAGCGGCGGGCTGGAAACCCGGCGCGAGCTTGCTGTTGATCTCGTCCATTTCCTCGCGGTCGACCTGCTCGCCCACCAGCAGCGTGGTGTCGCCGGATTCGATGATCTCGACCTTCTGCAGCATCTGGCGAACGATCGTTTCGATGTGCTTGTCGTTGATCTTCACGCCCTGCAAGCGATAGACTTCCTGGATTTCCGCGACCAGATATTCGGCCAGCGGCTCGATGCCGAGCACTTCCAGAATGTCATGCGGGTCGGGCGAACCGCCGATCAGGTTGTCGCCGCGCTTCACATAGTCGCCTTCCTGAACGTCGATCACCTTGCTCTTGGGGATCAGATATTCGACCGGCTCGCCGCCATCCTCGGGGACGATGGCGATCTTGCGCTTCGCCTTATAGTCCTTGAGGAACTGGACGCGGCCCGACACCTTGGCAATGATCGCATTGTCCTTGGGCTTGCGGGCTTCGAACAGTTCGGCGACGCGGGGCAGACCGCCGGTGATGTCGCGGGTCTTCGCGGCTTCGCGAGAGACGCGCGCCAGCACGTCGCCGGCCTGCACCTGCGCCCCGTCATCGACCGACAGGGTGGCGCCCACCGCCAGCATGTAGCGGGCGGCCTCGCCGGATTCGTCGTCCAGCAGGGTAAGACGCGGACGCAGATCCTCCTTCGTGCGGGCGGAACCGCGATGCTCGGTGACGACGCGCTGGGCGATGCCGGTGGCTTCGTCGGTCTGTTCGGTCAGCGTCTTGCCGTCGATCAGGTCCTGATACTTCACGATGCCCGGTTTTTCGGTGATGACCGGCATGGTGAAGGGGTCCCATTCCGCGATGCGGTCGCCCTGCTTCACCGGCGCGCCGTCCGCGAACAGAACGGTCGCGCCATAGGGCAGGCGATGGGTCGCGCGTTCGCGGCCCTCGCTGTCGATGATCGCGATCTCGCCGTTGCGGGCGAGCGACAGGCGGCGACCGTTCTTATCGGTGATCGTCGGCATGTCGCGCAGTTCCAGCGTACCGTCGGACACGGCTTCCAGGTTCGACGTTTCGTTGAAGTTCGCCGCGCCGCCGATGTGGAAGGTCCGCATGGTGAGCTGCGTGCCCGGTTCGCCGATGGACTGCGCCGCGATGACGCCGACCGCTTCACCGATGTTGACCGGCGTGCCGCGAGCCAGGTCGCGGCCGTAGCACTTGGCGCAAACGCCCATCTTGCTTTCGCAGATCAGCGGACTGCGAATCTTCACCGCCTGTGTGCCGATGGCTTCGATCTCGGCCACCAGAGCTTCGTCCAGCAGGGTGCCGACCGGAACCACGACGCTGCCGTCCTTCGTGTCGACGATATCCTGCGCCGTGGTGCGGCCCAGGATGCGCTCGCCCAGCGATGCGATGACGGAGCCGCCCTGGATGATGGCCTTCATCTCCAGCGCCTTTTCGGTGCCGCAATCCTCCTCGACAACGGTGCAGTCCTGCGACACGTCGACCAGACGACGGGTCAGGTAGCCCGAGTTCGCCGTCTTGAGCGCGGTGTCGGCCAGGCCCTTGCGGGCGCCGTGGGTGGAGTTGAAATATTCAAGGACGGTGAGGCCTTCCTTGAAGTTCGAGATGATCGGCGTTTCGATGATCTCGCCGCTCGGCTTGGCCATGAGGCCGCGCATACCGGCAAGCTGCTTCATCTGGGCCTGCGAACCACGCGCACCCGAGTGCGCCATCATGTAGATGGAGTTGATCGGGGCCAGACGGCCGGTCTGCGGGTCCTTGGGCTGGGCGCGGATTTCGTCCATCATGGCGTTCGCGACCACGTCGCCGCAACGGCTCCAGGCGTCGATCACCTTGTTGTACTTTTCCTGCTGGGTGATCAGGCCGTCCTGATATTGCTGTTCATAATCAGCCACCAGCGCCTTGGTTTCCGCAACGGTTCCTTCCTTGGAATCGGGGATGACCATGTCGTCCTTGCCGAACGAAATGCCCGCCTGGAACGCGTGGCGGAAGCCCAGCGCCATGATCGCGTCGGCAAACAGCACCGTGTCCTTCTGGCCGGTGTGGCGATAGACCTGATCGATGACGTCCCCGATTTCCTTCTTGGTGAGAAGGCGGTTGACGACGTCGAAGGGCACCTTGTGGCTCTTGGGCAGGCACTCGCCCAGCAGCATGCGACCCGGCGTCGTCTCGAAGCGCTTCATATACTGATTGCCGGCTTCGTCGGTCTGCGGCACGCGGCTGGTGATCTTCGTGTGCAGCGTCACCGCCTTGGCGAAGAGCGCCTGATGCACTTCCTGCATGTCGGCCAGCAGCATGCCTTCACCCGGCTCGCCTTCGCGTTCCATGGACAGGTAATAGATACCCAGCACCATGTCCTGCGAGGGGACGATGATCGGCTTGCCGTTCGCGGGGCTGAGGATGTTGTTGGTCGACATCATCAGCACGCGCGCTTCCAGCTGGGCCTCAAGGCTCAGGGGAACGTGCACGGCCATCTGGTCGCCGTCGAAGTCCGCGTTGAACGCCGAGCAGACCAGCGGGTGAAGCTGGATCGCCTTGCCTTCGATCAGCACGGGTTCGAACGCCTGGATGCCCAGACGGTGCAGTGTCGGCGCACGGTTCAGCATGACCGGATGCTCGCGGATCACTTCGTCCAGGATGTCCCAGACTTCCTTGCGCTCCTTCTCGACCCACTTCTTCGCCTGCTTGAGGGTCATGCTGAGACCCTTGGCGTCAAGCCGCGCGTAGATGAAGGGCTTGAACAGTTCGAGCGCCATCTTCTTGGGCAGGCCGCACTGGTGCAGCTTGAGTTCGGGACCGGTCACGATGACCGAACGACCCGAATAGTCGACGCGCTTGCCGAGCAGGTTCTGGCGGAAGCGGCCCTGCTTGCCCTTGAGCATGTCGGACAGCGACTTGAGCGGACGCTTGTTCGCGCCGGTGATGACACGGCCGCGACGGCCATTGTCGAACAGGGCGTCGACGGCTTCCTGCAACATGCGCTTTTCGTTGCGGACGATGATGTCCGGCGCGCGCAGTTCCATCAGCCGCTTCAGGCGGTTGTTACGGTTGATGACGCGGCGGTAGAGGTCATTGAGGTCCGACGTCGCGAAGCGGCCGCCGTCCAGCGGCACCAACGGGCGCAGTTCGGGCGGGATGACCGGCACCACGTCCAGGATCATCCATTCCGGCCGGTTGCCCGATTCCAGGAAGCTCTCGACGACCTTGAGCCGCTTGATGATCTTCTTGGGCTTGAGTTCCGACTTGGTGGTGGCAAGCTCGTCGAGCAGCGCGACCTTCTCGCCTTCCAGGTCGAGATCCATCAGCATCTGCTTGACCGCTTCCGCGCCGATCCCGGCGGTGAAGGCGTCCTCGCCATATTCGTCCTGCGCGTCGAGCAGTTCGTCCTCTGTCAGAAGCTGGAACTTCTCCAGCGGGGTCAGGCCCGGCTCGGTGACGATGTAGCTTTCGAAATAGAGCACGCGCTCAAGCTGCTTGAGCTGCATGTCGAGCAGCAGGCCGATGCGGCTGGGCAGCGACTTCAGGAACCAGATATGCGCGACCGGCGCGGCCAGTTCGATATGCCCCATCCGCTCGCGGCGGACCTTCGACACCGTGACTTCGACACCGCACTTTTCGCAGACGATGCCCTTGTACTTCATGCGCTTGTACTTGCCGCACAGGCATTCGTAGTCCTTGATCGGACCGAAGATGCGCGCGCAGAACAGGCCGTCGCGTTCGGGCTTGAACGTGCGGTAGTTGATGGTTTCCGGCTTCTTGATCTCGCCGAAGGACCAGGACCGGATGCGCTCAGGCGAGGCAAGGCCGATCTGGATCTGGTCGAAGGTCTCCGCCTTCTGGACGGGGTTCGCGAAGTTGGTCAGTTCGTTCATTTCGAATTCCTCGAAAGAGATTCTATTGCTTGTTCATATTTCGGCAGTTGGTCCCGCGCGTCTTGTCGATAAGTCTCATCAACCTTCGCCATTTGCTGTGCGAAAAGCTTGTCGCGAATACCTGCGGTAAACCTCCGCACTGCGCCCGCTCCATGGACGCGCCCAATACGCAACAATTCCACCTGCTCTCTCAGGCGCGCTAACAGACTATCTTTGTCGCCAAGATAAACCCTCACTGCCTCGAAGTTTTGATCTACTGTTTTAAAATCCATGTCGCTGCCTGCGAATTTTAGGCCCAGATCCGAAAAGGCGCGTTTGAAGCTAGGAACCACCGTCAAGTTATTCTCAGCGCGAACCAGAGCGGTAGACCTTGCGTCAAACATCTGATCCGATCCTCCGACTTCTGAGAAATAGCGGAGGATAACACCGTCCTTTTCAATGCGCTCAGACCTGCCTAGGGCATTTCCATTGGCTTCGATGCAGACACAATCCGAGTTTTCCACCAACTGGCGGAAAACCGGATTGAGATTAGTGTCAGAAACCCGCGACAACTCTTACTCGGCCGCCTGCGCCAAGCCGTCGCCGTCTTCTTCGATCTCGTCCATCGCGGCGAGTTCGACGTTGAGGCCCAGCGAGCGCATTTCCTTGACGAGCACGTTGAAGCTTTCGGGGATGCCAGCTTCGAAGGTGTCGTCGCCCTTGACGATCGCTTCGTAGACCTTGGTGCGGCCGACCACGTCGTCCGACTTCACCGTCAGCATTTCCTGCAAGGTGTAGGCGGCGCCATAGGCCTGGAGCGCCCACACCTCCATTTCACCGAAGCGCTGGCCGCCGAACTGCGCCTTACCGCCCAGCGGCTGCTGGGTGACGAGGCTGTAGGGGCCGATGGAACGGGCGTGGATCTTGTCATCGACCAAGTGGTGCAGCTTGAGCATGTAAATAATGCCCACCGTCACCTTACGGTCGAACTTGTCGCCCGTGCGGCCGTCATACAGGTCGCTCTGACCCGACGAGTTCAGCCCCGCCAGTTCCAGCATCGCCGACACGTCCGCTTCGCGCGCACCGTCGAACACCGGCGTCGCCATCGGCACGCCGCGTTCCAGATGCTGCGCCAGATCGACGATCTGGTCCGCGGTCCGCCCATTGATCTGGTCCGCATATTGCGGGCCGTAGGTTTCGAGCAGGCGCGTCTTGACCGCATCCGGCATGTCGCCAGCCTGCGCGTTCGGATTGGCTTCCCGCCAATCTTCCAGCGCGTGCTTGAGCTGCTGGCCCAGACCGCGCGCGGCCCAGCCCAGATGCGTTTCGAAAATCTGCCCGACATTCATGCGCGACGGCACGCCCAGCGGGTTCAGCACGATGTCGACATGGGTGCCGTCCTCCAGGAACGGCATGTCCTCGATCGGCAGGATGCGCGAGATGACGCCCTTGTTGCCGTGACGGCCGGCCATCTTGTCGCCCGGCTGCAGCTTGCGCTTCACCGCGACGAAGACCTTGACCATCTTGAGCACGCCCGGGGGCAGCTCGTCGCCGCGCTGCAGCTTGTCGACGCGGTCCTCGAACTTGTCGACGATCGAGCGGACGGCTTCGTCATACTGCGCCTTGACGGCTTCCAGATCGCTCTGGATCTTGTCGTCCTCGACCGCGAACTTCCACCATTCGTGGCGCTCGACTTCGCCCAGCAGAGCCTCGTCGATCGCCACGCCCTTGCGGATGCCCTTGGGCGCGGCCGTGGCGGTCTGGCCCAACAGCATCTCGCGCAGGCGGTTGAAGGTCGCGCGGTTGAGGATCGCGCGTTCGTCTTCGCGGTCCTTCGCCAGGCGGTCGATCTCCTCGCGCTCGATCGCCATGGCGCGCTCGTCCTTGTCGATGCCGTGGCGGTTGAACACGCGCACTTCGACGACCGTGCCGGCAACGCCCGGCGGCAGGCGCAGGGACGTATCGCGCACATCGCTCGCCTTTTCGCCGAAGATGGCGCGCAGCAGCTTTTCTTCCGGCGTCATCGGGCTTTCGCCCTTGGGCGTGATCTTGCCGACCAGGATGTCGCCCGGCTCGACCTCCGCGCCGATATAGACGATGCCTGCCTCGTCGAGGTTACGCAGCGCTTCTTCACCGACGTTCGGAATGTCGCGGGTGATGTCTTCCGGGCCCAGCTTGGTGTCGCGGGCCATGACTTCGAACTCCTCGATATGGATCGAGGTGAAGACGTCATCCTTCACGATGCGTTCGCTGATGAGGATGGAATCCTCATAGTTGTAGCCATTCCACGGCATGAACGCGACCAGCGTGTTGCGCCCCAGCGCCAGCTCGCCGAACTCGGTCGACGGGCCGTCCGCGATCACATCGCCAGCTTCAATGAGGTCGCCCACCTTCACCAGCGGACGCTGGTTGATGCAGGTGTCCTGGTTGGACCGCTGGAACTTCTGGAGCGTGTAGATGTCGACGCCCGACTGTCCGGCGGCAATGTCGCCGGTCACGCGGATGACGATACGGGCCGCGTCGACCTGATCGACGATGCCCGCGCGCTTGGCGGCGATGGCCGCGCCGGAATCGCGCGCGACCGTACCTTCCATGCCGGTGCCGACGAACGGCGCTTCGGCCTGGACCAGCGGCACCGCCTGACGCTGCATGTTCGATCCCATCAGCGCGCGGTTGGCGTCATCGTTTTCCAGGAACGGAATGAGCGAAGCCGCCACCGACACGAGCTGTTTGGGGCTGACGTCCATCAATGTGATGTGGTCACGGGGCGCCATCAGGAATTCGCCCGCTTCCCGCGCGGAGATCAGGTCTTCGGCCAGCGATCCATCGGCGTTCACTTCGGCGTTCGCCTGCGCGATGGTGTGCTTGGCTTCTTCCATGGCCGACAGATAGACGACGTCGTTCGTCACCTTGCCGTCGATCACCTTGCGATAGGGCGTCTCGATGAAGCCATATTTGTTCACGCGGCTGAATGTGGCCAGCGAGTTGATCAGACCGATGTTCGGGCCTTCCGGCGTCTCGATCGGGCAGATGCGGCCATAGTGGGTCGGGTGAACGTCGCGCACTTCGAAGCCCGCGCGCTCGCGGGTCAGACCGCCCGGCCCAAGCGCCGACACGCGGCGCTTGTGGGTGACTTCCGACAGCGGGTTGGTCTGGTCCATGAACTGCGAAAGCTGCGACGAACCGAAGAACTCGCGCACTGCGGCCACGGCGGGCTTCGCGTTGATGAGGTCGTTGGGCATCACGGTCGACACGTCGACGCTCGACATGCGCTCCTTGACGGCGCGTTCCATGCGCAGCAGGCCGACGCGATACTGGTTCTCCAGCAGTTCGCCGACCGAACGCACGCGGCGGTTGCCGAGATTGTCGATATCGTCGATCTCGCCCTTGCCGTCCTTGAGGTTCACCAGTTCCTTGACCACGGCGAGGATGTCCTCGACCCGCAGCGTCGTCACGGTGTCCTCTGCGTCCAGATCGAGGCGCATGTTGAGCTTCACGCGGCCGACCGCCGACAGGTCATAGCGTTCCGGATCAAAGAACAGGCCAGCGAACAGCGCCTCGGCGGTTTCCTTCGTCGGCGGTTCGCCGGGGCGCATGACGCGATAGATGTCGGAGAGCGCCTGATCGCGTTCCTCGGCCTTGTCGGCTTTCAGCGTGTTACGGATCCACGGACCGGTGGTCACATGGTCGATGTCCAGCAGTTCCAGACGGTCGATGCCCGCCTTGTCCAGCTTCTCAAGGTTCTCCGGCGACACTTCGTCGCCCGCCTCGATATAGATTTCGCCGGTCTTCTCGTTGACGAGGTCATAGGCGCTGTAGCGGCCATAGACTTCCTCGGTCGGGATCAGCAGCGTCTCAAGCCCGTCTTTCTCCGCCTTGTTGGCGGCGCGGGGCGAAATCTTGTGGCCCGCCGCGAAGACGACTTCGCCCGACTTGGCGTCGACGATGTCGAAAGCGGGCTTCTGGCCGCGCCATGCTTCGGCGACATAGGGAATCTGCCAGCCGCCTTCGCCACGGACGAAAACGACCTTGTTGTAGAAATAGCCGAGGATATCCTCCGCCGTCAGGCCCAGTGCATAGAGCAGCGCCGTGACCGGCAGTTTGCGCTTGCGGTCGATGCGGACGTTGACGATGTCCTTGGCGTCGAACTCGAAGTCCAGCCACGAACCGCGATAGGGGATGACGCGCGCGGCGAACAGATATTTGCCCGAAGAGTGGGTCTTGCCCCGGTCATGGTCGAACAGCACGCCCGGCGAGCGGTGCATCTGCGACACGATGACGCGCTCGGTTCCGTTGACGATGAAGGTGCCGTTGCCGGTCATGAGCGGCATGTCGCCCATATAGACATCCTGCTCCTTGATATCGAGCACGGAACGGGTTTCGGTGTCCTGGTCGACTTCGAACACGATCAGGCGCAGCGTGACGCGCATCGGCGCGGCGTAGGTGATGCCGCGCTGGCGGCATTCTTCCACGTCATATTTCGGGTCTTCCAGCTCATAATGGACGAAGTCCATTTCCGCCGTGCCCGCAAAGTCGCGGATCGGGAAGACGGAGCGCAGCGTCTTTTCAAGGCCCGAAACATAGCCGATCTTGGGATCGGACCGCAGGAATTGTTCGTAGCTCTCCCTCTGGACCTCGATCAGGTTCGGCATCTGCACCACTTCGTGGATGTCGCCGAACACCTTGCGGATGCGCTTCTTCGCGCCGGTGTTGCTGATGGGGGGAAGAGCTTTGGTCGCCATGCGTTTCCTGCCTTTTGTTCGTCGCATTTTTTCGCATCGCAGCGAAAACTCAGCCTGACGGGACGATTTTCGGGCCAGATTCGACTCGATTCGCCACGCAAAAAAGTGCGGGCCGGGACTGTCCGATCCGCACTGGCAGCGTCTTGTGCACCCATCAAACCCACCCAATTCCGCCGAAAACCGCGCGCTACCCGATTTCGGACCCCGGTGGGATCAAGGGCCGGTCAACCTCCACAGAGCGGTGGATCGACCGGATTTCATGAAAGCCATATAGGACGCGCTGTAGGATTTGTGAAGGGGGAGGGGGAGCGCTTTTTCTCCGGCCCACGCAAATCGCATTGCTGCCTTTATGGCTTTACCGTCGGCGCCGCGACGGCCGGCAAGGTTGGCGGCGCGATCTTCACGGTTTCAAAGCGCTCTTGTCGCCGAACGCCGATCAGGGGAGGGGTGGATTTCGGAGCATCCGCCGCCGCGCCCGGCCCCTCTGCGATGACCGGCTCGCGCTGGCGCATGCATTCATTGCGGTTGGCGCGGGGAAACTGCGCGCAGTTCCATAAGGACCGCTGCAATCCCGTCGCCGCATTGTGGATATAGGCGAAGGTCATGTTTTCCATCTGTTCACCCGACAGAGGCACGCTGGAAGGAGTGTTCCCCGCGCGCCAGCCCATGATGCGGCATTCCCGCCGCCCGGCGCAGAAAGTGCGCGCCATGGCAGGCCAGTTGTCCGGCATGCTCTCTCTTGCCAGTTCGACCAGAAAGCTCTTGGCGCCCGGAACCATCACGACCAGCCGCGCTCCGGCGATGGCATTGGCCTCCACCGGCTGTTGCGGTTTGCCTGCCAGTTCGGTCGCCGTGCCGCCAGCCAGCATCGACGGCGACATTCCGGGTGTCAGGCCGGGCAGGCCCTGATGCGCCGGAGACAGGCGGGCGATTCGGCTGACGATCGGCTCGTCCATGTCTTGCGCTTTCCGAAAGGCAGGCGGCGTCCCCCACCATCCCCGCCAGCGGAAGAACAGATGCGTGCCCACCGCCGTCACCTTGTCCAGGCTGCCGCTCCAATAAGGCACCACCCAGTCGGTATGGTAATGCGTGGCATGACCCACCGGCTTGAACACCTTGCCCGCCAGCGCCTGCTTCGCGATCGCGCGCGCCCGTTCCCATGCCGCCTGCCCCGGCGTGCGCGCCAGCGCCCCGTCGCAGGTGAAGGTGAACTGACAACCGGTCGTGCGTTCCTGCCCCTGAAAGACCACGCCGCACACTGTTTTGGGGAAGGCGGGATGCCGCACGCGGTTGAGCACCACCTGCGCCACCGCCCTTTCGCCCGCCATGTCGTCGCCCGACTCATAGAGTTGCGCCGCCGCGAGGCAATCGGTCGCGCGCGCCAGAGCCGCCTCCGACCCGGCGAAGACAAAGGGCCGCGCCGCCGGATTGGCCGCTTTCGAAAAGGGAATGGCGGCATTGAGCGCCCGCGCCTGATCGCGTTCAAGCGCATAGACCTCCAGCGGCTCGACCGGAGGCGGGAGGCTGGGCGGGCGGACCGCGTCCGCCGCGCCTGTCCCAACCAGGCGCGGCGGGGCGGCGGGGCGATTCCCCGCTTCCCAGCTTGCTATCGCCATCGGCAGTCCGACGAACAGCACAAGCCAGAGCAGCCACATCGCCGGATGCGGCTCTCCTGGATAAGTCCTGTCCGTCACGCCGATTTCGGCCCGGCCTTATTCGGGCAGGAAATCGGGCACGGAAAGATAGCGTTCGCCCGTGTCATAGTTGAAGCCCAGAACGCGGCTTCCTGCGGGCAGTTCCTTGATCTTCTGGGCGATGGCCGCCAGCGTCGCGCCGGAGGAGATGCCGACCAGCATCCCTTCTTCGCTTGCCGCGCGCCGCGCATAGTCCTTGGCATCGGCGGGATCGACCTGGATCACGCCGTCCAGCAATTGGGTATGGAGATTGGCCGGGATGAAACCCGCGCCGATTCCCTGAATCGAATGCGGTCCGGGCTGTCCGCCGCTGATGACGGGGGAAAGGGTGGGTTCCACCGCATAGACCTTCAGATTCGGCCACAGCTTCTTGAGCACTTCGGCGACGCCCGTGATATGCCCGCCGGTGCCGACGCCCGTGATCAGCGCATCGATCGGCGTATCGGCGAAATCGTTCGCGATCTCCTGCGCGGTGGTGCGGACATGCACGTCGATATTGGCGGGATTTTCGAACTGCTGGGGCATCCATGAACCCGGCGTCTGGTCGATCAGCTCCAGCGCGCGCTCGATGGCGCCCTTCATGCCCTTTTCGCGCGGCGTCAGATCGAAGCTCGCGCCATAGGCCAGCATCAGGCGGCGTCGCTCTATCGACATGCTTTCCGGCATGACCAGGATCAGCTTGTATCCCTTGACCGCCGCGACCATGGCAAGGCCCACGCCGGTATTGCCTGACGTCGGCTCGACGATGGTGCCCCCGGGCTTCAATTCGCCCGAAGCTTCCGCCGCCTCGATCATGGCCAGGGCGATGCGGTCCTTGATCGACCCGGCGGGGTTGGATCGTTCGGACTTGATCCAGACCTCGGCGTCTCCGAATAGCTTGTTGACGCGGATATGCGGCGTATTGCCGATGGTTTCGAGAATATTGGCAGCTTTCATGAGGACTTCTCCTGGCTGATGTCCGCCTCCCTTATGTCGGGTGGGTCGAAGGTGCGTGCAAGGCGCAGTTCGGGAAAGAGCCGCGCCCAGACAAGGGTGATGACAATAGCGCCGATTCCTCCGCCGATCACGGCCGCAATCGGCCCGACCAGCGCGGCGAGGAAACCGGACTCCGCTTCTCCCAGTTCATTGGAGGCGGAGATGGTGAGTTGCGACAGGCTCGACACCCGGCCCCGCATGGCGTCGGGCGTGTGGAGCTGGATCAGCGATTGCCGGACATAGACCGACACCATGTCGGCGCTGCCCAGCACGATGAGGGCCGCTATCCCCGCTTCGACGGCAATAGCGCGCGGGAGGAAGGCGGTGCAGCCGAAGGCGATGGTGGCGAGGCCGAAGAGGACCACCGCGCCCAGCATCTTCAGTCCCACCTCCTTCTTCATCGGCCGGAAGGAGAAATAGAGCGCCGTTATTCCCGCGCCGATGCCGGGGGCGGCGGCCAGATGCCCCAGCCCCGCCGATCCCACATGCAATATGTCGCGCGCATAGACCGGCAGCAGCGCCGTCGCCCCGGCGAGCAGCACCGCGAACAGGTCCAGCGTGATCGTGGCGAGCACCAGCCGGTTGGTGCGGACATAGGCGAAACCGTCCACCATCTGCCGGATCGGGTGGCGGCTGGTGTCGCGCGGCGGCTGGGGCACCGGGCCGATCAGCATCATGCCGATCAGCGAGCAGGCGAACAGTCCCGACGCCAGCGCATAGGCCCCCCACGGCTCAACGGCATAGGCATAGCCGCCCAGCGCCGGCCCCGCGATCATGCCGGTCTGCCAGACGACGCTGGAAATGGCGATGGCGTTGGGCAGCACTTCGCGCGGCACCAGATTGGGCGCCAGCGCGCTATAGGCGGGACCGTTGAAGGCCCGCGCGATGCCCACGATGGCCGCTATGCCGAAGATCAACGGCAGACTGACCCACCCCTCCCATGTCGCGAAGGCCAGCAGGCCCGACGACAATGTCAGCAGGAACAATGTGATCCGCGTTATCATGCGCCGGTCGAAATGGTCCGCGACCCAACCCGTCACCGGCGTCAGGAAGAACAGCGGCAGGAACTGCGCCAGTCCGATCAGCCCCAACTGCGCGGCCGCGCCCGACGGACTCATCGTTTCCCGCGCGATATTATAGGCTTGCCACCCCAGCACGATCATCATGCCATATTGCGCCAGCACGGCCGTAAAGCGCCCCGCCAGATAAGCCCGGAAATTGGAATAGCGCAGAGGATGATGGGCAGCGGAGGAGGGCGTCATGCGCTCTCCTTAGCCGCGCCGCGTTGCAAACAGCAATGGGGCGGGGCGGGAAGCGGCCATTTCCCCAATTCGTCATCCCAGCGAAAGCTGGGATCTCATGTGGCCTGGTTGTGTCCTAAGAAGAGAGATGCCGGCTTTCGTTGGCATGACGGAATGTTCCTCTTACCCTTCCCCCTGGGGCGCAGTTGGAGGAGGGGGAGAGGCTACAGAGCCGCGATCCTGCGGATCGCTAACTCCTCACCCAGCTACGACCAGGCTTCGCAAACCTCTCCCCAAAAGCGAGGGGTAAGCAACGTCCGCCCTCCACCTATCATCGCCGCGTCACGCGTCCTATCCGGTGCGAGGAGGAGGGGGGCATGGAAGGGGATATGGGCATCCCTCCGAAAAGGTCCCGTCCCGCTCTATTCACCCGAGCGAAGCAGGATGCCCGTCACCGACCCGTTCCGCACGGAGCAGACGAAAGGCACGGCAGGCCCGTTCGCCTGACCGACGACGCCTTCGACTTCCCATCCGGTCGCCATGCTGCTCGCGCCGGGCGTGCCAATGATCTTCGCCCCGAAACCGGCCTGCTCGCGCGCCTTGGCCCCGCAGGCGTCCCTTGCCGCGCCCGCCGTCGCGATGGAGCCTTGGCCCGGCGAGGCATAGGGCTGGCGCTTCGCATCCCGTTCTGCCTGCCGGTCCTTGGAAATATCGCTCAGGATCGCGGCGTCGACGGCGCGGTGCAGGTCGCCATGGCCCTGCGCGAGAACAGCCGTCCCGCCCGTCAGGCCCAGTCCCAATGCCGCCATTATGAACGCCTGTCTCATGCTGTCCTCCCTGTTTCCTCGGATCATGATACCGCCATCCGCGAAGCGATGATAAGCCTATTTGAACAGGCCCCCCAATATGCCCCGGACCAGCCTGCCCGCGATCCCGCTGGAGGAACGGCGGCTCGATCCGCCGAACACCGCGCGGCCCAGTTCATTGGCGACCTGCCGCCCGACCGAGGAAGCGGCGGAACGGGTCGCCGACTGAACCGCTTTGTCGAAGGCGCCGGGCTTGGCCGCTTCCCGCGCGGCGGCGGCTTCGCGGCGGGCCTGTTCCTTCAGCTCCTGCTCGCGCTGTTTCGCCTCCACCTTGGCCTGAGCGGCGGCGGCTTTGTCGGCTTCCTCCTTCGCCTTGGCCGCTTCGGCCGCGGCAGCGGCGGCCTGGCCCCGCGCGGCAAGGATTTCCTGCGCAGACTCCCGGTTGACGGCCGTGTCATATTTGCCCGTGCAGGGGGAAATGGACTGAATGATCGCGCGCTCCTTCGCATCCACCGGCCCCAGCCGCGAGCGGGGCGGGGCGATCAGGGTGCGCTGAACGATGCCGGGCGATCCGTCCTCCTGCAGCAGCGAAACCAGCGCCTCGCCGACCTTGAGTTCCGTGATCGCCGTTTCGACATTGAGGTCGGGGTTGATGCGGAACGTCTCCGCCGCCGCCTTGATCGCCCGCTGGTCGCGGGGCGTGAAAGCGCGCAAGGCATGCTGCACGCGATTGCCGAGCTGCCCCGCCACCGCTTCGGGAATGTCGATCGGGTTTTGCGTCACGAAATAGACGCCCACGCCCTTGGACCGGATCAGGCGCACGACCTGCTCGATCTTGTCCTCCAGCGCCGGCGGCACATCGTCGAACAGCAGATGCGCCTCGTCGAAGAAGAAGACCAGCACCGGCTTATCCGGGTCGCCCACCTCCGGCAGCGTTTCGAACAGTTCGGAGAGCAGCCACAGCAGGAACGTCGCGTAGAGCTTCGGGCTTTGCATCAGCTTGTCGGCGGCGAGGATATTGACATAGCCCCGTCCCTTGTCATCCACCTTCAGGAAGTCATGGATGTCGAGCGCCGGTTCCCCGAAGAAATGCGCGCCGCCCTGGCTTTCGAGCTGAAGGAGCTGCCGCTGGATGGCGCCCACGCTCGCCTTGGTGACATTGCCGTAGCGCGAGGAAAGGCTGTCCGCATTGTCCGCGCAATAGGCCAGCATGGATTGCAGGTCGGCAAGGTCGAGCAGCAGCAGCCCTTCCTCATCGGCATATTTGAAGGCGATGGACAGCACGCCTTCCTGCGTTTCGTTAAGGCCCATCAGCCGGGCGAGCAGCAGCGGCCCCATTTCGCTGACGGTGGTGCGGATCGGGTGGCCCTGCTCGCCATAGAGGTCCCAGAAGATGGCCGGATTGTCGGCATAGCTGTAATTTTCGATCCCGATTTCCCTGGCTCGCTCGACCAGTTTGTCGGCATTCTTCGCGGTCGGCGATCCGGCCATGGAGATGCCCGACAGGTCGCCCTTCACATCGGCGACGAACACCGGCACGCCCAGCGCGGAAAAGCTTTCGGCGACCCCTTGCAGCGTCACCGTCTTGCCCGTGCCGGTCGCGCCCGCGATCAGGCCGTGGCGATTGGCGCGCCGCAGATTCAGGTTCTGCGGAATGCCGCCATCCTTTTCCGGTGCGCCCAATCCGATGAAAATGCCGTCGCTCATTGATTCCCGCTCCTCAAAAAGCATCGGGCCGCGCCCATCGGATCGGCCCGTTCCCATTTACGGGAAATCGCACCGATCCGACAAGCGCGGCCTGTCATGATTCGATTGTTCCTCCGGCCTTATTTGTCGCGCAGCCGCACCGGCAGGAAGATCGGCGGCTGTCCGCGACGCAGAACCTGCAACAGGATCGCGCTGCGGCCTTGCGACGACACCTGCTTCACCGCCGCGTCCAGATCGCCCTGGCTGGCGACCGGGCGGTTGTTCGCGCTGATGATCACATCGCCGCGGCGCAGGCCCTTGGCCCCCGCATCGGTGGAGGCGTCGATCGCCGTGATGACGATCCCGCGCGTGTCGGCCGGAATGCCCAGCTGCCGGACGATGCCGGGGGTGAGCGGAATGGCGGAAATGCCGAGCGACTTCTGTGCCGCCTGGCCGTTGTCCGACTGGCTGTCCTGCTGGCCGAGCGCATCGTCATCCTGCTGCGCGAAGCTGTTGAGCTGGTCTTCGGGCGGGCGTTCGCCGACGACTGCGGTGACGGTCTGGCGCTGGCCGTTGCGGATGAGGACGATGGGCACGCGCGCGCCGATGGCCTGGTTCGCGACGATGGAGGACAGGTTCTGGTCCGGCGTCACTTCTTGGCCCGCGACGCTGACGATCACGTCGCCCGCCCTGATTCCGGCCTTTTCCGCGCCCTTGCCCGGCTCTACGCCTTGCACGAACTCACCGCGATTCTTCGCGAGGCCGAGGGAATCGGCCATGTCTTCGCCCAGCGGCGTGATCTGGATGCCCAGATAGCCGCGCTTGACCGCCTGTCCCTTGCGGAGCGTCTCGACGATGGGCGCCGCCTGTTCCGACGGGATCGCGAAGCCGATGCCGACATTGCCGCCCGACGGGGACAGTATCTGGCTGTTGATGCCGATCACATTGCCGCGCATGTCGAACATCGGGCCGCCGCTGTTGCCCTGATTGATCGACGCGTCGGTCTGGATGAACTTGTCATAGGTGCCGCCGGTGCCGCGATGCAGGGCGGAGATGATGCCCGCCGTCACCGTGCCGGAAAGCGCGAAGGGATTGCCGATGGCCACCACCCAGTCGCCCACGCGGGCGCGGGTGCTGTCGCCGAACTTGACGAAGGGCATGGGCTTCTTCGCATCGATCTTCAGCACGGCGATGTCGGTAGCGGGATCGCGGCCCACCAGCTTGGCCGGATATTCCTCGCGGTTGGTGAGTGTCACCGTGATGGAATCGACGGTCGCGCCTTCCGCGCCCGCGGACACCACATGGTTGTTGGTGACGATATATCCGTCCGGCGAGATGATGAAGCCCGACCCCAGCGACTGCGCCTGCCGGGTCTGGGGCTGACCGCCGCCCTGGCCGAAACCGAACAGGTCGCCGAAGGGCGTGCCCGCGAAGGGATTCTGCACCTGCACGCGCTGCTTGGTCGAGATGTTGACGACGGCGGGTTGCAGCTTTTCCACCATATCGGCGAGGCTGGCGGGCGCTCCGGCGGGCGCGGCGGCCTGTATCCCTTCATTCTGCGCGGTCTGCGCGCCGACATTGGAGCTGGAGGTGACAGCGATGGCGGTGCCGCCAAGCAGCAGGGCGCCGGTAATGGCATAAGCGTAACGCACTCGTGACGGTCCTCTCATGATCTTCGGGAGTGGAAGGGCGGACTCTAGGCTGGTTCTGGATGCGCCGCCCCGCCTTAACCCACATTGAATGACTCTGGTTCCGTAATGACCTCATCGTCCCTGGAATTGCCGCAGGAATTCGTTGTCGCGTGACAGGATCATGTTGGTCTGCCCCTGCTTGTCGGGCGCGAAGGTGAAGCGATAAGACTGCATCGCCCGATAGAAGTCGTAGAATTGCGGATCTTTGCCGAAGCTGTCGGAATAGATGCGCGCGGCGTTCGCGTCCGCTTCGGCGCGGATGATCTGGGCCTGCTTGGCACCCTGGGCGCGGATGGTGAGCGCTTCCTGCTCGCGCGCGGTCCGCATCCGGGTGAAGGCGCTTTCCAGCGGCGTGCCGTCGGGCAGGTCGGCGCGCTTGATGCGGACATCGACGATTTCCGCGCCATATTGCCGCGCCACGCGGTCGAGGCCTGCTTCGATATTCTGCATCACCTGCCCCCGCTCCGGGCTGAGCAGCGCCGCGAAGGGCCGCTTGCCCAGTTCGTTGCGAAGCGCCGATCCCAGGATCGGGCGCAGCGCGTCGGAAACCCGCTCCTCGCTTCCGGCCGCGATATACATGCGGAGCGGATCGACGATGCGGTAACGGGCGAAGGCGTCCACCTGCAACCGAAGCTGATCGGTCGAAAGCACCTGCTGCCGCTCCATTTCGACCGACAGGACGCGCTTGTCGATCCACACGATCTGGTCGATGAACGGCCAGCGCAGGATGACGCCCGCGCCGGTCTTGCCGAACGTCTCATTGGCGCGATAGCGGTTGATGATCGCCTTGGGATCGCCGAAGCGGACGACAACGCCCTGCTTGGTTTCCGGCACGATGGCGACGGTGCTGCCGATCAGCAGCAGCAGGGCGATGACGATCAGCGCGATGGCGATGGGATGGCGTTGGATGGCGGGCATCACTGATTCCCCTCGGCCTGGGCCGCATTGCCCTGCGCGGTCGCGGGCGCGGCCTGCGCCCGGCGCTTGAGTTCGGGCAGCGGCAGATAGGGGGTTACGCCGCCGCTCTCCACGATCGTCTTGTCGACGTTGGACAGAACGCCCTCCATGGTTTCATAATACATGCGGCGGCGGGTCACTTCGGGCGAGAGCCTGTATTGTTCATACACCTTGTCGAAGGCCGCGGCCTCGCCCTGTGCCTTGGCCGTCACCTGCTGCGCCGCGGCGCGCGCTTCGTTGAGGTAGGTCTGCGCAGTCTGCTGCGCGGCGGACACCGCCTTGAACGCGTCGTTGACGGCGGTTGGCGGGTCGGCCTGCTTGATCGCGACGCCCTGAACCCGGATGCCGGATTTGTAGCCGTCGAGTATCTCCTGCATCCGCAGTTCGACCTGCTGCTCGATCTCCGTGCGGCCCGCGCCCAGCGCGTCGTCCAGGCTGACGCTGGCGACGACCGAGCGCATCGCGCTTTCGGCGACTTCGCGGACGGACGTATCGGGGTCGGAAAGCTGGAATAGATAGAGTTCGGGATTACGGATGTTCCAGCGTACCGAATAGGCGAGGTCGATGATGTTCTGGTCGCCCGTCAGCACCAGATTCTCGCTCTCGGCGGCGGCCGATCCGATGTCGATGGTGCGGATTTCCTCCACGTCCACGGTCGTCACGCTCTCGAACGGCGCGGGCAGCGTCAGGCTGATACCCGGTGTCAGCGTCCGGCTGTATTTGCCCAGCAGCGTGACGACGCCGCGCTCCTGCGGCCCGACGCGGTGAAAGCAGGTGAGCGCCAGCCACAGCAGAATGAGAATGCCGATGGCGATCGGCCACAACGCCTTGCCGCTGGCGCGCGGAGGCAGGTTGCCGAAGCCGCCGTTACCGCCGCCGCCAAAACTCTCGCGGCTGCGGCGCAGCAGCTCCTCGATCGCGGAGGGGCCTTTCTGCCCGCCCGGCTTGCCAGGCTGAGTCCATGGATTGCGCGGTCCACCCTCGCCCCCGTCCTGGCCCTTGCCCGGTCCGTCATTGCCATCCGGCCCTTCGCTCTTGCCGCCCCACGGTCCTTGGACCATGGCGCTCGCGATGCCGGGCATCCACCCGAAAATTCTCTTCATCTGGCCTCTATAGGAAGGGTGGGCCGCGAAAAACAGTGCCCTTTGACGGGAATATTGTTTGAAAGCATTTCCGGACGGCGCGCGAAGCGGAAAATGCGCCAGCCGGGCAAAGCCTCTTTCCCCGCCATGCCGAAAGGCTTTAGAGGGCAGCCATGACCGATCTCGACAGCTTTGCCGCACGCCTCAAGACCCTCACCGGCGACCGCGCCAGCACGCCGCGCGTCAAGGACGGCGTCATGACCCTCGCGCTGGAAGTAGGCGGCCTGACCGCCGAGCAGCGCGACGCCATCGCCGCCGCCATTCGCGAAGGCGCGCTGACCGTTCCGGGCGTGAGCGATGTCCGCATCGCCATGACCGCCGAACGCAAGGAATTGCGGATCATCGCGGTCGCGTCAGGAAAAGGGGGCGTCGGCAAATCCACGCTGTCGGCCAATCTGGCCGTGGCCCTCAAACGGCTGGGCCATCGCGTGGGCCTTGTCGATGCCGACATCTATGGCCCGTCGCAGGCCCGCCTGATGGCGAGCGAGGATCAAAAGCCGCAGGCGCGCGACAAACATCTGATCCCCGTGCAAAGCCCGGTGGGTGTGCCCATGCTGTCCATGGCCCATCTGGTGGAGCCGGGCCGCGCGCTGGCGTGGCGCGGGCCGATGGTCAGCAATGCGCTGGGCCAGCTCATCGACGCCGAATGGGGCGACGTGGAAACGCTGATCGTCGACATGCCGCCGGGCACCGGCGACATTCAGCTTTCGATGATCCAGAAGCACAAGCCCGCCGGCGTGGTGATCGTTTCCACGCCGCAGGATCTGGCGCTGATCGACGCCACCCGCGCCGTCAACCTGTTCGAGCAGGCGCATGTGCCGCTGATCGGTTTGGTCGAGAATATGGCGGGCTATGCCTGTCCCCATTGCGGCGAGATATCCGATCCCTTCGGCGCGGGCGGCGCGGAAGCGGCGGCGAAGGAGATGGGCATGGCCTTTCTGGGCCGCATCCCGCTCGCCATCGACATTCGCCGCCGGTCGGACGCGGGCGATCCTCCCGCGGCGGGCGACGATGTGCATGGGCAGGCGTTTCGCGCCATCGCGGAAAAGATCGCGGAATACGTCGCGCGATAAGGATAGGCGGGGCCGCAGGACAGCGGATCGCGTGATCCCGCCCTCTCTCCCAAAGCACACATAAATGGGAACGTCTTGCTTTACGCCGCGTCTCTCCCATCTGGGGAAGCTGAACCAAGGAGGCCGCCATGCCATTGACCGAGCCGCAGGATATCGCCGATCTGCTGAATGAAACCCGCACCATTGCGCTGATCGGCATTTCCGACCGACCCGACCGCCCCAGCTATGGCGTCATGAAGGCGCTTCAGGACCATGGCTATCGCGTCCTGCCGGTCAATCCCCAGATCGCGGGAGAGCATGTCCATGGCGAGTTCGTCTGGGACCGGCTGTCCGACATTGGCGTGCCCATCGACATGGTCGACATCTTCCGCCGCAGCGAGGCGGCGGGCGAGGCAGTGGACGACGCCATCGCCGCCGGGGCAAAGGCGGTCTGGATGCAGCTCGGCGTCATCAACCCGGAAGCGGCCACGCGCGCGGAAGCCGCTGGCCTCAAGGTCGTGATGGACCGTTGCCCCGCAATCGAAATCCCGCGCCTCGGCCTTGCGCCCATCCGCGCCGAATAAGGCTATGCAGCGCCTTTGCCGCTCTCTATCAGTCGGGATATGGGGCGAGCACCGCTAAGGCAGAAGGGCAAGGGCAGGCAGGGAATCGACCGCCGCGCCCTGCTTGTCGGGGGAGGCGCCGGCGCGGGGCTGCTGCTCGCATGGGCCGTCTGGCCGCGCAGCTACAAGCCCAATCTCAACGCCGCGCCGGGGGAGTTCGTCTTCAACGCCTTCCTCAAGATCGATCGGGCGGGACAGGTGATCGTCATCGTGCCGCAACTGGAAATGGGGCAGGGGATAACGACCTTGCTGCCCCAGATTCTCGCGGACGAACTGGGCGCCGACTGGCGCACCATCGCGGTGCAAAGCGCGCCGGAAAGCCCCCTTTATGCGAACACCCTTCTGGCGCGTGAGTGGCTGGCGAGCGACTGGACTCGCATCGGCGGGGAGGCGGGCGACTGGGCGCTCGATCAATATGCGACGCGCAAGGCGCTGATGCTGACGGGTGGCGGAACCTCCGTGCCGATGTTCCACGATGCCTATCGCGATGCCGGGGCCGCGGCGCGCATCCTGCTGTGCAAGGCGGCGGCGAAGCGCTGGAATGTGCCGTGGGAAAGCTGCGACATTCAGGAAGGTCTGATTTCCGACGGCGGCCAGCGGACGCTGCGCTTTGGAGATGTGGTTGAGGAGGCGGCGGCGTTCGACCTTCCCGAGATCCTGCCCCTGCGGCAGGGGATGGAGGGGCGGTTGGCGGGACAGGATTTGCCCCGGCTCGACACGCCTTCCAAGCTCGACGGCAGCCATAATTTCGCCGCCGACATCCGCCTGCCCGACATGGTCTTCGCGTCGATCCGCCAAGGGCCGATCGGCGATGCGCGGCTGGAAAGCGTGAATGAGGGCGCAGCCAGGCTGGAAAGCGTGAATGAGGGCGCAGCCAGGAGCGTCACTGGCTTCCTGAAGCTGGTTCGGTCGGAACGCTGGGTCGCCGCGGTTGGAACCAACTGGTGGGCGGCGAACAAGGCGCTCGATCTGGCCGATCCCATATTCATGCTGGATGGGCCGCCCGTCAGCGACGAACGCATCGACGCCGCGCTGGAGGATGCCTTTTCCGGTTCCCATGGCCGCCGTCTTTATACGCAGGGCGACCTGTTGCCGGTGTTTGAGGGCGCGACGATCCTGGCCAGCGAATATCGCGTGGACGCGGGCCTGCACCTCGCGTTGGAACCGATGTGCGCTACCGCGCGCGTCACCGACGCCGGGGCTGAGGTGTGGACCGCCACGCAGGCCCCAGGTCTCGCCCGCACGGCCATTGCCGACGCACTGGGGATCGACCGGGCTTCCGTGACGCTTTACCCCGTGCACGCGGGCGGCTCTTTCGGGCGCAAGATGGATTTCGAGGCAGCGGTGCAGGCGGCGCTGATCGCGCGGGACATGGGACGTCCCGTCCAATTGCTCTGGTCGCGGCTGGAAGATGTCATTCATGACCGGCCAAGCCCGCCCGCCCATGCCCGCATGGCGGCAAAGCTCGGCCGCAGCGGCGTGATAGAGGGCTGGCTGGCGAAAGTCGCCGCCCCCTGCGCGATGAGCCAGACCTGGGCGCGTATTGCGAACGGCGCCTTGCCCCACGAAGCGGCGGCCCAGAGTGCGGACAAGGCGACAAGACTTGCGATCGCGGGTATGGAGATACCCTATGCCGTCTCCAACTGGGCCATCGACCACTATCCGTCAGATGTATATCTGCCTCTTGGTTTCGTGCGCGGCAACGCTCATCTGCACAGCACGTTCTTCACCGAAAGCTTCATGGACGAACTCGCCCATCTGGCGCAGATGGAGGCCATGTCTTTCCGCATCCAGATGCTGGGAGGCAATCCGCGTCTCGCCCACTGCCTTTCGACCGCCGCCGCCATGGGGGGATGGCAGGGCGGCATTGCGGGCAGCGGACAGGGGATCGCCGCGCATCGGATCGGCGACGCATTCGGCGCGGTGCTGGTGGAAGCCGCGATTACCGGCGGCAAGCTGATGGTGGGCCGGATGGTCGCGGCGGTCGACTGCGGCGATCAGGTCAATCCCGATATCGCCCGGCAACAGGTGGAAAGCGGTCTGATCTACGGCCTTGCCTGTGCGATGGGGGCTTCGGTTCCCTATGACAAGGCCATGCCCGGACGCGCCATTCTGGGCCGCATGAACCTTCCGCGCCTCAGCGACATAGGGGAGATCACGGTCGAATTGATCCGCAGCACGGCGAAACCGGCCGGCGCGACGGAAATCGCCGCGCCCATGGTGGCTCCCGCCGTCGCCAACGCCTTATTCACCGTTACCGGCCAGAGGTTCCGAAGCCTGCCGCTCTTGTCTCAGGATTGAATATGCCCCGCATCGGCGTTCTCCTCATCAATCTCGGCACACCCGATGCGCCCGATGCGCCCTCCGTCCGACGCTATCTGGCCGAGTTTCTGTCGGACCCCCGCGTGGTGGAAATCCCGCAATGGCTCTGGCAACCGATCCTGCGGGGGCCGATCCTTCTCGCCCGTCCGCGCAAGTCGGCCCATGCCTATGCCCAGATCTGGACGAAGGACGGCTCTCCCCTTGCGGTGAATACGCGCGACACGGCGACTGCCCTGGCCGGACGTTTCGGTCCCGGCGTCACGGTCGACTGGGCCATGCGTTATGGCAATCCTTCGATTGCCACGCGGTTGGACGCGTTGAGGGAAGCGGGGTGCGACCGCATCCTGCTGGCTCCCCTGTATCCGCAATATTGCGCAGCCACGACCGCTACCGCCATCGATTGCGCGGCAGAAGCGCTGTCGAAGGTCCGTGCCCAGCCCGCGATCCGAACCCTGCCGCCCTATTTCGATGATCGTGCTTATATCGAAGCGCTCAGGGCGTCGACGCAGCGGCAACTGGCCGCGCTGGATTTCGAGCCCGATCTCCTTCTCGCCAGCTTCCACGGAATGCCGGAGCGGACCCGGACGCTGGGCGATCCCTATCATGCCCAGTCGCTTGAGACGGCGCGCCTGCTGGCTCAGGCATTGGATCGCGAAGTCCGAATCACTTTCCAGTCGCGTTTCGGACCCGCGAAATGGCTCGGACCGGCCACTGACGAGACGCTGAAGACGCTCCCATCGGACGGCGTCCGCACGGTAGCGGTTCTTACCCCCGGCTTTTCCGCTGACTGCCTCGAAACCCTTGAAGAGATCGGCATGCGAGGGCGGGAGGATTTTCTTGCCTCAGGAGGGCGGAAATTCGCACATCTGGCTTGTTTGAACGCCTCTGCGGAGGCTATCAACTTGTATGAGAATCTGATCGGTCGGGAACTGGCCGGCTGGTGAATTTAAGTGAGGTTGTTCGACTGGAAGTTATAGGAGGGCTTATGAGCAAGGTTGCTGTCGTCACTGGCGGAACACGCGGAATTGGCGAGGCGATCAGCCTGGCCCTCAAGGATCTCGGCTACACCATCGCGGCCAACTATGCCGGTAATGAGGAAAAGGCACGCGTCTTTACCGACAGGACCGGCATCGCGGCCTTCAAATGGGATGTCGGCGATCATCAGGCCTGCCTCGACGGATGCGCGCAGGTGGCTGAAAAGCTCGGTCCTGTCGACATTGTAGTCAACAATGCGGGTATCACCCGCGATGGCGTGCTCGCGCGGATGAGCTTTGAAGACTGGAACGATGTGATGCGCATCAATCTGGGCGGCTGTTTCAACATGGCCAAGGCGACGTTCGGCGGCATGCGCGAACGCGGCTGGGGCCGCATCGTCAATATCGGTTCGGTCAACGGGCAGGCGGGCCAATATGGCCAGGTGAACTATGCCGCGGCCAAATCCGGCATCCATGGCTTCACCAAGGCACTGGCGCAGGAGGGCGCGAAATACGGCATCACCGTCAACGCGATCGCGCCCGGCTATATCGACACCGACATGGTGGCCGCCGTGCCTGCGCCGGTGCTGGAAAAGATCGTGGCGAAGATTCCAGTGGGGCGTCTCGGCCATGCCCATGAAATCGCGCGGGGCGTGGCGTTCCTGTGCAGCGAGGACGCGGCCTTCATCACCGGCAGCACGCTTTCGATCAACGGCGGGCAGCACATGTATTGATGGAACGGGATGAGGCTCCTTCGGCCCGGTCCGCCGGAGCCTCTCCCTTTGCGCCGCCCGCGAAGCGGAGCGTGACGATCGCCGGTCATCAGACGGCGGTCAGCCTTGAGCCGATCTTCTGGGACGCCCTTTGCGCGCAAGCCGCGCGGGAGGAGGTTCCGGTCAATGTCCTTATCGCCCGGATCGATGTGGAGCGTCTGGCGGCGGCGCAACCGCCTAACCTCGCCAGCGCCATCCGCTGCTGGCTTTTCGAAAGGACGCTGTCTTCGTAAGATAAGAATTATTCGCAATAGCATTGACTCTGAGAACAACTCGCGATAGCAGGAATCCCGATTAAAAAGGGGGGCTGTTCATGTCCAAATCCGCAAATGTTCCATCTTTCCTAGCGCTGAGTTGCGTCAGCGCGCTTGCGCTCGCGTCCACCGCCCATGCGCAGGATGACGCCCAAGCCTCGAAGCTGGGCGGCGTCACCGTCACCGATACGGCCCTCGACGAGTCCGGGGTGAAGGTCGACCAGCGGTCCTGATTTGGGCGAACTGGTTGTTCCGACCGATCCAGCCATAACCAATCCCACCTATTTCGAAATGGATGACAATCTCTTCTCATACCGTATCGGCGCGGTGGTGAAACCGACGCCCAATATCAGCGTCTATGTTGCCTATGGCAACTCCAAACTGCCCTCCAAGGCTTCGGTCGATGGCGCCTGCTCGGCGGCCAATTGCCGCCTGAAGCCGGAAACGACAGAAAATTATGAGATCGGCGTGAAGGCTGACCTGTTCGATGCGAAGTTATTGCTGACTGCTGCGTTGTTCCGCAACGATCGTAATTCGATCAAGGTCAATTCCAATGATCCGACGCTTCCCGACCAGACGATGGACGGCAAGCAGCGCGGGGAAGGCCTGTCGCTTGGTGCGTCGGGCAACATTACGCCCAATTGGACAATTTCAGCCAACTACATGTATCTGAAGTCGAAAATCCGGCGCGGCGTGTCCGATTACTGTCTCGCCAATCCGGGGCCGCGTCCCGATCCGGCCAATCCCGGCGGGCCGCCGATCAATCCGTGCGGCAATGACGCGACCTATCTTGATCCGACTGCCGGCAGCCAATTGCAGAACACGCCGAAACATTCGGGTAGCCTGTTCACGACCTATCGCTTCGATTTCGGATTGGAGTTGGGTTACGGGTTGACCTATCAGGGCAAATTCCTGCTCAACTATCCGACGCTCGCGCAGTTGCAGACAGACAGTTATGTACCCTATCGCGTGCCGAGCTACACGATCCATCGTTTCATGGTGAACTATCCGATCACGGAAAATCTGACGGCGCAGGTCAATGTCCAGAACTTCACCAACAAGAAATATGTGACCACCGTAAGGAATCAGACAGGCGGCAGCTGGGCGCAGCCTGCACCGACACGTTCGGCGGTGTTCAGCCTGAACTACAAGTTCTGATCCCAAAAATCTCCCCGGCTTGTCCCGGCCGGGGAAGGGGCGGGCAGCGGTGCACTCCTTTCTCCTCGGGCCGCTGCCCGCCCGCATGTTGGTCCATCACAGGAATCTGGTGCATGAGTATGCAATTGATTCGCATTATGGTTCGCGATATGGCCCTTTGCTGGCTCGCTGATGGAAGGAGGGGGCGATCATGCTATCGGTAGCGGAAGACAGGATCGACGATATGTTGGACTTGCCGGCATCTCGGCAGTTTCCCGATCCCCGCCGGCCGGGCCAGAATACGCGCGCGCCTCAGCCTTCGCGGGCGGCGGAAGCAGGGCGCTTCGGCCAGCGGCGCGGCCCCAATCTGCCCGCCATCCTCCTCATCGTCGCCGTCCATGCAGCGCTGATCTTCGCCATGATGCAGGTCCGTCAGCATGTGATCGCCGTGCGTGAGGCCAGGCTGACCGTCGTTAATCTGACGCCGCCCGCACCGCCGCCGCCGTCGGAAGAAACGCCTCCGCCTCCGCCTTCCAAGCCTGAAATCGTAGCGCCGGCGCCCCTGGTGCAGATGCCGGTGCCGCCGGTTCAACTCGTGGCGACCACGCCGATCCCTGTTCCCGTGCCATCACCCGTTCCGGTCAAGGCCGCCCCGGCTCCGCCCGCACCGCCCGCGCCCCCCAGCACGGTGCAGGGCGGCGATCTCGCGACCCAGATGGTGTCCGGCAAGCCGCCCCGCTATCCGATAGAAAGCCGCCGCAAGCGGGAGCAGGGCACGGTCGTCCTTTCGCTGACGCTGGGCATCGACGGCGCGGTCGAAAGCGTCGCCGTCGCGCAGAGCAGCGGCTTCAAGCGGCTGGACGATGCCGCCCGCGACGCCGTGCGCGGATGGCGCTGGCGGCCCACCGTGCGCGACGGCGAGCCGGTGCGCGTCAGGGGCGTGGTCGAAATCCCCTTCGTGCTGCGCGTGGACGCCGCCTGACGGGCGCGCTATTTTCGAGTTTCCAGACCATGCTGATCGCCGTTCCTCAATTGCTCGATGCGACGGCCGTGCATGCCGTCCGCACCCTGATCGACGGGGCGCAGTGGGTCGACGGCAACGCCACGTCCGGTCATCAGTCGGCGCTCGCCAAACGGAATCTGCAATTGCCGGAGGACGCGCCCGAAGCGAAGCAGGCCGGGCAGATGGTGTTGGACGCGATCGGGCGGTCGCCGCTGTTCATCGCCGCTGCGCTTCCGCTTAAGATATTTCCGCCTTTGTTCAACAGCTATGCGGACAGGCAGGCGTTCGGCACCCATGTCGACAATGCCGTGCGGATTCAGGCAGGCACGGGGTTTCGCGTCCGGTCGGACCTTTCCATCACCATCTTTCTGGAAGAGCCGGACGCCTATGACGGCGGCGAACTGACCATCGAAACCCATTTCGGCGTGCAGCAGGTCAAGTTGGCGGCGGGCGACGCGGTGCTCTATCCGTCATCCTCCCTGCATCGCGTAGAGCCGGTCACGCGCGGGCGGCGCGTGGCGAGCTTCTTCTGGATGCAATCCATGATCCGCGACGATGCCGCGCGGCAGATGCTGTTCGATCTAGACTGCAGCATCCAGGCACTAGCCGCCGATCTGGGCCACGGCCATGCCCAGATAATCCGTCTGACCGGCGTGTATCACAATCTGCTCCGGCGCTGGTCGGAAGCGTAATCAGACAATCGCTGATTGGTCTTGGCGGCGACAGCGCTATAAGCGTTGGGCGCGCATCGCGCTTTCAGAAGAAAGAGTCATCCAGAATGCAGCCATCCAACCAGCCGGTGAACATTACGCGGATCGCCGATGCCCTCGTTGCCGCGGCCATCGATGCGGGACAGGCGATCATGGCCATCTATGACGCCGGCTTCTCGGTGGAAACCAAGTCGGACAACAGTCCCGTGACGCAGGCGGACGCCGCCGGGGAGAAGATCATCCTCGAAGCGCTGGCGCGGGTCGCGGGCGATATCCCCGTGATCGCGGAAGAGGAGGTGGCCGCAGGCCGCGTGCCCCGGACAGAGGGCACCTTCTTTCTCGTCGATCCGCTTGACGGGACCAAGGAGTTTATCGAGCGGCGCGGTGACTTCACCGTCAACATCGCGCTGATCGAAGCGCGCCAGCCCGTCTTCGGCATTGTCTACGCGCCGGCCAAGGGCCGCCTCTTCGTGGGCGACGTGCAAAGCGGGGCGGCGTGGAGCGCCCCTGTATCGCGCGAAGGCGAAATTGGTGATCGGGCGCCGATCCATGTGCGCGACCTACCCGGCGGGGGCCTGTCGGTGGTCGCCTCGAAATCGCACAATACGCCCGAAACCGATGCCTATCTTGGCCAGTTCGACGTGGCGGAACGGGTGTCCTTCGGCTCCTCGCTCAAGATCTGCATGGTCGCGGCGGGGGAGGCGGACCTCTATCCCCGCCTTGCCCCGACCTGCGAATGGGACATCGGCGCGGGGGACGCCGTGCTGCGTGCCGCCGGGGGCAAGCTGCTCGCGCCCGATGGCGCGCCCATGGCCTATGGCAAGGCGCGCTTCTTCAACCCCGGTTTCGTCGCGGCGGGAGATATCGACCCGCCGCCCATCGCGCCTTTCATGACGGAGTAAGGGAAACGCCCTTCAACGGGATGTGGGCAGCTCTGTCCCGTCGAGCCGACGCCGCGGCGACGCGTTCCTGCAACCATGCGCCGACCGCCGCGATGCGGGCGACCTTGCGTAAGTCCTCATGCGTCACCAGCCAGAAATGGCGCACGATCTCCACCCTGTCCGCCATCAGTTCGATCAGATTCGGATCGCTCCGCGCGATGAAATCGGGCAGCACGCCGATGCCGCTGCCGTCGCGGATCATGCGATATTGCATGTTGATGCTGGTCGCGCGCAGATGCGCCTCCAGCCCCGTCTCCACCTCGTCGAGATAATCGAGCTCCGGGGAAAAGATGAACTCCGGAACATAGCCGACCAGCACATGATCGCGCAGTCGGGAGGGGTGCTCCGGCCTTTCCGCCCGCTTCAGATAATCGGCGGACGCGTAAAGATGCAGCCGATATTCCCCCAGCCGCTTGACCGATAGCCGCCCGCGCTGCGGCCGCGCCAGCATCAGCGCCATGTCCGCCTCGCGTTTCGAAGGATTGAGGAAGCCCGAAGCGGTGATGAGGTCCAGCCTGATGCCCGGATGCCGCTGGCTGAACTCGGCAAGGCCGGGCGCCAGCACCCATGTCCCGAAGCCCTCCGCCACCGACAGCCGCACCTGTCCCGCAAGCTGTTGTTCTTGCCCCGCCACATCCTCGATTGCCGACATGGCCGCGCTTTCGACCGTTTCGGCATGGCGCAGCAAAGCTTGCCCCCTGACGGTCAGCGCCCGCTCGCCTGAGGCCATCTCGAACAGTTCCGCGCCCAGCGACTTTTCCAGACGTGTAAGCCGCCGCATGATCGTGGTCCCGTCGATTCCCAGCGTCCGCGCCGCCGGAGCGACCTTCCGCGCCCGGGCCACGGCCAGAAACACGCGCAGGTCGTCCCAGTCGAACATCATTTCCCTCGGCTGCATTCTTGCAGTATAGACATGCGAAATTTCGTCGTTGCTTGCAATTACACGCTATTGCTAGAGCCGCGTCAACCCGAAGGAAAAGGATGCCGCCATGCGTGAGATTTCCCACAAACTCGCCTTCGCCCACGACGCGGCACCTGCGCGCTATGGCGAAATTTTCGATCCCAATAATGGCGGCGTGCAGGCCCGTGTCGCGCTGGGCGACGCCGCCTTGCTCGACCGCGTGGTCGAAGCCGCGCGCAAGGCGCAGCCCGCATGGGCCGCCGTCAACCCGCAGCGCCGCGCCCGCATCATGTTCCGCTTCAAGGAACTGGTGGAGCGGAACATGGACGAGCTCGCCCATCTGCTCAGTTCCGAACATGGCAAGGTGATCGCCGATGCGAAGGGCGACATCCAGCGCGGGCTTGAAGTCGTCGAATTTGCCTGTGGCATCCCCCATGTGCTGAAGGGCGAGTTCACGCAGGGCGCGGGGCCGGGGATCGACGTCTTTTCCATGCGTCAGCCTGTCGGCATCGGCGCGGGCATCACCCCCTTCAACTTCCCGGCGATGATCCCGCTCTGGATGTCCGCCGTCGCCATCGCGACCGGCAATGCCTTCATCCTCAAGCCTTCGGAACGCGATCCGTCCGTGCCCGTGCGCCTGGGCGAACTCTTCCTTGAAGCGGGTCTGCCCGAGGGCATTTTTCAGGTCGTCCATGGCGACAAGGAAATGGTGGACGCGATCCTCGACCATCCCGGCATCGGCGCGGTCAGCTTCGTCGGATCGTCGGACATCGCCCATTATGTCTACAATCGCGGCGTCGCGGCGGGCAAGCGTGTGCAGGCCATGGGCGGCGCGAAGAATCACGGCATCGTCATGCCGGATGCCGATCTCGATCAGGTGGTCAATGACCTCACCGGCGCGGCCTTCGGTTCGGCGGGCGAGCGGTGCATGGCGCTTCCCGTCGTCGTACCGGTAGGCGAGAAAACCGCCGTTGCCCTCCGCCAGAAGCTGATCCCCGCCATCGAAGCCCTGCGCGTCGGCATCTCCACCGATGCGGAGGCGCATTACGGCCCCGTCATCAACGCCCAGCACAAGGCGAAGATCGAACAGTGGATTCAGACCGGAGTGGATGAAGGCGCCGAACTGGTGGTGGACGGTCGCGGCTTTACATTGCAGGGATATGAGGAGGGCTTCTTCGTCGGCCCGACGCTGTTCGACCATGTGACGCCCGATATGTCCGCCTACAAGGAGGAGATTTTCGGCCCCGTCCTCCAGATGGTCCGCGCGGAAACCTTCGAGGAGGCGCTGGCGCTCCCCAGCAAGCACCAATATGGCAATGGCGTCGCCATCTTCACCCGCAACGGCCACGCCGCGCGTGAATTCGCCGCGCGGGTCGATGTCGGCATGGTCGGCATCAACGTGCCGATCCCGGTGCCGGTCGCCTATCACAGCTTCGGCGGCTGGAAGCGCTCGGCCTTCGGCGACACCAACCAGCACGGCATGGAAGGGGTCAAATTCTGGACCAAGGTGAAGACCGTCACCCAGCGATGGCCCGATGGCGGGGGGAGCGGCGACAGCGCCTTCGTCATTCCCACCATGGGCTGAGACATGTCGTGAGCCAGTTCGACCTTACCGATGAGCAGCGCGAGATTCAGGATCTTGCGCGCCGCTTCACCGCCGACGCGATCACGCCTCACGCGGCGGAGTGGGATGAAAAGCACATCTTCCCCCGCGACACGATCCGCGCGGCGGCGGCGCTGGGCTTCGGCGGCATCTATGTGTCCGAAGCGTCCGGCGGCATCGGGCTTGGCCGTCTGGAAGCCGCGCTCATCATGGAGGCGATGGCCTATGGTTGTCCTTCCACCAGCGCCTTCCTGTCGATCCACAACATGGCGTCGTGGATGATCGACCGCTTCGGCAGTCAGGCGCTCAGGGACAAATATCTGCCCTCCATGGTGCCGATGGAGCGCATGGGCAGCTATTGCCTGACCGAAGCCGGCTCCGGCTCCGACGCCGCCGCGCTCAAGACCCGTGCCGTGCGGGACGGCGACCATTATGTCGTCACCGGCTCCAAGCAGTTCATCTCCGGCGGCGGCGAGAACGACATTTATGTCACCATGGTCCGAACCGGCGGGGATGGTCCCAAGGGCATAAGCTGCCTCGTCATCGAAAAGGATATGGAGGGCGTCAGCTTCGGCGCGCGGGAACGCAAGCTCGGCTGGCACTCGCAGCCTACTGCGCAGGTCAATTTCGACGGGGTGCGCGTGCCGGCCGAAAATCTGGTCGGCGGGGAAGGGGAAGGCTTCCGCATCGCTATGATGGGGCTGGACGGGGGACGGCTCAATATCGGGGCCTGCTCGCTGGGCGGCGCGCAGCGCTGCATCGACGAAGCGGTCGCCTATACCAGGGACCGCAAGCAGTTCGGTCAGGCCATCGCCGATTTCCAGAATACCCAGTTCATGCTGGCCGACATGGAGACAGAGCTTCAGGCCGCCCGCACGCTGCTCTACGCCGCCGCTGTCAAGGTGACGGAGAACGCGCCCGACAAGACCCGCTTCGCCGCCATGGCCAAGCGCTTCGCGACGGACACCGGCTCTTCCGTGGTCGACCGGGCGCTGCAATTGCATGGCGGTTATGGCTATCTGATGGACTATCCGGTCGAACGCTTCTGGCGCGACCTGCGCGTCCATTCGATTCTGGAAGGCACCAATCAGGTCATGCGGATGATCGTCGCCCGCGACATGCTGCGGCAGTAAATAATCTCTTGTCCTTTTGGGGGAGGGTTTAAGACTCGGTGCCTGATCGAAGCGGGGTGAGGGGGCGATCCCGTCGCGATCCTCCTCTCCAACTCCGCTTGGGCACGTCCGCGCCGAAGCTGTATATTCTCTCCCCGAAGGGGCGAGGAAGGAGAGATGAATGACCGACCAAGTCCTGACCCTCATCGAAAACGGCATCGGCCGCATCCGCCTCAACCGGCCCAAGGCGCTTCATGCCCTGACGCCGGAAATGTGCGAGGCGATCAATGAAGCGCTGCTTGCATGGCGCAAGGATGATGCCGTGGCCGCGATCATGATCGACCATGCCGAAGGACGCGGCTTCTGCGCGGGCGGCGACATTGCGCTCATCGCCAACAGCGCGAAGGCCGATTGCGTCGAGGCGGAGCACTTCTTCTTCGTCGAATATCGGATGAACCATCTGCTGTTCGTCTATGAAAAGCCGATCGTCGCCTTCATGGACGGCATCGTCATGGGCGGTGGCGTCGGCATCTCGCTCCCCGCGCGCTACCGTGTCGCGACGGAGCGCACCGTTTTCGCCATGCCCGAAACCGGCATCGGTCTGTTCCCCGATGTGGGCGGCGGCTGGTTCCTGCCGCGCCTGCCGGGACGGATCGGCGCATGGCTCGCGGCCACAGGTGCGCGGATTGACGGGGCTGACTGCCGCGTCATCGGGATTGCCACGCATTATATGTCCTCGGACAGGCTGGAAGCGGTCAAGGACGCTATCCTCGCCCATCCGCAAAACCTGTTCGCCATCCTCAACGACAATGCCGAAACGCCGCCGCCCTCGAATCTGGAAGCGATGCGCCCCGATATCGACCGTCTCTTCGCCTCCGGCCGGCTGGAGGATATCCTCGCCGCGCTCGATGCGGACGGCGGCGAATGGGCGGCGAAGCAGCGCGCCGTGCTGAACGGCAAATCTCCCCAGACGATCAAGGTCGCTCTCCGCCAGCTTGCCGAGGGCGCGGCCATGACCGACTTCGCCGACAATATGCGGATGGAATATGGCCTTGCCTGTCATGTGATCCGCCGCCCCGATCTTGTCGAAGGGGTGCGCGCGGTAATCTTCGACAAGGACAATGCGCCAAAGTGGAACCCGGCGACGCCCGAAGGCGTGACGGATGCGATGATCGACGCGATCTTCGCGCCCTTGCAGCCTGACAGGCAATGGACCCCGCTGCCGGACCTTCAGGGGTGAAGGAAGGGCTTTCCCATGCGACGTCAAGAGTTGAAAGGAGCCTGACATGAGTCTCACCATCGCCTTCATAGGCCTGGGAAATATGGGCGGCGGCATGGCCGCGAACCTGTTGAAGAACGGCTATGCCGTGCGCGCTTTCGACCTGTCCGAAGATGCGCTTGCCCGTGCCGAGACAGCAGGGGCCGTGCGCGCCACCAGCGCCGCCGAAGCCGTCACCGGCGCGGATGCCGTCGTCACCATGCTTCCCACCGGCAAGCATGTCGAAGGCGTCTATACCGGCGAAGTCTTCGGCGCGGCAAAGGCGGGCGCCCTGTTCCTCGACTGCTCGACCATCGATGTGACGACTGCCCGCCGGGTCATCGAAGCCGCGGCGGCGAAGGGTTTCGACATGGTCGACGCGCCCGTCTCCGGCGGCATCGCGGCGGCCAATGGCGGCACGCTCACCTTTATGGTCGGCGGCACGGACGCGGCTTTCGCCAAGGCGAAGCCGATCCTCTCCGCCATGGGCAAGGCCGTCATCCACGCGGGCGGCGCGGGCAATGGTCAGGCGGCGAAAATTTGTAATAACATGCTGCTGGGCGCAACGATGATCGCGACTTGCGAAAGCTTCGCCATGGCGCGAAAGCTGGGCCTGGACCCGCAGACCTTCTATGATATCTCCAGCGTCTCGTCCGGCCAGAGCTGGTCGATGACCAGCTATTGCCCCGTCCCTAGCGTCGGCCCGCAAAGCCCTTCGGACAATGACTATCAGGGCGGCTTCGCGGTCGGCCTGATGCTCAAGGACCTGAAGCTCGCGACGGAAGCCGCCGCCTCCGTCAACGCCAGCGTCCCCATGGGCAACGCCGCCGAAGCGCTCTACCAGCTTCTCGCCAATCAGGGGAAGGCGACCCGCGACTTCTCCATCATGATCGAGATGCTGGAGGGTAGTTAGGGGCTAGCCATCCTCCAGCATTCGCCGCAGATCGGGCATGGCGTCGGCCTGTCCCATGCCATGCCGCTCCATGTCCCGCAGCGTCGCCAGTGCCATGGCCCGATAATCCGGCAGCACATCGGGGCAATATCGATCAAAAGCGTCCAGATGGTCCCCGATGGTGCCCCGGTCTCCCCGCAGCAAGGGGCCGGACAAGGCTGCGAACCCGCTCGCCAGGCTGTTCTCCATGGCCGCCCGCACCAGCGGTCCCAGCACGGCGGCGGGATCGCCCACATCCGCCGCTTCCAGCGTCCGCGCCGCTCCAGCCATCAGCGTCACCAGGTGGTTCGCCGCATGGCTGAGCGCGGCGTGATAGAGCGAACGCTTCTCCTCCGCGATGACGAACGCCCGGCCGCCCAGCAACTGCACGACCGCCATTGCCCGGACGATGGCTTCGGCTGAACTGCCCGTCACGCCAAAGGGAATGCGCGCCATGCGCCGGACTTCGCTTTCGGGATCGCCGGTAAAGGTCATCACCGGATGGACAGCCGCCGTCACAGCCCCTTGCTCCCGCAACGGTTCCAGCAGGGTAGCGCCGCATCGTCCGCTAAGGTGGAACAGGAAGGGGCGGGGATCGCCTGATGCTTGTTGCGACAGCCGCTCCGCCATGTCCGCCACGGCGTCGTCCGAAACCGCCATGACGATGAGATCGCAGGCTTGCCATATGTCCTCCGCCCGCTCGGCAGGCCGGACGTTCGGCAATTTGGCCAGCGCTTCGGCGAGCCGTGCGGGCGAACGGTTGTAAAGCAGCGGAGCGGCCCGCGAAAATGGGGCGAGGGCCTTCGCGAAAGCCTGGCCGGCCCGGCCCGCGCCGATGATGCCCAGCCGCTTGTAGGGGAATGACGGTTGCAGCGTCCTGTCCTTTCTTCGCCGGCGCGGATCAGATCCGCCGCGCTATCGCTCCGGCCGCCCACCCCATGCCGACGGCAATGACAATGGCCGTCAGGCCGTAAGGGAAAGACCAATGCTCCGCCGCCATGGCCATGAACTGCTCAAGGCCCGATTTGCGGACGGTGATGTCACGGATCGCCGCCGCCACCACGCGCCCGTCCTGAACCAGGAAAGTCTCTGCCGTATAGTCGCCTATCGTGACCCGGGCCGACAGCGGCAACCGCGCGCGATACAGCACGCCGTCGGTGATCTCCACCGTGCCCGGCTTTTCGACATAGAGACCAGCCCGCCTGCGCAAATCCACCAGACCAGCCTGAAACCGCTCAAGCTCCGCGCTGTCATTGAGCGAGGATGGCGACAATTGCAGCTTGTCCACGCCCAGTTCGTAAATGGCGGCAGTCTTGTCATCGACGATCTTCTCGATCGGCCGGGACGACGCCATGGCGTAGAAACTGGGCGCGGAGCGGAAACGCGCGCGGTCGGCATTCACCCAGATGCCCGCCACCTTCTCCTTCTCGCGCATCAGGATGGATTGGTCGGGGCCTTTGAGGATCACGACGATATCCGCCGGTTTCGTGGGGCGTCGGCCATCGGGATAGACGATCGCGCCGAACAGCAGCAGGTCCGCGCCCGTGAAGCTGTACTGGATTTCGACGGTGCGTTGCGACACGTCGGGCACCAGTTGGGGTTCGTCGGCGGCGCCCAGGAACAGGATGAGCGCGGGCGCCAACAGGCAAGGGATGAAGGCGCGCCTCACTGGACTTCTATCGTATAGATTTCGTCCGGCCGCCATCCCAGGCCGAGCGCCATCCGGGCCGCGACAAGCAGGACGATCGCGGCCAGCAGGATGCGCAGATATTCGGGGCGGAGCGTCATCGATATGCGTGTCCCGACCTGCGCGCCGGTCACGCTGCCGATGAGGAGCAGTATGGCAAGGACCAGATCCACTGCCTTCGTCGTCATGGCGTGCATCATCGTGGTCGCCATGGTGACGAACAGGATCTGGAAAAGGGAGGTGCCGACCACCGATTGAGTCGTCATGCCCAGCAGGTACAGCATCGCGGGCACGAGGATGAAGCCGCCCCCCACGCCAAGCAGCATGGTGAGGATGCCGGTCGCCATGCCCAGAAGCAGAGGCGCGAGCGGGGAAATGTACAGTCCCGAGCGGTAGAAGCGCCAGCGCATCGGCAATGCCGCGACGAGCGGATGGTGGCGGCGCTTGCGCGCCTGGATTCGTTTGCCGCTCTTCAGAGCGATCAACGCCTGGATCGATTCCTTGGCCATCAATGTTCCGATGCCGCCCAGCATCAGCACGTAAAGGATGCCGATCACCGTATCGATCTGACCCAGCGCCTGGAGCAGCCTGAACAGCAGGACGCCGATGCCCGCGCCCAGTACGCCGCCCGCGATCAGGACGCCGCCCATGCGGAAATCGACCGTGCCGCGCTCCATATGCGTGACAACGCCCGAAACGCTGGCGCCCGTCACCTGGGATGCCGCCGACGCAGCCGCCACGGTAGGCGGGATGCCGTAGAAGATGAGCAGAGGCGTCGTCAGGAAACCGCCTCCCACGCCGAACATGCCGGACAACAGGCCGACGACGCCGCCCAGCCCGATAATGACGAGGGCGTTCACCGACAGATTGGCGATGGGCAGGTAAAGATCCATGTCTCCACGGGTTAGTGCCAAAGCGTCCACATATAAAGGCGCGCGATGCTGAACCGGCTAAAAATCCGCGGCCAGCGTCACCGCCAGCCCGGAGGGAGGGAACGTCCCACCGGCGATGCGTTCACGCCATTCCACCGCAAGGCGGGCATTCGCATTGGGAAGAGGGAAACGCCACTGCAATTCGGGGCCGATGTCCAGGCGGTTCAGATCGGGCTGCGCCCCGCCCGACAGACTGCCTCCGATATGGATTGGGGTTTTGCCGACAGGCGAAAGGACCGACAGTTTGCCGTCGATGAACATGTCGCGGCTATGCAGCCCGACAACCCCCATCTGGGTATAGCCTTCCGTTTCGATATCGCTGGTGAGGGCAGTCGGGCCAAATCCTCCCACGATCAGGACCGCATTCGCGTTCCTTCCTCCTTTGCCCAACGCCATGCGGCGTTCCAGTCCGATGCTCACGGGAATGTGCGGCATGGGTTGGGCGGAAAACCCTAGCGCCGCCTCCGGAGCAATCGGGTGATCGAGCGCACCGGTTATCCGTCCATATGCCGTGACTCGCGGTTGAATGGATGGCGCAGGAAGGAAGTCGACCCGCATTCCCGCTTGAGAAGCGCCTAGCCGACCGGGTGAAAGGGCATTTGGAACAGCGCTGCCATTTCTCCAGAACAGCCAGGCGCTTGCGCGCCAGCGGCTTGGCGACGGATGGAGAGGAACAAGTCCCGCCCGGGACGTCGGATCGGAGGCATAGTGGTCTTCGGGCCGATATTCCGATTGAGCGATGCCATAGGGAAAGGACGTCAATTCAGCAGGAACGGTCGGGATGTTGCTTTCGGCTCGAAGCGGGCGATGGCGAAAGACATGGGTCTTCGCCCTGGCTCGCGTCCGCGCCGACGGTCGAGCAGACGGGTTGGGCCGCATCGCGAAGGATGGAGGGGACGACGGCGCACTGCGCGGCGACGGCGGCGGATGCATCGGCCCGTCCATCTGCACGGCGACGATGCGCAAGGCGATCCATCCCAAAATCAGCAACCCGAAAAAGCGAAGCGGACGCCCGCTGGCTGTGGGCGTCATTCCTGCGACCGCAATTCGGGAAAGCGATGTTCAGTCTTGTCCCACGTCAACGGCCTGCCCAGCAGCGACCGGACATAGAGGAAGATAGCGCGGCGTGCCGCCATGATCGCAATCAGATTGGCGATGCATATCCGCGGGATCGAGGCGATCCCATGACGCCAGCCATAGCTATGCGCTGCAAATATCGCGCGCAGGATTGCGCGCCAGATCATCAATCCCCCATTCAGAAGCAACAATGCGTGGATTATTCGGGGATAAGGCGGCGGCGTGTAGGCAAAGAAAAACCCGATGACCAGCAGCGCGGCCCACAGCAAGAGGGATAGATAGGCCGCGAACAGCACGAGCGCTGCCAGCGCGGCGCGACGGTCGCGGATGCGCATCCACCATTCCGACGCGCCGCCATGCCACCCCAGCCGGTCCCATCCTGCAAGCGATATGCCGATGATCCAGCGGGCCTTCTGCCTGATGGCCGCGTCCAGAGTGTCCGGGAAATATTCCCGAGTCGCGACCAACGCGCCTTTTTCGTCGCGCATCCGAACGAATATGCCCCGGCCGCCCATTTCGCCGACGCGGAGGCCGGCTTCATAATCTTCGGTCAGGGAGTCGGGATCGAACGGGCCTTCCGCCCTGTCCTCGGTCAGGCGACCCAGCATCTGCCTTTCGAAGGCGCAGGCGACGCCTGCGGAAGGAATGGATGCGCCCAGGGCTTCCCGCATGGTCAGGAATTTGGCGTGGCTTTCGGCAAATTCGTCGCAATAATGATTGGTTATTGCTCATCCGAATTTCGCCTTTGTTTTCCGACCCTTATTGACGTGGTTTTCCATTTGCCTTGTGGTTTTCCCGTTCTTGTTCTGTTTCTGTCCACTTGCCGATGGCGCGAGCCGCTAGTTTCGGCTGGCTCCGCGCCTTGCCGTAATGCTCCAGCATCGACAGGGATTTGTGTCCGGTGATGGCCGCGACTTCCGCCGCAGTGCATCCCGCCTCGAACAATTCATTAGTGGCGTTTTTGCGTAGGCCATGGGGCGAGTAGTTGCGGCCGAGCTTGCGCGTGAAGGCTTGGCACCATTTCAGTAATACCTTGGACGTGAGCGGCCCGCCCTGCCGATTCGACAGGATAAACAGGTGCCGATCCGATCGCTTGGCCGTCGCCAGTTCAGCCGCCAATTCGGTGTGCATGGCGATCTCGACAGGCGTGCCGGTCTTTTGCTGCCGAACGCGGATATAGCCGCCCTGAACGGCGTTCCAGGTCATGTTGCAAACGTCGCCAGGGCGTTGCCCAGTGTAGAGTGCCAGCTTTACCGCAAGGCGGAATAGCGGATCATCGCTCGCCTTAGCCGCGTCGAGCATATGCAGCGGCCATGGCTCCCGCTCCGTCTTGTTCCCGTATGGCTCAATGCCTGCCGTCCAGTCCTCCAGCCCGCGCCGTCGCTTCAGGGCGAACTTGTAGAGCACGCGCAGGATGGTCAGCATCATGTCCGCCGCCGCTGGCGTGTCGCTGTTAGCGTCCATGACACGAACCTGAATGTCCTCTGGCGTCATTTCGACCAGCGGCGCATCAGCATAGGCGACTACCAAGCGGTCGAGATAGCGATCATAGGAAATGCGGGTATTGGCCGACAGGCGTTCATAATCGCGCGAGCCGCGATAGGTCGTTACCAATGCGCCGAACGTCCCCTCGCGCTTGTGTTCGGCTATGCGGGCTGTGACACGCTGGTAGTGAGCCAGCTTTCGCATGAAGCCGTCCGCATCATCATAGGGGGAGGGGAGGCGAACCCATGGCGCTCCCGGTTCAACGCGGGTCCAATACCAATATTTTTTCCCTTTGGCGGTTTTAACGCGCACGCCGGGCCAGAGCGACTTAGACACGAGCCGGTGCCCTTTCCTGCCATTTGCGCTTACTTTGAGCGCCCGCCTTGATCGCCTCTATGTAGGCATCCAGATCGACTATATCCCAAGCGGGTGCACCGACATGCTCGAAAGGCGGGGGCATTTCCCCCCGTTGCACCGCTGCGAGGAAGTCGCGCTCACTCCGATAGCCAGCATAATCCGCCGCGCCCTGAGCACGTTGAACTCGCTGCCATCGGGGTTGAGCGCGTGCCGCCACGAACTACACCTCCAGCTTCCGCAGCGGCGTCAGCATGGGCAGTTCGCCCTTGCCCGCCTCGATACTGTCACGGGTGTCGAACATGACCGCCACGCGGGTCAGGACGGCCAGCTTGACGCGCACTGGAATGTCGTCGGGGTCGATCTCCCCAACTATATCCGCCACGGCTTCCGATGCCGCCGCGATCATCATGGCGATGGCCGTATCCTCATCGTCATGGGTGACGCGAAGATGCAGCTTGGCTTCTGCAAGGGTGACAAGATCAGACATGGGACTGTTCTCCCTGGTTCGCAGGGGCAGGACTACGGACGCCCGCAGGTTCCTCCTTGCGGGGATTCCAGCCTTCAATCTGGCGCACTTCATCCGCGTCCAGCACGCCCGTTTCAATCGCGATCTTGTGCGCGTTCCACCGGGTTTCAGGGTCGCCGCGCAGGAAGCCCGACAGGTCCAGCTCCAGTTCGTACCCGGTCGGCAGGACGCTCCGCGCAAACTCCGCCTCGATCTTGCGCGCCCAGGGCGCAAGGCAGAACGTCGCGAACCACAAGCCCGCCTGGGCGCTGTTGGTGAACGTGTTGTGCGAATAGTCCTGAATGATTGGCGGGGGCACCTGGAACAGCCGGCACAACTCCACGACAGCAAATTGCCGCGTTTCCAGAAGCTCGGCATCCTCCGGGCTTATCTGGTTCGCCTTCCACGTCATGCCGCCGTCCAGCACCATCGTCCGCCCGGCATTGGCCGCGCCCTCATGGGTGCCCTGGATTTGCTCCCGGAGACTCTGGCGCTGTTCCGGCTTCATGGTGCCGGGAACTTCGATCAGGCCGCTGGGGCGCGCGCCGTTGGCCAGGAAGGACGACGCCGCCGTGTTGGCCGCATGGGCGGCCTGCACCGTCTCGGCAGCCCGTGAGAGCCTGCTGCGCCCTATCTTGCCATCGTCCGTCCGGTCGCGCAGGTGCAGCACCTCGCTTTCAAGATAGCGACGCACATTGCCGCGCCCGTCCGCATAGTCATAGGCGAGGCGTCCGCTCGACAGTTCCGCGACCGTCACCATGCCCCACGGGAGCCAGCGCAGGCCCGATAGCTGCCCATTGCCGGAACGCTCGATCGCCAGCAGGCCGTTGCCCGTCAGCAGGGCCGATGCGATCCAATGTTCGATCGTGTCGGGCCATGACATGCCGGGGTTCGCGCCGACCCGGCACAGTCGCGCCACGGGATGCGATGCAACCTCCGTGCGGTTGCCCTCGGCGTCTCTCCGGTAGACCAGCGCGGGGATGCTGCCGATCGCACTGGCGATAGCGTTGGTGCAGGCCAGCACCGTGGCGAGGTTCTCCGCCGCGCGGGCCGACAGGCTGGCGGTGTAACCGATGCCGGGGGCCAGCGCCGCCCATGACGGATCGCTGGCGTCGCGGCGCTCATAGCCCAGCCGGGAAAGGAGACGATCAGCCAATCGCACGGGCCACCTCCGCGAGAATGAGGGACCGGCGACGGCGCAGGGCATGGCCATCATGGCAACGACTCCGCAACGCGATCTCGGTATCGGGATAGGCGGGCCATGCCTGAACGATGCTGATCTCTTTCAGATCGACCGTCCGCAAGGTCCGGGTTTCGCCGCTCCAGCTTTCGCCGCCCTTGGGGACCGTGAAGCCGAAGGACATGCCGCCCAGGTCGCCGCGCTTGGCCAGCGCCAGCACGTCGCGCCCGGCCTGCGTCTCGGGAAGGTCGAGCGAGAAGGCGAGGCCCCGGCTGTCCTCGGACAGCCGCAGCGTGCCCGAACGGGTGCGGCCCAGCACGTTGCCGGGGTCATGATCCAGCAGTGCCAGGATATCGCCCGACAGTGCCGAACGGAACGCGCCGGGGGCAATGCGCTCCCGGAACGCGCCAAGGTTCGCCTCGGCGTTGAACGTGGCGGCATACCCCTCGATACGCCGCCCAGCGGTGCGGACCTCCGTGAAGGCCCGCCGCTCGATGGATGCCGCCGCGCTCATCAGGGCGTCACCACTTCCGGCATGGCCGGGGTCGCCGTGGTCACGTCCTCGATCGACACGAACGCCTTGGGGTGGCGCACCGCGCAATCGACCGTCGCCATGGCGCGGATCATGACATTGCCCTTGCTGTAGGCCGTCGATTCAAACGGGTTTACGAGAATGTCGATTTCCGACCAGATGCCGATCAGCAGTTCCGACCAGTCGCCGTAGATCATGCCATGCTCGGTTCCGGGGCTTCCGCCCAGCGTCTTGGGCACCTGATTGGAGAAGGTGGAGGAAACGCCGCCGAAAACCTTGTCCAGCCCGATAGGCAGGCCGTTGGCGTCCAATGCCTTGGCGGCGATCTTGCGGATTTCCGGGGTGGTCAGCAGGCCGCGCGATGCGCCCACATTCTCCACATCGGCCAGCGCCACGGCATCGGCCACCGCGTCGAACAGCGAAGCCGGGGCCGTGAGCTTCTGAATGCCGGTCGTGGCCAAAACGCCCTTGGGTTCATTGGCGCCGCCGCCAAGGATAGCCGCCTTGTCGATCGCCAGCGCGAGATTGCGGGCCAGCATTTGGCGCAGCAGGGCTTCCACGTCCGGGCTGGCCTGCATGAGCATGTTGCGGGACCATTCCGACAGCGCGCCCGCATGTTTGGGCGACAGGGTGATGCTGTCAAAATCGGCATCGCCAGCGGTCAAGGCGGTGTTCTCCGCGACCCAGCCGATTGCGGGGCTTGCGGTTTCGCGTGGGATCGAAAGATTGCCGGTGAGGCCGGAAAGGATGGTTGAACCCAGCGCGCGCACCTTGGCCGATGCTACCAGCGCATTGACATACTGGTCGGGGCGGTGATCGGTCGGCACCAGTTCGGCACCGGTCGTGGTGGTCAGAACGCGGGTTTCGAAGCACTCGGTCGGGATGAATACACCCTCGGCATTGCGACCTGCGCGCTTCGCCAGTTCGCCTTGCATCTCGCTCTCGAAGCCCCAATCGACCGCCAGCCCCGCAGCGCCCGCGATGGCGCGCCCGATGTTGAAGCGGGAACGGATTTCGCTGGTCAGCTTGTTGTCGCCATTGAGTGGTGTGCCAGCCTCGCGGCGCTCCATGGCGTCAATCTTGCGCTGGCGCTCCAGCTTGGGCTTGATGGCGTTGAATTCGGCCTCAGCGGCCTCGAACGCGGGCTGGTCATCGGCTTCGTGAGCCGCCTTCATGCGCGACTCGATCGCCGCGCTCTGTTCAATCAAGTCACTCGTTTTCATGTCACTTCCTCAATCTGGCCGGGGACCGAAGCCCCCGGCGCGGTGATTGCCGTCTGTCTCGCGACGATGGCTAAAGGTCCGGCCTGCATGTGTGCCCATGCTTCGTGCCCTGACGCGGGGGCGCCCGGCCGGGAGGCGGGTATTGGGCCAGCACAGGCCCAATCTGAAATGGGGGACGATTCGGGAACAAATAGCCAAATCGCTTTGATGTAGGATGACGGCATTATTCATTGCCGCCCCCCCGCAATTAGGTTGGCGACAGTTCGCAACAGGGGCGCGTCGAATTCAGCCCTGAGGTTCTTGCCGGTGCGGAAGCGATGCGTCTCGCGGCTCAAGGCATCGGTAGCAACCTTGTAAACCTCTGATAATGTACCATTGGCCGTGCTGTCGGTGAGGGCTTTGAGCGCGGGATGGTGGTAGATATAGCGACCATCTAGCAATCGCAGATCAGCGCTGACGTGGCTGCGATGAACCATCAGCCACATGTTGATGGACACGGGAATCTCGGGCTGGGGGAACTTCGTCCGCCAGCGGGCCGTGGCAACCTCTTCAACCTTACCCTCGCCAATGGCCTGCAATGCCATCGCCAGCACATGGTCGAGCGTCTGGGCGTCGGGCACAGTCATAGGGAAATCGGCGTCGGTGCCCATGTCGGAGTGTCGAACAAGGTTGCTGAATACATATTCAGCATCAACGGCGCGCTCCGGGTGGTCGGTCGCCGCGCAAGCGATCAACATGCGGGCGGCGTCCAAATAGGTCATGTGGGCAGCGCCGCGCCCGCGTTTTCCTTTCGTGATCCGGTTCGCTTCCCGGAGGCGACGGCCGAACAGTTCCAACGTCGCGCCACTATCGACACGATGCTGTTCCAGTACTCCAATCAATTCCGGCATGGTAGCCATATACGCACCTTTCAATCTCATTCCGTGTATTGCACGGAACGGAACGTGGTGCAAGAATTATGTGCAAAGCACGGAATAAGCCCCCGCCCGCGCAAGCGGGAGCCGGGATCAATGCAACCGATCATCACCAGCCGCGCAGCAATCGCTATCGCCGTCCTCGGCCGGATCGGCGTCCTCGTCATCCTCATGACCGGGAAGGATATTCTGGCTTCCGCGCGCCATGTGCCATTCGATCCATGACTGATCACCTTGGTCGTCGCCGTCATGATTGTCCTCCAGGTCGGGATCGCCGTCCATCAGGTCCAGCAAGTCGATGGCGACCGCGACAAAGCCCTCCAGCTCGGAACGGGAAAAGCGCGACAGGACGCGGGAGATTGCCGCAGGAGGGACAGGCTGGCGTGAGGGATGATTGATCGCGCCCATCATCATGCCCCCTTCGCCAGATAGGATTCGATGCGTGAGGCTGTGCGGCGGGTCAGCCACCTCCCGCGCCGCATATCGAACACAAGACAGGGATCATTGACAGCGCGCCGTCCAAACACAGTTGGCGATGTCCCGCACGCGACGATGTGCGCTTCGATCTTTTTCAGGAGAGGGGTGCCGTCGATCGTGTCAGGACGGCGATTCGCAATAGTGACGGAGACGGAATCCGCCCGTAAGGAGTGCTTAGCCATGATAACCTCGTAATCAGGTTGCTGTGGTTAGGGCCGGGCCGCTGTTGACGCAGCGGCTCGGTCCGCTCTCAATAGGACATAAAAGGGGGAATCCGTCAATGAAGGTTCGTGTATTCATACCCGATCCCGCGACGCGGGGTGATTATCTCGGCTATGACTTCGATTTCGAGACGATGCCGCAGGCGGGGCAATTCCTGCGGCTCACCGATGACGAAAATCCCGGCGATTATCCCATTGATAAAATCGGCTTCATCCAAGATCGTGAAGCATTCATTGCATCGGTCTGGTTGAAAAGCCCCGCCAGCCCGCGCGCCGGTATGGTAAAGCTGGGCGGCATCTAAACCCACATCAGCCCATCGCCCTTGTAGACTTGCGGCCCCTCATCGGTGGCCGCGAGTCCGCAGGCCATGATGGCTGACACGATGCCGTCGATGCGGTCCAGGCTCTTTGCCTTTGTCGGCTTGCGGTTGCCGGTCGGGTCCGTCTCGACCATGACGTTGCCCGCCTGCCAGCGCAGCAGGGGATTGCCGTTGTGCTGCATCTTGCGGTCGAGCACCGCGCGTTCGAACGCATCCACAGCAGGGGCATAGCTTTTGAACCCCGGCACGAACTCCATCATGGGCAGGTCAATCCCTTCATCCGACAGCAGTTTGCCCAAATCCTCAAAGCGCCAGCGGTCGAAGGCGATGCCCTGCACGTCATAGCGTCCGCGAATATCGGCAAGCTGGCGCGCAATGGCGACACGATCCGTTGCGCGGCCCACGGTCTTTTCGATCCAGCCATCCTCCGCCCAGCGATCATAGGGCACGCGGTCGCGCTCGACGCGCTCGCCTATCGTGTCGGCAGGCACCCAATGCCAGACCAGCAGCTTGCCCTCATCAGGGAACCACAGTGCCAGCGCGGTCAGGTCGCGCGTGCTGGACAGGTCGAGGCCCCCATAGCATCGCTTGCCCTCCATCTCGGCCAGGTCGAAGGGATCGCCGTTCGCGTCCCAATCCGCCTGTTCGATGAACCGGCCCTCGGCTGCAATCCGCTGGTTGAGGTTCAGCAGGCGGAAGGCAGGTGCAAAGGATGGCGAGCGCATGGCCATAGCCGCAGCGTCCGCAAACTCATCCTCATTGAGGAACGCGCCCAGCGCAGGATTAGCCGCCGCCCATGCCTCCCGGTCATCCAGCGCGCAATCATCAGGTGCGGCGTGAAGCTGGACATAGACCGATGGTGCTGGCTCCGCGTCCAGCATCTCAGACCAGAAATGCAGATCGTCCGCCGCCTGCGTGCTGATCGTGACGCCCAGGGCATGTTTGCGCTTCGCCATGCCCGTCCGCAGATTATCCCATAGTTCACGGGATCGCCATTGCGCCACCTCGTCCGCCACCCAGAAGGACGGGGCCAAGCCGTGGGCCTTGCGCGCGTCCGAAGTCAGCGCCCGCCAGATCGAGCCGCTTTCGTGGTCGGTGATTTCCTTGAACTGGTCGCGGATATTCACACGCGCAGCCATCCATGGGGTTTCGTAAATATAGGCGCAGACCATGCGATACAGGACCGCAGCCTGTTCGCGGTCGAGTGCGGCGGCATAGCACTCGCCATAGGGTTCCAGCATCGGCCCCATGAGGTGAGCCAGCGACAGACCGGCCAGCAGACCAGATTTGCCGTTGCCACGCGCCACAGACAGCGCAGCAAGACGCACCAGACGCTTGCCCTGATCGTCGCAGGGTTCATATATCCCGCGCACGAATTGCTCCTGAAACGCCAGCAATTCCATCTTCTCGCCAGCCTTGAGGCCCGACACGATGGGCAGGGTTCGCAGGAAGGCCAACACCTTCTCGGCAGGCGGCATGTTCTCCTGCTCCCACGGAAGCGCAGCCGACACAGCCCTCGCAGCAACGGCTTTCAGGCGACCAGCGCCCGGACCCCTTGCACCCATTATAGGTTTCCTTTTGAAACTAACTGATTGTGAAGGTCAGGCGTCGGTCCTGATCCGTCAGCCCTGAGCGATTTTTCGCTGTTCCACGGATGCGCCGGGTCGAGCGGTGTGCCGTTCACATCGCAGCCCCGTCGCGGCTTCGCGCTCCTGATCGCGCCTGCCTCTGCACCCCTCGCTGTTTTGGCGCTGTGGCAACCGGCGCAGTAGGATGCTAGACCGTCATGGCCGGGAAAAGCAGGCCCGCCCTCGCTGATAGGATGGACATGATCCACCGTGTTGGCGGGGGCGAGTTGCCCGCGCTCCCTGCACCCCCTGCACATCGGTTCGATAGCAAGGTGAGCCAGACGCAGGCGCTGCCACTGCACGGTGTTGTAGGGCCAGTCAGCCACGGCCATCGGTCATATGAACAATCTGGAAGCCAGCAGGCAGCAGCGCCGCGCCGAATGTCTCAGCTGCGGCCACCGCCTCCGCTCTAGTCTGATATTCTCGGCCCTCTGGCACCGGCTCATCATGTGGGCCAGTCATGAGGAACACGCGCAGGTAGGGCCAGCCATCAAGCCCCGTCCATTTCTCTATCGTCACAGCAGGATAGGACGCGCCCATCAGTTTATCCGAAATGCTCATTGTTCGCTCCCTTCACGCGGCACGCGATGCGCCCGCCGATTTTTCCAGTTCCGCCATTGTGAGTTGCAGCCGCACACTATGGGCCGCCGACAGCGCCTTGCCCTCGTTGATGAATTTGGAGAGGGTGCCGCCCGGTATCCGTGCAGCCTCGGCAAGCCGTGTCTGCGTTCCCGTAGGGCTGGACCGCAGCAGGCTTTTCAGCTTTTCCCTAATGACCGCCGCGCTCTGCCCGTCGCCCCCTTTTGAGGGGGGCACGGCCTGCGATGGCCCATCCATGTTTCCAGTGCTGTCAGACTTGTTTCCATCCCCCGTTTTTCGGGGAGGGGTATGGTTATATATAAGGGGGAACGGTGTGTTACCAGAAACAGGATTGGGCGATTTCCCATTTTTGGCGGATTTCCGTTGATGCGCCAAAAGCCTTGGTAACGCACCGTTACCAGTGGAAACGGCGTCTGGTAACACACCGTTACCAGTAGAGGGTGTTTCTGGTAACACACCGTTACCGCTGTTTTGTTTCCGGGGTTCCCAGTTCCGATAATCATTGGTCGCGCCGAAGGGCGGGTAAGCGGTCGTCACGAACGTCAGGCGATACTCACGCGCCTTCCGCTCCTTCCACATCGCCTCGTGCGTCACGTCAATGAAGCCATGCTCCATAAGCTCGGCAATCGCCTTGGCCGCACGGCTCCGGCTGCTATTGCTCAGCGCCGTGCAGATTTCCGCCACGCTCAGGGCAATGTGCCCGTTGTTATAGCCGTTCATGCGCGCGACCAGCTCGACAAGGATCGCACGCGCCCACAGGCTCAGGTCACGATAGGCAGGGCTGTTGACGACACAGACGGGGATGCCCGCCCATGCCCCTCCCCGCGTGTCGGCCCGACAGTCAGCGCGTGCTTTCCGCTTCGCCATCAGTCGCCTTCCTCCCGCTCGCCCTCGTCCTCGACATTGCCGCCAGCGGGGTCGTCGTCCTCAAGATCGGGGTCGTCGTCTGCCACGTCCATCAGATCGATGGCTACCGCGACAAAGCCCTCTAGCTCCGTCCGCGAAAAGCGCGACAGGATGCGGGAGACAGCAGCAGGGGGCACGGGCTGCGCGCTGGGGTGGTCTATCGCCTCCATGGTCACGCCCCCTTCGCCAGATAGGATTCGACACGCGAAGCGGTGCGGCGGGTGACGCGGCGACCCTTGCGAAGATCATGCACAAATCTGGGATCATTGACGGCACGCTGCCCGAAAACGGTGGCATAGGTGCCAGTATGATGAAGGTGCCTTTCGATGCACGCAAGCAGCGCCGTAGCGTCGATTGTGTCGGGACGGATGAATGTCGGGGCGACAGCGCCCTCCTTAGTTGCTATATCAGTTCCGTTCATTTGGTATGCTCCGAGTTGAACAGGTCGGGGTGAACGGGTTCCAGCCGTTCCCTCGACCGCTTGCTTCACTTGCTCATTCCCTCGCCGGGACATGTCTGGTCGATGATCGACCAGCGATGCACGAGACGCAGGCCACCAGCATTGCCACGCGCCGCGCGATAGGTCGGGAAGATGGCCGTCAGGTCCGGGCCATCGGGTGCGGGATCGACGCAGACGCGAAATTGCCCGCCCTCCTGCGTGATGAGGATGCGGCGATCAGTCCGCAGCAGCGACAGCTTAGGCCGCTCAGCCATTGACCGCCTCCGAACGGAACGCCGCTTCCAGTTCCGACTTACGGAAATACAGGCGCTTGCCCTTGCGGATCACAGGGAGGTGGCCCTGTTCGACAAGGTGGTAAATCGCTCGCGGCGTGAGGCCCGCATAGGTGGCGGCGGCAGTGGCCCCCGCAATGAGGTCTTGGCTCAACATTGCACAATCTCCGTTCTACACAAAAACTAGTGTTAGTGTTATTAGGCTTTCCGCGAATTCCGTGCAATACCAAAAAACCACATTTTGTTTTTGAGGCCGCTGTGACGCTAACCTATTCCGAATTAATCAAATTGCTGGCAGCGATGAACGGGATAGCCGACGAATCGGAGGGCGCGTTCAAAGCGAGGCTTCGACATTTCCAGCGTCTCGGTTTTCCCCGGGGGAGCAATACCGGGAAGGGCCGACGCGCAGAGTATGACCTCGACATGGTTATGCAGCTCGCCCTTGCTATCGAGTTCATGCAAGCTGGCGTGTCGCCTCAGCGGACAGTCGATCTCATTTCAAAAAATTGGTTGGAGACGCGAATTTATATGCTGTTTGCGGCGGCTCCGGGGGAGCTTAAGTCTGACGACGGCAGAGTCTTATCCAATGAGCTTGCGCTCTGCGTGTCCCCGGAATCTCTGCGCGACCTCTCGACGGATGGAGAAAGTGAAATTGATTATTACGAGGCATTCGAATTTGTAGAGGTAAGCAAATTGCCAGCATTTTTCGGGCAAGATGCAATCAATCCTACTATTGGGGTTTTTTACCGCTGGATTGTTATTCTTCTTAGGCCGCTCGTCGCCATTCTGTTTCTTAGAATGGAGGAACATTTGAACATTGATGCAGAAAAAGCATTCTCGGAATTGCAGAGCAATGTCGAAAAGCAAGCCAAGTTGATTGAGGAAGGGGCACGAGCAATTAACGAAACTCTGGCGAAGCGTAATGACCAGCATCCGCAAACGTAGCTGGGTCGCCCCGGACGGCAGCGAAAAGACGGGCTGGCAGGTCGATTATGTGGATCAAGCCGGGAACCGCCGCCGCAAGCAGTTCACGCGCAAAAAGGAGGCCGATGCCTGGCTAACGACAGCGGCCTATCAGGTGACGCAGGGCACACACACGCCCGATTCGCAGACAATAACCATCGCCAAAGCCGCCGATCTCTGGATCAAGCGGGGCCAGCGCGAGAAGCTGGAGGCATCCACCCTCGCAGCCTATGACCAGCATGTGCGCCTGCATATCGTGCCCATGTGTGGCGACAGGAAGCTATCGCAGATCACGCGCCCGATGGCAGAAGGCTGGCGCGATCAGCTTATGGACAAGCTATCCCGCCCTATGGCCATGCGCGTCCTGCGGTCCCTCGCCGCCATCGTGAATGAAGCGATGGGCCGGGGCTATGTCGCACAGAATGTCGTCGCCGGGGTAAAGGTGCGCCGTGCGAAGCGCGAGAAGCCCAAGGTCATCATTCCGACCAAAGCCGAATTGAAGGCCATTCTGGAGGCCGCGAAGGCATCCACAGAGCCGATGGCTCATCCGCTGGCCCTGATCGCCATCTTCGCCGGATTGCGCGCCTCAGAGCTTCGCGGCTTGCCGTGGCGGTGCATCGATCTCAAAGCGGGAACGGTCACGGTGGAGCAGCGCGCCGACCTAAAGAACATCATCGGCCCGCCCAAGTCCGAAGCCGGGTATAGGACCATCCCCCTGCCCGACTCCGCGATCACCGCGCTAAAGGCGTGGAAGCTCGCCTGCCCTGCCAGCGATGACGGGCTTGTGTTCCCTTCCATCGCCCACAAGGTCATGAGCCATCAATACATGAACGGCAAAGTCATGGCCGCCGTCCAGATCGCCGCCAACTGTCACCATATGGTGACACGCGACGACGGCAAGCCAATGCTCGACAAGCACGAACAGCCGGTGATGGTGCCCCGCTATACCCTGCACGACTTCCGCCACGCCGCCGCCTCACTCTGGATCGAACAGCGGGTGAATCCCAAGCGCGTCCAGAAGTGGATGGGGCACGGATCGATACAGGTCACGTTCGACACATACGGCCATCTTTTCGATCAGGCCGACCAAGACAGCGCCGTTGCCGCAGCCATCGAACGCGAGTTAATCGGCTAGGCCGCAATCAGGCTCGAAACCGCCAGATCAGCCTCATGCTCGCGAGCGCGGGCCAAATCATAGGCGGTCTGCATCCGCAACATCGTATCAGCCTTAACGCCGAACGCATTTTCAAAGCGGATAGCCATATCGGCGGATAGTGCCGCATGGCCGTTCAGCAACGCGCTGAGCGCCTGACGCGATACACCGAAATGCTCGGCCAAAGCCGTCACAGTGACCCCGTGAGGCTCAACGATCTCAGTCTTCAGCCAATCGCCGGGGTGAACGTATAGCGAGGGGTGCATCTTAAGACCCATGATAGTCCTCCAAATCCATCTCAATGATCGCGCCATCATCGTTAATCTGAAACGTCATCCGCCAATTGCGCGTGACCCACATTGACCATGTGCCAGCACGATCTCCGGTTAGCTGGTGCAGTTTATAGTTCGGCGGGACTTGCAATTCGTCCAGTGAAGCCGCCAGCGTAATGAACGAAAGCATCTTTTTGAGGCGCAGCGGCTCGATCAAGCCTTTCTCCTTACCCTCAAGGTAAAGGCTCCTCAGCGCCTTGTGGTTGATACTCTCGATTTCCATGGACGTAATGTATCACTTGACAGCCAAGTGTCAATCATCGCTTGACGGAATGGCGCGTCATATGCGGGGGATCGGCTGAGCCGATGGCACATGAATGGCACATGGAAGCCAAAAACCGCAGAAAACCTAGGGGTTATTGCGGACTCTGACTCCGTCAATCGAGGTTCGAATCCTCGTCGGGCATCCAAAACTTCCTCAATAAAATATTATCTTAGGCAATTTCGAAGGCCGGATTTGCTACATCCTCGCATGACATGCGGCTTCTGCGGATTTCCGCCAATGTCCAGGTATTTCTGCGCATTCCCGGCAGCGCCATGCAACATGGAGCAGACATTACCAAGCTTCACGCCGCTTGCGACGGAAAAGCCTTCCACTCGGCTTCTCCCTCACGCCGGGCCTGGCCCTTGACATAAGGGCCTTTGGACCGCTGTTTCAGGGGTTCCGCCCATGCGAGCGAGGCTGCTTACGGGCTTCCCTGTCTCCGGGCGCGGCGCTTGGACCGATCGCAAGGCGTAGAGTTCAGGGACGGGGCGAACGGATGGGGTATCGACCTTTTCCCTGACGCTGGCGGAATGGCTGCTTCCTGCCATTTTCTACAATCTCGCGGCGGGACCGGGGTTGCCTTCCCCGAAAACGCCGGGATATTTTCATTCGCTGAGGTTTGTTGATCTCAGCGAAATAGGTAGCACCGCCGAAGTGATCGCCCTCCAGCGTAGCCCAGTCATACTCCCAATTGCCGTTATCCGCCAAAAAACGATCCCAAGAAGCAACGGCCGGATGACCATCCTTCCAGAACAGAAGATCGCGGCCGTCCTTCAACTCGACCGGCATATCTTCGATTGGAAACCATTCCACGCTACCCATGCATCAATTCTATCGCGCAGTCCGGGCAAGCAAAATCCCACCACTCTGTCGAACGCCGCGCAAACGCCACTCCTTACCTTGAATATGGCCGTGCTGGCGCTGGAACTGGCCGGATCGAGGGGCCTGCACGACAGCCCGTTGCGCTTCGTCGAGCTACAGGTCGGCTATCGCGGCAAGGATTTCACCAATGCCGACCACGCCGCCGGGATCATCCCCAAGCGCGACATATTTTTCGGCGTCAGCCTCAACATCAAGGACCTGTTTTTCAAGAACAGCCGTTCGCGCGTAGCCAGGCGGTCGGCAGCGGCCTCAACTATTTTCAGATGCCCTACACCGCCGTCTATGACTATTGACCGGCCGCGATGCGCAGGGCGACCGCTTCGGCGACCTTGATGCCGTCGATGGCGGCGGAGAGGATGCCGCCCGCATAGCCCGCCCCCTCGCCCGCCGGATAGAGGCCCGCGACGTTGAGGCTCTGGAAATCCCCGCCCCGCGTAATGCGGATGGGGGAAGATGTGCGGGTTTCCACGCCGGTCATGACGGCATCGGGATGGTCGTAATGGGCGATCTGGCGACCGAAGACGGGAAGCGCCTCGCGAAACGCCTCCAACACGAAATCGGGCAGGCAGAGCGACAGGTCCGTCAGGGTGACGCCCGGCTTGTAGGAGGGAATGACTTCGCCAAGGCGGGTCGAGGGACGTCCCGCCAGGAAATCGCCGACCGTCTGCCCCGGCGCGTGGTAGGAGGAACCGCCCGCGACATAGGCGAGCGATTCCAGCCGCCGTTGCAGGTCGATGCCCGCCAGCGGGCCTTCGGGATAGTCTCGCTGCGGGTCGATGCCGACGACGAGGCCGGAATTGGCGTTGAATTCGGCGCGCGAATATTGGCTCATGCCGTTGGTGACGACGCGCCCTTCCTCCGACGTGGCGGCGACCACGCGGCCGCCCGGACACATGCAGAAGCTGTAGACCGTGCGGTCATTGGCGCAGTGATGGGCAAGGCTGTAGGCCGCCGCGCCCAGCACCGGATGCCCCGCGCACGGGCCGAAGCGGGCGCGGTCGATCCAGCTCTGGGGATGTTCGATGCGGACACCGATGGAAAAGGGCTTGGGTTCGATATGCACGCCGCGCCGGTGCAGCATCTCGAAAGTGGGGCGCGCGCTGTGGCCGACCGCCATGACGACATGATCCGCTTCGATGAAACCGCCGTCGTGAAGGTGCAGGCCGCGCAGGCGCTGCGTGCCGTCGCCCTGTCGCTCCAGTTCGAGTTCGTCGACGCGGTGCTGCCAGCGATATTCTCCGCCCAGCGCCTCGATCTGGCGGCGCATCGCTTCCACCATGGTGACGAGGCGGAAGGTGCCGATATGGGGATGCGCTTCGGTGAGAATATCTGACGGAGCGCCCGCCGCGACAAATTCCTCCAGCACCTTGCGACCAAGGAAGCGAGGGTCTTTCACCCGGCAATAGAGCTTGCCGTCGGAGAAGGTGCCCGCCCCGCCCTCGCCGAACTGGACGTTGCTGTCGGGATTGAGTTCGCCGCGCCGCCACAGGCCCCATGTGTCCCTGGTGCGTTCGCGCACCACCTTGCCCCGGTCGAGAATGATCGGGCGGAACCCCATCTGCGCGAGGATCAGGCCCGCGAACAGCCCGCATGGCCCCGCGCCAATGACGACGGGGCGCTTGCCGGACCAGCCTTCGGGCGCCTCGGCCACGAATTTATAGTCCGTGTCGGGGCGCAGACGGACATCATGATCCTTAGCAAGGCGCTCCAGCACCACCGCTTCGTCGGCCAGTTCGACGTCGATGGTGTAGACAAGCTGGATCGCATTCTTGCGCCGGGCGTCATTGCCGCGGCGGACGACGACGTGGTTCAGCAACTCGTGGGGCGCAATCCGCAAGCGCTCGCAAATGGCGGCGGGCATCGCCTCGGCCGGGTGGTCGAGGGGCAGCTTCAGTCCCGAAAGGCGCAACATGGGGATGCCCCCTAAAGGATGCGCGCGGGAAAGGGAACCGGCTGCCCCCTATCCCTCAAAAGCGGGCGCGGACGCCGCCGTAGAAAGCGCGGCGTTCCAGCGGATAGAAACTCGCCTGCCCCATATATTGGACCACGGCGCTGATATCTCCGATGGCGCGCTTCTGCGTCAGGTTGCGGGCGTCGAGGAAAAGGGTCACGCCGTCCCTCACCTGCGCCTGCGCGCTGAGATTCAGCATGGCATAGCCGTCAACTTTCTTCGTGTTGGCATAGTCGACCCATGCGCCCTGCGGCGCCCATTCGACCGAAGGGGAGATGCTGGCACGATCCGTGCCCAGCCGCAGTTCGGCGCGGTAGAAGTGACGCGGCACCACCGGCAGGCGATTGTCGCCATAGGTCGCGTCACGCCGGAAGCGGAAGTCGCTATATTGATACATCTGCCGCAGCGTCGCCCATGAAGCGAGCGTCAGGTCCAGGCCCGCCTCGATGCCCTGATGCCGGGTGCGGTCGGCGTTGAAGGTGAAAGGAGGAAAGTCCGGATCAAGCAAAAATTGCAGCATCTCGCCCTTCAACGTGGCGCGATAGAGGCTGATGTCCCATGCCGCGATGCCGATGCGGCCGCGCGTGCCGATCTCCGCCGTCCATGCCTTTTGCGCGCCCACCGGCGTGAAGCCGGGCGCGCCGCCCAAGGGGGTCTGGCTGAGTTCGCCAAAGCCGGGCAGTTCGACCGAGCGGCTGTAGTTCGCATAGACCTGCACCGTGCTCGCCGGCGCATAGAGCAGGCCGAATTTCGGGGCGATTGTGTCGAAATCCGCCTTGCCGCTGCGTTCGGGCAGGAAACGGTTGTCGATCTTGCGCGCGCCATGGGTGTAGAGGCCGCCCGCAATCAGCCACAGGTCCGCGACAGGCGCGACGCGCAACTCGCCATAGCTGTTGATCGTCTGCGCCTTCTGGATCGCATAGGCGGTCGGCGCGGCGCGCTTGCCGGAGTTATTGACGAACTGCTTGGCGATGGTCCTGCCGAAGCGCGCCTGAGTGCCCAGCGCCATTTCCACCGGCATTCCAGCGAAGTCGCCTGCCCAGTCGAGGCTGGCAAAGACGCCGCGATCTTCGGAGTTCTGGTCGATCACCTGATATATGGGGTGATAGAGTTCCTTGGCGTTGTAAAAAGCACCGAACGCAATCCGGCCGCCATCGATCTGGACGGTGGTGCGGTTCTGGAGCCGGATCGAATCGATATTGCGCGCCTGATCGCCGGTGAAATTGCCCTTGGCTGGATGGTCGAGCGCATCCGCCTCCGTCAATGCGCCGGACAATTTCTGGCGGATGCTCTGGACGCTGGCATAGAAGCGAGTTTCCACCGTATCGCTGAGGCGAAAGCCGACATTGCCGTTGAAACGCAGCGCCTTGCGCCTGCCATGATCGCGGTCGCCATCGGATCGGTCGGCGGTGATGGCGGCCCATGCATCGGCGCGATCATCGGCATAGCCATAGGCCAGCTTGCCGCGCACCGTATCGAAGTATCCGCCGTCGATCCGCATGTCGATGCCGGGCGCGCTTTGCCCCGTCGGCGTCACCGCGTTGATCGCGCCGCCCAGCGTCGATCCGCCAAACCGCAGGGCGTTAGCGCCGCGATAGACCTCGATATGCTGGAAGACCTGCGGGTCGAGTTCCTGGAAATCGCCATTGTCGTCGGCGCTGTTGATCGGGATGCCGTCCTGCAACAGAGTCAGGCCGCGCATATGATAGCCGCGCGAAATGCCGGAACCGCGAATCGAGATGCGGACCTCCTGCCCGAAGCGCGGCTGGGTATAGACGCCGGGCGAGAAACTCAGTGCATCGCGCAGGGAAACGGCGAGCTTGTCCTGATAGTCTTCGGCCGCGATGACATCCACGCCGCCAGGGGTGCGGGCAACCTTGGCCGCGGCTTCTTCTATGATCGGGCTGGCGGTGACGATGATGCGTTGATCAGCTTCATCGGCGAAAGCCGGAACGGCGGAAAGAGCGCAGGCAATCGCGCAGAGCGACGCGCCACGGGCGCGGAAATAAAGGGTCATGGAAAGGGAAACCTTCTGAAAACATGTGCGTAAAGCGGCGCGTCAGGTCATCGCCCAACGCGCAACGGCATGGATTTTCAGAGGATGGATGGCGGTCCTGAAGAAGGCGGTGGCGGCGCGGCCAGCCGGGCGATGAAACCCGTTTTGAGCGCGAAGGCGATCGGCCCGAACGCCAGTTGCCACGCGGGCAGCGGGACGTCCGCCAACAGCAGCGGCGGAACTGTAGGCGTGGCGTTGGCTCCAGCGAAGGCGCAATGCTGCTGCATCATGCCGTCATCGGCGGGCTGGTGATGCTGCTGCTTCATCCGGCCCTGCGCCACGGAATCGCGCTCCACCATGACTTTGACCGGGCCGGAGCCGGAACAGAGCGTCACCACGACGCCCTTTTCCGTCCGCACCGGCATGAAGCCCGAAGGCGCCAGCACCTGAATGGCAAGGACAAGCAGAGCCAGCGCGGCCAACAGGCCCCCCGCATTATCCGACTGTCTGATTGCCCCCAGCATGGCCAGTGCCCTAGCGGAGACGAGGAGCGCTGTCATCAGGACAAAGCGTCCAAGGCGAGCAACAAACTGACCTTGACGTAAACGTAAGGCAGTTCTAAATAGCCGATATGGATCAACGCACCAGCATTGCCGGCATCGAACTGCCGGATCAGAGCGAACGGCAGACCTACAGCATCACCGATCTGTCGGAAGAATTCGGCGTCACCGCGCGCGCCCTGCGCTTCTATGAGGATGAAGGGCTGATCTCGCCGGAGCGGCAGGGGCTGGCCCGCATCTATTCTCGGCGCGACCGGGCGCGGCTGGCGTGGATATTGCGTGGCAAGCGGGTGGGTTTCAGTCTGTCGGACATCCGCGAGATGATCGACCTTTACGACGCCGACGAGGAACATGAGGCGCAGCGGCGCGTCACCATAGCCAAGTGCAGGGCGCGTATCGACCTGCTCACCCGGCAGAAGGACGATATCGACGCGGCGATTGCGGAACTGTCGGACTTCGTCGCCGCCATCCAATAGAACCGACCCCACCCCCAAACAGAACAGAACCGTTCGGAGAAGATCATGCCCAGCTATTCAGCGCCCGTCCGCGACACCCGTTTCGTTCTCGATCATGTCGTGGGGCTGGACCGCCATGCCAACCTGCCCGGTTTCGAGAATGTGACGCCCGATCTGGTCGAGGCGATCCTGACCGAAGGCGGGAAGATGGCGGCGGAGGTGCTTTTCCCCCTGAACATGGTGGGCGACAAGGAAGGCTGCACCCGGCATCCGGACGGCAGCGTGACGACGCCCACCGGCTTCAAGGAAGGCTATGAGAAGTTCGTCGAGGGCGGCTGGACGACGCTGCACGCGCCCGCCGAGTTCGGCGGTCAGGGGATGCCCACGGTGCTGGCGACGGCGTTCAACGAATATGTGCTGTCGGCCAACCAGTCCTTCGAAATGTATCATGGCCTGACGACGGGCGCGATCGCGGCGCTGCTGGCCAAGGGCAGCGACGCGCAGAAGGCGACCTATGTGCCCAACATGGTGGCGGGCACATGGACCGGCACGATGAACCTGACGGAACCGCAATGCGGCACCGATCTTGGCCTCATCAAGACCAAGGCCGTTCCGGGTGCGGATGGCAGCTATCAGATCACCGGCACCAAGATCTTCATTTCGGCGGGCGAGCATGACCTGTCGGACAACATCATCCATCTGGTGCTCGCCAAGACACCCGATGCGCCGGAAGGGACCAAGGGCATCTCCCTGTTCGTGGTGCCCAAGTTCATGGTGCGGGATGACGGATCGCTGGGCGAGCGGAATGCGGTGTCCTGCGGCTCGATCGAGCACAAGATGGGCATTCACGGCAACGCCACCTGCGTCATGAACTATGACGGCGCGACCGGATGGCTGGTGGGCGAGGAGAACAAGGGTCTGGCCGCCATGTTCATCATGATGAACGCCGCGCGGCTGGGCGTGGGGCTGCAAGGGCTGGCCCAAGGCGAGGTCGCCTTCCAGAATGCCGTGCATTATGCCCGGGAGCGGCGGCAGGGCCGGGCGCTGACCGGGCCGAAAGACTTGCATGAGAAGGCCGATACGCTGTTCGTCCATCCCGATGTGCGGCGGATGCTGATGGAGGCGAAGGCGCTGACCGAAGGGCTGCGGGCGCTGATCCTGTGGGGCGCGTTGCAGGTCGATCTGGCCCACAATGCCGCGAGTGAAGAGGAACGCCAACTGGCCGACGATCTGATCGGGCTGCTCACCCCGGTCATCAAGGGCTATGGCACGGACAAGGGCTTCGACGTGACCGTCGCCTGTCAGCAGGTGTTCGGCGGCCATGGGTACATCTGGGAAAACGGGGTCGAGCAATATGTGCGCGACGCCAGGATCGCCCAGATATACGAAGGCACCAACGGCATTCAGGCAATGGACCTTGTGGGCCGCAAGCTGCCGATGAACGGCGGCCGGGCGATGCAGGCTTTCCTCAAGATCGTCACCACCGAAATCGCCGAAGCCAAGGAAATCGAGAAGCTCGCGAGCTTCGCCGAGGCGCTGGAGAAGGCTTCCCAGCAGCTTCAAGCCGCGACCATGTGGTTGATGCAGAACGCCATGAAGAACCCCGACAATGCCGGGGCGGCAGCGCATCATTACATGCACATCATGGGCATCGTCGCGACGGGGCTGATGTGGCTGCGCATGGCCAAGGCGGCGGCGGCTCTGCTGGATGCGGGCGAAGGGGACGCGAAGTTCCTGGAGACCAAGCTGGTGACGGCGCGCTTCTTCGCTGAGCGGATCATGCCGGATGCAGGCGCGCTCCGCCGCAAGATCGAGGGCGGCGCGGACAGCCTGATGGCGCTGGACCCGGAGATGTTCCTGACCGTCTGACCGGACGCGGATCGCAAATATTGCTGTCGGGCAATAGAGGGCGTGGCCGGATGGCTGCGCCCTCCCTCTTTCCATTTGACTTCCCGACCCCTGACCTCGATTGTCCGCAACCATGATGGGCGGGGGCGGACAGTCGGGCGGTAAATTCCTTCCCGTCCTCCTGTCGCTATTGCTGATTCTGTTTGCCTATGCCGCCATTCTGCTTTCCGGCGCTTTCGATCCCCGGCAACGGCTGAAGGTCTTCATGGCCCGCCATGGGCTTACATCGGTCAGCATCGTCTATGGCGACCGGGATGAAATACCGCGAACGCTGACCATCGATTCCGATCCGGCCAGAATCTATCCTTATTACAGCCTGTCCAAGCCCATCACCGCGGCGATGGTCATGGAACTGGCCGATCGGCGCATCCTGTCGTTGGATGAGGGCGTGGCGGGAACATCGCCCCGAAACCTGATGCACCATGCGGGCGGGTGGGACCGGTCCATAACGGGCGATCCCGTGACCCAGCGGCAGACCGACGACCGCTGCGTCGATATTCCGCCACCGCCCAAACAATTCAAGCCGGGCACGCGGCAGGCCTATTCCAATATCGGCTATTGCATCCTGGGCGCCCTGGTGGAACGCAGGACCGGCATGTCCTTCGACGCCGCCGCGCGCAAGTTGATCCCGGCGACCCGCGACATGCGCTATGACGACTGGCTGGGGCCGGCGGGCGGCTGGTCCGGCACGGCCATGACCTACTGGCGCTTCGCCGCCCGCCCGACAGATCCGCGTATCATGGAAAAGCCGCCCTATGCGGGCGCGGCCTATTATGGATTGGGATGGAAAGTGTCGCGCAACGGCCTGTCCCATTTCGGCTTGTTCAAAGCCAACTACGCCATCGTGCTGAAACGCGGCAAGCATGTGGTCGTTGCTCTGTTCGACGGCAATCCGGGCGATGGGCAAAGGGCGCTGGAGGAAGCTCGCCCCATTCTCATGGCGCTCTAGAGTCCGTCCGATTCACATCGAACCGGTTGGAATCCGCTTTTCCCTGCCGCGGCCTCGCTCCGAAATCCTTCCCCCCCTATCGGACCACCGCCCGCGTGTAGAGATGCCATGTTGCATAGCCGAGCACCGGCAGGACCACCGCAAGACCGACCAGCGCCGGGAGCGCCCCCAGCACCAACAGGGCGACGACGATCAGGCCCCAGACCGTGATCGTCAGCGGATTGCGCCGAGCGACGCGGACGGAGGTTCGCAGCGCCACGCCCCAACTGACCGGCTTGTCGATCACCATGGGGAAGGAGACGGCGCTGACCGCGAGCGTGACGATAGCGAAGCAGAGGCCCGCCAGATTGCCGAAGACGATCATACTCCAGCCTTCCGGGGTCGTGAAGATCGAGCGCAGGAAGGCCCCGGCCGAACCGACCGCTTCCGGGCCCAGACGCGACAGGGTCGCGTGATAGATGAACCACGCCACGCCAATCCACGCCATATACAATGCGGCGGTGACGCTGGCGAGGTCGAGCAGCGCGGGCGCGGACGGACCGCGCACGACATCGAGGAAATGCCGCCAGCCCGCATCGGGGCCCGCTTCCCTGCGCCGCGCGAGTTCATAGAAGCCGCTGGCAAAAAGCGGCCCCAGCATGACCGTTCCGGCCACCAGCGGAAAGATGAAGGGCAACATCGATACGCGGCTGACCGAGAAGATCGCCAGCAGGACGACGATGGGATAGATGAAGCCGACAAAGACTAGATCGCCGCGCTTGGCTTGAAAATCCTCCCAGCCCTGCCTCAGCGCGATGCGGAGGTCGTTGAAGTCGAGGGCGCGGATTTCATAATCTTCGCCGGCGGATGCCAGAGGGGTTGGATGCACTATTGCCATGGTCGCTCTCCCGAAGGCTGACCTATGAAAGGCGTGATATATCTGTCTCGGTCGGGACGCGCCGGGCCATCCATCTCCGGGCAAGCGCAGTCTCGACATGAGGACCGCCTTATGGCCAACAAGCAGTATGATACACCCTGACGGGGTTGCAGGGCAAGTTATTGGGTGCGGTGGGAAGAAATGGCCATTTTTCCGACCCTCAACTCTACCGCCACCCTGAACTCGCTTAGCATGACGAGTGAGGAATGGCCGCTCCCCGCCCAAACCCGTCATCGCTGCACCTGCCTGAAAACCGCGCATCAACAAAAAAGGCGAGCCTTCCGGCCCGCCCCTTGTGCTTTTTTCAGCCTATGCGGGCGGATCAGTACACGCGCGCCTTGGGCTTGATATATTCGGCCTCGTCGGTGAGCGTGTAGTCGTGGACCGGACGATAATCGAGGCTGACCTTGCCGCCATTGCCGCCCCAGCCTTCGAACCAGCTGACCGTGTGCTTCATCCAGTTTTCGTCGTCGCGGTTCGGATAATCCTCATGCGCGTGGGCGCCCCGGCTTTCCTTGCGGTTTTCCGCGCCGACCATGGTGCAGACGGCCTGGCTCATCAGGTTGTCCAGCTCCAGCGTCTCGATCAGGTCGGTGTTCCAGATCAGCGAGCGGTCGGCGATGGATACGTCCTGAAGCCGCTTGTTGACCTGCGCCATCTTCTCGACGCCTTCGGCCAGAAGCGCGCTGTCGCGGAACACGGCGGCATGTTTCTGCATGGTGTGCTGCATTTCGAGACGGATTTGCGCCGTGGGCGATCCGCCCTTGGCATTGCGGTAGTGGTCGAGGCGGCTCAGCGCCAGATCGGCCGAATCCTTGGGCAGCGGGCGATGCGCGCCGTTGGGCTTGATCGTGTCCTTGAGGTGCAGGCCGGTCGCGCGGCCGAAGACGACAAGGTCGATCAGCGAGTTGGAGCCGAGGCGGTTCGCGCCATGGACCGACACGCAGGCCGCTTCGCCGACAGCATAGAGGCCCGGCACCACGACTTCGGGATCGTCGCCGACCTTCGTCACCACCTGGCCATGATAATTGCAGGGAATGCCGCCCATATTATAATGGACGGTCGGGGTCACGGGCAGCGGCTGGCGGGTCAGGTCGACGCCCGCGAAGATCTTGCCGCTTTCGGTGATACCCGGCAGGCGCTCCGCCAGCACCTTGGGATCGATATGATCGAGGTGGAGGAAGATATGGTCCTTGTTCGGGCCGACGCCGCGCCCTTCGCGCATTTCCATCGCCATGGAGCGCGACACGACGTCGCGCGAGGCAAGGTCCTTGGCCGAAGGGGCATAGCGTTCCATGAAACGCTCGCCTTCGGAATTGGTGAGATAACCGCCCTCGCCGCGCGCGCCTTCGGTGATGAGCACGCCCGCGCCGTAGATGCCGGTCGGGTGGAACTGAACGAACTCGAGATCCTGCAAGGGCAGGCCCGCGCGCAGCACCATGCCGCCGCCGTCGCCGGTGCAGCTATGCGCCGAAGTGGCGGAGAAATAGGCGCGGCCATAGCCGCCTGTCGCCAGCACGACAGCATGGCTGCGGAAGCGGTGAATGGAGCCGTCTTCCATGCAGATGGCGATGACGCCCCGGCATTCCTTGCCGTTCGGACCATCTTCCATGATCAGGTCGATGGCGAAATATTCGATGTAGAAATCCGCGTCATATTTCAGCGACTGCTGATAGAGCGCGTGCAGCATGGCGTGGCCTGTGCGGTCGGCGGCGGCGCAGGTGCGCTGCACCGGCGGGCCTTCGCCCATATTCTGCATGTGGCCGCCGAAGGGCCGCTGATAGATGGTGCCGTTGTCGTTGCGGCTGAACGGCACACCGGCATGTTCCAGCTCGATCACGGCGGCGGGCGCTTCGCGCACCATATATTCGATCGCGTCCTGATCGCCCAGCCAGTCCGACCCCTTGACAGTGTCGTACATGTGCCAGGTCCAGTGATCGGGCGAGTTGTTGCCAAGGCTGGCCGCAATGCCGCCCTGCGCGGCCACGGTGTGGCTGCGGGTCGGGAAGAGCTTCGTGATGCAGGCGGTCTTGAGGCCCGCTTCGGCGCTGCCCATGGTCGCGCGCAGGCCGGAACCGCCCGCACCCACCACCACGGTATCATAAGTGTGATCGATGATCTTATAGGCTTCGGTCATCAGGAAGCAGCTCCCGTGAAGGCGATCTTCGCGATGGCGAAGATGCCGGCGGCCGCGCCGCCGATGGCGTAGAAGTTCAGGGCAAGGATCGAGAAGAAGCTGAGGCCCTTGTCATGGACATAGTCCTCCAGCATCACCTGCATCCCCAGCCGCAGATGCCAGAAGACGCTGACGATCATCAGCATCATCGGCACCGCCACCAGCGGATTGGCGATCCATTCGACCACGCTTGCATAATCGAGGCCGGGCAGCGTCAGCAGGTTGAAGATCAGCCAGAGGACGAGCAGCAGATTGCCGATGGCGGTATAGCGCTGCGCCAGCCAGTGATGCGCGCCGTGATGCGCCGATCCAAGGCCACGGACACGGCCGATTCCGGTTCCCGTTCCCATCAGAACTTACCCCCGCAGATAATGGCCCAGACAAGCGCCGTGACGACCACGGACCCGATCATCACGACGATCGACCAGGTCTTGTTGGTCCGAAGCTCATAGCCGGCGCCCATGTCGAGCACGAAGTGGCGAAGGCCGGAAAAGAGATGCTGGAAGAAAGCCCAGGTGAGGCCGATCATGACGATATAGCCGATGGGCGAGGTCGCGCACTTCACGAAGGTCGCATAGGCTTCCGGTCCGGCCGCGGCGGCCATCAGCCACCACACCAGCCCCAGCGCGCCGACGATGGCGAGTCCGTTGCCGGTGATGCGGTGCAGGATGGAGATGGCCATTGCAGGCCCCCATTTCCATATCGTCAAATGCGGCGAGAGCGGCCGGCTGGTGGATCGCGCCATATCTACCCATGTCCCTGATGCTTGTCTGATTCCGCTCCCCTTAAGAGCGAACGCGGCGAAGGGCAAGGCACGGCGGAAAGTGTCGCGCGAACGGCAGGATAAAGAATCGATTAACCAAAGCAGGCTATTGAAGCCGGGATGTGATCGCGCACCATCCAGGGGACACCTTATCCTATGCAGTCTTCTTCAAACAACTGGATCATCCGGGCCGACAATCTGGCCGAGTTCGATCCGACGATCGGACCGGAAGCGCTGGAAATATTTGGGCTGATCGAAGATTCCATCGATATCGTCGGGCAGACATTCTTCGACACCTATGTGGCCGAAGCGAAGCTGGCCGGCTATCTGTCATCCGAAGCGCTGCGCAAGATCGAAGTCGGCGCACGTCAATATGTGCGGGAAAAGCTGTCGCGCTATGACGCCGGGGAATGGGGCAATATGGCGACCGCCTGCGTCCGCCACGCGGGCAAGCACGGCCTGTCGGGCGCGGCGGTGCTGGCGTCGGTCGCGCGCGGCGACGAGAAGATCGCGGAACTTCTGTGCGACCGCATCTGGGACGACCGGCCGCGCTGCCAGCGGCTGCTGCGGACGGTCAACCGCATATCCATGATCAGCATCGGCATAATGAGCAATGTCATGGCGCAGGATATAGCCGACGCCCAGCGCGCTGAACGGCAGCGCTTCGGTTCACTCTTCGAACAGCGTATCGCGGCCGAGATCGACGGCGCGTCGCATCTGGGCGAATCGCTGCGCGAACAGGCGAAGGATGCGTCCGCCGCAACGCGCGGGATGCTGGGCAAGGCGTCCGAGGTCGCCGCCGCCGCCGAGCAGTCCGCCCTCGCCATGCGGGACGCGGCGCGCACCTCCGCCGGGTTGATCCGCGCGATCGAGGATGCGCGCGCCGAGGTGGAAAGCGCCGCCGATGTCGCGCATCGGGCGGCGGAGCAGTCGAGCGACGCCGTCGCCATGTCCACCACCCTGTCCGAACATGCCAAGTCGATCGAATCGATCCTGGGCCTGATCCGCGACATTGCGGGGCAGACCAATCTTCTTGCGCTCAACGCCACCATCGAAGCGGCGCGCGCGGGTGATGCGGGGCGCGGTTTCGCCGTGGTCGCGCAGGAAGTGAAGAGCCTGGCCAACCAGACCGCGCGGGCGACCGACGAGATCGCGGGCAAGATCGCCGATATCCAGGCGTCGACCCGCCAGTCCGTCCAGACCAACGAACGCATCCGCGACACGGTGGGCGAAGTGCAGACCAGCGCCGAACGCATCCGCCACGCGATGGACCAGCAGGCGCAGACCGTGACGATGATCACGGCGGCCGTGGACGAAACGGCGCTGGCCGCCGACTCGATGTCGACCACCATCTCGGCCATACGGCAGGATACCGAAGTGGTGGCGTCGGAAATCGATCAGTTGGAGCGCGGCTTCACGACAGTGGAAGGCCAATTGTCCAGCCTGCGCGCGGCGTCTTCGGACTTCAGCCGGCAGGTTGCTTAAGGGGCGATGGCGGTGGCGGGCGGATTCCCGCCACTCATCCGTCATCCCAATGTTGAATGCCCCCTTCGGCCGCAACCAGCCATCGCAGGGCCGTCGGCGGCGCACTGCGCGCGCTGATACTTCCCCTTCCCCGTCCGGTGATTTAAGGCGGCGGCATGACCGATGCCGTTCCTGTCCAAAGCTGGAAAGTTACCCTGCCCTGCACCCGCGCCGAAGCCGAAGCGCTGGAGGGCGACATCGCCGCCTTTGCGATGATGGACAAGCCGCCCGTGCTGATGACCAGCGAGGCGGAGCCGGACAATGAGAATAGCTGGCGGCTGGAAGCCTATTTCGAGGGCAGGCCCGGCCCCGCCGCCGTCAAGCTGCTGCGGACGCTGGTGCCGAGCGCGGGAGCGGTCAGGCCGGTGGTCGAACAGCTTCCCGATGAGGACTGGGTGACGCTGAGCCAGCAGGGGCTGGAGCCTGTCACCGCCGGGCGTTTCCATGTCCGCAACTTGCCCGGCGATCCCGAACAGCCGGATTATGTCAATTTCCTGATCTGCGCGAGCCGCGCCTTCGGCACCGGGCAGCATGAAACCACATCCGGCTGCCTGATGATGCTGGACCGGATGCGGCGCGTGGGGATGCGGTTCCGCAACGTCGCCGATATCGGGACGGGCACGGGGCTGCTGGCCTTCGCCGCGCTCCGCCTCTGGCCGCGGGCGCTGGCGACCGCTTCGGATATCGATCCGGTGGCGGTGGAGATCAGCGCGGACAACGCGCGCGCCAATGGGGTGCGGCTGGGCGCCGGCGCGGGTCAGGTGGCGCTGTTCACGGCGGCGGGGGCGGATCATCCCGCGATCGTCGGACGCGCGCCTTATGACCTGCTGATCGCCAATATCCTGGCCGGGCCGCTGATTGAGCTGGCGCCTTCGCTTTGCGCGCTGGTGGAGGAAGGCGGGACGATCGTGCTGGCGGGGCTGCTTAAGGAACAGGCGGACGCGGTGCTGGCGGCCTATCGCGTGCAGGGGATGCGGCTCGCCGAACGGAGCGACCGGGGCGACTGGCCGACGCTGCGCCTCCGCAAGCGGCCGCGGATCGGCTGGAAACGCCCGCGCCGGTTCAACAGCGCGGAACGGGGCGAGGCCTGGGGATTTGGGAGTATCTGATCATGACAATTCAACGCCGGATCATCGTGCATGAAGGGCCGGGCGGCCTGTTCGAAAGCATGGCCGTATCGGATGATGCGGCGGCAGGCATGCGGCCGGGCGTGCTGCTGTTCCCCAATGTGCTGGGAACGAAGGAAACGGACTTCGCCTATGCGGAGCAGGTCGCAGCGCTGGGGTATGCCGTGCTGGTCGCCGATGTGTTCGGTCAGGGCAAGCGGGCGAAACGGTCGGATGCGGATTTCGGGCGCTATATGGATGTGCTGAACGGCGACCGGGCCTTGCTGCGCGAACGGGTGAACGCGGCGCATGACGTGCTTAAGGGGATGGACGAGGCGGACGGCGCGCGGACGGCGGCGCTGGGCTTCTGCTTTGGCGGGAAGTGCGTGCTCGATCTGGCGCGGAGCGGGGCGGACATATCGGGCGGGGTGAGCTTTCATGGCGTCTATGATGCGCCGCCCTTCGCCAATGCCGCGATCCGCGCGAAGCTTCTGATCTGCCATGGGTGGGACGATCCCATCGCGCCGCCCAAGGCGACCGCCGCGCTGGCGGAGGAACTGACGGAGGCGGGATGCGACTGGCAGATCCATGCCTATGGCCGCACGGGCCACGCCTTCACCGACAAGTCGGCGAACATGGTCGACAGGGGGATGTTCTACAGTGCCGACGCGGACCGGCGGAGCTTCCGGGCGATGACGGATTTCCTGGACGAGCTGTTCGGCTGAAACGTCCGCAAACCACCCAGACCAGACAAACTCAAATCTCGTCGATCATCTCGGCCAGCACGGCGAGGCAGTCCTTGCCCAACTGCATCGAGCGGGCGGGCGACCAGCCATAGTCAGAGTCGGGCAGGTCTTCATTGTCCTTGAACGGCATTTCCAGCGTCATCGCCACCGCGCCGAAACGCTCGGCAAGCTGGTTGGTGGACATGGACAGATTCGCCTTCCCCTCCCCCGCCACGGGATAGCCGCGCTTCGTCTGGAAATCGGGCGTGCGCGCGGCGAGCGTGTCGCGATAGCGGTGGAACAGCTCAAGCTGCCGGTCCGTGATCGACGGAATACCCTCGAAACCCGCGAGGAAGACGGCGGGAATGGCTTCGTCGCCATGCACGTCCATCGCGAAGTCGACGCCCGTTTCGTCCATCGCCGCGCGGACGAGGAAGACTTCGGGGCCGCGCTCCATGGAGGGTTCATGCCATTCGCGGTTGAGGTTCACGCCCGCCGCATTGGTACGCAGATGCCCCCGGCGGCTGCCGTCCGGGTTCATGTTGGGGACGATGTGGAAGGTCGCTTTCTGCCGCAGCAGGCGGGCGACGGCGTCCTCCTCGTCGGTCAGGCGTTCCAGCGCGCCTTCCATCCACCATTCCGCCATGCTCTCGCCCGGATGCTGACGGGCGTAGAGCCAGACCTGTTTGCGCCCCTCCCCCAGCGTCAGCAGATCGAGCGGCTGGCCGTCGAGGGTGAGCCCCAGTTCGCGGTGGACGACGCCCGGCTGACAGGCGGCCCAGGCGATCAGGTCATGGTGGCGCTCCATCGAATAGGGCGCGAAATAGGCGAGCCAGACCGCGTTGACATCCGGCGACAGGCGGATGGTGAGCGTGCCGTCCGCATAATCCGTGTCGGCGAGCAGCCAGTTCTCGCGATCCTCGCTATAGCGCGCCTGATAGCCCGGCCAGCCGTCGGGATAGGCCGAATGGGCGCAATTGGTGATCGCCAGCTCCACGTCCCGCCCGGCAACGCCCGCCACGCGGAAGTGGAACCATTGGTAGAAATCGCTCTGATGATCGCGGACGATCTCCAGCTCGGCGCGGACGCCGGCGGGCGTGTCGTCGATGGAAAGAACGCGAATGTTGCCGCTGTCGAAAGCGCTGGAAATCGAGATGGTCATTTGACGGTTATAGTGCGCCCCGACTCGCCCGGATAGCCCTGGATGAGCGCCGTCGCGAGCTTTCCGGCGGCGAGGCCGGGCTGCGCGGCGGGCGATCCTTCGCGCGCCTGCGTGATGGCGCGGCCTTCCCAGACAGTCGTGGAATCGGACCGGCGGCGAATCTGGACCTGGAGTTCGGTGGAAACGATATCCTTGGGCTTGCCCGACAGATCGATGCCGATGCCCACGCCAAGGCCCGAATAGCCGCCGCTGCCCACGCCGCCGCCTACGCCCACGCTGACGGGATTGCCGTCACGGCCATAGCCGGTTGGGCGGAAACCCCGGCGGAAAGCGACCAGCGCGACATAGTCGCTCTTCGCGCCCTCGGCGGTGGGGGTGAAGCCCACCTTCTGCAATTCCTGCTGCACGGCATTGGAGTAGGTGCGGTATTCCAGGCTGACGTCCGGATTGCCGGGCATCTCCTCCACCGCGATGGTGCCGCTGCGCGCCGGATCGCCGACATGGAAGCGCGTCACCTCCACCGGCGGCACCGCCGTCGCGCAAGCGGCGAGCGAAAGGGCGAGACAGCAGGGAAGGACGATCTTCTTCAACATGGATGCACTCCCGGGATGATATGCCCTGACACGTTGCCATGCGGCCAATTCCTTCCTAACGCATCAGCCACGGCTTTGCTGCATATAGGATGAACGGCGGGAAAAGAGCGGCCCTCGCCCTTGACTTTCGCCTGCCCCGCCCATAGGGGCTGCGCTTCGATTTTCCGATCATAAAGATTCATCAGAGGCTGGCTTCCATGAAGATCCGCAATTCGCTCAAGTCGCTCAAGGGCCGTCACCGGGACAACCGTGTGATCCGTCGTCGCGGCCGCACCTATGTCATCAACAAGACCAACCGCCGCTTCAAGGCCCGCCAGGGCTAAACAAAGCATCGCGCGGAAAAGTGGGCACCGGTTGTCCGCTTCAGCGATGCGATGACTGAATCCGTGGCGGAGGTCGCCGCCGTCATCTTCGACGTCGGCAATGTCCTCTATCACTGGAATCCCAGGATTCTTTATGAGCGCCTGATCCCCGACGATCAGGCGCTTGATGCGTTTCTGCGTGATGTCGTGACGGCGGACTGGCATTTCCAGCATGATGCGGGCCGCCCCTTCGCGCAAACCAGCGCGGAACTGATCGCGCGGCATCCCGGCCATGCGGACCTGATCCGCCTGTGGGGCGAACGCTTCATCGACAGCGTGACTCCGGCCGTGGACGGCATGGCCCGGATCGTCGCGGAACTGCATGAGGCGAGCGTGCCGCTATTCGCCCTCACCAATTTCAGCGCGGAGTTCTGGGTCCCCTTTCATGCGCGGGAAGCGGCCTTCTTCGCACCATTCCGCGATATCGTCGTGTCCGGGGCGGAAGGGCTGGTGAAGCCGGATGCCGCCATCTACCGGCTGGCGCTGGAACGATTCGAAGTGGCGGCAAAGGCCACCCTCTTCATCGACGACCGGGAAGAGAATGTGGCGGGCGCACGGGCCATGGGGATGCGCGGCCATCATTTCCGCGATGCGGGCACGCTGCGGAAGGAGCTGACCACGCTGGGATTGCTCCCCCCTATTCCCGCCCCTTAAGCTCATCGCCGCGAATGGCGGCGACGTGCAGCACATTGGTCGACCCCGGCGTGCCGAAGGGAACGCCTGCCAGCACGACGATCTTCCCGCCCTTGTCCACCATGCCATGACGCAGCGCCATGCGACGGGCCTTGCCGACCATCTCCTCGAAATTGGCCACATCCTTGGTCCGCACGGCATGGACGCCCCAGGTGAGGCCCAGCTTTCGCGCCGTGTCGAGGCGCGGCGTCAGCGCCAATATCGACACCAGCGGCCGCTCGCGGGCCACGCGCCGCACCGTGCTGCCCGATGTGGTGTAGCAGGTGATCGCGCTCGCCCCGACAACGGAAACGATGCCGCCCGCGCCTTCCGCCAGCGCATCGGCGGTGGTGGCGTCGGGTTGCGTCTCGGTGAAATGCAGGCGGGCGAAATAGCCGGGGTCGCGCTCCACGCTGTGCGCGATACTGTCCATCATCGCCACCGCCTCGACCGGCCAGTCGCCTGCCGCGGTTTCCGCCGACAGCATGATCGCGTCCGCCCCGTCATAGACCGCCGTGGCGACGTCCGACACTTCCGCGCGGGTGGGCATGGGCGCCTTTATCATCGATTCGAGCATCTGGGTCGCGACCACGACCGGGCGGCCCATGCGGCGCGCGGTCGCCACGATCTGCTTCTGGAGCGGCGGCACGGCCTGCGGCGGCAGTTCGACGCCCAGGTCGCCGCGCGCCACCATGACGCCGTCGGCCAACTCCAGGATTTCCTCCAGCCGCTGCACGGCGGAGGGCTTTTCGATCTTCGCCATCAGCGCGCCATGACCGCCCATCAGCCGCCGCGCCTCAGCCAGATCCTCCGGCCGCTGAACGAAACTGAGCGCGATCCAGTCCAGCCCCTGTTCGATCGCGAAAGCCAGGTCGCGGCGGTCCTTGTCGGTGAGCGCGGGCACGGGGACGACCACGTCCGGCACATTGACGCCCTTGCGGTTGGAGAGCGCGCCGCCGACCTCCACCACCGTTTCGATGCGGTCGTCCAGCACTTTCTTGACGCGCAGCACCAGCTTGCCGTCGTCCAGCAGCAGGCGCGTTTCGGGCACCAGCGCGGCATAGATTTCGGGGTGCGGCAGGTTCACCCGCTTCGCGTCGCCGGGCTTTTCATCACGATCCAGGATGAAGCGCGCGCCGGTTTTCAGGACGGCAAGGCCCCGCGCGAAGATGCCGACGCGCAATTTCGGCCCTTGGAGATCGCCCAGGATTGTGGTCGGCCGTCCGAATTCCTTTTCCATTGCGCGGATCGTGGCGATACGGGCGGCGTGGTCCTCATGACCGCCATGGCTCATATTGATGCGAAAGGCGTCGGCCCCGGCGACGAACAGCGCGCGGATCATCTCCGGCGTGTCGCTCGCCGGGCCGAGGGTGGCGAGAATCCGGACCTTTCGCGAGCGGGGCGGCAATCGTATCATTATCGTCTCCTGATCGTATGATCGCCTCTGGCTTGCCAGGACGCGGTTATCGATTATCCGTGCTGCACGACAGGATTGTGTAGACCAGCGAAAGGCTTCGCCGTGAACGACACCATACTCAACGACGCGGTCGCCGCAACCGCCTTCCGGCGGCTTGTGGCGCATCTGCAACATCGCACCGACGTTCAGAATATCGACCTGATGGGGATGGCCGGCTTCTGCCGCAACTGCCTTGCCGACTGGATCGCCGAGGCGGACGGTAATCTGACTCGCGAACAGGCGCGGGAACTCATTCACGGAATGCCCTTTTCCGAATGGAAGGATCGCTATCAGACGGAAGCGACGCCCGAGCAGTTGGAGAAGATGAAGGAGAGTGTGGCGAAGAACGCCGACAGCCATTAGGAGCGTGCGTCAACCGATTCACACTCACACGGAGATTCCCATGAGCGATGGCAATGTCGCCGCCGAACAGCTACGCCTCTTCATCGAACGCATCGAACGCCTGGAAGAGGAAAAGAAGGGCATCGGAGACGACATCAAGGACGTCTATCTGGAAGCCAAGGCCAATGGCTATGACGTGAAAATCATGCGTCAGATCGTCCGCATACGAAAAATGCCGGTACACGACCGTCAGGAAATGGAAGCCATTCTGGAAACCTACAAGGCGGCTCTGGGCATCGAATAAGTTCGATCTTCAATCATCGCGTTCGTCATGAACGCGTTGAAGCAGAGCCAAGGCATCAGGGTCGCCCTTGCGGAGTTCTTCGATCAGTTCTCTGCCAAGGGCGGCATGATCCGACAATATCCTGTTGGTATGCTCCATCACGTCCGCAACCATGCCGGCAAGCCAAACGAAGCCTGATTTCGCAATTTCAATGTCATGGCCCGACACAAGAAGATCCTTTCCGATCTTCGGATGGGTAACCCTGTTGCGAATTTTAATAGACAATTTCAAATCGTTCCATCCAGGCACACCGAAGTCTACTCCAATGGCGGGCACCATCGATTGTGCCACGTTGATGGTCAGTCGAACCAAAGCCGTCATCGATAAATGACGCGCTTGCGGCACGATCTTACCTTGCTCACTTACGAAAACCGCCGTTTCGGCAAATGCCATTTCAACCAGCGGTGCAAGATCATCAACGGTCCGGGCAATCGACACGACATGGTTGCGGAAAACCCACGCAAGCCCTTCTGCAGCGGAAATAATAGTTCTCAGGGCATTCCTGCGATCGGAAGGCGTGTTCGATTCATCGAGGCGGGCCAGCGCCTGACGAACGTCGCTTGAAAGAATGCCAATAAAGCTGAATTCCTCTTCGTCCATGCAATGACCTCCGCTATTGTTCAAGCCATTATAATAGAACGAATTCTTGTCCAGAAAGAAGCAGCCATGACCGAGATCATCGTCAGTACCACCAGCCGTCTGGAAGGGCTGCCGGCGAAGGAGTATCTCGGCATCGTCACCGGGGAGGTGATGGTGGGCGCCAATCTGTTCCGCGTCCTGTTCGCCAGCCTGCGCAATATCGTGGGCGGGCGTTCGGGCGGCTTCGGGCACGGCGATACTCGTCCGAGTTGCGCGAAAGCGTCCTGAACGCTAGAGCGCGCTCCTTAGCACCAACAGTTTCAGGAGCGGGCTGTGGCCGGCCATTCCAAATTCAAGAACATCATGCATCGCAAGGGCGCGCAGGACAAGAAGCGCTCGTCGATGTTCTCCAAGCTGTCCCGCGAAATCACCGTCGCGGCCAAGATGGGGATGCCCGACCCGGACATGAATCCCCGTCTGCGCCTGGCCGTCAACGCGGCCAAGGCCCAATCCATGCCCAAGGACAATATCCAGCGCGCCATCGACAAGGCGGCGGGCGGCGACATGGAGAATTACGAGGAAGTCCGCTATGAAGGCTATGGCCCCGGCGGCGTGGCGATCATCGTCGAGGCGCTGACCGACAACCGCAACCGCACCGCGACCAATGTGCGCACGGCCTTTTCCAAGAATGGCGGCAATCTGGGCGCTTCGGGCGCCGTGAGCCATGGCTTCGACCGCATGGGCCTCATCACCTATCCTGCCGGTGCGGGCGATGCCGACGCGATCTTCGAGGCGGCGCTGGAAGCAGGCGCGGAGGACGTGTCGTCCAACGAGGACGAGCATGAAGTCTGGACCGCGATGGACGCGCTGCATGAGGTCGCGAAGGCGCTGGAAGCCTCGCTCGGCCCGGCGGAAAGCGCCAAGCTGGCTTGGAAGCCGCAGACCACGGTGGAAGTCGACGAAGGCAACGCCGCGACCTTGATGAAGCTGGTCGACACGCTGGAAGACGATGACGACGTCCAGACCGTGTGGGGCAATTATGAAGTGTCCGACGCGGTGATGGAAAAGCTGGGATAGTGAAGCGCGCGCGGAGACGCGGAAACGCGCAGGGAGCGGCCGAGCGGTCCACGGCCGCTGAATGGCCCGGCCTGGCGGCGGGCACGGCCTTGCCTGCCTCTGATCTCCGCGTCTCCGCGTGACGATCTTATGATCCTGCTCGGCCTTGATCCCGGCCTCGGCACGACGGGCTGGGGGCTAATCGCGGCGGACGGGAACCGGCTGCGCCATATCGGCAATGGGCAGATCAGGACGGATTCGGAACTGCCGCTGCCGACGCGGCTGATGGCTCTGGACATGGCGCTGACCGACCTGATCCTGGAGCACCGACCCGATGGCGCGGCGGTCGAGGAGGTGTTCGTCAACGTCAATCCGCAATCGACGCTGAAACTGGGGCAGGCGCGCGGCGTCATCCTGCTGGCGGCGGCGCGATCCGGCATGGAGGTGGGCGAATATGCCGCCCGGCTGGTGAAGAAGTCCGTGGTGGGCGTGGGCAATGCCTCCAAGGATCAGGTCCACGCCATGGTTGCGCGGCTGCTGCCCGGCGCGAAGATCGCGGGGACCGACGCCGCCGATGCACTCGCCGTCGCGATCACACATGCCCATCATCTGGCGAGCGCGCGGCGGATGCCTACGCGCTAGGGGGAGGCCCCTCCCCTATTGCCAGTCGAAAGTCAGCGGGGCTTCGCGGAAGGCGAAGCGGTCGAGATGATCGGCCACCACCTGCTTGAAGCGTTCGACATCCGCATCCCCGTTCGGCTCGATCGTGACCGTCAGCGTGTCGGGGGCAGCGGTCATGCGGATCGGTCCCATCGGGAACGCGATCCGGCCCTGTTCCGCGTCGAAATCAGTGTCGAACTTGTGACTCCAATGCTTGCAGAGCTGTTGCAGATAGCGGCTGGCATGGCCGGTCGGCACATGGGCGGTGAGCGTCATCCTCAGAGCCTTTCGATCTTGTGGGCGGCCTCATCGATCAGGGCCGCCGCGTCGAACATGGTCTGGGTATCGGCCCCTTCCTTTTCAAGGCGGCCTCGGACTGCCATGGCCAGATTGTGCATGGCCCGGCGGACGGGCGCGCCGTCGCTGCGCTCGGCCTTCTTCGCCAGATGGGCGAGCCGTTCCAGGATGGCTTTCACCTCAGCCTGATTTTCGGCCAGACGCGCCGTTCCGGTATCGGTGACGGCGAACAGCTTGCGGCTGCCTTCGCCGGGCTGTTCGGCGATCAGGCCCATATCGGCCAGCAAAGTGAGCGTCGGATAGACCACGCCCGGACTGGGCGCATAGACCTGTCCCGACAGGCTTTCGATCTCGCGGATCAGGTCGTAGCCATGACGCGGAGCGGCGGCGATCAGGTGCAGCAGGATGAGTTGCAGCATGTCGTTGGTGAAAAGCCGCCGCCGCCCGCCGCCACGCCCGCCTCGGCTGTCTCCGCCGAAGGGTTCGTCACCAAAGGAGCGGGAACGGCCACCGCCGCCAAAAGCCCGGCCGAAGCCGTCGGGACCGGCAAACCGGTCTCGCCCGTCATGGTGAGAAGAGCGGCCTCCATGACCGCGATGGGAAATATGGAAATGCATCTTAATCTCTTTGCTATTTCGTGATGCATCCAGATATATCTTAAAAATCGCGCCATGCAAGATTTAAGATATATCTTTTTATGGTTAAGATGCGGACGGAAGAGCCAGGCACCGACCCCTTCGGTTCCAACGACCACAAAAAACGGCGCGAACCAATATGTCCGCGCCGTTCCTTGAAATCCCGATACCGCCTGGTGACGGGTGCAATCAATCCGGCTTCTTCGCCACGCTGACCAGCGCGGGACGCAGCAAGCGGTCCTTGATGGTATAGCCTGCCTGCATTTCCACCAGCACGGTGCCGGGTTCCGCATCGGCGGAAGGCATTTCCATCATCGCCTGATGCTTGTTGGGATCGAGCGGCTGGCCGATCGATTCCACTTTCTGAATGCCGTGGCGGCCGAAAACGCTTTCCAGTTCGCGGGCCGTGGCTTCCAGCCCGGCGACCAGACCCTTGAACTTCTCATCCTCGCGCAGGTCGGCGGGGATGGCCTGCAACGCGCGGGTCAGATTGTCGGCCACCGACAGCATGTCGCGGGCAAAGGAGGTGGACGCATAAGCGCGCGCGTCGGCCAGCTCCTTTTCCAGGCGGCGGCGCACATTCTGGGTTTCGGCATGGGCGTAGAGGATGTCCTGCTTCGCCGCCGCCAGTTCGTTTTCCAGCGCGGTCAGGCGGTCCTCCGCCGTGTCGCCGGCAGGCGCCATGTCTTCGGGAAGCTGGTCCACAACCTCGGTATTTTCGATATTCTCTTTGTCTTCGCTCATCTCATCAATCTCGACAATGTCTGGGCGGTGAAGTCCACCATGGGGATCACCCGCGCATAGTTCAAGCGCGTTGGACCGATAACGCCGACCACGCCGACGACCCGGCCGTCCCCGCCTCGGTAAGGGGCGGCTATGACCGAAGAACCGGACAGGGAAAAGAGCTTGTTTTCCGACCCGATGAAGATTTTGGTCGCGTTGCCCGCGAGCGCGCCTTGCAGCAGGCCGAATATCTCCCGCTTGCCTTCAAGCTGTTCCAGCAACTGCCGCACCCGTTCAAGGTCGGCAGCGGTGCCGTCATCCAGCAGATGCGATTGGCCGCGCACGATCAGAACGGGTCTTTCATCAGCGTCCTGCGACCAGATGGCGACGCCGCGCTCGACCAGTTCGCGCGCAAGCCCCTGAAGCGCGGTGCGCTCGTTTTCCAGCTCCTGCCGCAGGGCTTCGCCCGCCTGGTTGAGCGTCAGCCCGGCAAAACGGGCGGACATGAAATTGGCCGCCTCCGCCAGCAGGGAGGGCGTGACGCCTTCGGGCAGGTCGAGGATGCGGTTTTCGACGGATCCGTCGTGCCCCACCAGCACGGCCAGGGCCTGACGGTCATTGAGCGACACGAATCCGAATTGCCGCAGCACCGGCTCCCGCTTGGGCACCATGACGACGCCCGCGCAAGCGGACAGGCCGGACAGGGCGGCGGTCGCGGCGGACAGGGCTTCCTCGATCGGGCCGCTTTCGGTCAGGCCCGCCTCTATGGCGCGGCGTTCCTCCGGCGAAGGCTCGGCCGCCTGCATCATGCCGTCCACGAACAGGCGCAGGCCCGTTTCGGTCGGCATCCGCCCGGCGGAGGTATGCGGCGCGGCGAGCAGGCCAAGCTCCTCCAGATCCTGCATCACATTGCGGATGGAAGCGGGCGACAGGCTGAGCGAGGCCATGCGGCTGATCGTGCGCGATCCCACGGGCAGGCCGGTGCCCAGATAGCTTTCCACCACCAGGCGGAACACGTCGCGCGCGCGTTCATTCAGTTCCGTGATCGGGGTAACCGCCATGGGCACCTATCTAGGCAAGGCGGGCGCGCCGCTCAAGTGCCGGCTTTGCGCGGCAGGGTGGGCTTGAGCATGGCCTCCAGCCCCAGCAGCCTGGGAACCGACGCAATCATGGCGCGCAGGCGGCCATAACGCGCGTCCATGCAGCCGGATTGATATTCCAGCCGCGTGGGCGCACCCTCCCCATGGGTCCATTCGATGACATAGCCGGGCATGTCGGTGGCGAAGCGATCGCAATTTTCGCCATGGGTGATTCGCCTGGTGGTGCCTGGCGCTGGGCGATAGGCGGAAAGGGCGCTGTGGAAACGCCGATATTGCGCCGGAGTGACGGTGAAGCGGGTCGGCCCGGGGACGGCGGTGAAGCGTTCCGGCTCGATCAGGCCCGATCCGTCCGGCGTGACGCGCAGCGTATAGCTGGGGCACGCGCCGAAACAGGGACCGGCGGAAAAGCGAATCGTGTCCCCTGCCCTTACCGGCTTTTCCAGTTCCGCCCGATCCATGGCGCAGCCCGCAAGCAGCGCGACCGCCGCCAAACTCATGATCGTCCGCATCGCGAACCTCCTTTTCCCGCTCTTATCCTCTATCGGCACTGGCATGACGCCGCAACGGACGCTAAGCCCCACCCCTGAACGCTTCGGAGTAACAAATATATGCGTCCTTCCGGCCGCGCGCCCGACCAGATGCGCGACATCACCATGGAACCCGGTTTCACCATCCATGCCGAAGGAAGCTGCCTCATCAGCTTCGGCGATACGCGCGTGCTGTGCACCGCTTCGGTGGAGGAGAAGGTGCCGCCTTTCCTGCGCGGCAAGGGGTCGGGCTGGGTCACGGCGGAATATGGCATGTTGCCCCGCGCCACTCACACGCGCGGCAGCCGCGAGGCTGCCAAGGGCAAGCAGTCGGGCCGGACGCAGGAGATTCAGCGGCTGATCGGGCGCTCGCTGCGCGCGGTGGTTGACCTCCAGAAACTGGGCGAGCGGCAGATCGTCGTCGATTGCGACGTGATCCAGGCCGATGGCGGCACGCGCACGGCGGCGATTTCTGGAAGCTGGGTGGCGCTGCGGGTCGCGGTGGACAAGCTGATCGCATCGGGCGCCTTGAAGGAAGACCCCATCGTGCAGAAGGTCGCGGCGATCAGTTGCGGCATCTACAAGGGGACGCCGGTGCTGGACCTCGATTATGCGGAGGACAGCAATGCGGAAGCGGACGCCAACCTGATCCTGACGGGCGACGGCAAGTTCGCCGAGGTGCAGGCCACGGCCGAAGGCGCGACCTATGACGAGGAAGAACTGCTGCGGCTGCTGCGCCTGGCGCGGATCGGCTGCGCGAAGATCTTCGCGGCGCAGGACAAGGCGACGGGGCGGTAAAATACGCCCCTTCCTTCCCCCCCAATCGTTAGGACCGAGCATGAGCGACGATTTCGGACAGGAACAGGCCATCCGCAAGCTGGGCCCCGGCAAGCTGGTGATCGCCAGCCATAATGCGGGCAAGGTGCGGGAAATCGGCGAACTGCTGATGTCCTATGGCATCGAGACGGTGTCGGCGGGCGCACTGGACCTGCCCGAACCGGATGAGACCGGCACGACCTTCATCGCCAATGCCGAATTGAAGGCGTTGCAGGCGGCAGACCTGTCGGGCCTGCCCGCGCTGGCCGATGACAGCGGCCTGTGCGTGGACGCGCTGAACGGCGATCCGGGCATCTTTTCGGCGCGCTGGGCGGGTCTGGACAAGGATTTCCGGCTGGCCATGCAGACTGTGTGGGACGCGGTGGAAGCCAAGGGACCGGATGCGGGCCATGACGCGCATTTCGTCTGCGCGCTGGCGCTGGCATGGCCCGACGGGCATGTCGAGGCGTTCGAAGGGCGTGTCGACGGCACGCTGATCTGGCCGCCGCGCGGGGACAAGGGCTTCGGCTACGACCCGATGTTCCAGCCGCTGGGCCATGAAATCAGCTTCGGCGAGATGGAGCCGGAAAAGAAGCACGCGATGAGCCACCGGGCGGACGCCTTCGCGAAGCTGGTCGCGGCGGTTTTCTAGGGGATATGTGATTCATGCCCCTGCCGTCGCGGGAGCAGGATGGTGCCGTTTGCCAACCCGCGCTGCATGACCGCGTTTGGTCGGGAGCGGACGTTGCGTAAGCGCTCTTCCGTCATGCCAGCAAAAGCGGGCATCTCTCTTCTTAAGACACAGCCAGGCCTAACGAGATCCCAGCATTGGCTTACGCCGCCCTTCGGGTCGCTGGGATGACGGAGGTTGGGTGACCGCAATTGACCGAAACCATCGCAAGATCGGTGCTTACACCTGCATAATCCCCTAAATCCTAGCAGCCCGACGCCGCAAGGACGCGCCCGGCAGCCGCAATCGCTGGCCGCGCCTGGCAAAGCGGTCTAAGAACGCCACGCCCATGTCATCCCGCCCCATCATCCCCGCATCGGCTGCGGCCGACCCGCTTGCCTTATATGTGCACTGGCCATTTTGCGTTTCCAAATGTCCCTATTGCGACTTCAACAGCCATGTTCGGGAGCAGGTGGATGCCGACGCATGGCGGGACGCGCTGCTGGCCGACCTGCGGCATGAAGCGGCGCTGACGGGCGGACGGCCGCTGTCGTCCATCTTCTTCGGCGGCGGGACGCCTTCGCTGATGCCGCCCGCCATCGTCGCCGCGCTGATCGAGGCGGCGGCGGGATATTGGCGGCCCGTTCCCGACCTGGAGATCACGCTGGAAGCCAATCCCAGTTCGGTCGAGGCGGCGCGCTTTGCCGATCTGGCGGCCGCGGGGGTCAATCGCGTGTCGCTGGGGCTACAGGCGCTGGAGGATGAGGCGCTGCACTTCCTGGGCCGCGCGCATGACGTGCGCGAGGGGCTTGCGGCGCTGGACGTCGCGCAGTCCGTTTTCGGGCGGGTGAATTTCGACCTCATCTATGCGCGGCCGGGACAGAGCGAAGGCGACTGGGGAACGGAACTGGCGCGCGGCCTGTCCTTCGGCACGGATCATCTGTCGCTCTATCAACTGACCATCGAGCCGGGGACGCGCTTTGCGACGCTGGTGGCGCAGGGAAAGCTGACGCCGGCGGACAGCGACCATGCCGCGACGCTCTATGAACAGACGCAGGCGATGACGGCGGCAGCGGGCATTCCTGCCTATGAGATCAGCAATCACGCCCGGCCGGGGCAGGCAAGCCGCCATAACCTCATCTACTGGCGCTATGGCGACTATGCCGGGATCGGACCCGGCGCGCATGGGCGGCGGCTGGGCATGGCGACGCTGCGCCACAAGAAGCCGGAAAACTGGATGAGCGCGGTCCAGCGCAATGGGCACGGATTGCACGGCGAAGAGGCGCTTGGTGGTCAGGATCGTGCGCGCGAGGCGTTGCTGATGGGGCTGCGTCTGGCGGAAGGCGTGGATCTGGAGCGGATCGCGGCGCTTTCCGGGCTGGCGGTGGCCGATCTGGTCGACGGGAATGCGGTCGCGCGGCTTTCCGCCCATGGCCTTGTCGCGCAATCGGGGCAAAACCTGCGCATCGAGGCGGCGGGGATGCTGCTGCTGGACGCGATCCTGCCGGAAATCGTCGCCGTTTAAGGAGGTCAGTCGGGCGCGCCGGTGTCGATCCGGGCGATCTCCTCATCCAGATCGCGCAGCACTTCGGCCTTGATCGCATCGCCCATGCGGGCCGCGCGCGAGACCTGCGCCCGCGCCTTGACGAGGCCCGCGCGCACGGCGGTGTTGGCCTGCGCCCTTATCGCCGGTTCGCAGATGCGGACACGGATGTGGCGGCGGCCGTCGGCGTCGACGGTGTCGCGATGGCTGACGGTCCGGTCGCCTTCGCAGCCGTTGCGGACGTCCACATCGGGCACCCGGCGGCGGATATCGGCTTCGCTGGAGATGGCATGGTCTTCCATCCGGGCACTGGACCCGTGCAGGGCGACAGGCGGAACCGGCGGCACTGGCGGAACCGGCGGCACCATGTCGGCGACGGGCGCCGGGGGAACCAAGGGAACTGGCGGCGCGGGCGGAATAATCCCGTCCGCCTGCGTGAGGGAAACCGGGGCAACCGGTTCGCGCGGCGCGGCAGACTCCTGCCAAGCGACGGCGGCGACTGGCTCGTCTGCGTTGGCCGGCTGCGCCACCAGGGTGGCGAGCCGGCCCAGATTGACGGCATCTACCTGCTCCGTGATCGCGGCGACCTGCTGCGCGGCGCGTCCGCCCGACGCGGTCAGCGCAAGGCCAGTGACCGTCACCAGCCCCACAAAGGCCATGCCCCAGCTTATCCGCCGGAGCGACATTTCATGGTTCGAAAGCATTATCAGCCTCCCCTTCAAGGCAGCGATATGAGTGAGATGGCAGGCTCCGGCGAACTGCCGTCCGCCCGCCGCCTTCAATATGGCGCGGCCATAGGCATGGGCCTGATCCTGCCCGTAAAGCGCCAGCACACGCGCGTCGCAGGCTTGCTCCTGATCGGCGCGATAGGCGCGATAGGCGATCCAGGCGACGGGATTGCACCAATGGAGCGCCAGCAACAGCAGCGCGGCCATGTTGGCGGCAAGGTCGCCATGATCGTGATGCGCGCGTTCATGGGCGATGGCCATCGCCTGCTCCTCCACCTCGAAGCGAAACGCGAAATCGACCGGCAGCACGATATAGGGACGCAGCACTCCAAAGGCGAGCGGGCCACCGGCCTGCGGGCTGGTGACGATGCGGATGCGCCCTTCCTGCCCGATCGGGGTCGCGCCCTTCAACATATGCTGGCGGAAACGGATATAGCCGACCAGTTGCACCGTCAGGAAGGCGGCCACGCCCAGCAGCCAGACCGCTATTGCGATCTCCAGCCATGGCGGACTGGAAACGGCATCGGCAGGCGATGCGACGGATGCAACGGTGATGAAATCGGGAATGCCGGATCGGTTGACGGCGGCCTGAAGCGGGGATGGCGCCACGACCTGCTGCGGCAAGGCGGGCAGCAGCATCCGCGCGAGGGGCAGCGCCCAGAGCCAATAGGCGACCCCAGCCCCCAGCCAGCGGGCGGCGGGACGGCGCACCATCATGACCAGCGCCATCAGCAGGGTCGTGGCGATCAGGGTTTCGGCCAGCCAGACGCTCATGATCTCAGCCCTTTCAATATCCCTTCCAGTTCCGCTATGTCGTCGGCCGTCAGCTGGTCCTGCTCGGCGAGTTGGGCCACGAGCGGGGATATGCGCCCGCCGAACAGGCGATTGACCAGCCGTCCCGATTCGCTCGCGACATATTCCTCCCGCACGACCATCGGGCGGTAGAGGAAACGGCGGCCGTCCTGGTCGGCGGCGATGATGTCCTTCGCCATCAGACGGGAAAGCAGGGTCTTGACCGTCTGGACGCTCCAGCCGCGATCCGCCGCCACCTGATCCGCAACATCCGCGGCGGTGAGCGGCGCGCGCTGCCACAGCGCCTCCATCACGACCAGTTCGGCTTCGCTGATCTTTTCACTGACGGCCATCATGCGCTTTCGCTTGCGAGTCTTCAACTACACATGTAGTCGCATTGATTACAGATGTAGTCAATAGGTTTCGAAAGCGCGGAAATGTCGGGATATTTTACATTTCGTAGCTGCCGGGGAAGCGCGTTAACCTTTGGAGGAGCGCTTTTCCATCGCTTGACGGCTCTGGCACGGGGTTTGCGTCATGCAGGACGTCCCCGACCGTTCAACTACTGGGGGATGCAGGCCGATCTCCGCCGCATCCCCCACCCGGTCCTGTCCGAATTGCAAATCCAGGATCTTGCGATGGCGGTTTTCAGCCAGAAGCGGAGGTTCAGTGTCCGTCATCCCAGCGAGCCGAAGGGCGGCATACGCCGACACTGGGATCTCACTTAAACTTGGTTGCGTCCTAAGAAAGAGAGATGCCGGCTTCCGCTGGCATGACGGAAGAAAGAGGGATTCTACAGCGTCCGCGAACCGTCCTTAACCGTCATCGACGCTTGCTTGCAAACCGCGCGACCCACGAAAAAAGCGGCCCGAATCATCGGACCGCCTTCCCGAAACTCTCGCAAACAGGTCAGTTGGCCGAAGCGACGCCTTGATCGGTCATCAATTGGTGCAATTCGCCCGCTTCATACATTTCCATCATGATGTCGCTGCCGCCGACGAATTCGCCCTTCACATAAAGCTGGGGGATGGTCGGCCAGTCGGAGAAGGCCTTGATGCCCTGACGGATCGCCTGGTCCTGCAACACGTCGACGCTTTCATAGGCGACGCCCAGATGCTCCAATATGGCGATGGCGCGGCTGGAAAAACCGCATTGCGGAAAGAGCGGCGTGCCCTTCATGAAGAGCACCACGTCATTGCCGTTGACGATCTGCGCGATCCGCTGCTGCACGGCGTCGGTCATGTAATTGGGTCCATTCCTGTCTGGCGCCGTGCATCGTGCGCGGCGCGAACATATTTTCCGTCGCTTTAGTTGGGAACGGCGGTGGTCAGTTGCAAGGCGTGGAGCACGCCGCCCATCCGGCCGCCCAGCGCGGCATAGACGGCGCGCTGCTGCGCCACCCGGGTCAGGCCGCGAAAACTTTCCGACACGACGCGCGCCGCATAATGGTCGCCGTCGCCGGCAAGGTCGGTGATCTCCACCTGCGCATCCGGAATCGCGGCCCGGATCATGTCGGCGATTTCATCGGAGGCCATCGGCATGGCGGCTTTCCCGTTCCTGTCCTTACTGCGCTTCGATGAACTGGCGGCGGGCGATGACCTGCTGCTCATCCAGCGCCGCGCGCACGCCCGCTTCGTCGATGTCGACGCCCGCCTGGATCATGTCGCCCAGCAGCTTGCGGACCACATCCTCGTCGCCCGCTTCCTCGAAATTGGCCTGCACCACCGCCTTTGCATAAGCATCGGTTTCTTCCGGCGTCAGCCCCATGCGGGCCGCGGCCCATTCACCCACAAGGCGGTTGCGGCGCGCCTGGATGCGGAACTGCATTTCCGCATCATGCGCGAACATATTTTCAAAAGCCCGTTCACGATCGTCGAAAGTGGTCATGTCATGCCCCGTCCAAAAGCCCGGTTGTCAGTATCGCAGATATGCCGAACCGCGCGCTTAGGCAACGGTCGGAACGAGCCAAGGCTTTTCGACGGCCAACTTGTCCTCGAAACGGTCGATCTCACCCTTGTTGCCGAGCGTCAGGCCGATCTCGTCAAGACCGCCCAGCAGGCAATGCTTGCGGAAAGGATCGATTTCGAACTGGAAGCGGTCCTGGAACCGCGTCGTCACCGTCTGATGTTCCAGATCGATATGGATCGGATCGCTCTTCGCGACCTCCATCAGCCGGTCGATGGCATCCTGCGGCAGCACCACGGTCAGGATGCCGTTCTTGAAGGCGTTGCCGGAAAAAATATCCGAGAAACTGGGCGCGATCACGACCTTGATGCCCAGGTCGGCGAGCGCCCAGGCGGCATGTTCGCGGCTGGAGCCGCAGCCGAAATTGTCGCCCGCGATCAGGATCGGGCTGCCCGCATATTCCGGATCGTCGAAGACATTGCCTGGTTCCTTGCGAAGCACTTCGAACGCGCCCTTGCCAAGCCCCGCACGGCTGATCGTCTTGAGCCAATGCGCGGGGATGACGATGTCGGTGTCGACATTCTTCATGCCGAACGGATAGGCCCGGCCTTCGACTTCAGTAAGTTTTTCCATCAGCGGACCTGCTTCGTCTCCGTGGCAGGGCCGTCTTCGGCGCGGCCCAGCGTCGCGGCCATGGCGGCGCTTGCCAGCGCGCCCAGCGTGAGCAACCAGAAAATCTTCTTCATGCGACCGCCCCTACCTTTTTATCCAACAGTTCGCGCACATCGGTCAGGCGGCCCGTCACCGCCGCCGCCGCCGCCATGACCGGCGAGACGAGATGCGTGCGCGACCCCGGACCCTGCCGCCCCATGAAGTTGCGGTTGCTGGTCGACGCGCAGCGTTCCCCCGCCGGCACCTTGTCCGGGTTCATGCCGAGGCAGGCCGAACAGCCCGGCTCGCGCCATTCGAAGCCCGCTTCCTTGAAGACGCGGTCCAGCCCTTCGGCCTCCGCCTGCAACTTCACGAGGCCGGAGCCGGGGACGACCATCGCCTGCTTGATGCCGCTGGCGATATGGCGCCCCTTGAGCAGGGCGGCGGCGGCGCGCAAATCCTCGATCCGGCTGTTGGTGCAACTGCCGATGAAGATATGTTCGACCGGTACGTCCTGCATCCGCTGACCGGGAGTCAGGCCCATATAGTCGAGCGATTTCTGCGCGGCGGCGCGCTTGGAGGCGTCGGCGAAGCTTTCCGGGTCCGGCACCACGCCGGTCACGGCCACCACATCCTCGGGGCTGGTGCCCCAGGTGACGTTGGGCACGATGTCGGCAGCATCGATCACCACGACCTTGTCGAAAACCGCGCCTTCGTCGGTCTTGAGCGTCTTCCACCAGGCGATAGCGGCGTCCCAGGCCGCGCCCGTGGGAGCCATCGGGCGGCCCTTCAGATAGGCGAAGGTCTTTTCGTCCGGCGCGAACAGGCCTGATCGCGCGCCCGCCTCGATCGACATATTGGCGACGGTCAGGCGGCCCTCGATCGACATGTCGCGGAAGACGGACCCGCGATATTCCATGACATAGCCCGTGCCGCCCGCCGTGCCGATCCGGGCGCAGATGGCAAGCGCCACATCCTTGGGCGTGACGCCAAAGCCCAGTTCGCCGTCGATGCGGACTTCCATCGTCTTCGACTGCTTGAGCAGCAGCGTCTGGGTGGCGAGCACATGCTCCACCTCGCTGGTGCCGATGCCGAAGGCCAACGCGCCCAGCGCGCCGTGCGAGCTGGTGTGGCTGTCCCCGCAGACCAGCGTGGCGCCCGGCAGCGTAAAGCCCTGTTCGGGGCCGACGACATGGACGATGCCCTGCTGCGGATCGGTGTCGCCGAACAGGCGCACGCCAAATTCAGGCGCGTTCCGCTCCAGCGCGGCGAGCTGCTGCGCGCTTTCGGGATCGGCGATGGGGATGCGATGACCCGTCGCGTCGCGGCGCGGCGTGGTAGGCAGGTTGTGATCCGGCACCGCCAGCGTCAGGTCCGGACGGCGCACCTTGCGCCCGGCGAGGCGTAGTCCTTCGAAAGCCTGGGGACTCGTCACCTCATGCACAAGGTGGCGGTCGATATAGATCAGACAGGTTCCGTCGGGACGGCGTTCGATGACGTGGGCGTCCCAGATTTTTTCGTAGAGCGTGCTCGGCTTGACCATGATCCTTTCCCCCTAGACCCGTCAGGCACGGGACGAAAGAGGAAAAGGACCGGAATCTGCTGTTTCATCGCTTCATCGGGTAAGAAAGTTACACCGCAACCTTTTCCTTTCCCGCAAAAAGACGGCCCGGCGCAGGAGCGCACCGGGCCGCCAGTCTTTCCACCCTTATCGCAAGGAGCAGCGATACCCTTGCGACTATGGATTCACGCGCGCGGAAGTCAGGCCGCGAACTGGTTCATGGTGTTGTGGACGCCGCCCGCTTTGAGCGCGGCTTCCCCGGCAAAATATTCCTTGTGATCGTCGCCGATGTCCGAACCCGACATGTTCTGATGCTTGACGCAGGCGATGCCCTGGCGGATTTCCTTGCGCTGGACCCCGGCGACATAGCCCAGCATCCCGGCCTCGCCGAAATAATCCTTGGCCAGATTGTCGGTGCTGAGCGCCGCCGTGTGATAGGTCGGCAGCGTGATGAGGTGGTGGAAGATGCCCGCGCGCGCGGCCGCGTCCTTCTGGAAGGTGCGGATCTTCTCATCGGCCTCGGCAGCGAGGTCGGTCGCGTCATAGTCCGCGCTCATCAGTTTTGCACGGTCATAGGCGGACACATCCTTGCCCTCCGCGTTCCAGCGGTCGAATATCTGCTGGCGGAAGTTCAGCGTCCAGTTGAAGCTGGGCGAATTATTGTAGACCAGCTTGGCGTTGGGGATGACTTCGCGGATGCGGTCGACCATGCCGGCGATCTGTTCGACATGCGGCTTTTCCGTCTCGATCCACAGCAGATCCGCCCCATTTTGCAGCGAGGTGATACAGTCGAGGACGCAGCGGTCTTCGCCCGTGCCGGAGCGGAACTGAAACAGGTTCGACGGCAGACGCTTGGGGCGCAGCAGCTTGCCTTCGCGGCTGATGATAACGTCGCCATTGCCGATCCCGGTCAGGTCGACCTCTTCGCAGTCGAGGAAGCTGTTATACTGGTCGCCGATATCGCCCGGCTCGCGGCTGTAGGCGATCTGCTTGGTGAGGCCCGCGCCCAGCGAATCCGTGCGGGCGACGATGATGCCGTCGTCCACGCCCAACTCCAGGAAGGCATAGCGGCAGGCACGGATCTTCGCCAGGAAGTCCTCATGCGGGACCGTGACCTTGCCGTCCTGATGGCCGCACTGCTTTTCGTCGGACACCTGGTTTTCGATCTGGAGCGCGCAGGCCCCCGCCTGGATCATCTTCTTGGCGAGCAGGTAGGTCGCCTCCGCATTGCCGAAGCCCGCGTCGATATCCGCGATGATGGGAACGACATGGGTTTCGTATGTATCGATGGCGTGGGTCAGGCGCTGGATTTCGACCGCATTGCCGGTTTCACGCGCTTTGTCGAGATCGCGGAACAGCAGGCTGAGTTCGCGGGCGTCGGCCTGGCGCAGGAAGGTGTAGAGTTCCTCGATCAGGGCGGGAACGCTGGTCTTCTCATGCATCGACTGGTCGGGGAGCGGGCCGAAGTCGGAACGCAGCGCGGCGACCATCCAGCCGGAGAGATAGAGATATTTGCCCTTGGTCGATCCGAAATGCTTCTTGATGGAAATCAGCTTCTGCTGCCCGATGAAGCCGTGCCAGCAGCCGAGCGACTGGGTGTAGGCGGACGGATCGGCGTCATAGGCGGCCATGTCGCGGCGCATGATCGCGGCGGTGTAGCGCGCGATGTCGAGGCCGGTGTGAAAGCGATTCTGGAGGCGCATCCGGGCGACGGACTCAGGCGCGATGCCATCCCAATTCCCCTGTCCGCCGATCAGCGCGTCAGCCTTTGCGATTTCCTGGTTATAGGTCATGTGCGTCGTTTCCATGATGTTGAGCTGGCGTCGCTTTTATGAGGGGCTGCGCATCGGCGGCACCCCCTGCGAAGTTCAGTTGTCGATCTTTACAAAAATCTGGTGTAAAGTTGTAAGGCCTGCACAGGAGCGCTTTACAATGGCCAAGGATCGTCCGGTTTACATGGGGCCGCGCTTGCGGAGGCTGCGGCGGGAATTGGGGCTGACGCAAGCGGACATGGCGGCGGATCTGGAGATTTCCGCATCCTATGTCGCGCTGCTGGAACGCAATCAGAGGCCGCTGACCGCCGATATGCTGCTGCGGCTGGCGCGGACCTATCGGCTGGACATGAGCGAACTGGCGGGCGACGGCGGCGCGGAGCAGACCGCGCGATTGCAGGCGGTGCTGAAAGACCCGATGTTCGCGGACATAGACCTGCCCGCGCTGGCGACGCAGGATGTGGCGGTCAACTATCCGGGCATGACCGAGGCGCTGCTGCGGCTCTATACCGCCTATCGTGAGGAGCAGCTTGCGCTGGCCGACAGGGGGGCGGAGTCGGAACGCGCTGACGCCGGGGACGCGCCCGATCCGGTGGCGGAATCGCGGCGCTTCGTGGCGGCGCGGCGGAACAGCTTTCCGCTGCTGGACGATGCGGGCGAAACGCTGGCGGCGGAGATCGAGGGCGCGGGCGGCTTGCAGGGCTGGCTCAAGGCGAAGCATGGCCTCAGGGTGCGGCGGTTGCCTTCGGAGGTGATGGCGGGGTCGATGCGGCGGCTGGACCGGCATCGAGATGCGGTGCTGATCGATGACGCGTTGGACGGGGCGAGCAGCCATTTCCAGCTTGCGCTCCAGATCGCCTATCTGGAGATGCGCAAGGCGTTCGACACGCTGCTCAAGGAAGGGCAATTCGCCGGCGAAAGCGGGCGGCGGCTCGCGCGGCGGGCGCTGGCAAGCTATGGCGCGGCGGCGATCCTGATGCCCTACACGGTCTTTGCCAAGGCGGTGGAAGCGCGGCGCTACGATGTGGAGGCGCTGGCGCGGCAGTTCGGCACCAGTTTCGAGCAGACGGCGCACCGGCTAACGACCTTGCAGAAGCCGGGGCAGGAGTGCGTGCCCTTCTTCTTCATCCGGGTCGACCCGGCGGGCAATGTCAGCAAGCGGCTGGACGGGGCGGGCTTTCCCTTTGCGCGGCATGGCGGGTCATGTCCGCTCTGGTCCGTGCATCGGGTGTTCGAAACGCCGCGCGAGGTGGTGACGCAATGGCTGGAACTGCCCGATGGCGAGCGCTTCTTTTCCATCGCGCGATCGGTGCGGGCGGGCGGCGGCGGATGGGGGACGCCGCGCGTCGACCGGGCGATTGCACTCTGCTGCGCGGCGGAGCACGCCCATCGGCTCATCTATACGCAAGGCGAAGCACCCGGAGAATCCCGGCGCGAGCCTACCCCCATCGGCGTCACCTGCCGCCTGTGCCACCGCAGTCAGTGCATGGCCCGATCCGCTCCGCCCATCGGGCGCGAGGTGCTGCCCGACGATTTCCGGCGGACCCATGCGCCGTTTGGCTTTGCGGACGGGTAATGGCTGGGATGACGGAAGAAAATCTGCACAACCTCCGCAAACCACCCAAACCAGACTGAAGGCGGGGGACTATCCTTTCACCCGCCGATCAGGTCGAGATAGGCGACAACGTCATTGTCGGTGGCCAGGAACAGGCTGTCCTGCACATCGGCAGGCTGCCCTTCGGCGATAAGAAGGGCTTCGTTCAGCGGGCCGTAAAAAAGGGTCGTGGCCGCCCCACCCTCCTGCGCGTCGCTCAGGTGATAGAGGCGGACGGTGGCGGATTCATAAGTTGTGCGCATGGGGACGATTATCCGACCCATGCGCCCCGCTGGCAAGCCATCAGCGGCGGTCGGAAACCTTGATGCCGCTCGCCAGCTTGTTCGCGCCGATCTTCACCGCATCGTCGGTGAAGTTGGCGACGAAGCTGCTGCTGCGCTGGAGGCCCGGCACGAAGGACGCGCTGTTGTCCGCGATGGTGAGGCCCGCACTGTCATGCTCCCGTCCTTCGGGCGCGACGGTGATGAAGGCGCTGTGATTGTCCTTGTCCTTGCCCTGCACCATTTCATTGCCGCTGATCGTGCCGCTCGCCCCGTTTGACAGGTCGATCATATAATTGGTGAGATGCCCGGCGCTATCGTCGAAGCTGTTGTCGGTGATCGTGACGCGCGGCGTGCGGGTTTTCAGATAATGGCCGCCGTCGCCCTGATCGAAGCGCGAGCGGGTGACGGTGAGGCTGCCATAGCGGCCGATATAGACGCCGTGCGCGCAATCCAGATCGCGGTCGCAGCGGCCCAGATGGCGGAAGGTCGACTTGTCGATGGTGACGCTGTTCTGCGGAGCGTCGCCGGCGAGGATGCCTTGTTCGCTGTTGCGGAACAGGCTGTTCGTAACGGTGAGATTGCCGCTTTCCAGACGGATGCCCGCGCCGTTGCCGTCGGGCACGCGCAGGTTCTGAAAGACGATGCCGTCCACCTTGCTCGCGCGGCCGCGCAGGACGAGCGCGCCCTTGCCCTCGCAGATCGCGCCGTCGAATATGGCCGTGCCGGGGGCCGCCGCGGTGAAGGTGACGTCTCCGCCCTGCTGCACCGCGCACTGGCGATAGGTGCCGGGCGCGATGACCACTGTGCCCTTGCGGTCGCCGATGGCGTTGACGGCATCGGCGAGCGACTGAAAAGCCTGGCCCGTTTCCGCGACGGTGAAGGGCGCGGGTGCCACCTGCGCCAGAGCGGTGGCGGCTACGGCGGCGGAAACGAGGACGGTCGTGGAAAGGATACGCATGAGCGGCATGTAGACCCTGCCCGGCGCGCGGCCAATGCAGGGACGTGGTTAACGGATTCCTGCCCCGTTATGGCACAGGATATATGATAGTCGTTAAGGCGATCCGGTCAGTCCAGATTAGGCCGCAGCCACCTTTCCGCCGTTTCCACGTCGACGCCGCGTCGCTGGGCGTAATCCTCCAACTGGTCGCGGCCGATGCGCGCCACGCCGAAATATTCCGCCTGCGGATGGCCGAAATAGAAGCCGCTGACCGCCGCCGTGGGGAGCATGGCGAAGCTTTCCGTCAGCGTGATGCCCGTCGCGTGATGGGCATCCAGCATGTCGAACAGCAAGGGTTTCAGGCTGTGTTCCGGGCAGGCGGGATAGCCCGGCGCGGGACGGATGCCGCGATATTGCTCCTTGATGAGCGCTTCGTTGGTGAGTTGCTCACCCTCCGCATAGCCCCAGAGCGCGGTGCGGACATAATGGTGGAGCCGCTCGGCGAAGGCTTCGGCCAGGCGGTCGGCCAGCGCCTTCAGCAATATGTCCGAATAATCGTCGATCGCGTTCTTGAAGCGGGCCAGATGCGGCTCGATGCCGTGGAGCGACACCGCGAAACCGCCGATCCAGTCGCCGTCCGGGCTGATGAAGTCGGCGAGGCACATATTCGCCCGCCCTTCCCGCTTGGCGATCTGCTGGCGCAGCATGGGGAGGCGGACATGCCGTTCATCCTCGACATGGACGATGATGTCGTCGCCTTCGCGGGCGCAGGGCCACAGCCCCGCGACGCCGCGCGCGGTCAGCCATTTTTCGTCGATGATGCGGTCGAGCATCTTCTGCGCGTCGGCAAACAGGCTGGCGGCGCTTTCGCCGACGATGTCATCGGTGAGGATCGCGGGATAATTGCCCGCCAGTTCCCAGGCGCGGAAGAAAGGGGTCCAGTCGATATAGTCGCGCAGATCCTTCAAGTCCCAGTCGGGGAAGCGATGAACGCCGGGCAGGCGCGGACGGGGCGGCTTCAGATTCTCGTCGATCTCGAAGGCATTGGCGCGGGCGTCCTCCAGCGACAGGAGGGCGCTCTGCCCCTTATTCGCGCGGGCGACGCGGACATGCTCATAATCGTCCTTGGTCTTCTGGACGAAATCGGTCTTCTGCGTTTGCGAGACGAGCGCGGTCGCCACGCCCACCGCCCGGCTGGCGTCCAGCACATGAACGACAGGGCCAGTGAAGGCCGGGTCGATGCGGAGCGCCGTGTGCACCCGCGACGTGGTGGCTCCGCCGATCAGCAGCGGCATCGACATGTCGGCGCGCTGCATTTCCTGCGCCACCGTCACCATTTCGTCCAGCGAGGGCGTGATGAGGCCGGACAGGCCGATCATGTCGGCGTCATTCTCGTTCGCGGCCTTCAATATGTCCTGCCACGGCACCATGACGCCCAGGTCGATCACTTCGAAGCCATTGCACTGGAGCACGACGCCGACGATGTTCTTGCCGATGTCGTGCACGTCGCCCTTGACGGTCGCCATGACGACCTTGCCCTTGCCCTTGGCGCCGGGTTCCTTCGCGGCTTCGATATAGGGGAGGAGATGGGCCACCGCCTTCTTCATGACGCGGGCGGATTTGACGACTTGCGGCAGGAACATCTTGCCCGCGCCGAACAGGTCGCCGACCACGTTCATGCCGTCCATCAGGGGGCCTTCGATCACTTCGATAGGCTTGTCTGCGGAAAGGCGGGCTTCCTCCGTATCCTCGACCACATACATGTCGATGCCCTTGACCAGCGCATGTTCGAGGCGCTTGGCGACCGGCCAGCCGCGCCATTCCTCGGCCGCCTTGTCGACTTCCCCGCCGGTGCCCCGGAATTTTTCGGCGAGTTCGACCAGCCGCTCGGTGGGCGTGACGCTGGGATCGCGCTGGGGGCGGTTGAGGATGACGTCCTCGCAGGCTTCGCGCAGTTCGGGGTCGATGGCGTCATAGACGTCGAGCTGGCCCGCATTGACGATGCCCATGTCCATGCCCGCCGGAATGGCGTGATACAGGAAAATGGAGTGCATCGCCCGCCGCACCGGCTCATTGCCGCGGAAGGAGAAGCTGAGATTCGACAGGCCGCCCGAAATGTGGACATGCGGGCAGCGGGCCTTGATCTCCTTGCAGGCTTCGATGAAGTCGACGCCGTAATTATTATGCTCCTCGATGCCCGTCGCGACGGCGAAGATATTGGGGTCGAAGATGATGTCTTCCGGCGGAAAACCGATGCCGACCAGCAGGTCATAGGCGCGGGCGCAGATTTCGACCTTGCGCTCCTTGGTGTCGGCCTGGCCCGTTTCGTCGAAGGCCATGACGACCACCGCCGCGCCGTAAGCCATAACCTTTCGGGCATGAACAAGGAAGGCTTCCTCCCCTTCCTTCATGCTGATCGAGTTGACGATGGGCTTGCCGGACACGCATTTGAGGCCCGCTTCGATGACTTCCCATTTGGAGCTGTCGATCATCACCGGCACGCGGCTGATATCCGGTTCCGACGTCATGAGTTTCAGGAAGGTCGTCATCGCCTCGACAGCGTCGAGCAGCCCTTCGTCCATGTTGACGTCCACCACCTGCGCGCCGTTCTCCACCTGATCGCGCGCGATGTCGATGGCGGTGGCATAGTCGCCCGCCATGATGAGCTTCTTGAACTTGGCCGATCCGGTGACGTTGGTGCGCTCACCGATGTTGACGAAGTTGGTGGCGGAAGGTTGGGTGGTCATTCTGTCAATCCGTTCGCTTCGAGCGAAGTCGAGAGGCGGTTGCGTTCGTGTCTCGACTTTGCGCGACACGAACGGAGGTGGGTATCAGGCCGCGATGTGCATCGGTTCAAGACCCGCGAGGCGCGTCACGACCGGCAGTTCCGGCACGACGCGCGGCTTGTGGCCCGCAAGCGCCTTCGCCACCGCGCCGATATGCGCGGGCGTGGTGCCGCAGCAGCCGCCGACCATGTTGACCAGTCCTTCGTCCACCCATTGGCGGATGAGGCTGGCCGTGGTTTCAGGCAGTTCGTCATATTGGCCCAGTTCGTTGGGCAATCCCGCATTGGGATAGGCCAGGATCAGCGTGTCGGCATTCTTCGCCAGTTCGCTGAGATAAGGCCGCAGCAGATCCGCGCCGAACGCGCAGTTCACGCCGATGGTGATCGGCTTCAGATGGCGCAGCGAATACCAGAAGGCATTGATCGTGTGCCCCGACAGGTTGCGGCCCGACATATCGGTGATGGTAAAGCTGAGCATCAGCGGCACCGAACGGCCCGCCGCCGCTTCGGCTTCGCGGGCAGCCATGCCCGCCGCCTTGGCATTGAGCGTGTCGAAGCAGGTTTCGACCAACAGGAAATCGACGCCGCCTTCGATCAGGGCATCGCATTGTTCGCGATAGTCCGCTTTCAGCGTATCATAATCCACCTCGCGGTAAGCGGGGTCGTTCACGTCCGGCGAGATCGACAGCGTCTTGTTCGTGGGGCCGATGGACCCCGCCACGAAGCGCGGGCGGCCATCCTTCGCGGTCGCCGCATCACACGCCTTGCGCGCGAGTTTCGCGGCGGCGATGTTGATGTCGCGCACCAGATGTTCACAGCCATAGTCGGCCATGGCGATCTTCGTGGAGGAGAAGGTGTTGGTTTCCACCATGTCCGCGCCCGCCTCCAGATAGGCGGCGTGGATGCCCTCCACGATGTCGGGGCGGGTCAGGCAGAGCAGATCGTTATTGCCCTTCTGGTCCTTGGGCAGCTCCAGATCGCCGCGATAGTCCGCTTCGGTCAGGCCATGCTTCTGGATCGACGTGCCATAGCCGCCGTCGAATATCATGATCTTTTCCGCCGCGATGGCGCGGAATTGTTCCTCGGCGGTCATGCACTTTTCTCCGGTCGCAGGCCCAACAGATGACAGATGGCGTAACTGAGTTCCGCACGGTTGAGTGTGTAGAAATGGAAGTCGCGCACCCCGCCCGCATAAAGCTTGCGGCAAAGCTCCGCCGCCAGCGTCGCGGAAACAAGCTGCCGTGCGGCGGGAAGCGTGTCCAGCCCCTCGAACAGGCGGCCCATCCAAAGCGGCACATCGGTGTTGCACATGGCCGACATGCGCTGGACCGCGGCGAAATTGCTGACGGGCATGATGCCGGGGATGATGTCCGCCGAAATGCCCGCCGCCGCCGCCGTATCGCGAAAGCGGAAGAAGGTGTCCGGTTCGAAAAAGAATTGCGTGATGGCGCGGGTCGCGCCCGCGTCCAGCTTGCGCTTGAGATTGTCGAGGTCGCCTTGGGCGCTCGCCGCATCGGGATGCGTTTCGGGATAGGCGGCCACGGAAATCTCGAAGGGATGGCGTTTCACCAGCCCATCGACCAGTTCGGCCGCGCCCTGATAGCCCTGCGGATGCGCCTCGAACTTCGCGCCTGCCACCGGCGGATCACCGCGCAGGGCGACGATGTGGCGCACGCCCGCGTCCCAATAGGCATCGGCGACCTCGGCGATCTCATCCTTGCTGGCCGCAACGCAGGTGAGGTGCGCGGCGGCGGCGAGCGGCGTTTCCTTCGCGATGCGCGCCACCGTGTTGTGCGTGCGCTCCCGCGTCGAACCGCCTGCGCCATAGGTGACGGAAACGAATTTCGGCCCCAGCGGCGTCAGCGTCTCGATCGCGGACCAGAGCTGCTCCTCCATCTTCTCCGTCTTGGGCGGGAAGAATTCGAAGCTGACGTTAAGGTCGCCCGCCAGATCGGCATAGAGCGGCGCATCCAGTGCGCGCCGCGCCTCTTCGACGGAGGGGAAGCTGAGGGTCATGCGGAAATGCGTCCTTCGATCGGCAGGACGCGCGCGCCACGGCGGCGGCCCAGCCAGAGTTGCACGGTAAGTTCCTGTCCGGGCAGGCTTTCCACCCGTTCCAGGTCAAGGCCCGCCTGCGCGAACCAGTTTTCGATCTGCTCGTCGGAAAAGCCCAGACGCGCATGTTGATCGCGCAGACGCAGTTCCTCGCGCTCATGAGCGGCGAAATCGGCGATCAGCACCCGGCCCTGCGCGGCGGTGACGCGGGCAGCTTCGGCGATGACGGCTTCGGGCGCCTGCGCGTAATGCAGCACCTGATGCAAGACCACCGTGTCGACACTGCCCCGCTCCATCGGCAATTCGCCGAAATCGCCCAGCACCAGCGCATATTTGTCGCCCGCATCCTCCGGCAGCTTCGCGCGGGCGAGGCGGAGCATGTCGGGGCTGCGGTCGAGCGCGGTCACCTGCGCGGCTTCGGGGCCGAAAAGCTCGATCATGCGGCCCGTCCCCGTGCCGATATCGAGGAGATGGCCGATCGGCTCCTGCGCGAGGAGCGCGGTCATGGCTGCTTCCACATCGGCTTCGGCAACGTGGAGCGAGCGGATCGCGTCCCATTCCTCCGCATGTTCGGCGAAATAGCTTTCCGCCGCCCGCGAACGGTCCGCCCGCACGGCGGCCAGGCGGGCGAGGTCCGCCTGCTGCCACAGATGTTCGGCCTGCGACGGTTCGATCCGGTCGAACAAAGCGAGATAGGGCGCGAGGGCGGCATCCTTGCCAAGGCGAAGGAAAACCCAGTTTCCTTCCTTGCGCCGCTCGACAAGACCGGCTTCGGCGAGGATGCGGACGTGACGGGACACGCGCGGCTGGCTTTGCCCCACGACCTGCGCGATTTCGCCCACGGCCAGTTCCATCGCACGCAGCAAATGGATGATCCGCAGGCGCGTGGGATCGCCAAGGGCACGGAAAATGTCGAGTGCGGCGCTCATGACACCCATATATAAAGAAAACTTTATATACGTCAATCGCGCTCTTTCGCTGGGTATTTTACATGAAATCGCTGAAAGTCCGCCCTTAATCCACATGAAGAGGATTGCCTTGCGAACTTCAACGCATTACGAATCGCCCGGCAGACGCAATGGGGGGTGAGCTTTTCTCCGAGATGGTCTGCACCGTTTTTTATTCTCAGAGAGGGGTTTAGCCCATGACCAAGTCGATTGCTCTTTCGCTCGTTCTCGCCGCGTCGCTCGGCCTCGCCGCCTGCTCGGGCGGTGCGGACAACGCCGCCAATGCCGCCGCGAACGCCGCGGATAACGCATCGAACGCCGCCGACAACGCCATGAACGCTGCGCTGAACGCCGCTGACGATGCGTCGAACGCGGCTGCCAACGCTTCGAATGCCGCCGCGAACACCGCTTCGAACGCGATGTAATCCCGTCTCGGGCAAGTTTTTGTGAAAGGGCCGCGCCGGAAACGGAGCGGCCCTTTTCTTATGCGCGAAGGAGGATGGAGATGATCCGCTATCTTGCCAGCATGGCGGCACTGGTCTGCCTGACGGCCTGCGGGTCGGGGCCTGCGGATGGGGTGGGCGGCGTCAGCGCGAGCGAAGCCAGCGCGCTCAACGATGCAGCGGCAATGCTGGATGCGCGGGCGGGACAGATACGGGACAAAGAAGCGGGCCTCAATCCCGCGGCGATGACCGCCTTGCGCGCCGACCGGGATCGGGCCGAGCCTGCCGACGAAAACGGTTCTGGCGCGAAAATCCCGTAAATCCAATCACTTGCAATGACCGCTTGCGGCCATTTTCGGTCATCCGACCTCCGTCGTCCCAGCGAAAGCCGGGATGACGGATGAATGGCGGGAATCCACCCCATGACAGCCAGCCATGCGCGGAGTGTCCACCGCATGAACACCAACCGGACAGGGCCGCCCCTTGCGGAGCGGCCCTGTCTCAATCGAGTCCGATAAGGACGGTCAGCTTAGCAATCACGGTCGATCGCGCGGCCCGCAAGCGCTCCCACGCCCGCGCCCACAATAGCGCCCGTGGTGCCGTCGCCACTGCCATAGCGGCCGCTGCCCTTGCCTACTTCATTGCCGAGCAGACCGCCGGCGATCGCGCCGATGATCGTGCCGCCGGTGCCGCTGTCGCGGCAGCGGTAGCCGCCTCGATAGCCGCGATAATAGTTGTTGCGGTAGTAGCGGTCGCCGCGATTGCCGCGATAATAATCACCGCGATAGCCACGGTAGCCGCGATCGCCCCTATAGGAGTGGCCGCGGTCATAATGGCGGCCCCAGCCGTCGCGAGCCATGGCAGGGGTCGCGGTCACCGCGAGAGAAGCGACGCCCATGGCCAGCGCAGCTCCCATATTCACAAGAAACTTCATCTTCATGGCGTTGCTCCTCCAAAAGCCATCGTGCGGGCAGTGCCGAAAGACGGATTCGCCCTGATTGATCCCTCTTATGCCCGATTCGCATTGAGCCGAGCCTGAATGAGCGTGACAGGCGCTGTTCAGCTATGTCGATCCATCACGCGAATGCTGCGCGCCGCCCGATATTATCCTATGCAACCCGCGATGCGTCGAATCCTGATCGTCCTGGCCCTTGCCATTCTGCTGCTGCCGGCGGGCCACAAGAACAAGCCGCAATTGCTGCATCCCGGCATGTTGCCCGTGGCCGCGCGCGCCGTGGCGCTGAACGCGGGCGATCCGGCGATGCGGCGCGTGGGCCGGCTCGACTATATCGCGGGATGGGAATTGACGAGCCGGAACCCCAATTTCGGCGGCATATCGTCGCTGCTGGTGGAACCGGCGGGACAGATATTGGGGTTGAGCGACGCGGGCATATTGATGGGCTTTCACGTCGGTCCCGGCGAAGCGCGGCGCCGCCCCTTCATCGCGCCCCTGCCCGTCCGCCCGCAGGACAAGGAAAAGCCGTGGTGGGCGTGGGATTCAGAGTCCATGACGCATGACCCCGCAACGGACCGCTATTGGGTAGGCTTTGAATTGCAGCAGATGATCTGCCGCTATTCCTCCGGCTTTGCCCGGGTAGAGGCTTGCCGGACATGGCCGGAGATCGAGGCATGGCCGAAAACCGGCTCCATCGAATCCCTCGCACGGCTGCCCGATGGGCGCTTCATCGCCATAGCGGAGATGGGGATGACGGCGGACGGCCATCATGACACCCTGCTCTTTTCCGGCGACCCGGCGGACCCGGACACGCCCTCTCCGATCCATCTGCGCTATACGCCCCCGCAGGGCTATCGCCCCACCGATGCCGTGGCGCTGGATGAACGGCGGCTGCTGGTGTTGAACCGGCGGCTGACCTTGCAGGAATTGTTCACCGGCGTCATCGCGATCGTGGAACTGCCCGAGCGGCTGGAACCCGGCACGCGATTACGCGCGCAGCCGCTGGCGCGGCTCGCGCCGCCGTTGCTGGCCGACAATTTCGAAGGGCTGGCCGTGACGCGCGAGGGCGGCGAAACCATGATCTGGGTCGTATCGGACGACAATCATGAATTCTTCCAGCGAACCTTGCTGCTGAAATTCGCCCTGCGTCAATAGGGAAGGTGCGGCGAAGGGGCGATGATTCACGCAAAAAAGCGGCCTGTCGCCAGACCGCTCCTTTACCGAAACGAATCAGAAGAAATCAGGCTGCGGCGGCAGCCTTCTTCTTGACAATGTCGCGCTTCAGGCGCTGGGCCTTGAGCGACAGCTTGTCGTCGCCGGTTTTCAGCAGCCAATTGTCCAAGCCGCCATTATGTTCGACCGAACGCAGGCCATGCGTCGACACGCGCAGCTTTACGCCCTTTTCGAGCGCTTCGGAGATCAGGGTGACGTTCTGCAGGTTGGGCAGGAACACACGCTTCGTCTTGTTGTTGGCGTGGGAAACATTGTGCCCCACCTGGCGGCCCTTGCCGGTCAGCTCGCAAATGCGCGACATAATATAATCAACCTTGCTGTTCGGTTTCGTTCGGAAAGCGGCGCCAGTAGCGGGATTCCCCTTTCCCGTCAAGCCGCCCGCGCCGCGCGATCATGCCGCAAGCGCAACCTTTCCGACCGGCGGGGCGTTCTTTGCCGCATATCCCATAGGAGGGTGAAATGCGAGTGATTGGTGGGCTATTGCTGATCGTGCTGCTGATTCTGGCGGCGGGAATTGCGACGGGGTTTATCGACCTGCAAAAAACGCGGGAAGGCAGCCTGCCGGAAATCTCCGTCAAGGGCGGCCAGCTTCCCAAATATGATGCGAATGTCGCCAAGGTGGAAATGGGAAGCCGCAACGAAACGGTCGAGGTGCCGACCGTGGACGTGAAGAAACCCTGACCGTTTCGCCAGCGAGGGCATCCGTGATAAGGGCGGCCCATGGCGTCGCCCTTTCCCCTGCCCGATCCGATGCGCCGCGCGCTTGATCTCGCTTATGCGGCGCAGCAGGCAGGCGAAGTGCCGATCGGCGCGGTGGTGACGCTGGGCGGACGCATCATCGGCGAGGGCGAGAACCGCAACCGGCGCGACAAGGATCCGACCGCCCATGCCGAGATGGTGGCGATCCGGGAAGCCTCGCGGCGGATCGGAGATTTCCGCCTGACCGGATGCGACCTTTGGGTGACGCTGGAACCTTGCCCGATGTGCGCGGGCGCGATTTCCCATGCGCGGATCGCGCGGCTCTATTATGCCGTGTCGGACCCCAAGGGCGGCGCGCTGGAGCAGGGACCGCGCCTCTTCGCCCAGCCGCAATGCCTGCACCGACCTGAGGTCTATGGCGGCCTGGCAGAGGCGGAGGCGTCAGCGCTTTTGCGCGGCTTCTTCGCTGCCCGGCGCTGAATAGTCGATCCGATAGAGCGTATAGGGTAATTCGGTTCCGCTCCTGATCGACATGGGGTGCAGCCAGCCCGGCACCTTGCCGCGCATCAGGTCGGCGTAGAAACCCTGTGGGCTTCGCGTCTGATAGATGGTGCCTTCGGGAAAATTGGGGCAGATCAGCAGATAGGTCGCATGATGCTTCGCCGCGATGGGGCGGAAGGCATCGGCAGGCCCGTCAAAGGCATGATGGATGTCCAGGATCACCGCGCCGTTGCGATGATAGGGGCCGGCGACTGCGCTGTGGTGCGTCGTGGCGATGATGCGCGGGCCAAGATCGACCATGGTGAAGATGGTGGCCGGCGGCAGGTCGTTCATCACCTCCAGCGCGGGCAGGGTGCGACACCGGCCATTGGCTTTCCTGATCGCGTCAGTGCGGGCCTTGGCCTGCGGACGCCATGGCTTCGGCTTTTCGCCCGTCATCGCGGCCACCCCGTTCCTGATCTGCGGATAGAGCGGATAGGCGAAGGCAAAGGCGGCAAGCAGCAGCATCGCGGCCCATGCAGCCACCCTTATCATGGGGCGGCCCGTGGCCATGAGCACGAGCAGGCGATGCGCGGCCCAGGCTGCGGGCGGGATCGCCATCAATTGCGCCGCCGGACCCGCGCGCAAGGCCCAGAACAGCAGGGCGGTGGAAAAGAGCATCATCAGCCCGACCGTCACCCATGCCCACAGGCGATCCGCGTCGCGGCGCGAATCCCACAAGGCCCAGAGCAGACCCAAGAGCCCCGCGACCGGGAGCGCCATCAGCGGCACGGCGACATCGCGCGTCTGCGCCGTCAGGGGCTTCGCCTCGCGGATGTTGGCGAGCCAGAGACGCTGGAGTTCGGGAGATATCTGATAGGCGCCGCTCAGGCATTGCGGCCAGTTGAACCAGGCGAAGGCCGCGACCGCCGCGCCGACGGCCAATCCCGCCACGAGCCGCGCCTGCCAGCTTCGCAGCGGCATAAGGGCGAGCAGCACCATGCCCGCCGAAGCCGCCGCGAAGATGGAGACCCAGATGGGCGAGATCGCATCGCACACCATCTGCCGGTTTGCGTAGCTGGCGAACAGCACGAACAGCAGGGACGTCGCGCCGGTCAGGCTGAGCGCATAGGGCAGCATCCGGCGGCCCGCGCCTTCCTTGAACACCCAGCGCAAGGCGATCAGCGCGCCGCCAGCCGCCAGATAGACGATCATCTCCATCCCGATGGTCAGCGACAGCGCGGTGCTGATTCCCGCGACGATGCCCCCGCGCAGCCAGTTGCGGTCGACCAGCCCCGCCAGCATGGTGACGGCAAGCGCCAGTTGCCAGCCATGATGGTCGATCCGCATCGGCGCGAACATGCCAAGGCCCATCTGCGCGGCGAGCGGCGCGAGCGCGGCGATGATCCACGCATTACCCCCGGCCAGACGGCGGGCGATGAAGCCGAGGCTGAGCATCAGGAGCAGCAGGGGCAGCAACGGCGCGACGGCGCAGGCGAGACGATCCGCCATGCCCTGATCCAGGAACGCGCGGAAGAACAGTATCAGCCCCGCAATCGGCAAATCCACCAGCCGCGACCAGTGGATGTCGAATCCCCTGGGCGGATCGAGCCGATATTGACGCAGGTCGTACCAACCCTGCCCCGCCAGCCAGTCCTTCACCTGCACATAGCGGATATTGTCATCCGTATCGCTGAGCACCAACCAGTGGATCGCGGGCCAGCGATTGACGAGGAAGCCCGCCGCTATGGCGATCCACAGGAGGAGCGTGAGCCATTTCCAGTGCCTTGCCGCATAATCGGAAAATCCCGCCGCGATGGTGACTGCGCGGACGCGCAGGACTGGCCAGCTTTGCAAGTTCATGGGTGGTGGATTAGACGCTCCGCATCAAAGCGCAACGGGGACATATGAAAATCATCCAGCGACTGTCGGCCGACCAGCAGGATTTGTTGTGGCAGATCGTCCGCTACGGCGTGACGGGCCTGTTCGTCACGGCTTGCCAGGCGGCGATCTACTGGGTGCTTGCCGCGCCTGTGGGGCTGCATGCGCAGATCGCCAACGGGATCGGCTATGCCGCGGCGGTAGCGATCGGCTATGTGTCCCACAACGCCTTCACCTTCCGCGGGCATGGCGGGGAAAGCGGCCATGCGGGGCGCGGGGCGCGCTTCGTCGCGGTGTCGCTGGTGAGCTATGCGCTCAACGCGCTATGGGTGTGGCTGTGCGTCACCCATATGCAATGGCCGGAATGGTCGCCCATCCCGGCGATGCTCTTCGTGACGCCGGCAGTGGTGTTCCTGCTCAACCGGCAATGGGTGTTTCGATAAGCTCCTAGTGGACGAAACGCGCCACGACGTCGCGATAGGATCGGCTGACCTTCACCTGCGCGCCGCTTTCCAGCACCAGGAAGCATTCGCCGTTGGTGTGGGGCTTCACCTGACGCACCTGCGACAGGTTCACGATGGTGGAGCGGTGGACGCGCTGGAAATTGCGGGGGTCGAGGCGCTTTTCCAGATCCTTCATCGTCTCCCGCAGGATCAGCGAATTGTCGGCGGTGTAGATGCACATATAGTCGCCCGCCGCGTCGATCCGCTCTATCGAATCCACGTCCACGCGGAAGATCTGGCCGCGGTCCTTGATATTGATGAGCTTTTCGAAACGATTGGAGGCAGGCGCGCCTTCCTCGCTATGCCATTCGTTCATCGCGTCGGGCGCGACTTCGGCCAGCACTTCGCGGAGCTTTTCCGCCTCCTGCACCTGCCGTTTTTCGGACAGGCGCTGGCGTACGCGGTCGAGCGCGTCGGCAAGGCGGCCCTCCTCCACCGGCTTCATCAGGTAATCGACCGCCTGCGCCTCGAAAGCGCGGATCGCATGGTCGCTATAAGCGGTCACGAAGATGAAGAGCGGCGGTTCGACCTCCATCATGCCCTGGACGACGGAAAAGCCGTCAAATCCCGGCATCTGAATATCAAGGAACACAAGATCGGGTTTATGCGTCTTTATGGCGCGAATGGCTTCGCGGCCATTGGAGCAGGTTTCGACGATTTCAACATCCTCATGCGCTTCCAGACGAAGCTTGAGGCCCTGAATAGCCAGGCTTTCGTCGTCGACGAGGATCGTTCTGATGGTCATGCAGCCACTTTCGATGGTTCATCCAGATTAAGCGGCATTTCGATGATGACCGAAAAACCGCCTGGCGTGGAACGCGTTTCGAAGCTCTGTCGTTCCCCGAAAGCCTGAATAAGCCGATCTCGGATGTTCGCCAGCCCAACGCCTGTTCCCGCGCTCACAGGATTGTTCGGACGCATGGCTCCTTCATTCAATCCCGGGCCGCTGTCCGATACGATGATCCGGACGTTTTCACCGGCAGGCTGCGCCGTGACGGAGATTTCGGCCCCCTCCTCCTTGGGGGTCACGGCATATTTGATGGCGTTTTCGACCAGCGGTTGCAGCAGCAGCGAGGGCAGCCGCGCCTGCGCGACCGCCGGATCGATGGTGAAGACGGGGCGCAGCCGGTCCTCGAACCGCATCTTTTCGATTTCGAGATAGAGTTTGAGCGTCTCCACCTCCTGCTCGATCGTGACCTGCGCGGTGGGTTCGTTGATAAGGGTATAGCGCAGGAAGGACGACAGGCGCGAAAGCATCGCATTGGCCCGGTCGGTCTGTTTCAGCAGAACCAGCGTCGAGATGCTGTTGAGCGTATTGAACAGGAAATGGGGATTGAGCTGATAGCGCAGCATGGCCAATTGCGCGCTGGATGCCTGGGTTTCAAGGCGTAGGAGCTGATCCGCCTGCTCTTCCACCGTGAGATAGAAATTGATGGCATAGTAAAGCGCCGACCACGCGCCGAGCAGCGTGACCGAGAGATAGAAGGCACCAAGGAAAAGCTGGACGCCGGCCGTCTCGCTCGCGCGGTTCTGGGTGGAGAAGACCCAGGCGTCGATGAAGGCGACCAGCCCCGCCGCCGCCAGCACCGTGATGATCGAGACGCCCCAGGTGACGACCGGCTTCTGCTTCAGCAGAAAGCGGAAGATCACCGCGATCAGAAGCGTGACCGAATAGCCGCTGACCGTGGAGATCAACACCGGGATCAGGCTGGAAAGCGGCTGGCCGTTGGCGATGGTGGAGGAGCCGCGCAACAGGAAGGCTCCTGCCCAGCCCAGCGACTGGAGGTTCCAGAAAGCGCGATTCTTGTCCGCGAAAAAGGGTTGCGGCTGGATACGAGGCGGTGACATCGCGCGCAGCGTAGGGGATTTCATGCCGCCGGTGAAGCCGCTGCGCAATGCACGCATATCAGGCGGCGGCGGATTCCTGCACCACCGGCTTGGCGCCGTCCGGGCAGAGCCAGACCAGGTCCTCCACAGCCAGGTCGCGGCCGTCATGCGACTGGATCGTCATCCGGCGGATCGGCTGGCGGTCACGGCTGTCGGCCAGCACCTGACAGAATTGCGGACCGCAGCCCCATCTTTCGCCCCATTGGCGCAGCGCGACCATGACCGGGGCCAGCTCCAGCCCCTTTTCCGTCAGGCGATATTCGACCTTGCGCCGGTCGCATTGCATCGGCTGGCGGGCCATGATGCCGTTTTCGACCAAGCGCGTCAGACGATTGGCGAGGATGTTGCGGGCGATCCCAAGGACGGACTGGAACTCCTCGAAATGCCGAAGTCCCCCCATCGCTCCTCGCAAGATCAGGAACGACCAGCGTTCGCCCATCATCTCCAGCGCGCTCGGCAGCGCGCATTGTCCCAGATCCTGCGCCAGACTGTGTTTCATGAGTGTGACTCGATAGCGTAAAGCGGCCTCCGTTGCAAAAGCGCAGCAGAATTCCTCTCAAGATGGGATTTTTTTGTTGCGCGACAACCCACTTCCCACACAATCGGGAAACGATGTTACGCCAGTATGAACTTGTCGAAAGGGTGAAGCGCTACGATCCGGATGCGGACGAAGCGATGATAAACCGCGCCTATGTCTTTTCCGTCCAGAAACATGGATCGCAAAAGCGCGCCAGCGGCGATCCATATTTCAGCCATCCGATTGAAGTCGCAGGCATTTTGACCGACTTCAACCTGGACGACCAGACCATCGTGACCGCGCTGCTGCACGACACGATAGAGGACACGCTCGTTACCTATGAGGAGATAGAGCACGCGTTCGGCAAGGATGTCGCGCGCATGGTCGACGGCGTCACCAAGCTCAGCAAGATCGAGGCGATGAGCGAAAATGAGCGGGCGGCGGAAAATCTCCGCAAATTCCTGCTCGCCATGTCGGACGATATCCGCGTGCTGCTGGTGAAGCTCGCCGACCGGCTGCACAATATGCGGACGCTGCATTTCATCAAGAATGAAGCCAAGCGCCGCCGCATAGCGCGCGAAACGATGGACATCTACGCGCCGCTGGCAGAACGGATCGGCATGTACGACTTCATGCGCGAGATGCAGCTGCTCGCCTTCCGCGAACTCGAGCCGGAAGCCTATGACAGCATCACCAAGCGGCTGGAGCAACTGAAGGAAGGCGGCCATGACAAGGTCGACCGGATCGGCGCTGAACTGCAACTGCTGCTGGGCAGCCACGACCTGCCCGTCACGGTGTCGGGGCGGGAAAAGCATCCCTATTCCATCTGGAAGAAGATGCAGGAACGGCACATCAGCTTCGAGCAGCTGACCGACGTAATGGCCTTCCGCGTCATCACAGAGACGGCCGATGACTGCTACAAGGCGCTGGGCGTCATCCACCGCACCTTCAAGATGGTGCCGGGCCGGTTCAAGGATTATATCTCCACCCCCAAACGCAACGGATACCGTTCGCTGCACACGACGGTCATCCATCAGGACAATGCCCGCATCGAGGTGCAGATCCGCAGCCGCGACATGCACCATGACGCGGAACTGGGGCTGGCGGCGCACTGGGCTTATAAACAGAAGGGCGATGCGAAAGATCATCAGGCGGCATGGCTGCGCGATCTGGTCGAAATCCTGGAACAGAGCCATGACGCGGACGAGCTGCTCGAACACACCCGCATGGCGATGTATCAGGACCGCATCTTCGCCTTTTCCCCAAAGGGCGAGCTGCACCAGTTGCCCAAGGGATCGACGCCGGTGGACTTCGCCTATGCGGTGCACACGACATTGGGCGACCAGACGGTGGGCGCAAAGGTCAATGGACGGGTCGTGCCGTTGCGGACGGCGCTGGAAAACGGCGATCAGGTGGAAATCCTGAAATCCGAAGGGCAGCAGCCCCAGCCCGGCTGGCTCACCTTCGCCGTCACCGGCAAGGCGCGCGCCGCCATCCGCCGCTATATCCGGCAGAAGCAGCGGGGCGAGGAGATCGCGCTGGGCGAAAAGCTCTATGAGGAGATCGTCGGCCGTTTCCCGCTCGAACTGGCGAGCGAGCTGGGCGACAAGGCGCTGACCGCCGCGCTCAAGCGGCTGAAGCTGGAGGATCGCGCGGCGCTGATGATCGCCATCGCGACCCATCGCCTGCGCGACAGGGAAGTGATGGAGGCGCTCATCCCCGGCTCGACCGAAGCGGAGGGCGTGGAGGAAGCGCATCCGCGCCAGCATGAGCCGGTGTCCATTCGCGGCCTGACGCCGGGCATCGCCTATAATCTGGGCGACTGCTGCCACCCGGTTCCAGGCGACCGGATCGTCGGCGTGCGCCGCACGGGCGAGCCGATTGAGGTGCACACAATCGACTGCCGGTCGCTGGAAGCCGGGCAGGACGACGACTGGATCGACCTTGCCTGGGACAGCAAGTCCAAGGGCGGGATGGCGCGCCTTACGGTGATCGTCAAGAACCAGCCGGGCGCGCTCGCCGCCGTCGCGAATGTCTTCGGCGCGACCAAGGCGAACATCCTCAACCTGCAACTGGTGAATCGCGAAGGGCCGTTCCATACCGACATCATCGATCTGGAAGTGGCCGACGCGCAGCACCTCAACCGCATCCTGTCGGCCCTGCGGGCGCTGGATGCGGTAGTGCAGGCGGATCGGGTTTAGGTCGAATCCAGCCGTTCGACTTCGCTCAGGACGGACGGAGGAGAGATTCCGCGTGACAATTACAAGAAAATCCCATACAGGCCCGCCACCGGACCCATTGCGGGTCCACCGTCCGAGACAGTTGGTGAAGGGAATATGCCCTTCTTAATGTCCAGCCTAGACGGGGAAAAGTTCTTGCCGGACGGGCCGCCATGGCCCTGTTCCGGGTCTGCCTGTTTCCGTTGAAACGATTCGGGCCAGTCAACCTCTCCCCATTCGGACCAGTGCCCCGCGCCGTGGCGACAAGCCTTTGCGCGGGTTCGTTGTGCGCCGGACCGTCCGGCGCATGAATATGTGGAGAATGGCATGGATCGTAATCAGAAGGCTGAGGTCGTTTCCGCGCTGAACGCACATCTGGCAGAGGTCGGTGTGGTCGTCGTGACCCGCAACCTCGGCATGACCGTCGCTCAGTCGACGGACCTGCGCCAGAAAATGCGCGCAGCCGGTGCAACCTACAAGGTTACGAAGAACCGCCTCGCCAGGATCGCCCTTGAAGGCACCGACTATACCGGCATCAGCGATCTGCTGACCGGCCCCGTCGCCCTTGCCTCCTCGGCCGATCCGGTCGCAGCCGCCAAGGTTGCGGTCGAATTCGCGAAGACCAACGACAAGATCGAGATCGTTGGCGGCGCGATGGGCGAAGTGCTGCTGAACGCGGAGGGCGTCAAGGCGCTCGCCTCGATGCCGTCGCTGGATGAACTGCGTGCGAAGATCGTCGGGCTGCTCGTTGCGCCCGCGACCAAGCTCGCGACCGTCACCCAGGCACCGGCTGCCCAGCTCGCGCGGGTTTTCAACGCCTATGCGGAAAAGAACGCGGCCTGATCTTCAGGACCGCCGGACATTCGTTTCAACTCTAGTTTAAGGGGCCTTTCAACGCCCCGCCCAGAAGGGAACAGGTAAAGTAATATGGCAGACATTAACGCACTGGTCGATCAGCTGTCGGCCCTGACCGTCCTCGAAGCCGCCGAGCTGTCGAAGGCTCTGGAAGAAAAGTGGGGCGTTTCGGCCGCCGCTGCCGTCGCCGTCGCCGGCCCGGCCGCTGGTGCTCCGGCCGCCGCCGCTGCTGAAGAGCAGAGCGAATTCGACGTCGTTCTCACCGGCGACGGTGGCAAGAAGATCAACGTCATCAAGGAAGTCCGCGCCATCACGGGCCTGGGCCTGACCGAAGCCAAGGCGCTCGTCGAAGGCGCGCCGAAGGCGATCAAGGAAGGCGTTAGCAAGGACGAAGCCGAAAAGCTCAAGAAGCAGCTTGAAGAAGCCGGCGCGACCGTCGAACTCAAGTAAGCTTTTCGCTCCGCATCCTTGCGGGGAGAAAATCGGGGCGGTGCCATCATGGCGCCGCCCTTTTCTTTTTTGGGATTGGGCGGCTTGCAGACCCTTATCCTGAAGGCGATTATGGGCGGAAGGCGGTCGTTTCCCCGTCATCCCAGCTTTCGCTGGGATGACGGAATGTCGGATGGCCGCAAATTCGCGCATTAAGGGTGGAGAATGACCACAGCGATCATCTACATCGGAGCGGCCGTCGCCGAGATTGCCGGTTGTTTCGCTTTCTGGGCCTGGCTGCGGCTGGCAAAGTCGCCGCTGTGGCTGGTTCCCGGCTGCATCTCCCTCATCCTTTTCGCCTGGCTCCTGACGCTGGTGGATACAAGCAATGCAGGCCGGGCCTATGCGGCTTATGGCGGCATCTACATCACATCGGCGCTTCTGTGGCTGTGGATGGCGGAAGGCGTGCGGCCGGATCGCTGGGATTTGAGCGGTGCTGCGCTCTGCCTCATCGGCGCGGCGGTTATCCTGCTGGCCCCCCATCGCACTTAGGGAGCTGCTCCCTCACTCCACCGGGACGAAAGCGCCTTTTTCGCGGTCCTTTACCACGCGGGCGGCAGGGAAGACGGACCCGCTCATGGTGATGTAGACGCCCGGCTGCGCGACCTGCGCGGTGGCGAAGGCCATGCCGAGGTTGAAGCTGGCGTCGCTCTCGCCGAAACGGGCGGGGGCGAGCGCGCCAACCAGCACCAGCGTCTTGCCGGGAATGTCGGCCAGCACCTTCGCCGTTTCGGTCATCGTATCGGTGCCGTGCGTGATGACGATATGGCCTTCGCGGGCAGCCGCGACGCGGGCGCGGATCAGGGCGCGATCGGCGTCGTCCAGTTCCAGGCTGTCCTTGCGGGTTACTTCCTCGATGCGGAAGGGGCGCTGGACGCGGGCGATCTCAAGCAGCTTCGCGACGACCGTTTCGCCCACCTGATAGTCGGACAGGGCGTCGAAATAGATCTTGTCGATCGTGCCGCCGGTAGTGAGGACGAGGATGGGCGTGTCGGAGGGCAGCATGGGAGACTCCGGGGAAAGGCTATGAGCGCGCTGTAGAGGATGTGCTGGAGGGATTGAAGCGCCGCGTCCACCTCCGCATGATCCCTTAGCCCTCCCGCGCCATTTCCTCGCCCCTGTCACGAGCGGCGCTCAGGGTGTCGGTGAGCAGCTTGAGCAAACGGTCGTCGGCGTCCAGCACGTTGAGGCCTTGCCGCGTCATGCCGCCGGGGCTGGCAACGCGGTCGGCCAGCGCGCCGGGGCTGTCGCTGGCGCGGGCGGCCATGCTGGCAGCCCCCTCCACCGTGGCGAGCGCCATGCGGGCGGCCTGATCGGCGGGCAGGCCAAGCGCCTCCCCTGCCCTCGCCAGCGCGTCGATGAAGCGGAACAGGAAGGCGGGGCCGCAGCCGGACAGCGCGGTGATTTCGTTGAACCGGGCTTCGTCGGCGATCCATTCGACAAGGCCAAGCGGGGAGATGAGCGAGGTAGCGGCTTCGCGGGCCTGCACCGGTACGGCGGCGTCGGTGTAAAGCGCCGTCACGCCCTGCCCTATGCCGACAGGCAGGTTCGGCATGGCGCGGATCAAGGCGCGCGGCGCTGGGAAATAGGCGCGCAGGCCGGCGAGCGGCGTGCCCGCGAGGATCGAGACGATGTCCGTATCCTCACCGCAAAGCGGCGCGAGGGAAGCGGCGACATCGGCGATCTGGTAGGGCTTCATGCCGAGCAGGACAGTGGTATCGGCGGGGAGCGCGACAGGATAGCCGGTCACGACCCGAACGCCGTCGGCCACCGGTTTTCCGCTGGGGCGCAGCACGGTGACGCGGGCGGGGTCGAGGCCACAATCGAGCCAGCGCGCCAGCATCTGCCCCGCCATATTGCCGCAGCCGACAAGGAACAGATGGTCGGGCCAGAAAATGTCGGTCATGTAAGATGCTCAGGCTTCGCCGCGGGTTTCGATGAGGCTGGCGGAAATCGCTTCGGACGGGGTCTTGCCGCCCCAGAGGACGAACTGGAAGACGGGATAGAAACGCTCGCATTCGTCGAGGGCGGTTTCGACGAGTATCTGCGCCTGATCGAGCGTCAGCGTGCCGCCTGCGCCCAGCAGCGCGCCGTGCCGGAACAGAACGATGCCGCTGGACGACCACAGCTCGAAATGGCCGAGCCAAAGCTGTTCGTTGATGAGGGCGAGGGTTTCGTGGATCGCGGCGCGCTTTTCTTCCGCCACACGGATGTCGGGCAGGGCAAGGAGCTGGAGCACCTGATCCTCGTCCCGCCAGATGCCGCGCAGCTCATATTGCGCCCATGACCCCTGGGTGCTGGCGACGATCTCATCCTCGCCCACCTGATCGAAGCTCCAGCCATGCGCCTCGAACCAGGCGGCGAGCATGTCGATCGGAGCCGCTTCCTGACCGCCATTTTCAAATTCGTCGCTGTCCATCATATGCGGCCCTTAACACCGGCGGCGCGGAAAGGACAGGCGCGAGACGCCGTTATTCGGCGTCCTTCGCCTTGCCCTTGTTCGCGCGGACGGTCTTTGTCACGGGTTCGGGAGCTTTGCCTTCCAGCGCGTCGAGGCGGGCTTTCAAAAGCTCCACCTCTTCGCGGGCGGCGGCGGCCAGCGCCTTGACGGCGTCGAACTCGTCCCGGCTGACGAAGTCCATGCCGCCCATCCACTGCTTCGCCTTTTCGCGCGCATTGGCCTCGAACTCGCGGCTCATGCCGGCGACGGTCCCGGCGGCGCCGTTCACCAGCTTGGCAAGGTCGTCGAAAAAGCGGTTTTCGCTCTGCATGATCCTGTCGTCCTCATTCGCGCCGCCTCCGGTCGGGCGGCAAAAATCATATCTGGGTGCGCAGCGCCGGGACGACAAGGGTTTCCGCGTCCGGGTTCAGCCGGTCGATCTCATAGTTGAGGTAAGCGGCGAAGGCCAGCCAGAGCAGATAGGGCAGCAGCAGCCATCCCGCCGCGCGGCGGATGCGCCGGAAAAGCGCCGTCGTGACCGCCACCAGCACCGTAAGGACAAGGATCAGCACCAGCGCGTCGCCGACCTGATGCGCGCGGAAGAACAGCGGCGACCAGATCAGGTTCAAGGCGAACTGGACGAGAAACAGGGTGATGGCAACGCCCCGCCCCCGTGCGCCCCGCGCATGGAGTACCATCGCAAAGGCCAGCGCCATCAGGATATAGAGCAGCGTCCACGCCGCGCCGAAGACCCAGCCGGGCGGGATCAGCTCGGGCTTGGCAAGCGCAGCAAACCAGCGATTGCCATAGCCGCTATTGGCGAGCCTGCCCGACAGGAAGCCGAGAAAGAGGATCGCGGGAACCGTCACCAGCGCCCAGCGCAGATAGGCAAGGCGCAACTGACCGGGCGACGCGATCTGATTCATCGGCACTTATTCTCCCTGCCTCTCATTCAGCGGCGTCGGGCGAATCCTTGAACGCCGAATCCAGCCGCCGTCCCACGGTTTGCGGTGAAATGGTTCGTCCCGCAACCCGCGATTTGCGGGCATGGAGAAGGAATTCTACATTGCCCTGCGGGCCGGTGATGGGGCTGGGCGTGATGCCTTCGACCCGCCAGCCCTGCGCTTTCACCCAGTCGCGGACGTGCGCGCAGACGCGATCGTGCACGGCGGGGTCGCGCACGACGCCGCCCTTGCCCACTTCCTCGCGGCCCGCCTCGAACTGCGGCTTGATGAGGGCAACGAGCATTGCGCCGGGGGACGCGAAAGTCATGGGCCTTTCCAATACCTTGGAAAGCGATATGAAGCTGGCGTCGCAAACGATGATCTGGACGGGTTCCGGAATGTGGTCGGCGGTCAGGATGCGGGCGCTGGTCTGTTCATGCACGATGACGCGCGGGTCGGAACGCAGCTTCCACGCGAGCTGGTTGGTGCCGCTGTCCACCGCATAGACCCGCGCCGCGCCCTTCGTCAGCAGCACGTCGGTGAAGCCGCCGGTGGAACTGCCCACATCGATGGCGACCAAGCCGGCCACGTCGATGCCGAAATGGTCGAGCGCATGGGCAAGCTTGATGCCGCCGCGCGATACCCAGGGATGGTCGCGGCCGCGCACATCGAGGGCGGCGTCGGGGACGACCTGCTGCCCGGCCTTCTCGACCTTCCTGTCGTTCAGGAACACATGGCCGGCAAGGATGAGCGCCTGCGCGCGGGCGCGGCTTTCGGCAAGGCCGAGGTCGACGAGAAGCTGGTCGGCGCGCACCTTCGCCATCAGGGCACCAGAGCGGTCAGGGTGGAAACGGTGAGCAGTTGGGACAGCGCCCGCGCCTCCCTGTCCGGCGCATACCAGAGATAGAGCGGCACGCCCGAACGCCCCTGCCCTTCGAGGAAGCGGGTGATGGCGGGATCGGCATTGGTCCAGTCGCCGACCATCACCGTGACGCCGGCCTTTTCGAAAGCCGCGCGGGTTTCGGCGCGGTCGATGGCGGCGGCTTCGTTCGCCTTGCAGGTAAGGCACCAGTCGGCGGTGAAGTAGAGGAAGACGGGCTTTCCCGCCGCGCGCAGGCTGGCGAGGCGGGCTTCGTCGAAGGGGATCGCGCCGGACGCCAGTGTAACGGCCGGGGCCTGCTTGGGGAGCAGGGCCATGCCGCCGCCGAGCAGCGCGAGCGCGCCCAGCAGGACCAGCCCCCCGCCGCCCCTGCCGCTGTGCTGGCGGCGGCCCAGCCACCAGAGGAGCAGCGCCAGCAGCAGCGCCGCGCCGAGGCCCAGCGTCATGGCGGGAACACCCCGCTGTTGCCCCAGCAGCCATGCGAGGCCAAGCGCGGTCAGGAACATGGGGATGGCGAAGATGCGCTGCACCCGCGCCATCCACGGGCCGGGGCGCGGCAGGCGGCTGCGGAGGGCCGGCAGATAGGCGAGCAGGACGAAGGGCAGCGCGAGGCCAAGGCCCAGCCCCGCGAAGATGGCGAGCGCGGCGCCGACCGGCAGCACCAGCGCCGTCCCCATCGCCGCGCCCATGAAGGGACCGGTGCAAGGCGTCGCGACGAAGGCGACCAGCGCCCCGGTCCAGAAGCTGCCGATCGTTCCGCCCCTTGCGGCGAGCCGCTCGCCCCCGCCGAAACCGCCCAGGTCGAACAGGCCCGCAAGGTTGAAAGCGATGGCCGTCACCAGCAGCAGCAGCAGCAGGATGATGCGCGGATCCTGCAACTGGAAGGCCCAGCCCGCCGCAGCGCCCGCTCCCCGGAGCGCCAGCAGCGCGCCGCCCAAGGCGAGGCAGGTTGCGATGACGCCCGCCGCATAGGCGAGCGCCTCATGCCGTACTTCGCGTTCATTGCCGCCCGCGCGGGCAAGGCTGAGCGCTTTCAGACCCAATATCGGGAAGACGCAGGGCATGATGTTGAGCAGCAGTCCGCCAAGGATCGCTCCAGCCAGCGCGATGAAGACCGTCCGCATCGCGCCATCCTGGGGCGCGGGGACCGGTCCGGGCGTGGCGGTCAGGAGGAAGCCCACATGATCGCCGGTCCGCAGCACGGCTTGCATCGGGCCGCCCCTGAAGCCCTGCGCGGCGTCGGTTTCGATCAGCAGGCGGTCGCCTTCGCGCCGCGCTTTCTGGAGGGCGGCGTAGCGGGTGAAGCCTTCGGCCAGCGGGAAGAGATGCACGTCGTTCGCCTGCGCCCTCGCCGGAAAGGGGATCGCCATATGCAAACGGCCGTTCGTCATCGCATAGCTTGCCTGCGCGCCGAGCGGCCGGGGCAGATGGGTGCGCCATGCGTCGAACCGGGCGCGGTCGGCGCGCTGGACCTGTCCGTCCCCCGCCACGAGGTCGAGGGTCAGGTCCGCCCCTTCCGGCACGCAGATTTTGTCGGTGCAGGCGAGCCAGTCGGCACGCACGCGGATCGGCAGGCGCGTGCCGGCGGGCACATCCGCCGCGACCGTCAGCGGGGCAAGGACTGCATAGGGGCCTTCATAGACATGGTTCATGAGGCCGGAGATCATCAGCGTTTCAGGCACCGGATAGCGCAGCGCGCCGACGCTCACGCCCTTGGGCAGGGTCCATTTGACCGTCATGCCCAGGCCCGCGTCGCCCGGATTTTCCCAATAGCCGTGCCAGCCCGCCTCGGGTTCCATGGCGAAGGCGATGGCGGTGTCCTTGCCCGGCGCGGGCATGGCGCTTTCAGACGCCAGACGCGCGGCGATGTGCGGCGCGCCTGATCCGAACGCGCCCTGCGCGCGCGCAACCGCCGGCGTCAGCAGAAGCGCCATGGTCATCAGGAAGACATGAAAAATCCGCATCGGGCCTCTGGTCGGGTGGCTATCAGCGGGCTAGGTCCGCAACCATCCCTCGTCAAGGTTGAGAAGGTCGTTGCATGATGTTGAGGAAAGCCGCCGCCGCCCTGCTGCTCGCCACCTGCGCGATGCCCGCCGTCGCCCGGCCCGGCGCGGCCCCCGCTCCGCAGAGCGCGCCCGCGACTGCGCCCAGGCTGATCGTGGCGATTGCCGTCGACCAGTTCTCCGCCGACCTCTTCAGCGAATATCGGCGATATTATGAAGGCGGCCTCAAGCGGCTGACGGCGGACGGCATCGTATTCCCGCGCGGTTATCAATCCCATGCCGCGACCGAAACATGCCCCGGCCACAGCACCATCCTCACCGGCAGCCGCCCTTCGCGCACGGGCATCATCGCCAACACATGGTTCGACCTGAAAGCGGGGCGCGAGGACAAGGCGATCTATTGCGCCGAGGATGAGACGCAGCCGGGGACGAGCAGCGGCGCTTATGTCGCCTCCCCCGTTCATCTGCGCGTGCCGACGCTGGGCGGGAGGATGAAGGCGGCGAATCCGGCGACCCGCGTGGTGTCCGTGGCGGGAAAGGACCGCGCGGCGATCATGATGGGCGGGCCGACCGCCGATCAGACATGGTGGCTCAGCCCCAAAGGCTATGTAAGCTACAAGGACGTGCCGACGCCGCCGCTGATCGCGAAGGTGAACGCCGTCTTCGCGCAGAGGCTGGCGCAGCCCAGTCCCGGCTTCGACTTGCCGCCGCAATGCGTGGCAAAGGATTTCCCCGTCGACATCGGCGCGGGACAGACCGTGGGCACGGGCCGCTTCGCGCGCGAGGCGGGCGATTTCAGGATATTCCGCGCCTCGCCGGAGCAGGACGCGCTGACGCTGGCGCTAGCGGCTTCGGTTATCGAGACTATGGGGCTGGGCAAGCAGGCGCAGACCGACATCATCTCCATCGGCCTGTCCGCGACCGATTATGTCGGGCACGCCTTTGGCACGGAGGGCGCCGAAAGCTGCATCCAGATCGAGCGGCTGGATCAGGAACTGGGTGCTTTCTTCGCCCTGCTCGACAAGGACGGCATCGACTATGCGGTGGTGCTGACAGCCGATCATGGCGGTCATGACCTGCCGGAGCGGCATCGGGAGAACGCCATGCCGATGGAGCAGCGCGTCGATGAAGCGCTGACGCCCAAGGCGCTGACCGTCGCCGTCGGCGCGAAGACGGGGCTGGCGGGGCGCAAGCTGATCTGGGGCGACGGGCCGATGGGCGACCTGTATTTCGATACCGCGCTGACACCGAGCCAACGCGCCGCGGTGGAGGCCGAGACGCTCAGGACCCTGCGCGCGCATCCACAAGTGCAGGCGGTCTTCACCAAGGCGGAGATCGCCGCTTCCCCCTCCCCCTCCGGCCCTCCGGAAAGCTGGAGCCTGTTGCAGGAAGCGCGGGCGAGCTTCGACCCGGAGCGGTCAGGCGACTTGCTGCTGTTGCTGAAACCCCGCATAACGCCGATCGTTGATCCCACCAGGGGCTATGTGGCCACCCATGGCAGCCCGTGGGACACCGACCGCCGCGTGCCGATCCTGTTCTGGCGCAAGGGGCTGCGACCTTTCGAGCAGCCGCTGGGCGTGGAGACGGTGGACATATTGCCCACGCTCGCCGCGCTCATCGGCCTCCCGGTGCCGAGGGGCGAGATCGACGGGCGGTGCCTGGACCTGATCGCAGGCGAAGGGGATAGCTGCGCTGGGCGTTAGTGATGCGTCCTGCAAATTCACGGGCGTGAGGATGGGGGTTTTTGGCCATCTTTCGCTGGCATGACGACCGCGGGGAATGACTGCAAACCACCCTTAACCGCCATCCGACACAGGTTTACAATTCCAAGCCTCCCCTAGCTATTAAGCGCGCGAAGGCGGATTTCGGCGCGCAGGCCGCCTTCGGGGCGGTTGATGAGCAGCAGTTCTCCGCCTTCGCGCTCCACCGCCTTGGCGACGATGGCCAGGCCAAGGCCAAGGCCGCGCGTGTTGCGTTGCCGCGCTTCGTCCAGCCGGGCGAAGGGTTTCAGCACCTCCTCCAGTTGATCGCGGGGGATGCCGGGTCCATCGTCGTCGACGCGGATCAGCACGTCCCCACCCCGCCGCGACAGGCTGAGCCGCGCGCACTGGCCATAATGCAGGGCGTTTTCCACCAGATTTCCGACCGCGCGGCGCAGCGACAGCGGACGCGTCTCCATCTCAAGATGATCGGGGCCATCATAGGCGGCGTCCCGGCCCTGGTCTTGAAAGGCGTCAGCTATCGTCGCCAGCAGAACCGCGATATCGGTGCGTTCGGGCGGCTCGCCATTCTTTTCCCCGCCCAGGAAAGCGAGCAGGGAATCGATCATCTCTCCCATTTCGGCAAGGTCGCCCTCCATCGCCTCGCGCGCTTCGCCGTCCGGCACGCCTTCCAGCCGCAATTGCAGGCGGGAGAGCGGCGTGCGCAGGTCATGGCCCACCGCCGCCAGCGTCTCCGTCCGTTCGGTGATCAGGCGGTGGATGCGCTTCTGCATGGCGTTGAAGGCGCGGATCAGGTCGCGCACGTCGCTGCCGCCCCCTTCCTCCACGATCACCCCGTCGCTCAGGCCAATGCGCTCGGTCGCCTGCGTCAGTTCGCGCAAGGGCGCCAGAGTGCGGCGGATCATGATGCCGCCGACGATGAGCAGCGCCAACACGGGAATGATCGCCAGCCCGACCCGGCCGATGGTGAATTCCCATTTCGACCCGCTATGGTGCATCCCGAAATAGAGCCAGCTGCCGTCGGACAGCAGCAGCCCGCCATTAATCTCCGACACGCGCCCCGGCGCGGCCAGCCGCAGCCAGAGGCGCGACCTTTCCAGCGACGGTTCCCAGGCGACGATCTGCTGCCGCATCCGCTCCAGTTCCGGCGCAAGCGGCGGCGGCGGCGGGGATGCGGGCGTCCAGTGAATGTCGTAGCGGTCGGTGGTCAGTTGCACCGCCAGCGGACGGCGGGCCTGGGCGGGCTGCTCGTCCATCAGCTTGCGCGCGATGATGAGATGTTCGGCCAGCCGGCGCGCTTCGTCATCCTGAAGCGACAAATGGCTGGCCCGCTCGTAGATCAGCGTGCCGACCGCGAATTCCAGCACCACCGTCAGCAGCAATATCGCGAAGATCCGCCCAATCAGGCCGAGCGGCCGCTTCATCCCCGACTTCAAGCGCGGCTGACCTCTGCATTGAACATGTAACCGACGCCGCGCACGGTGGTGATGGGGGCGCCCTTGTCCTGCGTGGAAAGCTTGCGGCGCAGGCGGCTGACCAGCACGTCGATGCTGCGGTCGCTGCTGTCGCCCATGCGGGTGCGTGACAATTCGATCAGCCGTTCGCGGGCAATGACGCGCTGGGGGTGGCTGAGGAAAGAGCCGAGCAGGTCGAACTCCGCCCCGGTCAGGTCGACGATGCCGCCCGTGGGCGAACGCAGCTCGCGGCGGGGGAAATTGACGACCCAGCCGTCGAAGCGCGCTTCATTGTCGCGATGCTCGTCCGGGCCGCGCTCCACCCCGACGCGGCGCAATATGGCGCGGATGCGGGCGATCAGCTCGCGTGTGCCGAAGGGCTTGGGCAGATAATCGTCCGCGCCCAGTTCCAGCCCGACGATGCGGTCCGTCTCGCTGCCCTTGGCGCTGATGAAGATGATCGGCACGTCGCTCTTGCGGCGGATCTGGCGGCACAGGTCGATGCCGTTGGTGCCCGGCAGCATGACGTCGAGCACGACGAGGTCGACCGGCCCTGCATCGAAGGCTACCCACATTTCCGGGCCGGAGGATGCCGGGCGGACCTGATAGCCATTTTCCTGCAAGGCACGGGCGGTCAGCGTGCGAAGCGGCGGATCGTCTTCCACGAGGATGATCGAGGGAGCGGTCATCGCGGCTTCGCACAGTGGAAATGGATCATCTGGCGGAGATAGGGCCGCGCCCGTCGGCGGTCAACCAAAGCGCCGGGCTGCGGCGGGATGCCGGGCCGTCAGCAACAATTTGTCATGATGGAGACATTCAGGGCCGAGGGATGGGGCGGAGAAAACCGCCCCATCCCTCGTCGATCAGAACGCCGCCGAGAGCGAGAAGACCACACGCCCACGCGCGATGGACGAACCGTCCGCATCCGAGAAGTTCGGGCGGATGTAATTTTCCTCGACCCGGGCGATGTCGGTATCGACATAGGCCACGCCCACCGTCAGCGGCGTGTTCGGAACAGCCACGTCCGCGCCCACCAGCCAGTCGAGATATTTGCCCGTGGGGGCAAGGCTGGTGCCGTTGGGGCCCAGGCCCGAATTGCCCTTCGACCAGCCCAGATGGGCCTTGAGCGTCACCGGCGTGTTGGGGATCGATCCGCTGACATCGCTCCAGACATAGAAATTGTCGTTCTTCTTGCCCGGATTGTCGGGCAGGACCGACGCCGCGCTGTTATAGACCTTGCCCAGCGCCTTCTGCTTGGGCGCATAGGCGACGCCGACGAGGGCGGAAACCGGGCCGACATCACCCGACAGCTTGATATAGGGTTCGGCGAAGTCGGTCGTGTCCGCGCCGCTTGGATACATGTACCAGGTAAGGCCTACGTCCAGCGTCGCGCCGCCCAGCGGGATGGCATAGCCCGCGAACAGGTCCAGTTCCATGTTGGAGCCGCCGAACGTGCCCCATCCCGACAGGCTGGACGCCCATGTTCCGCCATAAAGGCCGCTTTCATGGGTCAGCGTGACGCCGCCCTGCACGGCCATGCCCTTGTCGGTCTGCGACACGCCGCGGAAGCGGTAATCGGAAACGAGGGCCACGCTGCCCGAAACCGTGACAGGACTGGTGGGTGCCTCCTGCGCGAAGGCCGGCGCTGCGGATATCAGCGTGAGAGCGGCACAGGCGATCTGGTATTTTTTCATGAACATTCCCCTTTACGAAAGAATGTTCCTTCCTGCGTCCGCCAGTCCGAAGATCGGTTCGCCTTCGGTACGTGCGGACAGACACAGGGCTATCCCGCCTGCCGTCCCTTACAAACCGTATTTTGTGCAAGTGCGAAAGGCTGGGCGAATAGCGTGGCCCGGGGAACACGGTTCTTTTCCGAATTGGCAACCCATGTTTCCATTTCATTGCTGTCCCGTTCCACGCCAGACATGAAAAAGCCGCCGCGTCCGGGGGTGGAGGACGCGGCGGCCAGGGGGGATTCGAAACGGGAGCGGTCAGGCCGCGAGCTGGCGCAACCGTCCTGCCGCGCCGAACAGTTCGACCTCCATCCCCGCATTGCGGCGGCGGTCGATCCATTCCCGCAGCATTTCCGCGCAGGTATGGTCGATATGGCCAAGCCGTTCGACGTTGAGGATGATCACGCGGCCGGCAGGCAATGCCTCCAGTCGTGCGGACAGGCCGGGCAGACTGAAGAAACTGGCCGTGCCGTCCAGCGCGACTTCATGCTTGTTGTCCCAGCTCGTCTCGTCGATCTTGAGGCCGAGGCGGCGAACATGGGGCAGCATTTCCAGCAACGACAGGCCAATGCCGACCAGCACGCCGGTCAGCAGATCGGTCGTCACCACCGTCACCAGCGTCGCGGCCCACACCACCGCCGGAAGCGGCCCATAGCGGTGCAGTAGGTGCTTCGCGTGGTCGAGGCTGACGAGGCGCACGCCCGTCACCACCAATATGCCTGCCAGCGCCGCCATCGGGATTTCCCGCAGCAGCCAGGGCAGCAGCGCGACGAAGCCCAATATCCAGATGCCGTGCAGGATGGTGGACAGGCGCGTCTTGCCGCCCGCCTGCACATTGGCGGAGCTGCGGACGATCACGCCGGTCATCGGCAATGCGCCGGCAAAGCCGCAAAGCAGATTGCCCACGCCCTGCGCGCTCAGCTCCCGATTATAATTGGTGCGAACACCGTCATGCATCCGGTCGACCGCCGCCGCCGACAGCAGCGTTTCGGCGCTGGCGATAAAGGCGATCGCCACGGCGGTCGTGATGACGGAGGGCGTCATCATCTGCGCGAACAGATTGCCTTCCGGTAGAGTAACCGCCGACATGATCGATTCCGGCACCGCCACCCTGGCCACCGGCAGGCCGAGGAAAAAGGCCACCAGCGTCGCCAGCACCACGCCGACCAGTGCGCCCGGCAACAGCTTCATCGAGGCGGGACGGATCTTTTCCCAGCCGATCATGCCGCTAATGGTGACAAGGCCGACGGCAAAGGCCATCGCCGCATCCTGATTGGTAAGGCCGAATATCTGGCCCGGCATCGCCAGCAGATTGGCCAGACCGCTCGACAACGGCTTGTCATCGAACAGGACATGGAATTGCCCGACGACGATCAGCACGCCGATGCCCGCCAACATGCCATGAACCACGGCGGGCGAAATGGCGCGGAACCATCCACCGACCCTGAGCAGCCCCGCGATCACCTGAATCGCGCCCGCCAGGATCAGAATCGGTCCCAGCGCCGACAGGCCCTGTTGCTGGACGATCTCAAAGACGATGACGGCCAGACCCGCCGCCGGGCCGCTAACCTGCAGGGGCGATCCGGCCAGCAGGCCAACGACGATACCGCCAATGATCCCGGTAACCAGCCCCTTTTCAGGCGGCACGCCGGACGCGATGGCGATGCCCATGCACAAGGGCATCGCCACCAGGAAAACGACGATGGATGCGGTGAAGTCGCGGCTCAGCGTACCGCCTGAAAAGGCTTTCAGCATGGCTTACTCCGCGGCCTGCGCGTAGGGCGCTTCGGCGGCCAGACGCCGCGCGTGCGGCAGCGCGACGGGCAGCGGCGTGCCTTCCCGCAACGGCATGAAGCGGCCGGTTTCGCCATCAAGGCCAAGGATCTGGCCTGCATGAATGTCCACGAACCAGCCGTGCAGCGCGATCTCGCCCCGCGCGATGCCCGACGCCACGGAAGGGTGGGTCCGCAGATGGGAAAGCTGGACGACGATATTCTCCAGCGTCACCGCGCGGATTTTCTCCGCGTCGCTCAGATCGGCGGGATAGCTGTCGCGTGCCACCTGCTGCGCGGCATGGGAATGGCGTAACCAGGCGGCGACATTGGGCATGGGCGCCAGCAGTTCTTCATGCACCAGCGCCTTCATCGCGCCGCAATCGCTATGGCCGCAAACGATGATGTCGCGCACGCCCAGCGCCACGACCGCAAATTCCACGGTCGACGATACGCCGCCATTCTGCGTGGCGAAGGGCGGGACGATATTGCCCGCATTGCGGCATACGAACAGGTCGCCGGGGTCGGCCTGCATGATATGTTCGGGGACGATGCGGGAATCGGCGCAGGAAATCATCAGCGCCTTGGGGCTCTGCCCGTCGCTGGCAAGCCGGTTATAGAGCACGCTCTGGTTCGGAAAGACATGGCTTTCGAAACTGAAGACGCGACCGATAAGCTCGTTCATGTCGTTATCCTTCCTGTCTGTGCGCCGGTCGGGGGAGCGGACCGGCTTTGGCAGGAAGAATAGGGATGCCGTTTTGCTGCGGCGCAGCGCTTTTGTTAAAAACTATGTCTGGACCTCTAGCGCCGGTCCACAACAGCGCTGAGCATGTAGCCGACGCCCCGCACCGTCACGATCGGCGCGGCGCGTGAGGGGTGATCGAGCTTGCGCCGCAATCGGCTGACCAGCACGTCGATGCTGCGGTGCGATGATCCCGTTTCCCGCGTTCCGTTCAATTCCAGCAGCCTGGCGCGCGCAATGACCGACCGGGCATTGTCCAGGAACAGGGAGAGCAGGGAAAATTCGGCGGCCGTGAGGTCAACGGGCGCGCCGTCCGGATCGAGCACTTCACGCCGCGCGCAATTGACGATCCAGCCGTCGAAATGCGCCTCCGCCTGACGCCGCTGGCGCAATATGCGCGCACTTTTCCCGCGCCGCAGCACAGCGCGCAGGCGCGCGGCCACTTCCCGCGTCGAATAAGGTTTGGCGATGAAATCGTCCGCGCCCAGCTCCAGCCCGACAACCCGGTCGACTTCGGTGCTGTTCGCGCCGACCAGGATGATCGGCACGTCGCTGCGCGCCCGGATGCCGCCGCACAAATCCGTGCCGTCGGCTTCGCGCAGGCCGGCGTCCAGCACCAGCGCATCGACCGGCTCAGCGGCAATCGCATCCCAGATGTCGCTGGCGCAGGAAGCTGGCAGCGCGCGGAATCCACTCCGTTCCAGAAAGGCGTGCAGATCGTGACGCAATTTCGGCTGCTGTTCGGCGATGAGGATCAGCGGATGAGTCATCCGGCCGCCATGGATGCAAGGCGAAGGCGGAGCATGGCGACCTCCAACGCCATGGCAACAGACATGCGGGCTTCTCCTTTCGCGGCGCCGGACAAGCTCCCGTCTGTAACCGCGCCACATGTCTGCGGGATATGCCGAAGGTAACAAAATATTGCTGGGGCGTCTCCGCAGCCGCCGCCATCGGGGAACGCGGACGCCCCTATTCGGCGGCCATGGCGAAGTCCGCGCGCGGCAGCGCATTGGCCAGCGCCTCCACCAGCGCGCGCACCAGCGCCTGCATCCGTTCCAGCCCCGGCCCCGGCTCCTCCAGTGCGATGTCGAGATAGAAGGCCCGGTCGATCTCCACCTGCAAGGCATGAATCGCGTGAGCCGGATTGCCGTGCCGTTCGATCATATGGTCGCCCGCATAAGGGTGGTTCAGCGCGGCCACGAAGCCCCGGCCCGCCGCGATGTCGCCGGCCAGCGTCGTCAAACGCCCGGACGCCGTCCGCCCGAACCGGTCGCCCAGAACCAGCGACGGCGTCATCTGCCCGGCCCCTGCCGGAGGCAGCGGCGGCATGGAGTGAAGGTCGACCAAGATCGCATGGCCATGCGCGTCCCGCGCGGCCTTCAACAGGCAATCCAGCGCCGCATGATAGGGCCGGTGAACCGTCTCGATCCGCCGCTGCACCTCCGCCCAGGGGATCGGCCCGCGCCACAGGTCCGGCGCGCCGGGCAGGCGCCGCGGGATCAGCCCCAGCCCCCCGCGCAGTTTCTGGCTGGTCCGCAGCGCCATGCCGTGCGGCAGGCCCGTCACCATGGCGGGATCGATCTCCCGCTCATGACGGTTCAGGTCGATCATCGCCCGGGGCGCGCGCGCCACCAGCACGCTATGGCCCCGCTCGACCAGCGGCAGCGCCAGCAGGTCGGTCCATCGATCCTCCAGCCGCCGTAGCATCTCCGGCCGCACCCGCGCCCGCGCCAGCAGATCGGGATCGTAGAGCCGGCCGGCATGGGGGATGGACAGGACGACCGGATGCGCCGGCACGTCCGGCCCGTAACGGTCGAACGCGGGGCTGCTTTCCACCGGGCGCGGCAGCGTGAAGCGGTCCACGGGACTCCTTTCTGCGCCATGCGCCAAAATTGGTCGGCTGGCTGGATAATATTTACGACTTGTCGCATATATGTCTGCTTCATGCCACCCTGACTGCGGGGCGGCCGCGCGATGCGAACCGGGGAAAAGTTGGGGATCATGATCCGAATCCTGCTGGCGGAAGACGATGACAGCATGCGCGCCTATCTTTCGCGCGCGCTGGAAAAATCGGGCTATGAAGTAGTCGCCGTCGCCAATGGCGCGCAGGCCGTGCCGCACATCGATACGGACAATTTCGACCTGCTGCTGACCGACATCGTCATGCCGGAAATGGACGGCATAGAACTGGCCCAGCACGCAGCGTCGGCCGCGCCGGACATGCGCATCATGTTCATCACCGGCTTTGCCGCCGTCACCCTGCGCGCGGGGCAGGCGGTGCCTCAGGCCAAGGTCCTGTCCAAACCCTTCCACCTGCGCGAACTGGTGCTGGAGGTCGAACGCATGTTCGGCACGGAAAGCCTGACGGGGCTCACCTGAACAACGGCGCTAGTCGGGCACCACCTCCTGCATGTCGGGCGTGGGGTCGAGCGGGATGTTCGCCATGGCCGCATCGAACCTTTCCCGGTCAAGCCCCTTTTCCCAGGCCGACACGATGATCGTCGCGACGGCATTGCCGATGAAGTTGGTAAGGCTGCGGCATTCGCTCATGAAACGGTCGACACCCAGGATCAGCGCCATGCCCGCGACCGGCACGGACGGCACGATCGACAGGGTCGCCGCCAGCGTGATGAAGCCCGCGCCCGTCACGGCCGCCGCGCCCTTGCTGGAAATCATCGCGACCAGCAACAGCAGGACCTGTTCCTGCAGGCTCAGATGCACGTCCGTCGCCTGCGCGATGAACAGCGCTGCCAGCGTCATGTAGATATTCGTGCCGTCCAGGTTGAAGCTGTAGCCCGTGGGCACGACCAGTCCGACCACGGATTTGCGGCACCCCGCCCGCTCCATCTTCTCGATCAGGCTGGGCAGCGCCGCTTCGGATGAAGACGTGCCCAGCACCAGCAGCAGTTCCGCCTTGAGATAGCGGATCAGGTGCAGGATGTTGAAACCGGCCAGCCGGGCCACCGCTCCCAGCACGACAAGGACGAACAGCAGCGACGTCAGGTAAAAGGTCGCGACCAGCCCCGCGAGATTGGCGAGCGTTCCCACGCCATATTGGCCTATGGTGAAGGCGATGGCGCCGAAAGCTCCGATCGGCGCGGCTTTCATGAGCAAGGCGACGAGACGGAAAATCGCATGGCTCGCCGAATCCAGCACATGCAGCAGAGGAGCGGCCTTTCCGCCGATCATCGTCAGGGCAATGCCGAAAAGGATCGCCACGAACAGCACCTGCAATATGTCCCCGTCGGCAATCGCGGACACCAGCGTCGACGGGATGATGGCCATCAGAAAGCCCGTCAGCGTCTGGTCATGGGCCTGATACGCATAGTCGGCGACCTTGCCGCTATCGAGCGTCGCGGGATCGATATGCAGTCCCGCCCCCGGCTGGATCAGATTGCCGACGATTAGCCCCAGGATCAGCGCCAGAGTGGAGAAGAACAGGAAATAGCCGAACGCCTTGGCTGCCACCCGACCGATCGCCCTCAATTCGCGCATCCCGGCGATCCCGGTCACGATCGTCAGGAAGATTACCGGCGCGATGATCATCTTGACCAGCTTGATGAACGCATCGCCCAGAGGCTTGAGCGCGATCCCGACGGAAGGCCAGGCATATCCCACGAGCACACCCAGAGCGATCGCGGCCAGAACCTGGACATAAAGCTGCCGGTGGAAAGGCAGTCGCGCCGTTGTCTGGATCGGGGAGGATGACAGCATCGTTATGGGCGTTCCGAGTGAAAGCCGTGAAACATATGGGCCGCATCCACGCTGTCCAGATATTTGGTGGCCAAAACGCAAATTCCCGCTTGCGCAGCCAATCGGCCGCCGCTATTGGCGCAACTCCCGTGGGCGTGTAGCTCAGTGGTAGAGCACTGTGTTGACATCGCAGGGGTCGCAAGTTCAATCCTTGCCACGCCCACCATGACAAGCCTCGGAAATCCAAGTGGTTTCCGGGGCTTTTCTATGCCTGAAGCATGGTGATGCTACCAGCTTCGGACCTCTTGCAGGACTAAGGAGTCCTCAATGGACACGCGACATGAAGAAGTCGTAACCGGCCCATATTGCGAGGGCATGTTTCCCGCTTAACGGGGCCTCTGCCTGTCGCCCCGGTCGTGACGATCATGACGGTCGTGCCGATCACGCCTGTGATCGCGGTCCCGGCCATGATGCCGGTCGCTGTTATAGCCCGGCCGTCCATCACGGCAGGCCGATACGGAAAAGCCTGTCAGCACCAGCGCCGCGATCATCGCGATAGTCATTCCACGGGTCTTCATCGCTGTTCTCCTTATGGAAACGTAACCAATGGGAGCGATCCCCAGTTCCGGCGCGGCTTGTCGCAAGAGGCGGGAGCTTCTCGCCGAAGCGCCCGCCATCCTGTTACGTCACGCCGGGATTAGAGGCGGCAGATTGCAGTGCGGCCGCGACTGATGGTGTAGCGATCGGTGCGCGGATTGTAGCTGCGATAGCGCTTCTGGCACGCAATGGTGTGGCGGTCCCAATGATCGCGCGACTGGTTCCAGTGCTTCGGCGGCGCGTAACGGGAATGGTTCGAAGCGCCTCTGTGCGGGTCATGGCGAGGCTGAGCAAGGGCGGCGCTCCCAAGAGCCATTGAAAGTGCGGCGGCAGCGATGATCAATTTCATTTTAGATCTCCGATTATTGCACCGGGCGAGCGCATCGACTGCGCCCATGTGCGGGGCATGAACCGTATTCCACCGCAGTCGTTCCATGGGCGGGTAAATTCTCGGGTGGATGTATCCGGGAACGTGATCCGCAAACGCAACGTCCGGGGATTTTGGACAAGGCGCATCCCACACAGGAATTGCACCCATAGTCCGAACGGTGAGCGGGCGTTGCCATTTCGGGCGTCCGCTATCACGCACAATCTGTTGTACCGCTCCCGTTGCTGCTCACCACTTGACCATCCACCACCGCGAGCGTCGGTTCAGGCCTGTCCATCGTCCAGTTCTTCGTCATACGCACCACCGGATTGGGTGCGCACCATATCTCACCCGTCTCGCTTATCGCGGTCACCCAGATCAGATTATGCTCTTGGCCATAGTCGATAACGCCGATCGCATAGCCCGCGCCTTTGCCGATGACATTAACGGGAATCGGCGGATTGAGTTGCGTAAACATCAGACTGGTCTTTCATCGAGGAGCATCTTGAACGCTCCACGGTTCGCCGGGTTCATCGGGTTGATGTGAATCAGTGCGATAGCGCTGGAGGCCACTGGGTAATGCCCGTCGTCGCAGCGCCATAGTGTATCTCCGTCATTCCATTACCCATCGCTCGATGATGCGGAGAGTTCCGGAACGGATCGGCGAGGATATGGCGAAGGGCAAGCACCCGCCGGACGATGAAGGCGGCGGACCCGGCTGCGATTCCTGGGCAATGGCCGGGGACAGCCGGGTCCAAGGATCACGGATACACGCGGGGGGCGGGGCTTCCGTGATACCGTCAACTCCCCGAGCAGCTGACGATCATTGCAGGATAGCGGCTGCGGCCCCGCCGCGCATTTGCGATCCCGGCTGGAGCGGCATCGATTCATTGCAATGAGGCATCCCCTTTTTGGGGATTGACGACTCACGGGACGCTTCGGACGCGCTTGCATGGGAGAGTCCCAGCCTCAATCTGATAGCGGCATGATTGTTGTCTGCCACGGCCCTCCGAGGGAACCGGCCGTCGTCGCCGCACGTTGGTGCGGGACTGACAGGCAGGAGGAATGAATGGGACGTGGATGCTTGCTTTGGGCGCTAGGGGTGCCGCTCCCGCTGGTCTTGATTCTCTGGTTCTTCTTCTTTCGCTGAACTGGCAAGCAAAGACGGTCCCGAGGCCCGGCGCGCCGTCTCTCTCACCCGATCATCATCAGGCTGGCATTGCCGCCCGCTGCCGTCGTGTTGATGGAGGTCGATACTTCCTCCAGCAGCAGAGCGACGGGATAGCAGCCCGCCCGTCCCATGGGCGCGGCATGGAGCGGAACGATCGGCCCCGGACGCTCGGCAAGAGCCTGGGCGGTTGCAGCGATCTTGTCCGCCTTTCCTTCCACCAAAGCGGCCGCGACAGGCGCGGCGAGGTCGTTGGAAAAGCGGCTTGCGACAGCTAGCGGCAGATCGGCGGGCAGCGCCATGCCTTCCAGAACGCCCCGATTGCCCGTGGCGAGGATCACGGCCATCTGGTCCAGCAGGCCCTCCCGCGTGGCCGGCAGCATCAGGATAGCGCCGCGCGGATGCAGCGCATAAAGATTGCGCTCGCCCACAGGCCCCGGCAAAAGCTGCTCGATGCCCAGCGCGGACTGACGCCCGTAGCGGCGCGCGCGGACCGCCGCTTCACTATCGCCCTGCGCTTCGAGCCACTGCACGAAAGCGCTCAGCGGAACGGCCATCCCCTCCGCGCCGGGCAGCGCAACCGGCGCGGCTGCCGTCAGGCGGCCCAGATAAAGCGGCCCGCCCGCCTTCGGCCCGGTGCCCGACAGGCCGCGCCCGCCAAAGGGCTGAACCCCCACGACCGCGCCGATGACATTGCGGTTCACATAGATATTGCCGGCCTTCACCCGCTCCGTCACATGGGCGATGGTCTGGTCCAGCCGTGTATGCAGACCGAAGGTCAGGCCATAGCCGGTGGCGTTGATATCGTCGATCAACCGGTCGAGCCGCTCGCGCGAAAAGCGGATCACATGCAGCACCGGTCCGAACACCTCCCGCTTCAGATCCGCGATGTCTTCCAGTTCGATGATCGTCGGCGGGACGAAAGTGCCATGGGCGGCCTCTTCGGGCAGCGCCTGCTGCTCCACCCTGCGGCCGAGTTTCCGCATGGCTTCGATATGGGCTTCGATCCCGTCCTTCGCTTCGGCGGTGATGACCGGGCCGGTATCGACAGCCAGCCGATCGGTGCGGCCGATCCGCAATTCCCTGAGCGCGCCTTTGAGCATGGCGAGCGTCCGGTCCGCAATCTCTTCCTGCAAGCACAGGATGCGGAGCGCCGAACAGCGCTGTCCCGCGCTGTCGAAGGCGGAGGCGATGACGTCGGCCACCACCTGCTCGGCCAACGCGGAGGAATCGACGATCATCGCATTCTGCCCGCCCGTTTCGGCGATCAGTGGAATGGGCTGGCCGCCCGGGGAAAGGCGCTTGGCAAGCTGCCGCTGGATAAGGCGCGCCACCTCGGTCGATCCGGTGAACATGACGCCGGCCGTTTCCGGCGCCGCGACAAGGGCCGCGCCGATCGCGCCATCGCCGGGAATCAGTTGCAGCGCATCGGCGGGCACGCCCGCTTCGTGGAGGATGCGGACGGCTTCCGCGGCGATCAGCGGGTTTTCCTCGGCGGGCTTGGCGAGCGCCGGGCTGCCCGCGGCCAGCGCGGCGGCGACCTGCCCCGTGAAGATGGCGAGCGGAAAGTTCCACGGGCTGATGCAGACGATCGGCCCCAGCGGCGTCTGCTCCCGCCCGAAGGTCGCGCGCGCCTGCGCCGCATAGTAACGCAGGAAGTCGATGGCCTCGCGCACTTCGGCGATGGCGTTGGGCAGCGATTTGCCCGCCTCCCGCACGATCAGGCCCAGCAGGATCGGCATCCGCGCCTGCATGGCGTCGGCGGCGCGCTCCAAAGCGGCGGCGCGGTCGGCTACGGGGCTATCGCCCCACAGGCTTTGCGCGGCACGGATGGCGGCGGCGCGGGCATGGTCGGGCAAGGCTTCGGTGACGGCGCCGACGATATCGCGATGGTCGGCGGGATTGAGCACCGGGCGCTCCCTCCCCTTCCCGCTCTCCGGCGCGGCAGCCCAGGCCATGGCCGCGCTTTCCTTGAGCGCCACGGTCAGCGCCGCAAGCGCCTCCTCGTCGCTGAGGTCGATGCCGTCCGAATTGCGCCGGTCGGCATAAAGCGCCGACGGTAGCGCGATCTGATCATGCCGATGTCCCGGATGCGGCATGGCCCGCACGATCTCCACCGGATCGGCCGTCAGTTCATCGACCGACACGGCCGGATCGGCGATGCGGTTCACAAAGGAGGAGTTCGCGCCATTCTCCAGCAGGCGGCGCACCAGATAGGCCAGGAGCGTCTCATGCGTCCCCACAGGCGCATAGACGCGGCAGGGGCGGTTCAGCCCCTTCGCGCCCACCACCTGCTCGTAAAGCGGCTCGCCCATGCCGTGCAGGCACTGAAACTCATAACGGCCCACGGTGAAATCGGGACCGGCGAGATGATAGATGGTCGCCAGAGTCTGGGCATTATGCGTCGCGAACTGCGGGAAGACAGCATCCGGCGCGGCCAGCAGCTTCTTCGCGCAGGCGATATAGGCGACATCGGTATGGACCTTGCGCGTATAGACCGGGAAGTCGGCAAGGCCGTCAACCTGCGCCCGCTTGATTTCCGCGTCCCAATAGGCGCCCTTGACCAGCCGCACCATGATCCGCCGCCCCGCCCGCCGCGCAAGATCAATGATCCAGTCGATGACGAAGGGGCACCGCTTGCCATAGCTCTGCACCACGAAGCCAAGCCCGTTCCAGCCCGCAAGATCCGGGTCCAGCGCCAGGCTTTCCAACAGGTCGAGCGACAGTTCGAGCCGGTCCGCCTCCTCCGCGTCGATATTGAGGCCGATGTCATAGTCCCTGGACAGCACGGCCAGAGCCTTCACGCGGGGCAGCAGTTCGCCCATCACCCTGTCCGCCTGCGCGCGGCCGTAGCGCGGATGGAGCGCCGACAGCTTGATGGAGATGCCCGGCCGTTCATAGACTCCGCGCCCGTTCGACGCCTTGCCGATGGCGTGGATGGCGCGCGCATAGTCCTCATAATAGCGCGCGGCATCGGCGGCGGTCGCCGCCGCCTCGCCCAGCATGTCATAGCTGTAGCGGAAGCCCTTGGCCTCCATCTCCCTGGCGCGCTTCAGCGCTTCGGCGATGGTTTCGCCGGTCACGAACTGCTCGCCCATCATCCGCATGGCAAGATCGACGCCGCGCCGGATCACCGGCTCGCCCGCGCGCGCGATCAGGCGGGCGAGCGCCGCGCCCAGTCCCTTGTCGTCCACGCTGCCGACCAGCTTGCCGGTGACGACAAGGCCCCATGTCGCGGCATTGACGAACAGCGACTTGCCGCCGCCCATATGCGCGCTCCAATCCCCGTCCGCGATCTTGTCGCGGATCAGCGCGTCGCGCGTCGCATCGTCGGGAATCCGCAGCAGCGCTTCGGCCAGACACATCAGCGCCACGCCTTCCTGGCTGGAGAGCGAATATTCCTGCACCAGCCCTTCGACGCCGTTGCCCTTGCGATTGGCCCGCAACGCCATGACGAGCGACCGGGCCGTTTCACGCGCAGCTTCACGCGTCGCATCGGGTAGCGCCGCCGCCTCCATCAGCGGCGCGAGGCAGGCCGCCTCGTCGCGGCGATAGGCGGCGGTAATGGCGCGGCGGAGGGGGGACTGGTCCCGGATGGCGGGCGCGAAATCGGCGAAGGGGGGCTGCGTCGTCATGACCGTATAATATCATCGGCACGCCCTATGATCCGACTTTTCAAAAGACCTTTTCCAGGCAATATGACTTATTTATGGCCATATGTTAGGCGAGATGAATGGATAAACCACTCCAAACAGTCGATCTGGACGAGTTCGACCGCAAGATCATCGCCGCCCTGATCGAGGATGGCCGCATAACCGTCACCGGCCTCGCTCGCGTGGTGGGACTGTCGAAGACGCCCTGCCAGGTGCGCCTCAAGCGGCTGACCGAAGCGGGCGTCATCAAGGGATTCCGCGCCATCGTCGATCCGGCGAAGCTGGGCATGGATCATGTCGCCTTCGCCGAAGTGAAGCTCAGCGACACCCGCGAACAGGCCCTGCGCGAATTCAACGCAGCGGTCCGGCGCATCCCCGAAGTCGAGGAGTGCCACATGATCGCGAGCAGCTTCGACTATCTGCTCAAGGTGCGGACATCGGATATCCGCCGCTACCGCACGGTTCTGGGCGAGAAGATCTCCAGCCTGCCCCATGTCGCAAGCACATCGACCTATGTGGCGATGGAAACGGTGCTGGACGCAGGCGGATCACGCATGACCCGGCTCGCGGCGCAGAGATAAGGCTATTTTCCGGGACCAGGACCGATCGACATTCAGCGAACGCAGGCGATCCATTCCTCTTCATGGGATCGAACCATTTCCACGCGGAGGCGCGGAAACGCAGGGTATTCGCAAGTCAACGATGCGCGGCCCGCCCCATCAGCGCGCGGAGGATTCGGCCAGCAAGCCGAGAAACGCCTTCGGCGCATCCTTGTCCTCTGCGTCTCCGCACATCTGCGTGAATCGATCAGATAGTCGGCTGCACGGGACGATGCCTGAATGGCGATCCGTCCTGAAACGACCTGTCGCTTGAGCTTGTCGAACGCCCGTGCTTCTCTTTCCCAAGCAGTAGCATGGGAAGGAAGAACAGGGCGTCGACAAACTCAGCTCCGAACGGAGGTCGGTGCCCGTAACCCGCCATCGTCCGTCAAACCCGCGATCCTCCATTTCGGTACAGGCTTGCTGTTTGCACAAGGGCCTTTCCATCAATCCAGCGTGGTGCGAACCGTGTCCACGATGCGCTCGACGCTCCACATATATTCGCGTTCCAGCGCGGCCGAAAAGGGCACCGGACAGTCGAGGCCGCCGATCCGGCGGACCGGCGCCTTGAGTTGGCCGAACAGTTCCTCGTTGATCCGGGCGGAGATTTCCGCGCCTACCCCGAAGCTGCGCACCGCTTCATGCAGGATGACCGCCCGCCCGGTCTTCGCGACCGAATTCATCACCGTATCCCGGTCGAACGGCACGATCGAGCGCAGGTCGATCAGTTCGACAGACACACCTTCCTTGCTCAGCGCTTCGGCAGCCATGGCAGCGTCCACCATTGGACGGCCATAGCCGATCAGGGTGACATCGCCGCCCTCGCGCACGATCTTCGCCTTGCCGAGCGGCGCGCTGTAGTCCGCTTCGGGCGCGGGGCCGCGCGTGCCCATGAGGAGCGTGGATTCGATGAAAATGCATGGATCGTCATCGAAAATGCAGGAGGTGAGCAGGGCCTTCTGATCCGCCGGATTGGAAGGCACCACCACCTTCAGGCCGGGCACATGGGCAAGCCATGCCTCATACATGTCGCTATGCTGACCGCCAAAGCCGCCGCCCACGCCGCTCATCGTGCGAATGGTCAGCGGCACTCCGGTCTTGCCGCCAGACATGAAGCGGATCTTGGCGGCATGGTTGACGATCTGGTCCATTGCCACGGTCATGAAGTTCATCATCATGACTTCGGCGACCGGACGCATACCCGCAATGGCCGCGCCGACGGCTGCGCCCACGATCGCCTGTTCCGCGATGGGCGTCGAGCGGACGCGGCTGCTGCCATATTTGGTCGAAAGCCCCGATGTCGCGCCGACGATGCCGCCGCCTTCCTGGTCCGCAACATCTTCGCCAAAGACGAGCACGGTGGGATCGCGCTCCATCGCCTCATCCATCGCCATCAGCGACGCCTGCGTGCAGCTGATCTCACCCTTGTTGTTCGGCGTGACAAGCGCGTTCATGCGGCCAACTCCTGTACGAAGACATCCCGGCGCAATTCGGCCTTTTCCGGCCAGTCGGAAGCGAGGGCGAACGCCACCGCGTCGTCGATGTCCGCCAGAATCTTCGCCTCGATGCCCGCAACGCGCGCTTCGTCGGCATGACCCTCCGACACCAGCTTGGCGCGAAATTTCGGCAGCGGATCATCGGCCAATGCCGCCGCGTAGACATCCTTGGGGATATAATGGCCGGGATCGCCATAATTATGCCCTTCGAAGCGGAAGGTCCGCGCTTCGATCAGCGTCGGTCCCTCCCCTCTGCGCGCCCGGTCGACCGCAGCGGTTGCGGCGCGATACATTTCGACCGGATCGTTGCCGTCCACCGACACGCCGGGCATGGTGTAGGCGATGCCGCGTGTCGCCACGCTGTCCACGGCCGTGCAATCCTCATATCTGGTATGTTCGGCATAGCGGTTGTTGTGGCACAGGAAAATGACCGGCAATTTCCAGACCGAGGCCATGTTCAGCGCTTCATGAAACGCGCCGATATTGGACGCGCCGTCGCCGAAATTCGTGACGGTGACCCTGTCTTCTCCCCGGACCTGCGAAGCCAGTGCAAGGCCGTTGGCAATGGGAATGCCGCTGCCCACTATGCCGGTGGTGACGACGACGCCCGCTTCCGGATGGGTGATGTGCATCGGCCCGCCCTTGCCCTTGCAGCTTCCAGTCACGCGCCCGGCATATTCCGCCCAGAGCTGGCGAAGCGGCACGCCCTTGGCCAGATGGTCATGCAAACCGCGGTAAATGGTGACGAGATAGTCGCCCTGCCGCAACGCCGTCGCCATCGCCGCCGACACGACTTCCTGACCACGAGGCGAATAATGCGGCGAGACGATCTTGCCCGACCGCAGCACGGCGCGGATACGATCATCGCATAGTTTGATCAGCATCGCTTTCGAGAAAATCTCGACAAGCGTTTCTGAGTCCGGCTGATTATGGCCGGAAATGCCTGTCACTTCGTTCATCATCCCTCCTTTGTCGGTCTTTACGCCGTCCTGAAACGACGGTTGACGTAAGTATGACTAACACAAAGAGAGCAATCTTAAACCGAAGCAAGCCCCTCCGCCTCATTCTGAAGCCGAAAGGCTGCTTTAACGCGTTCGTGATGAGTGAATGAATCGATGCACAGCGGCTATGCGCGAATGGAAAAGATCACGGTCGTATCCCGCTGTGCAAAAAACCAGTCGCCCTCGATCCTCACCAGCCTGTCGCGATATTCCACGACCATGTCGGGCCCGCTGAAGGGAGCGGGCACGGCCATGTGACCTGCCGTGTCGTAGACCGTGGTTTGGGAAATCGCGCCCGCCGTTTCACCGTCGTCATTCACAGTGACCATGCACAGGCCGTTGACATGCCTCAATGTGCGCCCGGAAGGCTGTCCCGACATGAAGCTCCTGATTTCCTCATGCCCGCGCAACGCCGGAACATTGGGGCGTTGCCAAATGGCGTCGGGGGTGAACAGCGAAACAAATGCGTCGAGATCCCACTCGTTAACCGCCAGCGCATAGCGCATGACCAGGCGTTCGCAGGCGCGCTCCGCCTCGATCCGCGACAGGGTGTCCATCGGCTTTCTCCTACCTGATCGCCTGTTCAGGCCGTCAGCCGCGGCGTGAGCGGCGCGAAGATATGGGTGGTGCGGGCCAGCGAGGCGGAAGGCGACCGGAAATTCCAGTGGATGCCTGTTTTGCTTTCGCCATTCGCACGTGCCCGGAACTCATCCAGCGAACCAATGATGTCGTTGGTTCGCGTGGTGGAGAGAACCACGGCATTGGAAGGATAATCATTGACGGGGGCCGTCTGCCTTTCAGCGCGGCGTCCACGGCGAAGGCCCGTGAAGCCGGGGGTGTCGAGCACTTCGGGTCCATGCACATTGTCATACCAGTCGTGATATTCGTCCTCCATTTCGACGACGAAATTGGCCATGACGAGCAACAGATATTCGGGCGCCAGCATGTCCGCCGGATTGGGGCTTGGCACCCAATCGCGCGTCATCTCATAGACGTGCGCCGCGTCATCCGTCAGCAACCCGGCGGCAAGCGGTTCTTCCCGGGCGAGATGCGACAACGCATCGAGCGCGCCGGGGGACGTCCGGGGATCGAAATCGAACACCGACAAATAGGCGTGCGGCTGGGGATTTTCAGGCTGAAGCTGAAGATCGAGCAGCTTGTACCGGCGGGCGCTGCCCACACCTTGCGCGAAGAGCCTCGGGGCGAGATCCTGCTGAAACCAGCGAAAGGCTTCATGCTCCCGTCCCGACGCGACATTATGCTGCTGCACCAGGATATGACCGCTCATCTGCATCTCTCCTTGCTTTTGGCCTCTATTGGCCAGCCACGCCCAATTCTATCTCCGCGACACTAAAGCCGCGCGGCTGGCAGCAAGCAGACCTGTCTGCTTGCGCCCGTCAAGAACAGTCTCCCATTGCTCACCTGCTCGATATTTTCGCCTGCAATGATGCACAAGCCATGTGTTCTCATGAAGACAGGCGCACGGCCGCAGCTTTATCCCATCCACCGACAGCAGGACGCGTCCCTTAATTTTTGGCGGTGAAGATATACGCCGGGGGCGGCGGCAAGCCCGTGCCACGACGCAATCGCGTGACCAGCTTTTGCGTTCCCTCCATCTCGCGAGGAGGCATTTCGCGATCGTTCCAGAATTCGGCCCAGGCGGGCAACGCATCGTGAAAGCCGCTCTCCATCGGTTGGGCGCCAGGCCAGCGGACTTTCTTCGGGCCGACGGGCGGATCATCATGCGCCGTCGCGTAAAGCCGCGTCTGCACTCGCCCGCGGATCAGCCAGATGCCGCCGCGCCGGACATAGCGATCATGGTAGAGAAGGCTGGCCGTCACCCAGCTTCCGTCAACCTCATGTTCGATCCGGCAGCTCACCAGCCCGATCGCATCGTCGGGTCCCAGAAATTCCATCAGATGGTTGGTTACATGATGGGCGCTGGCCGTGAACTGGCGCAGAGAAGCATCGAACACCGCTCGCAACGCCGCCCTGCCCTGGCGGCCGCCGCCCACCCGGATATCATCGACATAAAGCGCCACGACCGCATCGATATCACGCGCATCGACAGCCAGCGCATAGCCATAGGCCAATTGCCGGATGCCCTCGATCGATTCCAGCCGGTCCAGCCGTTCCGACAGGGAATGTTCACTCACGTCACCGCCCTTTTATAAGGAAGCGGCCACGCCGCCTCAACGCCAAGCGCCTCCGCTGCGTGCAGCGCCCAATAGGGGTCCCGCAGCATGGCCCGCGCGATGAGCACCATGTCCGCGCCTCCGCTCTCGATCAGCGCATCGGCTTCCCGCGCCCCGGTGATGCCCCCCACGGCGGCGGTCGGAAGACCGGCACGCTCGCGGATCGCCCGCGCGAAATCGCGTTGCACGGCCGGGCCATCGGGCGGAGCCGCGCCCGGCACCAGCGCGCCGCTGGAACAATCGACGATATCGACGCCTTCTTCGCCCAGATGCCGCGCCAGGGTGATGCTGTCGTCCAGCGTCCATCCCCCTTCCACCCAATCGACGCAGGACAGGCGGACGCTGAGGGGTATCTCCGCGGGGATGGCGGCCCGGACGGCGCGGACGATCTCCAATGCCAGCCGGCTCCGCCCCTCAAGGCCGCCGCCAAAGGCATCGTCGCGCAGGTTGGTCAGCGGCGAGAGGAATTGATGAACGAGATAACCATGCGCGAAATGGCACTCGATGAACCGGAATCCCGCATCCACCGCCCGTCTTGCGGCTTCGGCGAAGGCAATGATCGTGCGCGCTATTTCTTCGGCGCCCATCGTATATGTCAGCGCGGACCGTCGGTTGAACGGCAGGGCGCTTGGCGCCGGAACGGCCCAGCCGCCTTCGGCTACGGCGTCCCTGCCGATCCAGGGTATCTGCGTACTGCCCTTGCGCCCGGCGTGGGCGAGCTGGATGCCGGGCACCGCCCCGGCATCGGTGATGGCGGCCGCGACGGGCCTCAGCGCGTCCCTGTGGGCATCGGACCAGAGGCCAAGATCCGCCGGGCTGATCCGCCCCTGCGACACAACAGCCGCGGCTTCCGTGACAACCAGGCCGGCGCCGCCGACCGCGCGGCTGGCGAGATGGGTCAGATGCCATGGGCCGGCCATGCCGTCGACAGCCGAATATTGGCACATCGGCGACACGCCGATCCGGTTGCGGAACGTAACTCCCCGCAGCGTGAAGGGGGAGAACAGCGAGGACCGTTCCACCGCCCCCACGGGCCTGGCCGGGGAATGGCCCGATTTATTCAGCACCGAAGCCATTGACCCGATAATATTCGGCGCAGGCGCCCAGCAGCGCGAAGCCATTGCCGGCCTGGGTAATCGTGGTCATTCCCATTCTCCATTCCCGACACATCGCCGACGACTATAGCGTCTTGATCCACCACTTCGCAAAGGAGATTATTCCGTTTGCAAACCCGCGCTCATGCAAGGATTGTTATCGGCCATTCCGCCATTCAATGTCCATCATCCCAGCGAAAGGCGGCGGAAATCCACCCGTAACCGCCATTGCGTGCGGAGGTCTGCAAACTGCATAACCGCCTTTACATAAGCCCGCGATGTGATGATGGGATCAGCTGATCGCCCAGCCGCCATCCGCCACCAGCATATGACCAATCACGTTCGACGACGCGTCCGAACAGAGCCAGTAGACCGCTTCCGCGATCTCATGCGCTTCACCCCGCCGCCCGTTGGGCTGGGGGCTGGGCCGCTCCTTCTGCGCGCGCATCGCCAGGGTCATGGGCGTGACGATCGCGCCGGGGGCCACGGAATTGATGCGGATGCCCGATGCCGCCCATTCCAGCGCGCAATGCTCGGTCAGCCCCTGAACGCCGCGCTTCGACGCGGTATAGGCCGCAGGTCCGGCATTGCCCTTGAGCACCGTTTCGGACGCCGTATTGACGATCGATCCGCTGCCCTTTGGCCCCATGACCGCCAGTTCGGCCTTCATGCACAGGAATATGCTGCGCAGGTTCACGGCAATCACCCGGTCGAAATCTTCGATCGATGTGTCCGCAAGGCCGGTGAGCGGACCGATGATGCCCGCATTGTTGAATGCCCAGTCAAGTCCGCCAAACGCCGCCACCGTCGCCTCGACCAGCGCGCTCACATCCGCCTCCTGGCTCACATCGGCGCGATGAAGGCGGGCGGCGCCGCCTTGCCCGGCGATGATGGAGACCGTTTCTTCCAACCCTTCCATGTTGACGTCCGACACCATGACATTGGCGCCCGCCTGCGCGAAGCGTATGGCCGTGGCGCGCCCGATACCGCCCGCCGCGCCCGTCACCAAAGCCACCTTGCTCATGCTGCCAACCTTTCCACACGAAGAATGGCCGCCGCGATTGCCTCCGGCGGCGCTGCTACAATGATGCGGCCGCCCTTGGGGCCAATCGCCGTCAGCCGCGCGATTTCGGCGACATCCGCCTCCGTAGGCGATTCCATGCCTAATTCCACCAGCGAGGCCGGCAGGCCCACGCTGCGGCACCAGCCCATCAGGTCGATGATGAAGGCATCATCGCGCCCCTCGATCGCGAGCTGGACCAGCGTGCCATAAGCGACATGGTCGCCATGGGGCGCAGAGGCGGCCCCCCTCGCCTTGACCAATCCCCGGACGACGGCGTGCGCATAGGACAGGCCGCCGCTTTCCCAGGCAAGCCCGGCCATCAGCACATTGGCCTCGACCACGGCTTCGAACGCCTCATCGGGCGTATGCGCTTCGGCGGCCTTCATCGCGGCCACGCCATGTTCGCGCAGCGTCGCGTAGCAGGCGTCGGCAATCACCAGCGCCGTGCGCAGCGGGCGCGTGCCGAAGAAATTGGCGGCGCCATCGGCAAAGGCGCGCTCCGCCTCGAACTTCTTGCCCAGCGCGTCGCCCATGCCGGTGCGCAGGAAACGGGCCGGCGCATTGGCGATCAATGCCGTATCGGCGACCACCAGCAAGGGACTGTCGGGGATGTTTTCAACCGCTACCAAGATATGCTCGTCATTGTAGATCGCCAGGGAACGGCCTGTCGGAGAATCGTTCGATGCGATCGAGGGCACGGCCACAAAAGGCAGGCCGAGCTGGAACGCCACGCCCTTCGCCGCGTCCAGCCCCTTGCCGCCGCCGATGCCGATGACAAGATCGGCGTTCAAGGCGGTGCCGTTCGCCGCCAGCGAGTCGATCGCGGCCTGCGTCACTTCGCCGCGGAATGACAGGACGGCATGCGGGCGATCCGCGAAAGAGGCGTCGAGGCTCGCCTGGATGAAAGGCAGGACATCCGCATCGACAATCAGCAATGGCCGGCCGGCGAACCCCGCGGTCAGTTCTCCAAGATCGTCGATCGCCCCTGGCCCCTGCACATAGCGGGTGGGTCCGCCGAATATCCGTGTCACGTCCGTCTCCTTGTTCGCTGCGCCTCGCTTGCCGCACCCGTCGTGCGGAGGAAAGCCTCCTGCATAATCATCACATCCTCAATGTGCTTGATGGCAGCAGGAGACTTGACTGGCGAGCTGGCGGGCGCACCATCGGCGCATGAGCAGTCCAGCCGTCCTCTCCGCCATCGATGCGACCGAACGCAAGACCCGCAACGACCTTGCCGCCTGCTATCGACTCGTCGCGCGGTACGGGATGACGGACCTTATCTACAATCATATCACCGCGCGTATTCCGGGCAGCGATCATGAACTGCTGATCAACCCTTTTGGAATGCTCTATGAGGAGATCACGGCAAGCGCGCTCATCAAGATCGACATTGAGGGCAACGTCCTCGCGCCCGGTTCGACCAGCTACGGCGTCAATCGCGCGGGCTATGTGATCCACAGCGCGGTCCACGCGGCGCGGGAGGATGTGCAATGCGTCATCCATACCCATACCCGCGCCGGAGTCGCGGTGTCCTGCATGACGGACGGCCTGCTGCCGATCAGCCAGACGGCGCTGCGCTTCATGGGCCGGGTCGGCTATCATGATTTCGAAGGGCCGGCGATCGACGATGGCGAACGCAGCCGCCTGATCGCCGCGCTCGGCCGCAACGATGTGCTCATCCTGCGCAATCATGGCCTGTTGACCGTGGGACGGACGGTTGCCGAAGCCTTCCTGCTGATGCAGCGGCTGGAAACGGCCTGCCAGATACAGGTCGCCGCCCTTGCCGGCGGTCCGCCGATCTTCCCCAGCCGCTCGAGTCAGGAACGGACGGCGGCTCTTTTCAATCCGGCGACCGGGAGCGCGGATGTTTCGGTGAGCGGCGGCCTTGAATGGGAAGCCCTGCTCCGCCAGCTCGATCGTATCGATCCGTCCTATCGTGACTGAACCCGGTTTCACCCAGACCAAGGAAGCCTTATGAAAAGCTGGGCCATGCGCCGGCCAACGGCCAACCTCACCATCGACGATTTCATGCTGCGCGACATGCCGCCGCCCGAAGCCGGAGATGGCGAGATCCTCGTCGAGACGCAATATATCTCGCTCGACCCCTATCTTTCCCGCGCAATGAAGAGTTGGAAGGGCGAGCATCCCGGCTGGGCGGATGGGACGATCCATGGCCGGATCGTCGGCGCGGTGATCGAATCCCGCTTTCCCGGCCTGTCGGTCGGCGATCGCGTGATTGGCATCGGCCGCTGGCAGCCGGTCAACGCGATGCCGGGACAAGCGGTTCAGCTTATTGCGCCCGATATCGATCCGCCCAGCCTCGTCCTGGGCGCATTGGGCCGGTCAGGCATCACCGCCTGGGTGGGCCTCCACCTGTCCGGCCTGAAAGCGGGCGAAACGATTTTGATCTCGGCGGCCTCCGGCCCCGTCGGCAGCGTCGCGGCACAGCTTGCCAAGGCGCGGGGGTGCCATGTCATCGGCACCGCCGGCGGCGAAGCCAAATGCCGCCACGCGACCGACCTTCTGGGGTATGACGCCTGCATCGACCATGGCGCGGCCGATCTGGAAGACAGGTTGAAGGCGGCCGCGGGCGAGGGCGTCGACGTGCTGTTCGAGAATGTCGGCGCTTCCAGCCTGGACGCCGCGCTCCCCCTCATGCGGCCGCGCGGGCGGATCATGCTTTGCGGCCTCGCCCAGCATTATCTGACGGAAGACCCGATGCTGCTGCGCAATTTCAAATATCTGCTCTACAGCGAACTGTCCCTGCGCGCCTTCATCACCGCCAATTATCCCGACCTGTTCGCACCGGCCCTGGAGGAATTGCGCGACGGCATCCTGTCGGGGCGATTGCTGTTCGAGGAAACGATCATCGACGGTCTGGACAATGCGGCCGACACCTTTCTTGCCATGCTCGGCGGCGAAGGCATCGGCAAACGGCTGATCCGGCTTTAGCATGCGTCCCCATCGGTATCGACGAATGGACGGACTCCATAAATGGTCGCGCTTTTCGCGGAAAACGTCCCGCATCTGGCGCTGATATCAAGCGAACAAGGAGAGCAGAATGAGCGACCGGGAATTGCAGGGACGCCGCATCATCGTGACGGGCGGCGCAAGCGGCATGGGCGAAGGATTGGTCCGGGCGCTTCCCCGGCGCGGCGCCTCAATCATATCGCTGGATCTGAATGAAGACGGCGGTGAGCGGATCGCGAAGGAATCAGGCGCGGCGTTCATCAAGGTCGATGTGACGGACAAGGCGTCCGTGACGAACGCCGTCGATCAGGCCGTCGCTCGGCTCGGCGGGCTGGACGTGCTCATCCACGCCGCCGGCATCGCACCGGGCGCCAAGGCGGAGGACATCTCGCTTGAGCAATGGCATCAGGCCATGGCGGTCAACGCAACGGGCACCTTCCTGACCAATCAGGCGGTCTTCCCGCATTTGAAGGACCGCGGCGGCGCGATCCTCAATTTCGCGTCCGCGGCAGGGGTGAAGGGCTATCCCAACAAGGCCGCCTATGCCGCTGCCAAGGGCGCCGTGGTCGCATGGACCCGCTCGATCGCGGTCGAATGGGGATGCCACAACATCCGGGTCAACGGGATCGCACCGGCGATCTGGACGCCGATGTACGACAAGACCCGCGCGTCCATGACGCCGGAGGAACTGGAAGCCCATGATGCCGCCTTGAAAGCCGCCATCCCATTGGGCGGCAAGCTGGGCGACATCGCCAGGGATTTCGTGCCGGTCGTGGCGTTCTTCGCATCGGAAGGCGCGCATTTCATTACCGGCCAGATCATCCCGGTGGATGGCGGCACGCTGATGATGCGCTGATAAGGCCCTGATCCGGCCTATCCGGTTGCCCCGTCGGCTGTCGGCGTCCCGTGGATCGGGCGACCGCCGCCACCGACGAGCCAAATTCACCCGCGACGCCGGAATGGCGCCGCGGGTGATCCGGGGATCAGAAGCGGAAGTTCAGTTCCGCGCCATAGGTCCGGGGCGCGCCCAGGAAGCCCGCCGTGTAGCCGAGGCCGGTATTGGCGAGTTCCGTGCCGCCCGCCAGATAATCGACGTCGAACAGGTTCTTCGCCCACAGGCTGGCCGTGATGCGCGAGCCGGCAATATTGCGCAGGTCGATGCGGCCATTGACCAGCGTGTATGCGGGCATGATCGACGTGGGCGAAATGCGGTTCCAGGCCGAGAGGAAGTTATTGTCCGAATTGTTCGTCTTGGTCTGGTGATAGATGTCGCCCCGCAGGCCCAGTTCCCCGATATCGCCCAACGGGATGTTGACGCCCAGATTGGAACCGATGGTCCACGCCGGCGTGCCCGCGAATTGCGAAGCGGCGATGTCGACCCCATTGCTCATCCACGACGAATACCGCGCGTGGACATGCGCGACGTTCACGCCGAAATCGATGAAATCGACGGGCTGCAACGCCAGTTCCGCTTCAAAGCCCTTGATCCGGGCGGAGGCGGCATTGACGATCGTCTGGGTGAAGACGCCGTTGATGAGGCTGCCCTGGTTCCGCTGAATGTTTTTGTAGTTCTGCGAATAGAAGGCGAGGTTGAACCGGCCGCGGCCGCCACTCATGTGGAAATCCGTCTTCACGCCCAGTTCGACATCCTTCACGCTCTCGGGATTGAAAGGCGTAAACTGAGCGGGCGTCGTTGCCGATATGTTGAAGCCGCCGGTGCGATACCCTTTCCGATGCGCGATATAAGCCAGCACACCGGGCACCACTTTCCAGTCGGCGCTCAGCGTGTAGGTAAAGCGGTTGTAGCTCTTGGCATGATATGCCTGGCACGGGTTGAGCGGCTGCCCCGCGTCATCGACGAGACGGCAGGTTCCATCGGAGATCAGATTGCGCGAGGTCAGTTCGCGCTTGTCATGGTTCTGGCGGCCGCCGGCAGTCAACGACACGCCTTCCAGGAAGGGCAGCCGATAGGTGAACTGCGCGAAAGCCGAATAGGCTTCATTGCGGACAGGATCGGAATAGGTCACGCGATCGCCCAGATAGACGCCCCCTGCCGAAACGCCGCCATGACCGCCGCTCGCCTGGCGATCCCGGCCTTTCTCCAGGAAATAGAAGCCGCCGAAAATATAATCGAGGCTGCCGTCCAGGACCGTGCCGAGCAGTTGCAGTTCATTGCTGTACTGCCGCACGCGCATGTCTTCGCGCGAAGGGAAGAAGGGCACGATTTTGTCGTTGGCATCCGTGAATGTCATGCTCGACCCGTCGAGATCGAACGGAATGTGGGAATCGACATAGCGATAGCCGAAGATGTTCTTCAGCGTGACGCCGTCCGCCACGTCCCATTCGCTCACGTTGGAGAGCGAGAAGGTCTTGATCTTCGTCTCCAGAACGAGGTCGCTGGTCGTCGTGTGGAATGGCAGGGCGGCAAGACGCGCCAGTTCGTCGATCACCGTAGGCGACGACCCGAAACCGATGCCCGGCAGGCTGCCGAGCAGCTTGTAGCCGATACCGTTTTCATCCGCCTTGAAGCCGTTGATGACGGTCCGGTTCTCGAAACCGTCGAAGGGGGTCAGCTTGACCGAGAGGCGCCAGTTGTCCTTGTGCTCGTCGTCAAGGCGCTGGCCCGTTGTAATGTTCTTGGTGAAGCCGTCGCGCCGCTGGAGCGCGCCGGCCGCACGCACCTGAATCCAGTCCGCCAGCGGGAAATTGACCGCGCCCTCGAGTCGCCAGGAATCATAATTGCCCAGGCCGCCCGTCACATAACCTTCAAACCTGTCGGTAGGCGCGGCCGGCGTGATGATCATCGCGCCGCCGGTCGTGTTGCGGCCAAAGAGCGTACCCTGAGGCCCTTTCAGCACCTGCACGGAATCCAGATCGAACATGCCGGAATTCAAGCCTTGCGGCCGATTCTGCACCACATCCGCGAAATAGACGGCCACAGCCGGATCCTTGGTGATATAGGGATCGAACTGACGCTGGCCGCGGATCGCGACTTGCAGCACGTTGGAGCCGAAAGCCGAAGACTGGATGGTGAGTCCAGGCACTTTCTGCTGGATGTCCTGGACCTGCGTGATGTTTGCCGAACGGAGCGCTTCCCCGGTCACGGCGGTCACGGCGACCGGCACGTCCTGCAGCCGCTCCTCGCGCCGGCGGGCGGTCACGACGATATCGAAATTCTGTTGCTGGGCCGCCTCGGCATCCTGCGGCGCCGTTTCCTGCGCATATGCCGGCTGGGCGCCTATCGCCACGAGCATGGCTGCTTGAATATACTGAAGTTTCAAAGTCCTCTCCCCCTTTTGGAAAAGCCGTTGCGGCGGTTGAGTGTTTGCCCCGCACTTATGCGCGGCGCAGATACGGCCGTGGCCTATAGCGGCCATTATTCATCAATTGGCGCAATTCCGCATTTCACTGTCGACGCAACACATGGATGATGAAACCAGGCCGCTTGCTTCACCCGCCGCAACGGTCTGACGGTCGGGGAGGGCAGCCCAATCTTCAATGCCGCCTTCCCATCAGGCGACGACGGGCGGCGCGGTCCCCAGCATGTCAAGGCTGTGCAGGAACCGATGCCCGCCGATGGTCTGCGCGCAAGTCCAGCCAAGCTCTACGATTTCGGCGGCGGAAAATTCCTCGCCAAGTTCGCGATAGACGTCGGGCGTGATCGCATAATGATCCGTCGACATCAGGGACATATAGCGCAGCGCCAGACGCTCGCGGCGCGACAGGCCGCCCGAATCGGTATCGAAAAGACAGGCCACATCCTCCTCGGACACGCTCTCTTCCTTGCGCGATTGCGAGCAGGGGCCGCAGGAATTGATCTGCGCGCTGCGCAAACGCAGCAATTCACGCAGGCGATCATCCAGCAGGGACCGGCGAAACATTGCCTTATATCCCTCATCCAGCGCGCGGAGCGCCGCGGGCGCACGCGCCACGATCTGCAGCGGCAGGGTTTGGCTGTACATGCCGGTAGCCAGCCCGGCGTCGATACGGGCGCGGCTTTCAGCGTCGACGTCATCCAGCGGGAGAGGCGCGATCACGGGCATGGCGTCAGTCCGTCCAGGAGAAATTGGTGGTGCGCAGCTGGGTGTGGAGTCCCGTATCCTGCGCGACGAAGCTGCGCATCATGTCCGCGCCGCGATTATGATGCGAATGGACGGCTCCCGGCGGGGTGACGAACATGGTGTCGGGCAGCCAGTCGACCTTCTGCCCATCCACCTGCGAATAGACGCCCTCCCCCATGATCGACAGGGTGAGCGCCACGGAACTGTGTTTGTGGGGCCGCTGATCGGCGCCCGCTTCCAGCGTGTTGATGGCGGCAAGGATGGTCGGCGTCGTGAGCCGGCGTTCCTCCATCATGCCCGAAAGCAGGACCACCGACTTGCCGGCCGCAAGCTGCTCACCGTTGCGGCCGTGGACATTGCGCAGATAAGTGCCGATCTCCTCGGCCGGAAACAGCGTGGGCTGGATCGCCGCCGCAAGCCCCATGTCCGGCTCGGCGCGCAGATAGGAAAGCTCCGGCTCGTTCGTCACCTGCATCAGGATGGCCGCATCCCGCGCCCTGTGCTCGACCCGTTCACCGCCCGGCAGGCAGAATGCGTCGCCCGCGGCCCAGGTGAATCCTTCATCCTTGCAACGCGTATCGCCGCTTCCGCGGATCACATAATAAACTTCGCCGGACGATGCGAGCCGATGCGCGAAATGATCACCCGCATGGACGACGATGTAGCGCGCGAGCAGCGTTGGCGTGGTCGCCGGCCATGGACTGCCTAGCGCGGCCGATTGGTCGAGCGGCACGAATCCGGTTGGGGCGTCCGGCGCGAAGGCCCTTTGCCGTTCCGCCCAGAACACGGCGGCGGGCACCTTCAGCACAGGCCGGTCGAAGGCGACCTCGGGCGCATAGAAACGGGCGCGGGCGCGGGCGGGATCAAGCGTTGCCATAGACGACGAATTCGCCATGAAGCATTCCTTCCTTATTCGAGGGCAGCAGCATTTCCCCGCCCGTGACGAGAACCTCCAGCGCCTCCAGGCCCGCATGGGCCAGCGGCACCCAGCAGTTCACCTGCGGCCGTGGTAGCGCCTCCAGCGCCAGGGCGACGTCCTTGCGCAAGATGCCAAGCACATGCGCGGCCCGATCGGGAACCTGCAACCGCTGGATCAGATCCATCGCGAACGTCCGCCCGGTGCCGGCAAGAACGGCCTGCCGCAGCGCTGCGGGATCTATACCCGCCGCACGGCCCAGCAGCAATGCCTGATAAGCCTGGCCGATGTTCACGACCGCCATCAGATTGTTGATCAGCTTCGCGCTCATCGCCGCGCCGGCGCCACCCATGCGCAGGATCGTGCCGGCATAGCATTCGAGAACCGGAACGATCCGGGCGATCGCGCGGTTGTCCCCGCCGCACATCACCAGCAGCGTTTTGGCGAGCGCAGCATGACCGGAACCGGACACCGGCAGGTCAAGCAGGATCACGTTGCGCTCGGCCGCATATTTCTGCAACGCGATGCAGGTGGAAGGACGGATGGTTGAATGGATCGCGACAATGGACCGCCGGCCCATCGCCGCCAGCGCTCCCTGTTCGACCAGCAGGTCGCGCACATCATCGTCACCGGTCACGCACAGGCACAACATGTCGCTGCGCGCGGCAAGACCGGCGGGCGTATCGGCTATCGTCGCGCCCGCCCGCGCATATTCGTCACGCACCTCTTCACGACGCGCCCAGATCGACAGGTCGAAACCGCCCGCCTTGATCATGCGCGCCATAGGACCGCCCTGGTCCCCCAGTCCGATAAACCCTATCCGCATTCCATCTCCTTTTGAGGCATCGTGCGCCACTTATCCGGCAGCCTACAGCCTGGGCGGATCGGCACCAATGCCAGCGCCCAATCATCATCTCCCTGCTGACATGGACGCGCCGCCCAGCATTTCCGCCCGATCGGCGGACACAGGCTCATCTCCGCGAATGTCCAACGCATCGCCTATCTGCTGGCATGGACATCTTCCTTTGGCGGACCGGGAAGGCACATAGCGCCCTGACGCCGGCGCTCATGGGCGAGCGCCGGTCCCCTTTACTGCCGGGCAAGCAGCAGCGCCATTTCTTCCGCAACGATATCCAGTCCTGCATTCAGATCGATGCGCGGCTCCTCCTCCACTGCGGCGCTCGCCAGATGATCGATTCGCGCAAGCAGCAGGACGATGTGCGCATGAGCCCGGGGATCGCGGTCCGGCCCAAGGCCCAGATGGGGAAAGCGCGCCGCCAGCATGTCGACGATCGCATCGCGATGATCGTCGACAAGGCCCCTGGCCTGCGGATCATTTGCCAGGCCCACATGGAACAGCCGCATCGCAAGGCGATGCTCACGCAATGTCCCGACGTAGCGGGCAAGCCAGCGCCGCAGCGCGGCGGCGTCAGGCGCATCCATTTCGCCCAGTTCCTGATAGATGCCCCGAACACCGCGCAAATTGGACGATAGCAATTCCAGCAGGATGGCATCCTTATTGGGAAAATGCAGATAGAGCGTAGCCCGCCCCACGCCCGCCACGCGCGCAATTTGCTCGATGGATGTCTCTGCGATACCGGTTTCGTAGAAACACGTCCGCGCCGCCTCCGCGATGCGCCGGCGGGTGAGGTATTTCTGTTCCTGGCGCAAGGAAGGGCGAACGACCGTCATCGCCGAGCCAGCCTCTCAAATGTAACAGCCCACTGTCCATGGTAGCGCATATGTGATCACCTCAAGCGGGTTGTGGATTGATTATGGACATATGACATTAAATTAGACAATCGTCCAGTCAGCAAAGGGAGCGTTAATATGCTTGAACCGGATGCGGCCCAGATGTGCAACCCCGAGCGGCTTGCGCCATGGATGGACCAGCATGTTCCAGAAGCGGGCAACGGCCCCATTCAGGCAACGATCCTGACCGGGGGCGCGACGAATATCGTTATGAGGATTGAACGGGGCGGCATACCCGTCGTGCTGCGCCGGCCGCCGCTGACCCCCCGCCCCGACAGCGCCAAGGTCCTCTCCCGCGAGGCTCGCGTTTTGAGCGCACTGAATGGCACGGGCGTCCCCGCACCGCGCTTCTATGCCGCGTGCGAAACGCAGGACGTCATCGGCGCCCCTTTCTATCTGATGGAAAATATCGTCGGCTGGCTGGCGCTGGGCGAAAAGACGCTGCCTGATGCATTCAAACCGGCTGAAATACGGCGTCAGATGCCCTTTGCCCTGATCGGCGGCATCGCCAGGCTTTCCACTGTCGATTACAAGGCTGTCGGTCTTGAGGGCTTCGGCAAACCCGACGGCTTTCTGGAACGGCAGGTCGACCGCTGGCTGCACCAGCATGCGAGCTATGCCGAGTCCGAGGGCTATGGCTATCGGCCGCTCCCCCATAAGGACGAAGTGGTGAGCTGGTTGCGCGCGAACACCCCGGCCATGCCGCGCGCGGGCATCATCCATGGCGATTATGGCTGGCCCAATGCATTGATGGCGCCGGACCTCCCCGTCCGGCTCGCCGCGATGATCGACTGGGAGCTTTCGACGATCGGCGATCCGCTGATCGATCTTGGCTGGCTGATGTACAGCGTGCCTTCCGAAAGAAGCGCCGTCGAACCGCCGAAATTGTTTCAGGACCCCGCCTATCCCAAGCGCGAGGAACTGGTCGATCACTATGCCGCTGTCAGCGGGCGGCCGGTTGCGCACCTGACCTATTATATGATCCTTGCCCAGTTCAAGCTGGCGATGCTGCTGGAGCGCCATTATGCGCGCGGCCTCAATGGCCGCCTGCCGCGCGACAAGGGTGAGGAGATGGGCGCGCTGGTCCTCGAACTGCTGCGATCCGCCGCCGAAATGGGCCGTGAACATGACGGCCAGCCAATCAAGATGAGGACCTGATCCATGATAGATTTCCGTCTCGATCCCGCGTTCGAGGAAAAGCTCGAATGGGTGCGCACATTCGTGCGCGAAAAGATCGATCCGCTCGACGCGTTGATCGACGAGCATGTCGCGCCGTGGAATCCGCGGGACAAGAAAGCGATGGCGGTCGTCCGTCCGCTCCAGGCGGAGGTCCGCGCACAGGGTCTCTGGGGACTGCACCTGCCCCCGGAATTGGGCGGCCCCGGCTTCGGCCAGGTCGAGCTCTGTCACCTCAACGAAATCCTCGGCCGCACGAATTGGGGTCCCACGATCTTCGGCTGCCAGGCGCCTGACAGCGGCAACAGCGAGATTCTGGCCCGCTTCGGCACGGAGGAGCACAAGAAGCGCTTCCTTGAACCCTTGCTTGCCAATGAAATCGTCTCCTGCTTCTCGATGACCGAGGTGGAGGGCGGTTCCGACCCGACGCAGTTCAGGTGCAGCGCCGTGCTGGAAGGCGACGAGTGGGTCATTAACGGCGAGAAATGGTTCTCGTCCAATGCCGCCCAGGCGGAATTCTTCATCGCCATGGTCGTCACCGAGCCGGACGCGCCGCGCTATGAACGTCTCTCCGCCATCATCGTGCCGCACGACACGCCGGGCATCAGCTTCGTCAGCCAGCCCGGCATGGCTGGCGAACCCTATCCCATCGGTTCGCATTCCCATGTGCGCTACGACAATGTGCGCGTGCCCCGGGAAAATCTGCTCGGCGAGCGGGGCGGCGGCTTCAAGGTTGCGCAAGCCCGTCTGGGCGGCGGACGCATCCATCATGCGATGCGTGTGATCGGCATGTGCCGCAAGGCGATCGACATGATGGGCGAGCGTGCGCATTCCCGCATCACCCAAGGCGAAACGCTGGCCCGCAAGCAACTCGTGCAGGTCGATATCGGCCAGTGCTGGATCGAGGTCGAGCAGTTCAAGCTGCTGGTCATGCGAACCGCGTGGATGTTCGATAATCACATGGAAAAGGAAGCATTGCCGTGGATCGCGGCCTGCAAGGTCGCCTGCGCGCAGATCAGCCATAATGTGATCTTCAAGGCAATGCATATGCTGGGATCGCTGGGCGTTTCCAATCAGACCCCGCTGGCCCGCATGTGGTCCTCGCTGCTCGCGATGGGCATGGCCGACGGTCCCACGGAAATCCATCAGATGTTCGCCGGCCGCGCCGTCCTCAAAAACTATCGGGCAGCACCTGGCCGTTTCCCGACCGATTATATCCCCGACCTGCGCGCGCGCGCCGAGCAGATTTTCGGCGTGAAGGCGGAGGATTTCCATCACGGCATCGCTGGTTGAAGGGATATCGGGGTCAAAGGCGATTATGCAGTTTGCACACCAAATCCTGCAATGGCCGGTTGCGGCCGGTTGCGGACATTCTCCCAAATCGTCATCCCGGCGAAAGCCGGGATCTCGTTAGGCCTGGCCGTGCCCTGGGAAGCGAGATGCCAGCTTTCGCTGGCATGACGAATAGATATGTCCGTTCACCACCCCAACCGATATTCAGCGCGGGTTTGCAAGCGATCCAATCCCCGATTTCAAAGGCCCCGTTCCGCCGTGCCGCGCTGATCGGCAGCCATATGACCGAGGACAACGGGACGGGACGGCGCGCCCCGTCCCGTCCTCAATGAAAGGTCCGGCCGCCGTCCACGGCCAATAGCGCGCCGGTAACGAAGGATGATTCTCCGCTCGTCAGAAACAGGATGGCATCCGCCAGTTCGCTGGGCCTGGCCACGCGCTTCAGCGCATATTGGGCAACAAAGGGCGCCTCGTCGGGATTGGAATAACCGCCCAGAACGGACTCCACCATGGGCGTCTGCACAATCCCCGGCGCAATCACATTGGCGCGGATGCGCGGCGCAAGCTCGAACGCCAGCGCCTTGGTGAAGGCGGCGAGGCCCGCCTTCGACGCGGAATAGGCGGAAATCCCATGCGCCGTAGGCAACAGCGCCTGCCCGGATGCGACATTGACGATGGTGGCGGCGGCGGCTTCCTGCAGAAAGGGCAGCGCCGCGCGACAGACCACATAAGGCGCGGTCAGGTTGATGGCCATCATCCGGTCCCACGCCGCCTGATCGAGATCCGCAAGCGGACAGGAACCGCTGATGCCGGCGCAGTTGACCACGCCGTCCAATCCGCCAAGCAGTTGCGCCGCCTGCGCCACGACTGCGCGCGTCGCCTCATGATCCGACAAGTCGACCGTCAGCGCCTGGCCGCCCGTCTGTGCCGCAATCTCCTCCAGACTGTCTTTCTGTAGATCGACCAGGGCCAGCGCCGCCCCCTCCTGAGAGAAAAGCCGGGCGGTCGCCCGTCCGATACCCGATGCAGCGCCCGTAATAATGATTCGCCTGCCTCGCAGGCGTGCTCCTGCCGTCATGATGCATCCTTCCTGTGCGCAATGTCGCTCGAATGGGATGGCGGAGCAACCAGGCGCCGTTTTTCTGCACGGATGCGATAACTGAACACGGATATGTTCAATCGGACATTCGTCGCGCGAGCCTAGATAAAGAAAGAACAAAATGTATGTTCCCGCCGCACTCAGGGCGCGTCGAATATATCCGTGCTATGTCAACTCGTTTGGAGAGGAGATCATTTTGAATTTCAAGCAGTTTTTTCTAGCCAGCTGTGCCACGATCATTGCCCCGGCATTCACGGCATTTGCCCAGGACACTGCTCCAGAGGCGCAGCAGAGTGCTCCCCCGGCTGAGGCCCAGAACACGAATGAGATCGTGATTACGGCGCGTCGCCGCGAAGAAAGTCTCTCGCGCGTGCCCATTTCCGTCAGCGCCTTCTCGCAGGACACGCTTGCCAACAAGTCGATCTCGAGCATCGACCAGATTGCGCAGGCAACGCCGGGCCTGACGTTCGGCCGCTCGGGCGGCAGCGCCAATCCGCAGATCGTGATCCGCGGCCAGAGCCGTTCGAACATCGGCGACGCGGCCCAGCCCGTGCTCACCTATTTCGCGGACGTTCCCCTCCCCTATTTCTCCAGCATTCTGCCGACCTATGACCTTGGATCGGTGCAGGTGCTCAAAGGACCGCAAGGCACACTGTTCGGCCGCAATTCGACCAGCGGCGCCGTGCTGGTCTACCCCGCCGAGCCGACCTATCAGTTCGAAGGCTATATGATGGCCGGCTATGGCAATCTCGATCGCCGCGAAGCCGAAGGCGCGGTCAACATTCCCATCGTCGCGGACAAGCTCGCGGTGCGGATCGCCGGCCAGCGGATAAAGCGCGACGGCTATACGCATGTGGTCAACACCGGCCAGCGCCGCGACGATCTCAATGACAGCGCCTTTCGCGTTTCCGTGCTGCTCGAACCGGTCGACACCGTCAAGAACGTCTTCGTGTACGATTATGTGAAATGGAACCGCGCCGGGGACGCCGCGATCATCAATCAGGTCTATCCCGGCAACATCCCGGAACGCTTCGCCCCGCTCAACGGCTTCTATGATTGCAACACGTCGATCGCGTGCGACATCGATCTGCAATTCGAGCGCCAGCAGGCGGCCGGCGTCCGCAAGACATGGAGCGATGTCATCACCACCCTCAAGACGCGGGCGATCGGCATTTCCAACACCACGACGATCGATCTGGGCAGCATCACGCTGAAAAACATCTTCGGCTATCGCAGCGCGTCCAACGTCAACGTCAACGACACGGACGGCACGAGCCTGTCGCTCATCATCCCCGATCAGGCGCAGCGGTACAAGCAATATACCGACGAACTCCAGCTCCAGGGCTCCTTCCTCGACGACAAGCTGGATACGATCGTGGGCGCCTTCTACCTCAAGAGCCAGCCCAATGGCCGGGTGGGCCTGACTCTCTCCACCTTCTCGCCGCCGTCGCGGCCAGCGATGATCATTGCCTACCGCACGCAGACCAGCAAGGCGCTGTTCGGTGCGGCGACCTATGATTTCAGCGATCTGCTGGAAGGATTGAAGGTCGACGCCGGCCTGCGCCACACATGGGACGAAACCGAAGCCTGCGGCGCGGGCTATTCGGCCACTTATCCTTTCGTTCCCCAGACGACGCCGATCGCGACGCTGAGCGAATGCGTCAACGGCGCGACCTACACCATCAACGGCGCGCCGGTGGACATCCAGGGCACGCAGACCAACGACAAGTCGAAGGCGCTGACCTGGAACTTCGGCGTCAACTATCAGGCGATGCCCAACCTGTTCCTCTATGCAACGGTGCGCAGGGGCTATCGCGCCGGCGGCGTCAACACGCCGCTGTTCAATGCAAGCGCGCCGAACAGCCTTGCGCCATACCAGACCTATGCGCCCGAAAAGGTGACCGATGTCGAACTCGGCGCAAAGGCGAGCTGGCGCGCGGGCGACGTTCGGGGCACGGTGAACTTCGACGTGTATCGCGGCGTATACAAGGGATCGCAGCGCGGCATTAACGGCCTCAACGGCTTTGATGGCGACGGCGACTCGACAAATGATCCTTCGGCGGGCACCATCATCGTCAACGCCGGCAACGCAAGGGTCCAGGGCTTCGACTTCGAAGGCACGATCAGTCCGTTCCATGGCCTGACCTTTGGGGCCTTCCTGTCCTACACCGACGCGGTCTACACCTCCAGCGGCATTCCGGCGATCTTCAACGGCACCGGCGCATTCCCGGCCGATCCCGATGACACAGCGTTCCCCTACGCCCCCAAATGGACGATGGGAGGCAATGTTTCCTACGAGACTGAAATCGGCAATCTTGGATCGCTGGCGCTGAACGCGGACGTCTATCGCGCGTCGCGGACCTATTTCGGCACCTACAAGTCGGACAAGGGATTGAGCCAGCCTGCCTATACGCTTGTGAATGCGCGCATCGACCTCAAGGATATCGGCGGGTCGCCGGTGTCGCTGGGCGTCTATGCCCGCAACCTGTTCGACAAGGTTTATGCAAGCGGCGGTTCCAACACGGCGCGTTCGGCGGGCTTCAGCTCGCTCTTCTACGCCGAACCGCGGACATACGGCGTGCAGGCCAAGATCACCTTCTAGGTTCCGCCACCAGGTTGAAAGGCGGGTCGGATGCTTCCGGCCCGCCTTTTTTCTGCGTGCGATTCAAAGCCCATATGCGATGTTTGGTCTGTATCCCTTGCCACCGTGGATGCCCCGTAACCACATGTCGGGCAACTGGAAGGGAATGCCAAATCATGACGACAGCCGCACTCGAAAGCACCATGTTCAAAGGCGCTGGCGTCGACATCGCGGCTGATACAGGCGGTCCGGCAGATGGTGTTCCGGTCGTGCTTCTCCATGGCGGCGGCCAAACCCGTTTTTCCTGGGGCGCCGCCACAAGGCATCTCGCGGCGGGCGGCTACCGCGCGATCTCCATCGACCTGCGCGGCCATGGCGAAAGCGGCTGGGCCGAGGACGGCAATTACAGGCTCGATGCTTTCGTCGACGATCTGGCGGCGATCGTCTCCACCCTGGGCCGGCCCGCCTTCCTGGTCGGCGCATCGCTGGGCGGTCTCGCCTCGCTCGTCACGGCAGGCGAAAAGCGGGCTCCCGTTGCGGGGCTCGTCCTTGTGGACGTCGCACCGAGGATAGAGATGGAGGGCGCCGAACGCATCGGCGCCTTCATGCGGGCGCAGCCTGAAGGGTTCGCATCGCTGGAGGAGGCAGCGGATTCGGTATCCGCCTATATGCCGCACCGGCCTCGTCCCAAGGACACGAGCGGCCTGCTCAAAAACCTGCGCCTGAAGGATGACGGCCGCTATCACTGGCATTGGGATCCCCGCTTTATTGGCCGGGAGATATCATCTTCGGAATTCACGCAAAACGGCATCAGGCTTGAGAACGCCGCTCGCGCCTTGACTGTCCCGACGCTGCTTGTACGCGGCGCGCTGAGCGCGGTCGTGAGCGAAGAGAGCGTCGCGCAATTCCGTGAACTCGTCCCCCACGGGGAAGTCGTCAACATTGCGGGCGCGGATCACATGGTCGCTGGCGACCGCAACGACATGTTCAACGAAGCCGTGATCGATTTCCTGAATCGCCAGACCCTCTAGGGAAACCGTGTTAGCGGCGGGCGCTGTTTTCGTCCGCGACGCGATGGATCGGCATGTCGTTGCCTATCGGCAGAGCTAGTCAGGCGCGATCTGAAGCGGCGATACCCATCTCCATCGCAATCGTGAACAGTTTCAAAATGCTATTTTATTCATTGACCATGCACTGGCGATGGCTGACTGCGCATGTGCGAAGGAAATTCACTTCGGATACAGGGAGTTCCAGCATGACCATCAAGACTATTGCTTTGCTTTTGAGTGCGGCCGCGAGCGTCGCGATCTCCGTTCCGGCGGCCGCCCAGACGGAAGCCGCACCCGCGCAAGCTGTCGTGATCAAGAAGAACATGACGCTGACGGATGCCGAAGGCCGGCGCCTGGGCAAGATTTTCGAGGCGGACAGCGGCAAGGACTATGTGACTTTCCTCTCGCAGATGAAGATCTATCGCGTGCCGGTGCAGACGATCAGCAACGTGGACGGTCACCTCGTCACCTCGCTGACCAAGGCCGCGCTCGGCCTTTGAGGCCCTTGCGTTCAGGCAGCGATGCGCGCAGCGGCCGGGCCGGCGCGATGCTCATCGAAGTGTAACGATCACGTTGCGGCAGGCGCGGCTTCATGATCGGGATAACGGCCAAGTGTCCCGATCAGAACGGCACATAGCGCGCCTGCCGGAATGGCGAGGAGAAGGAAGGATTGATAGGATCCCGTCTGGTCGTAAAGATGGCTGGCGATCAACGGCCCCAAGCCCACGCCCGCAAGCAGCGCCGCGGCCACGAAACCAAATAGCGTTCCGAAGTTGCGCATCCCGAAATAGCGCGTCGAAAGATAAATGATCGCGTCATATTCGCCGCCGACCGACAGGCCGAGGAGGAAGATGGCGACGAGAATGACGGGAATCGATCCCGGGAACAGCAATAGCAGCAAGGCGGTGAACACCGGCAGGCTGACACTGGCCATGCCCAGCGGCGGCCCCGCCTGGCGATCGAACAGAAAGCCCACGATCAACCGCCCGGCCACGGACGTCACCCCCACGATCCCGGCAATGCTGACCGCCGTTCCACGATCCAGTCCGGCCCAGTTCAGCATCGGCACGAGATGAACGACGAAGCCGACGATGATCGTCGTCACCAGCAACGCCGCAATCCAAAGCTGATGGAATTGGCGCGTGCGCAGCCCTTCGCGCGCGGTCCAGCCGGTCAGAGCCTGTTGAGGCCGTCCCTTGTCCTGATGCCGCACGTCCACGAAAAATAGCCAGAGCGCCGGAACGACAATGACGGCGAACAAGCCGCCGAGCGCGACATAGGCGCCACGCCAGCCAAGGGCGCCGATGAGGAAGTGGGTGACTATCGGGATCAGTGACGATCCCACGCCCGTTCCACACAACATGATCGCCAGGGCCAGTCCGCGGCTTGCCGTGAACTTGGCGGACACCGCCGTCGACCAGACCGTGGGCTTCAGCGGAACAGCAGCCAGCGCCACCACGCCCCAGAGCAGCCACCAGCTTAAAATGGAGGGTCCCGCAAGCGACAGCCCCATGAGGGAAAGGCAGAAGAAAAGAGAGCCGGGCACGGCGATGCGGCGCGATCCCCAACGATCGACGGCCACGCCCACCACCGGCGAAAACAGCACACCGCAGACAGCCAGCAAAGACAATCCGCCCGTGATCTGCGCGCGGGACCACCCGAATTCGGCTTCCAGCGGCTGAATGAACAATCCGGTGGCATAGATATGGATGCTGCCCAACGAGACTCCCAGACCGGCCGCGAGCACCAGGAGCCATCCGCTTTTCCATTCCTGCAAGGCGCTTGATCCAGCCATTTCCTTCTCCCTTGGCCCGTCACTGGGTCGCGCCTCTTGCTAACCTCTTCATCGGCCCGCGTCGCCCCGCGCGCGCGATCTCATCGCGTTCGTGATAGACCAGACTCGAAGGTGCGATTTGGTCCGAAGCCCGCAGCGTGCGGCCTGGATGGATGAACGGCGCTAAAATGGCGCCTCATCGACACGCTGGAAGATGAGCGCGCCCGCGCGGATCGTGGCGCGAACGAGGTCGCTGCACAGATGAGCGCGTGCTTTTGACCAGGGCGCGCGCAGCAGGCACAGGTCCGCCGGAACGCCTGTCCCGACATGTCGGCCCGTGCCCAGCGCCTCGCCCCGCGCCAGAAAAAGGCCCAGCGCATCTTCTGGCGACAGGCGTTCCTCCACGCCGACGACAGCGCCCGCCATGGTCCTGCGCTCCACCGCGGCCTGCATCGCCGCCCAGGGATCGGCATGGCCAAAGGGGGCGTCGGTGCCGCCCGCCAGCACAAGACCCGCCCGCGTGAGACCGGCACAGCGATAGAGAAAGGGAAGGTCATCCGGCTCCACATCGCGCAGATAGGCGTCTCCCCGCTCCCGGATGAAATTGGGCTGGGTCACGACCTGAATCCCCAGCGCCATCATCTGCGCGACCAATTCATCGGGCGCGACGGAGGCATGTTCGATCCGGTCGCCCGCCAGCACGCCCGCCTCGCCGAGCGCCGCCAGCGTAAAAACAAGTTCGGTGCGCGTCACGCAATGGACGGCGACCGGCCGGCCGGAATCGTGGCTGTCCGCGATCGTCCGGCATATATCCCCGAACGGCGGCAGGCGCGCCTCATGCAGATGGATTTTCGTGAGGATGGGGCGGACCTCCATGCTGCCCGCGAAAGGCATGTCCGCCCGTCCCGCAAGCAGAACCTGCTGGAGCAATGCGCCATTGGCCTGCTGCGACGCGAGATAGTCGATCGCGTGCCCGTCATTCGACGGCGTCATTTCCGTCAGCCCGGTGACACCATAAGAGGCAAGCACTGCGCTGGTCGCCGCGAGATCGGGAAAGGTCGCGGACAGTCGCTGCCGCAGCCATGCATCCGCATCGTCGATATGCCCCCGTGCAACATCGACGCCCGGCGGCGGCGCATCGCCGGCGGCCATCAGCAGCGCAAGACCGGCGCTGTTGACAATCCAGCGCCGTCCGCCGCGATGCTGGATACGGACAGGCCGGTCGGGACAATGGCGATCCAGCCAGGCGCGATCCATGTCACCGGCGACATGCTCATGATAGCCTATGCCGCGTATCCACCCTTGTCCGGGCGCGTTCTGGAGACATGCCGCGAGTCCATGCTCGTCGACCACGTCGGGCGGACCGCAGCGTATCGACTCTCCGGCGGCGGCCAGCGCAAACAGATGGATGTGGTGATCGTGAAGACCGGGCAGCAGAGCGCCCCCGCGCGCATCCAGCACCACCTCGCCCGGCAAGGGCGTCAGGCATCCGACGCCGGCAACGATGCCATCGGAAAGACGCACATCCACAATGCGGCCGCCGCCGTTTTCATGCCCGCCCAGTTCCGCGTCGCGGATCAGCACGGAAGACGCGCGCAAAGCAGGGCGCCATTATCCTCGCCCACAGCCCCGACCGGCCGATCGATAGCGCGAAGCGGCACCTGGCCGCTGCCCGCGCCATGCCAGCGGGCCAGGTCCAGCCGCATCGCATCGCCCCGCCTCGCCCTTTCCCGATGCAGGCAATGGGATACGACCTGCCTTAAGGACAGCGCCGCGAATATGCCGCCCCCCGCCATCCAGCCCTTCCATGCCGCCAGCGCCGCATGAATGCCGGTCAGCGGATCGGCAATGGCGTCTCCGGCAAAGACCAGTTCGCCCACCGCTTCCCGCATTGCGACGCACATCCCGGCGGCGGCGGCGGCGTCATCGCCATAGCCGATCCAGTCTTCTTGCGGCGCGCCGCGACCATGGCCGCTGATTGCGATCCACGTGAGGCCGGCGTGGTTCGCCACCAGTTGTTCGGCATCGATGCCCCATTGGCGCAGCGCCCGGGGGCGGGAGGATTCGATCACGATATCGGCGGTTGCGATGAGGTCGAGCAGATGCCCCCGGTCCGCGGGGTCCGCAAGGTCGAGCGACAGGCACTGTTTCCCCTGGTTCAGCAACCCGTAGAAATGGGCGTTGCCCCGGCGGGCGCCATCCATCCTGCCGGGGCTTTCGACCTTGATCACGCGCGCGCCGCAGCGTTCCAGCAAATGACCGCAAAGCGGTCCCGCCCAGAGGGACGACAGATCGAGCACCAGCGGCCCGACGCTTAAGGGCCGCGCGGCGGGCGCCGCCATGCGCATCCATGCCATGGGCGTTTCGGCTGGCGGCATTCGATCGGCACGGGCAGCCGCAAGGCCAAGCAAGCGCGCCCGGTCGATCAGCATGTCGGCTTCATGCCCGGCCGCCATGGCGGCAAGGCCAGCCCATCCCGATGCGCCCGCCTGATCATCCTCTAACAGCGCGGGCAGCAGTTCCCAATCGGCATCGCGCGGCAGATTGAGTGCGATCACGCCATCCCGCACCGGCAGGATATGACAGGCGCCGCCCGCAGAAACCGCCCCGGCCATGGGAAAGCCGCAAAGCGCCGCCCGTTCTGTCATCAACGTCGCGGCGTCAATGGCGCGCAGCGGACGCGCATCGCTCAGCCGCCTGAGTTCATCCAGAACCGCGTCCGCGCCATGCGTCAGCGGCGGCAACGGGCGACCGTGATCAGGCGTCGAAAATCCCCTTGCGCTGACGGCGCGGGAGCTTGCCTATTTCATATAGGACAACGCGTCCACGGAACGAACGGCTTCCGGCATAGGGAACGGTGTCGGCCGCCATCTGAAGGACGAGGGAAATATTCATGCCGCGTGATGTGCCTTCAATCGGATGAAGGAAGAGCCTTTGCAGCCTTGATCTCAAGCGGAACGCCGTCGATCGCCAGCGTCCCCTTACCCGGCTTGATGCAGAGCAGTTCGACCTGGCCGTCGGCGCTCTGATAGCGCTTGCCCATGGCGGTGCCGCTCGCGAAAGCTGGATCGACATCGCCCGATGCACCGTTGCGCGCGATCACCATTTCCGCGCCGCCACAGGTCAGCGCCACGTCGCCCGATCCCTTGATCACCATGACATCGGTGTCGCACACGCTGCTATGCAGCTTCGTGCCCGCCTTCAATTGCATTTAACGCGCCTTCCTTCGTTACGGTTTCAACCGGAAGCGGATCGCCATCAGGCGATCACGCCCCCTGCCTTCAATTGCTCGATCCGGTCCCATTCGATCCCCATTTCCATGAGCACCAGCTCGGTATGTTCCGAAGCTTCGGGCGCGCGGCCGACCACGGTGGGCTGATGGTTGAACTGGACGGGCGCCGAAACAAGCTTGATCGGATCGCCGCCATTGTTCGCTTCAACTTCGAACAGCCCGTCATTCGCGATGACCTGCGGGTCCTGGCTGACCTCAAGCAGGTTCTGATAGGGCGCCCACTGGCCGCGCAGGGTGCTGAACCTTTGCGTCCAGTAGGACAGCGGCTGCGCCGCGATGGCGCGGGTGACGATGACGCTGCCCTCGACCCAGTTCTCCATCAGCGCTTCAGGCGTGTTGTAAAGCGGATCCTGCATCATTTCCGGCTTGTCCAGATGGGTCCAGGTATCTTCCAGATAGGGTCCGGGGGTGAGGATGGTCAGGTTGATGTACCCGCCATCCGCCGTCTTGAAGACTCCCACGAAGGGATTGCCCTTGATGCTGCCCGATTGCGGCATCCGGGCGGTAAAGGGAATACGGTTGAGTTCGATCGCCATGGCGATACCCATCGCATTCGCCCAGATGCCGGAAGCGAGCAGCGAAACGTCCAGTTCGACGGCTTCACCCGTGCGCTCCCGATGGAACAGCGCGGCGGAAATGCCGCCCGCGATGTTCATGCCGCCAATGGTGTCGCCATAGGCCGGGCCAGGCTGCGTCAACGGGCCGCCCAGTTCAGGCGGCGTCACGCACATGGCCGACCCGCCGCGCGCCCAGAAGGCGGTGGAATCGAAGCCGCCCTTCCTGCGGTCCGGCCCCTTGTCGCCAAAGGCGCTGCCCCGCGCATAGACGATCTTCGGATTGGCGGCGCGAATATGCTCGACATCGATCTTCAGCTTCTGCCGCTGGTCGGGCAGATAATTGGTCAGGAAAACGTCGCATTCCTTCGCCAGCTCATAGATCAGCTGCTGCCCTTCAGCAGTGGACACGTCGATTCCGACGCTGCGTTTGCCGCGATTGGGGTGCTGCACCATCACGTTACGCTCCGGATTTACCGGCGATGATTCGAGGTTGATGAAACCGCGCTGCGTATCGCCGCGAACGGGGTGCTCGATCTTGATGACATCCGCGCCCCAGTCGGCGAGCACGGCGCCGGCGACCGGTACGAACGTGAATTGCGCGACCTCGAGAACACGGACGCCCTTCATTACCTGTATCAAAGTTTGAGCCTTTCCAACTGGCGCGAAAACCCCTGCCCGGTTCCGCATTCCTCATCCTTGCAATCGGCTACTACGTACATGTTCGGACTCAAAGCGAATCCCGATTCGCGCACGCCGCCTCGCTGCAAAGAACATATATCTGAAAAAACCATCATTGTGTATGTTTTTTAAGGCCGTCATGATTGCGCCCAGCCAAGCCGCCTGATCTGGCCAGCCGTCCTTTGCGCCCGGCGTCGGACGAGATGGTGACGATGGCGGCGCGGACACTGTCCGCCATCCTTTTCAGGGCATAGCGACGCCGCCATTGACCCGCAAGGTCTGGCCCGTGACAAAGCGCCCAGCGTCGGACGCAAGGTAAAGGACGGCCTGGGCGATATCGCATGGCTCTCCCACCGCGCCGAGAGGCGATCGGGCGGCATTGCGCGCAATCAATGCGGCGCGTTCTTCATCCGTCAGCCGGTCCGGGGCCGTCATCCCCGTCAGCGTGAAACCCGGCGCGACGCCATTCACGCGAATGCCATGCGGCCCCAGTTCAGCCGCGAGCGACCGGGTGAGCATGTTCACCGCCGCCTTGGTCATCGCGTAAACCGACAAGGTCGGTATCGGCTGGTCGGCCGCATTGGAGGATATATTGATGATCGCCCCGCCCTTGCGGGGGATCATCCGCCGCGCGGCGGCGGCGCACCCCCAGAACACGCCATCCATGTTGATGCGCGTCACCCTGTCATAAAGATCGGGCGTCACATCGCACAGGGACGCCGCCGCGCCCACGCCCGCGACATTGACCCACAGGGCGATAGGCGCAATCGCCTCCGCCGCATCGGCGAGTCGCTCTATCGACAACCGGTCGCTGACATCGGCCGGCACGGCATGGCCGGCGGCGCCGACAAGGGCAGCCGTTTCCCGTGCCGCATTCCCGTCAATGTCGCTTGCCACGACCTGCGCGCCGGCCGCCGCAAAGAACAGGGCCACCTCACGCCCGATGCCGGACCCGGCGCCGGTGATGACGGCGAGCTTGCCGTCCAGCCGTTGCGATGCCCAGGGTTCGACGGTCATGCCCTACCGGCCCTTGTAAACCGGTTTGCGCTTTTCAACCGCGGAAGCCACGGCTTCATACTGGTCCTCTGTCTGCTGGACGATGGCCTGCATCCCGGCCGCTATCTCCAGCGCCGCGGGCAGATCGAGCCGCGCGGATTCCCGCAAGAGGCGGGTATTGAGTCGGATCGAATGCGTGGGATGGCGGGTAATGCGCGCGGCGATCGATCTCGCTTCATCCAGCAGTGCCTCATGCGGCACCACGCGGGATATCAGACCCAATTCCAGCGCGCGAGCCGCATCGATGGTGTCCCCGGTCAGCGCCAGTTCGGCTGCGGCCGAAGACCCGACGGCGCGACTGAGAAACCACGCCCCGCCCGCCGCCGACGTCAGGCCGAGCTTGATGAAGCTTTCCGCAAATTTCGCCTGCTGCGATGCGATGCGGATGGTGCACATGGTCGCAAAGTCCATGCCCGCGCCCATGGCCGGGCCGTTGACGGCGGCAATGATCGGCACTTCCAGATCATAGAGCGCCCGCGCGATCGTCTGCACGCCCGTCAGATAGGTGCGGCGGATTTCAGCCGCATTGCCCGCAAAGTGATTGGCGCGGGCATACATGTCCTTGATGTTGCCGCCGGCGCAGAAGACATCGCCTGCCGCCGTCAGGATGGCGCAACCGACGGACATGTCCGAGTTGATCTCGGCACAGGCTGCGACAAGCTGTCTGGTCAGCCCCACGCTGAGCGCATTGCGCGTTTCGGGATCGTCTATAGTGAGGATCACGACCGGACCTTCACGGCTGACCTTCAAAACTTCGCCACTCATGCAATGCTCTTTCCTGCTTCGGGTTTGCCGACCTGTTCGCGCGATTCCAGACGCAGGATCGGTCCCTTGAACGTCTCGGGATCGGCGATGATCGCGCAGACATGCTGCCCCACTTCGGTATCCATGACCCAATGAGGCTCAGCTATCTCGCGCTTTCGTTCGCCATTGATCATGCTGATCAGCATGAGTTCGCGAATCTGCGCACCGCCCTGCCGTTCCTTTGCAAAGCCGCGATACATCATCCGCTGCGCGGCCTGCATCATCGAAAGCTGCGCCATCCTGGCCAGGATGAAATCGGCAGTTCCCCCGCCGATGCCGATCAGCATGCCGTCCTCGGGCAGGCGCGGCAACATCACCTTGATGGCATTGAAGTGGGTGAGCAGATTGGTGGCGTAAACGCCAGCCATCTCCTCGGCGCTCCATTCCATCAGCGCCTTGGCCGCATTGGGCGCATTCACCGCGATCGCGACGGCATCGACACCGCCGAAAGGACGCTGAGCGGCCTCCCAAAGCTGTAACACGGCTTCTTCCGTAGAAAGATCGCCCACGACGGTGGCAATGCCCGAGCCATCCTCATAGCGCGCCAGGCGCTCCGCATTGCGACCGCCCGCGATGACCTGCAATCCGGCCGCATGTGCGCCCCGCGCGATGCCTTGGCCGATGTCGCCACATGCACCAAGAACCAGCAGCCTCTTCTGTCCCATACATGCTGCTCCCCAAAAAGATTGATCAGACGATGCGTATAGGCGGACTGTGATCCGGCGGCGACGGTGCCCGCGCGATCAACCCATATGTGCTCTTGCGCCGATCAGGCGGCGGCAGGCTCGGACTTGCGCTGGAAACGCTCCAGATAGTCCATGACCCCCTTGGGCGCGGGCCGCGTGGCGGGCTGATAGGAGGGCGAAAGAATCGCCTTCAAATGCTCCTTGGCGCGACGAGCCGTCGCCGCCTTGATCCGCGCCACCCGCTCTTCGGACTGGGCGATCTGTTCGGGCGTCATGCCCTCACGATCCTTGGCCAGCAGAAAGGCCTGCACCCGGCGCACATGCGCGCGGATGTGGGACATCGCGTAGAAGAAGCCATAGATGCGGTAGAGATAGGAAAAGATTCCGCGTCCGAAGAGCGCGTGATAGACGTCATGCGCCACTTCACGATGCTCATATTCTTCGGCCAGATGCCATTTCCACAAGTCCACCGCCTCCGGATCGGCGCCCTCGAAAAATTCGTCATATTCTTCGAAAAATGCAGTGACGGCGACCGAACTCATCGCTTCGAACCCTTCGCTATAGGCGCAGTTGAAGCGCAGCGACTTCTTTTCGAGGAATCGTTGATAGTCGGCCTCATATTTCTGCTCCAACGGCAGCATGCCCTCATAGCCATCGGCGCGCAGCGCCTTGTTGAAGGCGATATGCTGCTTGCAGTGCTGCATTTCCTGCTTGATGAAGATCGCAAGGTCGCGGTGGAGCTGCTCATGCCTGGGATCGAGCGCAGCCTGCGCCTTCAGCATGACCTTCACGAGATAGGGTTCGATATAGGCAGGAACGGTCGAGGCCGCGTTCTGCATCTGCGCGAACTCATGATTGGGAGCCCAATGCGCACGGATCTTCGAAAAGTCCCACTTGGGAAAACGCACCTGCATGATCTCGACTCTCCTCGCCGCCCCGGCTGACTCTCCGGCTATCGCTTTTTCAAAGATAACATTGTGTATGTTGTTTATGCAAATGCCGATATGTCATCACATATGTGCACAGACGGGGGTAGACAGCACAAGCGTGATGGCGCACCCTTTGCCCCACCAAGGGACTCAATATGCCTGGGAGAGGATATCATGGCACGACGTCGAGTAAATCCCCTGCGCGAACGTATCACCGCCAAGGCGCCGTTGGAAAACAAGATGGTGAAATCCGCAGGCAGGGTATTGGAAATCCTGGAATATTTTGACGACCTCCAACGCCATTCCACGGTCATGGAAATTGCGGATTCCCTGGGATATCCCCAATCCAGCACGTCGGCGCTGCTGCGCAGCCTGGTGGGCATGGGCTATCTGAATTACGATCCCCACGCCCGTACATATATCACGTCCAGTCGCGTCGCTCTGCTCGGCAATTGGGTCAATTCCCAGTTCTTCGCAGAAGGCACCATCATCTCCATGATGAAGGAACTGAACGAAAAGACAGGCGACACGGTCGTGCTGGCGATGCGCAATGGCCTGCATGTGCAGTATATCCATGTCATCCAGGCAACGAGTCCGGCACGCCTGCACATGACGCTCGGCACCGTTCGCCCGCTGGCAGCGTCTGGCGCGGGCTATGCCGTGCTCAGCACGATGACCGATGCGGAAGTCACAAGGCTCGTCATGCGGATCAATGCGGAGACTGAAGAAGGACAGCCGCTGGTCAAGATCCGTGAGCTGCTCGATCAGCTCACCGCTATCCGCAAGAAGGGTTACGCCTTTACCTGTGACATGGTGACGCGCGGCGGCGGCATCATAGCGGCCCCTCTTCCCCGCATGGGCGGCCAGCCGTTGATGGTCATCGGCGTGGGCGGCGTCAGCGAAGTAATGCGCGCGCGCGAGGAGGAAATCTCCACTGCGCTCATTGAACAGATTGAAAGCCGTTTCGGTCGCCAGATGCGCAATGTCGTGTCGATGCGCGACGATATCCGCGATCCCCTGCCGCTTGCGATCATGCAGGCCCGAATGCGGATGAGCTGATCGCCGCGACAGTATTTGTCCGGAAGGCGCCATATCCACAGGCGCCTTTCCTTTATCGGCCTGCCGTCAAGGAGCATCATGGCAAACCCGCACGGCTCCCCCTCCATTGCACAGGGCGCGACTCGTCTCCCTCCTCTGACCGGGATGCGCGTGCTGGATCTCTCCCGCGTGCTCGCCGGGCCATGGTGCACGATGACCCTCGCCGATCTCGGCGCGGAAGTCATCAAGGTGGAAAATCCCGCCGGCGGCGATGACACGCGGCATTGGGGGCCGCCCTATGTCGGCGGCGAGGCAGCATATTTTCTGTGCGCGAACCGCAACAAGAAAAGCATCGCCATCGACATGTCGAAGCCCCAAGGCCAGGACCTGATCCGGCGCCTTGCTGCCCAAAGCGATATTCTGGTGGAAAACTACAAGCTGGGCGGCCTCGAGAAGTTCGGACTTGATTATGATTCGATCGCCCGCATCAATCCGGCGATCATCTACTGCTCCATTTCCGGCTATGGCAGGTCGTCTCCCATCGGCGGGCGGGCGGGATATGATTATGTGATCCAGGCCGAGGGCGGCCTTATGGCTGTGACGGGCGAGGTCGATGGCGAACCGATGAAGGCCGGCGTGGCGGTGGCGGACCTGTTCACCGGCATGGCCGCAGCCCAGGCCGTTCTGGGCGCGATTGTAGCGCGAAGCCGGGACGGCGTTGGCCAGCATATCGACATGGCGCTGTTCGACTGCCAGCTTGCGATGATGGCGAATGTCGGCAGCGCCTTCCTTACATCGGGCAACGAACCGCGCCGCTATGGCAATGGCCATCCCGCCGTCGTTCCCTATCAGGTCTTCGACAGCAGCGACGGGCGAGTGGTGATCGCCGTCGGCAATGATCGCCAGTTCGCCGGGCTGTGCCAACTGTTCGACCGCGCAGACATAGCCGAGGATGAACGCTTTGCGCGAAATTCCGCGCGCGTCGCCAATCGTGAGGCGCTGCTCGCCATCATGAAGCCGCTCATATCCGGCCATCCAACCGGCTGGTGGCTGGAAAACCTGCGGGCGGCGGGCATTCCCTGCGGCGAGGTGCGGGCGGTCGGCGCGGCGCTGACTTCGCCCGAAGCGCTCGCGCGCGACATGGTGGTCAAGGTGGAACATCCCACGGCCGGCACGGTGCCCCTTGTCGCTTCGCCGCTCAAGCTCTCCGGAACGCCGGTGGCGACTCCGGTCGCGCCGCCCTTGCTTGGGGAACAGGGCGAGATGGTTCTACGGGACATTCTGTCCATGGACGGCGATGCCATATCGGCATTGCGATCCGCCGGCATCGTCGGCTGACCCGGCCGGGCTGGGTGCGGCCATATATGTGATGGCTGCCCCCTTTGGAGAATGCCATCTGGAACAGTCGACAAATTGTAGTCTAGCTGTGCTTCAGGGAGACCATGCGCATGTCAGCACCAGAAGTCGTCATCAGCGGAATCGGACAGTCGGCGGTAGGCCGCAAGCTTCCGCAATCGGGTCTGGAACTCACCATCGACGCGTCCCTGGAGGCCATTGCCGACGCGGGCCTTACCACCCAGGACATTGACGGCGTCGCGACCTTTCCCGGATTCCGGCCGGACATGCAGCCTTTTTCGCCGGTCGGCAGTATCGATATCAAGGAGGCGCTGGACCTGAAGCTCGACTGGTTTTGCGGCGCGCTCGAAGGTTCGGCCCAGCTCGGCGCGATCATCAATGCCTATGCCGCCATCAAGGCCGGACTGGCTCGCCATGTGCTGTGCTTCCGTACCGTGAAGGAAGGGTCCGGCGGCGCTTCCTGGCAGGAAAGCGCAACCGCGCGCGCCGAGCGTGTGCGGGTGGGAGGCGAGTTCCAGTACATCTTCCCCTATGACGCTATCTCGGCGACCAACTGGCTCAGTCTTTATGCCCAGCGGCATTTCTCGCTTTACGGCACCACGCGCGAGCAACTGGGGCAGATCGCGTTGACGGCCCGGCGCGGCGCAATGGATAATCCCAAGGCGCTGTTCCGTGATCCCATGACCATGGACGACTATTTGTCGGCGCGCATGATCTCTTCGCCGCTCGGCCTGCTCGATTGCGACGCGCCGACAGACGCCTCGACCGTGATCATCCTTTCGGCGGCGGACGCCGCGGCCGGATCGCCCAAGCCGGCGATCAGGATAGACTCGGTCGGCGGCGGTATTCACGGCCGCGCCGGCTGGGATCAGGCCGACATGCCGGACATGGCCGCGTTCGACGCCGGGCGGATGCTGTGGTCGCGCACTGACTACAAACCGGAGGATGTCGATCTGGCGCTGCTTTACGATGGCTTCAGCTTCCTCGCCATGACCTGGCTGGAAGCACTGGGCTTCTGCGGCCGGGGAGAAGGCGGAGCCTTTGTCGAAGGCGGGCACAGGATCGCGCGCGACGGCGCGCTGCCGCTCAATCCTCATGGCGGGCAATTGTCCGGCGGACGAACGCATGGCTTTGGCTTCGTGCATGAAGCCGTGCTGCAATTGCGCGGCGAAGCCGGAGCAAGGCAGGTCGCCAAGAATCCGCAAGTCGCGGCTGTATCGAACGGCGGCGGGCCGATGGCGGGCGCCATGCTGCTCGTGCGTGACTGAAGGGACGGAGCCGCCATATCGTGGAGCCTTCCACGAGACGGTATGCAGGAACATCCGCTTTGCGCCCGTCGGGGCGCTTGTTTGGGAAAAGAAACGATGAGCCAGGGCTATCAGCGCAGTCTACCTCTGCTGGACGATCTGAACCGCTTTTATTGGACGAGCGGAAAGGATGGGGTTCTACGCATGCTGCGGTGCCAGAGTTGCGGTCACTGGCAGCACCCGCCTCGGCCCGTCTGTCCAAAATGCCTTGGCCGGAAACTTGAGCCGGACACGCTGTCAGGCAAGGGCAAGGTGTTCAGCTTCACGGTGAACGCCAAATCCTGGGGGCCGGGGCTGGAAGTGCCTTATGTTATCGGCATCGTCATGCTCGACGAGCAGGATGGATTGCAACTGACGACGAACCTTCGGGATGTGGCGCCCGAAGATGTGAAAATCGGCATGCCCGTCGAAGTCTTCTTCGAAAAGGATGAGGATGTGTGGCTGCCTATGTTCAGGCCGACGATGCAAGCAGCCTCGGCCTGAACATAAGAATGTCGGGGCAATTCAGGCTGGCGTAGCGGCGGCAAGAAATGCTTGCTTCGTTCCGGCCCGCTGAACACATGCATGGATGCGCAGGGCACGCGGTGGTGACTGGCCCAGCAGCTTGCCCTCTTCCGCCCCCTCGCTTAAAGGGTCGGTTCATGCCCGAAATCTCCATTCCTTCCGCATCGCCCGAGCTGACCGGCCGGGCGCTGTTTCCGCATCGGCATCTGCTGTCCATCGCGGACCTGAAACCCTGGGAGATCCGCTTCCTGCTGGATGAGGCCGAGCAATGGGCCAAGGCCAATCGCGGCAATGCGCGCAAGCACGACGACCGACTGGCGGGCATGACGCAGATCAACGCCTTTTTCGAAAATTCGACGCGAACGCTGCTGTCCTTCGAGATCGCGGGCAAGCGGCTGGGCGCGGATGTCGTCAACATGCACGCCGGGCAATCCAGCGTGAAGAAGGGCGAGACGCTGATCGACACGGCGATGACCTTGAACGCCATGGCCGCCGATGTGATCGTAATCCGTCATGCCAGTTCGGGCGCGGTGGCGCTGATCGCGGACAAGGTGGATTGCGCGGTGCTCAACGCCGGCGACGGGTGGCACCAGCATCCGACGCAGGCGCTGCTCGACGCGCTGACCATCCGGCGGCGCAAGGGCGGCTTTGAAGGGCTGATCGTGGCGATTTGCGGCGACATTCTCCATAGCCGGGTGGCGCGGTCGAATATGCTGAGCCTTGCCGCGCTGGGCGCGCAGGTGCGCGCGGTCGCGCCGCCGACCTTGATGCCGTCGGACGTGGAGATGCTGGGCGCGACGCCCTACACCCGCATGGACGAAGGGCTGGACGGCGCGGACGTGGTGATGATGCTGCGGCTTCAGAACGAGCGGATGGACGGGGCCTTCATCCCCTCCCCGCGCGAATATCATATGCTATACGGACTGACGCCGGAGCGGCTGGCGATAGCGAAGCCCGACGCGCTGGTGATGCATCCGGGACCGATGAACCGGGGCGTCGAGATTTCAAGCAATGTGGCGGACGATCCCGACCGTTCGGCGATCACCGAGCAGGTGGAAATGGGCGTGGCGGTGCGGATGGCGTGCCTGGACGTGCTGACACGCCGGGCGCGGGGCGTGGAGGGATGGTCTTGAACATCCCGGCCAACAACAGGGACTCGATGGGCGTGAGCACGCTCGCCATCGTCAACGGGATGCTGGCCGATCCGGCGGGCGCGGCACTCACCGCCGGGACGATCCTGATCGAAGGCGACCGGATCGTCGCGGCCGGCGATGTCGCGGTGCCGCAGGGCGCGGAGACGGTCGATGCCGGGGGACAGGTGGTCGCGCCGGGGCTTGTCGATCTGGGCGTCTTTGCCACGGACAAGCCTGCCTTTCATTTCGGGGGAATCACGCGGGCGGCCTTGATGCCGGACCAGTCCTCTCCGCTGGACGATGTGGGCCTGATCCGGCAGGCGGCGCGGGCGGGAAAGCCCGATTTCTGGGTGCATCCCATCGCGGCGGCGACGCGGGGCCTGAAAGGCGCGGAGCTGGCCGAGATCGGCATGATGCAGGCGGCGGGCGCGAAGGCCGTGGGCACGGGACGGCAGTGGATCGCGGATTCCGGCGTGATGCTGCGGGTCTTGTCCTATGCTTCCGGGCTGGGACTGACGGTCATCACCCATGCCGAGGATAGCGGCCTCGCGGGCAAGGCGGTGGCGACCAGCGGGGAGACGGCGACGCGACTGGGACTGTCTCATGCCCCGGCCTGCGCGGAGGCGCTGGCGATAGCGCGCGACATCATGCTCGCACGAGAGACAGGCGCGGCCATGCATTTCCGGCTGGTGACGACAGGGACGGGCTTCGACCTGATCCGCGCGGCGAAGGCCGAAGGGCTGAAGATCACATGCGGGATCAGCCCGGCCTATCTGTTTCTCAACGATCAGGCGGTGACGGACTTCCGCACCTTTGCGCGGTTGTCGCCGCCGCTGCGGTCGGAGGAGGATCGCAAGGCCGCGCTGGAGGCTGTGCGCGACGGGACGGTGGATGTCATCACCTCCAGCCACGATCCGCGGGGGCCGGAGGATAAGCGGCTGCCCTTCGCGGATGCCGCGCCGGGCATGGCGGGGGCGGAGACGCTGCTGGCGCTCTCGCTCAATCTGGTGCGCGACGGGCTGGTGTCGATCAACCGGCTGATGACGCTGCTCAGCGCCAATCCGGCGCGGATTTTAGACGTGAATGCGGGGAGCTTCGGCGCGGGGAGCGCGGCGGACCTGATCTTCGTCGATCCCGATGCGCCCTGGATCGTGGATTCGGAAAAAATGGCCGCGCAGGCGGGCAATACGCCCTTCGACCGGGTGCCCGTGCAGGGGCGCGTGCGGCGGATCATGAAGGGCGGCGTGTTCTTTTAGGGAGGACATGGGCCATCGAAATTCGGGAGCTTTCCATGTCGCTGACGAACCTCCTCATTCCGACCTATGCACAGATGCTGCGGACGCTTTCGGCTTTGCTGGACAAGGCGCAGAAGCAATTGCCCGGACCGGAAGCGCAAGCGCTGCTGTCGGCGCGGCTCGCTCCCGACATGTATCCGCTTTCATCGCAGGTCCGATTCGCCTGCCTACAGGCGCAGGAAGCGATTTTCCGACTGAGGGGCGAGCCTTTGCCGGAACTCCTGGAGCAACTGGCCCGGGAAGGACGGCTGGCGGGCGAGGAGCCCGGCTCGATCAGCGACGCGCAGGCCCGCATCGATGACGCGCTGTCGCGACTGGGCACACTCGAACCCGATGCGCTGGACGCCGGAGCGCAAAGGCAGATCGCGCTTGAGTTGCCGACCGGCATGATCTTCGACATGAATGGCGACCAATATGCGCGCGATTGGGCGCTGCCGCAGTTCTATTTTCACCTCGTCACCGCCTATGCCATTTTGCGAAGCCGGGGAATCGAACTGGGGAAGGCCGACTATGTGCCGCACATGTTCGCCTATGTTCGGCCCGGAACCGGCGGAAGTTGATGGAACCGCCTTTCCCCTCATGCGCTTGCCTATGGTAGAGCCGCACCAAACGGGGGAACCGATGAGAGAGACGGTCGCGCAGCAGGTCCATGTCGATGCGCCGTGGAAGATTCCGCCGCGCGCCTGGTGGGAAATCCTCAAACGCGTCTATGTGGCTATTTCGGGCAATCATCTGACTCTGCTGGCGGCGGGGGTGGCCTATTATGCGTTCCTCAGCCTCGCGCCGCTGCTGGCGGCTGTCGTCATGACCTATGGCCTGTTCGGCGACCCGCAACTAGTGAGCCGCCACATGCAGGCGATCATCACCGTGGTTCCGGCCGACGCCGCATCGCTCATCAACGATCAGTTGCTGGGGGTGGTGACGACCGCGAAAGGCGTGGCGGGCGTGGGATTGGCGGTCGCGCTGGCGCTGGCGGTCTATGGCGCGACGCGGGCGGCTTCGGCGGTGATGGAGGCACTCAATGTCGTCTATGGGGAGAAGGAGGGGCGCGGCCTGTTCGCCTTTTACCGGGTGTCGATGGGGATCACCTTTTCCGCCGTGCTGATCGTGGTCGCGGGCGTGTTCACAGCGACGGTCATCGGCCTGCTGCAAAAGCTGCTGACGGGTTGGGGACCGGGCGTGCTGTTCGCGATCAAGGCCGCGACATGGCTGAGCGCGGGGCTGCTCGCGAGCGCGATCTTCGGCCTTGTCTACCGCTTCGGACCGAACCGGCGGCGAGCGCAGTGGCAATGGCTGACAGTCGGGTCGGTGGCGGCGACGCTGTGCTGGCTGGGCGCAACGCTGGCGGTTTCGCTCTATGTCTCGCATTTCGGCAATTATAATGAAACCTATGGGTCACTGGGCGCGGTGGTGGTGTTGCAGCTCTGGCTGTTCGTCTCCGCCTTCGTCGTGCTGCTGGGCGCGCAGATCAATGCGGAAGCCGAGCGGCAGACCAGCGCGGACACGTCCGTCGCGCAGGCCTCGGCAGAGGCAGGGGCGACGGCGGCATAATCCCGCTTGCCCTGCCCGCCCCGCCACGCTAAAGCGCCCTCCTTCGCCAGTACAGGAGTGTAGCTCAGCTGGTAGAGCGTCGGTCTCCAAAACCGAATGCCGGGGGTTCGAGTCCCTCCACTCCTGCCACGCGACCCGCTGCTTTTCCTTGATTTCGCAAGGATTTTCCGGCAGGAGCGCAGGCGAAGATTTGGGTCGCGGAGCGCGGCCGCACCCCCGGACGCCACATAGGGCGGGATCGGGAGGGCGGACTGTTGCTTCGCGAATTGGCGTTGTTACGAAGGTTTTGAGGCAAGCGATGGCGAAGGTTTCTCCGGGCGAATTCGTCAATCAGGTGAAGACCGAAGCGTCGAAGATCGTGTGGCCCACGGGCCGCGAAACGGTGATGACGGCGGTGATGGTGGTCATCATGACGACATTGCTGGGCCTCTTCTTCTTCGGCATCGACACCTTCTTCGGCGCGATCGTCCAGTGGCTGCTGGGCTTTGCGTCGGGTCAGGGCTGATATGTCGGCTTTTTTGGGAGTTTGAGACGGTAACATGGCGCGCTGGTACATCATCCACGCCTATTCGGGCTTCGAGAACAAGGTGAAGGAATCGATCCTTTCCGAAGCCGAGCGCATGGGCCTCTCCCAACTGGTCGAGCAGGTCGAGGTGCCGACCGAAACGATCACCGAAGTGAAGCGCGGCAAGAAGGTGCAGGTCGAGCGCAAGTTCATGCCCGGCTATGTCCTTGCCAAGCTGAGCCTGAACGACGACATCTACCACCTGATCCGCAACACGCCCAAGGTGACGGGTTTCCTGGGGTCGAGCGGCAAGCCGCAGGCGATCAGCGAATCCGAAGCGGCCCGCTATTTCGGCGCGCAGCAGGAAGCCGCCGCCGCGCCCAAGCACCAGGTCAGCGTCGATTACGAGATCGGCGACAGCGTCAAGGTGCTGGACGGCCCCTTCGCCAGCTTCAACGGCACGGTCGAGGAACTGGATTTCGAAAAGAACCGGGTCAAGGTGTCGGTGTCGATCTTCGGCCGCGCCACGCCGGTCGAACTGGATTTCGAACAGGTCGAACTGTCGAAATAAGGATTTTCGGGCTTCGGCCCGGAAGTGTCGCGGGAGGATCGCTTCGGTGATCCGTCAAGACCGCTAAACTTGAACCGGAAGGCCGGATTTTCGTCCTTCCAGCAATAGAGTGAGTGACAATGGCCAAGAAGATTACGGGCTATATCAAGCTCCAGGTGCCCGCTGGAGCCGCCAATCCCTCGCCCCCGATCGGCCCTGCTTTGGGTCAGCGCGGCGTAAACATCATGGAATTCTGCAAGGCGTTCAACGCGCAGACGGAAAAGATGGAAAAGGGCACGCCGCTGCCGACCATCATCACCGTCTATGCGGACCGCAGCTTTTCGTTCACCACGAAGCAGCCGCCGGCCACCTACCTCATCAAGAAGGCCGTGAACCTCAAGTCCGGTTCGAAGGAACCCGGCAAGGTCGTCGCCGGAACGATCAAGCGCTCGCAGCTCGCCGAAATCGCGCAGGCCAAGATGGCCGACCTCAACGCGAACGACATCGACGCGGCGACGAAGATCATCGAAGGCTCCGCCCGCGCGATGGGCCTCGAAGTGGTGGAGGGCTGAGATCATGGCAAAGCTGACGAAGAAGGCGAAGGTCCTGGCCGCTGCCGTGGACAAGGAAAAGCTGCACGGCGTTGACGAAGCGCTGGGCCTCATCAAGACCCACGCGACCGCGAAGTTCGACGAAAGCGTCGAGATCGCGATCAACCTGGGCGTCGATCCCCGTCACGCCGACCAGATGGTCCGCGGCGTCGTCACCCTGCCCGCAGGCACCGGCAAGACCGTGCGCGTCGCCGTGTTCGCCCGTGGCGACAAGGCCGAAGCCGCGACCGCCGCTGGCGCCGACATCGTGGGCGCGGAAGACCTGCTGGACAGCATCCAGGCGGGCAATATCGACTTCCAGCGCGTGATCGCGACCCCCGACATGATGGGTCTGGTCGGCCGTCTGGGCAAGGTCTTGGGTCCCAAGGGCCTGATGCCGAACCCGAAGCTGGGCACCGTCACGCCGAACGTCGCCGAAGCGGTCAAGGCCGCCAAGGGCGGTCAGATTGAGTTCCGCGTCGAAAAGGCCGGTATCATTCACGCGGGTCTCGGCAAGGCCAGCTTCAGCCAGGACGATCTTCGCAAGAATTTCGACGCCTTCGTCGATGCGATCGTCAAAGCGAAGCCCGCCGGTGCCAAGGGCAAATATGTCCGCAAGATCGCGCTCTCGTCCTCGATGGGTCCGGGCGTGAAGGTCGACGTGGCGGAAGTCGCCGCCGCCTGATCGGACGTTTTTAACGGATAGGGGAGCCTCCTTCCTCCGCGCGGGGAAGGAGGCTTTCTTCTTTTTCGGGAAGTCTGCTAAGGGGCTTTCCGATTTCGCCTTCCTTCGGGAAGGCGCCAGGATCGCCTCGCCGAAGCTGAGCGAGGCCAGAGGTCGTTCCACCTTCTGCAACTTCAAAAGAAAGAGCGGAGCCTTCACAGGTTCAGCCCGAACGGATGAGGGGGATGGGACGTTACCCGGATGGGACGCTGGGAACCTGGCCCGGCACAGATCAAGATACCGTCGGCAGAGGCGGGTCGCTTATCCGACGGAAAAACAGAACATGACTTTTGAACATCTCCCTCCCCTCCTCGCCGACGCGCTCGGCAAGAAGGGCTATGAAAGCCTGACCCCGGTGCAGGCGCAAGTGACGCAGGCCGAGGCGGAAGGCCGCGACCTGGTCGTTTCCGCGCAGACCGGATCAGGCAAGACCGTGGCCTTCGGCCTTGCCATGGCGGGCGAATTGCTGGGCGAAGCGGGGAAGCTGCCGGTCGCCGCGCTGCCGCTGGGGCTTGTCATCGCACCGACGCGGGAACTGGCCTTGCAGGTGAGCCGGGAACTGGAATGGCTTTACGGCGCGGCGCGGGCGCGGATCGCGACCTGCGTGGGCGGCATGGACGCGTCCAAGGAGCGTCGGGCGCTGTCCCACGGCGCGCATATCGTCGTCGGCACGCCGGGACGCCTGCGCGACCATCTGGAGCGCGGGGCGCTGGACCTGTCGGCCTTGCGGACGGTCGTGCTCGATGAAGCGGACGAGATGCTCGACATGGGCTTCCGCGAGGATCTGGAGGAGATATTGGACGCAACGCCGGAGGGACGGCGAACGCTGCTGTTCTCCGCCACCATGCCCAAGCCCATCGTGGCGCTCGCGCGGCGCTATCAGAAGGACGCGCTGCGCATCTCCACCGTCAGCGATGAGCGCGGCCATGGCGATATCAGCTATCAGGCGCTGACGGTCGCGCCCGCCGATATCGAAAATGCTGTCGTCAACCTGCTGCGCTTTCATGAGGCGGAGACGGCGATCCTGTTCTGCGCGACCCGCGACAATGTGCGGCATCTGCACGCCAGCCTGACCGAGCGCGGTTTCGCTGCGGTGGCGCTGTCGGGCGAGCATAGCCAGAACGAGCGCAACCATGCGTTGCAGGCGCTGCGCGACAAGCGGGCACGGGTATGCGTGGCGACGGACGTGGCGGCGCGGGGCATCGACCTGCCGAACCTCTCCCTGGTCGTCCATGTCGAGTTGCCGCGCGACGCGGAGACCATGCAGCATCGCTCCGGCCGCACGGGGCGCGCGGGAAAGAAGGGGACAGCCGTGCTGATCGTACCCTATCCGCGTCGCCGCCGGGTCGAATCCATGCTGCGGGGCGCGAAGATCCCTGTCGAATGGGGCACGCCGCCCAGCCGCGAGGCCATTCAGGAACAGGATAATGCGCGACTGCGCGCTACCCTGATGGAGCGGGCCGAACTGGACGAGGCGGACTGGGCGCTGGGCGCGGAACTGCTGGCGGAAAAGAGCGCGAAGGAAATCGCGGCGATGCTGGTGCGCAGCGCCCGCGCCGCCCTGCCCGCGCCGGAAGAACTGCTCGACGCCAGCGAAGCGCCGCCGCGCCGCGACGGGCCGCGTCCGGGCTTTGAAGATACGGTCTGGTTCCGCATGGACATCGGACGGCGGCAGAATGCCGATCCGCGCTGGATATTGCCGCTGGTCTGCCGCCGGGGCCATGTGAGCCGGGGCGAGATCGGTGCGATCCGCATCGCCGCCAATGAGACGCTGTTCGAGATTCCCTCCGCCATCGCATCGCGCTTCATGGCGGCGGTGCAGCGCACCGGGCAGGCAAGCGACGAAGGCGCGGAAGTCGCCATCGAGCAGGTCGAGGGGACGCCGCGCGAACAGGCGCGCGAGCATCGCCGCGAGGGGAACAGGGGCAAGGGCCGCCCCAATGGCGAACGCCCGCCGCATAGCGCAAGGCCGTTCAAGGGGCCGAAGCGGAACGGGCCGCGCAAGCCGAGGGGATAGGCTTGGTGCTTGGTTCCTGCCTTCGCAGGAACACACCCTCCTGAACGGGAAGAACTTCATTGATTCACGCGGAGGCGCGGAGAAGGCGCGCCCCGCGCCAACCTCGTGCCGGAAGACCGCGGGCCGGGCGCGGAGCGCGGGGGTATCGTCTGTCCGCTCCGCGTCTCCGTGTCTCAGTGTGAACGAATTTTCCCGTCCCTACCCCGCGCCGCACAGCGTCAACATGCGCGAAGCCAGTTCCCGCTCGCCCATGACGATATGCGGCACGCCCAGCCCTTCCAGATGGGCGACCTCCGCATCGCTGTGGGCGCGGGCGATGACCTGGATTTCAGGGTTCAGGCGGCGGGCATGTTCGTGGATCGCGCCGCCTTCGAACCCTTCCGGCACGGCGATCAGCAGGCGGCGCGCTTCGGTTATGCCCGCCGCTTTGAGGTGCCGGTCCTCCAGTGCGCTGCCGCGCACGACGGACAGGCCCGCTTCCTCGGCTTCTTCCGCGCGGTCGGCGTCGCCTTCGATCAGGACGAAATGGACCTTGCGTTCCATCAGGCGCGCCGCGATCAGCTTGCCGACGCGGCCATAGCCGACCAGGATCACATGGCCCATGCGGGGCTTTTCGGGCACGGCTTCCTCCTCTTCCTTCTCCTCATCCTTGCGGTCGCGCACGACGAAGGAGAAGATGATGGGGTTGAGGAAGATGGAGATGATCGCGCCCGCGAGGATCAGGTCGCGTCCTTCCGCAGGCAACACGCCAAGCCCCGTGCCCAGCGAGGCGAGAATGAAGGAAAATTCGCCGATCTGCGCAAGGCTCGCCGAAATGGTGAGCGCGGTGTCGGTGGGATGGCCGAAGGCGCGCACGATGGCGAAGGCCGCGATCGACTTGCCGACAATGATGATCGCGACGGTGGCGAGCAGGAGCAGCGGCTGCTGCACCAGCACGGCGGGGTTGAACAGCATCCCCACCGACACGAAGAACAGCACCGCGAAGGCGTCGCGCAGGGGCAGGGTTTCTTCGGTGGCGCGGCGGCTGAGCGGCGTTTCGCCCAGGATCATGCCCGCGAAGAAGGCGCCCAGCGCAAAGGACACGTCGAAGGCGATGGCCGCGCCGAAGGCCACGCCCAGCGCGATGGCGAGGACGGCGAGGCGGAACAGCTCGCGCGATCCGGTGTGGACAACCCAGTGCAGCGCCCAGGGGATAATGCGGCGGCCGACGATCAGCATCAGCGCGACGAAGCCCACGACCTTGAGCAGGGTGCCGAGCAGCGGGGCAAGCAGCGCCTCCATGCCGCCGCCCGCTTCGGCATTGTTCATGACACTCGCCAGCGCCGGAAGCATGACGAGGGCCAGCACCATCACCAGATCCTCGACGATCAGCCAGCCGACCGCGATCCTGCCCCGCCGCGTTTCGATCAGGTCCGCACCTTGCAGCGCGCGCAGCAGGACGACGGTGCTGGCGACCGATAGCGCCAGGCCAAAGACGAGGCCGCCCAGGAGCGACCAGCCCTGGAAATGGGCGAGCGCCATGCCGAGCAGCGTCGCGACCGCGATCTGGCCGATGGCTCCGGGCACGGCGATATTCCTCACCGACAGCAGGTCGCGCAGGGAGAAATGGAGGCCGACGCCGAACATCAGCAGAATGACGCCGATCTCCGCCAGTTCGTTGGCCAGGCTGGCATCGGCGACGAAGCCGGGCGTAAACGGCCCGACCATGATGCCTGCGAGCAGATAACCGACCAGGGGCGACATTTTCAAACGATGGGCGATGGCGCCCAGTATGAACGCGACGACAAGACCGGCGACGACGGTGCCGATCAGCGGCGTGTGATGGGGCATAGAAATCCTTTGTTTCTGTCCATCGGCGGACGGTCCGGCCGTCCGCCGACGATATTCTTTTATTCCATGGCCGTCAGCAGGGCCGCTGACAAAAGCGCGCCGGCCGCGCCGAGGCCGGACATGACGGCGGGCATGAACCACCAGGGCGGACGGCGCCGCCATCGCTTGCGGGACATGAGCGCACTCCCTTGTTCAGGAAAGAACAAGCCGGGCCGGATGAGAGAAGCGGACCGGCTGCGGTTGCCGATTCAGGAGAGCGGCGGCGCGCGCGCCGGCGGGCGATGGCCGATGGCGGCGGAAGCGAGAAGGCGCGCCGCATGGGGGGAAAGAGAGGCCGATACGCGCAGGAAGAGGAAGGCAATCGCCAGCATGGTCAGCAGCGGCACGATCGGCAGCGGCGGCGCGGGCAGGGACGATGGGGCAGGCCCTTCCCGTTCCGGGCGGACCATCCGGCTCGCCTCCGGCGCGGCGGGCGAGCGGGCCTTGAGCAGCACGGCGGTCGTCGCGGGGTTGAAGGCGGAGCCTGTGAGCTTGCTCGCCGGAGGACCAAGCGGGGCGAGCGCGCAGAGCAGCGCCACCCAGATCGCCATCCACAGAGTGGCGAGGAAGAGCGGACGGCCCTTTCCTGCTTCATCCCTGTCGCTTGATGGCGTCATTTGGCTCGATATTCCCTTTCCCGACGACAAATAGGGCGTCGAAGCGCCGAAAACCAGTGCCGATAACAGCCCATATCGGTTGACATCGCCGAGTCATTCCCTTACCGGGCCACATTCCCGCGCGGGTCGGCAGGACTTTGTCCTTGATGATCTGCGTAAAGCAGATTTGAACGAGAAGAGAAGAGCCATGTTCGCAGTCGTGCGCACGGGCGGCAAGCAATATCGCGTCGCCGCCGGAGACAAGATCGTCGTCGAAAAGCTGGCCGGTGAGGCTGGCGACAAGGTAACCCTGGACGATGTCCTGTTCGCCGGTGAAGGCGGCAAGGCGCAGGACGCCGCGAAGCTGACCGTCGCCGCGGAAATCATCGCGCAGGCGAAGGGCGAGAAGGTCATCGTCTTCAAGAAGCGCCGCCGTCACAATTACCGCCGCAAGAACGGCCATCGCCAGAACCACACGATCCTGAAGATCGTGTCGATCGGCGCCTGAGCCGCTAGCCAAAGATTCAAGGAGTACAGGTCATGGCACATAAGAAAGCTGGCGGTTCGTCGCGCAACGGTCGCGATTCGGAATCCAAGCGCCTTGGCGTCAAGAAGTTCGGCGGTCAGGAAGTGATCGGCGGCAACATCATCATTCGTCAGCGCGGCACCCGCGTCTATCCCGGCCGCAATGTCGGCATGGGCAAGGACCACACATTGTTCGCGTTGGGCGAAGGCCGCGTGGTGTTCCACACCGGCAAGCTCGGCCGCAAATATGTATCGGTCGACGCGATGGCCGAAGCCGCCGAATAACGGACGATCGATGACGGATCGTCCTTCGCAGGGGCGATCCTCCCGGTAGAAAAGCCATCTGGCAGACTGCCGGTGTTTCGAGGGAAACAAGGGGCGCCCCATCCATGGGAGCGCCCCTTTTTCCGTTCGTCGGACTCTCCCATCATTTTCCCTCAAATCGCTGGAACCCAAGGCTTTCTCGCGCGTCATCGCGCAGCCGAAGCGGCCAGTCGCGACCGTCGCCAAGCCGTAACTTTTGTCGGCCATGGGCGCGTCAGAAAAGAGGAGAGACTTATCATGTTCGCCCGTACCCCCCGCCTGCTGCTGAGGCCCGGCTGGAAGGAGGACGCAAACGCCCTGGCCCGGACTATCGGCGATGCCGCGATCCTGCGGAACCTGACGCGCGCGCCGAGTCCCTATGGGACGGAAGATGCCGAATCCTTCCTGTCGATGCCGCAGGATTCGCGTCAGCCGCGCCTGCTGATCTTCGCCCGCACCCAAGGCGCGCCGCGTCTGGTCGGCGGCTGCGGGATCGAACGCTGCGCCGACGGCACGCCGGAACTGGGATATTGGATCGCGCGGCCCTATTGGGGCCTGGGCTTTGCAACCGAAGCAACCCGCGCCCTGCTCGGCATGTCCCGTGCCAGCGGCGTGCGCGGCGTGCGCGCGGCCCATTTCGCGGATAATCCGGCGTCGGGCCATGTCCTGCGGAAGATGGGCTTCCGCTTCACGGGCCGCGTCGAGAAGCGGCGCAGCCCGGGACGTGAAAGCGCCGCCGACTGCCTGATCTTCGAGGAAGGCGAAGGCGCGCACATGCCGGTGGACCCGGCGCTCGACATCTATGGCGACGCCCTGCCCGCCCTGGCGGCATAAGGGCACGCTTCGGGCCGGGAAGCGCTCTCCCTCCGCTTCCCGGCCCTACCCGCCTGACGCGCGGGGGCGGCCGAATATTTCGACGGGAGTTCCGTCGATCAGGCGTCGGCCGATGCGGGAAAAGCCCTGCTTTCGCGCGATCCTGATCGACGCGCTGTTATCGCTTTCGATGATGCAGCGAATCGCAGGGGCATCGACATGGATATCCGCCCGGCGCAGCACCAGGGCGACCGCCTCGGAGGCTATGCCCTTGCCCCAGCAGGAAGGAAAAAAGACCCAGCCGATTTCTGCCGCGCCTTCGAGCTCCGGGATGCCGCGGCATGGCGGACCACGTCGAGGTCGCTCCACAGCGCGCGGCTGGTGGGGAAATCCTCCTGCCGGTGAGGGGCAGGGTCAGCCTTTCGCCGTGCAGCGTGGGCGCGTGGGTCATGATCTTCCCATGATGACGACCCTTGGTGCGCCGTCAAGCGGCGGCCGCCCTCCATCGCCGGTTTAATTCCGCCGCATAAGCGGCTATGGGCGCGCGATGCACTTTCTCGATCAAGCCAAGATTTTCATCAAATCCGGCTGGGGCGGCCCCGGCGCGGTCAGTTTCCGGCGCGAAAAATATGTCGAATATGGCGGCCCGGACGGCGGCAATGGCGGCAAGGGAGGCGACATCATCTTTGAAGCCATCGCGGGCCTCAATACGCTGATCGATTTCCGCTATACCCAGCATTTCAAGGCGCAGCGCGGGATGCCCGGCGCGGGCAAGAACCGCTTTGGCGCAGGCGGCGGCGATCTGGTCATCAAGGTGCCCGTCGGCACGCAGATTCTGTCCGACCCCCAGCCGATCGAGGGCACGGAGGACGAGGACGGCATTCCCGAATATGAGGAGCAGGAGGTGCTGGCGGACTTCACGCAGGTCGGACAGCGCATCGTGCTGCTGCGCGGGGGCGATGGCGGGCGGGGCAACCTGTCCTACAAGACCAGCACCAACCGCGCGCCGCGCCAGCATGGCACGGGCTGGCCCGGACAGGAAATGTGGGTATGGCTGCGGCTGAAGCTGCTGGCCGATGTGGGACTGGTGGGGATGCCCAATGCGGGCAAGTCGACCTTCATCAATCAGGTCACGAATACCAAGGCGAAGGTGGGGGCCTATGCCTTCACCACCACCAAGCCGCAGCTTGGCGTGGTTCTGCACCGCGACCGGGAGTTCGTGCTCGCGGATATTCCGGGGCTGATCGAGGGCGCGGCCGAGGGCGCGGGAATCGGCGACAGGTTCCTGGGGCATATCGAGCGGTGCCGGGTGTTGCTGCACCTCATCGACGCCACCGGAGACGATCCGGTGGAAGCATTCCGGGTCGTGCAGGACGAACTCGCCGCCTATGGCGCGGGGCTGGACGAGAAGCCGCTGCTGGTGGCGCTGAACAAGGGCGACCTGCTGGGGCATGAACTGATGGAGGATATCGCCGCGCAACTTCGCGACCAGGCCGGGGTGGAGGATCTGTTCATCATCTCCGGCGCCACCGGCGAAGGCGTGAAGGCATTGCTGGATGCAGTGCTGCCGTTGCTGGACGAACCCGCGGATGACGGCGACGAGGCGGATGAGGAAGGCGATGCTCAATGGTCGCCGATTTGAGCCGATGGCGTAACGCCGAACGGATGCTTGTTCTGTGACCGCGTCCCTCCCCGGCTTTCCTCCCGCGCAGATCCGTCGTCTGGTCATCAAGATCGGGTCGGCGCTGCTGGTCGATCCCGACGGGCAGGTGCGGGCGGACTGGCTCCGCACGCTTGTCGCCGACGTGGCAGAACGGCGCGCCGCGGGACAGCAGGTCATCATCGTGTCGTCGGGTGCGATCGCGCTGGGGGCGCGGCGGCTGAAGCTGCCCAAGGGCGGGCGCGGATCGCTGGAGGACGCGCAGGCGGCGGCGGCGACCGGGCAGATCGCGCTGTCGCAATGCTGGGCGAATCTACTGCACGAAAACGGCATCACCGCCGCGCAGATGCTGGTGACGCTGGACGATCTGGAGAACCGGCGGCGCTACCTCAATGCTTCGGCGACGCTGGAGCGGCTGATGCAACTCGGCGTCGTGCCGGTGGTCAATGAGAATGACAGCGTGGCGACAGCGGAAATCCGATTCGGCGATAATGACCGGCTGGCGGCGCGCATCGGACAGGCGGCACGGGCTGACGCGGTTGTGCTCCTTTCGGACGTGGACGGGCTTTACACCGCCAATCCGCATGTCGATGCGGACGCCATGCTGATAGAGACAATCGAGCGCATCGACGCGCGCATCGCGGGCATGGCGGACAGCGGTTCCGCTTCGGGCATGGGATCGGGGGGCATGACCTCCAAGATCGAGGCCGCGCGGATCGCGACGGGCGCGGGCGCGCACCTCGCCATCATTTCGGGCAAGGTGGATGCGCCGCTGTCGCATTGGGCGAAGGGCGGGCGCGGGTCGATCTTCCTTGCCGCCCCCGCCAGGCGCGCGCGCAAGGGGTGGTTGGCGGGCCGCTTGACGGTGCGCGGACGGATCGTCGTGGATGCGGGCGCGGAAAAGGCGCTGGGCAAGGGCAACAGCCTGCTGCCCGCCGGAGTCGCCCGCGTGGAAGGCGTTTTCGCACGGGGCGATGCGGTCGATATCCTGACGGAGGACGGCAGGGTGATCGCGCGCGGCCTCATCGAATATGACAGCGAGGAAGCAGCCCGGATCGCGGGCAAGCGGAGCGAGGATATCGCGGCTTTGCTGGGGCATCTGCCCCGGTCGGTGCTGGTCCATCGCGATCATCTGGCGATGGTCTGAGCGCCCATGCCCCTACGCATTGCGATGACGGGCGCGACGGGATTCGTCGGCGCTGAAACATTGGACCAGGCGCTGGACGCGGGGCATCATGTGAACGCCCTCACCCGCCGGGCGCAGCCGCCGCGCGCGCGGCTCAAATGGGTGCCGGGCTCACTGGAGGATGCCGCCGCGCTCGATACGCTGATGCGCGACGCGGATGCGGTGATCCATATCGCGGGCGTGGTGAACGCACCGGATCGCGCGGGGTTCGAAGCCGGGAACGCGCGCGGGACAATGGTGGTGGTGGACGCGATGCGCAAGCGCGGCGTCAGGCGGCTGGTGCATGTGTCGTCGCTGGCGGCGCGGGAACCGGAACTGTCGGATTATGGCTGGTCCAAGGAGCGGGCCGAGCGGCTGGTGAAGGCGAGCGGGCTTGACTGGACCATCGTGCGGCCGCCGGCCATTTACGGGCCGGGCGACCGGGAGATGCTGGAACTGTTCCGCATGGCAAAGCGCGGCGTGATGCTGCTGCCACCGGGCGGGCGGCTTTCAGTGATCGAGGTCAGCGATCTGGCCCGGCTGCTGCTGGCGCTGCCGGGCGAGACGGAGATGAGCCTCGCCGAGACATATGAGGTCGATGACGGGACGCCGCAGGGTTGGGACCATCGGGATTTCGGGCAGGCGATCGGGCGCGCGGTCGGACGGCCGGTGCGGACCATGGCGACGCCCGCCTGGCTGCTGGGCGCGGGCGCGCGGATGGACGGATTCTTCCGGGGCAAGGGCGCAAAGCTGACGCCGGACCGGGTGCGTTATTTCTGCCATCCCGATTGGGTGGCGGCTACGGGGCAGCACCCGCCCAAGGCGCTGTGGACGCCGGAAGTGACGACCGAGGATGGGCTGAGGGCGACGGTCGAGGCTTATCGGGCGAAGGGATGGTTATAGTATGCGCTCCGATTTGGGTGGAAAGCGGCATGGCGGCTTACGGGAAAGTGTAGCCTGATAGGAAGTCGTTCTACGGCGCCGGAAAACCCCTCAACGCGCGTTGTCGGACACTTTCTCAATCCGGCAGGGATTGTCGGACACCGCAAGAAACGAATCGACCGCACAACACCGTATGCGATATGTTTTTCCCGGAATCGCGTGACGACTGCACGGAATTGATGTGTTTTCCGGCATGCCTCGATACCGGTCGTCAATTTACGGACATTCGGCATCCTGCTATCTGCGGAGAAGAAAGGATGGACGCATGGCCATTATTATCTCAATTATTTTAGCCATCGTCTTTGCACTGGTGATGATTGTCTTGTCCGTTCGCGCCAACACCCGCTTTCGCAAAGAGCAAAAGCTTCCGATGCAATGGATGATTTCACGATCGCAACCTCTTTCCAGCACGGTAATCCGGTCGGCCCCGCGCGTTATTGCTCTCGGCTTTGTTCCCTTTTTGGGGATCACTGTGCTGTCGCTGTTCGCTATTGGCGCGACGACTCTAACGCCGAGGCCCGGCCAAGAAGGAATGTTGCTGCCCTCCCTGATTTTCATTGGGAGCATCCTCGTGGGCATTCAAGTTTTGCATCTTTGGCTGATTGAGAAAACCTTGCGTCGTAGCGGAGAATAGCCTGCAAACCGTGCAAAAAGCACGGAAATCAGGTGTTTCGCCAGTATGGGCTTTAAGGTGCGTTGCAAGGCTCGATAAATGACCGGCAATGGTCGGAAACCGCCGCCCGTTGGATTCGCGCCTAATTTGCTCCCGCTTCCGCAGGCTTCCTCGAGCGTTGTTCGGCGACGAATTCGCTGATCGCCTGCCCACTGGCGTTGAGCAGCGGATAAGTGCGTGCGTCGGACAGCCAATCAGGGCGACGCGCGGCGCTGCCGTAGAAGGTGTCGTAGACGAGGCTGAAGGCGAGAAAGAGCAGCGTCGCGCCGATCAATCCCTTGACTGCGCCGAAGCCGCCGCCCAGCACGCGGTCGACCGGCCCCAGCACCGACTGGCGCGTGCGCTTGCCGATGGCGTGAGCGAGCAGCTTGCCCGCCGCGAACGTCACACCGAATATGAGAACCAGCGCCAGCATAGCCGCACCGCTTTCCGTGCCGATCAGCGGCGCCAGCAGCTCGGCCACGGAGGCGTGAAACAGGCGGATGGCGAAGATCGCCAGCACCCAGGCGATGAGCGATAGCGTTTCCTGCACGAAGCCGCGTAGCAGCCCGAAAACGGCGCAGCCGCCGATGGCGAGCAGGACGAGTATGTCGACGGCGTTCATGGCATGGCTGGCTATCCGCGCCCAAGCATCTGGTCAACAAGCTGCGAGAGGGCGCGATAGCCGCTGACCGAAATACCCTTCACACCGTCCGCTGCGGCAGCGGGCACATAGGCCCGATTGAAGCCGAGCTTGGCCGATTCGCGCAACCGCAAGGGGGCATGGGCGACGGGACGGATTTCGCCCGACAGCGCGATTTCACCGAACAGCACCACGTCGGCGGGAACAGGCCGTTCGGCGAGCGCGGACATGAGCGCGGCGGCGACGGCAAGGTCCGCCGCCGGGTCCGACAGGCGATAGCCGCCCGCGACGTTCAGATAGACCTCGCAGGTGGAGAAGCTGAGGCCGCAACGCGCTTCCAGCACGGCAAGGACCATGGCGAGCCGTCCGCTGTCCCAGCCCACCACCGCGCGGCGTGGGGTCGCGCCGCTGGAGAGGCGGACGACGAGCGCCTGGATTTCCACCAGCACAGGCCGCGTTCCTTCCAGCGCGGGGAAGACCGTCGCGCCCGTGACGCTTTCGTCGCGATGGGTGAGAAACAAAGCGGAGGGATTGGCGACTTCCTCCAGCCCTTCGGCCACCATGGCGAAGACGCCGATCTCGTCCGTGCCGCCGAAGCGGTTCTTGATGGCGCGCAGGATGCGGTATTGATGGCTTCGCTCGCCTTCGAAGCTCAGCACCGTGTCGACCATATGTTCGAGGACGCGGGGACCGGCGATGCTGCCGTCCTTGGTCACATGGCCGACCATGACGAGGGCGGTGCCGCGCTGCTTGGCGAAACGGATGAGTTCCTGGGCGGAGGCGCGGACCTGGCTGACGGTGCCGGGCGCGCCTTCGATCAGGTCGCTGTGCATGGTCTGGATCGAATCGATGACGAGCAGCGCGGGCGGCTCCCCCTCCCCCAGCGTAGTCAATATGTCGCGAACGGAGGTGGCGCTGGCAAGTTGCACCGGGGCGGTGCCAAGGCCGAGGCGCCGGGCACGCAGGCGGACCTGATCGGCGGCTTCCTCCCCGCTGATATAGGCGACCGGCAGGCCGCGCGCGGCAATGCGGGCGGCGGCTTGGAGGAGAAGCGTGGACTTGCCGATGCCGGGGTCCCCGCCGATCAGCGTGGCCGAGCCGGAAACGATGCCGCCCCCCAGCGCGCGGTCGAACTCCGCGATGCCGGTGCTGGTGCGGTCGGGCAGTCGCACGTCACTGTCGAGACCGATGAGGGAAATCGCCCGCCCTCCCGTCTGGAGATCGTGGCGCGCGGAAAAGACGGTTTCGGCGGCTTCCTCGACGATGCTGTTCCATTCGCCGCAATCGTCGCACTGGCCCTGCCAGCGGCCCGATACGGTGCCGCATTGCTGACAGACGAATTTGCGCTTTGCCTTTGCCATGATTCACGCATAACAGAACATATGCGGAACACAATCCAAAGCTGCATTGCCTCTTGGAAACAGGGTGCGCGCTGGCGCATTAAACGGAGATGAAGTCCATCCGCGTCGCCAGCTATAATATCCGCAAGGCCATCGGCACCGACCGCCGCCGCATCCCGGAAAGGGTGATCGACGTGCTGAACGAGGTGGATGCCGACATCATAGCCTTGCAGGAGGCGGACCGGCGGTTCGGGGTGCGCTCGGCGGCTCTCCCGCCGCTGCTGCTCGACAGTCAGAGCGGATACAAGGCGGTGCCGCTCAATGTGCAGACCGATTCGATGGGCTGGCACGGCAATGCGATCCTCGTCCGCAAGGACGCGCAGGTCGCCGCGCATGACGTCATCCACCTCCCCTGCCTGGAGCCGCGCGGCGCGACCATGGCGGAGGTGACGCTGAACGGCGCGACGATGCGGGTGTTCGGGATGCATCTGGACCTGTCGGGCTTGTGGCGGCGGCGGCAGGCTTCGGCGATGATCCATGCGGCGGCGCAGGGGGAAGCGCTGCCCACGGTGCTGATGGGCGACCTTAACGAATGGAGCGCGGAACGGGGATGCCTGGCCGACTTTGCACGGCATTACAGCTTCGCGCCGTGCGGGCGGAGCTTCCACGCGCGGCGGCCCGTGGCGCGGCTGGACCGGATCATGCATTGCGGGCGGCTGAAGCTGATGGACAGCGGCGTGCATGAAAGCGCGGCGGCGCGGAAGGCTTCGGACCATCTGCCGATCTGGGCGGAGTTCGCGCTTGGCTGACGCCCTCTCGACAAGCCCGCGCCGCTCTGCGATCCATGGGGCATGAGGGAGAAGGAACTCCGGCTGGCGCTGGTCTGCTATGGCGGGATCAGCCTTGCGGTCTACATGCACGGCATCAGCAAGGAAATCTGGCGGCTGGCGCGGGCGAGCCGGTCTTTTCATGACGGTTCTCCCCCCGGCAACAGCACCGAAGCGGTCTATCGCCGCCTGTTGGAAGCGATGGAGCAGGAAAGCGGCATCAAGCTGCGCGTCATGCCCGACATCATCGCGGGGGCAAGCGCGGGCGGGATCAACGGCATATTCCTGGCGCAGGCGATCGAGACGGGTCAATCGCTGGAGCCGCTGACCGACATGTGGCTGGAGAATGCCGATGTCGAGGAGTTGCTGGACCCCGATGCGCGGCCCGCGCGGGCGATCACGAAATTCTGGGCGGCGCCGCTCGTATGGGTGGCGGCCCGGCGGCCCGGCGACGCGGTGGAGCGTACCGTCGCGCCCGACACGCGGGAAGAGGTGCGCCAGAAATTGTCGCGTTTCATCCGGTCGCGCTGGTTCGAGCCGCCTTTCGGCGGGCAGATATTCTCCGGCATGATCCTCGACGCGTTCGACGCGATGGAGGCGACGGAGCGCGGGCCTTCGCTGCTGCCCGACGGGCATCCGCTGGACCTGTTCGTCACCGTCACCGATTTCGAGGGCCATCCGCAAAGCCTGACGCTCAACAGCCCGCCGCAGGTGATCGAGACGGAACATCGTCTGTCCATCGGCTTTCGCGCACAGGGCCATGGGAAGCGCGCCTTCGCCGACGCGGTGGAACTGGTCTTCGCCGCGCGGGCGACGGCGAGCTTTCCCGGCGCCTTCCCGCCCTTCACCGTGCGGGAGCTGGACGCGGTGCTCAAGCGCCGCCATCGGGCGTGGCCGACGCGCGACGCCTTCCTGGCGCGCGCCCTGCCCCGCCATGCGGCGCAGGGTATGGCCGAGGACGCCGTGCTGATCGACGGGTCGGTGTTGGCCAATGCGCCCTTCGCGCAGGCCATAGGCGCGCTCGGCAACCGGCCTTCCCGTCGGGAGGTGGACCGCCGATTCGTCTATATCGATCCCAAGCCGGGACATCGTTCCATCCGCCTGAACCGTGAGGGTGAAGCGGAGGAGGATGAACCGGGAGATATGCGGCTGCCGGGGTTTTTCCGCACCATCTTCGGGGCGTTGAGCGACATTCCGCGCGAACAGCCGATCCGCGACAATCTGGAAGCGATCGACCGCCATTCCTCACGCATCCGGCGCATGGTGCGGATATTGCACGCGCTGCGCCCCGGCATCGAGGCGGAGGTGGAAAACGCCATCGGCGGGATGCTGTTCCTTGACCGGCCGACGCCGGCGCGCCTGTCGAACTGGCGCACCAAGGCACAGCAAAGGGCAGCAAATTCGGCAGGGTTCGCCTTTCCGGCCTATGGGCATCTCAAATTGTCGGGGATCGTCGAATCGCTGGCGGAGCTGCTGTTCCGCCTAAGCGGGGAAGACAGCGCGATGATGCGCGAAAGCTATCGCCAGGCGATCTGGGCGGAAGTGCGCGCGACCGGCGCGGACAAGCTGACCGAGGATGTGGGTCCATCCTCCGCGCCCGTGCAGTTCTTCCGGACGCACGATATGGCCTTCCGGGTACGGCGGCTGCGCTTCCTGGCGCGGCGGCTGACCGAAACGCTGGAGATCGAGAGCGCGGCGGAAGAAGCCGCGGTCGAAAAGCTGCGCGACGCCATCTATCAGGCGCTGGCCCATTATTCGGAATGCGACGAGGCCGATTTCCACGGCGAAACCGTGCGCGCCGCCGCGCGGGAAGTGCCGACCGACGCCGCCGCTGCGCTGGCTGCGGTCGCGCGGGAACGCGACTTGCGGACGCGGGACGAAGCCGCCGACAGGATGCTTGCCGATGCGCTGGCCGCGCTGCCCAGGAAAGTGCGGCGCATCATGCTTCTGGCCTATCTCGGCTTCCCCTTTTACGACATCGCCACCCTGCCGCTGTTGCAGGGCGACGCGACGAACGAATATGACCCGATCAAGGTCGACCGCATCTCGCCCGAAGATTGCACCGCCATTCGGTCGGGCGGTGCCGAAGCCACGCTCAAGGGTATCGAGTTCAACAATTTCGGGGCTTTCTTCAGCCGCGCTTATCGGGAGAATGACTATCTGTGGGGACGGCTGCATGGCGTGGAGCGGCTGCTGGATATCGTGATTTCGGCCGTGCCCGCAGCAAGCCGCCTTTCACCCGAGCGGCTGCATGACTATAGGCGGGAGGCATTCCTGGCGATCCTGAACGAGGAGGAAGAAAGGTTGCCGCATGTCGCGGATTTGATCGCCAGCCTGCGGAAGGAGATCGGATGAACATCCGCGCGACAGTGATTGCAACGATCCTGCTGGTCCTTGCGGGCGGCTGCTCGTCATCGGGAGAGCGCGCGACCGCCGCCGATCAGACGCGGCATGACGAAACCGCGATCCAGCCCCCTGCATCTCCACCGCCCCCGCCGCTGCCGTCCGACGACAAGAGGATTCCGCCGCAACCCTCCCCCACGGTGAAGGATTTGCCGCCCGACAAGGCCGTCGCTTCCACGGAAGTGGACCGTGTGCCGCAAGCCAAGCTGGCGGACAGCCGGAACATGGCCGACGTCCTGCCGCAATCCTATCGCCCGCGCGATCTCCCGCTCTCGGGGCAAGCGGGGCAGGTTGCGCCTTTTCCGCGGGAGGTGACGAATTTCATGGTCGAGAGGGACAGTTGCGATCATTTCCGGGGTGAGGAACCCTATGATGCGGACAGGCGCGCCTATCTGGCCGAGAATATAGCGGAGCTGTGCACGGGCACCGACGGCCGGCTGGCCGCCCTGCGTATGCGCTACGCGAACGATCCCGCGGTGATCGCTGCCCTTTCGAGCTATGAGGACCGGGTCGAGGATAATGCGGGAAAGGGCAAATATATCGGCAAATGACCCCAGGGCCTGGGACCGATCAGCCGGCTACGCAGAATGATGCCTGAATGTCGATCCGCCCTAATGTTTCAATAGCGCGTCGATGGCGGCGGCCATATCTATGTCGCGCCGGGACAGGCCGCCTGCGTCATGCGTGGTCAACAATATGTCCACGCGATTATAGACGTTGGACCATTCGGGATGGTGATCCGCCTTTTCCGCCAGCAGGGCAACGCGCGTCATGAACCCGAAGGCTTCGTTGAAGTCGGCGAAAGTGAAGCGGCGGCGGATGCCATCCGGATCGCCGGCCGGCGTCCAGTCGGGCAGCGACGCCAGCGCCAGAGTCCGCGCTTTCTCGTCCAGTTTACCAACCATTTGACTATCCTCGCAATCTGCTTTGGCCTATGTCGCAGCCATGCCCGACATCCGTCAACCGCCGCGTTTCGCGCCGACGAAGGAAGAGATCGAAACGCTGGCGCTCGAAGCCCTGAGTCGCCTGCCCGATCCGTTCGCCGCGCATTTGTCCAATGTCGTGCTGTTTGTCGAGGATTTCGCGGACGAACAGGTGTTGAAGGACATGGAGATCGAGGACCCCTTCGGCCTTACCGGCCTTTATACCGGACGTCCCGTGGGCCACGAAGCGCAGACCGGCGACACGCCGCCCACGGTTCATCTTTTCCGCCGGCCGCTGCTGGACGAGTGGGTGGAAACCGGCATCGCGCTGGATGCGCTCATCACCCATGTCGTGGTGCATGAGATTGGCCATCATTTCGGCCTGTCCGACCTCGACATGCATGTGCTCGAAGACATGGTCGCGCCATGAAGGAAGCGGCGATGCGCCTGTCGGACGTGGCTTGCCTGCGGGGCGGGCGGATGCTGTTCCGGGGCGTCGACCTCGATCTGAAAGCGGGCGGGAGCGCCCTTCTCGCCGGACCCAATGGCGTTGGCAAGTCGAGCCTGTTGCGGATATGCGCGGGATTGCTGCCCGCCTTTGCCGGAACGGTGGAACGACGGGGCGGCGTGGCCCTGACGGACGAGCGGCTGGCGCTGGACATGGAGCGACCCTTGCGGAAGGCGCTGGGTTTCTGGGCGCGGCTGGACGGGGTGGATGACGGGACGCTCGACCGCGCGCTGGACGCCATGGCGCTCCTGGCGCTTGCCGATCTGCCGGTGCGGATGCTGTCCACCGGGCAGCGCAAGCGGGCGATGCTGGCGCGTGTGATCGCTTCCGGCGCGGCGATCTGGCTGCTGGACGAGCCGGGCAACGGGCTGGACAATGCGTCGCTGAAACTGCTTGGCGCGGCGGTGTCGCGGCATCTGGCGGCGGGTGGCATCATGCTGGCCGCTTCGCACCAGCCCCTGCCGCTCGCGGATCATGCACGGATCGACCTGCGCATCCATGCGGCGGAGGCTGAGAGCGCATGAGGACTATGTGGCTGCTCACGCGCCGCGACCTGGGACAGGCATGGCGTTCGGCGGGGCTGTGGCTGCCGGTCGCCTTCCTCCTGCTGGTGGCGAGCCTCTATCCCTTTGCCGTCGGCCCCGACGCGGCACTGCTCGGGCGGACAGGCGGGGGCATGTTGTGGATCGCGGCGCTGCTGGCCAGCCTGCTTCCCGTCGACCGGCTGGTGACGCCGGACAGGGACTCCGGCGTGCTGGACCAGATCGCGTTGCGCGGCATCGGGGAGGAACTGATCGTCCTGGCGCGGTTGATCGCGCACTGGCTGGGTTTCGGGCCGCCGCTGATGATCGCCACGCTGCCTGCCGCCGCCCTGCTGAAACTGGACGGAGCGACCGTCATCCTGCTGGAGGCGGGCCTGCTGATCGGAACACCTGCCCTTGCAGCGCTGGGACTGCTGGTGGCGACCCTGACCGCCGGATTGCGGTCCAGCGGAGCGTTGGCCGGATTGCTGGCCCTGCCGCTGGCCGTGCCGCTGCTCATCTTCGGCGCGGGAACGCTGGGCGACGGCAGCGGAGCGGCCTTGAAATTCCTGGGCGCGGCCTCGCTTCTGCTGGTGGCGATCACGCCCTTTGCCGGCGGGGCGGCGATCCGCGCGGGACGGGAATAAGCGAACAACGCTCGACATGGGAACACGGGTGCGCCAAAGGCGCTGCCCCATGCTCGCCTTTCTCGCCTCCGTCCTTTTCGTCCTGATCTGGTCCACCGGCTTCATCGTCGCGCGGGCCGTCATGCCGCACGGTTCGCCCGAACTGGTGGTGGCCGTGCGCCTCGCGTTGGTGACGCTGCTTCTGAGCGCGGCCGCCCTCCATGCACGGCAGGTCCTGCCGCGCGGGCGCCGGCTGGCGCTGCATCTGGCGGCAGGCGCATTGCTGCATGGCGTGTATCTGACGCTGAGCTGGTGGGCGGTCGATCATGGAATGCCCGCCGGCATCATGTCTCTGCTGGGCGCGCTTCAACCGTTGATGGTCGCGGTGGCCTGCGTGATCTTCCTGAGCGAACGCCTGCCCGCGCGGGCATGGAGCGGTCTTGGCGTCGCCATTATCGGCGTGGGCTGCGTATTGGCGCCCGCGATCGAGCGGTCGGGCGCGGGTTCGATCGGCGTCCTGCCCGCCATCGCCGCCCTGCTTTCCATCATGGGCATGGCGGCGGGCACGCTGATCCAGCGCGGGGCCATCGCCGGAGACGGCATCGCGATTTCAGGCGCGGTCCAGAATGCGGGCGGCGCAATGGTCGCCATGACCGCCGCCCTGTTCGTGGGCGAGGCGCAATGGGACAATTCCCCGATCCTGTGGATGGGACTCGGCTGGTCGGTGATCGTCCTGTCGGGTGCAGGATTATCGCTGCTGATATGGCTGGTCCGGCATCAGGGACCGACAAGGATGTCGATGCTGCTGCTGCTCGTACCCCCGCTGGCGGTCGTGGAAGCCTGGTTGATTTTCGGCGAAAGACTGGGCGCGGTGCAGCTTGCCGGATTCGCGTTGGCGCTGGGCGGTGTATTGCTGGGCCGGTCCCGGATGAAGCGGCGCGAGGCGGAAGTCGTCGAACCCGCCTGAACGCCCCTACCCCTCGCGCAACCGTTCGTGATGGCGGATCACTTCGTCGATGATGAAGCGTAGGAATTTCTCAGTGAAATCGGGGTCGAGATGGGCGTCGAGCGCCAGTTGGCGGAGGCGCGCGATCTGGCTGTCCTCGCGGCCGGGATCGGCGGGGGGCAGCTTGTGCTCCGCCTTGTAACGGCCCACGGCCTGCGTGACCTTGAAGCGTTCGGCCAGCATGAACACCAGCGCCGCATCGATATTGTCGATGCTTTCGCGATACCGCTTCAGTGTCTCGTCCACGCAAGTCCTCCCGTTCGTGGGGCGCTTTTTGCGCCTTACGCGGCATGAGGCAAGCTATTCCCGCTTGCGTTTAGCTTTTTGCGCCGCCACATGGCCCCTGTCATGACCGCATCTGCCACAGGTAATGTCCATTCCATCGGCCGCGCCAGCAGCGCGCCTTCGCTCGCGCCCATGATGGCGCTGGTGGCGGAGGGTATGAATCAGGTGAACGCCGTCATCCTGGACCGGATGCAGTCGCGCATTCCGCTGATCCCCGAACTTGCCGGGCATCTGATCGCGGGTGGGGGCAAGCGGATGCGGCCGATGCTGACGCTCGCCTGCGCCGATCTCGTGGGCTATGCGGGCACGCGCCATTACAAGCTGGCCGCCGCGGTCGAGTTCATCCACACCGCCACGCTGCTGCATGACGACGTGGTCGACGGATCGGGGCTGCGCCGGGGCCGCAAGACCGCCAACATCATCTGGGGCAACAGCGCCAGCGTGCTGGTGGGCGATTTCCTCTTCTCCCGCTCCTTCGAACTGATGGTCGAGGCCGAATCGCTCAAGGTGCTGAAGATTCTGTCGGGCGCATCGGCGGTGATCGCGGAGGGCGAGGTCAACCAGCTCACCGCCCAGCGCAAGATCGACACGAGCGAAGAGCAATATCTGGAGATCATCGTGGCGAAGACCGCCGCGCTGTTCGCCGCGGCCTGCCGCATTTCCGCCGTGGTCGCGGGACGTGACGAGGCAGAGGAGCAGGCGCTGGACGTCTACGGCAGGAATCTGGGTATCGCGTTCCAGTTGATCGACGACGCCTTGGACTATGAATCGGATGGCGCGACCATGGGCAAGGACGCGGGCGACGACTTCCGGGACGGCAAGGTGACGCTGCCGGTCATCCTCGCCTATGCGCGCGGAACGGAGGAGGATCGCGCCTTCTGGAAAGCTGCCATCGCCGGGCATCGAACCAGCGACGAAGACCTCGCTCATGCGACCCGGCTGCTGCGGCAGACCGGCGCGATCGACGACACTCTGGCGCGCGCGCGCCATTATGGACAGCGCGCCATCGACGCACTGGGCATGTTCGACGGCGGCAAGGCCAAGACGGCATTGGCGGAAGCGGTGGAATTCGCCATAGCGCGCGCCTATTGAGCCGCCTGCCCGTCCCTGACAAAGGCGCGGCAGCCCGATGATCCTGTCCCAGGAAACCATCGCCTTCCTGATGGCGGCCGCGCTGATGGCGGGGCTGATCGACTCCATGGCGGGCGGCGGGGGACTTATCTCCCTTCCCGCATTGATGGCGGCGGGCGTGCCGCCGGTGGGCGCGGTGGCGACCAATAAGCTGCAATCGTCGCTCGGCACCTTCGGGGCCTGCATCGCCTATGCGCGGGCGGGGCATATGGACCTCAAAACCTATCGCTGGCCGGTGATCGCGGCCTTTGCCGGATCGGTGGGCGGCGCGTGGCTGGTGCAGCGGGTCGATCCGTCTATTCTCGCCGGACTGATGCCCGCCTTGCTGATCGCCATCGCGGCCTATTTTACCTTCTCTCCCAAGGTCGGCGAGATGGACCGGCATCAGCGCGTCGGCATCGCGGCGCTCAGCCTGTTGATCGGCGGGATCGGATTTTACGACGGCTTTTTCGGGCCGGGCGCGGGGGCCTTCTATACCACCGTTTTTCTGGCGCTGGGCGGCCTCAGCCTGTTGCGGGCGACGGCGCAGACCAAGGCGGCGAATTTCGCGAGCAACCTTGCCGGACTGCTGACGATGATGGCGGGCGGGCATGTGCTGTGGATCGCGGGCCTTGCCATGGCGGTTGCCAATATCGCGGGCGCGCAGATCGGGGCGCGGCTGGCGATGCGCTTCGGCAGCAGGCTGATCCGGCCGCTGCTGATCGTCATGTCGCTGGCGCTGACGGCAAAGATGCTGATCGATCCGAAAAACCCGATCCACCTCTATCTGTTCGGATAGGATTGCGCCGGACACGGAATGGCGCGACAGGAACGCGATGACCGATCTGCCCATCCATGATGTGCTGCCCGATCTGCGCAGCGCCCTGCGCGCGAGGAGCAATGCGGTGCTGGTCGCGCCGCCCGGCGCGGGCAAGACGACGGCGGTGGCTCCTGCCCTGCTGGACGAACCATGGTGCGAGGGGCAGGTCTTGCTGCTCTCGCCCCGCAGGCTGGCCGCGCGGGCGGCGGCGGAGCGGATCGCCGAACTGATGGGCGAGGAGCCGGGTGGCACGGCCGGCTATGCGACGCGGATGGACAGCCGCCAGTCGGCGAGAACGCGCATCCTCGTGCTGACGGAGGGCATTTTCGTGCGGCGGATTCAGGACGATCCTGAATTGTCGGGTGTGTCCGCCATATTGTTCGACGAAGTGCATGAGCGCAGCCTGGACAGCGATTTCGGATTGGCGTTGGCGCTGGACGCCCAAGGAGCATTGCGACCCGACCTGCGGATCGTGCCGATGTCGGCGACTTTGGACGGGGCGCGCTTCGCGGCGTTGCTGGGCCATGCGCCGGTGATCGAGAGCGAGGGGCGCATCCAGCCGCTCGACTTGCGGCATGTCGGGCGGTCGGCGGAAAAGCGGATCGAGGACGAGATGGCGGCCGCCGTCCGGCTGGCACTGGGCGAGGAGGCGGAAGGCGACCTGCTCGCCTTCCTGCCCGGCGTAGCGGAGATCGAGCGGACGGCGGAGCGGCTGGAAGGGCTGGGCGTGGAAATTCACAGGCTGCATGGGAGCCTTGATCCCGCCGCCCAGCGCGCGGCGATCCTGCCTTCGCGGGAAGGGCGGCGGAAAGTCATCCTCGCAACGTCCATCGCGGAGACGAGCCTTACCATCGACGGGGTGCGGATCGTAGTGGATTCAGGGCTGGCGCGGCGGCCGCGCTACGACCGGGCGGCGAGCGTCACGCGGCTGGTGACGGAACGCGCCAGCCAGGCGGCGGCGACCCAGCGCGCGGGGCGCGCCGCGCGCCAGCGGCCAGGCGTCGCCTATCGGCTGTGGGAAGCGGCGGCAACGGCGGGAATGCCGCCCTTCGACCCTCCCGAAATTTTGGAGAGCGACCTGTCGAGCCTGCTGCTGGACTGCGCGCTTTGGGGCGTGAGCGATCCGGCGGGGCTGCGCTGGCTGGACGCGCCGCCCGTGGCCGCGGTGGCGGAGGCGCGCGCGCGGCTGACGGTGCTGGATGCGCTGGATACGGATGGGCGAATCACGGCGCACGGCAAGGCGCTCGCCCGCCTGCCGGTCGAGCCGCGCATCGGGCATATGCTGGTGCGCGCGGGGGAGATGGGACTGGCCGAGGTGGCCGCCGACATCGCCGTGCTGCTGGGCGAGCGTGGCATTGGCGGGCAGGATATCGACCTGTCGCAGCGGCGGACGCGCTGGCGGCGGGAAAGCGGCAGGCGCGCCGATGCGGCAAGGGCGATGGCAAGGCGGTGGGCGAAACTCATCGGCCCGTCCCCGGCCCATCCCGCAAGCGGGAGGGGAGAGCATGAGGTGGGCATCTGCCTCGCCATCGCCTTTCCCGATCGGGTAGCGAAGCGGCGCTCCGCCGATGGCGCGGACTGGGCGAGCGTGGGCGGGCGCAGGTTCCGTCTCGATCCGCTGTCGCCGCTGGCGCGCGAGGATTGGCTCGCGGTCGGTGCGGTGCAGGGCAGCGCGGCGGGCGCGCGTATCCTGTCGGCCGCGCCCTTGAGCGAGGCGGATGTGCTGGCCCTGTTCGGCGGCAAGGTGGCGGAGCATCGGACGGTGCGCTTCCGGGCGGACACCGGCGGGATCGAAGCCTTGCGCGAGCGGCGGCTGGGCGCGGTGCGGCTGTCCTCCGGCTCCGATGACCGGCCCGACCCGCAAGCGGTGACGGCGGCGCTGGTGGAAGGCGTGCGGCAAGGCGGCCTGAACCTGCTGCCATGGTCGGATGCGGCGCACTCGCTCAGGACGCGGGCGGATTTCGCGGGAGTGGAGACGCTGTCCGACGCGGCGCTGCTGGAGACGCTGGACGAATGGCTGCCGCCCTTGCTGGCAGGCAAGCGGCGCTTGTCCGATATCGACAGATCGCAGCTTACCGGCGTGCTGGAAGGGCTGATCGGCTGGGACGGGAAGCAGCAGGTCGACCGGCTCGCCCCGCCTGAGTTCCGCTCACCGGCCGGGAGCGGCCATGCCATCGACTATGCGGCGGAAGGCGGGCCGCGCGTCGAATTGCGCGTGCAGGCGCTCTTTGGCCTGAGCGAGCATCCCATGGTCGGGAGCGGACGAATCCCGCTCGTCCTCTCCCTCACCTCGCCCGCCGGGCGGCCGATCCAGACGACGCGCGACCTGCCGGGCTTCTGGGCGGGAAGCTGGAGCGCGGTCGCCAAGGAAATGCGCGGACGCTATCCCAGGCATCCCTGGCCCGACGATCCGGCGGGCGCGGCGGCGACATTGCGGACGAAACGCGCCGATGCCCGCGCCAAGCCTTGACGAAGCCCCGCCCGCTGGTGCAACGCGGCTCCACGATTTCACGGAGTCTTTCACGCGATGACCGCGCGCATCTATCAAATCCAGAAGAACGCCCTGCAATCCGGCAAGGCGCTGACCCGTAAATGGGTGCTGGAATATGCGCCCGCCGAAGCCAAGACGCCCGATCCGCTGACCGGCTGGGCCGGTTCGGGCGACATGAAGCAGCAATTGACGCTGACCTTCCCTTCCGAAGACGCCGCGCGCGCCTATGCCGAACGCGAAGGCATCGCCTATACCGTCATCCCGTCGGCGCCCAAGGCTCTGAAAATTCAGGCTTACGCCGACAATTTCCGCTGATCGCGCGGCTTGACGGAGTTTTTCAGGCCAGATGCTGCCCGATTGACGCCTTATTCCCTTGCCAGAAGCGGGCTTTGCTTCCCATCATGGATTGAAGAGATAATGACGGATCGCCAGCAGATTTTCGACAGCGTCGCGGCGCAGATCGCCCCTTTCAACAAGAAAGGCGTGGACCTGACCGAAGCCACCACCTTCGCGGGCGATCTGGAATGGGACAGCCTGACCGTGATGGACTTCGTGGCCGCGATCGAGGATGAATTCGACATCATCATCACCATGAACATGCAGGCCGAAATCGAAACCGTCGGTCAGCTTGTGGACGCCGTGGCGAAGCTCAAGGGCTGAAACCGCGCATTTCCTTCGTGCGGCCGGACGCACGGATATTGGGATAGTTTAGATGACGCAAGCCACCGCCACGCAAACGCGCGACCTGTTTTCCAAGTTCGACCCCCTGATCGCGGAGCGCGAGGCGCTGCTGGCGACAGGCGTGCGCGATCCCTTCGCCATCGTGATGGACAAGGTGTTGTCCCCCACGCGGGCTATCATCAAGGGCAAGGAAACCATCCTGCTCGGCACCTATAATTATATGGGCATGACGTTCGATCCGGATGTCATCGCGGCGGGCAAGAAGGCGCTCGACGAATTCGGCGCGGGAACCACGGGAAGCCGCGTGCTCAACGGCACATATCAGGGACACAGGGAAGTCGAGGAGGCGCTGAAGGAGTTCTACGGCACGTCCTCCGCCATGGTCTTTTCGACCGGATACCAGGCCAATCTGGGCATGATCTCGACGCTGGCGGGCAAGGGCGACTATGTCGTGCTGGACGCGGACAGCCATGCGTCCATCTATGACGGCTGCTTCCTGGGCGACGCGGAAATCGTGCGCTTCCGCCACAACAGCGTCGAGGATCTGGACAAGCGCCTGGGCCGCCTGCCCGCCGATGCGCTCAAGCTGGTGGTGCTGGAGGGCGTCTATTCGATGCTGGGCGACGTTGCCCCCCTGCCCGCCATGGTGGCCGCCGTCCGCAAGCATCCCAATTGCATGATCCTGGTCGACGAAGCGCATGGCATGGGCTTTTTCGGTCCCAACGGCCGGGGCGTCTACGAGGAGCAGGGCGTCGAGAAGGATGTGGACTTCGTCGTCGGCACTTTTTCCAAGTCGGTCGGCACGGTGGGCGGCTTCTGCGTGTCCAACCACCCGAAGTTCGAAGTGATGCGCCTCGTCTGCCGGCCCTATGTCTTCACCGCATCGTTGCCGCCCAGCGTGGTCGCCACCGCCGCGACCAGCATCCGCAAACTGATGAGCGCGGGCGAAAAGCGCGCGCATCTCTGGAAGAACAGCAAGCGGCTGCACAAGGGCCTCACCGATCTCGGCTTCACGTTGGGGACGAAGGAGCCGCAGTCGGCAATCATCGCCGTGATCCTGACCGATCAGGTCCAGGCGGTCGCGATATGGCAGGCGTTGCTGGAACTGGGCCTCTACGTCAATATGGCGCGTCCTCCGGCAACTCCGGCGGGCACCTTCCTGCTGCGCTGTTCACTATGCGCGGAGCATAGCGACGAGCAGGTCGGGCAGATCATCGGCATGTTCGAAGCGGCGGGCCGGACGGTCGGCGCCATCGGCTGATCGGCGCGAGCCAGCTAATTCACGACCAGACGAGCCTTGCGCGCGATCAAATTCCAGTCTTTTATGCAACCTTTAACCGTTGCTGTTTCGCACGCAACACCGTTTGGCTAGTGTAACAGACCATGGCGCACGGCGATTTCATGGAAGATGAGAGAACCGGCTGGCGGTCGCAGCTTCGGCGCGCCTTCGCCCCGGCATTGGCGATCCTTCTTGTCATGGCGCTGGGCGCCCTGCTTTATGGCGCGGGCAGCGCGTCGCGCGACCACGCGCGGGCGCTGGCGGAACAGCAGAAAAGTTATGAAGTCATCGCGCTCGCCCGCACGTTCCAGGCGACGACCGCCCGCGCGGAAGTGACGCTGGCCCGCTACGTCATCAGCATGGACCCGGATACGGGCCGTCTGTTTCAGGACCAGTGGCGCACGGCGGCCAGCCAGATCAAATCGTTGATCTATGCCACGCGGGAATCGGGCTGGCAGCAAGACAATGTCCGGCAGTTGCAACAGGCCTTCATCGTCCGCGGCAAGACGCTGAGCCAGATCGGCCTGCGCACGACTTATGACCAGAAGATGGGAGCGCTCGCGCAATTCCATCAGGCAGGCAAATCGGAAGACCTGCAACGGATCACCACCCTGCTGGACAGCGTGATACAGGCGGAGAACAAGCGTCTGGCGGAACGCAGCCTGGCGGTCAGCATCGCCGGTGATCGCAGCGCCTGGGTCAGCCGAACCTATCGCCTGCTGGGGCTGACCCTGCTGGTGAGCGTGCTGTGCGCGATATGGCTGGCCAACGCCGCCTATACCGGACGGCGCAATGCCCGGCGGCTGGCCGAGGCGGAAACCGACAGGGCCGATCGGCTGGAAGCGGCGGTCAGCGCGCGGACCATCGAATTGTCCGAAGCCTATGAATTGTTGAAGAAGGAAACCGCCGAACGCGCCGCCGTCGAGGAAAATCTGCGCCAGATGCAGAAGATGGACGCCATCGGCCAATTGACCGGCGGGATCGCCCATGATTTCAATAATATGCTGGCGGTCGTCGTCGGTGGGCTGGAACTGGCCAAGCGCAAGCTGAGGCTGAAACCGGAGGAGGCGTCCCGGCATCTGGCCAACGCCATGGAAGGGGCGCATCGCGCCGCCGCGCTGACCCGCCGCCTGCTGGCCTTCGCCCGGTCGGAGCCGCTGCTGCCGAACGCGCTGGACCCGGACGCCCTTCTGGGCGACATGGAGGAATTGATCGACCGCACCATCGGCGACCAGATCGTCGTGACTTTTCGTCATCATGCCCAGGGCTGGCGCATCTTCGTCGACCAGCAGCAGATGGAGAATGCGATCCTGAACCTGTGCGTCAATGCGCGCGACGCCATGGACGGACGCGGCAAGCTCACCATCGAAACGACCCAGACCCGCCTTTCCGAGAATGAGGTCGGGGAATGCCCTGCCGGGGACTATGTCACGCTGACGGTGAAGGACGATGGCTGCGGCATGTCGCCGGAGATATTGGCCCGCGTGTTCGAACCGTTCTTCACGACCAAGCCCGTGGGCAAGGGAACCGGTCTCGGCCTCAGCCAGATTTTCGGCTTCGTGCGCCAGAGCGAGGGAGAAATCCGCATCGAATCACAGGAGGGCAAGGGAACCACGGTTCAGATCCACCTGCCCCGCCGCATCGTCGCGGAAACCGAGTTGCACAGCATCGTGCCGGATGTCGAACGCGAACCCACCCTCCACCCACCGACACGCATTCTAGTAGTGGAGGACGATCCGCGCGTGCTCAGCCAGACCATGGCGGCCCTTTCGGAACTCGGCCACCTGCCGCTCGCCTGCGATCATCCCGACAAGGCGGTGAAGCTGCTGGCGGCCAATCGCGACATCGGCCTCATCCTGACGGACGTGCTGATGCCTGATATGACCGGACCCGAACTGATCCGGTCCTTGTCCCGCGCCTATACCCATCTGCCCGTGCTGTTCGTGACCGGATATGCGGGCGACACGGCGGAAAGCGCCGATTTCGCAGGATATGAGGTGCTGCGCAAACCCTATACGCTGGCGGCGCTGTCGGTGGCGCTTTCCAACGCGCTCAACGGATCGCGCCACCCCGGAACAGCCGCGGCAGCAGAGTAAGCGCGCCGATCAGCGGCCAGCGGCGCTGCCAGGGCTTGATCTCTATCGCGGTGCCTGCATGGCGGTTGATCTTCCAGGCAAGATAGTCGATCCCACCCGTATAGGTGAAGCTGGCCTTGGCAAGGCGGACGACAGACAGCCATTTTCCCCGCCGCTGCAAAGTGCGCCAGCGGCGTGCCGCCTGATCGGGCGCCAGGACGCCGGTCACTTCGCCATGCGGTCCGACGCCCCGCTGCCGCGCGATTTCTTCCAGAGCGGCCAGGCCGAAGCGCTCATAACGGTCCGGGTCGCCATCGACGATGGAGAAGGATCGGCCCTTCCGCTCCGCCCGCAATTCTGCATTGTAGGTGAGGGTGAAGCCTGTTTTCCACAGTTCCAGGATGCCGGGAGCAGTTCCCGGCGGCATCATCGGCATGGTCAATTCCAGCAGCGTCGGCGCGGCCGAGGCGATGGCGGCGACGGCGCGTTGCCGGGCAAGGTCATCCGCCGCCCAGAGCAGCCGCGACGGCTGGGCAAAGCGTGCCCAGACCGACACATTGTCTGCTTCCAGGCTGCAAAGCCGCGCGAAATCGGCTTCCGACAGCACCGCATATTTGGCGATCAGGCCTCTGTGCTCAAAGGGGAATACATTGGGCGGGACCAAGCGGTTGGCGGTCGCCAGCCATTTTTTGGCATAAGCGGCGCGATAGGCGGATACGATCAGGTAGAAATCGAGCATCCGCCCGTCGAGATTCTCCTCCCGCAGGCAGGAACCATAGAAGAGCACCGCGCGCGCCGCTTGCGGGTAGCGCGCGGCAAGCCCCACCGCCATCGCGGCAGCGCGCGGATCGGCCGGCATGGCGAGTTCTTGGGCGACGAGGGAGCGCAGGCGGTCGGGCATCGTCGCCCTCCTTAACGCCTGACGAACGGCAAGGACAGATATTGACGGATATTTCCAGATGCGATCCATCGCGCCGCAGCCGATGGAAGAGTAGGGCAAAGGCCCCCGCATTGCCAATAAGAAGGATCTACCATTCAACGCTCATTGCCGCCGCTGCATATCTTGAAAGATACGCAGCGGCGGCAATAATTCAGACCAATGCTCGTTTAAGGCACGTTGGCCGGGCTTATGCTTCCTGGTCTTCAGACCAGATACGAAATACCCAAGCTACACATATGGCCGCTGCGATGAAGGCGCCCATCAATAGGCCGCCAAGGAAGAAAAGCAGGTCGGTCATGCTGATGCACCGCTTACAGAAAGCGGCTGTTCGCCGCTCCTTCACCAGCAGCATCGCCTGCCATTCTGGTCAACCCCCTCCAGTATAGATCATCTTTCTTGGTATTAATGGAAACATCCAATATGAATAGACGACTCTCCATTTTCATCCCCCACAATATAGCAATAATCGAAAATATATTCGACCATTACTGGTGTTACACGGCCCCCACAGCCTTCAAAACTGGCAATCTTTCTTCAGAGAAATTAACGAACATCTTTCTGAGTTGAGCCTCCATCTTCTCTGGATCAGCAATTTCCTTGCCATCGATGACCAATCTCTGTTCCTGAGCGGTCAGGGTGGTCTGGACGAATGCCGGTGCATCGTCGTGAACCTGATGGATGGCATGGAGGAACAACTGCTCGATCCGGTTCACAGGCAAAGCGGAGCCAATGGTCGGGGCAGCCAGATGCTGAATATCGCCCGAATATTGTGCGCGCTTGCAGATATGTGCATTCAGCCTACGTGAGGCGCCGGGGCTGGCGCTTTGGCTCCCCGGAATTTGCACTGGAGCGACAAAACCCTGCGCCATAAGGATGAGCAGGGCTTCCCAGATTTGCGCGCGCGAAAGCTTTTTACATGCTGGCGACGCCTCCAACTCCGCGACGCTTATCGGTTCAAGAAGCCTGCTGGCGAGCGCGTCGGTCAACGGACCATAGATGTCCGACCGCAATGAGGCTTCACCAGCCCCTGCCACAATCTTGGAAGGTGGAGATGCAGGATCACCAAGGAGCATGAAATATTGCTGCCCGGCAATTTCCAGTAATTCATAGTGCGACATGACGCGAACGCCGCGGGCAAAAATATCGCGGCGAAACTGTTGATTGACGAAATAATCGCGCGTGGTTTCACGTAATTTGACATCATCGATCCGTGCGAGGATAGGGCGCGCTTTTTCCGGCGTGCTGATCGAAGGGATATTATCCAATATATTGGCGGAAGCAGCGAAACCGAGCTTTGCGCTTTCCAAAATTTCCGCGACCGCGGAAAACGGCATGGGGTCCCAAAATGTGTTGAAATATTCGTGCGCTATATAATTGCGATCCTGTCCCTTGATCGCTTCCAGCCGATGAGCAAGCGCAGGATTGGCCGAAAAATAGGACGCGCCATCCTCAATGACTTTTTCGACAAACTCGATGGACTGATCGACCCTCGACAACAGATCGCCCTTGGCAGCCGTTTTGGCATATTGTGCCATCAAATGACGCAGCGGGACGACCGACGACCAGCCCGGTGTGACATTATAGCTAATGTAGAGGATTCCACCGGGCTTCAATTTGCGATGCAGGATGTTGAGAATTGACTGACGGCCGTCCGCCGAAATCCACGACCATATGCCGTGCAGCGAAATAATGTCGAATTGCGGCAGATCTTCCACTGCCATCAATTCTTCAAAGGCGTGATCGAATATTCTGACCGGCTGCCCACTGGCCTCCGCCAATTCCCGGGCATGTGCGGCCTGGGCGGGATTGAAGTCCGTTCCGAAAAACTGCCCTTCCGACGTCGCGGCGTTGATATTCAGGGACACGCCCTGTCCAAAACCCAATTCCAGATAGTTGGGATGTTCGCCCACCGAATGCTGAATCCCGCGCGAAAGAAGCGCCAGTTTCAGCCGCTGCGGCGAAAGTTCGGGGTAATAGCCGTAGAGATAATCCACTTCAGAAACATAGCCCGCGTTCCACATGAGCATTCTTCCGCCGAATTGATTGAAAGTATGCGATCCGTCTTTCGTCAAAGACGAAGGGCGCGCCGTGTGACCGACGCGCCCTCCCCCCTCCGCGACCCTAGGGGTTTTAGAAGCCGAAGCTGATACCGGCGCGGACCTGACCCGAGGACGTATGGCCACCAAAGCCCAGACCACCCGACAGGAACAGTCCGACGCGCTTGTTGACCGTGGCGTCGATGCCCAGTTCAATCAGACCGGAACCGTTGGGGTCCACACCGCGCAGCTGGAAGTCATCCCCACCGCCCAGATACTGGACCGTGCGACGGTTACCGACATTCCCCTGGAAGGTGTATTGCAGCTTACCATAGGGACGGTAGGCAACCTTCTCCGGATCACCCAGCAGAGCGCCCGCCTTCACACCCAGGACAGGGTTGAAGACAGTCTTGGATGCGCCCTTGACGTTCAGGCCGATGCCCGCACCGCCTTCTTCCGTGAAGCCGTTCATCGACCAGTGGCGAGCCGCCAGCTTACCGAACGGGGTGACGACCAGATTGCCACCGGCCTGCATGTCATAGCCCAGTTCCAGAGCCGCATCCCACTGCTTGCCCTTGAAATCGCCTTCGATGGTGCGGGCGAGGATCGTCAGATCACGCTCCACCTCGAACTTGGAGAAGCCATAGGCAAAGCTGAGGTTGCCGTAGAAGGGACCGAAGCCCTGCGTTGCATAAGCGCCGATGGTGTAGGTCCGGACCTGAGCGCTTTCAGGCGTGCCGCGAGCGTTCACATCATGCTGGCCGTAGCCGAAGCCGATGCCGACCGCGCCATTGTCCTGATAGGCCACGTCGATACCGAAGGCGCCGCCATAGCTGTTCGTCTTGATCTTCGACGCACCGGACTTGGTGCCGCCCGTCTTGACGAAGCTGGCCGACGGATCGAACCAGAGCTGGGTGCCCAGCGCTTCACCATAGCCCCGACGCTGGGTCAGGCGGTTCAGCGAACTGTTGAACACCGAGTTCTGATCCACCGAAGCAAGCGAACCGTAGATCTCAGCCGAGGAAAGCTCGTTGAAGACCTGGGCCGCCTGTGCAGCGTTCAGGCGCCAGTCAAGACCAGCAGCGATGTTCGCAATGTCCTGAGCATTGGCGATGTCCGTGACCGAGGAGAAAGCAGCGCCGCCAGCGGCATCCGCCTTCACCTTGGCGATCACGTCGGCAAGCGCGCTGTCCAGACCCACCGCAGCCGAAGCGGCGTTGGGGTTGGTCGCACCCGTCGCATAGCTCAGGCGATTGGCGGCGATCTTCACCGTCTTGGCCGTTGTGTCATGCGTCAGACCGAACTTCACGAAGTTCGAGCTGATCGACGTATCCACCGTCGCCGTTACGTCGCCGTCACCCGTATAGGTGAAGAGAGTGTAACCGTCGCCGTTCGAATAGAGACTGTCCTTCGAAACGGTGACCGCCACCTTACCGGCCAGGTTCAGGTCGCCATCGACCGTGACGGACGACGGGGTGGAAGCAACACCGGCCTTATCCACCGTGGTGAAGTAAGGAATGCTCACGCTTCCCGTGATCGGACCCAGGATTTCCGTCGAGGAACCACCATCGTTGATCGACAGGTTGCCGAAGCGGACCAGTGAGGGGTTGATGCCTACGACCGTCGTGCCGGTGGCGCTCTGGTTGTAGTTGCCCTGCTGATGGATGGTGATGCCGTCGATCACTTCAGGTCCAGCGCTGGTGATGCTGCTGCCGACATTCTGGATGACGGTCGGTGCGCGGCGTCCCAGCACAAGGGTGGCATCATTGTTGATGTTGCCCTTGATCCCGAATACCGGATCAACATCGTCCCACGAAGCATTATCGTGCACGCTCAGCTGAACTTCGCCAGCCTTGATGTTGAAGTTGCCGACGTCCAGCGTCCATGCAGCAGGCGTAGCGCCGTCTGCCGGGAAATATTCGTCACCATGGATGACGAACGTGCCCGCGCCTTCCTTGTTCAGCGTGTTGACGCCACGAACGCGAACGGCGGTGGTGCCGAACAGAGCCTTGGCATTTTCCGGCAGCGACGCGACAGGCGTGTAGTCACCGGCGAACGTCTTGGTCTTGAACTCGCTGGCGCCCAGGAAGCCGCTGCCGTTCAGGTTGACGGTCGTGTCGGTCAGGAACGCGCCGCTATCGTCGCGCTGGGCATCGATGTCGCCCAGAGTGATCGACCCGTTGTTCAGGTTGATAGTCGCCTTGATATCGGCAGTCTTGACCGCCTTTTCACCGCCGACGATGAGGTCGAACTTGGTCGGATCGACATCGTCAGGCGTCATCGTCACGCCGCGGCCGGACACCAGGCCGGCCAGTTCGCTATACACGTCGTATTGCGTCGTGGTCGCGCCACCGACCGAGAAGCCGCCGGACACGCCGTTCTGGTTCACAGTATATTCCTGCGAAGCCGCAACCGGATCGACCGTGACGGTCGTGGTGGTCAACGTCGCATCCACCTTGGCGGAGCCGCTATACTGCGATTCACCGAGATAGGTGGTGCCGTTGAGGATACCGCTGTTGGTCACGGTGCCCGTCGCGCCAGCGATTTGCGCACCGCCCACGATCAGGCCGGTGTTGGTCAGGCTGGCGTCGCCGCCAACCGGCGTGACCGTCACTTCCGCGACCACGTTACGCAGGGTGGCGGTGCTGGCATCGGTGTCGGTCAGGGTCGAGTTCCCTTCGACGCCCAGCGAGTAGACGCCGACGCCATTCAGGATTTGACCGCTGTTGGTGACCGAAGCAGATTCCAGACCGGAAGCATAAGCCGATCCGCCAACCTTGCCGTCGTTGGAAACGACAGCCTTGCCGCCCAATGCCGTGTAGGTTGCGCTCCGCTCGAAGCTGTCGGCAGCGACGTCCTGCACTTCCTTGGTCTGCTCGCGATATCCCTCGCTGATCGCGCCAACGCTGCCGCCGACCTCATTGCCCGCCTTGATGGTGACGGTGGCGCCGCCAAGACCGCTGGCATAGGCATCGCCGCCGACGCTCGGCACGCCCTTGCCCTGCAAGGTCGCCGCCGTATCGACGAGGATGGTCGCTTCACCGCCGAAGCTGGAAAGATCGCTTTCTTTCGTGAGCTTGGGCGTGGAGAAATCCGGAGCGCCGCCCTTGATGTCCAATTCGGCGGTTATCGTTTCGGAACCCAGAAGTGAGCCATTGCCGGTGCTGGCATAAACGCTGCCGCCGATCGTGCCGGTGATGGTTGCCGTGGCGTCACCATGCGCCGCCTCGACCTCTGCATAACCGTCGATCCGGCCAGCATTTTGCAGCGTGGCATTACCATCGACCTTGGACGCTGCCCAAGTCTGGCTGTCGACGTTGGTTACAGTGCCGTCACCCGCTTTATCGACCGTGGCGTTAGAGACACTCGATTCGCTGTAATCATTATATACGGTGTCGACGAACACATTGCCGTCGGCCTTCGCCTTCGCACCGATCACCGCCAAAGCGGAATTGGCGCCCTCGACATCGATATCGCCGCCCACATGGCCAGCACCCTGCACCGTGACGGTCGCATCGCCGCCGGTATAGGTATAGGAGTTATCATAGGCCGTGTTGACAATATTGGTCGATTCCAGAACGCCAGCCTTGTAGGTTCCGGTTGTGACCTTGCTGCTCTTATATGTATCGTCATACGAGCTGCTGCCGGAATCAATGCCGCCGTTCACCGTGCCGCCATCGACGGTCACGACGCTCGCCTTCGTGCCATAAGAATCAACGTCGCCGCTGACCAGGCTGCCAGCGCCGATGACATCGACCTTGCTGGTCCCCGCCGTCGAAACATATTGATTGCTGGTGGCCGTGGTGTCCACCTTGGTGCCGTCGCCGGCAGGCGCCACACCAACCTTGGTCGTTACGACATTCGTGACATCGTTGGAGCCAGCATCGGACTCAAGGCTACCGTAAACCTTGCCGGTCACGGTCGCCGTGCTGTCCTTATCGGCTGACTGATAGATATCGCCACCACCGGGCGCGCCGCCAAAGTTCAACTGACCGTTGACGCCCGCATAGGTGCCTTCGACCGAACCGCCCGTGGCGCTGGTCACCGTCGTCGTCGTGTCGCCAGCAACAACCGGCGCCGCCGTGTCGCTGTCGGAACTGCTCAGTTCGGTTGTGCCGACAACGACGCCTTCGTTGACGAACTTCACATCACCGGTATCCGAACCCGCCTGGACAAATTGGCCGATCTGGGCACTCTTGCTGTTGGCGATCGAAACCGCACCGTCTTCGGCCCCAGCAGAAACATAACCACCGATCTTGCCATCATTCGTGATCGCGATGGCGCCTTCATTCGACTCGGCGTCAACATAGGTGCCGATCTCACCCTTGTTGGCAACCGTTACCGCACCCTTGCCGTCAGCATATGCCTCAACATAATCGCCGATAGTGCCGTTGTTGGTGATTTCAACGGTGCCATCGCCCGTGGAATGGCCATGGACGCCATCGCCCACCTTACCGTCGTTTGTGATCGAAACCGCGCCGTCGCCATGCACAGTGATGTAATCATCAACCGTCGCCTTGGCCGCATTTGCGATGGTGACATCACCGAGCGAACCGGAGACATCTACATCGCCAGCGCTCCCTTCATTGGTGATCGAAACCGCACCACCGAAGTTATACGCATTGATGTCGCCATCAACTTCGCCCTTATTGACAACCGTGAAGGTGTTTCCGGCCTTGACGACGCCCACGCCGCCGAAATCCAACCCGGCAGCCTTGCCGTTATTGTTGACGATGATGGCGCCATCGCCTTCACCAGCGGCGTAAGCCGTGGCGTCAAAACCAATAGAACCGCCGGTCACTTCTCCAGCCGTTCCAATCGTCACGGTCAGATCGGGATTGGCGGGCGCGGTGATCGCCGTAACGATCTTCGCATCGACGGCTGCACCCGTCTCCGATGCGGTCACGTCGACCGTAGCGGGAGCCGCCCAGGCTACGCCAGCATTGACAAGCAGTGCCGCCGGTATGGAAGCCGACACGAGCAGCCTCCGGTTGAACTTGGAACTATTTCTCATTCACTTTCCCCTAACTCGGTCTTACGAACCCACGACGGCGGCTCGCGCAGAAATGCGGCAGGCATGCTTCAAGCAGCGCTGCTCCCTCACAAATGAAGCCGCGAACAAGTCTAGAGCATGATGATGCCCCCTTTCTCTAAGCCCCACATTCCGGAGCGCACGTGAAACGCACACCGCCGCAATCTACGCAAATCGGATATTATCTATCGCACTGTTTCGCAAACGATTTTTTGGTTTAGGCGTACATATGTTCGCACATCTCATATAAAAATGGAATAATATCGTTATATTACAACATATTATCGAATATCCCTAGCGCGCAAACGCAAATAAGCGAAATGTGCACGGGGTCAATTTGCGTGTTGGACCATTAACACACATATTTCCCGCCAAAAGGCATCAGATGCGCTGCCGTTTTCGGCGCTGCGGGGCCAAAAAACGGGCGCAAAGGAAACTATGTTCGATTATGAATGGGACCAGCAAAAAGCGCGCAATCTGATAGGCCGCCTCGTTGATCGAACGGGTTTATCAGCGACGGAAATTGCGCGCAGCGCCGGTTTGGCGCCGTCCACGTTGACACGGATTTATCCGGTTCCGTCCGTCGACTATTCCCTGTCGGCGCGCAGCATTGCCAAGCTCAAGACGGCTTTCCCGGATGATTTCACGGCAGCTTCGGAATATGGGGATTCGCCTACTCCGTCATCGATCGTCAAGGAACGCGCAACTCCCTTTGCCGCCCCATCGCATAATGTAATCCCCGTTTACGGCACAGCCCTTCTGTTCCCAGAGGAAAATGGCCTGCCGCTTTCAAAGGAACTGGAGCTTTGGGAAGGGGATTTTTCCCGTCCTGCGGCATATATGCCGATCCCTTTCGCCCAGACGGACCCGGAACGCTATTTTGCGATCTATATTCCCAGCGAAGCCATGGAGCCGCGCTTTCGCGCCGGCGAACGGGTTATCATGGATCGAATCAAGCCCGCCTCGATAGACACGGACGTGTTGGTCCAATTGCGCGGCGATAAAGGCCAATCATTATGGACCGTCGGCAGATTGCGTATGCGCGACCGCAATTTGATCGGCTTGATCCAATATCGGGACGGCATAACCGTTTCCATCCATCGGAGCAAAATAGCTCATATCTTCCCGATCATCGCCATGCTGGACGATGACGGCATATGACACTGTCCACAACTGCGAAACTGCGATAGCCGCGGGAACAGGATAAAGGCTTTACCCTGCCCTTTCGGGCGGAACCGGAGCCATCCTCTGCGGCTACGGCCGCTTCGTCATTCTGCCGCTTCCGCTAGTTCCGGTTCGGTCCAGACCAGCACCGGCTTGCGTGCGGCCAGCGTTTCGTCCAGACGGCGGCGCGGAGCGTGATAAGGCGCGCCCTTCAACGCCTCATCCCCCGCCTTGGCGCGTTCGGCCAGGCTGCGCAGCGCCATGATGAATTGATCCAGCGCCGCCTTGCTTTCCGTCTCGGTCGGCTCGACCAGCATCGCGCCATGCACGACCAGCGGAAAATACATCGTCATCGGATGGAAGCCTTCGTCGATCAGCCCCTTGGCAATGTCGAGCGTGGTGAAGCCTTCAGCCAGCCCCTTGTCGCTAAACAGCGCCTCATGCATACAAGGACCGCTGCCGCCAAAGGGCGCGTCCAGCACGTCAGCCAAGCTGCGCAGGATGTAATTGGCGTTGAGCACCGCATCGCCCGACACCTGCCGCAGGCCGTCCGCGCCATGGCTGAGGATATAGGCCAGCGCGCGAGTGAACATGCCCATCTGGCCGTGGAAAGCGACCATGCGTCCGAAGCTGCGGCCATGATGGTCCTCAACCGTTTCCTCTTCGACCAGCACGAACTTGTCGCCTTGTTTCTCCACGAAGGGTAGTGGTGCAAAGGGCGCAAGCGCTTCGGAAAGGACCACCGGACCGGAGCCGGGACCGCCACCGCCATGGGGCGTGGAGAAAGTCTTGTGCAGATTGATGTGCATCGCATCGACGCCCAGGTCGCCGGGGCGGACGCGGCCGACGATGGCGTTGAAATTCGCGCCGTCGCAATAGACGAAGGCCCCCGCAGCATGGACGGCTTCGGAAATCGTCTTGAGATCGCGCTCGAACAGGCCGCAGGTATTGGGGTTGGTTATCATCACCGCCGCCACGTCCGGGCCGAGCCGGGCTTTCAGCGCTGCCAGATCGACGCGGCCGTCCGGGGTCGCCGGGATATCCTCCACCTTGTAGCCACAGAAGGCAGCAGTGGCGGGGTTGGTGCCGTGGGCGCTTTCGGGCACCAGCACGACGGAGCGGGCATCGCCGCGCGCTTCGAGCGCAGCCCGGATCGCAAGCAGGCCGCACAGCTCGCCATGCGCGCCAGCCTTCGGACTCATGGCGACGCCGTGCATCCCGGTGAGGGTGATGAGCCACTGGGCGAGTTCATGGATCACCGCCAGCGCGCCCTGCACCGTCGATTGCGGCTGGAGGGGGTGGAGATCGGCGAATCCCGGCATCCGCGCGACCTTTTCATTGAGGCGCGGATTATGCTTCATCGTGCAGGAGCCGAGCGGGAACAGGCCCAGGTCGATGGCGTAGTTCTGACGCGACAGGCGGGTGTAATGGCGCACGGTTTCCTGTTCGGACAGCCCCGGCAGGCCGATGGCATCCTTGCGCGCCAAGTTGCCGAGACGGCTTACGGCTTTCGGGGCCGCGGCGAAATCGACGCCGGTGGTGTCGTTCGACCCGATCTCGAAGATCAGCGGTTCCTCCAGCATCAGCGCGCGGTTTCCCGTGGCGGTCGCGGGAGCCATATGCTCTTCCCGGACGGCTTGCGGCGCGGTGGGGCGGCCTTCCTTGAGCATGGTCATGCCAGTTCCTCCTCCAGCGCTTTGGCGAGCGCTTCGATATCCTCCACCGTCACTGTTTCCGTGACTGCAACCACAAGGCCGTTGCCAATCTCCGGCGCGTCCGGGAACAGGCGGCCCAGCGACACGCCGCCCAGCACGCCCTTGCCGGCCAAGTCGCGGACAACGTCGCGCGCGTCCTTGGATAGAATGAGCGTGAATTCGTTGAAGAAGGCGTCGTTGAGCAGCTTCACGCCCGGCACTTGCGTGAGACGGTCGGCGGCCTGGCAGGCGAGCGCATGATTGAGCGTCGCGAGTTCCCGCAGCCCCTTTTCGCCCAGCAAGGTCATGTGGATGCTGAACGCCAGCGCGCAGAGGCCGGAATTGGTGCAGATGTTGGATGTCGCCTTTTCGCGGCGGATATGCTGCTCGCGGGTCGAAAGCGTCAGCACATAACCGCGCTGGCCCGCCGCATCCACCGTCTCGCCGCACAGTCGTCCCGGCATCTGGCGCACATATTTCTGCTTGGCCGCGAACAGGCCGAGATAGGGTCCGCCGAATTGCAGGCCGACGCCGAGCGACTGGCCCTCTCCCACCACGATGTCCGCGCCCATATGGCCCGGCGCGGTGATGGCTCCCAGGGCGACGGGTTCAGTCACTACGACGACCAGCAATGCGCCCGCTTCATGCGCGGCGTTGGCGAGCGGGGTCAGGTCGGCGATGCGGCCCAATATGTCGGGATATTGGACGACGACGCAGCTTGTTTCCTTGTCGATGGTGGCGATCAGCGCGCCGATGTCCGTCGCGGCGTCGAGCCTGGGCGCTTCGTGCACCAGCGCGTCGCCTGTGAACTTCGCCATGGTGTTGGCGACCGAGACATAATGGGGATGAAGGCCCGACGAGAGCAGCGTCTTCCCCCGCCTGGTGATGCGCCGGGCCATGCCGATCGCTTCCCAGCAGGCGGTGGAGCCGTCATACATCGACGCATTGGCCACATCGCAGCCCAGCAGGCGTACCACCTGCGTCTGGAATTCGAACAGGACCTGGAGCGTGCCCTGCGCGATTTCCGGCTGATAAGGCGTGTAGGCGGTCAGGAACTCGCCGCGCTGGATCAGGTGATCGACACTGGCGGGGACATGATGGCGGTATGCGCCCGCGCCCAGGAAGAAGGGCGCTTCCCCCGCCGACAGATTCTGCCGCGCCAGCCTGTCCATATGGCGTTCGACGGCCAGTTCGCCAGCGTGATCGGGCAGGCCCGCGATCTGGCCGGGAAGCCGGACTTCGGCGGGCACGTCCACGAACAGGTCGTCCACGCTGGCCGCACCGATGACGGAAAGCATCTCCTGCCGGTCGGCGTCGGTAAGGGGGAGGTAGCGCATGATCTTTTCCTACGGCGTCTGCCTTCCAAGGGCAGGAACGACGGTAAACTTAAAGCGAGGCCACGAACTTCTTGTAGGCCGCTTCGTTCATCAGCCCTTCCAGTTCGCTGGCGTCGGTAACGCGCAGCTTGAAGAACCAGCCGTCTTCCTCGGCATCGCTGTTGACGAGGGCGGGTTCGTCCTCCAGCGCGCCATTGGTTTCCACGACTTCGCCCGAAATGGGCGCGTAGACGTCGGAAGCGGCCTTCACCGATTCCACCACGGCCGCATCGTCGCCCTTGTCGAAGGTCGCGCCTTCGGCAGGCAATTCGACGAACACGATGTCGCCAAGTTGTTCCTGCGCATAGTCGGTGATGCCGATAGTGGCGATTTCGCCTTCGACGTCGATCCATTCATGTTCATCGGTGAAATAACGGCTCATGATCTCAACTCCCCTCGGAATTCAGGCAGATTTCTGACGGCGGTAACGGTGCGGCACGAAGGGCATCGGCGCAACGGTCGCGACGATACGCTTGCCGCGCACCTCGACTTCCAGCGCCGTGCCGAGCGCACTGTGCGGCAGGCTGACCCAGCCCATGGCGATCGGCGCGCCCAAGGTCGGCGCAAAGCCGCCGGAGGTGACTTCGCCCACCATCACATCGCCCGCAAAGATCGGCGCTCCTTCCCGCGCCGGCAGGCGGCCATCGACCCTGAGGCCGACGCGCCTGGAACCGGGGCCATCGGCCAGTTCCTTCATCACGCGGGCATGGCCGAAAAAGCCGCCTTCCTCACGCCGCCGCTTCTGGATGGCAAAGCCAAGGTCCGCACCAATGGCGCTCACCCGCGGGTCGAGGTCATGGCCATAGAGCGGCAGCCCCGCCTCCAGCCGCAGCGAGTCGCGCGCGCCAAGGCCGATGGGCTTCACCTGCGGCAAGGCGGCCAGCGCATCGGCGAGCAGCTCCGCATTGTCAGCGGGGATGCTGATCTCAAAGCCGTCTTCGCCGGTATAGCCCGACCGGCTGATCCACAACGGAACGCCGCGCCAGGTGAAAGGGCCGGACTGCATGAAATAAAGACCAGCGGTTTCGGGGATCAGCGTCGCGAGGGCGTCCCCGGCTTCGGGGCCTTGCAACGCCAGCAAAGCCTGTTCGTCCATATGGTTCATGGTGACTTCGTCGGGCAGATGCTCGATCATCCAACCCATATCGTCATATTTGGTCGCGCCGTTGACGACCATATAGATGTCCGCGCCGTCGAACGCCCCGCCGTCAAGGCGCGACACCATCAAGTCGTCGAGAATGCCACCTTCCTCGTCCAACAGCATGGAATAACGCTGGCGGAACGGCTTCAATCCCTTGATGTCGCTCGGCAGCAACTGTTCCAGCGCCTCGTCCACGCCCTCGCCGGAGAAGCTGAGCTGGCCCATATGGCTGACGTCGAACAAGCCCGCATGTTCGCGGGTCCAGCTATGTTCGGCCATGATGCCTTCATACTGGATCGGCATGTGATAGTTCGCGAAGACGACCATGCGGGCGCCCCGGGCGCGATGCCAGGCATCAAGCGGCAGCGTGCCGGGCGGAAGTTCCTCTTCGATGGTGGCGACGTCTTCCTTGCCGGTCATGGGGCGGCCTTTCCGTGATGAGTGCGTGGCGACAGGCGCGGGGAGACCCGATGGCCCCGGCGCGCTTGCCACCCCCTCTGTCACGGAACCTGAGAGCTTTGACCACTGGTCTTTCGACCCGATGGCTTACCCCTTCGGTGGGATGGAACGAACCATCCGCTTTCCAGAGTGCCTGCCCATGATGCGGTCCTTTCAGCCTGAGAGATTCCGGGGCGGTTGCTCCTTCGGCGACGGCGTCTGGACTGAAAGGCCCGCCATGCTCTCCCGCATCATGCCCTGCGCCGAGTCTTCGGCGCTGGAGACACATCATGCATTGCGCAAATTACCCGGCGGCGTCAATCGCTCATGCGATCAGGGGTGGAGCGTTCTTCCCGCGCCAGCCGCTCCGCCAGCGTGCGCGCCGCCTGCCGCAGTTCGACAAGGCGAAGATGATCGGGAAGCAACGCCCCTTCCCCGTCGCGCAGTTTGAAATCCGCGAAACCGCCCGCGCCATTGAGCAGCGCCAGGAACTTCTCGACCCCGGTGAAGTTGGAATCGGTGATCAGGCCGCGGCACAGGTCGATCTTCGCCGACCACCAGCGGTCGCCATGGCCGCGCAGCAGAGCGGACAATTCCTCCAATTGCGCGGCAAGCGCGGCGATTTGCGGATGGAGGGTCATGGACGGGAGTTGGGCATGGCCGCTCCCGCTTTCAACCGCGTCAGGCGGAGGCGATCTTGCCGAATATCTCCGCATGGCGCTTTTGGGCGTAGCGGTCGGTCATGCCGGCGATGAAATCCGCGATGTGGCGACTGCGCCGCGGTTCCTCCAGAACGCAATCGTCGCGCCATTCGGGCGGCATCAGGCCAGGCTGGTCATGATAGGCGCGGAACAGGCCGGTGACGATCACGCGCGCACGCTCGGCGGCGGCAAGCTGTTCGGGATGGTGATAGAGCGTCGCATACATGAAGCGCTTGAGTTCGCGCTCCTGCGCGGCAAGCTCCGGCGAAAAGCCGACCAGCGCACGGCCCGCCCGCCGCACATCCTCCACCGTTTCGACACCCGATTGCGCGATATTGGCGCGGGTCGCGGCGATCAGGTCGTTCGCCATGACGCCAATCTGCTCGCGCACCAGTTCGCGCAGCAGCCTTTCCTCCGGCACATCGGGATAGCGGGCGCGCACCCGGTCCCACGACATCTTCACCAGCGGCACGCTCAGCAACTGCTCCAGCGTCAGCAGCCCGGCGCGCAGCCCATCGTCGATATCGTGATTGTCATAGGCGATATCGTCCGAAATTGCCGCCAGTTGCGCCTCCAGCGAAGCATGACTGGCAAGATCCAGCGGGAAGAGCGCATCGACTTCGCGCATGGCCCAGCCGGGACGGTCGACGGGACCGTTATGCTTAGCAAGGCCCTCCAGCATTTCCCAGCTCAGATTGAGGCCCCGGAACAAGGGATAGGGCGATTCCAGCAGCATCAGCGTGCGGAGCGTATGGGCGTTGTGGTCGAACCCGCCCTGATCCTCCAGCGCCGCTTCCAGCGCATCCTCGCCCGCATGGCCAAAGGGCGGATGGCCGATATCATGGGCCAGGCACAGCGCCTCAGTCAGATCCTCATTGAGGCCCAGCGTGCGCGCGGTGGTGCGGCCAATCTGCGCGACTTCCAGACTGTGGGTCAGGCGGACGCGGAAATGATCGCCGTCGGGGGACACGAACACCTGGGTCTTGTGACGCAGACGGCGGAACGAGATGGAATGGATGATCCGGTCGCGGTCGCGTTGGAACAGGTCGCGCGGCCCGCGCACCTCGCCCCCCGGCTCGCTATGGAGACGGCCCCGGCTGTGATCGGGACGGGAAGCATAGGGCGCGAGCGTCGTCATGGACGCCCCTTTACTTGCCTCCGACCCGTTCGACCACCTCTCCCGCGCCGCTTTGCCATGCGAAGACGTCGGCGCCCGCCTTCTTGAGGCTCGATTCCACCGCCTTGGCGCGGGTGAAGCTGGCGAAGGGGCCGATCAGCAGGCGATTGGTGCGGCCCCAACTGGCGATCCAGCCGTCCTGCGGGGCAATATCGTCATATTTCTTCCGAAGCCCGCGCAGGGTGAAAGCCAGCGCGCTCCTGTCCGATCCGGTGCCGACCTGCACCCAGTTGCGGGAAGGATTGGCGGCAAGGCGCTTCTTTTCCTCCGCTTCCTTCTTCTTCGCCTCGGCTTCCTTCTTCGCCTTGGCGTCTGCTTGCGCCTTGGCCTTCGCGTCGGCGGCCGCCTTCGCCTTTTCAGCGGCGGCTTCGCGTTCGGCGCGGCGAGCGGCCTGCAACGCAGCCACCTCCGCCAGATCGACTGGCGCGACGCTGGGCTTCAGTTCGGAATCCGGCACGTCGATGGCGCGGATGATGTCCGCCAGCGAGCGCGTGGCTTCCGGATTGGGCTGCGGCGTCGGAGCGGAGGCGGGCTGTGCCGCAGGCAGCGCAACTGGCCCCGTCGGCGGCGTCGCACCCTGCGCCGGTTGAGGCGCGGCCGGAGCGGAGGCACGGGCGAGCGTCACGGTGTTCAGCGGGCTGGGCTGAGATGTTGCAGCCGCCGGCGCGGGTGCGATTCGGGTGGTCTCAAATCCCGGCGCAGGCGGCCCCTGCACGGTTCCGGTCGATCGAGTGGCAGGCGCGACCTGGGCCTGACGCACGGCCTGCTGCGCCGGAGCCTCCGGTGCGCGCGGGGCGGCCGCCGACTCAAAGCCCGGCGCAGGCGATGGAGCTTCCGCCTGCCGCATGGGCTGAGGCTGCGGAGCCGGCCGGGTCACGGCAGCGCCGGAGGGTTGGGACGGAACGGCCTGGCGCTGCGCCGTGCGATAGGGATCGACCATCGGCACAACAGGCGTTGCGGCGGACGGGGTCGCAACGGGCGGATTGGTCGCCTGCGCCATTCTTGTTGCGCCACGCTGCGTTCCGCCGCGTGTCCGGCTATCCGGCCGAGCCGGCGCGGGAGCCACGGGCACGGCCTGGCTCGCTCCAGTGGCGGGCGGGGTCGGCGTAACGGTCGCGATCCGGGCGCCGACATTGGTGGGGAAATGGCCGAAATGCACCGCGGCCGCCTTCTGGGCCGCCGTTAGATTGGGCATTTTCTGCATATAAGGCAGGATGGCGCTGGCAAGTTGGCGGGGCATGGTTTCGTCCGCGATCTTCTTCGCATCCGCCTGCTTGTTGTTCATCGCCAGGATGAAGGCCCGATAGCGCCATGCCGCCCGGTCGCTCTTGTAGAGCAGCGGCTGGAGCACCTTGTCGGCCGCGTCGATCTGTCCCGAAATGCCAAGCGACGCGGCATAGCGGCGGATCAGTTCGGGATCGTCGGGCGTGCGATGCAGCGCGGTTTGATAGTCGCGCTGTGCGCCCGCCTGATCCCCGGTGAGATCGCGGGCCAGCGCGCGGTCGGAAAGGAAGCCGGCGTCCGGATAACCCATTCGTGCGGCCTGATCGAACAGACGCAGCGCCTCCGCCGGATTCTGCATCTTGAGCATCACGCGGCCCAGCCCGGCCTTGATTCGGCCATTGCTGGGTTGGACGGCATCGGCGCGAGCAAAGAAACCGGCGGCGGCGCGGGGATCGTCCAGCGCTAGCGCCGCTTCCCCGGCGCCGATCAGGGCACTCACGTCGCGCGGATTGGCGGCGAGGCGCGACAAATGACTATTGAGATCGGCGGCGTCGGATGAGCGAACTAGTTGCGCCTGATCGGACTGGGCATGGGCCGTTCCCGCCAGTAGGAGGGACGCCAGAATCCATAGATGATATCGTGTCACATATATCCCTTAGCGGATCGCGCCGTGAATGGGAAATTGACGACGGGAAAAAGCGCGGCGGATCGCGCCAGACAATCGACGGCACGCAAAAGAGGCGCGGATTGCCCGCGCCTCTGAGCTTGTCGATCCGGATTGCATCCTTTGCAAACCCTGCGTCCTGCGGCGGTTTTGCGGCCAGATGTCCGTCTTTTCCCTCTCCGCCGGGGGAGAAGGATGCGAAGCCTTGCCAACCTCCATGGAGAGACGGATAGCGCCTATTGATTGCTCTGCCGGTTGAGGAAGCGGGGGATGTCCGTTCCCTTGCCTTCATCGGCGGCGGGGGCCTTGTCCGCGCCGCGAGTCAGGCCCGCCATTCGTTCGAACAGCGTGCCGCCGGTCGCCACGCGCGAAGCGGGCTGCGGCGGGGGAGCAGGCTGAGCGGGCGCGGCTTCGGCGTTCTCCGCGCCCAGCAGCAATTCGTCCTCTTCCGCATCTTCATCGGAAAAGACCGCCGCCGGAGCCGGGGTCGGAGCCGAAAGCGGCTTTGGCGCAGCGGCCTTTTCCTCGACCGGGGGAACCAGCGGAGCAGGCGCGGGCGCTTCGGGCACGTCCAGTTCCAGCATCTCCGGGTCTTCCTCAACCACCGGCCTGGACGCGGCGGCCTGCGGCGAAGCGGCAGGCTTGGGCGCGGCGGACGGCACAGCGACCGATGGGCGGTTGGCGAAGCTGAACGGCTGGGTCAGCGGCGCTGCGCCCTGACTCGCTTCGCTGTCGATGCCCGTCGCGACGACCGACACTCGGATCTTGCCGTTCAGATTGTCGTTGAAGGCCGAACCCCAGATGATGTTCGCGTCCGGGTCCACCAGTTCGCGGATATGGTTGGCCGCCTCGTCCACTTCCATCAGGCGCATGTCGTCGCCGCCGACGATGGACACGATGACGCCCTTCGCCCCACGCATCGACACCCCGTCCAGCAGCGGGTTGGCGATCGCCTTTTCCGCCGCCTGGAGCGCGCGGCCATCGCCTTCGGCTTCGCCGGTGCCCATCATCGCCTTGCCCATCTCTCCCATCACGGAGCGGACGTCCGCGAAGTCGAGGTTGATGAGGCCGGGCATGACCATCAGGTCGGTGATGCCGCGCACGCCCTGCTGCAACACCTCGTCCGCCATCTGGAAGGCTTCCTTGAAGGTGGTGTTAGGATTCGCGATCAGGAACAGGTTCTGGTTCGGAATGACGATCAGCGTATCGACATGCTTTTGCAGTTCATCGATACCCGATTCCGCCGATTTCATGCGACGGCTGCCTTCGAAGGTGAAGGGCTTGGTCACGACGCCCACGGTCAGGATGCCGCGGTCCCGCGCCGCCTTGGCGATGACGGGGGCAGCGCCCGTGCCGGTGCCACCGCCCATACCGGCCGCGATGAAGCACATATGCGCGCCGTCCAGCGCCTGTTCGACCGAGGCGATGGTTTCTTCCGCCGCCGCCTTGCCGATTTCGGGACGCGATCCCGCGCCCAGGCCCTCGGTGATCTGCGGGCCAAGCTGGATGCGCCGTTCCGCCGGAGAGGCGTTCAGCGCCTGCGCGTCGGTATTGGCGACGATGAAATCCACGCCCTCGACACTGGCGGCGATCATGTTCGCGATGGCGTTGCCGCCCGCGCCGCCCACGCCGATCACCGCGATGCGTGGCTTCAACTCGTCCACATGCGGCGGGCTGATCTCAATACTCATAAATTCTAGCTCCCTCCAGCTTCGGCGACGTGAAGCGAAACTGACCTGAAAGGTTAATGCAACAGAAATGCGCGTATTTCACCAGTTAAATTCTTCCTAAACTCAATTCCGTCAATAGTTGGTCCGCATCGCCCGCATCATGCGCTGCCACCATTGGGGAGCGCTCAGACGATGCACGGTCTGCGGCGCGGGTGCCATGGTCCTTAGATCAACCGGGTTGGAAGCGCCGTAGAGCGCCAGCCCCGCCAGCGTGGCGAAGGCCGGGCCGCCATGCGCCTCCGGAAGCGCCGCGATCCCGCGCGGGCGGCCGATGCGGACGGCGCGGCCCAGCGCGCCTTGCGCATAGTCGGCAATGCCCTTCATCTCCGCGCCCCCGCCGGTCAGCACGACCTGGCGCCCTGTCGGCGAATTGAAACCCATGCCCGCCAGCGCGGCGTTCACCTCCACCATGATCTGGTTCAGGCGTTCGCAAATCACGCCGACCAGAGCGGCGCGCGTGATCTTTCCTCCTTCGGCGTTCGGCCCCGCATTCTGCCCCGGAATCGCGACATCGCCATGGGGCGTCGCGATCTCGATCATCTCGCGGAAGTCGCGGCGGTTCTGCATCGCCGAGCCGTAGAAGCATTTGACCCGCTCCGCCTGGCTGCGGCGGATGCCGAAGGCCGACGCGATATCGTCGGTGATATCCGAAGCGCCTATAGGAATGGAATGCAATCCCACCAGCATCCCGCCGGCATAAAGCGATACGTTGGTCACGCCTGCGCCCAGCTCCACCAGCGCCACGCCCAGATCGCGCTCCTCCTCCGACAGACAGGCAAAGCCCGTCGCGATCGGCGAGGCGACGATCGAATTGACGTTGAGATAAGCGCCACGCACGCAAAGGTCGAGATTGGCAAGCGGCGCGCCATCCGCCAGCACCACATGGATATCGACGCCCAGCAGGTCCGCGTGCATCCCCAGCGGCTTCTTGACCGGCACCTTGCCGTTAATGGTGAAGCAGGTCGGCTGGGCATGGAGCACCACGCGCCCGTCCGGGTCGATCCCCTGCTGCCCGGTGGCGAGCAGGTCGTCAATGTCGGTCTGTTCCACGCGATAGCCGCCCATGTCGCGCTCGACCGTCACCACGTCGCTGACCAGGCTGCCGCCGGAGAAGCTGACCCACACATCCTCGATATTGGTGCCCGCGACGCGCTCAGCCTGTTCCACCGTTTCGCGGACGGCAAGTTCGGTGCGCTCCATGTCGGCGATGAAACCGCGCCGCACGCCCCGGCTTTCGCGCTGGCCGGTGCCCAGGATCGTCAACTCGCCCGTTTCGGTACGCCCCGCGATCAGCGCAGACACCTTCCACGATCCGATATCGATCGCAGTGACAAGTTTTTCGACCTTGGGCTGGGCCATGGCGCCTTATCCCTCTCCGTCCGAGGCAGGCTTATCCCCCGCCGCTTCCGGCTTGTCCTGCGCCAGCCCCTGCGGCAGGCGGAGCACGAAACGGTCGGGATCGCGCATGTCGAACTTGACGATGCCCCGGCCCAGCAGGCGATTGACGCCGTCCATCCGCGCGAAATTCACCAGCGCCGAGGCGGAATCCTTGTCCCCTTCCGGCAGCGAAAGCGTCTCGCCCGATTGGAAGCGCAAGTCCCAGCGGCGGTTGCCGACCCATGTCGCACCCGCCAGCATGGGCTTCAAGGCAGGCGCATTCTCCATCAGCCGGTTAAGGCCCGCCGTCTGGAGATTGGCGTTCGGTCCCACGACCAGCGGCAGGTCGGGCATCGCGCCGGGCGACACGCCCTGGAGCACCACGCCCGCCACGTCGATCAGTTGCAAGCGGCCCGCATTCTGCCACACGGCGACCGGCTCCCGCTCGACGATATCGACCACCAGCGTATCGGGAAGGCGGCGTGAAATGCGCGCGTCCTTCACCCAGCCAAGCTTCAACATCTCCTCGCGCACCCTGGGCAGGTCGAGCGACAGCATGGAACGATCCACCTGTCCCAGCGCGATATTATAGACGGGCATTTCATCCATGCGCTCGACGCCGCGCACCTCGACCTTTTCGACTTCGAAGCCCGCGCGCGCCGCAAGGTCCGCCGCGCCCTGACGCGCCATGCCGGGCAGGCCGAACATGATGGCGATGCCGCCCGCCAGCACCAGCGCTATGCCGACAATGGTCCAGCTCGCCAAGCGCTGCACCGTCGCCTCGCTGATAGGGAGGGCCGCGATGGCGCGGTCGATCCAGGAGCGCTGCTTGACCATGCGGCCCCGCCCCCTGCCGCGCGCGGAGGTCGTCCGCGTCAGCCGCGCCGTGCCGCCGCGCCGAATCCGTGCCTCACTCATTCAACGCCCCCATTTTCGGCCCCGTTTTCAGCGCATCCTCCACGATCAGCTCGACCAGTTCCGCATAGTCTATGCCCAGCTTCGCCGCCTGTTCGGGCACGAGGCTGAGCGGCGTCATACCCGGCTGGGTGTTGACCTCCAGCAGGAACAGACCCTCGATACCCTGCGAGTCGTCCCAGCGGAAGTCGGAACGCGACGCGCCCTTGCAGCCCAGCAGTTTATGAGCGCGTAGCGAGATCGCCTTGCACGCCTGCGCGATGTCGTCGGGAATGTCGGCCGGGCAGACATGCTCGGTCATGCCGTCGGTATATTTGGCGTCGAAATCGTAGAAGCCGCCCTTGGGCCGCAATTCCGTGACCAGCAACGACTCCTCGCCCAGAACGGCAGTCGTCAGTTCCCGCCCACGGATATAGGGTTCAGCCAGCAGTTCGTCGAAATGCAACCACGGCCCTTCCACATCGCGGCCGATGGGCGAGCCGTAATTGCCGCTCTCCGTCACGATGGCAACGCCGACGGAGCTGCCTTCATTGACCGGCTTCACCACATAGGGGCGCGGCAGCGGGTCGCCTTCGAACAGGGTTTCGCTCTTCACCATCTGCCCGCCGGGCATGGGGATGCCGTGGGGGACCAGCGCCTGCTTGGTGAGCTGCTTATCGATGGCGATGACCGAAGTGGCAAGGCCCGAATGCGTGTAGGTCAGGCCCATCAGGTCCATCATGCCCTGCACTGTGCCGTCCTCGCCCGGAACGCCATGGAGCGCGTTGAACACGACATCGGGTCTGGTTTCGGCAAGGCGCAGCGCGACATCGCGGTCCATGTCGATCCGCGTCACCCTATGCCCGCGCGATTCCAGTGCCTTGGCGACGCCCTCCCCGCTCGAGAGCGAGACGGGGCGCTCCGCCGACCAGCCGCCCATCAGGACGGCGACATGCCACGGGCCCCGGCTCACTTCTTCTCACCCACGCGTTGAATCTCCCACTCCAATTCGATGCCGCTCTTTTCCCGAACGCGGCGACGGACTTCTTCGCCCAACGCCTCGATATCGGCGCTGGTCGCATCGCCAAGATTGAGGAGGAAATTCGTATGCTTTTCCGAAATCTGCGCGCCGCCCAACTTGAGGCCCCGGCATCCGGCTTCATCGACCAGCGCCCATGCCTTGTGCCCTGCCGGATTCTTGAAAGTCGATCCGCCCGTCTTGCTGCGGAGAGGCTGGCTTTCCTCGCGCGCGGCGGCAATACGGTCCATCTCCGCCTGGATCGCGGCGGGTTCTCCCGACACGCCCCGGAACAGGGCGCTCACCACCACGGCGTCTTCGGGCAGCGTGCTGTGGCGATAGGTGTAGCCCAGCGCATCGAGCGGCAGCGTGACGCGCTCGCCCGAACGCAGCACCACCTCGCACTCCACGAGTATGTCGCAGGTTTCGCGGCCATAGGCCCCGCCGTTCATCCGCACGAAACCGCCGACCGTGCCGGGGATGGAACGCAGGAACTCAAGGCCCCCGATGCCCGCATCGCGCGCGGTCGAGGATACCAGGATGCCCGATGCGCCGCCGCCGCAGCGCAGGGTGACGGCATCCATCTGCTCCACCTTTGCGAAGGGCTTGCCCAGCCGCACGACCACGCCGGGCACGCCGCCGTCCCGCACGATCAGGTTGGAGCCAAGGCCCAGCGCCATGACGGGAATGGACGGGTCCGACAAGCGCAGGAAATCGGCCAGGTCTTCGGCGTCCTTCGGCTCGAACAGCCATTGCGCCGCGCCGCCCGCCTTGAACCAGACGAGCGGCGCCAGCGGAGCCTGCGCCTTGAGCGTGCCGCGCACGGCAGGCATGGCCTCCTCCGGCAAAGGCGCAATGCCGGTCATGACGGCGCGTTCTCGCTATAATCTTCACTCTGAACCCGGTTCAGGATTCTCCGCGCCGCCGCGAACGGAGTCGCGTGAGAAGAAATGGATGCTGAAACACGTTCAGCATGACGGCAGGAATGAAGGGAAGGCGTGCGCGTCATGTCAGGCCGCTTCCTTCCCCGCGATGGCCGGCGCAAGGCCCGCCGCCCATTTGGTGATGTCGCCCGCGCCAAGGCAGATTATTATGTCATCGGCCTGCACGTCCGGAGCGATCAGGCGGGCGAGATCGTCCGCGCCTTCCACGGTGAAGGCTGCGCGGTGGCCCCGGCGTTTCAACCCCTCGACCAGCGCGGCGCTGTCCACGCCCTCGATCGGTTGCTCGCCCGCAGGATAAACCGGCGCAGCATAGACAATGTCCGCGTCGTTGAACGCCTGCTGGAACTCGTCCATCAGGTCGCGCAGGCGGGTGAAGCGGTGCGGCTGGACCACGGCGATGACGCGGCCTTTGGCACCTTCGCGGGCGGCGGCGAGCACGGCTTTGATCTCGACCGGATGGTGGCCGTAATCGTCGATAACGGTCGCGACGCCTTGGGCGGCCGGGATTTCCCCGACCTTGGTGAAGCGGCGCTTGACCCCGCCGAACTTGGCGAAGCCGGTGCGGATGACCGCGTCTTCAATGCCCATGTGCAGCGCCACGCCGATGGCGGCCATGGCGTTGAGCACATTATGGCGGCCCGGCATCGGCATTTCGATGCCCTCGATGCGACGGATGGAGCCGTCGCGCTCGCGGATCTGCACGTCGAAACGGTTGCCGCCGGGGATCGGCTGCACATTTTCGCCGCGAATGTCGGCCTGCGCGGAAAAGCCGTAGGTCACGATGCGCCGGTCCTGCACGCGCGGCAGGATCGCCTGCACTTCGGGATGGTCGAGGCACAGCAGGGCCGCGCCGTAGAAGGGCACATTCTCGACAAACTCGACGAAGGCGTCCTTCACCGCGTCGAAATCGCCATAATGATCGAGATGTTCGGGATCGATATTGGTCACGACCGCAATGGTGCCGTCCAGCCGCAGGAAGCTGCCGTCGCTTTCGTCCGCCTCCACCACCATCCACTCGCTGTTGCCCAGACGCGCGTTAGAGCCGTAGCTGTTGATGATGCCGCCGTTGATAACCGTCGGATCGACCCCGCCAGCGTCCAGCAGGGCCGCGATCATGGAGGTCGTGGTGGTCTTGCCGTGAGTCCCCGCGACCGCGACCGTCGACCTGAGGCGCATCAATTCCGCCAACATCTCCGCGCGGCGGATGACAGGCACGCGCTTCTCCAGCGCCAGTTCGACTTCGGGATTGCCCCGCTTGATAGCTGTGGAGGTCACCACCACGGCAGCGTCGCCCAGATTTTCCGCCCTATGGCCGATCATCACGGCAATGCCCTTCTGGCGCAGGCCCTCCACGACATAGCCTTCGGCCACATCGCTCCCCTGAACCTTGTAACCCAGATTATGCATCACCTCGGCGATGCCGGACATGCCTATGCCGCCAATACCGATGAAATGGATCGTGCCGATGTCGGTGCCGACACCCTTCATGCCTTTATCTCCGAAACATCACCGTCATCCCGGCGGAAGCCGGGATCTCTCTTTTCTTGAAGAGCGACCGGGAAAGAAGAAGTGAGATGCCAGCGTTCGCTGGCATGACGAAAAAGAGGCGCCGTCATGCAGGCACGCCCTGCAAATTGAGGCTGGTCGGCGTCGGGCCGACGCGAACCGGATCGTTGAGAATGGGCGCGGACCCGATGCTTTCCAGCAGGTCCGCCATGTCGCGCGCGGCATCGGGACGGCCGCAGGCCCGGGCGCGTCTGGCCGCGTTCTGGAGAGCGCCCGGCTCCATCGCCATCTTCTGCATCTGCTTGGCGAGTTCGACCGCTGTGAAGTGCGCCTGCCTTATGGTGCGCGCGCCGCCCGCCTCGGTCATTTCGCGGGCATTGGCGGTCTGGTGATCGTCCATGGCGCTGGGCAGCGGAACGAGGATGGCGGGACGCCCCGCGCAGGTCAGTTCCGCCAGCGTCGAAGCGCCCGCCCGCGCGATGACGAGATGCGACCAGCCCAGCTTTTCCGGCACATCGTTGAAATAAGTCGCCAGATCGGCGGGGATTTCAAGGTCGGCATAGAGCTTGCGGACGCGCTCTATATCCTCGGCGCGGCATTGCTGCGTCACTTGCAGACGCCGGCGCAGGCTCAACGGCAACATGCCAAGGCCGTCCGGCACGACGCTCGACAGGACGGTCGCGCCCTGACTGCCGCCGATCACCAGCACGCGGAACACGCTTTCGTCGGTCAGTGCGGGAAATTCCTCGTCCCGCAACAACTTGACCTCCTCGCGCACCGGATTGCCGATCAGGTGCACCTTGGCCGCATATTTGTCCTTGAGCCGTTCGACCACCGGATAAGCGGTCGCGATCGCATCGACCCGGCTCGCCAACAGGCGGTTGACGCGACCCAGCACGGCGTTCTGCTCATGGATCGCGGTGGGGATGCCATCGGCCAGCGCCCCCAGCAGCGCAGGCATGGCCGGATAGCCGCCAAAGCCCACCACGGCGGTCGGCCGGAACGTATCATTCAGGCGCCGCGCCATGGCCCGTCCGGCGAGGATCGCCTTCAAGGCGCCCGGCCAGCTTTTCGGATTGCTGGTCATGCGGCCGGCGGGCAGCACATGAACCTGCGCCTTGTCGAAGATGCCGGGGATCTTCGCGCCACGCTCATCCGTCACCAGCGCGACATGATGGCCCCGCGCCATCAGCTCTTCGGCGACGGCATGGGCGGGAATCATATGACCGCCCGTCCCGCCGGCGGCGAGGACGAAGTGACGGGAAATGCTCATCGGCCACTCCATTTGACGACGGTATGCCGCCCCATGAAGGGGTTGCGCCGCGTGAATGCGAGCAACAGGCCTACCCCGATACAAAGCGCCAGCATAGAGGAGCCGCCATAGCTGATAAAGGGCAGCGTCATGCCCTTCGACGGAAAAATCTGGGCGTTGACGCCCATGTTGATGATCGCCTGCAAACCGAACTGGGTGGTAAGGCCCGCCGCGGCGAGGATCGTGAAATTATCCTCCTCATCCAGCAGGCGCAGGAGCACGCGAACGATGATGGCGAGATACAGCACCGCGATGGCGATACAGGCGAGCAGGCCGAACTCTTCCCCGATCACCGAGAAGATATAATCGGTATGCGCTTCGGGCAGGCGAAACTTGTTCTGCCCGCCGCCCGGACCCACACCCATGAAACCGCCATGGGTGATGGTGCGATAGGCAAGGTCCGTCTGGTCCGGTCCGACCGATTGATCGACGCCGATGCCGAGGAAGTCGTTGATGCGCTGCCGCCCGTTTTCGTAGAACATATACATCGCCACCAGCCCGCCCAGGCCCAGCCCGGCCATCGTGCCGATGAAGCGCATAGACACCCCCGACAGCAGCAGCAGGCACCCCCAGCACGCCGCGAAGATCACCGTCTGTCCAAAATCCGGCTGACGCATCAGGATCAGCGCGACGAAGGCCGTGACCACGCCGGTCAGCGGAATGACCGGCAGCGTCTGGTCCTGTCCCCGCAACGACAACAGCCACGCCATCGTCACCACATAGACCGGCTTGAGGAATTCGGAGGGCTGAAAACGAAAGCCGGGCAGGTCGATCCACCGCTTCGCGCCGTTGACGGTCGATCCCAGCACGGGAACCAGAAGAAGCGCCAGCACGAACAAGAAACACATGATGACCGCGAAACGCCGCGCCTGCGGGCGGGGAAGCATGGAGATCACCAGCATGATCGGCAGGCCCAGTCCTACCCACATGAGCTGGCGATAGAAATAGACCAGCGAGTTGACCGTGATCGTGGCGGTCGAACGGTCGATGGCGGCGACCGGCGAGGCAGCGGCGACCGCGACCAGCCCGACGGCCATCAGCGCGACGATCAGCGACAGCAGCACACGGTCGATTTCCCAGAACCAGATGGCGAGCGCCGTCCGTTCGCGCGGCACGGTGCGGGACTTGAAGCCCTTCACCAATTCCCCTGCCCTGAACATGCCTGCTCGCCCCTTCCTTCTGTCCGCCGGACCCTATTCCAGCGCCGCGACGGCAGCGGCGAAGGCATCGCCGCGCGCTTCGAAATCGCGGAACTGGTCGAAACTCGCACAGGCGGGCGACAGCAGCACCACATCGCCCGGCTGCGCCACCCGCGCCGCACGGCGAACGGCGGCCGATAGCATCTCGCTGTCGTCCACCGCCATATGCGAGCGCAGCAGGTCGGCGAACATATGCCCCGCCTCGCCGATGGTATAGGCGTGCGCGACATTGCCGAACCGGGGCGCACACTCGTCCAGATTGTCGGTCTTGGCCAGGCCGCCGACGATCCAGTGAATGCGAGGACGCCCGTTCACCGGCGGAAAGGCCGCCAAGGCAGGCGCGGTCGAGGCGGGATTGGTCGCCTTGCTGTCGTTGACGTAGAGGACGCCGTTCAGCGTACGGACGGCCTGCATACGATGGGGCAGGCTGGCGAAGCTGGCGAGGGCGTTAAATATCGTGGGCAAATCTATGCCAAGTGTACGGCAGCACGCAATCGCCGCCCGGGCATTTTGCAGGTTGTGCGGACCCTGGAGCGATGGCCAAGCTGATTGATCTGTCACATTGACGCTATCGATTTCGATAGCTTCATGTCCAGACCAGTCATCCAAAATCTGATGCTTTGCTTCAGTAGCAGCATCGATAATCGCAACACCGTCCGATGACTGCATCGCAAACAAGCGCGCCTTGGACGCCACATAGCCCTCGAATCCATTATAGCGGTCGAGATGATCGGGCGTGATGTTGAGCAGCACCGCCACGTCGCAATCGAGGCTGTGGGTCAGGTCGATCTGATAGCTCGACAGTTCGAGCACATAGACGCCCACCCCTTTCAGGTTCGGCTCCAGCGGCTCCTGCCCCAGGATCGGCAGGCCGATATTGCCGCCCATCCGCGTGGGATAGCCCGCCTGCTCGATGATATGGTGGATCAGCGCCGTGGTGGTCGACTTGCCGTTTGTGCCGGTGATGCCGACCACCTTGTGCGGCGGCAGCGTCGGCCGGGCGAGCGCGAACAGTTCGATGTCGCCGATGATCGGCACGCCCGCCAGCTTCGCCTGCATCGCGATGGGGTGACGGTTGAGCGGCACGCCCGGCGACACGACCACGCCGTCGAAGCCCTTGAGGTCGATTTCCGCCGGGTCAGCCAGCTCCGCCTTGTCGGCGACGGCTGCGCGCGCTTCCTCCCGGCTGTCCCACGCAACCACTATCGCGCCGCTGGCTGCCAGCGTCTCGACCGTGGCCAGACCCGACCGCGCCAGCCCCAGCACCGCATACCGCTTGCCCGCGAAGACATTCGAGACGATCCCCATCCCTTATCTCAGCTTCAGCGTGGCAAGGCCGGCGAGCGCCAGCACGAAGGCGATGATCCAGAAACGGATCACGACGGTCGGCTCGGCCCAGCCCAACTGCTCGAAATGATGGTGGATCGGCGCCATCTTGAATACGCGTTTGCCGGTCCGCTTGTAGAAGAAGACCTGGATGATGACGCTCATCGCTTCCACCACGAACAGACCGCCGATGATGCCCAGCACGATTTCATGATGCGCGGTGACGGCAATCACGCCGATGGTGCCGCCCAGCGCGAGGCTCCCCGTATCGCCCATGAAGACGGCGGCGGGCGGCGCGTTGAACCAGAGGAAGGCAAGGCCCGCCCCGATGATCGCGCCGCACAGGATGGTGAGATCGCCGGCGCCCGGCACATGCGGGATGCCCAGATAGGTGGCGAAGTCGGCGCGGCCCACCAGATAGACGATCAGCATGAAGGCCAGCGAGGCGATGATGACCGGCATCGAAGCAAGGCCGTCCAGCCCGTCGGTCAGGTTCACCGCATTGCCGAACGCCACGATCACGAAGGCCGCGAACAAGAAATAGAACGGTCCCAGCTCAATTGCCGGACCGTTATAGAAGGGCACGTACAGCGCAGTATTGCCATGATGGTTGACGATCATCCACGCCGCGAAACCCGCGATCAGGAACTCGAACAACAGGCGTACCTTGCCCGAAAGCCCCTTGTGGCTGGCCTTCGTCACCTTGTCGTAATCATCGAGGAAGCCGATCGCGCCGAAACCCAGCGTCACGAACAGGCAAGCCCACACGTAGACGGACGACAGATTCATCCACAGCAGCACCGACACGATCATCGACGTGAGGATCATCAGCCCGCCCATGGTCGGCGTGCCCCGCTTGGCGAGATGGCTTTGCGGGCCGTCGTCGCGGATCGGCTGGCCTTTGCCCTGACGCACGCGCAGCCAGCCGATAAAGCGCGGCCCGATGACAAGGCCGATCAGCAGGGCCGTGGCGATCGACGCGCCCGCCCGGAAGCTCAGATAGCGAACGAGGTTGAAAATCCCCGCGAAATCCAGTGTCTGGGCAAGCCAGTAGAGCATTAATTCCCTTCCCCGTTCAGGGCCGTTTCCTCAAGCGCGGCGACAAGGCGGGACAGGCCGATGCCATTCGATCCCTTGACCAGGATCGCGTCGCCAGCGCGCATTTCCGATTGCAGCAAGTCCGTCGCCGCCGCCGTGTCGGGAACATGCGCGAAGGGAAATGCCTTCCCCAACGCGTCGGCCAGCGGCGTCATCTCCTGTCCCACCAATATCGCATAGTCGACCTGTCCGGCGGCGAGCGGTTCTGCAAGTCCGGCGTGCAACTCGGCGCTGCAGCTGCCCAGTTCGCGCATCCCGCCCAGAACGGCGATGCGCCGCGCCGCCTTTTCCCGGCCCAGCTGCTTGAGCGTCGCTGCCATGCTGAGCGGATTGGCGTTATAGCTTTCGTCGATCAGCAGCGCCTCGCCGCCCGCGACCGGCACGATGCGCCGCTCGCCCCGGCCCGGCAGCCCCGGCATCTCCGCCAGCGCAAGCCCCGCCGCCGCCAGATCGCCGCCCAGCGCCTCGACCGCCGCCAGCACGGCGAGCGCGTTCGACACCCAATGTTCGCCCGGCGCGGCAACGGTGAAGCACAATTCGGCATGGGGCAGAACCGCCGTCACCAGTGTTCCGCCGCCGGATGCCGGCACGCTTTCCCGCACGCGCACGTCCGCTTCCTCGCCGAAGCCGAAAGTCAGGATATGCGCGGCGTGCTTTTCCGCCTTTTCATAGAGGATGGCGATATGCGGGCTGTCATAGGGGATGATCGCCGTGCCGCCCGGCTCCAACCCCTCGAAAATCTCCGCCTTGGCCTCCGCGATGGCGGCTTCGGTGCCGAAAAATTCGATATGCGCCGGCGCGATGGCGGTGACGATGGCGACATGCGGACGGACCTGTCGGGTGAGCGCGGCAAGTTCGCCCGCATGGTTCATGCCCATCTCGAACACGCCGAAGGCTGCGTCGCGGGGCATCCGCGACAGGCTCAGCGGCACGCCGACATGGTTGTTGTAGCTCTTGACCGAACGATGCACCTGTCCTGGATGGTTCCGGTCGAGCGCCTGGAACAAGGCTTCCTTGGTGCCGGTCTTGCCCACCGATCCGGTGACGCCGACCACTTTGCCCGCCATGCGCGCCCGCGACGCCCGGCCCAGCGCCTCCAGCGCGGCGGCGCTGTCGGGCACCAGCACATGCGGATAATCGACGGCCTCGCTGACGACGGCTCCCGCCGCGCCCTGCGCGAACGCCTTGTCCACGAAGCGGTGCCCGTCCGTCGTTTCGCCCTTCATCGCGACGAACAAATCGCCCTGCGTCACTTCCCGGCTGTCGAAGGCCACCCCGGAAACGGCGAACGGCGCCGTCGCGGCGCCGCCCGTGGCCGAAGCGATTTCCTGGGAGGTCCAGAGCTTGGCCATCACCGCCTCCGGCCGCTTCGAGCGAAGTCGAGAAACGGAAACGCATGACGGTTCCCGACAAGGCCGAACCGAACGGGAGCCGGGATTCCAGCCATCACCCCGCGCACTCCCGCGCCACGGCGACATCGTCGAAGGGCAGTACGCGGTCGCCGATGATCTGGCCCTGCTCATGCCCCTTGCCCGCCAGCAGCACGATATCGTCGGAACCAGCCTGCGCGATGGCAGCGGCGATGGCGGCACGGCGCCCGCCGATCTCCTCCGCGCCCGGCGCGCCCGCCATCACGGCGGCGCGAATGGCGGAAGGGTCTTCGGAGCGCGGATTGTCGTCCGTGACGATCACATGGTCAGCCAACTCGGTCGCGACCTTGCCCATTTGCGGCCGCTTGCCCGCATCGCGATCCCCGCCCGCGCCGAACAGCGCGATCAGCCGGCCGCGCGTGTGCGGGCGGAGCGCTTCCATGGCGGCGCGCAGGCCGTCGGGCGTATGGGCATAATCGACATAGACCGGCGCGCCCGCCCGGCTGATGACGGCACGCTCCAACCGTCCGCGGACGGGCTGAACCCGGCTCAGCAGTTCCAGCACCTTCCCCGTATCGCCACCCGTCGCGATGACCAGTCCCGCCGCCGTCAGGGCATTGGCCGCCTGATAAGCGCCGATCAGCGGCAGATTGACCTTATAAGCCTTGCCGTCCGCCTCGACATCCATCGTTTGGCCCAACTGGGTCGGGGTGCGGTTGGCAAGACGCAGCGCCTGCCCCTTCACCCCGACGCTCAGCAGACGAAGCCCCCGCTTCGTAACCCGCTCGATGACCTTGTCGGACCATAGATCGTCCGCCCACACGACCGCCGCGCCATCAGACGCGACAATTTCGTCGAACAGCCGCATCTTGGCTTCGAAATAGCTGTCCATGTCGCCATGATAATCGAGATGATCGCGCGACAGGTTGGTGAAGGCCCCCGCCATGACCGGCAAGCCTTCGGTCCGATATTGGGCGAGGCCATGGCTCGACGCCTCGAACGCGGCATGCGTGATGCCCTCGCGCTTGAGGCCCGACATATTGGACAGGAACGTCACGATGTCCGGCGTGGTCAGGCCCGTCGACACCTGATCGACCGACGTGGTGACGCCCAGCGTTCCGATGGAAGCGGATTTGTGCCCCAGCATCCGCCAGAGCTGCCGCGCCAGTTCCACGGTGGATGTCTTGCCGTTGGTCCCGGTGACGGCAACGGTCACATCGGGGAACGGCGCGAAATAGCGCGCGGCGAGCAAGGCGAACAGGCGTCGCGGATTGGGATGGGCGATATGAATCGCGCCCTCGACCTTCGCCTGCGGCGAGGCGACGACCGCCACGGCGCCCGCCTTCACCGCGTCGGGGATATAATCCTCGCCATTGACGCGCAGACCCTGGAATGCGCCGAAAACGGTGCCGGGCGCGACCTTTCGATTGTCGATGGCAAAGCCCGTAACAGATGTGTCGAGGCCGGCGTTTTCGCCGACCTCGACATCCAGCTCCTCGATCAGCGACCCGAGGCGCGTCACTCTTTTTCTCCCTTGTTTCCGCCGAGCAGCGGCATGAGGTCCGAAATATCGACGTCGCGCTGCTGATCGGGCATGATGCCCAGCATCGGCGCGGTGCGTTCCACCACCCGCTTCACCACGGGCGCGGCGGTCCACGCGGCCGTGCGCAAGCCGAATGTCTGCGCGTTCCCCTTCGGCTCGTCCATCATGGCGAGCACGACATAGCGGGGATTGTCCATCGGGAAAGCGGAAGCGAAAGTCGTCACCAGCGAAGTCTTGTTATAACGGCCCTCTTCCGGCTTTTCGGCGGAGCCTGTCTTGCCACCCACGCGATAGCCCACGGCGTTGGCGCTTCGCCCTGTACCGGCTGAAACGATCATCCGCAACAGTTGCCGCATCCGCGCGCTGGTGGCAGCGGAAAAGACGCGATGGCCCTCCGGCACGTCTTCGGGCCTCAGCTTCCGCAACGTGGCCGGACGCCACACCCCGCCATTCACCAGCGCGGCATAGGCGGCCGCCAGATGCAGCGGCGTCACCGCGATGCCATGGCCATAGGATACGGTCATGGTCGTGATGCGGCCCCAGCTCGATGGCCAGATGCCCTTCGCCCGCTCCTTAAGTTCGATGGGCGCGCGCTGATCGAACTGCAAGTCGCGGAAAAGATGCTGCATGGCCTCCGCGCCCATTTCGTCCGCGATACGCGCCGTCGCGATGTTGGAGCTGTGCACCAGCGTCTGCGGCACATTGATCCAGGCGCCCATCGGGTGATCGTCCTTGATGCGGAAGCCCGCAACAGCCAGCGGCGCGGTCGCGTCATAACGCTTGCTCATGGAGGTCACGACGCCCCGGTCCATCGCCCCGCCGATGGAGAGCGGCTTGAAGGCCGAACCCAGCTCGTAGCGCGCCTGGACGATATGGTTGCAGAGCGGCGATTCGGAGCATTTCTTGCCCGCGTAGTTTTGCAGCTTGTTCGGATCGAACACCGGGATCGACGCCATGGCGATCACTTCGCCGGTATTGGCGTCCAGGATGATGCCGCCCGCACCCTTCGCATTTTGCGACACCATCTGGGCATAAAGCTCGCTTTCCAGCGCGCCCTGCACCCGGCTGTCGATGGAGATGGCGAAAGGCTGTCCCCGCAGCGCCGGGTCGGCCAGGCGGTCGTTGAACGCGGCCTCCACACCCATGCCGCCCACGCCTTCCGCATTGGGCGCAAAGCCCAGCACATGCGCGGCCAGCGTCCGCTGCGGATAGAGCCGTTCCTTCTCGCGCGGGAACTCGATGCCGATCTCGCCCAGCGCGTTCACCGCCGCCACCTCTTCGGGCAGGGCACGACGGCGCAGATAGGCCCATCCCTTGCCGGTCAGCTTCTTGTAGAATGCCGCTTCCGGCTCATCGGGGAAGATTTCGTGCAGCTTGCGCGCCAATTCCGCCGGTTCGCCGATCAGCTTCGACGGACTAACGGCAATGGAATAGGCGTCCATCGTTCGCGCCAGAGGCACGCCGTTGCGGTCCACGATATCGGCGCGCGCGGGCAGCAGGCCCGACAGCCCGTCGCCGCCCCGCCCGCTATCGGCAAAGAAGCCGACCCAGGTGAGTCGGCCGATCAGGATCGCGGTGATCGCAAGGAACAGGATCAGCAGCAGCATCAGCCTGTTATGGGCGATGGCGGTCAGGTTGACCCGCTGCCGCCCGGCTCTGACGCCTCCAGGCTGAACGATGATCGTCGCCATCAGCGCTGCCCCTTCCTGCGCTCGCGCGCCGCTCTGGCGCTGAGGTCGCCCAGTGTGCTGTCGTCCAGCAGCTTGGCATCCAGCATCGCCATCCGCTCGGCGCGGCGGGCGACGGGGTTGGGGCGGGACGTGTCGGCGTCACGCTTCGCCTTCTCCACCGGAGTGGGCTTGGCGATCTTGTCGACATTGTCCGCCGCATGGGCTTCGCGGATGACGGCGATATCGCTGCGGATCTGCGTCGCGGCGGGGCTGGCCGGCGCGGGCTGCGCGGCGGAGGGCAGGTCGGCGGGCGTCTGCACCATCGCCACCATCACCGGCGGCGCGACATAGTCCGGCCCGTTGGGCTGCACCCCGTCCAGATGCGCCAGCGCCCGCTCGCCCGCCAGATATTGCTGGGCGTTGGGCGTCGCATAACGGAAATCGTCCTGATTCCAACGCTCAAGCTGCCGCATATTGGCGCGCGCGCTGAATTCCGTCTCCAGATAACGAATGTCGCCATTGGCCCGCGCGATCTGCGCCCGGACGCGCATCAGTTCATTGCGTTCCGTCGCCACCTTGAGCGAAACCAGATAGGCGCCCAGCGCCCCCAGAGCGACGAGGAGCACCCAGATCAGGCTCTGCAACCTCTTGACGGCGATCATGACCGACCACTCCGGCTGGTGTTGGAACGACGTGCGGGCGCGCCCGTGCGGACGGCGCTGCGGAGCGTGGCGGAACGGGCGCGGGGATTGCGCGCCAGTTCGGCCTGTCCGGGACGCACCGCCTTGGCGGGCCGCTCGAAGGTTGGGCGTTCGCTGACCTGCCGTTCGGGCATGTGGCGCGATCCGCCGCTTTCGTTGCCCGAACGCTGCCGCAGGAACTGCTTGACGATCCGGTCCTCAAGGCTGTGGAAGGTCACGACCGCCAGACGGCCGCCTTCGTCCAGCAGCGCCTCGGCCGCCTCCAGCCCGCGCTCCAGCTCCTCCAGTTCGCGGTTCACATGGATGCGGATGGCCTGGAAGGTGCGGGTCGCCGGGTCCTTCTTGTCATGGGGCTTATGGCCCAACGCGCGGCGCACCACGGCGGCAAGCTGCCCCGTGCGCTCCAGCGGCCGCGCCTCGACAATGGCCCGCGCGACGCGGCGCGAACGCGGCTCCTCGCCATAGCGATAAAGCACGTCCGCAATCTCCTGTTCCGGGGTATTGTTTAGGAAATCGGCGGCGCTCATGCCATCCTGGCTCATGGTCATGAGCAGCGGCCCGTCCGCCTGAAAGGAAAAGCCGCGATCCGCCCGGTCGAGCTGCATCGACGACACGCCGATATCGAGCGTCACGCCCGACACGCTGGTCACGCCGCGCTCGGCCAGCAAATCCTCCATGCGGGAAAACTCGCCCTCGATCAGGGCAATGCCCTTCTCCTCGGCGAGCGCCCGCCCTTCGCGCACCGCATCGGGATCGCGGTCGAAGGCGAAGACGGTCGCGCCCTTGTCCGCCATGGCCGAGGAATAGCCGCCCGCGCCGAACGTGCCATCGACATGCCGTTCGCCGGGGTTGATGGCGAGCGCGGCCAGCACTTCCGTTATCAGGACGGGGAGATGGCGGTCGGGATCGGCGGCGGGGGTCATTTGCCGCCCCCCGAGTCGCGCTGGTCCAGCCAGCGGCGCACCTTGTTGCGGATCAGTTCGGGGCGATCCTTGCTGTCGATCAGCGCTTCGGGTTTCCACATCTGGATGTAGCGGCCCACGCCATAGAAGAAGACGGCGTCGGAAATGCCATATTCCTGCTTGATATCGGGATGCATGGCGAAGCGGCCGCCTTCGTCGAAATTCACTTCCTCGATCGTGCCGAGGCGGCGTTCCAGTTCCAGATCGGCATTATAGTCGCGGCCGTGCGCCCGCGCTTCCCGCGCCAACTCCTCGACCTCGGCGAACAGGAAGCGCCGGTGCGACTCGCCAAAGCCCGTCGCGCAGCCATTTTCGATATGAACGGACATATAGAGACGGTTCTCGCCCGCGCTGGAGAGCTTCACCTGCCGGCGCATCTCCAGGGGCAGCACGAAACGGCCCTTGCCGTCCGCGACGCTGAACGCGTTGCCCGTATAGAGAATGAGTTCCGACACTTGTGGACCGCCTGCCCCTTTTGGCGGGGCGCAGGCTGTCGCCCGCTAAATCACTGACCGCGATCCAGCGCATAGCGTGCACGAAGCCTGACAACCCCAATAGACAATCAGATACCAATCCCTGAGCGCCAAGAAAAGGGAAAAGTCGGGAAAAGTCGGGAAATCCTGTTTTGTTCTGGTTTCTTAGCGCTATTTCTGCCTCTTTGCGATATGAGCGTCATCAACCACGCCTCCAAATCCCGCTTTTCCCACGTCCGAACAGCGCCCATCCCAATCCCGCCCACAAAATCCCGGCCAGCAGCGCCCAGCGCACCGCTCGCGCCAGCGCCTCTCCCGATCGAACCCATTGCCGCTCGCCGGGCAAGGACTGCCCCAGCCATTGCGTCAGCAGCGCGGGGGTATCGGCGCTCCACTGTTGCGGGGAAAGGGGGTGGTCGGGATCGGCCAGCCACAGCCGGTCGTCGATCAGGTCCGCATCCGCGACCAGCACGACCTTCCCCTGCCCTACCCGGCATTGCGCGACCAGCCCCGACGCCGCCGCCCGGCAATGGCCACCGCTCAACTCGAAGCGCGACCCCGCCATCGTCGTCAGCAACGACCCGTCGGCCAGGAAATGCCTTTCCTCCCCCATTGTGGCGGGCGGAGCCAGCCGCACGCCCCAGTGGTCGAGCAGAGGCCGCAACAGGCTGACCGGAGGCGCGCGGCGGCGATCCCCCAGTGGCAAGGGCGAAGGCCAGCGCAAAAGCGGATCGGCCAGCACAACCGCCCGCCCGCCCTGCCGCACCCACCGGTCGATGACGGCAAGCGCATCCGCTCTCATCCCGCGCGGCTGGGCAAGCAGCAACAGCCGCGCCCTTTGCAGGTCCGGCGAAGAGGCGCTGTCCAGCGGACGAACGTCGAAGCGGCGGCGCAGCAGCGCGATCACCGGCGCATCCGACCGCGCGGCCAGTCCCTGCTCCCCCTCGCGCCAGAACAGGGGCAGACCCGTGATGACGGCAAGCACCGGCCGATCCGCGGCCTGTTCGACCGGGGCCGTCCGTCCCGCAAACCATGCCAGCACCACGGCCGCCAACAGGCAAAGCGCCACCTCCAGCCGCGAACGCAGCAAAGCACCGCCCGCGCCGGCTCCGCAAACAAGGACCAGCAGCAGCAACACAGGCATGGCCTGAGGCGCGCGCCCGACAGCGAGGGCGCTCAACAGGGCAACGCTTCCCGCAACACCAAAGGCTATCCACAGCGTCAATCCCAAACGCGCGCGGCCCAATATCCAGCCCGCCCCCGCCAGGATCGCGGCGGCGGGCAAGGCCCAATGCATCGCATCGATCTGCCCTCCGCGCAGCACGGCGGGCAGGCCGACCAGCAGCACCAGTCCCGGCAGGCACAGGATCAGCAGACCACGCCCCACGGCAATCATGCGTGATGCAGGCCCCACCGCCCGGCAGGACGGATCGGCATTTGACGGGCGGGCCATTTTTTCGCGCAGAGACGCGGAGCTTCGGGGGGCATTAGAGGCTGTCCTGATTAGGAGGAATCGTGCTCCCACGAAGGCCGGAATCCCGTCCCACCGCCTGGTCCTTGGCACGCAATGAGATTGGATGGCGGTTTCCGGCTCCCCGAAACTCCGCACCTCCGCACGAACCTGTCCGATCCGTCAGTGCGGCTGCACCTGCGGATCGCGGTCCATCGGTTTCCGGAGATAGGGATCGGGTTGCAGGTCCGGCACGATCGGCGCCTGCTCCGGCGCGGGCTGAACCCCCAGTTCCGCCAGCGGCTCCTTGGGCGACACGGCGTTCAAATCGACAGTCGGCACGGCGGGCGGCGGCGCGACGGCGTCGTCCATGCGCGCCTTGTCGATCACGATATTCGCAAGGCCGACCAGCAGCACCACGCCCGCCAGCCCTGTCAGGCCGATCTGGACGCGCTGCAACCCTTCCTGTTGGCGGGGAGTTTCAGCCATATTCCGCTCAATTTTTACCAAAAGCTGCGACCCATATTGCGGGTCATTGATTGTGCGCGAGCCAGGGGAATATCGTCAAGCCCTTAGATTCCAGCCATTCCCGGTTGTAAAGCGTTGAAAGATAACGAAATCCGGTATCGCACAGGATCGTCGCGATCCGCTTGCCCGGTCCCAACTGCTTCGCCAGCGCCACGGCGCCCGCGACATTGATGCCCGACGACAGGCCCAGGCACAGCCCTTCCTCGGCCAGCAGGCGGCGGACCCAGAGCAGCCCCTCCTCATCGGAAATGCGGAATTGCGTGTCGATGGGCGCGCCTTCCAGATTGGCGGTGATGCGGCCCTGTCCGATCCCTTCGGCGACGGAATTGCCCTCCGCCTTCAACTCGCCATGCGCGTAATAATTATAGAGCGCCGCGCCATGCGGATCGCTGAGCGCAATGGTGATGCTCTCATCATGCGCCTTCAACCCCAGCCCGACGCCCGCGATCGTGCCGCCCGTTCCCGCCGCGCAGGTGAAACCGTCGATCCGCCCGTCCATCTGGGTCCAGATCTCCTCGGCGGTTCCGGCGATATGCGCCTTGCGATTGGCGATATTGTCGAACTGGTTGGCCCAGATCGCATTCTCCGTCTCCTCCGCGATGCGGCGGGACGTGTGCACGAAATGGCCGGGGTTGGAATAGGGCGCGGCGGGCACCGTCACCAGCTCCGCCCCCAGAGCGCGCAGCGTGTCCATCTTCTCCCGGCTCTGCGTTTCGGGCATGACGATGATCGTCTTGTAACCCTTCGCATTGGCGACCAGCGCCAAGCCGATGCCGGTATTGCCCGCCGTCCCCTCGACGATGGTGCCGCCGGGCTTGAGCAGCCCTTTCTCCTCGGCATCGTTGACGATGAACAGCGCCGCCCGGTCCTTCACCGAAGCGCCGGGATTGGCGAATTCGCATTTGGCGTAAATATCGCTGCCCGTCTCATCGGAGGGTCCGGCAAGGCGCACCAGGGGCGTGTTGCCGATAAGGGCGAGGCTATCTTTCTGAACCAGCATGACACGCGCATAGCGGACCGGAGGCCGCCTTGCCAAGCAAGGGAATGCTCTGGTCCGTAAAGGGGCGATTTTAACCTCTCGCCCTGCAAGTGCTCCATAGCGGGACAGGCGCGAATCCGCGCACGAAATCGCAAACTCTTTGCGGTAATAGGCTTGGGCGCGCGAATAGCGACAGGTTCGGGAACGGGAAATGCCTCGCAAGGCGGGAAACAGGTGGAAACTGCATGGCACGCTTATCGCTCTGGCGCTGGGCGTGCTGGGTGCGCCGCATCTGATTACCGCCGCGCCTCTCGACCTGCTGGACACACCCGCCGCCCTCCCCGATCCGGCGGAGGAATCAGGACAGAATTTCCCCGGTTCCGCCTTCTTCTTCGCGCAAGGGGCGTTCGATCCTGTCCCCGGCGCGCAGGCGGCACGCAGCGCACACGTCCTGACGCTGGCGCAGGGGAGCGCCGCGCCCGCCATGGCCTTTCGCGGGCTGACCGCGCTCGACAGCTACCGCGCGCTCAATTGCCTGACATCGGCCATCTATTATGAAGCGGCCAACGAACCCGAAGAGGGCCAGCGCGCGGTCGCACAGGTGGTGCTTAACCGCGTCCGCAGCCCGCTCTGGCCCAACAGCATATGCGGCGTCGTCTATGAAGGGTCGGAACGGACCGACTATCGCTGCCAGTTCACTTTCAGTTGCGACGGGTCCATGGCCCGCGCGCCCGACCTGCGTGCATGGGCGCGGGCGCGGCGCGTGGCGGAACAGGCGCTGGCGGGCCAGGTCTATCGCCCCGCCGGCCTTGCCACGCATTATCATACGCTGGCCGTCCGCCCGCCCTGGTCCGCCAGCCTTCAGCCGGTGGCGGTGATCGGCGCACACATCTTCTACCGCAATCCGGGCTTCAACGGCACGCCCGCCGCCTTCCGCATCGCCTATTCCGGCCGCGAGACGCAGTCCGGTCCCTCCCGACGGATCTGGCCGGCCAGACCGATCGCGCCTGCCGATGCCTTCGTCCTTCCCTTTGCCAACCCGGCCCCGGCCTCCGGTCAGGCGGTTCCCGCCGTTCCTTCGCAGCCTGCCGACGCCCTGCCCGAATCCACCATTCGCCCCGAATATCGCAACAGCGGCAGGCCCCTGGTCTGATTTTCGGGAACGGGAAATAGGCCTCTGAAAAACCCCAGGAAAAAAATGCGATTTTTTTTTGAAGCGGGTCGGAACCCCGGTCCGGGATGGACGTTATGTCTTACGGATAGCAAATCTTTTGCCCCCCGCTCTTGCTATCCAAAAAATATGAGCCCGGAACGCTTCCTCCCCCCCGACGCGTTCCGGGCTCAGACCTTTTAAGGGGCATAAATCCCGAAATCCTTATAGTTTCCGATGCGGAACGCTTTGGGCGGCTGGGGGTTGTCTCCCTGTCTCCGGTTCGCATGACGGAACCGGGCCGAGTGTTTTCAAGGAGACGTTGAATGACGAAGAAAATCCTTGCCGCGCTGCTGCTGACGGGCTCGCTGATGATTGCGGCCTGCAATACGGTGGAAGGCGCAGGCCGCGATGTGCAGAGCGCAGGCGAAGCCGTGGAAAACGCTGCGGATTAAATCCAGCCCCTTTTCATGATTCCCCAGCCCTCGCATGGCCCGTCGCGTTTGGCGGGCCTTTTTTTGCCGGATCAAGGGAACTTGCCAAGCGACCGCCGGTCCACAACATCAAACCGAAGCGCTCTCCGTCACTTCCTCCTGCGCCCTGCGCCGGTCGGTGAACCAGATCGCGACGATGGTGATCTCGTAAAGCAGCAGGAGCGGGATTGCGAGCATCAGTTGCGACACCACGTCCGGCGGCGTCAGCACGGCGGCCAGGACGAACGCCGCGACGATCATATAACGGCGCAGGCCGATCAGTTGCGCCCGCGTCACGAAACCGGCCCGATTGAGCAGCATCAGCAGCACCGGCATCAGGAAGCTGATCCCGAAGGCCAGGATGAACTGCATCACCAGCGTCAGATAATCCCCCGCCGAAGGCAGCGCCTCGACCGAAAGGCCCGAACTATTCCCCTGAAATTGCAAGAAAAAGTGGAAAGCAGTCGGCATCACTACGAAATAGGCGAGCGACGCGCCCATGACGAACAGCACCGGCGTCATGATGATGAAGGGCAGCAGCGCCTTCTTCTCCTTCGCATATAGCCCCGGCGCGACAAAGGCCCAGAGCTGGTTTGCGATGATCGGGAAGGACAGGAAGAAAGCGCCGAAGATCGCGATCTTCACCTGCACGAAAAAGGCTTCATAGAGTTTGGTGTAGACCAGCCGCCCGCCCGCATCGCCAAAGGCTTCCTTGAGCGGATGGACCAGCACCGCGAACAGCTTGTCCGAAAAATAGAAGCAGACCACGCCTGTGAGCAGCAGCGCCCACACGCACTTCAACAGCCGCCCGCGCAGTTCGATCAGATGGTCGAGCAGCGGCGCTTTCGTATCGTCGATATCCTTCATGCCGCCGCGTCGCCCTTCCTGTCCGGCATGTCCATGGACGTGGCTTCTTCTTCAACAACGGCCGGCGCTGGATGAGCGGCGGAGGCCGGTTTTTCCTCCGCAGGGACGGCGGCTTCCGCGGGGCTTGCAGGCGGGGGCAGCGGCTCCATCGGGGCGGTCGCTTCGGGCGGATGCTCTTCCATGATGCGGCGGTTCTGCTCCGCCCATTTCTTTTCCAATTCTTCCAGTTCGACCTCCCGCACCATGGCGTCGATGCCGGTGCGGAAATGGCGCGCCATCCCGCGCGCCTTGCCTACGATCTGCCCCACCTTGTAGAGCGCGCGCGGCAAGTCCTTGGGACCGATCACGACCACCGCAACGATCACAATCAGCAGAAGTTCGGACGATCCGATATCGAACATGCCAGCCTGCCGCAGGTCTGAGGACGATCAGACGCCGGTTTTTTCTTCCGTGGCGGTTGGCGCATCCTGTTCGGGCACGCGCTGTCCTTCGATCCGCTGGGCGGGCTTGGCGGGTTTGACGTCCTCGTCATCCTCCATACCCTTCTTGAAGCTCTTGATGCCCTTGGCAACGTCGCCCATCAGCCCGGAAATACGTCCGCTGCCGAACAGCAGCATGACAACCAGGAGCACGATGACCCAGTGCATCAGCGAAAAGGAACCCATTATGCAATACTCCTGAAAGAGGGCCTATCTAGGCATCTTCCTCATCATTTTCCACTACGGATTGGTTGCCCGGTCCTTCGAGCGCCAAATCCACCGGGTCCAGCAACCCCGCCGCCCGCAGGTCGTCAATGCCCGGCAGGTCGCGACGGCTGCCAAGGCCGAAATGCGACAGAAAGTCCAAGGTCGTCACATAGATGAGCGGTCGACCCGGCACTTCGCGCCGCCCGGCCGGACGGACCCAGCCCGCCTCCATCAAGACGTCCAGCGTTCCCTTCGCCACCTGCACGCCGCGAATGGCTTCTATCTCCGCGCGGCTCACCGGCTCATGATAGGCGATAATGGCCAGAGTTTCCATGGCCGCGCGCGATAATTTGCGGGTCTCCTCCCGCTCCCGCCGCAGGATGTGGGCGAGATCGGCGGCAGTCTGGAAATGCCAGCGCCCGCCCCGCTCGACCAGATTGACGCCGCGCCCCGCATAATGATCCGCCAGCACCGCGAGCGCGCCGGCCAGATCGCCCGCCTCCCCCACGTGCAGCCGCAGGTCGGCCAGCGTCAGCGGCCCCTCCGCCACGAACAGCGCCGCTTCCACCGCGCGCAGGAAGTCGTCCGGCTCCTCTGTCACAGCAATCTTTCCTTTTCTTCGGCAGGGATCGCCGCGCGCAGGAAGATCGGCTCGAAAATCCCCTCCTGCCGGATGTCGAGCCGTCCCTGCCGCGCCAGTTCCAGCGCAGCGACGAAGCTGCTTGCCAGCGCGGATTTGGCCATCGGCCCGTCCATGCCGCCGGGCAGGAAGGATTCGATCCGCGTCCAATCGAGCGCCGCCCCCACCAGCGCGCCGACCCGCTGGATCGCCTCGTCCAGCGTCATGACCGGGCGGACGGCGACACGGTGGATCGCCGGCTGCGTGCGCGCGCGCGCCTGCCCATAGGCTTGCAGGATATCGAACAGGTTCGCGTCCCACTTCGCCTTACGGAAGAGGCGCAGTCCTTCCGGTTTCGCGCGCACGAACACGTCGCGGCCGATCCTGTCGCGCGCCATCAGCCGCGCCCCTGCCTCCCGCATCGCATGGAGCCGCTGGAGCCGCACTTGCAGGCGCAGCGCCAGTTCTTCGGGGCTAGGTTCGGGCTGGGCTTCCCTAGGCAGCAGCAGCGCGGACTTGAGATAGGCGAGCCACGCCGCCATCACCAGATAATCCGCCGCCAATTCCAGCTTCAACTGCCGCGCGCCATCGATATAGGCGAGATATTGCTCCGTCAGCGCCAGGATGGAGATTTCGCGCAGATCGACCTTCTGCGTCCGCGCGAGAGCCAGCAGCAGGTCGAGCGGCCCTTCCCAGCTTTCGAAGCTGACGGTCAGCATGTCGGGCCGTGGCGCGGCGACGGGCGTGAAAAGGTCGTCCACCCATGTTCCCCTAGGCCGTAGACTTTTCCGGTTCGCGCGGAGCCGCGGAGACGCGGAGATTTTGAAAGGATAGGCCGCCATGCTCGCGCGAATGCGAAAGGCCAAGGGCAGGTTGCGCTTCCTTATCCCGGCTTCCCGCTCTCGCAGACAAGCGGGGCGGCCTGTCTTCAAACCGCCGTGTCTCCGCTTCCATCCGCCTTGCCCCCTATGCCAGAACCGGCGCCAGCAGAGCGTCCCGCGTGGCGAGCAATTCCTCCAGCGGCGGGCCTTTCACCGGGCGCTTCACTGACGCCATCGCCCGGTCGAGCCGCTCCCGCGATGCCTCCGAAATGTCAGGCAGCAGCTTCGCGATCCCGACCATATCCTCCATCCGCCCCCAGCAATTGAGCGCCAGATCGCATCCCGCCGCCACGACCGCCGCCGCCAGCGTCGGAATGTCGCCTTTCAGCGCCTTCATGTCGAGATCGTCGGACATAAGCAGCCCGTCGAACCCGATGCGCCGGCGGATGATCCGGTCGATCACCGTCGGCGAAAGGCTGGCGGGCAGGGCGGCGTCCCACGTCGTATAGACGACATGCGCCGTCATCCCCATCGGCGCGTTCCTGAGCGCCTGGAACGGCGCAAGATCGCTCGCGAGAGCCTCCTCATCGGCGGTGACGACGGGCAGTTCATGATGGCTGTCCACCATGGCCCGTCCATGGCCGGGCATATGCTTGACGATGCCGACCACGCCGCCGTCGGCCAGTCCCGCCAGCACCGCCCGCCCCAAAGCGGCCACCCGCATCGGCTCCGCGCCCAGCGTGCGGTCGCCCATGATGTCGCTCGCCCCGTCGTGCCGCACGTCGAGCAGGGGCAAGGCGTCCACCGTTACCCCTCCCTCCGCCAGCGTCGTCGCGATGGCGGAGGCATTGGCGCGCGCCGCCGCAATGGCGCTGGACGGCGCGACATCGTAAAGCCGGTCGAACACCGCGCCGGGCGGAAAGCTGGGCCAGATCGGCGCCTGCATCCGCGCCACGCGCCCGCCCTCCTGATCGATCATGACGAGCAGGTCGTCCCGTCCATGCAGCGCCCGCAGATCGTCCGTCAGCGCGTGAAGCTGCGCCTTGTCCGCGATATTGCGCCGGAACAGGATATAGCCCGCAGGCTCCGCCTCCGCGAAGAAGGCGCGTTCGTCGGGAGTAAGGGTTTCACCGGAAAGACCGAAGATGACAGGCTTCATACCCCTGATCGTAGCGGCTCCGGCCCGCCGTGTCGAAGGGGTAAACGAAGGCGATCATGCAGCTTGCCAATCCCGATCCTGCGATGGTTGTTTTCGGCGATGAGCGGACGTCCCTCTCGCTCCGTTGAGTGGCAGCCAACCACCCAAACCCGCCATTCAGCGCGGATTTGCAAGCTACCCAATCCCCGAAAATCGCTCGGTCCGCCAAATCTCAGTTCACGACGATGCAGCTTTCACCCGCGACCTTCAGCCTGCCGCAAATCGCGTTGGCCTGGCCGTCGGCAGCCGCGCGCAGGCGATAGACCGTGCTCCCGCCGACCTCCGCCGATTCAACCGACATGACGAGCGGTTCCAGATAGGCGAAACGCTTGGACAGGCGCTTCCATGCATCCCTGGCGCCCGACTGGCTGCCATAGGCGCCCAGCTGGATCATGCCGCCCGCACCGCCCGATTTCGGCGCGGTCGCCGTCGGCTTCGCATCGGTTTCATCCGTCACGCGAGTCGTGACGCTTTGCGTAGGCTTGGCGGACGGGGCCTGCCGGTCCTCCGCCGCCGGACGGGTCGCAGTGATCGGCGCTTCGGGCACGCGGCTGGGATCGATGCGCCCGTCGCGCGCCATGCCCTGGCTAGCGGCGAAGCTGGCATCGCCTTCACCGGCGAATTTCCGGGCATCGGCATCCTTGGCGGCCAGCTTATACTCTTCGGCGGGCGCAGCGATGAGCTTGCCCTCTCCACCCGCGCCGCCGCTTCGATTCTGAATCCACCAGATACCGGCAACGACAGCGCCGATCAGGCCAAGGCCGACAAGGATGAACACCAGCAGCCGAAGCGGCGAGAGGCGTTCCTCCTCTTCCTCCTCAACCGCCGGTTCCAGCCAGGGGAGGCGATCCTCGTCATCCAGGTCCAGCCGGCCCCGCGCATAATCGCCCATCGATCAGAACTCCGCTTTCCTCACTGCATCTCTGTCAGCGCGGCCACGCCCATGAGGGCAAGGCCATTACGGATTATCTGCCCTATTCCGCGGCTCAAGAAAAGCCGCGCCGAAGTGGTCGCGGGATCATCCATAAGGATGACGCGCGCATGGGGATTGTCGTTCCCAAGGTTCCACCAGCCATGGAAAACGGAAGCCAAATCATTGAGATAGAAGGCAATACGGTGCGGTTCACGCGCCTGCGCGGCCCCCTCCACCACGCGCGGAAACTGGGCGGCGAGCTTCACCAGATTCAGCTCCTCCGTCCCAAGGCGGGACAGATCGGGTGCAGGAAGTTCCATCCCCGCCTCCGCCGCCCGCCGTCCTAGCGACGAAATGCGCGCATGGGCATATTGGACATAGAAGACCGGATTGTCCTTCGACGCCTCCACCACCTTGGCGAAGTCGAAGTCCATCTGCGCGTCGGCCTTGCGCGTCAGCATGGTGAAGCGGACCACATCCTTGCCCACTTCGCCCACCACGTCGGCCAGCGTCACGAAATTGCCCGCGCGCTTGGACATCTTGACCGGCTCGCCGTCGCGCAGCAGGCGGACCATCTGGATAAGCTTCACGTCGAAACGCGCCCGTCCTTCCGTCAGCGCGGCGACGGCGGCCTGGATGCGCTTCACCGTGCCCGCATGGTCCGCGCCCCAGATATCGATCAACTGGTCGGCCGTCTGCGCCTTCTGGAAGTGATAGGCCATGTCCGCGCCGAAATAGGTCCAGCTTCCGTTGGACTTCCTGATCGGCCGGTCCTGATCGTCGCCGAATTTCGTCGAGCGGAACAGCGGCAGCTCGACCGGCTCCCAATCCTCCGGCGTCTCGCCCTTGGGCGCTTCCAGCACGCCGTCATAGACGAGGTCATGATCGCGCAGCCATTTCTCGGCGGCTTCGGGCTTCCCCGCCGCCTGCAATTCCGCCTCGGACGAAAAAACGTCATGATGGATGCCCAGCAGCGCCAGGTCGCCGCGGATCATCTCCATCATCGCGGCGACAGCTTTGGTGCGGAACAGGACCAGCCAGTCGCTTTCCGGCGCGCTGACATAGGTATCGCCATATTCGGCGGCGAGCGCCTGCCCCACCGGCACCAGATAATCGCCGGGATACAGCCCCTCGGGGATATCCCCCACATCCTCGCCCAGCGCTTCGCGATAACGGACATGGGCCGACCGCGCGAGCACGTCCACCTGCCCGCCCGCGTCGTTGATATAATATTCGCGGATGACCTTGTGCCCCACCGCCTCCAGCAGCGTGGCGAGCGCATCGCCCACCACCGCGCCCCGGCAATGCCCCATATGCATGGGACCAGTCGGGTTGGCGGAGACATATTCGACATTGACGGTGACGCCCGCGCCCGTGTCTGAACGGCCATAATCCGCCGCCTCCGCATGGATCGCGGCCAGTTCCGCGCGCCATGTCGCATCGGTCAGGCGCATGTTGATGAATCCCGGTCCCGCGATCTCGGCGCTTTCCACCTCGTCCAGCGCCAGAAGGCCCGCCACGACCTTCTCCGCCAGAGCGCGCGGATTGGTGCCGGCGGGTTTGGCCAGCACCATGGCGGCGTTGGTGGCAAGGTCGCCATGCGACGCATCGCGCGGCGGCTCCACCGTCACGGGCTTGCGGTTGAGGCCGGTGGGCAGCGTGCCGTCCGCTTCCAGCGCGTCGAGCACGGCATTGAGATGAGCGGTGAAACGGGTGTAAAGGGACACGGGACAAATTTCCTCGAAAAGCATCAAGCCCGTTCGGGCTGAGCCGGTCGAAGCCCTGTCTTTCCTTCAGAGAAAGTGCAGCCCTTCGACACGCTCAGGGCGAACGGCAATAAAGGTTCGCTCTCAGCGCGTGGCGTTATATTTGAGCTGATCCTGGGTCAGGTTGAAACCCACGAGCAGCTCGAAACTGGTTCGCTGCAACGCCGCCTTCACGTCCGGCTGCGAGAAGGGATCGATCGCCGCGTCCTCGTCGCCCGCCTTGCGCTTGGCGGTGATCCTGCGCTGGATGTCAGCGGGCAGCGTGGCCGCGCCCTTGTCCACATAGGAACCGGCCTTCGCCGCCGCGCTGGCGCGATATTGGCCCGGCTCGAAGTTCAGCGTCACCTGCCCCACCCGCTTGGCGATCACGGCATTGCCGCCCCGGACCACGGTAGCGAAATAAGGCAGCGTCACCTGCCGCGCGCCGGTCGGGTCGCTGCGGCGGGCGTTCACGGTGAAGGTCGCCTCGGTATAGAATTGCGCCCCGTCCGCGCAGGTGGAGCGCAAGTCGGTGATGTTCGCCACCACGTCGATGGCCGACGCATCGCGGCTCTGGGCCGGGTTGAACAACGTGACGTCGCCCGTATAAGCGGGGATCGCGGCCGTCGGACAGGCCGAACGCACGGCGACGATGCCGCCCGTCGCATCGATCTCTCCCCGGCGCGAACAGCCAGCAAGAGCGAGAAGAATCATTCCGGTCAGCGCGATACGAGGCAATGTCACAGGCGGTTCCTTGGCGTGGGCCTTTGGCTCAGGCGTCCGGCTTCCTTATCCATCCCCCGCCGCCCGCGCAACCGAAAGGAAGCCGCTTTCATCCGCAGCGACATTCGCCTAGAGGCGTGCGGTGATGACCGACGCTCCTTCCGCCCGTCCGCCGATGACGCTGCTGATCGCCGCCCCGCGCGGCTTTTGCGCCGGGGTGGACCGTGCCATCGTGATCGTGGAGCGCGCGATCGAGAAATATGGCGCGCCGGTCTATGTCCGCCATGAAATCGTCCACAACAAATATGTGGTGGACAGCCTGAAGGCGAAGGGCGCGATCTTCGTCGAGGAACTGGATCAGGTGCCTGACGGCCTGCCGGTCGTCTTTTCCGCTCATGGCGTGCCCAAGGCGGTGCCCGCCAAGGCGGAGGAGCGCGGCCTTTCCTACCTCGACGCCACCTGTCCGCTGGTCAGCAAGGTGCACCGCCAGGCCGAACGCCATGTAAAGGCGGACCGCCACATCCTCTTCATCGGACACAAGGGGCATCCCGAAGTCATCGGCACGCTGGGGCAGGTGCCCGAAGGCACGATGACACTGATCGAGACGGTGGAGGATGCCGAAGCCTTCAGGCCCGCCGATCCCGAAAACCTGGCCTTCCTGACGCAAACGACGCTGTCGGTGGACGACACCGCCGCCATCGTCGCCGTGCTGGAGCGCCGCTTCCCTTCGATCCTGCCGCCCAAGGGCGAGGACATCTGCTACGCCACGTCGAACCGGCAGGCGGCGGTCAAGGCGATCGCGCCCCGCTGCGACGCGCTTTATGTGATCGGCGCGCCCAACAGCTCCAATTCGGTGCGCCTCGTCGAGGTCGCCGAGCGGGAAGGCACGCCCGCCCGGCTGATCCAGCGCGCCGGGGATATCGACCTCGACTGGCTGCACGGCGTGAAGACGCTGGGCCTCACTGCGGGCGCCTCCGCCCCCGAAGTGCTGGTGCGCGAAGTCGTCGATCTGATCGGCGAGCATTTTGATGTGCACGAGGAACAGGTGGAAACCGCGCAGGAACATATCGCCTTCAAGCTGCCGCGCGGGCTGGAAGCGGCGTAACCCCATGGCCGTCTACACCCATGTTCCCGCCGAGGATATCGATGCCTTCCTCACGCGCTATGACGCCGGGCGCCTCGTCTCCGCCAAAGGCATTGCGGAGGGGGTGGAGAACAGCAATTACCTGCTCGAAACCACCGGTGCCGACGGAAGCGGCCACCGCTATATTCTGACCCTCTACGAAAAGCGGGTGGATGAGGCGGACCTGCCCTTCTTCATGGACCTGCTCGACCATCTGGGCGCGCGCGGCATCCGGGTCCCGCGCTTCATCCCGGCGCGCGACGGCACGCGCCTGCAACAGCTCGCCGGGCGGCCCGCCTGCCTGATAGAATTTCTGACCGGCATTTCCGTCACCGAGCCGACCGTTGCCCAGTCCCGCGCGGCGGGCACGGCGCTGGGCGCGATGCACCGCGCGGCGGAGGGCTTCACGGGTCAGCGCCGCAATGCGCTCGACCTTCCCGGCTGGCACGATCTGGCGGGCAAATGCGGCGCGGACCTCGACCGGATATCTTCCGGCCTTGCCGCGCGCGTAGCGGAGGAATTGGCCTTCCTCGATAGGTATTGGCCCGCTGAACTGCCCCGCGCTGTCATCCATGCGGATCTGTTCCCCGACAATGTGCTGATGCTGGGCGACGTAGTGACGGGCCTCATCGACTTTTATTTCAGTTGCACCGATATCCGCGCCTATGACTTGGCGGTCACGCACAGCGCCTGGGTGTTCAGCCATGACGGCGCGGTCTGGCACGGCGACCGCGCGGCGGCGTTGAGCGCGGGCTACGCAGAGAGCCACGGCCTGTCGGACGCGGAGCGCGCGGCTTTCCCGGTCCTTTGCCGGGGGGCAGCGCTGCGCTTCCTGCTGACGCGGGCCTATGACTGGATCAACACGCCCGCCGATGCGCTGGTGACGCGCAAGGACCCGCTCGCCTTCCTGCGCCGCCTCGACTTCTACGCCAGCGCCGGCCCGGCGGACCTGCTGGGCGCATGAGCGATCTCCCCCAGGTGGATATCTTCACCGACGGCGCGTGCAAGGGCAATCCCGGCCCTGGCGGCTGGGGCGCGGTGCTGCGCTTTGGCGATAAGGAAAGGGAAATCTCCGGCGGCGAGGCGCAGACCACCAACAACCGCATGGAGATGATGGCAGCAGTGGAGGCACTCAATGCGCTGAAGCGGCCTTGCCGGGTGACGCTTTACACCGACAGCAAATATGTGATGGACGGCATCACGAAATGGGTTTTCGGCTGGCAGAAGAATGGCTGGAAGACGGCGGACAGGAAGCCGGTCAAGAATGCTGAAATCTGGCAGGCCCTGCTCAAGGCCGCCGCCCGCCATCAGATCACGTGGCAATGGGTGAAGGGCCATGCCGGCCACCCCGAAAACGAACGCGCCGACCAGCTCGCCTGCGCGGCGGCGGAGAGTTTCCGGAAATAGGTTCGGGCGATTGGATGGTTGGCGGACGTAGCGCAGGCCCTCTTTCTTCCGCCATCCCGGCGAAAGCTGGAATCTCCCTCACGGCTTGGTTGCGCCCCAAGAAAGAGAGCTTTCGCCGGGATGACGGATTTGGGGAAATGTCTGCTCCTGACCGCAAAACATCTCCACGGCCATTGCGGGAAGAGGTTTATCCCGCCTCTTCGACCGCCGCGCCGGGGCCGTTCTTGAGGATGGATTCGATGGCGTTCTTCGCGCCTGCCTTGCTGGAATAGCCTTCGGTCCAGAAGATTGTTTCGCTATTATATTTGAACTTGGCGACGAACTCGCCCGCCTTGTTCTTCTCGATCACGAACTTGTGCGCCATGACTCGACCCTCCGGTTGTTGCGCTACCGAAACCGCTTCGGAGAATATGGAGAAGGATCAACGCTGGCAATGGCTTTCGGCATGGCCCCGCCCATCATCAGCGCACGCCCCAGCAACGCCGCCGCGGGGGATGTCTGGATGCCGAAACCGCCCTGCCCCGCAAACCAGAAAAATCCCGGCATGTCAGGATCGAACCCATAGACCGGCGCGCGATCCGGCGCGAAGCTCCGCAACCCCGCCCATTTGCGCTCGACCGCTTCGATGGGCCAGTCCACGGCCTCCTGAAAACGCGCGATGGCCTGCGCCACCGCCAGTTCATCCGGCACGGCGTCGCAAGGCGGCGAGGGCGCTTCGTCGTGAGGGGTCAGCCAGACACGCCCTTCCCCTTCCGGCTTGAAATAAAATCGAGCGGCAAGGTCCATCACCAGCGGCAGGTCCGCCGATGGCAGGGCGGGCACGCGCAATTGCAGCACCGTGCGGAGCAAAGGCGTGATGCCCAGCGGCTTCATGCCGCAAACGCGCGCGACCTCGTCGGCCCAGGCACCCGCCGCATTGACGATCACGCCGCAATCCAGCGACCCATCACTGGTTTCCAGCCGCCAGCCGTCCGCCTGCCTGCGCCCGGCATGCAGCGTCGAACCAAGACGCAATTCCCCGCCCCACTGGCGGAACCGGCGCAACCACGCCTGATGCAGGGCGGCGACGTCTATATCCATCACGGCCGATTCCAGAACGCCCAATGTCCAGTCCGCCCGCAGCCCCGGCACGATCGTTCGGGGATCAACCGGCTCCAGGCCGACCTTTCCCGCAAATTCAGTCAACAGCCGGTCGCGCGCCGCCCTGTCCCGCGCCCGCCCGACATGCAGCGTCCGGCGCGGCGACATAAAGGACCGCTCGGAAAAATCCGGATCGGGTGACAGCAGCATCGGTCCCGACGCGGTCGTGAGCGGCTGCACCTTCGGCCCGCCATAGGTTTCCTCCCAGAAGGCGACCGAACGGCCCGTGGCGTGATAGCCCGCCACATCCTCCTTCTCCAGCATCAGCACGGACGCCTTCCCCGCCAGTTCGGCGCCCAGACTGGCCCCGGCAATGCCGCCGCCCACGATCACGATATCGAAGCGGGTCAACGCGCATTCTCGTCCAGAAAGGCGTCGATCCGCGCCAGTGCGTCGAGCCGCACCGGGTCAAGCTCGCGCAGGATTTCATGCGCGGCTTCCGGTCCGTAGACATGCAACTCCGCATGGGGAATCCGCGCCGCGATGCGCCGGATAACGGGCGTCGACACCAGCGCGTCATCTCGCGCCGCAAGGATCAGCAGCGGCACGGCCAGCCGGTCCAGCGCGTCATTCTCCTCCAGCGCGCGGGTCGACGCCAGAGCCTGCCGCACCCAGTTCCAACTCGGCGGTCCCAGCGCGATTTCGCGGCTATGGTCGCGCCACCACAGTTCGTCGGCATACCGCGCGGGATCGTGCGTCAGGCGCTTGCGCCGCATCTGCTTCTGCCTCTCCGATTCTTCCTGCTGCGTCCATGCCTGGCGTCCGGCAAAGCCAAGGCGGCACATCAGTTCGGCGATTCCCACGGCCAGCCATTGCGGCAAAGGCGCGCTATGCACCCCCAGCATGGGCGCGACGGCGACCGCGGCGTCCGGCGCCGCCATTCCTTCGGCCAACGCCCGCAGCATCAGATGCCCGCCCATGGAGTGCGCGACCATCGCGGTCGGCCCGTTCCCTTCGGCCCGCCACTCGGCGGCGAACGCATCGAGATCCGCGATCCACTGGCCGAAATCCTCGATATGACCGGTCATCGAATCTTCGGTCAGCCGTCCCGATCCGCCCTGCCCGCGCCAGTCGAAGGCGGTGACGGCCCAGCCCCGGCCGGCCCAATGCTGGATCACCTCCAGATATTTCTCGATCATGTCGCCGCGACCATTGAGCAACAGCATCCGCCCGCGCGTCCCGTCGCCCAGCCGGTATCGGCGCAACGGCCATCGGTCGGGCGCCTGCCAGTAATCCAGCCGCCCGTCCATGGGCCAGGCCCGCCGATCGAAAGTCGCGGAAATAGAGGTCGGTGAATCCATCGGGCGCATGGTTACGCTTTGGTAAGCCATAGGGTCTACACCTTTGACGCATGATGGGGGAATATTTCAGAGTCGCGATGCTGTGCCTGCTGGGCGTGCTGCTGATCGTAGCGGCCGTTACGGACCTGCGTTCGCGCATCATCTCGAACCGGCTCAACCTGGCCGTGGCCGCGCTCGCGCCGCTGTGGTGGATCGCGAGCGGCTTGTCGCCCTGGCCCGACATGGCCGGACAGCTTCTTACGGCCGCCATCGTCTTCGCGATCTTCGCCGGATTGTTCGCGCTGGGCTGGATGGGGGGCGGCGACGTCAAGCTGCTGGGCGCGCTGGCGCTCTGGTTTCCGTGGCAGGCCGTCCTGTCGCTGATCGTCCTCATGGCGGTGCTGGGCGGCGTGGTCACTATCGTTACCGTGGTCCATCACCGCATGACCCGGCGGCTGGGTCAACCGGAAATCCCCTATGGCGTCGCGATTTCGCTGTCGGCGCTGTGGCTGATTTGGCCAACGATATTTTAACCATTCTGGATGCAAGGTGGGTGCCGGGGGCAGTGCACCCGCTTGAGGGAGGCGAATTTCGTCATGGACGCAAAAAAGATCGTGCTGTTGGTCGGGGCGCTGTTCGTGGCGATCACGACGGCCTTGCTGGCGCGCAGCATATTGAGCTCTTCGGGCGCGCCGCAGGTGAATGCCGCATCGATGCCGATCGAAGCCAATCAGCCGCATGTGCTGGTCGCCACCAAGGCGATGCCGGTTGGGACCATCCTCGATGCGGAGAGCTTCCGCTTCCAGCCCTGGCCCAAGGATCTGGTCGAACAGGCCTATTATCTGAAGGGTGAGGCCGATCCCGCCAAGCTGGCGGGCAGTGTCGTGCGCAACGCCATAACGGCGGGCCAACCGCTGACGCAGGGTTCGCTCATCAAGCCGGGCGACCGCGGTTTCCTGGCCGCTGCGCTGGGTCCGGGGATGCGCGCCGTGACGGTGCCGGTGTCCGCGCAAAGCTCGGTCGCGGGCTTCGTCTTTCCGGGCGACCGCATCGACCTGGTCCTGACCCAGAGCGTGTCGGGCGGCGGCGAGGGCGATCCGCTGAGAGTCTCCGAAACCATCCTGCGCAACCTGCGCGTGCTCGCCACCGATCAGCGCATGGACGCCATGGGCGATGACGGCAAGCCGGTTGTGCGGACCTATTCCAACGTCACGCTGGAAGTGACGCCCAAGATCGCGGAAAAGATCGCGGTCGCGCAAACCGTCGGTTCCCTGTCGCTCTCGCTCCGTTCGATTGCCGACAACGCCACTGAACTGGACGCGGCCATCGCCGGCACCGATCAGGATCTGCCCGACGGCGCGAACCCGAACGCTGAAAAGAAGATGCTTGCGAACCTTCAGGCCCGGCCGATCGATCGCGGCAGCACTTTTTCCACAGGCGCCGACGTATCCCGTTACCAGCGCAGCAGCGTGCCGGCCAAGCCGCAGACAGCGGTCGACCCCAATGGCGCGCCCGCCGGGACGGTCGCCTTCAGAGGCCCGACGATCCGCGTGGCGCGCGGCACCAATGTGACCGAAGTTCCGGTCGGGGGGAAGTGACATGAACGGATTGCACCTGCTCCGCCGGACCGCGGCGATCAAGCCGATCGCTACACCGGCAATCGCCCTCGGCCTCGCGCTGGCGACGGCGGCCATGCCGACCACGGCGCTCAACGCCGCCCCTTCCTCCATGCAGGATAATGCGATCCTGCTGTCGGTGGGCGGCAGCCGCGTGGTCAACCTGTCCGCTCCGATGTCGGACGTGGTGATCGCCGATCCCGATGTGGTCGACGTCCACGTCCGGTCCCAGAACCAGCTTTACCTGATCGCCAAGAAGCCCGGTGAAACCACCGTCTTCGCAACGGCCACCAATGGCAAGGTGCTGTTTTCCGGCACAGTGCGGGTGGGCAACAACCTGACCAGCATCGACGACATGCTGACGCTGGCGATGCCGAACGCGAACATCGCGGTCAACAAGATGAACGGCATGGTCCTTCTGACCGGCACCATCGCCGCGCCGGAAGACGCCGCTGAAGCCGAACGCCTGACACAGGCTTTTGTCGGCAAGGACGTAACCGTGGTCAGCCGCCTGCGCATGGCGACTCCGCTCCAGGTCAATCTTCAGGTCAAGATCGCCGAAGTCAGCCGTGATCTGGGGCACAAGATCGGCACCAGCTTCGCCGGCGCCGCCCTCAGCGGCAATAGCGGCAAGACTCTGGGCGTCATTGGCGGCGGCAACCGCAATTTCGCGGAATACGACGCCGACAAGAGCCGCTGGACCTTCAACAATGCATTCGATGGGGGTTACAGCATCGGCGGCGTCGCCCGAATTTTAGGCATGGATATCGCGGGCGTTCTGGACCTGGCCGAATCGAGCGGTCTGGCCACCACGCTGGCGCAACCCAATCTGACCTCTCTGTCGGGCGAGACTGCCAGCTTCCTGGCAGGCGGCGAGTTCCCCTACACCGTCAGCAACGGCACGCAAGGCAACAGCCTGGAATGGAAGCAATATGGCGTCCAACTGGCTTTCACGCCGACCGTGCTGGCCGATGGCCGCATCTCGCTGCGTGTCCGCCCGACCGTATCCAGCCTCGACTTCTCGCTCGACATCGATGCGCCCGCACTCAAGACGCGCACCGCCGAAACCACGGTGGAACTGGGTTCGGGGCAGGCATTCATGATCGCGGGGCTGCTCAACAACGAGACCGGCAACACGATCAACAAAGTGCCCGGCTTGGGCAACATCCCGATCCTCGGCAGTCTGTTTAAGTCGCGCCGGTTTCAGCGCAATGAAACCGAACTGGTGATCGTCGTGACGCCCTATCTGGTGAAGCCGGTCAACGCATCGGACATCCGCCTGCCTACCGACGCCTTCCGCACCGCGAACGAAGCGCAGGGACTGTTCCTGCAACAGGGCAGCGACGGGATCAGCGGCGGGCGGGCGCCCGCGCCCAGCCGCGGTCCCGACGTCCCGGTCCCCGCCCCTGGCCCGCAGGCCGCCGCGCCCATGCCCGCCATGGCCGCACGCGGCGAGAGCCGCCGCACGGGTAAAGCCGACGATGCCACTCCCGGTTTCAGCTTCTGACGTAAGGACGAAAGCCATGACTTCCCTCTCTACGAAAAGCATCGTCCGCCTCGGCGTCATCGCCCTGATGGCTCTCCCGGCCACAGCCGATGCGCGCGCCCGCAGCGGTCCCAATCGCAGCGTGGATTCGGTCCATCAACCGGTCGTGAGCCACGCGGCCTACACGTTCGACGTGCAGGGCGGCATGGATGGCGGCCTTTCCGCATCGGAAGCGGGCCGCCTGAATGAATGGTTCGTATCGATCGGCGTCGGCTATGGCGACCGCGTCTCGCTGGCGGGCGATCCCGGCTATTACAGCGCCGCGCTGCGCGATGGCATCGCCAATGTCGTTGCACGTTACGGCCTGTTGGTCGACGAAGACAGCTCGGCCGTCGCCGGGTCCGCGCCGCAGGGCAGCGTCCGGCTGATCGTGCGCCGGGCCATGGCCAGCGTGCCCGGTTGCCCCGATTGGCGGTCCAAGCCCGAAGCCGACCCCGGCCTTGGCGTTTCGTCCAATTACGGATGCAGCGTGAACAGCAATATGGCCGCCATGATCGCCAATCCGGAAGACCTGGTGCGCGGTCAGGCGAGCGAAAGCGACCTGCGCACCGCCACGTCGAACCGCGCGATTTCGACTTATCGCGAAAAGGCGCCGACCGGGTCCGGGGGACTCAAGTCCCAATATGGAGGCCAGTGACATGAACGCACCCTGGAAACCCGGCATGAACGGACAGCGTGACCCGTTCCATGCCTTCGTTTGCGACGATCACAGCTTCGATCTTCTCCGCGCGGTGGCCTCCGAAATGGGCTGGGCACCGGAAAAGGTGAACAAGGGCGGGATGCGCAACGCGGTGCAAAGCCTGTCGATCACCGCATCGCCGCAAATCCTGTTCGTCGACATGTCCGAAAGCGGTGATCCGCTTAGCGACATCAACAGCCTCGCCGAAGTGTGCGAGCCGGGCACGGTGGTGATCGCCGCCGGGCAGGTCAACGATGTGCGCCTCTATCGCGACCTGCTGGCCAGCGGCATTCAGGACTATCTGCTCAAGCCCTTCGGCGCGGACCAGCTGCGCGATGCGCTGGCGCAGGCCCAGGCCGTGTTCTTCGCGCCCCGCGAAGGAACGGTGGAGCGGCCGCACATGACGGCCGCCGTCATCGGTACGCGCGGCGGCGTAGGCGCGTCCAGCCTGGCGACGTCGCTGGCGTGGCTGCTCAGCAGCCAGCATCAGCGCTCGACCGCCCTGCTGGACCTCGACGTCCATTTCGGCACCAATGCGCTTGCGATGGACCTGGAGCCAGGGCGCGGCCTGATCGACGCCATTGAAAATCCCGGCCGCATCGATGGCCTGTTCATCGAACGCGCCATGGTCCGGGCCAGCGACAATCTGGCGATCCTGTCGGCCGAAGCGCCGATCAGCATGCCGATGATGACGGACGGCGGTGCCTTCTATCAGTTGCTGGAAGAGTTCCACGCCGCCTTCGAATGCACCGTCATCGATCTGCCGCGCGGCATGATGATCCAGCATCCGCATCTGATGGGCGACGTCAATGTGGCGATGATCGTCACTGAAATGACGCTGGCGGGCGCGCGCGACACGATCCGCCTGCTGTCCTGGCTCAAGACCGGCGCGCCCCATGCGCGCGTGCTGGTGGTGGCCAACCGCGTCCATCCCGGTTCCCCGGAAATCAGCCGCAAGGATTTCGAACAGTCGATCGAACGGGCCATCGACGTGCTGATCCCCTTCGACCTCAAAGCCGCGTCGCAGGCCGCCAAGCTCGGCAAGACGATTGCCGAAGCCGCCAAGGGCAGCAAGGTCGGGGCGGCTTGTACCGCCATGGTGAAGGACGTACTCGGCGCCGCCGAAGCCGAAGAGGATGACGGTGGACGGAAGAAGAAGGGCGACTCCCTGCTCGGCAAGATCGGCGATCTCAAGGGCCTGATCCCTTCGCGCAGGGCGAAGGCGGCGCTCAACAACTGATGCGGCGCGCCGCCGCACGGCGCATTCCCTGCTGAAACGGAACAGGCGAGCACATGGACGGCAAGATCATCCTGATGGCGGTGCTGCTGGCGACCCTACTGGGGCTTGTCATGGCGGCCTTTTCCGGCCCGTCGCCCGACAAGGCCCGCAAGCGCCGCATCGCATTGATCCGCGGCCGGCACAGCGATTCCGCCGAAGCGGTGCTGGAAGCGCGGATGCGCCGGGTCATCGACAGCCGCCAGCCCGTCACCGAAATGAAGATGCTGGTGTCGCTGATCCCCGACCCGGAAAATCTGACCAAGCGGCTTCGGATGACGGGCAGGAAGTGGACGCTCAGCCAGTATATGACGGCCTGCTCCGTGATCTTCCTGTTCACGGCCGCGGTGATGATGCTGCGCGGCTTTCCGCTGCTATTCGCGCTGATGGTATCGCTGGCGGCGGGTCTGGGCCTGCCGCACTGGTGGGTCGGCCGCCTCATCAACAAGCGGATCAACCTGTTCAATGCCAAGTTCCCCGACGCGCTGGAGCTTCTGACGCGCGGCCTGCGCTCGGGCCTTCCCATCGCCGAAACGCTGGCCGTGGTGGCGGCGGAAATCCCCGGCCCGGTGGGCGAGGAGTTCCGGCTCATCACCGAACGCATCAAGATCGGCAAGACGATGGACCAGGCGCTCCAGGAAACCGCCGACCGCCTTGGCACGGCCGAATTCCAGTTCTTCGTCATCTCGCTCGCGATCCAGCGCGAAACCGGCGGCAACCTCGCCGAAACGCTCTCGAACCTTGCGACCGTGCTGCGCCAGCGCGCGCAAATGAAGCTGAAGATTCGGGCCATGTCCTCGGAATCCAAGGCATCCGCCTATATCATCGGCGCGCTGCCGTTCATCGTCTTCGGCCTCATCAGCTATATCAACTTCGACTATATGAGCCCCTTTTACACATCCGATCCCATGGGTTTGTTCGGCCTGTCGCTGATGCAGGTGATCGGCATCGGGGGCATGTGCTGGATGGGCATCGGCGCCTTCATCATGGCGCAGATGATCAACTTCGAGATCTGACAGGGGAGCAAGGCAATCATGGAAGCGACCCCGACCGGCACCCTCTTCGGCCTGACAGCCACCGACTTCGGCGCGCTGCTTGCCGGGTTGGCGACGATGGCCGTGATCTTCGCGCTCTATACGGTCATGACCGTGCGCGATCCGATGACCAGGCGCGTCAAGGCGCTGAACGCGCGGCGCGAGCAGCTCAAGGCGGGCATTACCGCCTCGACTGTCAAGCGCCGGGCCAGACTGGTCAAGAAGAACCAGACGACCGATCGGATGCGGTCCTTCCTGTCCAGCCTTCAGGTGTTGCAGGACGACCAGTTGCGCGACGTGCAGACCCGTATGGCGCAGGCGGGCATCCGGTCGAAGGAATGGGCCGTCGCCGTCATCTTCGCCCGCATGGTCCTGCCCATCGTTTGCGGCGGCATGGCGGCACTGTTGATCTATGGCGTGGATTTCTTCCCCGATTGGGGCGGTTTCAAGCGGTTTATGGTGTTCGCCGGGGCCTTGCTGCTCTCCTACAAGGGGCCAGACCTCTATATCAACAACAAGGTGCAGAAGCGGTCCGCCGCGATCCGCAAGGGGTTGCCTGACGCGCTCGACCTGCTGGTGATCTGCGCCGAAGCGGGCCTGACGGTCGATGCCGCCTTCAGCCGCGTAGCGCGCGAACTGGGCAAGGCCTATCCTGAACTGGGCGACGAATTTCAGCTTACCGCCATTGAGCTGGCCTTCCTGACGGACCGCCGCATGGCCTTCGAAAATCTTGCCACGCGCGTCAATCTCGACGCGGTGAAGGGCGTGGTGACGACCATGATCCAGACGGAAAAATACGGCACGCCGCTGGCCTCCGCGTTGCGCGTCCTGTCCGCCGAATTCCGCCACGAACGCATGATGCGCGCCGAGGAAAAGGCCGCCCGCCTGCCCGCGATCATGACCGTGCCGCTGATTCTCTTCATCCTGCCGACGCTGTTTGTGGTGATTCTCGGCCCGGCCGCCTGCTCGATCAGCCAAGCCTTCAAATAATTTTCCTCCCCGAAGGGGCGTTGCCGTAACGTCCCGCGTTTTCCCGCGCCATCCGCCGTTTCTTGGCGGTGGCGCGCGCTTTCTTCCCGTCTTATCCTGCCGGAAACAGAAAGACAGGAAGAGGTTGCCCGATGTTCTCCCGATCCGGCCCTTTCGCCGCTCTTGCGCCCGCCGCGCTCCTTGTCACGGCCATCCCGGCGCTAGCTGCGGAGCCGATCACTGGCCGCTGGGCCACGGTCGAGGGCAAAGCCATCGTCCAGATCGTGCCCTGCGGCAAAAATCTGTGCGGCCGCATCGAGCGCATCGTGAAGCCCACGCCGGGCCGGCCCCAGACCGATATTAAAAATCCCGATCCCGCGCTCCGGTCCAGGCCGCTGGCGGGGCTGGCGCTGCTGAGCGGCTTCAATGATGCCGGCTCGCTCTGGAAGGGCACGATCTACGACCCCGAAAGCGGCAAGAGCTACACCAGCAAGGTCAGCCGCAATCCTGACGGCACGCTGAAAGTGCAGGGCTGCATCGCCTTCTTCTGCAAGGCGCAAGTCTGGACGCCGGTGCGATAAGGCAGGTCGCCGCTTGCTTTGAACGACCGTCATCGGCCTTTGCTGACCTTCATTGTCCGTCATCCCAGCAAAAGCTGGGATCTCGCACCTACGAAGAAGAGAGATGCCAGCTTTCGCTGGCATGACGGAAGAGGGGAGGCTGCAACGCCCGAAAACCACCCAAACCGGCCACACGTTCCGCCGTCTTACAGCCGTGCGGTTATCTGCCCGGTTCCTGTTCGCCGAGGATGAACGCCGCCCCCGCCTTGGCGTGAATCGAAGTGCAGTCGTAGATGGGCAGCACATTGGCCTTCACATCGACGATCAGTTCCAGTTCGGTGCAAGCCAGAACCACGGCCTGCACATCCTCCTTGGCGATGTCGGTCAGTTCGGAGCGCATGAAGCGTTCGGATTCGCGATTGACCTTGCCCACGGTCAATTCATCATAGACGATATGATTGATCCGGTCGGCCAGTTCCATGTCGGGCGGCAGCAGCGAAACACCGTGGGACACCAGCCGCTGCCGGTAGAATTTCTCCATCATCACATTGCGCGTGCCGATAAGCGCCGCTTTCTCGACATTGTCGCCCGCCATCCGCGCGCCGACGACATCGGCGATGTGGATGATCGGTATGCTGACCGTTTCCTGCACGCGCTCATAGACCCGGTGCATGGAATTGGCGCAGATCAGCAGGCTTTGCGCGCCCGCCTGCTCCAGCCGCCGGGCCGCGCCGGTCAGATGGTCTGCGGCGCTGTCCCAATCGTCCTGCGTCACGCTGCCCGCAACCTGGGCGAAGTCCAGGCTTTCGATCAGCAGGGGCGCGCTATGCTGCCCGCCCTTCGCGCGATGGACGGTCCGATTGATGATCTCATAATAGCGGGCGGTGGAAATCCAGCTGAGACCACCGATCAGACCGAGTTTACGCATAAGCAGGTCACATACTCTTGCAAAAGCGAACGGACGGCGGCGCGTGAAGCGCCGCCGTCCGTCACAGCGTTACGGGAAGCCTGCCTTAGTGGGCAAGCCCCTTGACGATTTCCTCGACCATCTTCTTCGCATCGGCCAGCAGCATCATGGTGTTGTCCATATAGAAGACTTCATTGTCGACGCCGGCATAGCCCGCCCCGCCCATGGAGCGCTTCACGAACAGCACAGACTTGGCGTTGGCGACGTCCAGGATGGGCATGCCATAGATCGGCGAGGACTTGTCGGTCTTCGCCGCCGGGTTGGTCACGTCGTTCGCGCCGATGACGAAGGCGACGTCGGCCTGACCGAATTCGCTGTTGATGTCCTCCAGCTCGAACACCTCGTCATAGGGCACGTTCGCTTCGGCCAGCAGCACGTTCATGTGCCCCGGCATACGGCCCGCGACCGGATGGATGGCGTATTTGACCGACACGCCTTCCTTCTTGAGCAGATCGCCCATTTCGCGGAGCGCGTGCTGCGCCTGGCTGACCGCCATGCCGTAGCCCGGCACGATGATGACGCTGTCCGCCTGCTTCATCAGGAACGCCGCGTCCTCCGCGCTGCCGCGCTTGTAGGGCCGGTCGACCGCCGAAGCGCCGCCGCCCGCCGAAGCCGCCTCCGCGCCGAAGCCGCCCGCGATCACGCTGATGAAGCTGCGATTCATCGCCTTGCACATGATGTAGGACAGGATCGCACCCGAAGACCCCACCAGCGCGCCGGTGATGATCATCGCGGTGTTGCCCAGCGTAAAGCCCATCGCCGCCGCCGCCCAGCCGGAATAGCTGTTCAGCATCGACACGACGACCGGCATGTCCGCGCCGCCGATGGGGATGATGAGCAGGAAGCCGATGATGAAGCTCAATGCCGTGACGGTCCAGAATATCCAAGGGCTCTGGTCGGTGACGAAATAGGCGATCAGCCCCAGAATCGCCGCCAGCGTGCCCAAATTGATGAGGTGCCGTGCGGGCAGCATGATCGGCTTGCCCGACATGTTGCCGTTGAGCTTGAGGAAGGCGATGACCGAGCCGGAGAATGTGATCGCGCCGATGGCGACGCCCAGCCCCATTTCGATCCGGCTGGCATTGTGAATCTCGCCGGTCAGCGCGTCGAGAATGCCGAATGCGCCCGGATTGAGAAAAGCCGCCGCGCCGACCAGCACCGCCGCCAGACCGACGAGCGAGTGGAACGCCGCCACGAGCTGCGGCATCGCGGTCATCTCGATCTTGCGCGCGATGACGAAACCGATCGCGCCGCCGATGGCGATGGCGCCCACGATCTCCGGCAGGGAGATGACGTCATGGGTATAGAGCGTGGTGGCGACGGCAATCGCCATGCCCGCCATGCCCATGCGGTTGCCCCGACGGCTCGAAGCCGGGCTGGACAGACCCCGCAGCGCGAGGATGAAAAGGACGCCCGCGATCAGATAGGCGAGCGAGACGAAGGGCGAAGCGGCGAAGCCTTCAGCGCCTGCCGCGGCCATCGCGATGACGGTCTGCAACATCATTTGCGCTCCTTCTTCTTGTACATCGCCAACATCCGTTCAGTGACGGCGAAGCCGCCGAAGATGTTGACCGATGCGAGCGTCACCGCGATCAGGCCCAGATATTTGGCGGCCGCGCTGCCCGCTTCCGCCGACGCGACCAGCGCGCCGACGATGATGACGGAGGAAATGGCATTGGTGACTGCCATCAACGGCGTGTGGAGCGCCGGGGTCACCGACCACACCACATAATAGCCGACGAAGCACGCCAGCACGAAAATCGACAGGATGGAGATGAAGTCCATCTTTCCTACTCCCCGTTCGTCCCGCCTTTCCGCGGGACATGGTGCGCGCAGCACTCCGGCCGCGCGCCATTACCTCACCCCAGAAGGCGTTCGTTCACGACCTTGCCGCCCTGCGTCAGGCGGATGGCGTTGCCGATCTCTTCGTCCAGCACGGGCGCGTTCTTTTCCTTGTCCCAGAAGGCGGACAGGAAATTGTAAAGGTTGCGCGCGAACAGGGCCGAAGTGTCCGCCGCCAGCCGCGAGGGCACATTCCTGTGCCCCACGATCTTGACGCCGTGACGCTCGACCACTTCACCGGCGACCGCGCCCTCGACATTGCCGCCCTGCTCGACGGCCAGGTCGACGATCACGCTGCCCGGCTTCATCGTCGCGATCTGTGCGTCGGTGATGAGGCGCGGCGCGGCGCGGCCGGGGATCAGCGCCGTGGTGATGACGATATCCTGCTTGGCGATGTGGCTGGAAACCAGTTCGGCCTGCGCCTTCTGATATTCCTCCGACATTTCGGTGGCATAGCCGCCCGAGCCTTCGCCCTCGATGCCCTTCACGCTTTCGACGAAGATCGGCTTGGCCCCGAGCGATTCGATCTGTTCTCTGGTTGCGGAGCGCACGTCCGTCGCCGACACCTGCGCGCCCAGACGGCGAGCGGTCGCGATTGCCTGAAGCCCGGCGACGCCCACGCCCATGATGAAGACCTTGGCCGCGGACACCGTGCCCGCCGCCGTCATCATCATCGGGAAAGCCTTGCCATATTCAGCGGCGGCGTCGAGCACCGCCTTGTAGCCCGACAGGTTCGACTGGGACGACAATATGTCCATCGACTGCGCGCGCGTGATGCGCGGCATGAACTCCATCGCCAGCGCCTCCAACCCGGCGGCGGCATAAGCGTCCACGCGGGGACGCTCGCCAAAAGGATTGAAGCTGGCCGCGATCCACGCGCCCGGCTTCGCGCCGGAGAGATTCGCCGGATCGGGCGCCTGCACACCCAATATGATATCCGCGCCCGCAACCGTCGCGGCGCGATCACCCACCACGCCCCCTGCCGCGGCATAATCGGCGTCGGCAATCGAGGCGTTCAGCCCCGCACCGCTTTCGACCGCCACCTCAGCGCCAAGGGCCTTGAACTTCTTCACGGTCTCCGGCGTGCCGGCGACCCTGCGCTCGCCAGCGGCAAGCTCCTTGATTATCGCAATTTTCATGGACATCCCCCTGTGCAAACCGACCTTCAACTCGAGATCAGCAGCACCACGATCGCACCCGCGATCAGAGAAGCGACCGTGCCCCATTTCATGACGGCCACGAACCCTTCATAAGTTTCGGTCGCGCTTTTGATATTTCCCTCTTGGACCATGCCCTCTTCCTTCCTGACGACGTCATCGCCGAACCTCTTATCCTCTGCCTGCCCGCCCCTCAACCCGCAATGCAACAAGAAAATCTTTCAGGTTAAGGGCGCCTTTACTCCCCTGCATTAAGCTTTGCCGCCTGTATTGGAATGAGGGGCAGGATGACGCGCGACGGCGTTCCCATGTTGATGCTGATCGACGATGAACCGGCGCAGCGCCGTCTTGTGGCGGCGCTCGCGGCGCGGGCAGGGTGGCGCACGATTTTCGTGAATGACGGGGAAACCGCCATCGCCACGCTGGGCACGCAGGACGGGATGCGCCTCGATGCGATCCTGCTCGACCAATGGTGCCCGTCCTATGAACCGGCGGAACTGATTCGGGAATTGCGCGCGCGGCGGCCGGCCTTGCCTATCCTCATACTGACAGCGCATGACAATGTCGCGGCCGCGGTGGAATCCATGCGCGCGGGCGCCACCGATTATCTCTCCAAACCGATCGCGCCCGAACGGCTTCTGGCGGCGCTCAACGCCACGCTGAGCGAAGATGACATCAACAGCGAGCTTCGTCCGCTGACGGAGAAGATCACCGCACCGCTCTCCTTCGAGGATGTCGTGGGTTCGGCTCCCCGCTTCCGCGCCGCGCTCGCCGTCGCGGCAAAGGCGGCCCGCGCGCGCGTCCCCGTGCTGATCGAAGGCGAAAGCGGCGTCGGCAAGGATGTCCTGGCGCGCGCCATCCACGCGGCCTCCCCCCGCCACAAGCAGCCGATGGTGACCGTCAACTGCGGCGCCATTCCCGCCAATCTTGTCGAATCGGAGCTGTTCGGACACGAACGCGGGGCCTTCACCGGCGCGTTCGAACGGCATATCGGCAAGTTCGTCGCGGCGGAAACCGGGACGATCTTCCTCGACGAAATCAGCGAGATGCCGTTCGACGCGCAGGTCAAGCTGCTGCGGGTGCTCCAGGACGGCGAGGTGCAGCCGATCGGCGCGCGCCGGCCGGTCCATGTGGATGTGCGCGTCATCGCCGCGACCAACAAGCGGCTGCTGGAGGAAATCGAAGCGGGGCGTTTTCGCGAAGACCTTTATTACCGACTCAACGTCGTGCAGTTGACCATCCCTCCGCTGCGCGAGCGCATCGGCGACGTTCCCGCACTGTGCCGTCATCTGCTGGCGCGGATCGCGGACCAGCCGGGCTTGCGGAGCCTGGGCCTGACCGACGATGCGCTGGCCCTGCTGATGCAGCATGAATGGCCGGGCAATGTGCGCCAGCTTCAAAACGCCCTGTTCCGCGCCGCCGTGCTTTGCGAAGGGGATGCCCTGACGCCGCAGGACTTTCCCCAGATCGCGGCGCAGATCGGCGCGCGGGATGCGACGCCGTCCGTCCTTATCCCCGCCGCCCGCCGGTCGCACCGGGAGGGGGCGGGCATCACGCTGTTCGAAGGCGACGGCCATGTCCGCCAGCTTGCCGAGATCGAGGCGGACGTGATCCGCCTGGCCATCGGCCATTATCGCGGGCGCATGACGGAAGTCGCGCGGCGGCTGGGCATAGGCCGTTCGACCCTCTACCGGAAACTGGCCGAACTGGGCATCGACAACGCCGCCTGAAAGCCTGCGCATCCCGGCATGAAGGCGCGTCATCGCGAAGAAACATGCTGCGCCGTTGAAAAGTGGCGGCGGCTATGCTTTTGAACGACGCATGAAAACCGCTTCCCTTGCCGCCTGTCTTCCTTTCCTCGCCCTTGTCGCCTGCGGGCGGGCCGAACCTGTGGGGGACATGCCCAGCCAGGAAGCGCTGGCGGCAGCGGCCAATGCGGCGGCGGCCAGCGCGATGGCCAGCCAGAAGGCGGAAGACATGGAAAACCTCAATTATGTGAATGCGGAACGCGGCTTTTCCGTGACCTTCCCGGAAGGCTGGGTGAAGGATGCATCGGCCAGCAACGCGGACGGCGTCGTTTACGAGGATCCGGGCGCGGGCGCGGATGTCCGGGTCTTCTGGCAGAAGAACGACGCGAATCAGACATTGCAGCAGATCGTGGCAGCAGTGAGCAGCGGTTCGGAAGGCGTCGACGGAGACTTCATCGGGGACAATGAATATCGCGGCACGGCGAATGACGGGGAGGGCAACAATGTCGCCGTGCGCCTGTTGAAGCAACCGGACGGGTCGATCGTGACCGCCACCTTCGTCTATCCCGAAATGTTGAGCGAGCAATATCAGGCGATCGCGGAAAAGCTGCTCGACAGTTTGCGGTCCTTTGCGCCCAGGAGCGAGACGCCCGAGGGCAGGCTGCCGGCACAGGCATCCAACGCGGCCAACTAGACCGCGCTCAGCCCCGCATCGGCCAGCCCGCGCCAGAGATGCAGCGCCTGTACGCTTTCCTTGACGTCATGGACACGCACCATCTGGGCACCCTGCTGGGCCGCGCGAAAAGCGAGGGCGATCGATCCGCCCAGCCGTTCGGACACAGGCGCTTCATTGGAGAGCGCACCGATCAGGCGCTTGCGGCTTCCGGCAAAGAGCAGCGGCACGCCCAGCCCCTGAAATGCCGCCAATCCATTCACCAGCGCCAGATTGTCGGCCAGCCCCTTGCCAAAGCCAAGTCCCGGATCGACCATGATCCTCTCCCGGCCAATGCCGGCCGCGACGCAGGCTTCAACCCGTTCTTCCAGCATGTCGAAAACATCCGACACGACATCGGCATAGCCGGCCGGATTATCATGGGGATCATCCCCCGCCGACGGTGCATGCATCAGGATCACCGGGCATCCCGCCGCCGCGACGACTTCCATGCTGCGCGGATCGTGCCGCAGTGCGCTCACATCGTTGACGATCTTGGCCCCGGCCGCGAGCGCCGCCTCCATCACTGCTGCCTTGCGCGTATCGACGGATACCGGCACGCCTGCCGCGGCCAGCCGTTCGATCACGGGAACGATGCGGGCGATCTCATCGCCTTCCCATAGTCTTGCGGCGCGGGGACGGGTCGACTCTCCGCCCACGTCGACCAGCGCCGCGCCCGCCGCCGCCATGGCGAAGCCCGTATCCGCCGCCGCCTGGGGATCGCCGATATGCTTTCCCCCGTCGGAAAAGCTGTCGGGAGTCACGTTCAGGATCGCCATGACCTGCGGCGCATCGAAACGGATCGTCCGATCGCCAAGCGCCAGCGGCGGGCGCGGAGCAGAGATATGCGCGGCCAGCCTGTGCGCCCGTTCCGCCAGCGCGTCGGGCAGGCGGGCCACGATATCGGCAAATCCCTCCACGGGGATCGTCACCCGCACCGCTCGCGCGCCATCTCGGCGGGCCGTCAGTTCATAGCCCTGGAACCAGATCAACCCATTGCCCATGCGCGCGGCGGCGCCATCGGGCAATCCGATAGGCGACGGCACGAACCATGTCGGCTTGAGAGTGAAGCGCGCGTCGGCGGGAATATGGGACAGGTTCATCTACACTCCGTTGGCCCTGAGCCTGTCGAAGAGCCACGCTTCCAACAGGGCTTCGACAGGCTCAGCCCGAACGGACGGAGAAATCAAGGCTCGTTCGCCAGCAGATAGGTCTGCCGCAGCGTGTCGATGGGTTGCAGCTTGCCGTCCACCTCATGATGCCAGAAGGTCCAGCCGTTGCAGCTCGGCGCGCCTTGCAGGCTCGCGCCGATCTTGTGGATCGATCCGCCTTCCTTGCCGATGGCGAGCGATCCGTCCGCGCGCACCACCGCCTGCCAGCGGCGCTTCACATCGGTCAGAACCGTGCCGGGCTGGCAATAGCCGGTTTCGACCAACGTGCCGAACGCCACCTTGGGCTGGGCCTTCGCGCTCTGCATGATGGTGAGCGCAGATTCGTCGAGCGGCAGCGCGGCCTCGATCCGCTCCAGCGCGACCTCGATATAGCTGTCCTCACGCTCGATGCCGATCCATTTGCGGCCCAGGCGCTTGGCGACCGCGCCCGTCGTGCCGGTGCCGAAGAAGGGATCGAGCACCACGTCGCCCGGTTTGGTGCAGGCCAGCAGCACCCGGTAAAGCAGCGCCTCGGGCTTTTGCGTCGGATGCGCCTTGGTGCCGTTGCGCTTCAACCGCTCCTGCCCGCCGCAGATCGGCAATACCCAGTCCGAGCGCATCTGCAATTCGTCATTGAGCGTCTTCATCGCTTTGTAGTTGAACGTATATTTGCTGTCCTCGCCCTGGCTGGCCCAGATCAGCGTCTCATGCGCGTTGGTGAAGCGCGTGCCCTTGAAATTGGGCATCGGGTTCGCCTTGCGCCAGATGATGTCGTTGAGAATCCAGAAGCCTTCGTCCTGCAAGGCCGCGCCGACCCGGAAGATATTATGATAGCTGCCGATCACCCAGATGGTGCCGTTGGGTTTCAGGATGCGGCGCGCTTCCTTGAGCCATGCCTTCGTAAAGCGGTCATAGGCGCCCAGCGTGTCGAACTTGTCCCAATCATTATCGACCGCGTCCACGCGTCCGCCTTCGGGCCGGAACAGGTCGCCGCCCAGTTGCAGGTTATAGGGCGGATCGGCGAAGATCATGTCGATGCAGCCATCGGGCAGCTTCGCCATTTCCGCGATGCAATCGCCCCGCAGCAGACGGTCCGCCTCAATCTCTACCGGCGCGACCGCCTTCTTCCGCCGCGTCGCGACGCGTTCCATGACACCCATGCAGCAACCCCCGTTGGTTTCGAGGCCCAGCGATGAGTCCTCAGGAGTCTACCGTCAAGATCAGTAACTTATCCGTTAACCCTCATAGAAAGGTTAACGGAATGGAGAACGAAGAGGGTAGCCACGAGATATTGAGTCTGCAAATGCCGACTGGACTCCATATCGGGTAGTGTGGCGAAAAAGACTCAGCCTGTCCCGTTCACGAAGTTTTTTTTGGTTAACGCCCGCTTCGGATCGAAAACCGGCTTTGGGTTGACCTATTCATAACCTTTTGATTATGCAATACGGATGATTGCCCCTCCCTATCAGGAAGACCGATCCGTCCTTCGCGACGCCCTGTTCAAGGCGCTGTCGGATGGCACCCGGCGCGCCCTGCTCGAATATCTGGTGCGCGAAGGGGAGCAAAGCGTTCACGCCCTCACCGCCATATCGGGCGTGTCGCAACCCATGGTGTCCCGCCATCTTGGCAAGTTGAAGCAGGCGAGGCTTGTCACCGCGCGCCGGGCAGGGCGGGAGACTTATTATACCGCCCGCGCCAAGGGCCTTGCTCCCGTGGTTCAATGGATGGCCGTCTATGGCGCGCTCTGGTCGCAGCGGTTCAGCGCGCTGGAGGGTCTGGGCGACGGCGAATAGCTATCGGCAATAGCCTTCCCGCCCCGGAACGACTATCAGGCATTCCTGCTTCTCCGCCAGATATTTGAAGCCGGTTTCGCTGCCCTTACCGGGACGGATCGCCAGATCGTGCCCGTCGCGAACGAAACGGATCGTCGCGCCCTCCGCCAGACCGCTGTAATTTTCTTTCCGGTCGAGCGTATCCTGATTGGCGATGGCATAATGGCCCGGCTTCCCGTCGGGCGAAGGCTGGATATCCAGGAAAAGCCCTTCCGGTCCCGTCCAGCGTCCCACCCAATCGTCGGTCGGCAGGCGAGCCGCGTCGGGCGCGCCGTTGCCCAAGGCGTCCACATCCTCGATCGTTTCCACATCGCCCGCCTGGATCGCCTGATTGCCGGCTGCATTTTCCGTGCTTTTGGCACAGCCCGCCAGCGCGATCGCCAAAGCCACGGGAATGAAATAGAGGCGCACCATCTTCTTCTCCATCGAAAAGCGAACAGGGCGGCAACGCCCCACATCGTTCCTGGTTCACGAGATTGGAATGATCCGGTCGATCAATAATCCGTGCAGTAATCGATTTTCTCTATCTACAAGTCCGAGAAAACCAATTTCCCCCGACTCGCCTCCTTCCCTACATAGGCTTCACACGACAACCCCAAGAGAAGGAACTGGAAAGCCCATGGCGCTTATCAACACCCCCCTCCAGCCGTTCAAGGCAACCGCATTCAAGGAAGGCAAGTTCGTCGATGTCACCGATGCCGATGTGAAGGGCAAGTGGGCCGTCTTCTTCTTCTACCCGGCCGACTTCACCTTCGTCTGCCCGACCGAACTGGAAGATCTGGCCGACATCTACCCCACCCTTCAGGGCATGGGCGTGGAAGTCTATTCGGTGTCGACCGACACGCATTTCTGTCACAAGGCCTGGCATGACACCTCGCCGGCCATCGGCAAGATCAACTATTACATGCTGGGCGACCAGAATCACGACCTGTCGAACCAGTTCGGCGTGCTGCGCGAAGGCGTCGGCCTGGCGGACCGCGGCACCTTCGTGCTCGATCCCGAAGGCGTGATCCAGCTTGTCGAGATCACCCCGGAAGGCGTCGGCCGCAACGCGACCGAACTGCTTCGCAAGATCAAGGCGGCGCAATATTGGGCCAGCCACCCCGGCGAAGTCTGCCCGGCCAAATGGGAAGAGGGTGAAAAGACCCTTGCTCCCTCGCTGGACCTCGTCGGCAAGATCTGACGACTTTTCCGCGGCCGGGCTTTCGGGGAGCATCCCCGGCCCGGCGCGGCTTGATCTCTGACATGTTCAGACCAAATCTCTCCGAGGGATGGGCCATCCTTTCCCTCGGAACTGGTGGCTTGCGGCCTGACCGCGCACCTCTTCTCATGCAACGGAGCCATAATCGATGTTGGACGCAAATCTCAAAGGACAGCTCAAGGGCTATCTGGCGAACATCACCCAGCCGATCGAGCTGGTGGCTTCGCTGGATGACGGCGCGAAATCGCGCGAAATGCAGGAGCTTTTGAACGAAATCGCCGAACTGTCGGACAAGGTGTCCGTGGTCCGCGCCGACGACGACAAGCGCAAGCCCAGCTTCCTTATCCGCCGGGCGGGAACAGACATCGGCGTGCGCTTCGCGGGCCTGCCGATGGGCCATGAGTTCACGTCCCTGGTGCTGGCGCTGCTCCAGGTGGGCGGTCATCCGTCGAAGGCGGCGCAGGACCTGATCGAGCAGATCAAGGATCTGGACGGCGACTTCGCCTTCGAAACCTATTTCTCGCTCTCCTGCCAGAACTGCCCCGACGTGGTGCAGGCGCTGAACCTGATGAGCGTGCTCAATCCCCGCATCAGCCATGTCGCCATCGATGGCGCGCTGTTCCAGCAGGAAGTCGATGCGCGCAAGGTCATGGCGGTGCCCACCGTCTTCCTGAACGGAGAGCCTTTCGCTTCTGGCCGCATGGAACTGGAGCAGATCGTCGCGAAGATCGACAGCGGCGCGGCGGAACGCGCCGCCGAGAAGATCAAGGCGCAGGACCCGTTCGAAGTGCTGATCGTCGGCGGCGGCCCAGCGGGCGCGGCGGCGGCGATCTATGCCGCGCGCAAGGGCATCCGCACCGGCATCGCGGCGGAGCGTTTCGGCGGTCAGGTGCTCGACACCATGGCGATCGAGAATTTCATCTCCGTCCCCCATACCGAAGGGCCGAAGCTCGCCGCGCATCTCGAACAGCACGTCAAGGACTATGACGTCGAGATCATGAACCTCCAGAAGGCGGCGAAGCTGATCCCGGCCAAGACCGAAGGCGGCTATCATGAGGTTGTGCTGGAAAACGGCGCATCGCTGAAAGGCCGCACGGTGATCCTCTCCACCGGCGCGCGCTGGCGGCAGATGGGCGTACCGGGCGAGGATGACTATCGCAACAAGGGTGTGGCCTACTGCCCCCATTGCGATGGCCCGCTCTTCAAGGGCAAGCGCGTGGCGGTGATCGGCGGCGGCAATAGCGGCGTCGAAGCGGCCATCGATCTGGCGGGCATCGTCGCCCATGTGACGCTGATCGAGTTCGACAGCCAGTTGCGCGCCGACGCCGTGCTCCAGCGCAAGCTCGCCAGCCTGCCCAATGTGAAGATCATCACATCGGCGCTGACGACGCAGGTCAATGGCGACGGCAACAAGGTGACGGGCCTCAGCTACAAGGACCGCAATCACGGCACCGAGCATGACATCGAGCTGGAGGGCATTTTCGTTCAGATCGGGCTGGTGCCGAACACCGAATGGCTCAAGGACGCGGTGACCCTATCCCCGCGCGGCGAGATCGAGATCGACGCGCGGGGCGAAACCAGCCAGCCGGGCATCTTCGCGGCGGGCGACTGCACGACGGTCCCCTACAAGCAGATCGTCATCGCTATGGGCGCGGGATCGACGGCGGCGCTTTCCGCCTTCGACTATATGATCCGCCTGCCCGCGAGCGACGAGACCGCCGAAGCGGCCTGAGCAACAAGCCAGGGGGACGGTCCGGTAAAAGGACCGTCCCCTCCGGCATTATCGGGAAAAGCGCGGCACGAAGATCGCGGGATCGACTTCCAGAGTGGGCGGTCCTTTCTCATTTCGGTTCGCCGGCACGGCGTCCTCCGGACCCTGCTTCTGCTGCGCGCTTCGGGGCGAGAAGGTGACCACCGTGCTTTCCGGATCACCCATCACCAGCGTATCCAGCATCAGTGCTGGCGACAGGCGGTCGGCTGTCACGCTCACCAGCGTCCCCAGCTGCGTGATTTCGAACAGCCGCCGCGCAAAGGCATGGGGCAGGCGAATGCAGCCGTGGCTCGCGGGGTAGCCCGGATTATGCCCGGCATGAAGCGCGATGCCATCCCATGTCAGCCGCTGCATGAAGGGCATGGGCGCATTGCTGTAGAGGTTGGAGCGGTGCCATTGCCGCTTTTGCAGGATCGGATATTCCCCGGTGGGCGTGCGGTGCCCCTTCATGCCCGTGGAAACGGATGCCGCGCCGATCAGCCGGTCGCCGGCATAGACGTGCACCATCTGCCTGTCGATGCTGATGACCATATAGATCGGCCCGGTCCACGGCCCTTCGTCCAGCCAGCGATACCCGCCCGCGGCCAGCGCGGACTCATCCGGCAGGACGGGCGCGGCGCTCGCCTCCGAAGGCAGCGCGCAAAATGCGGCAAGCGCAAGCGGCAGCAGGGATTGGCGCAAAGCAAAAGGCATGAACCTTTTTTAACCATATGTTAGCCATATGCCAGACCGGCGTTAACAGCTTGCCGCATCAGTCCCATGGCGGGACAGGCTGGTCAGAGCAGCAGAAGTTGCGCCACCGGCGCGAAGCTGCGGCGATGGAACGCCGTCGGCCCATGTTGGCGCAGTGCCGCCAGATGGTGCGGACTGCCGTAGCCTTTATTGCTTTCCCAGCCATAATGGGGGTGGAGCGCGGCGGCCTCCACCATCATCCGGTCCCGCGCCTCCTTGGCGAGGATCGAGGCGGCGGAGATCGAGAGGCATTTCGCGTCCCCCTCCACCACCGCCGTCGCGGGCCAGCGCCAGTCGGGGCAGCGATTGCCGTCCACCAGCACATGCGCGCAGTCCTGGCTCAACGCCTCCATCGCCCGCTTCATCGCCAGCATCGTCGCCCAGAGGATGTTGAGGCTGTCGATTTCCTCCACGCTGGCCGTCCCGATGCCCCAGCACAGCGCCCGCGCCTTGATCTCCACCTCCAGCGTCGCGCGGCGGGCAGCGGTCAATTGCTTGCTGTCATTGAGGCCGTCGGGGCAATCTTCCGCGCGCAGGATGACGGCAGCAGCGACCACCGGCCCCGCCAGCGGCCCCCTGCCCGCCTCGTCCACGCCCGCGACGAGGCCGGGATGATGACGCAACTCGTGGGAAAAATCAGGCATGGACGTGAAATCCGAAGGGCGACCCCATCGGCCCTTGCCCCTGCCCCAGCCCCGGCGCGAGCGACAGGGCCTGCCGCACATAATTGCGCGCGCGCTCTATGGCGTCCACCAGATCCAGCCCCTGCCCCAGCCCGGTCGCGATGGCGCTCGCCAGCGTACAGCCGGTGCCGTGCGTGTGCGGCGTGTCGATCCGGGCGCTACTCCACGCCTTCACCACGCCCTGCGGCCCGATCAGCCGATCGGTCAACATCGGTCCCTCGCCATGCCCGCCCTTCGCAAGCACATGGGTCGCGAATCGGACTGCCGCTTCTTCCCCGCCCAGCGCCTCCAGTTCCGGCAGGTTGGGCGTCATCACGGCCGCGAGCGCCATCAGCCTTTCAAAGGCCGCAACGGTCGCTTCATCCGCCAGCACCGATCCGCTGGTCGCGACCATCACGGGGTCGAAGACGATAGGCACGCCATCCAGCGCGGCCAGCCTGTCCGCGACGGCCGCGGCTGTTTGCGCCGATCCGATCATGCCGATCTTCACCGCATCCACGCCGATATCGCCTATGACGCTCTCTATCTGCGCCAGCACCATGTCCGTCGGCACGGGAAGGACGCCTTGCACGCCCAGCGTGTTCTGCGCGGTGATCGCCGTAATCGCGGTCATGGCATGGCCGCCCAGCAGGGTAACGGTCCTTATGTCCGCCTGAATACCCGCGCCGCCGCCGCTGTCGGACCCCGCGATGATGAGGATGCGCGCGATGCTCATGACTTGCGGCGCCGCTCCGTCGATACGGGATTGGCGGCCAGCGCCTTGCCCGTCCGGGTCGGCCTGTCCATCAATTCGCCGCCGCAATTGGGGCAACGATCGTCCAGAGCCTCCGCGCAGGCCGCGCAGAAGGTGCATTCGAAGGAACAGATGAAGGCCCCCGCCTGGTCAGCGGGCAGGTCGACGCCGCAGCGTTCGCAATCCGGGCGCATTTCCAGCATTATGCCGCGACCTTCTCCACCGCCGCGCAGATGCGGTCGACCACATCCTTCACCTGATCCTCACGATCCCCCTCTGCCATGACGCGGATCACCGGCTCCGTGCCGGACGGGCGGATGACGAGGCGGCCGCAGCCGTTCAGTTCCGCCTCAGCCTGCGCGATGACGCGCTGCACGTCCTCATGCTCCAGCGGCTTGCCGCCAGCGAAGCGGACATTCTTCAGAAGCTGGGGCACGGGGTCGAACTGGTGCAGCACGTCGCTTGCCGGTTTGCCGGAGCGGACCAGCGCGGCCAGCACTTGCAGCGCTGCAATGGTCCCGTCGCCGGTGGTCGCATGATCGGACAGGATCATGTGGCCCGATTGCTCGCCGCCGACATTGAAGCCGCCCTCGCGCATCCGTTCCAGCACGTATCGGTCGCCAACCTTGGTGCGCTCAAGGGCGATACCCTGTCCGGTCAGGAACCGCTCAAGGCCAAGGTTCGACATGATCGTCGCCACGAGACCGCCGCCGCGCAGCGTGCCTTCCCGCGCCCAGTTGGCCGCGATCAGGGCCATGATCTGGTCGCCATCGACGATATTGCCCTTCTCGTCCACCACGATCAGCCGGTCGGCATCGCCATCCAGCGCGATGCCGATATCCGCGCCCGATGATACCACGGTTTCCTGGCAAAGCAGTGGCGCAGTGGAGCCGCATCCGTCGTTGATGTTGGTGCCGTTGGGCGTGACGCCGACCGCGATCACTTCCGCGCCCAATTCCCACAGGGCAGACGGCGCGACCTGATAGGCGGCACCATTGGCGCAATCGACCACGATCTTCATGCCGTCCAGCCGCAGGTCGGCCGGGAAGCTGGACTTGACCGCATGGATGTAGCGGCCGCGCGCATCCTCCACGCGGCGGGCGCGGCCGATATCCTGCGACGCGGCGAGCGGGATATCCTGATCCAGCAGCGCCTCGATCTTCAGTTCGTCCTCATCCGACAGCTTGTAGCCGTCCGGGCCGAACAGCTTGATGCCATTGTCGAAATAAGGATTGTGGCTCGCGGATATCATGACGCCCAGGTCCGCCCGCATCGAATGGGCCAGCAGCGCGACCGCCGGCGTCGGGATCGGGCCGAACTGCACCACATCCATGCCGACAGCGGTGAAACCCGCGACAAGGGCGTTCTCCACCATATAACCTGACAGGCGCGTATCCTTGCCGATGACGACACGATGGCGGTGGCTGCCGCGCAGGAAATGACGGCCCGCCGCCATGCCGACCTTCATCGCCAGTTCGGCGGTCATCGGCCATTGATTCGTGCGGCCCCGGATTCCGTCGGTGCCGAAATATTGCCTGCTCATATCGTGCCTGCCGCCGTTCCTGCTGCGGGGAAATTCATCGCCTCCATAGCAATCTTTGTTCGACTTTCCACTGGGTAGCCGTCAATCGGGACGGATGGAAAGTTTCAACGCATGGGTCGACGCGCTGTCGGGCACGGTGTTCTTCAAGATGCCGGTGCTGGGAACGCACATCGAGTTGATCGTGCTGTATCTGGCGGTGCCCATGCTCTTCTTCACGGCATGGCTGGGCTTTCCCAATGTGACGCAGGTGGGCCGCGCGATCCGCATCCTGCGGACACAGCCGGACAAGGGCGAGGCAGTGGGCGATGTCAGCCAGTGGGCGGCGCTGTCGACCGCCCTGTCGGGGACCATCGGCCTCGGCAATATCGCGGGGGTCGCGGTGGCGCTGACCATGGGCGGCCCCGGCGCGATCCTGTGGATGTTCGTCATCGGCTGGTTCGCGATGACGGTGAAGATGGCGGAGGTGACGCTGGGCCTCAAATACCGGGTCTTCGATGATCGAGGCCATGTGCATGGCGGGCCGATGTACGTGCTCAAAGCCGTGGGCGCGGCGCGGGGCTGGCCGAAGGCGGGGCTGATGCTGGGCGGACTATATGCCTTCTTCGCGTTGTTCGGGGCGATCCCGATGGTGCAGGTGAACCAGAGCTTCGCGCAGGTGAAGGTCGTGACGGGTCTTGGCAACGGCTGGGCCTATGGCGTGTTCCTGGCCGGGGCGGTGGCGCTGGTGACGCTGGGCGGCGCTGCATGGCTGGGCGAGGTGGCGAAGCGCCTGACGCCGCTCAAGGTCGCGGTCTATCTGGCGGGCGTGGCGGCGATCCTCATCCTGCATATGGACGCCATCCCGGGCGCGCTGGCGCAAATCTGGCAGGGCGCATGGACCGGCAGCGCGGCGACGGGCGGCGCGGTGGGCGCTTTCGTCGCGGGAATGCGGCGCGCGGTATTCGCGAGCGAGGCGGGCGTCGGGTCCGCCGTCATGGCGCACAGCCTTGCACGGGCGCGGCATCCGGTGTCCGAAGGGCTGGTCGCGCTGCTGGAGCCATTGCTGGGCACGATGATCGTGTGCGCGCTGGGCGGGCTGGCGCTGGTGGTTGCGGGAACATGGAATACGGGACTGGAGGGGATCGCGATCACTTCGGCCGCCTTTGCCAAGGTGTCGCCATGGTTCCCGTGGCTGCTCGCGGTGGTGGTATTTCTTTTCGCTTATTCTACGCTGGTGGCGTGGGGATTCTATGGATTGCAGGCGTGGGGCTACCTGTTCGGCAATGGACCTCGGGCGCAATGGGCCTATAAGATCCTCTACATCGTCGCCCTGCCCCCCGCGGCGGCGATCGATCTGGGTCGGGTGGTCGGCATCGTGGACAGCAGCTTCTTCCTGATGGCGATTCCCAATGTCATCGCGCTCTATCTGTGCGCCGGGGAACTGCGACGGGACGTACGGGGCTATCTGCACCATAACGATGGGACGGGCCGCTCTGCCTGACATGGATCAGCCCATGCAAACGGCTAAAGGCAAGAGGCCCCGTTCCCGAAAGAAACGAGCCCTCTTGCCGCTATAAAACCCGCACGTCAGATCTTGTCGCCAAGTGCGCCTTTGGCGGAACCGGCCACGTCCTGCACGGTGCCCTTGGCCTTCTGCGCCTTGCCTTCGGCCTGCAGGCGTTCATTGCCGGTCGCCTTGCCGGCCGCGTCCTTGACTGCACCGGCCGCCTTGTTGCCCGCGGCCTTCATCTTGTCGGTCATCTCACCCATGTCGATCTCTCCTTGGTTAGGGTTGCAAGCTAAACGAGCGCCAAGGGCAAGCGGTTGCCACCGGAACGGGAACGCAACGACAAGGGAGCATAAGATGGCCGTTTTCGACGGACAACAAAGGTTGCGCCGACCGTCCATGACCGCCAACGAAAAAGGGGCCGGATAACCGGCCCCTTCTCGAAAATCCTGTATGAACCGCTTAGCGCTTCGAGAACTGGAAGCTGCGGCGGGCCTTGGCGCGGCCGTACTTCTTACGTTCGACGACGCGGCTGTCGCGGGTCAGGAAGCCTTCGGCCTTGACCGCGCTGCGAAGCGCCGGTTCGTACTTGCTGAGCGCCTGGGCGATACCGTGCTTCACCGCGCCGGCCTGGCCCGACAGACCGCCGCCCTTGACAGTGGCGATCACGTCATACTGACCTTCGCGATCAGTGACGCCGAAGGGCTGGTTGATGACGAGACGCAGCGTGGGACGCGCGAAATAGATTTCCTGATCGCGGCCATTGACCGTGATCTTGCCGGTGCCGGGCTTCACCCATACGCGGGCGACGGCATCCTTGCGGCGGCCGGTCGCATAAGCGCGGCCGAGGCTGTCGATTTCCTGAGCGCGCAGCGGAGCGGAAGGCTGCACGGGCGCGATGGGCGTATCGTCGGCGGCAACAGCGGCGGGCGCTTCGGCAGCGGCGGGCGCATTGGCGGTCAGCGACGCGAGGTCGGACAGGGACTGGCGGTTATCGGACATTATGCACCCACCTTGTTCTTGCGGTTGCGCGACGCGAAATCGAGCACTTCGGGGTTCTGCGCTTCATGGGCGTGTTCGGCGCCGGCGAAGATGCGCAGGTTGCGCATCTGCTGACGGCCGAGCGGACCACGAGGGATCATGCGTTCAATCGCCTTTTCCAGGACGCGCTCGGGGAAACGGCCTTCCAGGATCTTGGCGGGCGTGGTTTCCTTAATGCCGCCGGCATAGCCGGTGTGCTTGTAATAGACCTTGTCGGTCATCTTGCGGCCGGTGAACTTCACCTTGCCGGCATTGATGATGATGACATTGTCGCCGCAATCGACGTGCGGGGTGAAGCTCGTCTTATGCTTCCCGCGCAGGATATTCGCTACGGTCGAAGCGAGACGGCCGACGACGAGACCTTCCGCGTCGATCAGGATCCACTTCTTTTCGACCGTTGCCGGGGTCGCCGGCTTCGTGGTCTTCATCAGCGCCTTCATGGTGCCAATCTCCAGAATGAAATAGTGAACCGAACGCTTTTTCGGGCGATCGGAAGATGGGCGCTCATGACGGGTGGGGAGGCGGAAGTCAAGAGATTCGGCGGGATTCGCGGCGGGTAAAATAATACCTCTCGTTTTACGGAGGCACATCGCTCGCCTTTTAGTCCGACGGACAATGCTCCGCGCTGCTGGTCTGGCCAGCGATCCACCGGGCGAAGGGCGCATGGGCGGCCTCCACCGGCAGCGCGAGGATGGCGGGGACTTCATAGTCGTGCAGTTCCGCCAGCCGCGCCATCAACGCGTCGCGCTTTTCCGGCGCGGTCTTGAGCAGGACGGGGATTTCGGCCTCACGCTGGAGCGCGCCTTCCCATGCGTAGATCGACGTGCAGGGCGCCAGCATGTTGACGCAGGCGGCCAGCCGTTCCGCCACCAATTGCCGCGCGATGCGCTCGGCGCTCTCCGCCGATCCGAACAGGGTGTAGACGATCGCGACGCCGCCGCTCATGCCCGGCGCATGCCGATGGCGTGCGCGCCCCATGCGGCGGAGGCGACCACCAGCGCGCCGACCGCCTGATGCAGCACAGCGAGCGGCAGGGCGATGCCGCTGAGGACGGTGGCGATGCCAAGGACGATCTGCGTGCCCACCGCCGCATTGATCGCAATGGACGGCCCACGCTCCCCCACCCGCTTCGCCTTGCGCGCGAGCATGATGAGCGCCAGCGCCGCGATCCACGCCCACCAGCGATGGATGAAATGGACGAGATAGGGATCACTGGAGACCGTCGCCCACAGCGAGCCGACCCATTCGATCCCTTCCGGCACGAAATGATCGTTCATCAGCGGCCATGTGTTGGAGACATAGCCGGCATTCAGCCCGGCGGTGAACGCCCCGAACAGGAGTTGCACGAACAACAGGAACAGCGCCAGCAACGCAAAGGGCCGAAGCCGGGCCGGCCGCGCGCGGGAATAGCGGGCGAGCGCGAAAAGATCGAGCGCCGTCCAGATCAGCGCCCCCATGATGAACAGCGCGGTCAGCAGGTGCACGGCCAGACGATAATGGCTGACGTCGGTGCGGACCGACAGGCCCGATTTCACCATCCACCAGCCGATCACGCCCTGCAATCCGCCCAGCGCCAGCAATGCCACCAGACGCCAGCCATAGCCCGCCGGGATCGCCCGCTTCGCCGCGAACCAGATCAGCGGCAGGGCGAAGGCCACGCCGATCAGACGGCCGAGCAGCCGGTGCACCCATTCCCAGAAAAAGATGAACTGGAAATCGGAGAGGCTCATGCCCTGACGGAGCTGCTGATATTCCGGGATTTTCTGATAGTCGCGGAACGCCTCCATCCACTGATCGTGGGTCAGCGGCGGGATCGCGCCGGTGATCGGCTTCCATTGGGTGATGGACAGGCCCGATTCGGTGAGGCGCGTGATGCCGCCCACCACCACCATGCAAAAGACCAGCGCCGCCACCATGAGCAGCCAACGGGCAATGGCGGCGGGACGCGCGGCAGGCGCGGCGGAACGAAAAGCGGTCGCGGTCATGGGCCGGGTTCATGCGCCCAAGCCTCGCGGGATTCAAGGGGGAGCGCCGGGGACAAAATGCCCTATCGGGGCGTGGTGCCGCGCTTCTGCGGAAGCGGAGCGGGTTTTGCCTTTTGGGATGTATGAATTTGCGGAAGGGGAGCGGAATGGCGGTTATGGGTGGTTTGCGGACGTTGCAGCGTCCCCTCTTCCGTCCGCCTCTGGCCCCACGCAACTATCGCGCGCGCCTGCCTACGCAATCCTCCTGCTTTTACGCCAGTTCGATCGCCATCGCGGTCGCTTCGCCGCCGCCGATACAGAGGGAGGCGACGCCGCGCTTGCCGCCACGGCTTTGAAGCGCGGCGATCAGGGTGGCGAGGATGCGCGCGCCGCTCGCGCCGATGGGATGGCCGAGCGCCGTCGCGCCGCCGTTGACGTTGAGCTTTTCGGCGGGAATGGCGAGTTCCTTCGCGGCGATCATGGCGACCACGGCGAAGGCTTCGTTGACTTCGAACAGGTCGACATCCTCGACCGACCAGCCTGCTTTCTCCAGCACCTTGCGCATGGCAGGGACCGGCGCGGTGGTGAATTTCGACGGCTCATGGGCGTGGGCGGCGGTGGCGACGACCTTCGCGACGATGGGCAGGCCCAGCTTTTCCGCGACGCTTCGGCGCGTCATCACCAGCGCCGCCGCGCCGTCCGAGATGGAGGAGGCGTTGGCGGCGGTGATCGTGCCATCCTTGACGAAGGCGGGTTTGAGCGACGGAATCTTGTCGGGCTTAGCCTTGCCGGGCTGTTCGTCGGTGTCGATGACGGTGTCGCCGCCCCGGCCCTTGACCGTGACCGGCGTGATTTCCCCTGCAAAGGCGCCGCTCGCTATGGCCGCGTTGGCGCGTTCGAGCGAGCGGATGGCGTAGGCGTCCTGATCCTGCCGCGTGAACTGATAGTCGCGCACGGCTTCCTCGGCGAAGACGCCCATCGCCTTGCCGGGTTCATAGGCGTCCTCCAGCCCGTCCATCATCATCGTGTCGATGATGCGGTCATGGCCGATGCGCGCGCCGGAGCGGTGCTTGGGCAGCGCATAGGGGGCGTTGGTCATGCTTTCCATGCCGCCCGCGATGACGATATCGGCGGTCCCGGCAAGAAGCGCCTCCTGCGCCATGATCGCGGCCTGCATCCCCGATCCGCACATCTTGTTGACGGTGGTGGCCTCGACCGATTGCGGCAGGCCCGCGCCCAGCGCCGCCTGGCGCGCGGGGGCTTGCCCCAGGCCGGCGGGGAGAACGCAGCCCATATAGATGCGGTCGATGGCATCGGCGGGGACGCCCGCGCGCTCGACCGCCGCCTTCACCGCCGCCGCGCCCAGTTCCGTGGCCTTGAGCGGCGACAGCGCGCCCTGGAATCCGCCCATCGGCGTGCGCGCATAGCCCGCGATGACGACCGGATCGCTGCTCATGGCCATTTCCTTTCCGTGCAATAATATTACATCGTCTATCTAGGTCCAGAGCCGCCGATTGCAATGCGGAACGCGCCGCCCGCCCGTGGGTTGGAAGCGCAAGGGAGAAACATATGATACGCCATTTTTCTTTCGCCGCGCTGCCGCTCGTCCTGCTGGCCTGCTCGGCCGACAATGCGACGGGGCAGAACCGCGCCGAGACGGCGGGCAAGCCCTTCAAGACCGAGGTGATCGCCGATTTCGATGCACCCTGGGCGATGACTTTCCTGCCCGATGGCCGCCTGCTGGTGACGGAGAAGGCGGGCGAACTGGTGCTGTTCGATCCGCGCAACAAGGATAAGAGCTGGGACGGCAAGGTCCAGGTGGGCATCGACGGCGGGCCGCGCGTGGACAGCGCAGGGCAAGGCGCGCTGATGGACGTGGTGCTGCATCCGCAGTTCAAGGACAATGGCATCGTCTATCTGAGCTGGTCGGAACAGGGCGCGGGCGGCAAGGGCGTGGCGCTGGGCATGGGCCAGATTGTCGAGCGGCAGGTGCAATGCGTCCGCGCGCCCTGCCCTCCGCAAGCGATGCTGAACGGGTTCAAGACGATCTTCCGCGCCGCCCCCTATGTGGACGGGAACGGCCATTATTCCGGGCGCATCGCCTTTTCGCCGGACGGGAAATATCTGTTCTTCACCAATGGCGAGCGGCAGAAATTCGATCCGGCGCAGGACCCGAAGGCGACCTTGGGCAAGGTGTTGCGGCTCAATCCCGACGGCACGGCGGCGGCGGGCAATCCGCTGGCCGGCAAGGGATTCCATCCGGCGGTCTGGTCATACGGGCACCGCAACCTGCTGGGGCTGGCCTTCGACAAGGACGGGCGATTGTGGGAGCAGGAAATGGGACCGCAGGGCGGCGACGAGGTGAACCTCATCAAGCCGGGAGCGAATTATGGCTATCCCAAGGCGTCGAACGGCAGCCATTATGATGGGCGCGACATTCCCGATCACCAGCCGCATGATGGGTTCGAGGCGCCCAAGGTCTGGTGGAATCCCTCCATTTCGCCCGCGGGGCTGGTCTATTATTCGGGCGACCTGTTTCCGCAGTGGAAGGGGTCGCTGTTCCTGGGCGCGCTGTCGGGGCAGGCGCTGGTCCGGGTGAAGCTGGACGGCGAGAACGCCGCCAAGGCCGACCAGTGGGACATGGGCGCGCGCATCCGCGAAGTGGAGCAAGGGCCGGAAGGCGCGCTGTGGCTGCTGGAGGATGGCGGGCAGGGATCGCAGGGGCGGCTGCTCAAGCTGACGCCTGCGAAATAGCTTATCTCCGTTCGCTTCAAGCGAACGGAGATATTGGATTATGAGTCCGTCCGAACGGAGGTCGTTACACCAGCCGGCTCTGCTTGAGCGCCGCTTCGATGAAGCCCGCGAAGAGGGGGTGCGGGTCGAAGGGTTTGGACTTGAGTTCCGGGTGGAACTGCACGCCGACGAACCAGGGGTGATCGGGCCGCTCGACGATTTCGGGCAGCGTGCCGTCCGGCGACATGCCGGAGAAGATGAGGCCGCCCTTCTCCAGCGGCTCGCGATAGCCTGCATTGACTTCATAGCGGTGGCGGTGGCGCTCGCTGATCTCGGTCGCGCCATAGATGCCCGCGACGACGCTGTTGCCGGTGAGCTTGGCGGGATAGGCGCCCAGACGCATGGTGCCGCCCAGATCGGTGTCGGCGGTGCGCTGCTGAAGGCCCTCCTTGCTCATCCATTCTGTGATGAGGCCGACGACCGGCTCGCTGGTTTCGCCAAATTCGGTGGTGGAGGCGTTGGCGATCCCCGCCGTGTTCCGCGCCCCTTCGATGCAGGCCATCTGCATGCCGAGGCAGATGCCGAAGAAGGGCACGCCGCGTTCGCGGGCGAATTTGACGCTGGCGATCTTGCCCTCGCTGCCGCGCACGCCGAAGCCGCCGGGGACGAGGATGCCGTGCATGGGTTCGAGCCGGGCGGCGATGTCCGCGCCCTCTTCCTCGAACAGTTCGGCGTCGATCCAGCGGATGTTGACCTTCACCCGGTTGGCGAAACCGCCATGATGGAGCGCTTCATGCAGCGATTTATAGGCGTCGGGGAGGCCCACATATTTGCCGACCACGCCGATGGTGACTTCGCCTTCGGGGTTCTGCTGACGGTCCATGATGTCGTGCCAGCGGTCGAGCGAGGGCTGCGGCGCGCCTTCCATCCCGAAGGCGCGGAGCACTTCGTCGTCCAGCCCTTCGGCATGATATTGGGTCGGGACCGCATAGATGCTGCTGGCGTCGAGCGCGGGGATGACCGCTTCGGGACGCACGTTGCAGAAAAGCGCGATCTTGCGCCGCTCGCTGTCGGGCAGCGGCTGTTCGCAGCGGCACAGGAGAATGTCGGGCTGGATGCCGAGCGAGGTGAGTTCGCGGACGCTGTGCTGCGTCGGCTTGGTCTTCAGCTCGCCCGCCGCCGCGATATAGGGGACCAGCGTCACATGGACGAAGATCGACTGGCCGCGGCCCAGATCGTTGTGAAGCTGGCGAATCGCTTCCATGAAGGGCAGCGATTCGATGTCGCCCACCGTGCCGCCGATCTCGCACAGCACGAAGTCGAGGTCTTCGGTGTCGGCGATGGCGAACGCCTTGATCTCGTCGGTGACGTGGGGAATCACCTGCACCGTCGCGCCCAGATAGTCGCCGCGCCGCTCCCGCGCGATGATCGTCTGATAGACGCGGCCCTGCGTCACATTGTCGGACTGGCGCGCCGAAACGCCCGTGAACCGCTCATAATGGCCGAGGTCGAGGTCGGTTTCCGCCCCGTCGTCGGTCACATAGACCTCGCCATGCTGATACGGGCTCATCGTGCCCGGATCGACGTTGAGATAGGGATCGAACTTCCGGATACGCACACGGAAACCTCGCGCCTGCAACAGGGCTGCAAGCGAAGCGGCCATCAGGCCCTTGCCAAGCGAGGAGACCACGCCGCCGGTGATGAAAATATACCGCGCCATGGGAGAGGAGGCTTAGCCTTTTACAAGCGAGTTGGGCAAGCGCGGGAATCCCCACGCACGCAAAAAAGATCAATCGATCGACGAAAAGGTCAGTTGGCGAGCGGAACCGCGCCGTTGGAGGCGCTGCCGTTGCCGACCGCACCGGCCGCGCCCGCCAGCGGATCGGCGTTGCCGCCGGTCGCCGGAGCCTGCTGCGGCGTGGCGGGGGCCTGCTTCACCAGCGAGGTATCGATGCTGCTGGGCGCATGGCGGACCGACGCGATGACCGCCAGCGTGATCGACAGCGCGACGAAGATCGTCGCGAGGACGGTGGTCGAGCGGGTGAGGAAATCCGCCGCCCCGCGCGCCGACATGAACCCCGCCGGAGAACCGCCGACGCCCAACCCGCCGCCTTCCGACTTCTGCATCAGGATGACGGTGACGAGGCAGGCGGCGACAATGGCCTGCACGACGAGGAGGAAGGTGAACATGCGGTTGCGTTTCTGTCCGGTGAAGGGTGCGTTGCCGCGCACATAGCGACGATAGCGCGCGGGGGCAACCGGGAGGGTTGGGTCCGGGCGATTATAGGGTTTTACGGCGTAGCGGTTATGGGTGGGAAGCGGGCCGGCGCGAGGCTATGGTTTTGCTTCCCCCTCAGCAAGCATGACCCGAAGGTTCAGCACGCCGCCGCGATCACGGGGGCGAATTTCGCGGCGGTGAGGCTCGCGCCGCCGACGAGGCCGCCGTCGACGTCCCCAATCGCCAGCAGTTCGGCCGCATTGTCGCCGTTCATGGAGCCGCCATAGAGGATTCGCATCCCGTCCGCCTCTGCCCCGATCTTCGTGGCGAGCGCGGCGCGCAGGGCGCGGTGCATGGCCTCGACCGCTTCCATGGTGGGGATGCGGCCGGTGCCGATGGCCCAGATCGGTTCATAGGCGATGGCGAGCCAGTCCGCCGCCGCGCCTTGCGGCAGGGAGGCCAGAAGCTGCGCGGAGACGACCGATTCCGCATGGCCCGCGTCGCGCACGTCGAGGCTTTCACCGACGCACAGGATCACCTTGAGGCCCGCCGCCTTCGCGGCCAGCGCCTTGGCGGCGACGTCGGCGTCGGTTTCGCCCTGATCCTGCCGCCGCTCGCTATGGCCCACGATGGTCCAGCCCGCGCCCGCTTCGGCCAGCATCGCGGCGGACAGGCAGCCGGTATGCGCGCCGCTGCCGTGCATATGGCAGTCCTGCGCGCCGATGAAGGCCGCGCCCTTCACGCCCTGCGCCGGGGCGATGAGCGTGGCGGGAAGGCAGAGGCCCACCTCGACGGCGGGATGCCGCGCGGCGAGCGCGCCGATGTCTTCCACTTCGCCCAATTGCGCCTTGAGGCCGTTCATCTTCCAGTTGCCGACAACCAGCTTGCGCCTGCCCATCGATCATTTCCCCTTGAATGTCTTGCTGCACGTGGCGTGCGCGATGGACGGCGCGGCGGCAATTGTCCAGCCCGCCCCGTCCCGCCAGACCTTGCCGCCGCGCCGATCCGCCCTTAAAGCGGGCCGCCTCACAGCCGCTGTTCGGAAGCCTTTATTCATGCTCACGACTTTCCGCCGTCTTATTCACTCCAAGGTCGGGGCGATCTTCGCCATCCTGTTCCTGGCTGTGATCGCCGCCGCGTTCATTCTGGGCGATGTCACCAGCGGCAAGTTCGGCACCGGCAGCATGTTGGGCAACGGCGAAACCGTCGCGAAGGCGGGCGGATCGCGACTCACCATGACGGAGTTGCAGGACAGGGTGCAGCGCGTATTCGAAAATGCGCGCCGGTCCGATCCGGGGATGCAGATCACCGACTTTTTCGCGCAGGGCGGCGCGGCGCAGATTTACGACCAGCTCGTCTCCTCGCTCACCATCAAGGAATATGCGAAGGATCAGGGCGTCCATATCAGCAAGCGGCTGGTCGACGCGCAGATCGCGCAGATCCCCGCTTTCCAGGATGCGGCGGGCAATTTCAGCCAGGACCAGTTCCGCCAGCTTCTCGTCAGCCAGCGCATCACCGAACAGATGCTGCGCGACGATATCAGCCGCGAAATCCTGGAAAGGCAGATGCTCGCCCCGCTGGGCCTGGGCGTGAAGCTGCCCGACAGCATGGTCCTGCCCTATGCCTCGCTGCTGCTGGAGGCGCGGCAGGGCACGGTCGCGGCGATCCCGGCGCAGGCGTTCCTTGAGGAGAAAGAGCCGACCGACGCGCAGCTCGATACCTTCTACAAGGCGAACGCCGCGCGCTTCACGATTCCCGAGCAGCGGCGCATCCGTTATGCCGTGATCGACACGGAACGCTTCGCGCAGGCGGCGCAACCGAGCGAGGCGGAGATCGCCGCCGCCTACAACCAGAACAAGGCCGCCTATGCCGCGAAGGAAAATCGCAGCGTGGAGCAGCTTGTGCTGCCGACCGAAGCGGCGGCCAAGGCCATTGCCGATCAGGTGAAGGCGGGCAAATCGCTCGCCGCCGCGGCGCAGGGGGCTGGGCTGGCCGTCTCCACGCTCAAGGACCAGAGCCGCGAGGCGCTGACCGCTTCGGCGTCGAAGGCGGTGGCGGACGCCGTCTTTGCCGCGAAGCAGGGCGAGATGGCCGGGCCTGTGCGCGGGGCGCTGGGCTGGGTGCTGCTGCGCGTGACGGCGGTTCAGAGCATCCCCGCGAAAGCGCTTCCCACCGTGCGGGGCGAGATCGTCGAGACGCTGCGCGCGCAGAAGGAAAAGCAGCTTCTGACCGACTTCACCGGCAAGATCGAGGATCAGATCGCCGATGGCGGCACCTTCGAGGAAGTGGTGAAGGACAACGGCCTCAAGCTCGAAACCACGCCCCTGCTGCTGGCGGACGGCAAGCAGGCGGAGGACCAGCTTCACGAGCCGACCCCCGACATGAAGGCGCTGCTGGCGCCCGTCTTCGCCATGAGCGCCGACGACGACGCGCAGCTTGTGCCGATCACGCCCGACAAGCGCTATGCATTGGCCGCGCCGGGCGAAATCGTGGCCGCCGCGCCCCCGCCGCTGGCCAAGGTCAAGGCGCTGGTGGCGCTGCAATATAAGCTCAACCAGGGCAATCGGAAGGCGAAGGCGCTGGCCGAGGATATCCGGGCGAAGGTCGCCAAGGGCATGAAGCTGGCCGACGCCATCGCGCAGGCGGGCGTCAAGCTGCCCCCGCCGCAGGTGCTGGGCGGCCGCCGCGCCGACATCATGCGCGGCGAACAGCGTCCCCCGGCGGAAGTCGCCATCCTCTTTTCCATGGCGCAGGGCAGCGTGAAGACGCTGCCGATCGGGCAGGATCGCGGCTATTTCGTCGTGCAGCTCAACGCCATCAAGAGCGGCGACGCGAAGGACCAGCCGCAGTTGCTGGCGCAGGTGCGCGACCAGTTGGGCAACGTGGTCGGCGAGGAATATGGCCAGCAGTTCGAGCGCGCGGTCGAAAAGCGGATGGGCGTCAAGCGCAACGCCAACGCCGTGGCGGGCGTCGAGCGCGCGCTGACCGCGACCAACAGCGGCGCGCAGTAAGATGACGGCGGCGGCGGGGCAGGCCCAGGGGAGGGAGGCGGCGGCGGACGGCATAGCGGCCGCGCGCGCGGCGCTGGCGCAGGGCAGGTCCGCGCTGGTGTGGCGGCGGCAGATCGCCGACACCGACACGCCGATTTCCGCCGCATTGAAGCTGTTCGAGGCGGACCGGGGCGATTTCCTGCTGGAATCGGTGGAGGGCGGCGCGGTGCGCGGGCGTTACAGCCTGATCGGCCTTGCCCCCGACCTTGTGTTCCGGGCGCAGGGACAGCGGGCCGAGATCAACCGGCAATGGGCGACCGACCGCGACGCCTTCGTGGCCGAGGAAAAGGGCGCGCTTGATGCCCTGCGCGCGCTGGTGGCCGAATGCCGGGCGGAGATGGACCCGGCGCTGCCGCCCGCGCTCGCCTGCCTCGTGGGCTATTTCGGCTATGAGACGATCGGGCTGGTGGAAAAGCTCCCCCGCCCCGCGCCCAACCCCATCGCCATTCCCGACATGCTGTTCGCGCGGCCGACCGTCGTGCTGGTGTTCGATCGGCTGGCCGACGCGCTCTATCTGGTCGCGCCGGTGTGGAAGGAAAGCGTGAGCGATCCCGACCGCGCGATTGCGGAGGCACTGGACCGGCGCATATTGGTTGGCTTTCCTGACCGACGCGATCCCGACCGCGCGATTGCGGAGGCACTGGACCGGATCGACGCCGTGGCCGCCCGCCTCGCCGCGCCGATCCCGCGGCAGGCCGCGCCCGCCGATATCGCCGACGTGGCGTTGACGCCGGTGCTGGAGCCGGGCCGCTATGCGGAAATGGTGGGCCGGGCCAAGGATTATATCGTCGCGGGCGACATTTTCCAGGTCGTGCTGGCGCAGCGCTTCACCAGCCCTTTCACCTTGCCGCCCATCGCGCTCTATCGCACCTTGCGGCGGATCAACCCGTCGCCCTTCCTCTATTATCTGGACCTCCCCGGTTTCGCGCTGATCGGGTCCAGCCCGGAAATCCTGGTCCGCGCGCGGGACGGCGAAGTCACCATCCGCCCCATCGCCGGCACGCGCCCGCGCGGCAGGAACGCGGTGGAGGATGCGGCCAATCGGGAAAGCCTGCTCGCCGATCCCAAGGAACGAGCCGAGCATCTGATGCTGCTGGACCTGGGCCGCAACGATGTGGGCCGGGTCGCGGCGGCGGGCAGCGTGGCGGTGACGGACAGCTATACCGTCGAATTCTACAGCCATGTCATGCACATCGTGTCCAACGTCGTCGGCCGGATCGCGCCGGGCAAGGATGCGCTCGACGCCCTGTTCGCGGGCTTCCCGGCGGGCACCGTCTCGGGCGCGCCCAAGGTCCGCGCCTGCCAGATCATCGCGGAACTGGAGCCGGAAACGCGCGGCGCCTATGCCGGATGCGTCGGCTATTTCGCGCCGGACGGCAATATGGACAGCTGCATCGTGCTGCGGACCGCCGTGCTCAAGGACGGGGTGATGCATGTGCAGGCCGGGGCGGGCATCGTCGCCGACAGCAACCCTGTCTATGAGCAGCGCGAGTGCGAGGCGAAGGGCAGCGCATTGTTCGCCGCCGCGCGCGAAGCCGTGACGCTGGCGCGCGATTCCGGGTTCGGGCAGTAGGTCAGCGGCAGGCGCGCCAGCCCGTCGCGCCGCGCTCCGCCTGGTCGAGGTGGAGGTGATCGCGATGCGCGGCGTTATAGTCGGGCGACAGCACCGTGGAGAACAGCCCGCAGGCCCCGTCCCGCACCGCATGCAGGAAGGCGGCGTCCTTCCCCTCCCCCGCCCAGTCCGCCGCCACGGCGATCCTGCGCCCGTCCTCCAGCACGAAGCCTGCGATATCGATGGCGTCGGCGGTCGCATGTTCGCTGAACGCGCCCGTATCGCGGCCATATAGGCGGCGGCAGCTATAGGCGCCGAAATGGGTAACGGTCCGCACCGATTGCCCCAGCAGGCGCTGCGCGGCGGGCTGGACCACATGCCATTCCCATAGCTTGAGCGCGGCCGCCACGGGGCAGGACGGCGCGACCGACGCGGGCGAAAGCGCGACGGCTTCCCGGTCGGGGGTCAGCCGCACGCTGTCGCGAAAGGCGCAGCGCCCCTCCCCGCCCGGCGGCATGGCGCGGTAGGCGATTCCCGCCCGGTCCAGCAACGCCCGGCATTGCGCGGGATCGCCGGTCAGCGCGGCCAGCTTGCGCCCGGTGAAGAGGCCGATGGGCCGGGCAAGGTCCAGTGTCGTCCAGGGCAGGTCCTGCGGCCTCTGCCGGACGAAGGCCCATCCGGCGAGCAACAGCGCCAGCAGGACCGCCAGCCCGACCAGTCGACGCACAATCCGGTGAAGGCGGCCCACAGCGCTATTGACGCAAGGCGGTCGCGAGCGGCTCGGACGTGACCGGATAACCCAGATGCGCCGGAATGCACAGATGGGGCACGCCGCCGCGATCCTCGATCCACGGCAACACCTTTTCCAGCGGCGTCGCGGCGGCATGGGCGGCGAGCGCGTCGAATGTGTCGAACCGCGCCAGCCGCTCCAGATTGCGGCGGGTGGGGAAGATGGCGAATCCCTCCCCCGCCTCGCACTGCGTCAGGGTCGCCTGGGCCGCGCTCCAGAACAGGCGCGCATTCTCCGTCGCGTCGACGGTCCCCTCCTGCCCGTCCGGCGCCTTCGCCAGATAGAAGCGCGTGTCGTATATCCGCGCGGCCCTGTGGGTCGGCTGCCAACGGGTGAAGGGCAGCAGAGCGTCCAGCGCCAGTTCCAGCCGATGCGTTTCGACCAGCGCGGCCAGCCCCGCCCCCTCCGCCAGCGCGCGGCGCATCGCGGCGAGCAGCCCCGGCTCCACCGTTCCGGCAAAGCCGATGCCGATCCCGCTTTCCTCCAGCGTTTCGCGAATGGCGGCGACCCGCGCGGCCGCATCGTCCGGCTCCAGCCCCGCGCCGAAGGCGGCCGCGAGCACGCGATCACCTTCGTCCACCGCGCCGCCCGGAAACACCAGCGCGCCGCCCGCAAAGGCCATGTGGCGCGCCCGCTCCATCATCAATATCTCCGCCGGACCTTCGGGCCGGTCCCGCACGACCACCACCGTCGCGGCGGGCCGCGCCAGTTTTGCAATATCCGTCATGCCGCCTGCTCTACGCCCCATCGGCGGCGGCGGTAAAGGGGCGGCGGCATTTCCCCTGATCGCCGCATGGCCGGCGCTGTCAGCGGGCGGCCGCGTCCTGAGGCGCCGACCGGCCGTCGCCCGTCCAGCCGCCGGCCGTCGCGACATAGAGGCGGGCGATGTTCAGATATTGCCGCGCCCGCGCATCGACGAGCCCTGACTGCGCCCGCTGATAGAGCCTTTCGGCGTCCAGCACCTGAAGGATGCCGCTGTTGCCGACCTGGAAGCTGCGCCGCGACAGGCGGAGCGAGCGGGAGGCGACGTCCGAAGCCTCCATCCGGTTGCGCATCGATTTCTGATCGCTCTGCACCGCATCGAGGAGGTCGGCGACCTGGCCGAAGGCTTCCAGCACCGTCTGCCGATAGGCGGAGGCGGCCGCCCGTGCCGATGCCTCCGCCCCCCGCTTCTGCGCCTTGAGCGTGCCGCCGTGGAAAAGCGGGGCGGTCAGGCCCGCGAAGATGTCGAAGCCGCGAAAACGGCTGCTGAGGATGTCGCCGGGTTGCGGACTCCCCTGGCTGTATGTGCCGCCCAGCGTCAGGCTGGGGTAAAGGCGCGCGGCAGCGACGCCGACGGCGGCGGTGGCGGCATGGATATCCGCTTCCGCCTGGAGGATGTCCGGCCGCTTGTGCACCAGCTCCGACGGCAGGGTGACGGGAATGTCGTCGGGCAGCCTGAACTGCTCCAGATGGAACTCGGTCGGCCCCAGATCCGCCGGGACGATGCCCACCAGCACCGCGAGCATGTGCCGCGCCTCGTCCAGTTCCTGCGCCAGTTGCGGAATTTCGGAGCGGTCGTTGGCGAGCTGGCTTTGGGCGTTCAGCACCTCGACCATCGTGCCCTCGCCGGCGCGGCGGCGGGCGTCGGTCAGCGCGACATTGCGCCGGTCCTCTTCCAGAAGGGCGTTGGCGGTGGCGATGCGGTCCCGGATCGCGGCGATGGTCAGCACCTGCGTCACGACCCGGCCGGCCACCGTCAGATGCGCCGCTTCGGTCTGACGCTGCCGGGCTTCGGCCTGCGCCGCCGCCTGCTCGACCGCCCGCTTCTTGCCGCCGAAAAGGTCAGGATCGAAGGAGACGCCGCCGCCCACGGAATAGAGGTTGAAGACGGGATTGCCGGACAGGCCCGGCAGCGCCCCCGGCTCAAAGCCCGAGGCCGCGAGATTCGCCTCCTGCCGTTCCACCCGCGCACCGGCATCCACCTGCGGCAACCGGCGGCCCGCCGCGGCGGCGACGAGTTGCCGCGCATTCTCCAGGGTCGCATTGCTGGCGGCGAGGCTGTGGTTGTTGGCCATCGCCTGGTCGACCAGCCGGTTCATCTCCTGCGATCCGAACGCCTCCCACCAGCGAAGCCCAGGGCCTTCGCCGATCAGGGTGGCGGGCGCGCCGGCGACGGGCCGCGTCGCATCGGCCGGACTGCCATAGGCGCCGCCGCCGCCGGGGCTTGCGGGCGCCTTGAAGTCCGGCCCCACGGCGCACCCGCCCAGCAGTGCGGGTAGCAGGAAGGCAAGGAACGCGGGCTTTCCAAAGGAAACGGGCATTGGATCAGTCCAGATGAATGACAGGAGCATCGCCCTCGCCCGGCCGGCGTTTCGGCGGGCGGGCAAGCAGCAGGAGCGGCATGACGGCGATCGAACCGGCGAAGAGCATCCAGAAGGAATCGATATAGGCGACCATGGAAGCCTGCCGCGTGATCTCCGCATTCAGGCGCGCCACCGCCGACGGGAGCGTAAAATCGAAATCGGGCACCCGCCAGGCCATGACCGGATTGTCAGGCCGCACCCCTTCCACCAGCCGGGCGTGGACGGTGGCCGAGTTCCGGATCGTCATGGCCTGAAGCACGGCAATGCCGATCGTTCCGCCGATGGAGCGCAGCAGGGTGAAGATCGCCGCGCCCTCGTTGCGGAAGCGCTGGTCCAGCGAGGCGAAGACAAGCGTCGAGATCGACAGGAATACAAGGCCGCTCGCCAGCCCCTGCACGAAGGCGGATGTGATCACGAGCCGCTCGTCCATCTGGAGCGAGAAGCCCGTCATCATATGGGAGGAGACGCAGAAGATCAGCAGGCCGGCGAACAGCGGTATCCGGACGTCGAGCCTTCGCACCAGCTGGCCCGCCATATACATCGAGATCATCGTGCCGATGCCGCGCGGCGCGGTGACGAGGCCGGTCAGCACGACGGGATAGCCCATCAATCCTTCCAGCATCGGCGGCAGCAGCGCCAGCACCGAGAAAAGGACGGCGCCCATGAACATGCCGAAGATGCAGCCGACGACGAAATTCCGGTCCTTGAACAGCCTGATGTCCACGAAGGGACGGTCCGTGGTGAGGGTGTGGACGAGGAAGAAATAGAAGAAGAAGGCGGCAAAGGCCGCTTCGATGCAGATCTCGGTCGAGGAGAACCAATCCTGCTGCTGCCCCCGGTCGAACATTAGCTGAAAGGAGGCGATGGCGATCGCCAGCAGGCCGAAGCCCACGAAGTCGAACCGGGGCGGCGCGTCCTGCCGCGCGGAGGCGAAGCTGGCCAGGCCGATGCAACTCAGCACGCCGAACGGCACGTTGATGTAGAAGACCCAGCGCCAACTGAAATTGTCGGTGAGCCAGCCGCCCAGGGCCGGGCCGATGATCGGGCCGACGATCGCGCCCATGCCCCAGATCGCCATCGCCGGTCCGTGCCGTTCCGGCGGGTTGATGTCGAGGAGCACCGCCTGGCTGATCGGCACCAGCGCCGCGCCGCACACGCCCTGAAGGATACGGAAGAGCACCAGTTCGCTCAGATTGTTGGCGATCCCGCACAATCCCGAAACGAAGGTGAAGCCGATGATCGATAGCATCATGACCCGCTTTTGCCCGAAGCGGCTCGCGAGCCAGCCTGTGACCGGCGTGAAGATCGCGGCGGCGACCATATAGGAGGTGAGGACCCAGATGATCTCCTCCTGCGACGCGGACACGCTGCCCTGGATATGGGGCAGCGCCACATTGGCGATGGTCATGTCCAGCGAGGTCATCATCGTCGCCACCAGCACCGAAAAGGTGATGAGGCGGCGGCGGCCGGGTTCCGGATAGGCCGGGGCCGTCATCGAATCCGGCCGGCGGGCGGCGTATCGCGGCCGAAGAGATGGCGGACATGGCCGGTGTCCACCGTCACGTCCGCGCTGAGGCCTGCGTGAAGCGGAATGTCCGAGGGCATTTCGTCGAAATGCAGTTCGATCGGCAGGCGCTGGACCACCTTCACCCAGTTGCCGGTCGCATTTTCAGGCGGCAGCAGGGCGAAGCTGTTCCCCGTGCCGGGACTGAAGCTCGCGACATGCGCCTTGATCTCGCGGTCGGGGAAAGCGTCGATCTTCACCGTCGCCGGCTGGCCGAGCCGCATGTAGCGGAGCTGGTTTTCCTTGAAGTTCGCCTCGATCCAGAAATGGCGCCCGACAAGGCTGAATACGGGCCTGGAGGCGGAAACGAAGTCGCCGACCTGAAGCTGGTTGACGCGCGTGACGACGCCGTCCTGCGGCGCACGCACGATGGTATAGCCCAGATTCAGCCGCGCCCGCTTCAGCGCCGCCGCCGCCCGCTGGACGGCGGGCTGCGCGTCGGGCGGCGCATCCACCTTGCCGGAGAGGGAGGCAAGGACGCTTTGCGCCTGCTGGCTGCTCGTTTCGATCCCCTGACGCGCGGTGCGGACCGCAAGGACCGCCTGGTCATATTGCGCCTGGGATGAAATCCCTTCGGCCAGCAGTTCCTTCTGCCGCGCCGCCTCGCCGACCGCATAGGTCAGCCGCGCCTGGGCGGCGGCCATCTCCGCCTGCCCCTGGCGGTAGTTGGCCCGGAGCGATCCGATCTGGGTGCGCGCGGTGGCAAGTTCGGCCTCCGCCTCGTCGACGGCAGCCTGGAAGGGCGCGGGATCGAGCCGGAACAGGACGTCGCCTTTCCGCGCCAGCTGGTTTTCCCGCACCTCGACCGAGATCACCTGCCCGCTGACATTGGCCGTCACAGAAACCTGCGCCGCCTGAAGCGAGGCATTGTCCGTTGCCTCATAGCGCCCGCCATGAAGGTAGAAATAAAGACCGCCGAGCAGCAGGACCACAACCCCCAGAAGGAGCAGCGGCATCCGCAAACGCTTCTTCAACGGCCTTTCCGCCAACGGCTCCGGCGCGGCGTCCGCATCCGCCGGCACGACTCCGTCGCGCGTCCCTTCATCGTCCAGCGCATCATGCCCCCCGGCCTTGTCGGGCCGCGCCAATCCATAAGAGCTTTCCGTCACTCGACTCCTTCCGCGACCCATTGCATGGCCATTTGCACGGACGAACAAGGGTTGCCCCTTATCGGTGATTGAAGGATAAACCCAATGAATAATGGTCCATAGCTTTATGAGCTTGATTCATGTTTCCCGTCGATCTCAACCTGTTGCGCGTCTTCGACATCCTCATGGATCAGCGCAGCGTCACGCGCGCGGCGCAGCAATTGGGCCTCACCCAATCGGCGGTCAGCCACGCGCTGCGGCGCCTGCGCGCGCATATCGACGATCCGCTGTTCGTGCGCGGCCTGGGCGGTCTGCAACCGACGCCCCGGGCGGAGGAGATCGCGACCGGCGTTCGCGCCGCGCTGATGCAATTGGAAACCGCGTTGTCGCAGCGCCCGTTCGACCGCTTATCCACCACCCGCACCTTCGAAATCGCCGCCGGCATCTATTTCTCCACGATCATGCTGCCGGAGATCGTCCGTCATGCGCGCGACGAATCCCCCAACGTCTCCTTCCGCGTCTCGCAGCCCGGACCCGATCTCAAGGCCGCGCTGGACACCGGCCAGATCGATATCGCCCTGGGCGCCTTCGGCCAGGTGGAGGAAAGACTGCGGAAGGAAGTGCTTTTCGAGGAGGAACTGGTGTGGATCGCCGCCGCGCGCACCCTCCCGAACAAGCCGGACGTGAGCATGGACGACCTGGCGGGGCGGCCGCGGCTGGAGGTTTCGGCCCGCCCCCGCCGCTTCGACACATCGGGAATGAACGCGATCGCGGGGCTGGAACTCAGGACGTCGCTTGCCCCGCCGTCAGGCGAAAGCCCGCCCTATGTCACCGTTCACGATGCATTGAGCGCGACGGCCCTGGTGGCGGCCAGCGATCTCATCGCCCTCGTCCCGCGCCAGATCGCGTCCCGCGAGGCTAAGCGATGGCGGCTGCGGGTCATCCGGCCGCGTGAAAGCGAACGAATCGAGCTTTCCATGCTGTTCCATTCCCGTTTCAACCATGACCCGGCGCATATGTGGCTGCGGGAACTGGCGCGCCGCGCGTGCCGGTCGTTGAGCTGACGGCCGGCCGAACGGCTGCCGATCAGAAGCGCCGGTCAAGGCTGATCATGAATGTTCGCGGCTCGCCCGGCGTCGTCCGGGTCAGGGATGCCGTCGGGAAATATCGGGCATTGAAGATGTTCCGGACATTCGCCTGAACGGTCCAATCGCCGACACGCCATTCGCTAATGATAATGCGTTGCAATATTCTACCAACCGCAGTAACAGCCGTCCGACTTTCAACAGGGGACTATAATGAGATTCGCATATTGGAGCGTTTCCTTGGCGGCATTGATGATGCCTGCGGTGTCGGCGGCGGCAAATGAGGCGGATGCGCCGGATGCGGCGTCCGCGATTGCCGATCGTGATCGGAATATGACGATTGTGGTCAACGGGCAGCTTACTGCCGTGGCGTCGCAAAGCGGCACCAAGACACGAACGCCGCTGATCGAGACGCCGCAGACGATCACGCTCATCGACAATGAGGAACTGGTCCGCCGCAATGCTCTTTCGATCAATCAGGCCCTGACCTATGTGGCGGGCGTCGGCCCCAATCAGCGCGGCAATGTCGCCACCCGGTACGACCAGCTCACCATCCGCGGCTTTTCGCCGGCGGTTTTCCTGGACGGGATGCGGCTTCAGGGCGGCACCTATTCCTCTCCGCAGATCGACTTCCACCGGATCGAGGGGATCGATGTCGTCAAGGGGCCGGCATCGGTGCTTTACGGCAATTCGACGCCAGGCGGCCTCATCAACCTGTCGAGCAAGGTTCCGCAGTCCGAGGCGCACGGCACGGTGGAAGCGGCCGTCGGCAATTTCGACCTGCTGCGCGGCGCGGTGGACAGCACCGGCCCGATCGATAGCGAAGGCCGCTTCCTCTATCGCATCATCGGCGGGGCCGAGCGCAGCGACGGCTTCGTCGACCATACCGAAAATGAGCGCTATTATGTCAGCCCGATGCTCAGTTTCGTGCCCGACGAAGCGACGGCCATCACCCTGATCGCGGCCTATCAGCGCGACCCCAAGGGGGGCGCCTATGGGTCCGTGCCGCCCATCGGTTCGGCCGTCGCCAATCCGAATGGACAAATCCGGCGGAGCTTCTATGACGGCGAGCCAAGCTATGAAGCCTTCGATCGCAAGCAATGGTCTCTCTCGGCGCTTTTCCGCCACGATTTCAACGAGGCGATCCGCTATCGCGCCAATGCGCGCTACATCAAGGTCAAGCAGCATTATCGTTCGGTCTACAATTCCAGCATGTTGCCGGATTTAAGAACGATCGAGCGGGGCGGCGGCGGATCGGACGAGAGCTTCTCGACATTCACCATCGACAATAATATCGCGGCCAGCTTTACGACCGGCCCTCTCAAGCATGAACTGCTGGCGGGGCTGGATTTCATCCACAATGAAGGCACGGGCTATCAGAGCTTTGTGCGGGGCGCCGCCAACGGCATTCCCAATCTGGATATCTACGCTCCGGTCTACGGCGTCGCCATTCCCGACGTGCTCGCAGGCGTGCCGCCGACCTTCTCCCGGCGCAATCAGATCGGCGTCTATGCCCAGGATCAGGTGCATATCGGCGGCCTCAACCTGATCGGCAGCATCCGCAAGGATTGGTACGAGCAGCGGACGACGACATCGGGAGTCAGCACGGCCCTGCGCCAGTCCAAGACGACTTACCGCGCGGGCGCGCTTTACGCCTTCACATTCGGTCTTTCGTCCTATTTCAGCTATTCGACCTCCTTTGAACCGCAAAGCGGCGTCAATCTGGCGGGCGAGTCCTTCATTCCGGTCACAGGGCGGCAATATGAGGCGGGCCTGAAATTCCAGCCGCGCGGCACGGACACGATCCTGACCCTGTCGGTCTATGACCTGGCGCGCCAGAATGTTCCCGTCACCGACCCCGACGATCCCCGCAACACGATCCAGGTGGGGGAAGTGAAGACGCGGGGCATAGAATTGGAAGGCCGGGGATCGATCCGCCCCGGACTGGAGTTCAGCCTTGCCGGCACCTATATGGATAGCGAGTTCGCGCGCGGCAATCCGCCTTCCACGACGGTCGTGAACGGGGCGGCGCAGTCCGGCGTCACCGGCACCAGGCCGCTCGCGATACCCAAATGGACCGCTTCCTCCTTCCTGTCCTACGATCTTTCGAAGAACGATGCCGTCACCGGCCCGCTCGGCGGCCTGACCATCGGCGCGGGCATACGCTATGTCGGGGGATCGGACGGAACCTATACGCTGGTTTCGGGCGGCATAACGACGGCGACGCGGTTCCGCACCGCCGGATATACGCTGGTCGATGCGCTCATAGCCTATGATCTGGGTCGTCTGGGCGGAACGATGGAAGGCGTCAGTCTCGCGATCAACGCCAGCAATCTTTTCGACAAGCGCCATGTGACGAGCTGCCTTTCCAACAACTGGTGCTGGTTCGGCGCGCCGCGCACGGTCGTCGCCTCGCTCCGCTACAAATGGTGATGCGATGAGGGCGAGACGCAGAAACAGGCTGTCGGCGTGGGGACGGATCGTGACCGCCATTCCCCTCGGCTATGCGGCGACAAGCCTGATGGTGATGGCGCTCGCGCGTCTGCTGCCCGGCGACCGCGCGCAGGCGACCGTGCTGGCGACACTGCTGTCCTTCGCCCTGTATGCCGCCCTCATCGTCTATGTCTTCGCCGCGTCCAGCGCACGCAAGGCGTTCTGCGTCACGCTGGCCCTTGGCGCGCTGGGCGGCGGCATCGCATGGCTCTCGATCGCGATGGGAGGCCGTGTGTGAGCGGTTTCCGTCAATCGCAATCGTCCCTGCACACATGGTCCGGCCTCATCGTCGGCTGGGTCCTGTTCACGATCTTCCTGATGGGGACGGTGAGCTATTGGCGGGCGGACCTCAACCGTTGGATGCGTCCGGAATTGTCTGGACCCAGCCAGCCTGAACAGGCCGTTGCGGGCGCGCAAGCCTATCTGCGGCGGACCGCGCCCGATGCCCGAAGCTGGTTCATATCCGTGCCGGGCGCGCGTGAAATCGGCGCCCAGTTGTTCTGGCAGCCGCAGCCGATGGAGGGCGAGGCGCGGCCCCGCCGCCGCCGCGATACGCAAGCGCTCGTGGACGCCGACGGCCAGCCGCTGCACGCGCGCGACACGCGCGGCGGGGAGTTCTTCTATCGTTTCCATTTCGACCTGCATTATGTGCCGGTCATTTGGGCGCGCTGGTTCGTCGGCTTCTGCGCGATGGCCATGCTGGTGGCGATCATATCGGGCGTCATCACCCACAAGAAGATTTTCAAGGACTTCTTCACCTTCCGCCGGGGAAAAGGGCAAAGGACGTGGCTGGACGGGCACAATGCGACGGCCGTGCTTGCGCTGCCGTTCCACCTGATGATCACCTATACCGGCCTGGTCACGCTGATGACGCTCTATATGCCCTGGGCCGCAGTGGCCAATTACGAGCAGACCGACAAGCTGTTCGACGCCCTTTTCCCATCGGCGGGAGAGGTCGCGCGGACCGGCGCGCCCGCGCCGCTGGTCAACCTCGTGCCGCTGATGCGGGACGCCAGCGCGCGATGGGGCGGCGCGGCGGTCGGCACTGTCCGGGTCGCCGAGCCGGGCGACGCGGCCGCGCGCGTCACGATCAGCGCAAGCCAGGCCAGCGGCATTTCCGCGCGCGCGCCCAGCATCAGCTATTCCGGCACGACCGGCCGCATGATCTGGCAATCGCACGGCGCGGACGGGGCCGCCGAAGCCGCCGGCGTCATGATCGGCCTTCATGCGGGCCGCTATGCGCCTGATCTGCTGCGGTGGCTTTATTTCCTGAGCGGGATGGGCGGAACGGTGATGGTCGCAAGCGGCCTTGTCCTCTGGACCGTCAAGCGGCGGGAAAAGCTGCCCGATCCGGACCACCCGCATTTCGGCTTCCGGTTGGTGGAGCGGCTCAATATCGGCTTCATAGCGGGCCTTCCGCTTGCGATGACGGGCTATCTGTGGGCCAACCGCCTGTTGCCCACGGACATCCAAGGCCGTGCGGAGTGGGAAATCCATGCGATGTTCCTGGCCTGGGGCGCCGCGCTGCTCGTCGGCTTTCTGCGTCCGGTCAGGCGGGCCTGGGTGGAATTGTTCGCGCTGACCGGCGCCGCCATGATCGCGCTGCCGTTTCATGACCTGTCCAACAGCCGCGGCCTGCTCCAGTCGGGCGCGATGGGCGACATGCGGATGGTCGCGATGAATCTGACGATCTGCGCGCTGGGCGCCACGTTCCTGATGATGGCGCGAAAAGTGCGCCGCTATCAGCCCAGGCAAAAACGAAGCGCGCGAAAGGTCGCGACCCTGCCGAATGCCCAGGCCATATTGGAGCCGGCGGAATGACCATCCTCGCCTTTCTCGCCGCCTTGCTGGCGTTCGGGTGCCTGGCGCTTTCGATGGAAAGGCACCATAGGGACATCGTCCACAAACACCCGTCCCGGAGCAAGCGGCGCGGCTTGCGGATCGCCGGCTGGATGGGCCTCACCCTGTCCTTTATACTGGCGATAGCCGCGTGGGGCGCCGCGATCGGCGGTATCCTGTGGTTCGGCCTGCTTTCGCTGGCCGCCACGATCACTCTTCTTGCCGTAAACCGACTTTCCGCGTCGCATCGCGGTGCCCCTCCGTCGCGTTCGGGACGGAAACAGGCGCAGGAAAGCAAGGCTTGAACGACTATTTTGAGCTATCTGGCAAGGCGGACGTTTGCGTCTCACGCGGCGCGCGGCTGCTCCAATCGCCGAGACAGCACTTCATGCACCCGAAATCCCTCCATTAATCCTGCGTCAGTTGCCCAAGCGCCATATCCGGTCCCCCGTGCAGATTGCGCAGCAGCAGCAGGCGCTTGAAGATCATGCCGATCAGATATTCGTCGGCCATGCCGATGCCGCCATGAAGCTGCACCGCCTGCGCGCCCACGAAGAAGCCGCTCCTGCCGAACTGCGCCTTGGCGGCGGCGAGCGTCCGGTCGCGCTCCGCGCTGTCGCCGTCGAACACGGACAGCAGGCGCAACAGCATCGAGCGGGACAGTTCCGTCTCCATCGCCATGTCGGCAAGGCCGTGCTGCACCGCCTGAAAGGTCGAAAGCTCCGTGCCGAACTGACGCCGCGTGCGGACATAGTCGCGCGTGGTCCATAGCGCCTTGTCCATGGCGCCCAATGCTTCGGCATGAAGCCCGAGCTGGAGCCAGGCCATGCCTTCCCGGAGCGCGGGCAACCCGCCGCTCTCCGGGCCTAGAAGGGCGGCGTCGGGAAGGTCGAGCCCAGTGAAGGCCAGATGCGCGCCGACGCTGTCGTCAGTCAGCCGCACATCCCTGCGCCCCAGCGCCGCATGGTCCGCGGGAACGAGAAACAGGCTGATCCCCGCATCATCCGCTTTATCGCCGGACGTCCGCGCGCTGACAAGGTAATGGGTGGCCGCCGCGCCGCCCAGGACGAGCGACTTGGCGCCGGTCAGCCGCCAGCCCGCGGCGGACCGTTCGGCCCGGCTTTCGACGAAAGTCAGCAAGCCGCCCGACCCCGGTTCGCCATGGGCAAGGACCGGGCGGGCGCTGCCTTCCGCCACCGCCGACGGGAGATCGCCCGCGCCTCCCGCCGTGACGAGCGCCATGGCCGCTGCTGCAACGGGAACCAGGGGTTCCAGCATCAGCCCGGCGCCAAGCGCTTCCACCAGAAGCGCATAATCGACCGCACTGCCGCCCAAACCGCCATGCCGTTCCGGCAGGGCGAGGGCCAGCCAGCCCAGCTCCGCAAACTGCTGCCACCGCGCGGCGCCATAAGCCTCGCCAGAGTCGACGGCCTTGCGGCGCGCTTCATAATCGGACGTCTGCTCGACATAACGGCGGGCGCCGTCCACCAGCAGCACCTGTTCTTCGGAAAGGCCAAAATCCATCGTTCAAAGATCCAGATATTGCTTGGCGATCAGCGTGCGCTGAATTTCGTTGGCGCCGCCATAGATGGAGGAGGCGCGGCGATACATGGCTTCCGACCAAACGCCCGGAGCAAATTCCGGTCCCGGCGCAGGCTGCGGCTGTCCGGCCATATGGGCCTGCTCCGAATAGAGATAGGCGCCGTGATCGCCCAGCGCCTCCACCTGCAACTGGGTGAGACGCTGCACCAGTTCCGACCCGCGCACCTTGAGGAAGGAGCCGAAGGACGGGCCGCTGCCGTCGGTGTCGGACATGGCGCGCAGGGCGAGAAATTCAAGCGCCATGAACTCCACCTCCGCCTCCGCGATGCGCGCGGCGAAGACCGGGTCCTCGATCAGCGGACGGCCCGCCCGCATCGTGCCGCGCGCGATCCGGCGCAGCAGCGCGAGATGGTTTCTGTTGCGCGGAATCTCCGCGGCAAAGGCGCGCTCGTTTTCCAGGAGCGCCTTGGCATAGCCCCATCCCTTGCCCTCTTCCCCGATACGGTTCGCCACCGGCGTGCGCACATCGTCGAGGATCACCTCGTTGAGGCTGTGCTCCTTGCGGATGTCGTCGATGGGGCGGATGGCGATGCCCGGCTGGCGCGCATCCACTATCAGCATGGTGAGGCCGTTGCGGGTGCCCTCCCCCGTGCGGACAAGGAAGAAAATCATGGTCGCTTCATGCGCGCCGGAGGTCCAGATCTTGCGCCCGTTGATGACATAATCGTCGCCGTCCAGCACCGCGCGCGTCTGGAGCGAGCCGAGGTCGGAACCGGCATTGGGTTCGGAAAAGCCCTGCGCCCAACTGATCTCCCCGCGCAGGAAGGGCGGCAGGATGCGCGCCTTCAGATCGTCCGTGCCATAGGTGTAGATCAGCGGACCCACCATGGAGAGCCCGAATATGTCCAGCAGCGGCGCGCCCGCCGCCGTGCATTCCTCGTCGAATATCGCCTGCTGCGCCAGCGTCCAGCCGGTGCCGCCATGCTCCACGGGCCAGTTTGGCGCCGACCAGCCCCGCGCATGGAGAATGCGCGTCCATTCGCGCGTGTCGCTACGCGACGCGTGATAGCCCTGGCGATTACGGCGGGCCATTTCGGGCGGAAGATTGTCTTCGAGGAAGGCACGCACCTCGTTCCGGAAGCGCTCGTCGGCCGGGTCGCGGCTGAGGTCGGTCATGGCATCCTCTCACTTGTTCGCGCGTCGAACCAGGCCCTTCCCTAGGGTCGCTATGATTCGAGCGCGTAAGTGGGTGTCTATTAGGTGGCCGCCTGTCAAGGTCCCTCGATCAAGGCGTCGGCCTGTCCGACAAGACGAAGAACCGCCGCCACGCCGCTGGGCGATTTCAGGTCGAGAACCACCGATCACCGCCTCGCTCCAGCACCGGATGAGGGGATGCTCGATCTCGCAAATTTCATCAGGAACCTCTTGCGGCCCGCCTTCAAATAGGAACCTATAATCCTGATACGCAAGCGGAAAATGCCGCCGTCCGCCGGTGGGAAATTCAACCCTGCCTATCTTTTTCCGCGTTGGCCGGGTTTCACGCCATTTGAGCGGCACAGCCTTTCCCTGCCGTGATGTGACCACAGATGCGGCCAAATGGCGGGATTAGGGGCTGATTTTCTGGATAGTCGCCATTATCAAGGCGTTAGAAGGGAAAATGGTGGAGCCGAGGGGGATCGAACCCCTGACCTCGTCATTGCGAACGACGCGCTCTCCCAGCTGAGCTACGGCCCCAAAGAGCGCTGCCTATAGGCGAGCCTTTCGTGCCGTGCAACGGTCTTTTTGCGGGAAAAACGTCCCCTTCGGCTGATCCCGATCAAGCCTTTGCCACCCGTCTGCCGCACGCCCCTCGCGTCCGTCGGCAGGCTGGTGGAAACAAGCGACGTTACCCCTGCGTAACGCCCGGAACGAAGGGCTTCGCCGCTCATTGGATGGGGGACGGCGCTTGCGGCGACGCAAGGGAAGACCGCCGCAACAGCAGGCAAGGAGAAGGACTATGGGTTACCAGGGCGGACGCCGCTACGGTGACGATATATATGCCGGACAGCCGCGCTCCACCGGCCCGCGCGACTGGCGCGAGGATCGCGGCTATCGCTATGGCACGCAGGGCCAGTTCAGCGGGCGTCCCTATCGTTCCGCACCGGCCGAATACGACCCGGACGAGCGCGGATTCTTCGATCGGGCGGGCGACGAGGTCCGTAGCTGGTTCGGCGACGAAGAGGCCGAACGCCGGCGCGAATATGACGAATATTACAACCGGACCTATGGCGACCCCCGCGACCAGAGCAGCCGCGTGGGCTATGCCTCCGCCTCGGGCAGCGACCGCTATCTGCCGGGCCGGGGCTATGCGCCCTATACCAGCGAACGCAGCGGCCTGGGCAGCGAGGATCATGGCTATCGCACGCGCGCCTATGGGGCGCAGCATGATTATGGCGAACATCATGACGCCAATTATCATGCATGGCGGCAACAGCGGATCAGCGAACTGGATCGCGACTATGCCGAATATCAGCGGGAAAACCGGGAACGCTTCGAGCATGAGTTCGGAAGCTGGCGCAGCCGGCGCGGCGAACAGCGGCAGGCATTGTCGCAGGTGCGCGAACATATGGAAGTGGTCGGCAGCGATGGCGAGCATGTCGGCACCGTGGACAAGTTGCGCGGCGACCGCATCATCCTGACCAAGAATGACGAGGAGGCGGGCGGCGTGCACCATTCCATCCCTTCCTCCTGGATCAAGTCGGTCGACGCGCAGAAGGTCACGTTGGAAAAGTCCGCCGATCAGGCGCAGACCGCCTGGCGGACGGAACGCGAACAGCACGCCATGTTCGGCGACCGGGACGAGGATCGCGGGTCACGGGGCGCACGCTGGTCGGACAGCAGCGCGTCCCAGGAAAGGGACCGCGACCGCTGATCGGCGATATGGGTCACGAAGGGAAAGGGTCCGGTTCCGGCCGGACCCTTTTTTCATGCGTGGCAAAGATTCCGCCGCTGCGCCAGCGCCGGTCTCCACGCGGTCGATGATGCCGCGCACCGCGACCGCTTCGAACCAGCGGACGTTGTGGAGCGTCTCCCTGGCCCTGGTCAGGCCGTTCTGGAGCGGCGAAAGGCGGGGCGGGATGCCCCCTGTTCCGCCCTACCCCTCCGGCAGCAACAGGCTCGAGTCCCCATAGCTGTAGAAGCGATAGCCCGCGGCTATGGCATGGGCGTAGGCCGCCTGCATCCGATCGCGCCCCATCAGCGCGCTGACCAGCATGAACAGGGTCGATCGGGGCAGGTGGAAATTGGTCATCAACCCGTCCACCGCGCGGAAACGGTAGCCGGGCGTGATGAAGATGCGCGTTTCATCCTCGAACGGGCGGACAAGGCCGTCCTCGCCCGCCGCGCTTTCCAGCAGGCGCAGGCTGGTCGTGCCGACCGCGATCAGCCGCCCGCCAGCCGCCCGCGCCGCGTTCAGCCGCGCCGCCGCCGCGGCGTCGATCCGGCCCCATTCGGCGTGCATCCGGTGGTCATCGGTATCTTCCGCCTTCACCGGCAGGAACGTTCCCGCGCCGACATGCAGCGTCAGCGTCTCCGTCGCCACGCCAGCCGCCGCCAGGCCGGCCATCAGGTCCGGCGTGAAGTGCAGCGCGGCGGTGGGCGCGGCCACGGCCCCATCCTTCCGTGCGAACATGGTCTGATAGTCGGCCCTGTCGCGCTCGTCGGTCGGACGCTTGCTGGCGATATAGGGCGGCAGCGGCATCCGCCCCGCCCGCTCCAGCAGCACTTCCACCGGCTCTTCGCCCTCGAAGCGCAGCGTCACGCCGCCCTCCCCGTCGCGCGGCCCCGCGATGGCGGTGACGCCCGCGCCGAAATCGATCCGGTCGCCGTCCCGCACCCGCCTGGCGTTGCGCAGGAATGCCTGCCATTGGCGCAGCCCCAGCCGCTTGTGCAGCGTCGCGCCGATCTTCGCCTGCCCCCGCATCCCTTCCAACTGGGCGGGGATGACGCGCGTGTCGTTGAACACCAGCACGTCGCCCGCGCGCAGCAGGCCGGGCAGGTCGCGGACGATCCGGTCCTCGATGGGCGCATTGCCATCGACCAGCATCAGCCGTGCCGAATCGCGCGGGGCGGCTGGGCGCAGCGCGATGCGCTCGGGCGGCAGATCGAAATCGAACAGGTCTACGCGCATGGATCAGCGCCCCGGCGGGCGCCCTATTTCTTCGGCGCGGACGGCAGGATCGACGGTACGCCGATCGAAGATGCCGGCGGCGCGATGGGCGCCGTCACCGGCGGCCTGCCGTCGCTTTCGATCGACGCTTGCAGGATGGTGGTGGGATTGGCGGGCGGCTCGCCCGGCGCGATCGCGTCCACATATTGCATCCCTTCGATCACGCGGCCGAAGATGGTGTATTTCCTGTCGAGCTGGAGCCGGGGCAGCAGCACGATGAAGAACTGGCTGTTGGCGCTGTCCTCCGACTGCGCGCGCGCCATCGACACCGCGCCGCGCACATGGGGCAGCCAGTTGAACTCCTGTTTCAGGTCCGGCAGCGCGGAGCCACCCGTGCCGTCGCCCTTGGGATCGCCGCCCTGCGCCATGAAGCCGGGGATCACGCGGTGGAATTTCAGGCCGTTGTAGAAACCCTGCCGCGTCAGCTCCTTGATCCGCTCCACATGGGCGGGCGCGACATCGGGACGAAGCTGGATTTTCACCCGCCCGCCGGTGGACAGGTCCAGATCCCACACATTCTGCGGATCCACCGGAATGCTGGCGGCTGGAAGCTGCGGCGTGCCGGACTGTTCCAGCACCTTGGCGTTCTTTTCCGCGATGGCGGACATTTCCGCCTTCTTCAGTTCCTCGCCCTGTCCTCGTCCGCCGCCCTGCGCCAGGGCGGCGCCGCTGGACGCATAGAGGGCGAAACCGATCGCCACGGTCTTGAGCGCCGAAATGAACCGCATGGATGAGCTTTCCCTAATTTCCTGATGCCCCAATGGCGAAGCTGCCCCCTGATAACGCGCTCTTCGCGATTGGCAACTGAACGAAGGCTGAGCGGAGCCTTATCCGCCCTTGCGCCCCGTTTCCGCGACGCGCGCCTCCACTTCCTCGCGCACCGTGGGACTGACGAATTTGTGGATCGGGCCGCCGTAAAGCGCGATTTCCTTGACCAGACGCGACGCGATCGGCTGCAACGACACGTCGGCCATCAGGAATACGGTTTCGACGCGGCAGTTGATCTGCTGGTTCATGCCCGCCATCTGATATTCATATTCGAAGTCCGCGACCGCGCGCAGGCCCCGGATGATAATGCTGGCGCCCTGCGATTCGGCAAAGTCCATCAGCAGCGAATTGAAGCCGGTGACGACGATCTCCGTATCGAGGTCCGCGCATTCGCGGCGGACCATCTCCAGCCGCTCCTCGTCTCGGAACATCGGCGACTTGGCAATGTTGGTCGTGACGCCGATCACCAGCTTGTCGACCAGCTTCGCCCCGCGCCGGATGATGTCCATATGCCCCAGCGTGATGGGATCGAACGTGCCCGGATAAACCCCCACCCTCTGTTTCATGCCTTACCGATCCCTCTCCACGATATAGTCGGCGATAGCGCGCAGCAGGTCCGCCCGCGCGTCGAAACCATGCAGATGCGCCTTGGCCTGATCGACCAGCAGCAGCGCCTGCTCCCTTGCCCGCTCCGCGCCCAGCAGGGAGACGAAGGTTTCCTTGCCCGCCGCCGCGTCCTTGCCCAGCGCCTTGCCCGCCGCCGCCGCGTCGCCCTCCACGTCGATCAGGTCGTCCGCGATCTGGAAGGCAAGGCCGATATCGCGCGCATAGCCGTGCAGCCCCGTGCGCCCTTCGGGCGGAATGCGCGCCATGATCGCGGCCGCATCGACGCAAAAGCCGATCAGCGCTCCGGTCTTGAGGCTCTGGAGCCGCGTCACGGTGGCAAGGTCGAAGCGGCTGTTTTCCGCCGCCAGGTCCATCGCCTGCCCGCCCGCCATGCCCGCGGCCCCGCTGGCGAGCGCCAGCGCCTTCACCAGTTCCACTCGCACGAAGGGATCGGGATGCGTCTGCTCGTCCGCCAGTATCCCGAAGGCGAAACTTTGCAGGCAGTCGCCGGCCAGGATCGCGGCCGCCTCGTCAAAGGCCTTGTGGACGGTCGGCTTGCCGCGCCGCATGTCGTCGTCGTCCATCGCGGGCAGGTCGTCATGGACCAGGGAATAGACATGGATGCACTCGACCGCCAGGCCCGCCCGCAGCGCCGAGTCGGGCGAGATGTTGAACAGGTCGCACGCCGCCCGCACCAGCAACGGACGCAGCCGCTTGCCCCCGCCGATGGCGGCATGGCGCATCGCGTCATACAGCGCCGCGCGCGCATCGTCCGGCACGGCGAGCAGCGTGTCGAACGCGCCATCGATCGCAGCCGACACCATCGCGGCCCGTTCGGCGACCAGCGCGGATGCCGTCATTCGCCGTCAGTCCGCGCCAAAGGGCTGTGCGCCCGTCACGGCGCCGTTCGCGTCGAGCGTCAGCTTGCGGATGCGCGCCTCGGCGGACTGCAACCGCTCCATGCACTGCTTCCGCAGCGCTTCCCCCTCGCTGTAGAGGGAGATCGACTCGTCCAGCGGCACATCCCCGCTCTCCAGCCGCCGCACGATGATTTCAAGCGCGCGCAACGCCTCTTCGAAGGAAAGCGCGGTGGGGTCGGTCGGCTGCGTCATGCTGTCTTCGGCCATGTCCCTGCATTGGCCTTCACCGTCCGCCCGGTCAAGCCCGCATGGCGTCATCGCCCGCTTGCGCGTCCTGTCATGCTTCCGTAATGCCGGCTCGCAATATTATAACGGGCAAAGCGCGATTTTTGCGTTGACGTCAGTTGTTGCAAGTGCACATAGAAGGGCCGTTATGAAATATTGTCTCCCCCTCGCCGCCGTCGCGGCCCTGACCCTGCTGTCGGCCTGCAACAACAATGACGAACCCGAAGTCGTGGGCGGCCCCGCCGATCCGATGGCCTCGCAGCTCGCCAACGCCGCGCCGGTGGAATTGCCGCCGTCGGTGAAGAACAGCTTCCAGTTCCGTTGCAAGGACAACAGCCTGGTTTTCGTCGACTTCCTGAGCGACGACAAGACCGCGAACTTGCGCACCGCTAAGGACGGCGCGCCCACCAAGCTCATCGCCGCCGAACCCGGCCAGCCCTTCGAAGGGGCGGGCTACAAGGTCGAAGGCAATGGCAAGCAGGTCACCATCACCCTGCCGGGCAAGAGCGCGCTGAGCTGCAAGGCCTGAGTTATTTCCTCTAACGGCAAACAGGCCGGGTCTTTCATCGAGGCCCGGCCTTTTTCATGCTGTCACGATCCGCGCGCCAATTCCGGTTCGCCCGCCTCGACCGGATCGGGGCCGAAGCGGTTGGGGCCGCGCGTTCCGCTCATGATGAAGAAGACCAGCAGGATGATCCCGCCGATCAGCGGCAGGAAGATCAGCAGCAGCCACCATCCGCTGCGGTCCGTATCATGCAGCCGCCTGACCGCCACCGCGAGCTGCGGAAGGAACATCGCGAGCGCGAACAGCCCCGTCAGCGGCCCAGCCTGCGTCCGGTAGCCCGCATCGATCCACCATGGACCATGATCGGCCCACCGCTGCGTCACATTGAGGCCGAGCATGGTTTCGACGATGCCGACCACGATCCCCGCAAGGATCAGGAACAGCACGAACATCCAATATTCCTTCGGCCGCGCCCGTCCCGAAAATTTCGCATAGCGGCGCAGCGGCAACAGCATCCATTCCATGACGGCCTCCTCCCTTTTCAACGCACGATCCATAGCATGTTTCCTCCCCTGAACGCTGCAAGGATTGTCTATCCGCGCCCGCGCGGCTAAAGGCGCGCTCATGTCCAGCACCGCCACCCAGATCACGCCCGCCATCGTCGCCGAACACGGGCTTTCCCCGGAAGAATATGATCGCGTCCTGAACGCGCTCGGCCGGGAGCCGAATCTCACCGAACTCGGCATCTTCTCGGTCATGTGGTCGGAGCATTGCTCCTATAAATCCTCGCGCATCCATTTGAAGAAGCTGCCCACCGAAGGCCCGCAGGTCATTTGCGGCCCCGGCGAGAATGCGGGCGTCGTCGATATTGGCGACGGACAGGCGGCGATCTTCAAGATGGAGAGCCACAATCACCCCAGCTATATCGAGCCTTATCAGGGCGCGGCGACGGGCGTGGGCGGCATATTGCGCGACGTCTTCACCATGGGCGCGCGTCCGGTGGCGAACATGAACGCGCTGCGCTTCGGGCGGCCCGACCACCCGAAGATGAAGCATCTCATTTCCGGCGTGGTGCGCGGCATCGGCGGCTATGGCAATTGCGTGGGCGTGCCGACCGTGGGCGGCGAGGTGAACTTCCACCCCGCCTATGACGGCAATATCCTTGTGAACGCCATGACAGTGGGCGTCGCCGACACCGACAAGATCTTCTATTCGGCGGCGTCGGGCGTGGGCAATCCCATCGTCTATGTCGGGTCCAAGACCGGCCGCGACGGCATCCACGGCGCGACCATGGCCTCGGCCGATTTCGGCGATGATGCCGATGCGAAGCGTCCCACCGTGCAGGTCGGCGACCCCTTCACCGAAAAGCTGCTGATCGAAGCCTGCCTCGAACTCATGGCGTCGGACGCCATCGTCGCCATTCAGGATATGGGCGCGGCGGGCCTCACCTCCTCCAGCGTCGAAATGGCGTCCAAGGGCGGCGTCGGCATCCGGCTCGACATGGACAAGGTGCCCCAGCGCGAAACCGGCATGACGGCCTATGAAATGATGCTGTCGGAGAGCCAGGAGCGGATGCTGATGGTGCTCCAGCCCGGCAAGGAAGCCTTTGCCGAAGCCATTTTCCGCAAATGGGAACTGGACTTCGCGGTCATCGGCGAAGTCACCGATACGGGCCGGATGGTGCTGGTCCACCATGGCGAGACGGTGTGCGACATTCCCCTCGCCCCGCTGGCCGACGACGCGCCGCTCTATGACCGCCCGGCCATGCCGCGCGACGAATATAAGGCATGGTCCGGCGTCCAGCCGCTGGGCGATATCCCCGCGTCCGATATCGGCGCGGACCTCGTGAGGCTGATGGGCAGCCCCGACATTGCATCGCGCCGCTGGATCTGGGAGCAATATGACCATATGGTCGGCGCCGACACGGTGCAGCGCCCGGGCGGCGACGCGGCGGTGGTGCGCGTCCACGGCAGTCAAAAGGGCATCGCGATCAGCACGGACTGCACCCCGCGCTATTGCTATGCCGATCCCTATGAGGGCGGGAAGCAGGCCATCGCCGAATGCCATCGCAATTTGAGCGCGGTCGGCGCGACGCCGCTCGCCGTCACCAACTGCCTGAACTTCGCCAATCCGCAGCGGCCGGAGATCATGGCGCAGTTCACCGGCTGTCTCGAAGGCATGGGCGACGCCTGCCGCGCGCTCGACTTCCCGATCGTGAGCGGCAATGTGTCGCTTTACAATGAGTCCAAGGCAACCGGCGGCGGCTCCGCCATCCTGCCTACCCCCGCCATCGGCGGCATCGGGCTGCTCAAGGATATCGACGTGATGGCGACCATCGCCTTCAAGGCGGAAGGCGAAGCGATCTGGCTGATCGGCGGCGCCGATGGTTCCTGGGGCACGCATCTGGGCCAATCCATCTGGCTGCGCGAAATCGCGGGCCGCGAAGCGGGCGATGCGCCCAAGGTCGACCTCGCCGCCGAACGCGCCCATGCCGAAATCGTCCGCGCGCTGATCGCGGAGGGCAAGGCCACGGCGGTCCACGATATTGCGGACGGCGGGCTGCTGGTCGCGGTCGCGGAAATGGCGCTGGCAGGCAATATCGGCGCGCGGCTTGACGAACCGCTCACCGCCGCGAGCGCCTTCGGCGAGGATCAGGCCCGCTATCTCGTCACCGCGCCCGAAGGCGTCGCCATCCCCGGCGCGATCCGCATCGGCACCACAGGCGGCGGCAAGGTGGCCGGCGTGACGCTCGATGCCCTGCGCGCCGCCCATGAAGACTTCTTCCCGAACCTCATGGACGCGGAACTTTAAGGGAGGGGGTTTCCCCTCCCTCCCTCCGGTTTACGTTTCGATGAAGCAGGACTGTCCGCGAGGGGCCATTTGCGGTCATCCATAGCCGTCATCCGGCGCGCGGGTAGGCGACGGCGTGATCCGTTATTCTTCCGCGGCCTTGCTCTGCAACTGGATATAGTTCTGGATGCCCATGCGGTCGATCATCTCGAACTGGGTTTCCAGCGTGTCGATATGCTCTTCCTCGCTTTCAAGGATGGATTGCAGCAGGTCGCGCGACACATAGTCGCGGATCGATTCGCAATAGGCGATGCCGTCCTTGAGCGGGGGCAGCGCCTCATATTCCAGTTCGAGGTCGGATTTCAGAACCTCCTCCACGGACTCGCCGATCTTGAGACGGCCCAGAAGCTGGAAATTGGGCAGGCCGTCGAGGAACAGGATGCGCTCCGCCACCCTGTCGGCGTGCTTCATCTCGTCGATCGATTCTTCATATTCGAACTTGGCGAGCTTCTTGATGCCCCAATGATCGAGCATACGGTAATGAAGGAAATATTGATTGATCGCGGTCAGCTCGTTCTTGAGGACCTCGTTCAAATAATCGATGACTTTGGGATCGCCCTTCATGGGGGGAATGCTCCGGTTGTTAGGAAAGTGCCGGGCATTATAAGGGGAAAGGGACGGCTTGTTAAGCCGAAAACCCTCGGAAATCCGCCATTTCTTGTGACGCTATTGCTTCAGCTTCGCGATTGGGGGAACCGTTTTTATGCACCTGCTTCGCAATGCTTTTATGCGGTGGCGCGTTCCGCCGCGATGATGGTGCGGGCGAAGGATACGCACTGGCCGCACTTGGGACGGCGGCCGAAGCGGGCATAGGCGCTGCACGGCGTATCCGCACCGTCGCGCACGGCTTCCTTCAAATCCTTTTCCCGGATGGCATTACAGACGCAAACGACCATATTCCGCTCTCCTGACGAATCAGATAGCGCAGATGATAATAGGTCGCAATAGGCATTTCAGTTGTTCCTGCGAATCTTTTGCAGATGCCCCCGCGCAAGGCTGCGCCAGAGCCATTCCAGCGGACCGGATGCGAATCGCTTCAGCCACAGCGGCGACCAGAGCAGCATGACGGCCCATCCCCCCAGCACGAACAGCGGCAGGACGGCGGGGCGGACCTGCCCGAAAAGGCCAAGGCCCCAACCGTAGAAGATCGCCGTCATGACAAGGCTCGTGCCCAGATAATTGCTGAACGCCAGACGCCCGGCGGCGGCGATGGCGGCGGTTATGGCGCTCTGCGGCCGTCCGGAGAGAAGCCGCAGGATCAGCGCCGCCCATCCGACCGTCAGCGGAATGCGGAAGGGGAAGGACCAGACCATCATGCTGCCGAGCGAAGGAAGCACTGCGAATCGGCTGAATATCACCCAGAGCGCCAGCGCGGCCATCGGCGGCAGGCCGATCAGGAAGCAATGGCGCGCCGTCCGCCAATATTGCTCCGCGCTCCAGCGGCCGGTCAGGAAGCCGCCCTTGAGCATCGCCATGCCCAGCAGCATGAAGCCCAATGTTTCGAGCGCGGTGAAGAGAAACGACCATATCCACTCGCCCGGATAGCCCGCCAGATGATGGCGGACGATGGCGGCGAAGCCGCTGCGGTAGGTGGCGATTTCGGCCTGCGTCGCGCTGCTGTGCGGATCGGAATAGGGCGCGATGAACTGGGCGAAGCCGGCGCGGACGTCGGCGGCGGCTCCCGGCGCGGCGGCGGCGTGGGACCAGGCATAAAGGCTGGCGAGGAAGGCGGCGCAGAGCAGGAAATGGAGCAGGAAGAAAAGGAACGCCCATTTGACCAACGACAACGGTTCCCGGCGGACGAACAACAGTGCGGCCGACCCGGCAAGCGCATAGGTCATCAATATGTCGCCCCACCAGAGCAGCAGGTAATGGGCGAGGCCGAAGGCGAAGAGCCAGCCCGCGCGGACGATCTGGGCGCGCCGGCCATCGCGTCCGGCCATTTCCTCCCGGTCGATCAGCAGCAGCATGGACGCGCCGAACAGCAGCGCGAACAGGCCGCGCATCTTGCCGTCGAAGAAGAGGAAGCCGACGGCCCAGAACAGGACGTCTCCGGCCGACGCCGGACCCGACACCGCCGGATTGAAATAAGCGGGCTGCGGCAAGGCGAAGGCCGTGACGTTCATCCAGAGGATGCCCATGACGCCGCAGCCGCGCAGCACGTCCATCGTCAGGATGCGGGAGGAAGGGGCGGTCATCGGCAGGTCCTTGTAAAGAGGCTGGCAAAGGGGGCAAGGCTCTGCCATGCGACTAGCCATGAACAGAGGCCGCAAGCAACGGATAAGCGATGCCTTCGGCGCGGCGGCGGCGCGCTACGACGATCATGCCGGGCCGCAGCGGAGGGCGGCGGCGCTGGTCGCCGATCTGGCGCAGCGGCAGAAGCCCGCGGGCGTGGCGCGTATTCTGGAGATAGGCTGCGGCACCGGATTCCTGACGCGCGACATCCAGGCGCGCTGGCCCGGCGCGGAACTGGTGGCGACGGACCTGTCGCCGGAGATGCTGGCGCGCGCGTCGGCGGGCGGGCTGGTCGCGGGGACGTTCCTGACCATGGACGGAGAGCTTCCGGCGTTCGAGGGGGAATGGTTCGACCTGATCCTCTCCAGCCTCGCCTTCCAATGGTTCGACGATCTGGCGGGGGCGGTAGAGCGGCTGGCCGGACTGTTGCGGCCGGGAGGGAGCCTGATCTTCTCCACCATGGGCCGGCGCAGCTTTGCCAGATGGCGCGCGGCGCACGCAGCGTGCGGGCTGGCGGCGGGCGTGCCGGATTATCCCGATCTGGAGGATTTGCGCGCGATTCTGGCGGGTTTCGACGACGCTTTCGCCTTTGACGAGGATTATGCGCTGGCCTGCGGCGGGGCGAAGGGCCTGATCGCGCATCTCAAGGGAATCGGCGCCGTGGTGCCGAGCGAGGGCCGCAAACCGTTAAGCCCCCGCGATCTGCGGCGGATGATGGCGGCTTTCGAAGCGCAGGGCGGGGATGACGGCTATCAGGTTCTGTTCGGCCGCGTGACGCGGTCCCTTAATCCTCGCCCCTGAGGGGAGAGGGTTGCGCCCTCCCCCTCAATCCCGCTTCAATATATCCAGCGCCAGCACGGTCATCGCCTCGCTGGCGCTGGCGACAACCTTGTCGGCTTCCGGCGCCCAGAAAGGGCTGTGGAGCGAAGGAAGCGAAAGCTGGCCCGCCGCCGCCTTCGCCATCTGGTCCGCGGGCACGCCGCCCACCCAGAAGATGAAGCTGGCGATGCTCTTGTCCGCGCGGTAATAGCGGCCGAAATCCTCGCCCCCCATCACCGCCGGGGTCTTCACCACCTGCCCTTGCGGGAAATGGCCGCGCAGCACGGCCGCCATCTTCTCGGCGAATTCGGGCGGGTTGTAGGTGGAGGGCGTAAATTCATCCTGCACCGACACCGCCGGCATCCGATCGTCGGGAATGCCCGCCGCGATCGCTTCGCCGCGCGCGATCCGCTCGATCCCCTTGATGAGCTTCGCCCGCGTCTCGTCGGAATAGCTGCGGACGGTCAGTTGCAGTTTCGCCTCGTCGGGAATGATATTGTGCTTGGTCCCGGCCTGAAAGCTGCCGACCGTGACGACGGCGGGGTCCTGCGGGTCCTGCTCGCGGCTCACCAGCGTTTGCAGCGTGGTGACGATGCGCGCGCCCAGCACGATGGGGTCCTTCGTCGCCTGCGGATAGGCGCCGTGGCCGCCCACGCCCTTCACCACGATGTCGACGCTGTCCACATTGGCGAGCGCATAGCCGGGCGTATAGCCGATCTTGCCCGCCTCCAGATTGGCGGCGTCGTGGAAGGCGATGGCATGGGTCGGGCGCGGGAAGCGGTTGTAGAGGCCGTCCTCCAGCATCGCCCGCGCGCCCTTGCCGGTTTCCTCGGCGGGCTGGAGGATCATGACCAGCGTGCCCTTCCATTGGTCCTTGCGGGCGGAAAGGAGCTTCGCCGTTTCGATAAAGGCGGTCATGTGCGTGTCATGGCCGCAGGCGTGCATGACCCCTGTGTCCACCCCCTCCGCCGTCTTGGCGCGCACTTTGGAAGCGAAGGCAAGCCCGGTCTGCTCCGTGACGGGCAGGCCGTCCATGTCCGCGCGGATCAGCAGCACGGGGCCGGAGCCGTTCTTCATCACCGCGACGACGCCCGTTCCGCCCACCTTCTCGGTGACGTCGAACTTCATCGCCCTGAGCCGTCTGGCAAGTTTGCCGGCGGTGTTGACTTCCTGCCCCGACAGTTCGGGATTGGCATGGAGGTCGCGATAAAGCGCCATGAGGCCGTCCATGTCGCCCACAATGGCCGCGCCGATCTCGCTCTGCCGGGGCGCGGGGGCGGAGGCAGGCGGAGCCGCTGTCTGGGCGCCGGCGATGGAAGGCAGGCTCACCGCGGCCAGAACGGCCGCCAGCACATGACGCATGAATGAAACTCCATTGCTGAGGCGGACAGCATAGGAGGAAGGCGGAGGGATGGGAAAGAGGGTTTATTGTATTTGCGGAAACGGTTTCGGCCATTGTCAGCCATTCAACATCCGTCATCCCGGCGCCCCGAGGGCGGCGTAAGCCGACGCTGGGATCTCCCTTGAGCTTGGCCGTGCCCTAAGAAGGGAGATCCGCTTCCCACCCACGAACCGCCATTCATCGCGTGTCGACGAAGGCGTTCAAGCCGCCAGCCGCAGGAACGGCACCGGCTGGGTCGAGCGCAGGACGATGGGATGACCTTCCGACGCTTCGAACAGCTCGCCGTCCAGGATGACGCTGCTGTGGTCCCCTTCGATGCGGATGGTGTCGCCCTGCTCCAGATGGATGCCCTGCATCTTCGTCTTGCCCATGCGGCGGAACAGGCTGGCCCAGCCCAGGCGGAGCAATGCCGGGAAGCTCTGGTCCACGGCCATCAGCTTCATGTTGCCGCGCTGGCTTTCGCCGGGGCGCGTGCCCAGCAGCAGCCTTTCCAGCGTGGTGACGATCAGCACGGAAAAGCGCCCCGCCAGCTCGCCGTCGCGGATCAGCGAGATGCGGACCGGGCGGCTCGACGGCGGCAGGAAACGCGCGCGGATGCCGAACAGCAGGGAAAACAGCACCGCAATGGCCGTCAGCCCATGGCTGATCCCGTTGGAAAGGCCCAGCGGATAGATCTGGTTGCGGCAATAGAGGATCGAATCCGCGAGGCCCGCGCCGCCCAGGAACATCCCCAGCACCGGCCGCGTTTCGGCCCGCCCGTCCGACAGCGCGATCAGCTCGCGCGCGACGACATGGTCGCTGACGTCCGATTTGGCGATCTTCACGATCTTTTCCAACGCCTTGATGGGATCGCCATGGATGCCCAGGTCCAGCGCTATCAGGTTGGTCTTGCCATTGGGGAGCACGGCGATGGGCGGCACGCGGCCCTGGAAATGCTCCCCCTGGTAGAGTTCCGTCAACGCCGCCTGCACCGTGCCGTCGCCGCCGTTAATGACGATGACGGCCGGATCGACGCGGGCGAAGGTCTGGAGTGCGCGGCCGATCTGGTCGACATGCTCCACTTCATAATGGAAGATGTCGGGATTGCTAGCGCAATAGCTCCGCACGCGCGGCAGGGTTTCCCGGTTGCCCGTGGATTTGGGATTGGACAGGAGCGCAACGCGGACCATGATTATATCGTCACATATATTTGAGGTTGATCGTGATCCGGGTCACGCCCGGTCCGACATGGAATGCCACCTTGTCGACCGAAGGCTTGCCCAGGTTGAAGATGCTGATGCCGGGATTGTTGGAAAAGCCGCCGCCATCGCGGGAAATGTCGGTCTTTCCGTTCCCGTCGCGGTCGTGCCGGACGGCGATGCCATATTTGCCCGGCTCCGGCACCGGCATACAGAAACGCATGGCGCCGTTGTTGGGCCTTGCCGCCGTCTCGATGCGGTTGAGCCAGGCGCCCTTGGCCAGCCAGGCGCCTCGCGTGGCGGGATAGGACTGAAGCCGCACGCTGCCCGTCGAGGCAGCGAAACCGCGCACGTCCACCAGCACCGCCGGCCCCTTGGCCGATGCGGCGCACAGATCCATGTCGTTGCCGATCTCGCGATGCTGGGCCAGAGCCGGGGAGGCGGCGAACAAGGCCCCCATCGACATCAGGCCCGCAACAACTTTCAACATGACCATTGCACTCCTGGAAGCTATAGCCGCCCGAACGGATCGGACGGCGGCCCCTGTTCGCCCCGCTTTTTCCGTGGAATCGGATATGGTCCGGCTTTGCGGCCAAAACATGGTGATGGGACGACGACATATTGAAATGCTGACCGCCATCGATCGATATCTCGCCCGCCTGATCGCCTTGCCCATGCTGGGCACGCTGGTGATCGCCGCCATGCTGCTGGTGCTGGACAAGATGCTGAGCCTGTTCGACTTCGTCGCGGCCGAGGGCGGACCGGTCAGCGTCGTCTGGCGGATGCTGGCCAATATGCTGCCCGAATATCTCTCGCTCGGCATTCCGATCGGGCTGATGCTGGGCATATTGCTCGCCTTCCGCAAACTGGCGCAGACGTCGGAGCTGGACGTGATGCGGGCGGTGGGCCTGTCCTATGGGCGGCTCTTGCGGGTGCCCTATATATTCGCGATCGCCATGGCGCTCCTCAATCTGGGCATTGTCGGTTTCGTTCAGCCGCTGTCCCGCCATGCCTATGAAGCGCTGCGTTTCGAACTGCGATCGGGCGCGCTGGGTGCGTCGATCAAGGTCGGCGAGTTCACCAGCCTGGGCAAGCGCATGACCATGCGGATCGAGCGCAGCCTGGACGAGGGGCGCAATCTTCAGGGCATTTTCGTGCGCGCGGAAGGCCGGAACGGCCAGTCGCTTGCCGTCACGGCGGCGCAAGGCAGCTTTCTGGCGACGGACGATCCGGACACCATCATCTTCCGTTTGCGCGACGGCGTGCTGGTGAACAACGCGCCCAAATACAAGACGCCCCGCATCCTCTCCTTCTCCAGCCACGACCTGCCCATCGACCTGCCGCAGATAGAAAGTTTCCGGGGCCGCGACGTGGACCGGGAAAAGACGCTGCCCGAGCTCGTCACCATTGCGCGCGACCCCGCCACGCCGCAAAAGTTGCGGGACGAGGTGCGCGCCAATTTCCATTTCCGCATGGTGGAGGTGGTGATGATGATGCTGCTGCCGCTGGCAGCGCTGGCCTTCGCCATCCCGCCCAAGCGCTCCACGTCGGCGCTCGGCGTGTTCCTCTCCATCGTGTTCATCGTGACTTATCACAAGATCAATCAATATGGCGAAAGCGTCGGCGCGCTGGGCCGCGTCGATCCGATCATCGCGCTATGGGGGCCGTTCGCGCTGACGGCGGGCCTGATCTTCTGGATGTATCATGTCGTCGCCCATCGCCCCGGCGGCCAGCCGATCGGTGCGCTGGAATATGCCTTCGCCAAGATCGGCAAGCAGGTGAGCCGCATCCTGCCGCTGGGCAACCGGCGCAACGGCAGTTCGACGCAAGAACCGCAGGGAGCGGCGTGATGTTCGATTTCTTCCCGTCGCGCCAGATCAGCTTCTACATGGCGCGGCTGTTCTTCACCCGGACCTTCGCCGTGCTGGCGATGCTGGTGGTGGTGCTCCAGATGCTCGACCTGCTGGGAGAATCGGGCGACATCCTGGCTTATGCAGGCAATGGCGACGCGCAATTATGGCATTATGTCGGCCTGCGCGCGCCGCAGATCATTGCCCGTTTTCTGCCTTTTTCCGTGCTGCTGGGCACGCTCATCATGCTGGCGACGCTCAACCAGAACAGCGAGATCATCTCGATGAAGGCGGCGGGGCTGTCCGCGCATCAGATATTGGCGCCGCTCATCGCTTCGGCGCTGGGCGTGGCCCTCATCAGCTATGCCTTCAACGAGCGGGTCGTGGCGCGCTCGACAGCCGCGCTCAGCGCCTGGCAGGCGGTCGATTACGGCCCGATCCCGCAGGATAGCGGGGTCAAGGTCAATCCCTGGGTGCTGGACGGCAACAATCTCGTCAACGCCACCATCGTTGCGGGCCGGGGCACGGCGACGCAGTTGCGGAAAGTCCATATCTACAATCGCGTCAACAACAGCCTGACAACCATCGTGCGCGCGCCCAGAGGCCATTATGACGCCCGCGCCCGGGATTGGGTGCTGGAAGACGCACAGCAGTTCGACGTGACGCGCGGCACGGTGCGGGATCTGGGCACGGTCCATTTCGGCCGCGACATCCGTCCGGAGCAGTTCACCCTGGCGAAGGTCGATCCCGACGCGCTGACCTTTGGCGAATTGCGCTCCGCCATCGCCGATCTGCATGACGCCGGACGGCCGACGTCCGAACTGGCGGGGAGCCTGTGGCACAAGCTGTCGGGGCCGCTCTCCGCGATCCTGATGCCCATCCTGGGTTCCGTCGCGGCGTTCGGGCTGGCGCGGTCGGGCCAGCTTTTCGTGCGAGCCGTGCTGGGCATGGCTCTGGGCTTCGCCTATTTCGTGGCGGATAATTTCTCGCTCGCCATGGGCAGTCTGGGCGCCTATCCGCCGTTTCTGGCGGCATGGGCGCCGTTCCTGCTGTTCCTGCTGGTGGGCGAAACGGTGCTGTTCCGGACGGAAGAGTAGGACCGGGGGTCGCTGGCATGACGGAAGGGGGACTAATAGCAACAGAAGGGGGTTAATAGCAGACGTCGCGCTGGCCCTCCCTCCCGCAGGCGGGAGGGGAGCGAGGTTGCCCCCTCCTCCACGCGAATCCTTCAGGAACGGGTGAGGCCCCGCGGGCACATGCCCCACCCCCTCAACCGGATGGGATCAATCCAGCGCGCGGATTCCCCGCACCGCCCGGTCCTCCCCCAAACGGATCGTCAGGTCTGCGCGATCCGGCATTTCGGTCAGGATATGCCGCGTCAGCCGCTCATAATGCTGGATGAAGCGCGCGATCTGGGCATCGGTCATCACGCCGGCGCCGTTCGCGCCCACGCGCGCGCGCAATGCCTCTTCCTGCTGCGTCCGCCAGCGCCGCACCACCTCGAAACCCGGCGCGGCCAGCAGCACCAGCCGGTCGAGCCGCGCGAACAGCCGCTGATACGCCCCGCCAAGCGCCGCGTTCGCGAAGCCCCGCCACACGCCGTCCGCATCGTCCGCACGCTCCAGCGCGTTGACAGGTTCCGTCAGCGCCGCCTCCGCCTGCGGCCGCGCGCCGACGCACCATCCTTCCAGGATCAGCAGCCGCGTCCCCGCCGCCGCCCGGCTCCAATCGGCTTCGTCCGCGCGATCGTCCGCCGCCTTGTCGAAGCGCGGCAGGGCCGCCGCCTCGCCCCGCTCCAGCGCGGCGATCGCCTCCAGGCCCAGCGCAACATCATGCGTGCCCGGCACGCCCCGCGTCCGCAGCAGCGGATGGACCGTCCGCGCCAACTCCGCCCGCTCGGCCCGGCGCAGGTAGAGATCGTCGATGGACAGCACCGCGCTCGCCGCGCCGCTCCGTTCCATCCGTTCCTTGAGCGCCGCCGCCAGCGTCGACTTGCCGCTCCCCTGCGCGCCGCAGAGGCCCAGCACGAACAGCCCGCCGGGCGCACCCGCCAGATCGCGCGCCAGCATCTCCGCCACGGCGTCCAGCGCCGGACCGTCGGAAGGCGGCGTCATCGCTCCGCGATCAGCAGCTTGTCGATCTTGCGCCCGTCCATGTCGACGATCTCGAAACGCCAGCCCTGATCGTCGACATGATCGCCCACTTCGGGCAACCGCTTGAGCAGCCACAGGGCATGGCCCGCGACCGTCGCATAGTCCCGGTTCTCCGGCAGGTCGATGCCGATCCGATCCGCAAGCTGGTCCATCGGCATCTGTCCCGACACCAGCAGGCTGCCGTCCTCGCGCTCCACCAGGTCCGGCTCCTCGTCCGTGTCCCGGTCCGAAGCGAAATGCCCCGCAATGGCCGACAGCAGGTCGGCGGGCGTCACGATCCCTTCGAAATGGCCATATTCGTCATGCACCATGACCATCGGCACGTCGGCGCGGCGCAGCACTTCCAGCGCGTCCATCGCATCCACCTGATCCGGCACGACCTCCGCCTTGCGGATCAGCGCCTCCAGGTCCAGCGCCTCTCCCCGGAACAGCGCGGTCATGATGTCGCGCGCCTGCACGATGCCGACGATGTCCTCCACCGATCCGCGCCCCACCGGCAGGCGGGTATGCGGCGTTTCCAGCAGCCGGGCGCGAATCGTCGCCTCGTCCGCGCCGATGTCGATCCAGTCGACGTCCATGCGCTGCGTCATCACCTCCCGCACCGGCCGGTCGGCCAGCCGCACCACGCCGGAGATGATCGCGCGCTCGCTTTCCTCGATCACCCCGGACCGGCTGGCTTCGGCGACGATCAGGTGCAGTTCCTCCGCCGTCACATGATCCTCGGACTCGCGGGTCATGCCCAGCAGGCGGAAGATCAGCGCGCTCGACCCGTCCAGCACCCACACGACCGGCGCGGTCAGCCGCGCCAGCCACATCATCGGCTTGGCGACCACCACCGCGATGGCTTCGGGCCGGCGCAGCGCGAACTGCTTGGGCACCAGCTCCCCGACGATCAGCGAGGCATAGGTGGTGAGGCCGATCACCAGCGCAAAGCCCAGATTCGCCGCCAGATGGGGCGACAGCCCCAGCAGCCGCAGCCGCTCGCCCACCGGCCCGCCCAGGCTCGCCCCGGAATAGGCGCCCGCGACGATGCCGATCAGGGTGATGCCGATCTGCACGGTGGACAGGAACTTGCCCGGATCGCTCGCCAGCGTCAGCGCCGACCGCGCCCCGCGCCGTCCCGCCTTCTCCATCGCCTGAAGCCGCGGCTTGCGCGACGACACGATGGCCAGTTCCGACATGGCGAACACGCCGTTCAGCGCCACCAGCGCGAGGATGATGACAAGATCGACCCAGGGAAAGGGCGACAGCGAATGAGGGGAAAGCATGGCCATGGCGGTCGATATCCCCCTATAACGAATATTCTTTCATTTCCACAACAGTCCCATCAGTGTCGGTTCAGTTCGATAGTGGAACAAGTTCCGCTTTCGACGATTTCACACCTGTCGTCTCCAGGGACGCATAAAGACAAGGGATCAGGACCGATGAAGCTTTCCTACCGCATCATGAGCGCCGCGGGCCTTGCCGCCATGCTGGCGACCGCCGCCTGCACCACCGACCCGGAAACCGGCAACCGCCAGATTTCGAAGGCCGCGATCGGCGGCGTCGGCGGCGCGCTGGGCGGCTATCTGCTGGGCGATCTGGTCGGCGGGCGGCATGACCGCACGGAAAAGATCCTGGGCGCGGGGATCGGCGCCGTCGCCGGTGCGGGGATCGGCGCCTATATGGATGCGCAGGAACGCAAGCTGCGCGAGCAGACCGCGGGCACGGGCGTGGACGTGATCCGCGACGGCGACAATCTGCTGCTGCGGATGCCCTCGGGCATCACCTTCGGCTTCGACAGCGCCGCCGTGCAGCCGCAGTTCCAGCCGACGCTGAACGATGTGGCGTCCGTGCTGGCGCAATATCCCAAGACCTATATCGACGTATACGGCCACACCGATAGCGACGGCAGCGACAGCTATAATCAGGGCCTGTCCGAACGGCGCGCCCGGTCGGTCGCCGACTATCTCACATCCCACGGCGTCCAGTCCGCCCGCATCGCGACGCGCGGCTTCGGCGAGACGCAGCCCATCGCGTCGAACACGACCGAGGAAGGCAAGGCGTCCAACCGCCGCGTGGAAATCAAGGTCGCGCCCGTCACCGAAGCCGACGTGCGGTCCTGAACCTTTCGCGAGAAGGCAGGCTCCTTTCCGGGCGGAATGGAGCCTGCCTTCGTTTTTAGAGAGCGGTTATGGGGTGGAAAGCGGATGGTGCGCAGGCCCTCTTTCTGCATCCCTCTTCTTGGTGCACGACCCGGCCGCAGCAAGACCGCGGGTTTGTCAATATGCATTCCCTAACCTCTCTTATTCACGACGCTCGGTTTCGGGTCCGCTCTGGGCATTTGCTGCGGCTGGCTGTATTGCGCGGACGACCGGCATCGCTGGCGTTTGTTTCACCGCATTCGGATTGATGGGCTTTTCGGGTTGAAGGGCTGGGCTCGGAGTTCTGCGGCGCTGCCGCATGGGCTACGTCGGCGCAGGCTTCAGCCGGAGAACGAGGGCGCGGAACAGGTCGGCATCCGGACAGGCGGAAGCGAAGGCAATGCGGATGCGGCTAGCACTTTCTACGACGCGCGCAGCGACCTTGAGCAGCCGCAGGCGCAAGGTGGTAAACTCCGCGCTTGCCAGAG